>CAYOEM010000004.1:0-202713 GCA_964402975.1 uncultured Polynucleobacter sp.
GAATGGTGTCCTTGAGGTCTAAGTATTGGCGTCACAAAGCATAACCGCGCAAAGCGCCTTGCAGTAGGCAATACTTTGTATTTACTGATTTTTTTAATATGTTTATACATTATAGAAGCAACTAATATGATTTCATGGATCATTTTAACATTGACTTAGAATGCCGCCTCTATATGATGCGGCCGATTAAATGGGCTTTCTTGGCTATTTCAAGACATTGGCCCGCTACCCTAGGAGGATACGACTACATGAAACCCCTATGCGCCAAAGTCATCGTCGGCCTAGCACTATCGCTCTGGTCGGTCCATGGGCACGCTGAAATCTGTCGTGTTGTAGACTCTGTTCGAGTTGATTCATCTGCACAACTTGATTCGCTTCAAGATGTTTGCGAAGTTAACGGAAGTCTTGCAATTTTCGCTGACGGCGTCGAAAAGATTGTACTTCCCAACCTCAAAAGGGCCGGGCTGATTAATGTGGAGGCCATCGGCCTGAAGGCATTGGCCATGCCTCAGCTTCAGTACGTTCGAGATCTATATGTATCCGGTAGTGAATTAGAAGCAGCGGAGTTTCCTGCCCTTCTTGAGGTGTCTTCGCGCCTCGTAATTCGCGAGCGAAACATAAAATATCTGAACTTCCCAGAGCTACGTCGCATCGGTCGACTGATCCTACAGAGCTGTTTGAATTTGCAATTCGTATTTGCTGACAAGCTTTACGATGTCGCCTCATCCCGCATTGAAGACAACCCAAGCCTCAATCCCGGAAGCGCTAGTGTCCTCGCTGCCGTAACAAGAAAGTTGAGTGCTGAGGAACAGCAATATGTTGTGAATGCCCAGAGCCAAATTATGGAGCTTAAGCGGCAATTACTACAAAACACTCTAGCACATCCCCCCATCCGTCCGACCGGCCATCCAACGCAATTTGACTCATTTGGTCTAATCAGAAGTTACTACTCTTGGTATCCTGCTGAATATCATGACTATTGGTATAGTATCGGACCATGGGGATTCACCATGTATCACCGCTTCTAATAAACGCGCTCGAAGCGCTGTCATTTGGCAACAGTGAACTCGATTAAAAGACCTCGCCATCGACGGGAGGTCTTTTTGCTGTTAGGAAAGATCACAGGGCCGACAAACTATTTCGTTAATGCCGAAAACAATGCTCTCTACACTTAACATTCAACTTATCAATGGCCTGGACGGAGACCCTGCCCTTTATGTGCAGCCAACTCAGTCATCTGACTGCCTACTCATCGATGCTGGTTCCCTTGATAAACTATCAAACCGTGAACTACTGAAAATCAGGGTGCTTGCGGTTACTCACACACATCTCGAT
Organism: uncultured Polynucleobacter sp.; assembly: GCA_964402975.1. Lineage (GTDB taxonomy): Bacteria > Bdellovibrionota_B > Oligoflexia > Oligoflexales > RGVZ01 > CAMDKS01. The sequence goes on from CAYOEM010000004.1 coordinate 1,336, forward strand.
CATTTTATTGGCTTTGATCGACTGCTGCGCGTGAACGTTCCCCATTTCAGAACCCTTGAAATTATTGGTCCCACTGGAATTGTTTCAAACGTCCGTGGAAAGCTGCAAGGTTATTCCTGGAACTTACTGGCCCCAGGTCAGCTAAACTTTGTTGTGCACGAGATAAACAATTCTGGCAATGCTCAGGCCTTTTCCCTGACCAATACTAATGAATTTCAACCCCGACCCATGGATATCTACGCAGATACTGCTGTCGATGCGACTGTAAATCCATGCTCATTAAAGCTTACAACCGTAAGCGATTTTCAGTTGAGTGCTGTGGTGGTTGATCACGGCATCGATGTGCTAGCGTACTGTTTATCTATGCCCGCCTCAATGGCCGTTTCGAAAGCGGCTCTAAATCAGCTCAACTTAAAGCCAGGGCCTTGGATTAGTGACTTACAAAAAAAAGCAGGTGATGGAAACTTGTCGGGAAGCATCGATGTATTCGGCGTTCAATTAAATGCCGAAACTTTGGCGTCAGATGTTCTCGAGCATCGCCCGGGCGAGCGTCTTATTTACGTCACCGACATGGTCTTTAGTCGGGAAAATCTAACGCGCATCCAGCGCCTGTCAAACCTGCAAGCCGATCTACTCGTCTGTGAGAGTAACTACGTAAGAGAAGACCGGGATAAGGCCATTTCCAAACGACATCTAACGACCTATCAAGCTGCTCTGATTGGAGCAGCCATTCGAGCGAAGAAACTCCAGATATTTCATGTCTCAAATATATACGGCGGTGACCTCGAGCTTTCACAACGCGAGGCTGCCGAAGCCTTTTCACAGCTTCAACTTAAAGGTCCCAAAGAGCTGGAGGCCGCTATATCAAAGGAATGTCTATAACCCGCCCAAAAGGTAGTAAGTATCATCACTTGGGACGAGGCCTGAGGGCCATGCCAGGGGGCATTTCTAAATTAAGTCGTCAGCCTGCCGACACGTTATAGTACGTGCCGGGCACCTCTGCCACGCATGTTGAGCAAGGGGACTTTGAAATTATGCAGTCAAAACTGGAGTACTTAGAGCGGACCATTCTCGAACTTGGATCGCAGCTTTACCGCGTAAAACATCAGATGGATGAAATGTCAAAAGCAAACTCTGGCTATCGGGAACTCTTTATTAGCTTAAAACGTCTTCTAGACGAAAAAGGCCTTATATCAGCTGATGACTTCGAAGATGCGGTAGCGCTCGACAAAATCCTCAACGTTCAAAGTGCCGCCACAAACCAAGATGGCCTCAGTGCTTTTGCTGAGGAATTGAAAAAAGTGGTTAACTGAATTTTTGATGCGAAATAAAAAGGGGGGACGAGTTTATCGCCCCCCCTTTTTTTTATTTTCTCGTCTCAGCTTCCAGTCTTGTCATCAAGCCCATACTTTGAAATTTTTGATATAAGACTGGCCCTACTCATCCCAAGCTCACGGGCAAGTCGGGACCGATTATAGCGATGTTTTACGAGACCCTCGGAGATCATCTGCTTCTCCACCTCTTCCATGGTGCCTTTCAGGCTTCCCGCAAATTTAATGCCAGAGTTACCCGATTTGACCAGATTCGTGATCCGCGGTGATAGAAATTCCGCCAAAATCTCCTTGTCATCACCTGCGAGCACGCAGAGTCTTTCGATTTCATTTTCAAGCTCACGAACGTTACCCGGCCACTCATAGTTCATCAGCACTTCCATACACTCGGAGCTAATGATCTTCAACGGCTTACTTGAACCCTTAGCATGCGCGGCCAGAAAGTGATCGCAAAGTAGTTTTATGTCGTCACGCCGATCTCTCAAGGGTGGAACCGTCACATTGATGACATTCAGCCGGTAAAACAGGTCCTCACGAAAGCTGCCGTCTTTGACCATCTTGGCAAGATCACGATTCGTCGCAGCCACGACGCGGACGTTTGATTTCCTAACTTGACTACTACCAACCGGAGTATACGTGCCGTCCTGGAGAACGCGTAGAAGCTTCACTTGCATGGCCATAGACGTCTCACCCAGCTCATCCATGAAAAGGGTACCGCCGTCGGCCTCTTCAAAAAGACCTTTCTTATCTTTGACCGCGCCTGTGAATGAACCTTTCACATGCCCGAACAACTCACTCTCAAGCAGGTTCTCATTGAACGCCCCGCAGTTCACCGGGATAAATCGATTCTTTTTGCGAGGACTATTAAAATGCACGGCTTTAGCAATCAATTCTTTGCCAGTTCCATTTTCGCCCTGGACGAGAACCGTCGCGTCACTGTTAGCAACTCTCTCGAGCAGCCTGTAGAGGTTTTGCATGGGGGCCGATTTACCGATCATGTTATGGAAGCCGTAACGGTTAGTCAGCTGGTTACGTAACTCGTTAACAGTGTCTTCTTGATCGTTAATCGTTTTGTGGGTCATAACGATTTCTTCGACCACGAGATTCACTAACTCCGTCAAATAATCGAGATCCTTTGCCGATAACACTGGCAATTCGTTAACCCATGTCGAAACCTCGTTGCGTTTTTCTGGAAAAGCGCGTTCCATATACTGCTTAATCGCAATTTTTTGCTGGGCCGCTGTTTCTTCAAGAAGAAAGCCGTCTCCGAAAACGGTACCAACAAACTGACCATTCACGCGGATCGGAACCGACACCGTAGAAAATCCTGCATGGCATGACGATACTTTTACGCCCTTGGAGTTCGTCATCGACGCCGTTGTCGTGCGGGCCGTTCCACGACAACCCTCAAAACCTTTCGCATTGCTCGTGATCGCCGTACAAACATGATTGAGAGGATTAAAGAACTTACCGTCAGGCACTCCTCGCAGAAGGCCCTTCTGGTCGGTGAAGTTCAATTGAATCTTCCACCATTTACCAACAATCTCTCGCAGTTTGCGGATCACGTGAATTTTGTCAAACTCGTCCCACCTGACATGTTGCTCAACCATGATGAACTAACCTCCGCTGTAATTCTTGTCGCCATTTACCGGCTTTGCCACCAATTCACCGACTGCCTAATAGGCGGGCGAAGTGTCGATCCTCTCGACACGATGTCAGCTCATCGGCCAAGATGATCAAAAACTTTACAGGGCTTTTTTTTTAATTATTTCAGTATTTTGTGACAAAAAAGTCATCTTTTCGACATGTTGTGTATCCCACACCCTAATTCGGCAGATGGCTTCTAAACTCCGTCAACCACCCTCAGGCCCTTGGGAAGGCTAAATGCGTCAGGCGGAATGGCTGCCGCGCTCGGCTCTGAAAACCGGAACTCGGTTGTGTTTCGATTTTGAAAACTCATTTTGATAGCGCTCACGAAATAACTCTTGGCATCGATCTCGATGCTGAGATCTTTGACTGCTGCCGAGGACTTTGGTTTAAGCGACAAGGTGATTAAATCTTTTGTTCGTACCGCTTCTTTAATTGAGTAGCGACTCAAAAGAGCATCAAAATCCAAAACAAAGTCGATGACCTCTTTAATTTCTCTGGCCCGGTCCGCATTCGCGCTAAACTTTGTTGCGGTGCTATCACCAGGTTTATAGCTAATTAATGAGCGTCCATCAAACAACAAAACATCAGCCGCTGGTTTTTCAAACTCCCAACGAAATTTAGCAGGTTTTGCAAAAATGGCCCGTCCGGTGGATGCGGATGGCTTTTTAGGACGAAGGCTGCTGACACGTGTTTGTGTAAACTTGACCGTCAGTGCCTGACGCTCGTTGAGCTTGCTTTGTAATTCTCGTAGCTCCTCTGTGCTGAGAGACTCTGAAGTTGTCGACGCTAAAACTGGATTAAAACCGATAACCCCAGATAAGCTGAGAATGGCGGCGAGTGGGATTGCCAAAAAGCCTTTATATTTGTCTTCTACCTTCGTTGCCAAGCTGTGTCCTTCTTTAACTTCGTTCGTCATGCTGCCATTGTGGCCGTTTTATTGTAAGCTAGTCGGGGTCTTTTAGCATGAGGTTTTTATGGATCGTTGTTGGCTCAAGCAGTATCCCCCATCTGTTTTACATGATATTTCATTTGACGGATATACATCCATCACAAATTGTCTTGAAAAAACATTTGAAAAATATGCTCGTCAAGCTGCCGCGACATGTATGGGCACAACCCTGACATACGCTGAATTAAGTTCGACGGTTAATAGATTTGCTAGTTTCCTGCAAAATAGTCTCGGTTTGTCCAAAGGTGACCGAGTCGTTATTATGCTGCCCAACACGCTTCAGTTCTTGATCGCAGAACTTGCCGTTTTAAAGCTCGGGGGCATTTGCGTGAATACCAACCCGCTATATACCCCGCGAGAAATGCTCTATCAGTTTTCAGACAGTGGCGCCCGAATTGTTATCATACTTGATATGTTCGCCGATAAACTTGAGCAGATTTTGCCCCAGACCAAGATTGAGCACGTCGTTATCACGTCGATCGCTGATCAGCTGCCAATCTGGAAGCGAGTTCCGCTCAGGATTTATATGCGGATGAAGAAAATGGTTCCTCAGCACTCGCTACGTTCCTGGGCGTTTAACGACGGCATAGCCAAGTCACAGCCGACCCAATTAAAACTTCCCACTCTATCGCTTGATGACGTGGCTATTCTGCAATACACAGGTGGCACAACAGGTGTGGCCAAGGGTGCTGTTCTGACCCATAAGAATATTTTAGCCAATATGCTACAGATCAACGCTGTAACTAAACAGGCACTCATTCCCGGTGGCGAAACGGTTCTTACAGCACTGCCTCTCTATCATATCTTCGCCTTGAGCGTGAACTTCCTCGCATTTCTGGCTGACGGTCAGCACATCATACTTTTGCCCAAGCCCATTCCCATTAAAAATACGATAGACATATTTAGACATTACAAAATTACCGTCATGACTGGGGTCAATACGCTGTTTAACTCGCTAAACAACAGCCGCTTGTTCCGTGAACTAGCCCCCAAATCCTTGAAAGTTGTAGTGGCCGGAGGAATGGCCCTGCAAGACCACGTCAACAAGACGTTTCAAAGCATCACGGGCGTGCCGATTACCGAAGGCTATGGCCTGACCGAAGCGTCCCCGGTAACTCACGTAAATCCGGTGAGCTCCAGCAATCCCACGGGCTCTATCGGCCTACCACTACCCTCTACCGACGCCAAAATTGTCGACGAGCATGGCGTCGAGAAATTACCGGGCGAAATTGGAGAGCTCGCCGTTCGTGGCCCACAAGTCATGCGTGGTTACTGGAATCGTGACGACGAGACTGTGAAAGTACTTCGCGGCGGCTGGTTACATACAGGTGATCTTGCGCGAATGGATGAACGAGGCTTCTTTTTCATAGTTGATCGAATAAAGGACTTAATTATTGTCAGTGGCTTTAATGTGTATCCAAATGAGATCGAAGATATTCTGTCAAAACACCCGAAGGTATTAGAAGCTGCCGTTATCGGCGTGCCTGATAAAAATAGCGGCGAGGCGGTAAAGGCGTTTGTCGTCCCTAGAGACAAATCCTTAACAGTTGAGGAACTAAGGGCTTATTGTAAAGAGAACTTGACGGGATACAAATGTCCCCGAAATTACGAAATTCGCGAAAGTTTGCCCAAATCTAACATTGGAAAAATTTTAAGGCGTGAACTTCGCAACCCAAGACCTGGGTCTAATGCCTGATACTACTGACGTTTTTGAAAATACCCGCTCGAATCTCGCTTAAATTACGGCTGCCAAACCTCAAAAAACTGGTAGAATTCTGAACAAATAATTGGATATCGAATATTTGGATGGGGGCGCATTCGTTCATGGGTTTGCGCGTTATCATATTACTATCAGTTTTTGTGACCCACTTTGGGGTCACCGGTTCAGCCCTTGCTGCCACGCTTCGTCCGAGCGCGTTGGTTGGCTTCATGACACCACCCTCATCCCAGTATTACCATTATGTGTATGGGGGCCAAGTTGACCTAGCCCGAAGTTTCGATTCAAGTTTAATGAGAATTCAATACCTCCAGCGCCCTGCCTATTCGAAAAGCGGCTACACCGATCAAGATTTTTCTGCACTGGCCATGATTGGTACAAGTGTTATGGGAAAAAAAGAATATGGCATAACTGCTCTTACTGGCGGCGGATTGGTTTGGGGTTATATCAAGGCTTCAGAAAATCAGGATGATAAAAATTCATATAGGCTTCCCGGTCTAGCGGTAGCGATTGAGGCGCGGTGGAGTCCGAAATATATTGACGTAAGATTCGCCCATCAAGTGCTCATTGGCCATGAATCCCAGGACCAACTGAAAGCATACGTGGCTTGGCCGTTTAATTGGTTTGTAATTTCTGCCGCCTATCCAATCTCTGTTGGGGGTAGGTCGCGATGAAGTTCGTGATTTGCTTGGCGCTCGTCGTCTCCGCTGAACTGTTCGCGCCTCAGGCTTTGGCTGCAAAAAAGTCGTTTAACGAAGTGTCCGTCCACGGCTTATCCCTTGCGCCAAATGCTGGCGGTCAAGAAGCCTATAGACTGGAAGGCTATCAAAAGCCACATGCTTGGCATGCGTTCTATAATCGAGCGTTGACGGTCTACGATCTTCCGCTTATGGGGGTTGGATATAATTACCGATTATCCGCTTGCGATGAATCCTGCTTCTGGCGTTTTTTCACCCAAGCCGGTGGAGGCATCTCAAACGCAGGTCCTTACGGTGAAATTTCTTGGGGAACCATCATCCCTATGCTACCGCTTTGGCTACCTACATCAGCACCTAAGTATGTTCCATCCTTAAGGCTTGATATCACATCTCAATTTTATATAGCAAAAACGAGAATTATCACTTGGAGTTACCCCGTATGGGCCGGCATTTCTTTGGCATTCTAATTTTGACGACCACGGCTACCGTAGCGGCTGCATATCCCACGCCTTTTGACGTGGACGGCGCTTTGCACAAGTGGCCTGTCTCAAAGGATAGCCCCAACGTCTACTACGAAGTCATTAGCGCCGACGCCGACCTTCAAATTTATCTCCAAGATATCGCTGACGAGTCAGCTGCCATTTGGAGCTCGGTAGATGGCTCACTCCTTCGACTTCAGCCGTTCGACGAGACTAACGCTGCACGCATATCAATTTACTATGACAACTCGATTGCTGGCGGAGCTACGGCTGCTGGTTACAGTATTTTCGACTCCGTGGATGAGGGCGTTCCTAAACATTGCTCCATTCATATCGCAGTCAACAGCAGCGTCGATTCGGAAAACTTGAGCAAAACAACTCTTCACGAATTGGGCCACTGCGTCGGACTTGGACATAGCCTCATGCCCGAGTCCATCATGAGCTATAGTTTGGACAGGAATTCATACGCATTATCCGTGGACGACCGTGCCGCCATGGCCCGAATCTATCCAGAAACCGGGGGTCACGAACGTCTGGCGCCAGGCTGCAGCATCGGCTTTTTACGAGCGGACCCCGGAAATTCTTGGCTCTTTTATGCGCTTTTAATCGCCATCCCTGCCATTTATCGACTCCTGGCACGAATCTTGAGGACAATCGTCAGGATTTAGCTTGCGGGGGTATTTGGGCTTTCATATAAGTAGTCCGTGATAAACCTCACTGATTCGGGCTCAATATGGCAGTTCAAGCACCCCTCCCTGATGACATCCAAAGTCTATCCCACGCGCAAGCCCATCACTTGGTTCGCGAGGCGAAGTCAAAACTAGGAAAAGACGTCATCGTCTTGGGCCATCATTATCAGCGTGACGAAGTTATTGACCATGCAGATGCCACCGGCGATAGCCTTAAGCTTGCCAAGATCGCCCGCGATTGCGACGCTAAAAATATTATTTTTTGTGGCGTCCACTTCATGGCAGAGACTGCCGACATTCTGACTGGTGGCACACGCTACGTGTGCCTTCCCGACTTGGGTGCCGGCTGTGACATGGCTGACATGGCTGAGATCCGCGATGTGGAAGATGCTTGGAACCAGGCCAAAGAATCTGGTGCGGGCACAATTATTCCGGTCACGTATATAAATTCTTCGGCCGCCATAAAGTCATTTGTTGGACGACACGGCGGCGTTATCTGCACATCATCAAATGCTAAAGCTGTTATAACTTGGGCTTTGAGTCGAGGAGATCACGTATTCTTTTTCCCCGACCAACATTTGGGTCGAAATATTGCCAAAGGCCTCGGGCTAGCTCCCGCAAATGACATGCTGTTGTGGGATCCTTTAAAACCTTTGGGTGGACATAGCGACAAGACTATTTGCTCTCGAAAAATCTGGCTCTGGAAAGGCCATTGCCCAGTCCATGCACTTTTTACAGTTCAGCAAGTCAAAAAAATTCGAAACGATAATCCTGAAACTAAAATACTCGTTCACCCCGAGTGCGCCATGGAGATCGTGGATCTTGCAGACTTGTCTGGATCTACTGATTACATTATCAAGACGGTGGAAGCGGCCAAGCCGGGAACTCACTGGGCTATCGGAACTGAAAAGCATTTAGTAGAACGATTAGCAAAACAACACCCCGATAAGACGATCACCAGCTTAAACCCTTACACCTGCCTCTGTGGAACCATGAACCGAATAAGCGTTCACAACTTGGCATGGTCCTTAAGTCGTCTTGCATTTCACGGTGAACGGCCTAATCAAATATCCGTCCCCAGAGACATCGCTACGAACTCCTTACTCGCTCTGGAGCGCATGTTTGACTTAAGCCACTAGATGGATGATCTGTCATGGTTGCACCTAAAAGTTTTTACTTGGACCACTGCGGCTCCACGCCCATGTCCAATGACGTCAAGATGCATATTAAACAGATGCTTGAGGATGATGCCTTTGGCAACGCCGCCGCATCCCATCATTTAGAAGGCCAGAGGGCCGAAAGCCTCATCAATACGGCGCGCCAAGAGATCGCGAGTTTGGTTAACTCATCCCCCGACAATGTCCTGTTCACATCAGGGGCCAGTGAGGCGAATAACTTGGTTTTGTGGGGGCATGCGCTCAGATTCGCTGGGCGATCTCCACAGATACTATTTGGATCCACTGAGCACAAAAGCGTATTTGAGGCATGCCATGCCATTCAGTCATCTGGCCTTGCGCATGCGAGGGAGCTGCGCGTCACAAGTAATGGCGCAGTAGATCTGAATGATCTTGAATTCTTATTGAAGTCCTCAAAAGGTAAACCCACTCTCGTAGCGCTCATGCATATCAATAATGAGATTCCGGTACGACATCCTGTCGAAGACGTATCAGCCTTGTGCCGAGCTCACGGGGCTTATTTCCACTGCGACGGTGTTCAGGGCTTTGTCCGAGAATCTGTAGATTTCTCGAGAGACCAATTTGGCAGCTATGTGATTTCGCCCCACAAAATCTACGGTCCAAAGGGTGTCGGCGTCCTTTTACTTGGGCAAAACGCGCTTTCACCCCGTTTAAATCCTCCATACCGGGGCGGTGATCAGGAGGGCGGCCTGAGGCCTGGAACCCACAACACTCTGGCGATTGCCGCTACAGCGACGGCTATTTTGTCACACTCACGCCTTCGAGCAGAACGGGTCCAGCACATGCGCGCCTGCGCAGATATGTTCACCAGCAATCTATTAAGTGCTACGAGCGAAATTTTTTTGACGACCCCGACAAACCTTGAGGCGGCTGGTATTGTTAGTTTCTACGCACGAAATATTGATGCGCCGTCGCTCCTAGAATCACTGCCCATTGTTTGCATCAACAAAGGCTCATCCTGCATTGGATCAAGCGGCGAAAAATTCAGCCACGTACCAAAAGCTCTTGGTCTGCCAATTGAAATTCAAGCAAACATTCTTCGTGCGAGCTTTGGTGACGGAATCAGTCTAGCGGATTCCAAAACCGCGGCAATGATGATTTCGGAAGCCATCATAAAACTAAAGAGCCCGCACTAATCAAGTGCGGGCCCCCCAGCAATTCCTAAGACAAGTATTTAGCCGCGCAAGAGTTGAAGAGCGAAATCACTGTTTGCGTTAGCTTGCGTTAGGACAGAGACACCTGCTTGTGTCAGAATTCTGTTGGTCGCAAGTTTGGCCGTCTCAGCAGCATAGTCCACATCTCGAATCCTACTTTGTGCCGCCTGAAGGTTCTCACTCGTCACATCAATATTTGTGATGCTGGAATTTAGCCGTGACTGCACCGAGCCAAGAACAGCGCGGTAGGATGCCATCGAGTCTAGGGCTGAGTCTAAGCGATTAAAAATATCGTTTGTTCCAGCTGGACCCAAATCCGCAGCGCCGCCGTCAGAATCACCCGGGACAATTGTCAGATCTTCATCCAAGACCGCTTCCATGGCTTCCCTAAAGGTCGCTAGGTCCTTAAGATCAACCGTCAAAATATCTGGATCATCTTCCGGGCTAATGTCTGGGGAATTTCCCTCTGCATCATTGCCCCGGTTACTTGCGCCAACGAAAATCCGCATTGGCTTTTGCTCATCAACCTTCAGAACTTTGGCGCCGTTGAACTCAGTCGAGTCCATGATGCGGCCAACCTCCTGACGAAGCTGAGTGAATTCCTTGTTGAGGAACTCACGCTCACGATTACCGATGGTGTCGGACGCCGCTTGAGCGGCCAACTCGCGCATCCTCACAACGATATTTGTTGTCTCGTTCAGGCCGCCCTCGGCAACCTGTATATACGAGATACCATCGTTGGCGTTACGTTTTGCAACCTCAAGGCTCCGCGTTTTAGCGCGAATACGCTCGCTCACCGCGAGTCCTGCCGCGTCATCAGCAGACTTGTTAACACGTTGTCCACTCGCCAACTTTTCGTATGACTCGCCCAGCGCCTTGCGGCTATCACTAACACGACGTTGCGACACCAATGATTCAATATTGGTCTTAATTCTAATACCCATAGAAGTAACCTCCTCTGTTTTGGGCAGACGAACCCACCATGGGCCGTCCATCTTGGTTCAACAAATTATTCTTGCGTCACTACGAATTAGCGGAGCAGCTGGAGAGCTTGCTCTGGCGCAGCGTTAGCCTGTTGTAGAACAGCAGTCGATGAGCTTGTAAGAATGCGGGCTTGTGTAAGCTCGGCCGTCTCACTTGCAAAGTCGACATCTTTGATTCGGCTCTTCGCTGTTTCCATATTCTCAACATTGATTGCTAGGTTTGAAAGGGCGCTGCCAAGGCGGCTCTGAACAGAACCTAGGGTTGCGCGCTCGCTTGCAATTTTGTTGAGGGCTTCGTCGATGACATTGAGCTTGGAGCTGATTTCTTCAAGCGATGGTCCAGCTCCACCATCAACTGAGCCGATTTCCGCTTCTTTGCCAATGCCAAGGTCAGAGGTGTTAAACTTCAGGCCAGCCAAGCTGATTGCGATCGTATCATTGTTTTGGTCTGGAGTTGTGCCGTTGGTACCAACTTGGATCACGAACTGATCACGGTCTGCCTCTTTGTCGAAGATCTTGATACCGTTGAACTCGGTTGAATTTCCGATACGGTCAATCTCATCGGCAAGCTGTGTGTACTCACGGTTTAGGAACGATCTTTCTCGGTCACCGATAGTATCGGTTGACGATTGAACCGTTAGCTCTCGGAGACGAATCAAGATGTTGGTCATCTCGTTCATACTTCCCTCGGCAACTTGAACCATAGAGACGGCGTCATTCGCGTTGCGTTTAGCAACGTTAAGACCACGAATCTTGCCTCTTAAGCTTTCTGAGATGGCGAGTCCAGCGGCATCGTCGGCTGATTTGTTGATTCTGTAGCCTGAGGACAATCTCTCGAGGCTTTTGCTCATTGCGTCCTTGTTGTCAGACATGAAGCGTTGAGCAGTAATGGCAGGCACGTTAGTTCTAATTCGCATTCCCATAGTAAATCCTCCTTGAATTCGTTTTGATTACTGGGCACTCTGGGCTCAGCAGCAAGAACCACCCTGGCTCTTGCGACGAAGGAGTTCGTACGGTTTGGTAAAAAACTTTAAATTTTTTTAGCTTTTGACAAATCCCTCACGAAACGGCAGAGAGATCCGCGAATTGGCCACTTATTCAAATAATCTCGAAGGCTTATGGTCTTTGGCACTACACAAAATTCGCGAATTTTCCCTCGAAAATCAGCGGTTTGCGATCGGTGTGTCGGGAGGTGCTGATTCTATTGCACTTTTTCACGTTTTTTCGGATTTTCTTAAAAAAAATATTATTTCTGATTTGGTCGTTTTTCACATTAACTTTGGACTTCGTGGCGAGGAGAGTGACGGCGACGAGCGATTTGTTCGGTCAGTTTGTAGCGAATCAAACGTCCCTTGCACAGTGCACAAGCCAGCTCAGCCCATATCAGAGTCCATTCAAGAAGCGGCTAGAGACCTCCGCTTGGACATCCAAAACGAGTTCCGACGCAAGGGATATATCATATCCCTAGCTCATAACGCTGATGACATCACGGAAACCGTTCTTATGCGGCTTTGCAGAGGAACTGCTCCTAATTTGGCTGCCGGCATGACGTATTTTAATGGAGAAATTTTCAGGCCCTGGCTGGATATTTCTAGAGAGATGATTAGATCGGCTTTAAGTGCATCTCGAAAATCCTGGCGCGAAGATTCCTCGAATAATAGTAGCGTGTACACACGTAATAGAATTCGTAACGAAGTTATGCCTATTTTAAACGAACTATTTCCTGGTGCGAGTACCAGAATTAGTCGCGGTTTCTTACAGGAATTTCCCGCCGATCGCATGACTTCCAGCAAAAAGGGCGGTGTCATGTCCATGGCATTTATACAAAACGAGACCCTGGGACACCTGAAGGAGGTCCTGCACAGCTGGTTTAGCGGTATCTACGGAGGTCGGTCGCCCGTCCCCCGCCAAGTCATCGATCAGATATCCGAATCGGTTCTTTACGTTTTAGCTGGGTCTGGGGAAAGTAAGGAATTTCATTTGCCGGAGGGTAAAATCCTGAAGCTGACCCGCTCGGAATTAGCGATATACCCACGCAATTAGCGGTACTTTTGCCATTATTTTAGTGTACCTTAAACAGGTTACGAGGAATTCTTTTCCGGCTAGCAGTTTGCTCTTTCTGTGTCAGAATAAAAACTGGAGCAAAGTTTGAATTTGCAATAATTGGGAGTGGATCGGATATGGCAAAATTGCCCTCAAAACAGCCAAACCAGACTAAAATGTCTTTAATTCTAGGAGCTGGAATTCTAGGACTACTACTTCTCCATTTTTTGGTGAAGCCACCAGAAGAGGTTAAGGTCATAAAGTTTTCTGAATTTACGGAAGCTCTCAAGCTGCCCGCAGATAATCCCAACCGTATTACTGAGGTCACATTTGAAGATCACTCGATCTCGGGCATCCGCGCTGACAAGAGCTCTTTTCGCACATTCGGACCGTCAGATTCAGACATTCGCAAGGAGCTTCAGGCCTCGGGCGTGAGCATTAACTATAATCCACCTGATACTAGCCGCTGGTGGAAGGAGCTTCTGACCTACACCATATTGCCTTTGATCATTGTGATCGTGGTCTTATCGATTCTGTTTCGCAACGTTCAGGCCGGCGGTGGCAAGGCCATGAGTTTTGGCAAGAGCCGTGCAAAAATGCTGACTGATAGCCAACCAAAAATCACATTTAAGGACATCAGCGGTATTGACGAGGCCAAGCAAGAGCTCGAGGAGATTATCGACTTTCTCAAGGATCCGAAAAAGTTCACACGCCTCGGCGGGAGAATACCAAAGGGCGTTTTATTGATCGGATCACCCGGTACGGGGAAAACCATCTTAGCCAAGGCGATTGCAGGTGAAGCCGGCGTACCGTTCTTTAGCATATCGGGGTCTGACTTTGTCGAAATGTTCGTCGGCGTTGGAGCTAGTCGTGTTCGAGATCTGTTTGACCAAGCAAAGAGACACGCTCCTTGTATTGTCTTTATAGATGAAATTGACGCGGTTGGACGGCATCGCGGCGCCGGACTAGGTGGTGGCCACGACGAGCGTGAGCAGACCTTAAACCAACTATTAGTAGAGATGGACGGATTTGAAGGTAACGACGGTGTAATCATCATTGCCGCTACTAACAGACCTGACGTATTGGACCCTGCGTTGCTTCGTCCAGGTCGGTTTGACCGTCGCGTAGTTGTGCCGAAGCCGGACGTGCGTGGTCGTGAAGGAATATTGGCAGTACACACCAAGAAGGTGCCTTTGGCGGATGACGTTAATCTATCAATCATCGCTCAAGGAACTCCGGGATTTTCGGGTGCGGATCTCGAGAATCTGGTCAACGAGGCGGCTTTGATTGCCGCTAGGGGTGACTGCAAAGAGGTGCGCATGCAGCACTTCGAACTAGCTAAAGACAAAGTTTTGATGGGTCCAGAACGTAAAAGCCTTATTATGAGCGAGGACGAAAAGAGAAACACCGCTTATCATGAAGCGGGTCACGCGCTCGTAGGTCTATTGGTCGGTCACGTAGATCCCGTTCACAAAATTAGCATTATACCGCGGGGCCAGGCATTGGGAGTGACGATCATGCTCCCAATTGAGGATCGTCTGACGATTTCCAAAGAGTACGCCGAGGGAATGATCGCATACGCCATGGGGGGACGTGCGGCCGAAGAGCTCATCTTCAACCGGCAAACCACCGGAGCGGGTGATGACATTAATAAAGCCACGGATATTGCCAGGAAAATGGTTTGCAATTGGGGCATGAGCGATAAGCTTGGGCCTTTGGCGCTCGGTAAAAAGGGTCAAGATGAGGTCTTTTTAGGGCGCGAAATCTCGCAGACTAGAAACTTCTCGGAACGAGTTGCTGAAGAAATCGATGAAGAAATCCACCGGCTCGTAACAAATGGGTCTAAGCAGGCATTCAGAATCCTAAAGGACAACCGCGATAAATTAGAAGTCCTTGCTGAGGCGCTCTTAATCAAAGAAACCATTGATAGCGAAGACATGAAACGCGTACTAAATGGCGAAAATATCATTACGGCTGAAGATCGGTCTCGATATGAGGACACGCGCCGCAAGGCTAAAGAGGCCCTCGGAACTAAGGTTCAAACAAGCCAAAAGGATGCTTCTTCGAAGAATAACTCGGATAAACGCGATACTGAAATGATGACGCCGCAACCGGCGGGAACGTGAGGTTTTGGCGTGAGTCAAAACGTATGCGCAGAACCATTAATTATGGGCATACTAAATGTCACGCCAGATTCTTTCTCTGATGGCGGTCAATTCAATACGCCGGCTCAGGCTATCGACCATTTCGAGACCCTGCTGAGCGATGGCGCCGCCATCATAGACATCGGAGCCGAGTCGACAAGGCCTGGGGCAGCTGACGTTGATGATGACGAGGAATGGGGGCGACTCGAACCCATTCTTAATTACGCCACAAAAACAAAACAAATTGCCCGAATCAGCGTCGATACGCGAAAATTTAGCGTCATGGAGCGCGCGGTAAAACTAGGCGTCGGCATGGTCAATGTTGTTGGTCCTTTGCCTGAGGACCGACTTTTACGGAAGCTTTCTAGCTACAATTCAGGCCTTTCTTTCGTTGCTTGTCACATGCACGGCACGCCTCAGACTATGCAATTAAACCCGCTCGGTCCTGGGTCGGCTATGAAGCGAGTGCTAGCTTATTTTGAAAGCTCCTGTGATGAGCTTATTGATGCCGGCTTTAAAAAAGAAAACATATTCCTCGATCCTGGAATCGGATTTGGTAAGACTGATGCCGCCAATTTACAGCTGCTGAGAGCGTCTGCAACATTCGCGAGAGACTACCGGCTTGCTTTGGGTGTTTCGCGCAAAGGATTTATATCGCGCCTTATCGGCAATGACGGTATGGAGGCGCGCGATGGCGCCTCGAAAGCAATTGAAGCGGGTGCGCTCTTGAGCGGAATCCAATTGATACGCACTCACAACGTCCGCCAGCTGCGGCCGATTTTGAATCTTCTCAGGGACATCCCGGCTGGAGTTTCGGCATGAATGATGTCCTGCAACAGTTCACGCTCTGGTCAGCCCTCGACGTGCTGCTGCTGGCGATAATCATTTATCAAATCTTACTGCTCATCAGAGGCACACGTGCAGCCCAGATACTTATTGGGATGCTGCTCGTTGTAGGATTGTTCGTGGTGTCTAACATATTTCCATTAACGACAGTCAATTGGATGATGAACAAGTTTTACAGCTCTTTCATTATTATTTTGATCATTATCTTCCAGGACGATATTCGGCACGTTTTGAGCTCTATGGGTCGCCGAAATATTTTTGTAGGCCAAGATTGGTCGACGAGCGTTCACATTATTGACGAGATAACTCGCGCGGCGAGTGCGCTTGCCGCAAAGCGTGTCGGAGCGCTCATCGTTATAGAAAGAGGCATCATTTTGACAAGATATGTCGACATTGGTGTGCCTCTTGATGCGAAAATCTCGAAAGAGATCTTAATGGCAATCTTTCACCCGAGCTCTCCCATTCATGACGGCGCGGTCATTCTTCAGCGCGGACGAATAGCCGCCTCAGGCTGTTTTCTGCCGTTAACTCGAGACGAACATGTAGACCCGAACCTCGGCACAAGGCACCGCGCAGCTATTGGTATTTCCGAAGAGACGGACGCTTTAGTGGTTGTCGTCAGTGAAGAGGGGGCCAGCGTCGCGATCGTCGAAGATGGTAAGATTTTTAGGAAGCCGGACGGGCGCGCATTGCGAGACGCGCTGGCCAAAAGGCTTCTCGTTATGGATACTCAGGAAAATAAAAATCTACCTTGGATCGGTAAGGCTAAAAACTATGCCTCCAGGCTTTTCGAAACCTCGGAGAAGTAAACTATGGGTCGCGCAGGCTTTACTCAACGCTTATTCGGAAATCTTGGTTACAAGATCACGGCCGTCATTCTCGCAGGCCTCGTTTGGTACATCGTACAGGGTGAGGAAATTCTTGAGGTAAACGCCAAGTTGGACGTCAAAGTTGAAGTGGCCGGTAATTTCGCACTGCGGGACTCTGGAATTATTTCTAGGGACGTTACGTTACGTGGACCCCGCGTTCTCATCGGCGCCATGTCCGGAAAAGTTATTGCTGCGGTCATTCGTGTGCCGGCTGGTAAAATTGGAAGCCTTCGATATCGGTTGGACAAAGAATTTATTCCCGGTTGGGATAACCGAGTTCGATTGACCATTCACGACCCTTACATAACAGTCATGGTCGAGGAGCGCGTGACCAAGAAGCTACCTGTAAAGCCGGTTGTGCTGGGCGACGTTGCCGATGGTCTTCAGGTTGATGAGATCACGCCAACCCCATCTGAAATTGAAATCAGTGGACCTAAGACGGATGTTAATCGAATTACCGAGCTTGCCACCGATCCCGTAGACATTACCGGTCTAAAGGAATCAAAGTCTGTGATTAGCGGCATCTCAAAGGCCGCCTTACCAGATATTCAGCTATCGTCTCAGGATGTTAACATCTCGATGAAGCTAGGCCCCAAGAAAATGACCAAAAACATATCGATTGTTCCCGTTGAAATCACTGGCTCGGAAAAAGTTGGCTCTGTTAGGCCTGCGGGAATATCCGTGGTGATCGCGGTGACCGAGGCGCAACTCCACAAGATCAACCAAAAAGACGTTCGAGCGTCGGTGAATGCCAAAGATCTTGGGCCCGGCAGATATGAGCTCGGAGTGCTAGTCTCTGCGCCTGATGGCGTCACCATTCAAGAGGTCAACCCAAAAGTTGTTTCAGTCGAGATCTATAATCAAAAAAAATTAAAGCCTTAACCCGTCAACCGACAAACTCAACGTCTCTCTCATCAATTTCGTCAGCGAAACTTATTTTTAGCGCATGGGTTTTTTTAATGGATGGCGCGTCAGGCGTGCGTTCTGGCCACTCAACAATAAGTCCAACGAATTTGCGATGGGCGAGTAACGCCTCTACTGAATCGTCATCGCCTGCTGCAAGACGATAAAGATCCAAGTGGGCCACGAGACCAAACGGCGTTTCATATTCTGTCATAAACGTGAACGTCGGGGATAGCACAGGAACGTTAAACGGCAAGCCCAGCGCGTGCAGAAGCTCTCCCGCAAAGGTGGTTTTACCGGCGCCAAGCTCTCCCTGAAGCCAGAGAACAAAATGCCCCTTAGATTTTAACGAATCTGCGACCTGACTGGCGAGGTTTGGCAAATTAGCTCGCTTTACCCGGCACTTTATTGCCTTAGTGTTTGCCATTCGTAGCCTCTGTGATGACGAGCTATACTCTCAATATGCGGGGATTATTCGCAGCGTCATTTAGTAGGGATTTCATATCCCTCACGGCTCGCTCAAGCCCGTAAAAAAACGCGCGAGCGACAATAGCGTGGCCAATGTTTGCCTCCTCGGCAAATGCGACTAATTGAAGCCATGACGCATTCGAATAATTAAGGCCATGGCCGAAGTGACACTGAAATCCAGCGCGATGCGCCAGTTTGCTGACCTCGGCCAGGTCATCAACTAGACTTATCTTGTCTTGACTTGTGACAGATTTGTCTATTTGTTTACAGAAGTTGCCCGTATGAAATTCGAGGGCGACCGCGCCGGTTTCACGGGCTTGCTCAACGGCCTCTGCCGTCGGCTCGACAAACAAAGACACCGCCATGCCGCTGTCCTGAAGCATGCTAACCGCAGATTTCAGTGTACTTTTATTTCTTTTGATGTCCAACCCACCCTCGGTTGTTCGCTCCTCTCGTTTCTCTGGCACAAGCGTTACAGCATGAGGTTTTACTTTTTTGGCGATGTCTAGCATTTCAGGCGTTGCGGCTATCTCAAAATTCAGAGGAATTTTTATAGAATCTTTCAGCGCAAAAACATCTCGGTCTTGGATGTGTCGGCGGTCTTCGCGAAGATGGCAGGTGATGTTGTCTGCACCTCCTAATTCGGCTAGAATCGCCGCTTGAACCGGGTCTGGATATTTTTCGCCCCTGGCCTGTCTGACCGTGGCTATATGGTCGATGTTAACACCCAATCTAATCATTTATCTTTTACCTTCTCGACAGCCTTTTCAATCGACCTTGTTAATTCATGGGATAACTCGTGTGCCATGGCTTCAATCTCATCGCGATTTTCGCCTTCAACCATGACTCTTGCTAAACTCTCTGTGCCAGAGTAACGAACTAGTACTCGGCCTTTACCGTCCAGTTTTTTTTCTGATTTTTGAAGCAATTTTTGAAAATCTTTCAAGCTGTCTAATGGAACTTTTGATTTAACTTTTACATTTATAACTAATTGAGGAAGGCGCTCCATCGTCTGCCTGAGTTCGGAGGCTTTGCAACCCTCTTCGGCCATGATTTCAAGAAATTTAAGGCCTGCAAGGATGCCATCTCCGGTAGTTGATGAGTCGCGAAAAATCAGATGCCCGGACTGCTCGCCCCCCAGCATGTGATCACCTTTCCTCATGGCTTCCATGACGTATCGGTCACCAACCTTAGAGCGTATGAGCGTTCCGCCCGCGCGCGCCAAAGCGACGTCTAGACCCATATTACTCATAACGGTTGAAACAACTGTCTTGTTGCGCAGCGCGTTTTTCTTCAACAAGTACACGCCACAGGCGGCAAGCATCTCATCCCCATCGATTAACTCGCCCTTTTCATCAACTGCAACAATGCGGTCGGCATCACCATCCAAAGCGATTCCAAGGTCCGCCTTGTAGAGGAGAACCTTCTCTCGCAAACTCTGTGGAAAGAGGGCGCCGCAATGCTCGTTTATATTAATACCATTTGGCTCATCGCCAATAACAAAGATCTCCGCGCCGAGCTCAGAAAAAACCTTGGGGGCAACCTTGTAGCCAGCCCCATTCGCACAGTCGAGAACAACGCGAAGCCCGTCTAGCTTGAGATGCTTCGGAAACTGCTCTTTTAAAAAAACCGCATACTGGCCGATCGCATCTTCAATTCTCCGTGCGCGGCCGATCGCCGTTCCCGTTGGCGCATTCTCCGCTAAAGCCGGATCTTGAACAAGCCTCTCCAGCTCATCTTCGACATCGTCCGGAAGCTTATAGCCATCAGATGAAAATATCTTGATCCCATTATCATGGAAGGGATTGTGGGACGCCGAGATGACGATGCCGGCGCTTGCCCGCATGCCGCGAGTCAGGTAAGCGATTCCAGGAGTCGGTAGTGGGCCCAGGAAAAAGGCGTCCACTCCAACGCTACAAATACCTGAGCACAGTGCCTGCTCGAGCATATATCCAGATCGGCGAGTGTCTTTACCGATCATAATTCTAGCTTTGCTATGCCGGGTTCCAAAGTACATGCCGATAGCTTGTCCGAGGCGTAGCACCATGTCTGGTGACATGGGATAAACGTTGGCGAGACCGCGAACTCCATCTGTACCAAACAACCTAGTCACTCTAGCCTCCTTCGACCGTCCAGTAACCCATAAAAAAGCCTAGTACCACAAACCTAATCAGCACTTCTAGGGGATTATCTCTCCCCGAGTCATCAAAAAACGCTCCGCATCTGGCCTAATTGACTCCGCGCCATTGACCCGCAAACGCTCGATGACGTCGGTCAAATAGTGTGCCCCAACCAGGCGCGGCATATAGACATAACTCGCCCCACCGCTGTACATCTCGCGAGCCATGCTAATGTTGTCTGCCATTACAATAATTCCGGAATCCGGGGCGAGGTTTTTCAGAGTTTTAAGCATCTTTAAATTAGTCGTCCCCTTCAATGTTCTATCCGGTAGCGCGCAGATAATGAGTTTGGCGCGAGCAAGATTTAATTGGCGAAGAGTGTCGATATTGCCGATGTCTCCATACCGCGCCTCAATTCCCAATTCCTTTAGTTTTTTATGCGCTTCTGGGTTGAGGTCAACCACCATCATCTTTTCGACAAAATCTTTTGGAAGCCTGCTCTGCATTTCGTGTAGAAGGGAGCTTGCTTCACGATGAAAGCCCAGCATCACAAGTGACTTCGGGGCTGCCGCGGCGGCTTGATCGCCACGAGCCGTATCGGTGAACTGATCTTTAAATCCTATTTGTTCGAGCACCCAGTTGAATCTCTTGTAGATATCATGGGCCGACGGGATCAGATAAGACGAGATCAAAACTGTTATGGCTAACGCAAAGATGAAAGATGAAAGCATTTCTTGATTGATGTGCTTATATGTAACGCCTAAAGAAGCCAACACAAGTGACAGCTCGGAAAGCTGGCTCAAGTTTATGGCGGGCAGGAGGCTTGCGCGATTACCATGTCCAAGGCGATAAAGGATCGGAAAGACCGTTATAAGTCGACTAAAAAGCACAAAAACAACTATCAAGCCAGACAGCCTTAAAACGTCTGGGCTTGGTTGTGGAATTTGAAGGCCGAGGCTGACAAAAAAAAGCGTAATAAAAAAGTCTCTCAAGCTTGAGATTTTAGCGATGACCTCGAAATGATACGGGAAAGACGCGATCGAAATCCCCGCAATCAACGCGCCCATTTCAATCGACAATTTTAGGTAATCCGCAAGCCCGCACATAGCAAAGCACCATGTCATCGCCAAAATTAAAAGTAATTCCGGTTGCTTTCCGGCCTTTCGGAATATCCAGGGTAGCGCATAACGGGCGAGTCCAAGGCTTACTACAACTAATCCACATACTTTTGCAAAAGATAAGCCGATGGCCTGCGCATTGATTTGCTCAAGACTTGGCTGAATTGCTAAAAATCCGATTGCAAAAAGGTCTTGCATGACCAAAACGCCAATAGTGATCCTCGAAGGCAGGGAGTCCAAATCCATCTTGTCGGAAAGAATTTTCACTACAATCAAAGTCGATGAAAGGGCGCCTGCGGCAGTCAGATAAATCAGCTCATATTCTGAAAGGCCTTCCCCAAACACAGAAAAAAACACATAGCCAAGACCCACACAGCCAACAATTTGAACCAGTCCACTTAGAATGACGGCTCGCCCAATTTGGAATAATTTTTTAACATCGATCTCGAGCCCCAAAATGAACATCAAGAGTACGAGACCAACTTCGGACAGACTCCAGATACTGGCGGGATTTTGAATGAGCCCAAGCCCCAAATGTGGTCCAATGAGCACGCCGGCCAGAAAATATGCCAGCATCAAGGGGATCCCCAAGAAATAGGCCGGCAAACCGATAACCCCGGCTGCGATGATGGCCTTACTAATGTCGACCAGCAGATGAAGCTGCATGGCGGCGCGTCCTTCCCTAGAATGGCTGTGAAGTCACACCAATATTAGACGGGTAAGATTTGGATTTGTAAAGGATAATGGCGCACCCGGAAGGATTCGAACCTCCGACCCCCAGATTCGTAGTCTGGTATTCTATCCAACTGAACTACGGGTGCGAATAGGCTAGGCAGGGGGCTATATACAAACCCACAGGTATGTTTGCAACCATATTTTCCGGTTTGCATTGATTAAGCCGGATTTTAGACCAACTTAGGTGATTTTGTGGCGGAAAGGGGGGGATTCGAACCCCCGATACAGTTTCCCGTATGCGTCCTTAGCAAGGACGTGCCTTCAGCCACTCGGCCACCTTTCCCCATTCAAACTCATCCCGGCGGCTTGCTACCGTGATGCTGACATCAAACAACACACCCATTAAAGATCAGCCCTTACAAAAGTAAGAGCGGAGAGAGAGGGATTCGAACCCCCGGTGGGGTGCAACCCCACAACGGTTTTCAAGACCGCCGCCTTAAACCACTCGGCCATCTCTCCAGTGACGCAATGTTGCGCTGCCTGCCAGGGGGCCAACTATACATAGGTTTAATGGCACCCTCAAGCAAAACTAGGGGCTTCAAAACCCAATATTATGCGCCTCGATGGGCCTCCAGGGCCGCGATTCTATCGTCTAGATCTGGGTGAGTCGATAATAGGGATACGATCGACGACCGGCGTGATGAAATCTTAAAAGCAGCCACCGCCGCCTCCGATTCGGACTCCTCCCGTGGGTCGAAATCTGAATTTTTGACCGATCTCAATGCCTTCAGAGCCGCAATCATATTACCTCGACCAGCAAGGTCAGCACCTCCACGGTCAGCTCGGAACTCGCGCCAACGACTGAACGCGGCAACAGCGATCATGCCGAGGAAGCTAAGAAACATCTCCAAAACAAATGTAACGATGCCCTGCACCATATAATTCGGCCGATCATCATTGTTGGAGCGCATCGCGTTAGCAGCCGCATAACCAATGACCCTTGCAAAGAACATCACAAATGCATTTATGACGCCTTGAATAAGAGTCATCGTCACCATGTCTCCATTTGCAATGTGAGCTACTTCGTGACCGATAACACCTGAAACTTCTGATCGGTCCATACGACTCAGTAGTCCCGTAGAAACCGCCACTAGAGATCTGGACCTAGTCGGGCCCGTAGCAAAAGCGTTGAGATCTGCGCTCGCGTAAATACCAACTTCAGGTTTTGTGGTAAGGCCCGCTCGCTCAGATAGCTGATGGACCATCATCACAAGATCTCTCAATTTAGGGTCTGTGGTAGTCGGGTCGATCACTTTTACGCCCATCATCCACTTCACCATCACCCGCGACAAAGCGAGCGATATGAATGCTCCACCAAAGCCCCAAAGCAAGCAAAAGACGGCCAATTGCGAATAATCCAGCCCGTACGCTGTCATGTAACCAGTCAGCCCAAAGCTGTAAGTGATCGTGGTAATTGTCGCCACAACCAGGACGTTAACGAGCATAAATAAAATTATTCTTTTAAACCAAGTCACCTTAAACCCCCTGTAAACTGCCTTAGGCTTAGCCCAAAAACAGCATTATACAAATACTGTGGCCAATGTAAGTTCGCAGGCACTTCTGTCAAGCCCGGCCTCCTCAGAATCACGAACATCATAAACTCAGCGAATAAGAAGCTCTTTAACAACCTCACGCTCAGCAAGAAGCTCCTGGGTTGTCTCGTCGATTTTCTTTTTCGCATAATCCGAAATTTTTAAGTCCTTGACGATTTCGTATTTGCCGTTGCCTTGCGATCTGCATGGGAACGAGAATATCAAGCCGGCGGGCACGCCGTAGGAGTTTCCATCACTCGGCACAGCACATGAGAAATACTTACCTGCCGGAGTCGGATGCATCAGTCGCCACATATGGTCGATACAAGCCGATGCGGCCGAAGCTGCCGATGACTTGCCACGAGCCGCGATAATAGCCGCTCCCCGTTGCTGTACGGTTTTCATGAAGTCCGTCTCTAACCAAGAACGCTCTTTAACTACGTCTGTGATTTTTTTGCCGGCGATCGTCCCGTTCTCAAAATCTGGAAACATGGTGGAACTATGATTTCCCCAGATAGCGATATTGACATCTCCAACGTTGCATCCCGCTTTTTTTGCCAATTGAGCCTTTGCGCGGTTTTCGTCCAACATCGTCATGGCGCTAAAATGTGTGGCGGGAACGTCGCGACAGTTATGTTGCGCGATTAATGCGTTGGTGTTGCAGGGATTTCCGACAGTGACGATTCGAACGTCCTTGGCCGCTCGGGACAAGGCCTTACCCTGAGATACGAAGATCGGCCCGTTGTCGCGGATCAAATCATTGCGCTCCATTCCGGGGCCGCGCGGTTTTGACCCGACAAATAAGGCCCAATTGATTCCGTCAAAAGCTGTTTCTGCCGAGTCAGAGATGTTGATCTTTCCAAGTGTTGGAAATCCGCAGTCTTCAAGCTCCATAGCAGTTCCCTCGGCAGCCTTAATTGCTGCGGGCAACTCCAAAAGGCTCAGATGGACAGACGTCTCGCGTCCAAACACCTCGCCTGAGGCGAGCCTGAAAAGCAAACTATAACCAATCTGACCCGCCGCTCCCGTCACCGCTACTTTCACCACTCGCTCTGCCATAGATACAGCCTCCTAAGTCTTCAATGGTCGAAATGAATCGACACTTTTTAAATTCTGTCATCAGTTAAGGATAAAACTAGTCTTTCTTGCCATCCAGCGTATCGTTGATCCTGGACACGCTGCTGTAGACTAACTCAAGATGCGGCGTTTTGCTACGATCGCCGAGATCGTCACGATTGATATCCCAGTATTCTGGCGAGGGCGTCCATGACCTGGCCTTAGACCAGTGAACTTGAACCCCGTCTTCATCAAAAAACAAAACCCTAGCCTTCCTTGTATTTAACAGACGCTCTCGACAATAAACACAGGCGGCCACCTCTTCTGTATGGCCATCCACTTTAACTCGCACCTTGCCAAAAAGAGCGGCGTCGAAGGGCCTTGAGCAAAAATGGCATCCTATAACCGCTTGAGCCATGACGGGCGCAAGCTTCATGAAGTCATGGGGCATGCCTCGCAGGCCGTTAGCCATGGCTGTCTCAATTTTAAGAAGTCTGGCATGGATGTCTTTGGTTAAAAAAAGTGAGGCTGACAAACTATCCGCATCCTCGCCAAATGTGCGCAGATTTTTTACGGCCGTCAGGAGGGTTTCAATCATGCGAAGGGCGGCGTGGTAGTGATCGAGCAAAGCAATGTCCCGTGTCTGATTAGCCAAGGATTGCATGCTATTAGCATGGACCACGAGCGCCTCAATTTCTTCTATAAGATGATGAAAGGTGTCGCGATACTTGTTGGCGCGGAAAAAGCTGCTTTTTTCCTGAACAGCACTTAACGCCCAAATCATTAAGGCGCAGCCCGTGGCAAAAATAGCGATCAAAACAGATTCAAACATCCTTAACCCTTTGGGGAAAAGCGTCTCTATGAAAATATCGCACTCAGTCCAGCCACCCCCACCACTAACCGTAGGCCCACTCCAGTGGCTCTAGAGCCTGTGGAAATCCTGTGAGAATAGGGGCTCCCTTCTACTAGACTAGCACGGGCCGCGCCACGACAACACCCTGAAATCTAAAGTCTTTTTTGGATTACACTCAATTTGCTACATAAACTCCCGATATAACCGCGGACTACGGCGACTCCCGCCGAAGGGTATGGGACGGGGCTGGACAGCTCGAAGGGAATCGGTCATGAATATGTATGAAAATAAACGCATAGCCTTCGCGATTATCGAGCGAAAATATAAAGAGTATCTTAATTTGTATAAAATGGTTAATAACGGAAGCATAAAGGGCGCTACAAACTTTGAAGATTTCTATTGGAATCAGACCTACTACTCGAAATATCCCTCGTATCCCGATGGTCGTGGTCAGTAATCGAGCACGTCTTTACTTGACCGTAACCCTCAAATAACACTATTCTCAGCCCTGCTTATTCGGTTTTTGTCAAATCCCTCGACGAGCCCAACACTCGGTCGATAACGATCTGACAGGTTTTATTTTTTGGGCAGTTGGATGACATGTCACGAGAACTTATAAAAGTAAAATCTACAGAGGACGGCTTACATATTGCCGACTCGATTTTATGGCTCGACTCACAGCTTTCGGGTGACTTGTCGTTCTTATCTTCGGCGTCAGCGCTTTCACAGACAAAAGTTCCGCAGGTTATCGCCACCGAAGAAACTGTAAAAATTCTTGAGGCCTGCAGGAAAAAACCTCACGCTCTGGTTTGTCAATACAATCGACCATTTTCGATTGGTCGATTAAAAATGGAACTGCTGCCCTCGGGAAGCGTTTTAGGTGGAGCCAGCCTCTTTGTGGAGACGGACAAAGGGCGGGTTCTATATGCGCCGTGTTTACAGCCAAATTCAATCGCCACAGTGCGGAAGATGCAGGTCAAAAAAGCTAACGTGCTTATTCTTGGGGCGTTTCATCCTGACCCCAATCAATCATTACCAAATCGGCGCAAAGAAAAAGAACGCCTAGCAACGGCTGTAAAGCAGCACCTAGCCGAAGGCCGCACCCCCGTTATCTTGTGTGATCCGATTGCAACGGCCCAAGAGATCACGAAACTTTTAAACGAATCAAGCGTGCCTGTGGCCGTACATCCAACAATTTATAGAATTAATCGTGTTTACGAGTCCTGTGGATCCATGCTGGGTCATTACGCTGTTGTCGGCAAACGACACTCTGGCACACGGGTACTGATTTTGCCAAAGTCGCGCAGGTCCACCAACGTGTCACCCATCAAGGACCATGCGGGCCCATTTCTGACGATTGAGGACGCGCTGCCGCAGTTTCGTCGCGATACTGCCGATGCATTCCAGACAAAAGTGATGGACACCTTTTATCTTTCCTCTCATTGTGACGGCCCTGAACTAAAATCAATCATCCAGACCGTTGCTCCCAGGGAGTTATACTTCTTTGGTCCCTATGCCAAACGATACGTGGACGAAATGGAAGACGCCGCTCCCAAAGTGCGCCCGCTATATGTGAATGACCAGCCAACACTCTTCTAACTTGTCCTCATAATAAACAAGCGTGAATTTTGGCCCAAGAGGCTTAGCCGAGATATAATAGAGCCAAGGACGTGGTGTCCTCCTTTTTGCCTCAGACTTAGGTGGGCTCGTTGATGGCTAGGTTCTTCCAATTGGCAGTTGATACAACGTCGCGGCTAAGTCACGCTTTTAATACAGACAATCGACGACAATTTGAGCGCGACGCCGCATTTTTGGTATTCGTCGGCTTTAGTTTGTTTCTACTTTTAGCACTAGTCTGCTTCCAGCCGTTTGAAAATTGGCTCTACAGTTCGGCGCAAATAAACCAAAGATCGCACAATCTCGCTGGTCCAAGCGGAAATTCGATGGCAGGCGTTCTGCTGTTTTATATGGGATTATCGGCATTCACACTGCCTGCACTTATCATCCAGATTGGTGCCCAGTTGCGGGGCGCGAACCTTAAACAAACCCTTATACCCATTGTAGCAGGTTGGCTGACCTTGCTCATGTCGCTGATGCCGTTGTTGGCGTCTATTGAGCCGACACTGCCTATTAGAGGCGTAGGGTTGGCAAGTGGCGGCGCTATTGGTAGCGCATTTCTTCTTAGCCTTAAAAACAGTGCTGGCCCTGTCGGCACTCACATCATCCTGTGGACCGCGTTAGCGGCCTCTCTCATTTTAATTAGTCGATCTGAGCTATCAGATATCCTGACGTTCGGGCCTCTTCAGGTGATCCGCAAAAAAAGCGGCGCGACCAAGACTGAAAACGTCACGTCGGGAGAAAAAGTCGACGGCGGCGTCGCAGATGTGCTGCCATCCACCATATTAGACAGTGCACAGGCCGCAAGTGCTGCCTGGTCTGTTGTGTCATCTGAGGCAGCATTAGATAGTCACGCGCCCCACGTGGCTAGAGAACATCAGCCCAATTCATCAGACTTTGATGCGCCGATTGTAGACATTGATGAAACGGTCCATGGTGTATCAAACGGAGCCAACGATACGGTGGCGGCTGCTAGCCTCGACGACTTCGCACCACAGCGACCCTACATCACGCCGTCCCTAGAAACCTTTCGACGAGCCGACGAACGAAATACGCCAACTCTCAGTCAAAAAGAACTGGAGGCTACCGGCGCCGTCCTTACAAAAACCCTGTCCGAATTCGGAATCGAGGGTCGTATTGTTGGTTGGCAACCAGGCCCCGTGGTAACTGTTTATGAATATCAACCTGACGCAGGCATCAAGCAATCAAAAATTCTCTCGCTGATGGACGATCTTGCACTGTCTCTTAAAGTTGACAGCATCTTCATTAATCCGGTTCCGGGCAAACGGGCCCTCGGCATACAGGTGCCAAATCAACGACGTGAAACCGTTTATCTTGGTGACATCCTGGCAAGTGATCATTTCCAAAAAAGTCCCTCACCAATGACTTTTGCTATGGGCAAAACCATCAACGGCCAACCATTCACGGCCGATCTTACAACCATGCCACACTTGCTAGCTGCCGGCGCAACCGGAACTGGCAAAAGTGTGGGAATCAATAGCTTACTATGTAGTGTTATTATGAAGTCTTCACCGGAAGACGTGCGTATGATTTTGGTTGATCCAAAAATGCTGGAGCTCAGCGTTTATGATGGAATTCCACATCTCTTGATGCCGGTGATCACCGAGCCTGACCGAGCGTCGTCCGCACTGAAGTGGGCGGCGAACGAGATGGAGCGTCGATACAAAATCATGCAACACGCTCAAGTGCGAAACATCGCAGGCTTCAATGCATTTTGGGAGGGCGCCTCAGATACTCGAAAAGAGCAGATACGCGGGCTAATGAATGACAATCACATCACGCGCCTTCCGTATATTTTGCTGGTCATCGATGAATTGGCTGACCTCATGCTAACGGCGCCGAAGGATGTCGAAAGCAGTATTCAACGCTTGGCACAAAAGGCGCGAGCATCGGGCATCCACATGGTGCTGGCGACTCAAAGACCCTCTGTCGACGTCATCACGGGAGTAATTAAGGCCAACCTACCATGTCGACTTTCATTCCAAGTAGTCAGTAAGCATGACAGCCGTACCATCCTAGACCAAATGGGCGCCGAAAAGCTGCTGGGCCGCGGCGACTTACTTTTACAAAGGCCGGGTGTTGGTCGTCTAGAGAGGCTGCAGGGTGCACTTGTTAGTGATGAGGAGGTTTTGGCGCTTGTGGCAGAAACCAAACGCAACTACGACGTCGTATATGACGAACGCGCCATGACCTGGATTGACCAAGAAGTCACACGTAACGCCGGAATCGACGATCTTGCGGACGGCGCTGGAGCATCCGCCGCGAGTGACCCTAAATGGGAGGATGCCATAAACATCGCTCGCACTCACGGTGTCGTAAGTGCCAGCTTTCTGCAAAGGCATCTTCAGATCGGTTACAACCGAGCAGCTAGAATCGTCGAAGGCATGGAAGCCAAAAACCTCGTGGCGAAAGCCGAGGGCTCCAAGCCGCGCAAGTGGCTGGGTGGGATCTGAAAACTTTAGGGCATCAGTCCGTTTAGCAGTTTATCCAGATCTGCCGACATGCGCTGTATTGAAAATGCTTTTTGAGCCATCAAGGCTCTTATTTGTCGGTCCTTTTTCGACTCGCAATGCCCCGCACAAAGCCACCTGTAGAACGTATCAATTCCAGCGACGGGATCATGATGATCGTAGGATGTTCCAAATGTCTCATTTGTGAAAATCTCTGGCAACGAACCAACTGATGTTGTTAAGACCGGCGTTCCACACATGAGAAACTCCTGTGCAACCCTACAAATTATTTCACTGCCGATACTAGAGACCAAGCCCAAAGACGCCCCAGACATCAGTGCTGCGACGTCCTGAACTCGCTCGCATTGTATTATGACATCATCATTAGATAGCCCTAAAGACTCGGCCGTGACGCGAATATGCGTCTCAGAGATGTTGGCCGGCAATCCAACGATTCGCAACCGAGGACGCGGATCTCCTTTTGTTTTGGACGTCTCAATAATTTTTTTGAAAAAAGGTAGGAACTCCCTGTGGCCTTTAACGGGGTCCAGTCGTCCGAAAATCAAAATCTCCGGACGTCCGCTTCGATTTGTATCGCTAAAATAAAAAGTCTTTTGATCGCAGCCGAGGGTAATAACGTTAACACTACAGCCAAGCAGCTTTTCTAGCGGCTCGGCTACCACGCGAGACGGTGCTATCACCTTGCGAACGTGTTGGTGTGCAAGGCGGGTTATAAAGCCGCGCGGAATCCCTCGATCCTCTACGCGCTGTCCATAAAATCGAATTATTTTTTGTCCCGGTTTAAAAAAAAGAGCCGCGGTTGTTTCAGGTCCGCCGTAAGAGAAAATAAAATCGGGAGCAAGCTTCGCCGACATCGCGACCAGCCTCGCATAGGAGGAGGGCCCAAAGTGATCAATACTCTCAAGACTAAAATTTAAAACATCAAATCTGGATTCTGCTGGACTGCCTTTTAGTGATGTCACAACCTGTTGCGCACCCAAATCGCTGAGGGCGCGAGCTGTACTTATTGCGTATTCGCTAATAGCGCTATTCCACCGGTTCGAGATGAGATGCCAAACCTTCATGCGGAAACCTTATCTGAAATTTCCTTGATCTTGGCATATTTTACGAAGCTGTAAAAACTTGAAAGTGACGCCCACAAGAAGCCGGGCCAACCATCTAGAAAACCCAACTTAACGACATAGCGTATAAAAAAATCCGCCGGTAGACGGGCCGCTATGATTAAAACGCTGGGCGAAACTCGATCGTCCCTCCAGCGCGTTGTCGCCATCATGGAGGTGTAACGATTGAACTTAGAAAAGTAATCCTCTAGGTCGTGATAACTCTGGTGCCAAAGCACCCCGTCAAGGCGTTTAAGGCTGACTTCCGGCGCAACCATGAGCTTTTCGTGAATTTCATTCTGATACGCGGCAGTGTGTGATTTAAAGAGTCTGACAACCTTATCGCGGGTTCTTCCAAACCGCATCTTGCGATCAAGAAAGATGAGTTGGCGCCTCAATTCAAAAGCTAAATTTTCAATAGCCGGTTGACTGGTGACTTGGCCGATAGCCTGCCACAAATCAGGATCCGGCACCTCGTCGGCATCTAGAACCAGCGTCCAGCGCCTGGTCGATAGAGACATGGCATAATTTTTTTGACTGGCGTAATTGTCAAAGGCTCGGAACTCAACCCTTGCCCCAAAATCTTTCGCTACTGACGTCGTTTTGTCCGTGCTTCCACTATCAACAATTATGATCTCAGCAAACTTGGGCACAACGTCCAAAAGTTTGGACAAGTTTTTTTCTTCATTTAGGGTAATGATCACAATTGACAGGTCAGCAAAGATCCCGTCAGCTATTAATCCTGATTTGTGAACGATGCCGCCCATTGTAAGCTACTTGAGCGACTGTCGATGTTAACGATGACCGGATAACCTTTGCGCACTGTTTGGCGCGCGTTGGAGACTGTAATAACCGCGAAGTTTCCGCGTCTTTTAATAATCCGACCAGTGGCTATTGGCCTAGCCTTTTCGTCCAAAACTCGGACCTGATCCCCAACCATTCCGTCTTCTAGGCGGACAACACAGCGCTCGCCATTGCCCGCACAACTGTACACAGTAGCGGCTTCACTGATTCCTGCCAACATGAAACCAAGGAATACGCCGGCTAACGCTAGCTGACGTTTAAAGCGACTTAATCTTGAACCAGTACTGAATAGCTTTTTCATAACTCAACTCCCACTTCCGCATTCTGCAATTAACAACAACAGCTTTATTCCACCAAGAATCGACAGGCTTTGTTATCTTCGATGCCCACATGAAACCATTGTCCGCCCGAGCCGCAGAGTCTAGGCTGCGGCCTCAGCACCATATGAGCAAACTTTATACCAAGAGATAATCTTATTTATTTCAATAGGTTACAAATCCATGCCCATTCAAAAATTAAGTCACGTGTTAGCTTCGTTGACACCTCCACGGCACTCCCATAAAGTTCTGGAATAATTTGTTTTTTGGGCGGCCAACAGCTCGGTTCAAGCCGCCCTTGTGGGAGTAGACTTGGCAAACGTGACCGCGGAAAACAGAAAGACACCCCTCTACAACATGCACGTTCAAGCTGGCGCCAAAATGGTGCCTTTTGGGGGCTGGCTCATGCCGGTGAGCTACACGAGTGTTCTGGCCGAACACAAAGCCGTGCGGCAGGCGTGTGGTATTTTCGATGTCAGCCACATGGGCGAGATTCGGGTCACGGGTAAGGATGCCGCCCGATTTTTACAGTGGTTAACGATTAATGATGTTTCTCGTTTGAACGCTGGAGCTGGACAGTATAGCGCCATTCTTAACGACGCGGGTGGCATGATTGACGACCTGATCATCTACAAGATCAACGAGGATGAATTCTTTATTTGCGTCAACGCGTCTAATCGCCAAAAGGATTTCGAATGGATTCGCGAAAAGTCTCGCGACTTCCAAGTGACGGTTGCTGACGAGAGCGATCAGTGGGCGCAAATTGCAGTGCAAGGACCAAACTCTCTGGCCGCCCTGTCTTCGCTACTTCAAGCTGATGAGGTCGTCTCGTTAAAAAATCTAGGCTACACTCACATCATGAAAAGCCGCCTTGGGGGTGGAAGCGCCTTCATTGCCAGAACCGGCTATACAGGTGAGTTCGGCTTTGAAATTTACCTTCCCGCCGAAAGCGCTAAGTCCGTGTGGGCCGCTCTTTATGAGCTCGCGGGAAAGCACGGAGTGGTGCCGGTCGGGCTTGGCGCCCGCGATACCCTTCGTCTCGAAGCCTGTTACTTGTTGTATGGCAACGACATGAATGAAGGCGTCTCGCCATTAGAGGCCGGCATTTCCTGGGCTACAAAACTAGACAAAGGCGACTTCATTGGTCGGAATACCTTGCTCGCACAAAAGAGTTCGGGAGTGAAACGCCGAATGATCGCTTTTACGATGACGGATGAGGGGATTCCTCGACACGGCATGCCGATGTTTGCAAATGGGCGCCGAGTTGGCGAAGTTACCAGTGGCTCTGTACTTCCAACAGTCGGCGGTGCTGGGGGAATGGCCTTGGTAGACAGCTCTCTTGCGGACGGCGAATCGATTTCAGTGGAGATTCGGGGCCATCAAAAGCTTGCTAAAATTGTCCGTCGCCCACTTTACGCAGCTCGAACGAAATAAAATAATTTCTGGAGGATCATCATGGAGTTTCCGACTAATTTCAAATACACAAAAGATCACGAATGGATCGATGTGCAGGGCAAAACGGGCA
Organism: uncultured Polynucleobacter sp.; assembly: GCA_964402975.1. GTDB lineage: Bacteria > Bdellovibrionota_B > Oligoflexia > Oligoflexales > RGVZ01 > CAMDKS01. Next base: position 34,724 of record CAYOEM010000004.1, read on the forward strand.
CTGTAGGCGTGACTGCCTACGCCGTGGAACAGCTCGGCGACATCGTATTTGTCGATTTACCCGAAGCAGGAAAATCCTATAAGGCCGGCGATTCATTCGGAACAATTGAATCGACAAAAACAGTGAGTGATCTATATATGCCGGTTTCTGGCAAGGTAACTGCTGTTAACACCGCCCTCAAGGGCGCCCCTGAAAGCCTACAAGGTGACACCTATAAAAACGGCTGGCTCATCAAAATCGAGATGGACAACCCATCAGACGCGTCGGGTCTCTTGGACGCAAAGGCCTACGAGTCATTCATAAAAGAGTAGGGAGCTCTAAGCTCCCGCTAAAGCTCGCTTACCTTATTGGTACTCCGATATGTCAGGACACGTACAGACGAGATTTCTGTCGCCTAGTGCATTGTCAATACGAGCCACCGATGGCCAAAACTTTCTAGACCGAGTCCATGGCGCAGGAAAGGCGGCCACCGATCTAGAATAGGGTAGGTCCCACTGGTCCCCGGCAATCATGGAAGACGTGTGCGGGGCTTGCTTTAACGGGTTTAAGGTTTTGTCCCATTCGCCGCGAGAGATTTTGTCTATTTCTGACTTGATGCTAATCATCGCGTCGCAGAAGCGGTCGAGCTCAGCCTTGCTTTCACTCTCTGTTGGCTCAATCATAAGGGTGTTCGCCACTGGGAATGAAACCGTTGGCGCGTGAAATCCATAGTCCATTAAACGTTTGGCGATATCCTCTACCTCAATACCGGTCTGCGCTTTAAAACCACGGATATCGACGATGCACTCATGTGCGACAAGACCAGATTGTCCTCTATAAAGAACCGGGAAGTGTTGATCAAGTTTTTGCGCAATGTAATTTGCATTCATGATGGCGATTTGAGTGGCTTTCTTAAGACCACTCTCGCCCATCATTCGTATATACATCCAAGATATAGGCAATATACTTGCGCTTCCCCACTGTGCTGCTGATACGGCAAAAGAATGGCGCCCACCAACCATCTCTGAAAGCGGGTGACCTGGCAAGTAATCAACTAAATGTTTGGCCACACCGATAGGGCCCATACCGGGGCCGCCTCCGCCATGAGGAATACAAAATGTTTTATGCAGATTCAAGTGACACACATCAGGACCGAAGTCTCCGGGGCGACAGAGTCCAACCTGGGCATTCATGTTGGCTCCGTCCATATAGACCTGCCCACCATGTCTATGAATAATTTCGCAAACCTCGCGAATACCCTCCTCAAAGACTCCGTGCGTCGAAGGATACGTCACCATAAGACAAGCTAGATCACTGGCATTTTCGGCTGCCTTTTTCTGCAAGTCTGTAATGTCAATGTTGCCGTCTTCATCACAGCCAACAATCACGATTTTCATTCCAGCCATTGCTGCGCTCGCCGGATTCGTGCCATGGGCTGACTGTGGTATCAGGCAGGTCTTGCGGTGCCCTTGACCTGTTGCTTTGAGATATGCGCGGATCACAAGAAGACCTGCGTACTCGCCCTGACTTCCGCTATTTGGCTGAAGGCTAATAGCGCTAAATCCAGTAATCTCGCACAACCACTGTTCTAGCTGCGCAAACATCTCCTGATATCCTGCAGACTGATCTTTGGGCACAAAAGGATGGAGCTTGCCAAATTCCGGCCAACTCACGGGCATCAATTCTGCCGCCGCATTGAGCTTCATGGTACACGAACCCAAGGGGATCATGCTGGTTGTTAGCGACAAATCCTTGGACTCAAGACCCTTGATGTATCGCATCAATTGGGTTTCACTTCTGAAGCTTGAGAAAACTGCGCTTGCCAAGGGCGCTGTTGTGCGACGCAATTTTTCGGGAATGCCGCTGAGCGAAGACTGCGCCAAAGCGTCAACGTCGGCCTTACAGCCAAAAACATCCAACAAGTCGCGCAAGTCCGACGGTGTGACGGTCTCGTCGAATGCAATACCGATGACCTCGGGACTGTCGCATCGCAGATTTATTTGTCGGCGCGCCGCTTCCGCCATCACGGTTTGACGTTGCTGTGGTGACAAAACGACACTAACCGTGTCAAAAAATGTCTCGCTGAGTAACTTGAACCCAGATTTTTTAAGTCCAGCAGCGAAGACGGCGGCTGCCGCGTGTACTCTATTTGCAATATCCTTTAAGCCTTCGGGGCCATGATAACAGGCATACATACTCGCCATAATTGCAAGAAGTGCCTGTGCCGTACAAATATTACTGGTCGCCTTTTCTCGCCTAATGTGTTGCTCGCGAGTTTGAAGGGCTAAGCGGTAAGCGTGACGCCCCTCTTTGTCTTTCGATACTCCAACTATACGCCCAGGCAACTTGCGTTTATGTTCTTCGGTCGTTGCCATAAATGCTGCATGAGGCCCGCCAAAGCCCATAGGTACGCCAAATCTCTGAGAATTGCCGATGGCAATATCTGCGCCCAAAGCACCCGGCGACTGAAGAACAACGAGGCCAAGAATGTCACAAGCCAGTGTTGTCACAACTTTGCGTTCACGAGCCCTCGTCAAAATATCTTTATAATCAACTAGACCGCCCATTGACTCAGGATACTGAAATATCGCGCCGAAACATCCTGAACCGGAAATAAAATCGGAATAGTCCCCAACAACAACATCGATGCCAAACGGCTCTGCTCGAGTCTTTACGAGAGCTACGGTTTGCGGATGGCAGGCTTTGGATACGAAGTATTTTTGAGCTGACTGATCCTGACGACCCGAGTAACTCATCATCATGGCTTCTGCCGCGGCAGTTGCTTCATCCAAAAGACTTGCATTGGCAACTGGTAGTCCGGTTAGCTCAACGACCATCGTCTGAAAATTTAAGAGCGCCTCAAGGCGGCCCTGACTAATCTCAGCTTGGTAGGGCGTGTATTGTGTGTACCAACCTGGATTTTCAAGAATGTTTCTTTGAATCGGTGGCGGCACATTGGTTCCGTGATAACCCATACCGATAAAACTGCGCCAAATCTTATTTCTGCTGGCGATCTGCTTAAGATTTTTTAGCGCCTCCTCCTCAGTAAGAGGTGAGGGAAGCTGAAGGGGCTTGCCCATTCTAATTCCCTTCGGAACGGCCCGATCAGAAAGCTCCTCGAGGGAGCTGGCTTTGAGAGATGACAAGATCTGGGCCTGCTCTGACGGCGACGGTCCCAAATGGCGGTCCGAAAACTGTCTCAACTTATGTAGATCTGGCGAGATGGTACTCATAGGATATAAGGATCCCCCATAGGGCTTACAGTCAAAAGATGGGGCAAATTCTAGCCTTTTTTGCTGTTTTCCGCTGCGAAATTTTTTGAAGTTAAATGTCCCGGTGAGTCACCGAAATTTCGATTCCGGCTAGTTTTTCCTTAGCAAGCTCCTTTGATAGGCGCTCGGCAAGGGCGACGCTTCGGTGCTGGCCCCCGGTGCAGCCAATGCCGATTCTAAGAAAGTGCCGTCCCTCTGCCAAATACTGCGGCAGAAGAAAGCGGTATAACTCGATAAGCTTATTGAAGATTTCCACTGCTGCCGGTGACTGAAAGACGTAGTTTTGTACGTCGAGGTCGCAGCCGGTTTTAATCTTTAAATTTGGCTCAAAATAGGGGTTCGGAAGAAAGCGGACATCGTGGAGCTGCTCTATGCTGGTGACCGGTCCATATTTAAACCCGAAACTAACAAAAACAACCTGTAGCGTCCGCAGCGGGCGGCCGACAGTTTTTTGATACCTTGATTCAATGAGGGAGCAAAGCTGCCTGGGTTTAAGGTGAGTCGTATCCACGTTAACATCGGCCGCCTCTGCTACGGGCTTAAGAAGCGCGTCCTCTTTGCTAATTTGGCCCTCGAGATCTGTGGCGAGGTCGGCCGCAGGGTGTCGCCTTCGAGCCGTTCCGTATCGTCGCTGCAATTCGAAGCCATCCGCTCGAATAAAAATGACGTCTAATTCAACGCGAGCTGCTAAATCTTTTTTTATAGACGGGAACTTTTTTGCAAACTGTGCACTTCGAATATCCATCCCAAACGCATAACCAACATCTGTTGATATCTTGTTCGACTCTATCAGACCCACGGTATCCCAGAGCAGCTCGATCGGCAAATTGTCGATGCAATAAAATCCGTTGTCTTGTAGGGTGTGCAGAGCGGTCGAAAGTCCCGCGCCAGACAGGCCAGTAACGATAACGACTCGAGGCTTCGTCATTTAGAATGGCTTTCGACGTTTACTACTCGGCAGAATGCCCAGTTGCTCACGATATTTCGCAACAGTGCGGCGACTAATGTCGATGTTTTCTTTCGTCAGCATTTCCATGATTTGCTGATCTGATAATGGCTTGTTATTGTCTTCGGCCTTAACGATGTCGGCGATCCGACTTTTTACCGCCTCGTTAGCGACACTCTCGCCATCACTCCGGCCGATTGCGCTATTGAAGAAGAATTTGAGCTCGAATATCCCTCTCGGAGTATGAACATATTTATTTGTAGTGACGCGACTGATTGTCGATTCATGCAGCTCAAGGGCATCTGCAATATCGCGAAGAACCATCGGCTTCAGATACTGAATGCCATACTCGAAAAAATCGCGCTGACGTTCCAGGATTTTTTCCATAACTCGATGAATCGTGCGCTGCCGCTGCTCCATGCTTTTAATAATCCATTTGGCGCTACGAATTTTATCGTCGAGGTACTCTTTGCCCTCGCCCTTTTTGCCCGGCACGGCTTTTTGCTCTTTCAGCATGTCTTTGTAAAAAGAGCTGACTCTTAAACGCGGCAGACCGTCCTCGTTCATGCTGACAAGCCACTCTCCGCCGAGCTTAAAAACGAAAACATCGGGTATCACATACTGGGGCGCATCAGGTCCAAACTGTCGGCCCGGGATAGGCTCTAGACCGGCAATAATTCCTACATTCGTATAAACAGTATCAAGAGGGACGCCGAGGGCCTTGGCTACCGCCGAGTAGTTTCGATTTTCTAAGTCATGAAGGTGATTCGCGACTATTTTTTCCACGATGCCATTGCGGAGCTGAAAATGCTTGATCTGAATCAACAAACATTCGCGAAGATCGCGCGCGGCGATCCCCGGTGGCTCAAAGCGCTGCAGAGTATCCAGTACACCCTCAGCCATTTCACGATCAAAGCGCTCTTTTTCGCAAAGCTCCTCGATCGAAATTGTTAAATAGCCTCTGTCGTCTATATTGCCAGCTATCTGTTCAGCGATTTTTAATTCCTCAGCAGAAAAATCAACTTCCCGAGCCTGATCTAGCACGTATTCTTGAAGGGTCGAGGCTTTAGTAACGATGTTTTCGTAGTTTGGAGCTTCATCGTCATGACCGCCCTTAGATCCGGCACTTGATGCTTGATGTCGCGACTCCTCATAGGCCGACAGCCTCTCCCAATCAACTTCATTGTCCTTGGACTTTCCAACTTGGTCTACAATCGACGAAGCCTCTTCAAGTCGACCACTTACAGCCTCTGACTCCGTAAATTCTTTTTCAATTGGTGAGTAATCATCCGTGGTTTCTGGCGACGCCTCTTCAAGCACCGGGTTTTCTGCCATCTGAGTTTCGACAAACTGCTCAAGCTCAAGTCGAGATAGCTGCAGCAACTTGATGGCCTGCTGCAGCTGGGGGGTCATTGTTAGGTTCTGGCCCAGCCCAATCGACTGTCCCAATTTTATCGCCATAGAACATCCCTACACTTTGGTGGCAAGCCTGCCAATATCGGCCGCAAAACCATCCTATAGCAGTATAGCAGTAAACTGATCATTGACCACTTTTAAAACCTGAAGTTTTCGCCCAGGTAGCTCTCACGTACGGCTTTATTGTTCGCGACGTCCTGAGGTAGGCCATGTGCTATGATCTGTCCGCTGGCTAGTATATACGCCCGGTCGCAGCTACCAAGGGTTTCGCGAACATTGTGATCCGTGATCAGCACGCCGAGCCCATCATTCTTCAACGACAGGATAATTTGCTGGATTTCGTTGACCGTTACCGGATCAATTCCCGCAAATGGTTCGTCTAGCAGCAAAAAGCGGGGCTCGATGATCAAAGCGCGGGCGATCTCGACTCTACGGCGCTCGCCGCCTGAGAGCGCCGATCCCAATGATTTCGCAATATGGGTTACTTGAAACTTGGTCAATAATTCCTCTAAGCGATCACCTCGCTTGGCCCTCGGTAGTCCGGCGACTTCCATCACGGCAAGCAGGTTGTCCTCGACTGTCATTCGCCTGAAGATACTCATGTTTTGCGGTAAATACGATATGCCCTTTTTAGCGCGAACATGCATCGGTAGATCTGTGATATCCAGATCGTTCATCATAATTCTGCCAGACTGCGGCTGTAAAAGTCCTACGACCATATAGAAGCTAGTCGTTTTTCCAGCTCCGTTTGGTCCGAGCAAGCCAACGACCTCGCCCGTTTTCACGCGAAAGCTCGCCGATTTGACGACCTGACGTGTCTTAAACGATTTACAAAGCTGCTCCGCTACAAGCTCGGCGCTGTCTCCCGAGTATCTATTTACGGCGTCATTCATTTGGATGAACTCGGTTTTTTAGCTGATGGCTGAACGACACCCTCAACGCGGTCTGCCTTCACCCAGCCGTTTTGAAGATCGTAGTAAATAATCTTTCCCCTCACAACATCCTCGCCGCGATACAATACCGGCTCTCCCTTCATCGTAACAAGCCGCTTCGTATTATTGAAAATAGCTTCGCGGCCCTCCGCTCGAACAGGCAGGCCCGTATCGGGGTCTGTTCTCGTAAATTTAACCGAACCAACCGCATGAACTTCTCGAACGTCGCGGGATTTTGATTCAAAAAATATAGTCGCTTTATCAGCTTCAAGGCGCACATCATCTTGAGTTACTACAACGTTCTCTTCAAGCATCAGTGTGCCGGGATTTTTTAGTCCAGACAAACTCTTGCTCCAAAACTTAACAACGCCAGCCTTACCGGCTTTGCCCTTGGTCTTGGGTAATGGTTTGTCTTCCTCCACCGCGGGCTTGGTTTGTGAAGCGCCCTGGGGTGATTTAGCCCCTGGCTCGTTCTTTGGCGCTGAATCGGTAGGGTGGGGTGGCTTAGTGGGGGTGCTTGGTTTTAGCGGCGCGGTCGTTTCGATATCCTCTGAATCTTCGATCAATTCCGCGCTTGCAGGAGTGGACGGGAGGATCGCCAAGCAGGTCATCATGTACACGCAGTTAATGCCTACATTAATTAATTTCCGATAAATCATTTCTTCGACTTGCCTCCGAGCTGTTTATCCATCAAATCAGTTCGCAGACTTCCAAAAACGCCGCCCTTGAGGCGGAGATCTTCCGTTTTGGCGTTGTAAATCATGCCACCTTCCGCAGCAATAAACTGGCCGTCGGACTCAATCCTGACGGGCTTATCCGAAACAGCTTCGCCGGTTTTTTCGGTGTATTTAATCCACTCAGTCTGGAAGCGGCTGTTTCCTCGAATATAATCGACATTTCCCGAAAATAGTATGGTGTCGACCACTCCAGCGCCGTGCCCAAAAAGATTTTCTGTCTGGAAAACAACTTCTGCTTTGTCGGAAGATATTTCTTGACGAAGCTCTGGAGATATCCGCACGGCCCTTGCGCCGCCTTCACATACAAGTCGTCCCTGATCAAATAATGTTGCTTCGGAGCCCGTGGCTCTGGCGATTAGCTGATCTTGTCGGTATCGATATAGCTCGTAGTTTCTAAGCTTAGATTTGATGGCGGATCCAACAATGTTCTTTTGGCTTCGTTGATGACTTTGATTTAGGTAAATAAATATCGCTGCGGCAGTTACAGCCAACGAAATAAATATAAAGAAGATTCTGCCCTTGCTCATGACGAGGACTATTATACGATCTTTGCGGCCAGAAGGTCATGCATTCTGATCAATCCGAGCAAAACTCCGGGCTTCGTCTCATCAATAACAAAAATTGAGGTGATTTGTGCCTCTTCCATCCGCTTAAAGGCGTCAATGGCGAGACTGCTCCCCCCAATTGATCGGGGCGACTTCGTCATCATCTGACTGGCTAATAAATTAATCGCTCCAGCGCCTTGTGCCAACAAGGCTCGCCTAATGTCGCCATCCGAGATGGCGCCAATCAATCGTCCTTGCTTGTCTTCAACTGGAACAATACCGTAATTCTTGCGGGTTACCGCCTCCAAAACCTCATGAAACGTGGCGTCTGGGCCAACGGCGGGAAGAGCTGCTCCTGCTGGTTTCATAAGATCACTGACCATCGACAATTTGCGACCCAGCGCCCCCGATGGGTGGAGGCGTGCAAAATCTGCGGCGCTGAACCCGCGAGCATCCATAAGGGCTACTGCGAGCGCATCACCAAGAGCCAGAGCTACAGTGGTGGATGCAGTGGGGGCAAGATTATGGGGACAAACCTCTTTTGATACGGAGCCATCGATAACATAATCTGCAAGTTTTGCCAGGGATGACTGTAGGTTTCCCGTAATGGCAACGACGGCAACTCCAATCCTTTTGGCGTGACGCGCGACCGAGATCACTTCGTCGGTTTCTCCACCAAACGCGACGCTTAAAAGCACGTCCTGACGCTGAATCACTCCCAAATCACCATGCAGGGCCTCTGCAGGATGCAGATAAAAAGAAGGGGTTCCCGTACTTGCAAACGTCGCTGCAATCTTGCGAGAAACGTGTCCAGACTTGCCAAGACCAGTGACCACGACCTTGCCTTTGGCGGCCAGCATCAACTCTGCAGCTTCGGCGAATGGATCACCTAATTTTAAAGCCGTGTCGCGGAGCGCATGGGCCTCTTCTTCGAGCGCCTTTCGACCTGAACGAATAAATTTTTCACGCAAATCCCGACTACTCGTAGGCTTTTCTGACATTACTTTGCCTTCTTCGACTGGACAGCGGCCGCGACAAATTCGCGAAACAGCGGGTGGGCCTTTGTCGGCCTACTTTTTAGCTCTGGGTGGAACTGACAGGCCACAAACCAAGGGTGGGATTTCATCTCCATAATCTCAACCAAATCACCATTTGGGGAAAGGCCAGAAAACACAACTCCGGCGGCCTCGAACTTCGCACGATAATCATTATTGAATTCAAAACGATGGCGATGGCGCTCGCTGATCTCCGTGCTGCCGTACGCTTGATGTGCTTTGGATCCCTGAGCTAACATGCACGGATAAGCTCCTAGGCGCATGGTGCCGCCTTTAGCGGTCACGGCCTTCTGGCTGTCCATGAGGTGAATGATTTGATCTGGAGACTGTGGGTCAAATTCCTGACTGTGGGCTCTTGGTAGCTTAAGCGCATGCCGAGCAAACTCAATGGCAGCAACCTGCATACCAAGACAAATTCCGAAAAATGGCTTTCCGGATTCACGGGCAAACTTAATGGCCGTAATTTTGCCCTCAACGCCCCTTGAACCAAAGCCGCCAGGAACAAGGATTCCATCAAATCGTGACAACGTTTGAGTTACGTTAGCAGGAGTTATTTCATCGGCATCGATGTATTCAACGTCGACCTTGCAGCCGTTCGCAATGCCAGAGTGCACCAAACTTTCGTCGATTGATTTATAGCTATCGAAAACACCAACGTACTTGCCCACAACCGCAATCTTTGTGGTTACCGATGGGTGATCGAGATTGTGGACGATTCGCCGCCATGCCGCCAAATCGGGAGCGCCAGTCCAGATATTTAAGGTCTCGACAATCGCCTGATCAAACCCCTGATTATTCATCAGTAGAGGAAGCCGATAAATACTATCTGCGTCCAGGGCCTCGAAAACTCGATCTTGTTTTACGTTACAAAATTGGGCAATTTTCTTGAGCTGCTCAGTTGGGATTTTACGATCACTCCGGCACACGAGCATATCTGGCTGCAAACCAATTTGACGCAAATCCCGGACGGAGTGCTGAGTCGGTTTGGTTTTTAGCTCTTTAGCAGCCGCGATGTACGGCACCAAAGTTAAATGAACGAGCATGCAGTTGCTATCACCGAGGTCATAACGAATCTGCCTAATCGCCTCAAGAAATGGCAGGCTCTCGATGTCGCCCACCGTACCGCCGACTTCAATTATGGCAATATCTGCGCCTTCACTGGCTTTGAAAATAAACTCTTTGATCTGATCTGTAATGTGTGGGATGACCTGAACTGTGCCGCCGAGGTAATCTCCGCGACGTTCCTTAGAAAGAACGGTGTCGTATACTTTTCCAGCTGAAAAGCTGTTGGCACGACTGAGGGTGGCGTGAGTGAACCGTTCGTAGTGCCCAATATCAAGATCTGTCTCTGCACCATCGTCTGTTACAAAAACCTCTCCATGCTGATGCGGGCTCATGGTGCCCGGGTCGATATTAATATAAGGGTCAGCCTTAGTTAATATAACCTTTAGGCCTCGTGTCTCCAAAAGTGCGCCAGCTGTTGCCGCCACGATACCCTTGCCCAAAGACGACACTACACCGCCGGTCACAAAAATGTATTTCGTACGCTGTTTTGCACGCATCTTGCTGTCCGGATAAATCTAAAAGTCGATTTCTTTGGGGCGGGAGACCTTTGTTGACCCGAGCTCGGGAAATATCCCTACGCTGGACCTAAATCCTATAGAAAAAGTCATTCCGCGGTCAATAAAAATGCGCCCTAAGGGCGCACTATATAAAGATGGGCTTCTTGGGGTTGTCCATGCCTATAGCAGCGCCGATATGATCGGGGACGCTAAAGCATCCATAAAACTGACATAAAAGGCCGTGAGTCCACTAATCCAATTCAAACCGCCCATCGACGCTAGAACTAAAATGATGACAAAACCCCATGGGGCTACAGCCATCTCATAACGCTCCCACAAACTCCTATCCATGAAGGCGCGCATGATCGTAGCTCCGTCCAGGGGTGGCAAGGGAAGCAGGTTAAGGAACGCCAAGATGCCGTTGACATAAATCATGGCACCAACCACACCCATCAATGGGGCAAGAAAGCTACCCTTTGCAAAAATGGACCAATCAAGTTGCGCGTTTAAACGAAAAATAATTAGACAAATAAAGCTCAACAAAAGATTTGCCACTGGCCCAGCCGCCGCCGTCAACACAACGTCGCGGGTCGGATTTCTAAAATTTCTCTCGTCGTAGGGCACTGGCTTTGCCCATCCGATGAATGGGGCGCCCATAATGGAGCAAACGAGGGGAAGCGCAACGGTCCCAAGCATATCCATATGCACGGTCGGATTAAGACTCAATCGACCTTCGCGCTTGGCTGAGTCATCTCCAAAACTATGGGACGCGAATGCGTGGGCGGCCTCGTGGAACGTCAACGCAAACAACATGGCGAGAAAATATGTTAGAGCTTGGGTCAAATCGGTAATAGACATAAAAACCCTAATCCGATGGGACGTTTACCGAAGAATAACTTCGCGGCCGGGCCGTCCCGTGATTTTTAAACGATTAGTGGATTATAGGCCAATACCGCATTTTTGGTAGAATAAAGATGATGTCCATTTATTTTAGTCGACCTTTCGCGGGGCTTATGGCTTCACTCATCAGACACAAAAACGCTTTGGCCATGCTGGTTGTGGCAGCTAATATCGCTCTAGGTTTGGCTGGTTGTAAATTTGCGGCTGCCCCCAAGGCGCCACGTCGCGCGGGAGCTAATGATTCGATCATTATCCCGGAGTCGGTTACATTTGAGCGTTCCTTGGATAGACTTTCCATAAATTTGAACTTTGAGACTCGTGTCGCGGCTAATTGCAAGTTTGGTTTTTTTGCCACGTCATCAGATAAAAAATCTATATCTACCTACACGCCTTGTGCGGGCCGGTCTGCGACCAAGTTCAACGAAACCGTGTCGAGTTTGCCCAAAGATCAAACCGTGACGATCGTTATTATGTCTTGGGCTTCTAAAGATGATGAAAAAACGGCGAAAGGGATGATCATAGCGGAAACCCCCCCTAATGCAGATCGCGACGCGATAAATATTTTTTCTGTCGACCTAGGCGGGGGGCGACTGGAATTGTCGGCAATCGCCGGAGCTGAGCGCCCCAGCTCGTCACTCTCGGCAGCCTTATCAAAAGTGCAAACTCCCTCGTGCAATATTAACAACGTTCCCCCGTCGTTTCCCGCCTCCAGAAAATCCAATCAGATTCTTAGCGTAACTAGTCGTGGGTTCATCAATGCCAGTGCTACGACAATCTCAAACTCTACCGTGGCCGGCTCTTTTGCTGCCACGCAGCGGCAAAGCACGGAATGGAGCATCACGGCGCGGACATCGAGCGGCTATGGTCAACTAAGGTTTGCAAAACCAACTCTTCTAAAGTCGGTCACGTTCGCGGGTCGAGACCAAGCGCCTGCAGATGACGACTTTTTAGAGGATGTCGACCCTCCGGCGTTAAAATTAACCGCCTCACAAACATTTGTTGCCTCCTGGGCCATGGATGGTGATTCTAAAAACTCGATGGTAACACTATCGATCTCACCAGCTGCCGCCTTTAAAGGAGTCACATGCACCGCGCCTGCATCGTCAGGGAAAATCACCGTGCCGGCAACAATCGTGGCCCAGTTACCCCAAAATGAGCGACTTTGGGTTTCGTTGCGGCTTGACTCGTGGCAAGCCTTTGACGACGCTCGTTGGCTCGTGCGGGCTAGCGACTGGAAGTCGCTCGGCGCGCAGAGATTGTGACGGACTCCAATACTCGACTAACGACGTTCCTCGATAATAGCCAACATAAAGTAATGCCACTTTTATAAAACCCGGTGCTGACCCAAATATTTGCGCGAGGCTCCGCGCAAGCAACAAAAGGATCTCGTTTGCGGGTTCTGACCCGAACGCCCCAAGATGGTCTAATACTTGTTGAATCGGAATTATGACGCCCCAACTTTGTTAGTAATTTTTTTCCTGCATCAATCTGCTCGGCGACAGTTGGTGGCTTGGTTGAAGACATGTCTCTTGTTAAAGAGCGAGCGAGCTCACTCGTAGATCCCCAATGAATATTTTCCCCAAATGAAATGACTCCGGATGTTCCTTTGACCTCACAAGACTCGTTTCGCTCGCTCTTCGCCTTGAAGGTCGACCCAGGTACCGCGAACATGGGGCCCAACACTTCAGATCCATTGCCAGCAATAAGGTTCGCCGTCCCAGCACCAGCACATATCACCGTACATCGGGCCGTCATCGTTTGAGCGGACTTGAGTCGAAGCTCTGAGTAACCTTCTGCTGGTTTAATTTTTAAAACACGGTCTCGGGTTATTACAACGCCTAGACGCTTGCTGGCCTCAACCAAAATGTCCAACAGATATTGTGGATCAATCCAAAAATCTGCGGGATAGAATGCGCTTGCGAATTGGCCTTTAGTGGTAAAGTCGATCTTTACGTTTTTAAGGCCAATGAAATCGCTGCGATAAATTCTACCGAAATCTTTTCTAAAATCTGCCGCCGTCGTAAATGCTTCTGCTACGCCTAGGCGCCAAGCGCTGGCCGGCCTTTCAGCGCCGACTAATGATTCAAGACCTTGTAGCCATTTATTAAAACCCAGGTGGCCATCAATTTTCTTTGAAAAAAGCTCTGAGTCGGCCTCGAAAATCCCTTTGATCGTGGCAATCCCGTGAGCTGCCTTCGACGCCTCTAGGGCATCGGCGTCATCGTGAATTATTTCGACGTTAACCATCCCAGATTGGGCCAACTCGACGGCGAGGCTTAGGCCAGCAAATCCCCGGCCAATCACCACCACATCTCGAATATTCTTTGTATCTGTCATGAATCCATATTAGCTTGAAGAATGTCCCAGAGCCCGGCGAAGACTTTCGATCTCATATCCCTGATCGCCGCGGTTGGAATACGGCCTGAGATCACTCTATTTGTTAACACCACGGAAAATGTTAGTGACTTTGGATCAACCCAGAATGCGGTGCCGGTGAATCCCAGATGGCCGCACCCTCGTCCCGAGGCGAACGTTTTTGAGCTCACATCACGACCTTTCCGCCAACCAAGTAGGGAATCTCCTGGGGAGTCGCTTCGATGAAAATTTTCCATGATAATCTTGTTGCCCACGTCGCTTCGCCACAGCTTTTGCAAAAACTCGCAAACAGCCGGCCCTGAGCCAAAAAGCCCGGTATGGCCCGTAAAACCGCCCATGGCCCAGGCGTTTTCATCGTGGACTTCAGCAACCAGCTCTCGCCCCCTGACGGGACAAAATGCCGTTGGCACCGCCCGGCGCGCATCAATCATAACCGAGCTTCCGAGATCCGAATGACCGCGGAATCCGATTGAATGGGCGAAGTCAGCCCACTCGTCACTTAATTTTCGTTCCAAACTTTTTTCAATCAGGCGTCCGAGGATCATAAATCCAATATCACTATATAGATCTGCATGATTTTTAGAGGGACTTGGGTCGTCGAACCTGCCTCCAAGTGCGCGTTGTAAGGACTCTGATAGTGATTGCCTATGGCCATCACACTCCACATAAAAATTTCGCCACGCTGGAAGTCCCGTTTCGTGCCGAAGGATCTGCTCCAAAGTGAGATTGGAAACATACTTACCAAATTCCGCGCAGGCCCTTGCGCCGAATAACTCGAGAAGGGTTGTGTCAGCCGCCGATCGGCCATGTCGCAATAATCGCGCAAGGGCGAGGGGCGTTGTCACCAGAGCCTTGGTCACGCTTGAGAGGTCGAAAATGTTGCGACCATCTGCGGTTAACTCGCGCTGATACAAAACATCAGATCGATTTAAAAAACCACAGGCCACATACACGTGGGTGTATAGGCCTGAGGATTGAAACGAGCGTATAAGGGATTCTACGTTATCCAACTTCCTCGCCTTCGAATTTTATGACCTTACAAACACCTATGACTTTTTCGCCCTCATCGACATTAATGAGGCGAACACCTTGTGTGTGTCGGCTGATCACGCCCAGCTCTTCCACGCTGAATCTAACAATCTTACCGCCAGTGGTCATCAACATGACATCATCCGTGTCAGCAACCTGAACGATGCTTACCACAAGCCCATTACGTTCACTTAATTTAATGGTGTAGATGCCTTTTCCACCACGCGTCTGTTGACGATACTCGTCCAAAGGACTGCGTTTTCCGTAACCATTTTCGCAAACCGTCAGTATAGTTGACTCAGCATCGATCACTTCAAGGCCTATGACGTTGTCGTCCTCCTCGCCAAATCGAATTCCAGTCACGCCGCGAGCGCTTCGGCCCATGGGTCTGATTTCGTCCTCATTAAATCGGATGGCTTTTCCTTGCTTTGTCGCCATAACGACATCGTTTTTGCCGTTTGAGATGGCGCAACCAATGAGCGAGTCGTTATCTTCCAACTTAAGACCGATAATTCCGGTTGCCCTAATGTTATCGTAGGCCATCAGCTCCGTTTTCTTGACATACCCTTGAGCTGTGGCGCTGATGACAAATTTTCCTTCCGAAAACTCTTTGACTGGCAGAACGCTTACAACTTTTTCGCCCTCTTCTAGTTTGATGAGATTGGCGAAATGCTTGCCCTTACTGCGCAGCGGAAGTTCTGGCACCTGATACACCTTAATGTCGTATACACGGCCTTTATTAGTGAAGCATAACAGCGACTGATGGTTAGACGAGATGAAGAGGCTTTTCACCATGTCCTCTTCCTTCGTCAGCATGCCGCTCTTACCTTTACCGCCGCGCTTTTGCGCTCTGATCTCTACAATTGGTGTGCGTTTTATATAGCCCGCCTGTGAAATGGTGACGGCCACCTCTTCATCTGCAACCAGACTCTCCATAGTAAGTTCGTCTGCCGCATCGGCGATGATTTCGGTTTTCCGTTCATCAGCAAAGCGCTCTCTTAGGTCCTTGAAGTCATCCGTGATGATTTTGGTAACTCTCGCAGGAGTTGCAAGGATATCTTGCAAATCAGCTATCAACGCCATCGTCTCGTTATATTCAGCAATAATTTTGTCCCGCTCAAGTCCGGTAAGCTTGGCGAGGCGCATCTCGAGAATTGCTTTGGCCTGCGTGTCAGACAGCTTAAATCGCGCCACCAAATCTTGATGAGCGGTCTCTGTGTTTGTAGCGCCCCGAATGGTTCGAACCACTTCATCAATGTTTTCGACAGCGATTTTTAAACCAAGAAGTATGTGCCCCTTGGCCTCGGCTTGTCTTAATTCGTAAGCCGTCCTTCTAACAACAACTTCCCGGCGGTGTAGATAGAATTGCTCAAGCATCTGCTTGAGATTAAGAACCTTCGGCGCGCCATTCACTAGCGCCACAGCGTTCACACCGAAGCTTGTCTGCATAGGTGTCAGCTTGTACAGGTTATTGAGGATGATGTCGGGGATCTCGCCCTTTTTCAATTCGATAACAACGCGTATTTCGTCTTCAGCAGATTCATCCCGCAGATCCGTAATGCCTTCAATTTTCTTTTCACGAACTAAGTCCGCTATACGCTCGATCAAGCGCGCCTTGTTGACTTGGTAGGGTATTTCCGTGACGACGATCTGCTCTTTGCCTTGAGATTTAGGCACAGGCTCCACAATTGACCTAGCACGCATGACTACGGATCCGCGGCCCGTCATAAACGCTTCGCGAATACCGGCTACACCAACAATTTGTCCGCGAGTTGGAAAATCTGGGCCCTTGACGTAAGTCATGAGCTCTTCAATTCTCATGGAGGGGTTTTCGATTAGAGCGAGAAGAGCGTCGAGAACCTCGCCCAGGTTATGCGGAGGAATATTTGTCGCCATACCGACGGCGATACCAGAGGCGCCATTTACAAGAAGCTGCGGCAGCCTAGTTGGCAAAACAAGAGGCTCTTCTTCCTTGTTATCGTAGTTTGGTCCGAAATCTACTGTTTCTTTTTCGATGTCAGTAAGGAGAAGCTCTGCGACTTCCTCTAAACGACACTCCGTATAACGCATGGCCGCTGCGGAATCCCCGTCGATAGACCCGAAATTTCCTTGACCGTCGACGAGCGTGTAGCGCATCGCAAAATTTTGAGCGAGCCGAACGAGAGCCTCGTATACGGAACTGTCGCCGTGAGGATGGTATCGGCCGATAACCTCTCCTACAACACGGGCACTCTTTAGATAGGGTCGGTTATGATAATTTTTTAAATTATGCATCGCAAAAAGGATGCGGCGATGCACTGGCTTTAAACCATCTCTTACATCTGGCAGGGCTCGGGACACGATGACGGACATCGAGTAATCGAGAAACGCTGTGCGCATTTCCTCTTCTATTTTGATCGGTATAACACTGTTTGCGGGTTCCATTTCAACATCCTTACTTCTGTCATTACAGCGTCACTAAAACTCAGCGGTTACGACTAGATATCGAGATTTCTAACATTCAGCGCGTTTTGCTGGATGAATTCTCGTCTTGGATCTACATCATCTCCCATCAAAGTTGAAAACAGGGAGTCTGCTTCCATCGCATCTTCGACCTCTACCTGAAGCAGAGTACGGTGCTCATGCTTCATGGTCGTATCTGCCAATTGATCCGGATTCATTTCACCCAGGCCTTTGTAACGCTGGACGTATGCGCCCCGACGACCTTCCTGAACAATGAAATCTTTGAGGTCGGCGAGAGTTCTCAAGACGGCCGGCTGCGAAGCATCGTCCTCGCCCTGATCGCTCGAGTCATCGGCGTCATCTTTTTTGGGTTTCTTTAAGCTCATCCAAGTAAATGGCGCTTGAGCGATTTCGTCCATTTGCTTGCGCAGCCTCTTTAGCTCGACTATCTCTCCGCTGGCAAAGAAGCCTGAGTCGATTTGGCTGGTCTGTGGGATGTCTCGCTCTCTTGTGTCAATCATCAACCTGTAGCGGCTATATTCCTGATCAAAGATAACGTTGGCGTTTGTGTAAGCTCGTGCGTCGTGGGATTTTAAATCGTCACACACCCTCTTCCCAAGGGCCAACGCCGACTCCTCACTTGCGAGATTTTGGGGGCCAATGTCTTCGTGCTGGATAATATAATCGACCACACCTCGAGCGCGGCGGCGACACGCAAGATCCATGAGTTGAAGATAGCGCTGTAATTTCGTCATCAAGGACTTCAGTACATTGCGATCAATCGCGCGATTTTGTGCATCCTTGACTTCAACATTACTAATTCCGGCATCACCCAGGAAATCTAGCAGTGCGGAGTCGTCTTTTAGATAACGCTCAACCTTGCCTTTTTTGTATTTATACAGAGGCGGCTGAGCGATGTAGAGATATCCCCTCTCAATAATTTGTGGCATTTGCCTAAAAAAGAACGTGAGTAGAAGCGTTCGAATGTGCGCGCCGTCAACGTCGGCATCTGTCATCAAAATGATCTTGTTGTATCGTAGTTTGGTGATGTCAAAGTCATCTTTACCAATACCGGTTCCGAGAGCTTGAATGAGGAGCTTAATTTCCTGACTGGATAGCATTTTGTCGTAGCGGGCTTTTTCAACGTTCAAAATCTTTCCGCGCAACGGAAGAACGGCTTGAGTTTTTCGGTCCCGACCCTGCTTTGCAGAGCCGCCGGCTGAATCACCCTCGACTAAAAACAGCTCGCAAAGAGTGGGGTCTTTTTCTTGGCAGTCGGCCATCTTGCCCGGCAACCCAGCAAAATCAAGCGCGCCTTTTCGCCGAGTTAATTCGCGAGCCTTTTTAGCTGCAAGCCTGGCACGAGCTGCGTCGATAATTTTTCCAACGATGCGTTTGCCAACTTCAGGATTTTCGTCGAAATAGGTCGTAAGCTTATCGGTAACGAGCTGCTCAACCCAAGGACGAACCTCGGTGTTGCCTAATTTGGTCTTGGTTTGGCCTTGAAATTCCGGATTCTTTACTCGAACTGCTACCACCCCGCACAGACCCTCGCGTATGTCGTCTCCGGTGATGCCTTCTTTAAATTGCTTTAGGGCGCCGGTCTTTTCCGCAAATGTGTTGATAACCCTAGTTAATGCCGCTCTGAGTCCAGTAACGTGGCTGCCACCCTCGACGGTGTTGATGTTATTTACGTAGGAGAAAAAACTCTCCGTGTAGGCGTCAGTCCATTGCAAAGAGCAGTCCAGCAAGAAGACAACTTTGTCCCCATCTTTTTGCTGGCCCTTAATGGTCATGGGTTTTGAGTGAAGAGCGGTCTTCCCTTTTACGAGATATTCGCAGAAAGATGTTAAGCCGCCCTCATATAAGAACTGTGATTTTTGATCGGTCCTTTCATCAATCAAATTGATTTCGAGGCCTTGATTCAAAAATGCAAGTTCTCTAAGCCGTTTTGCTAAGGTATCAAAATGAAAATTTGTGTCCGGGAAAATCTCAGAATCCGGCTTAAATTTTGTCATCGTCCCGCGTGATTCTGTCGTACCAATGACCGAGATGGCGCCATCTGGCACGCCGCGCTTATAGCTTTGCATATGGACTTTACCATTTTGTCTCACTTCGACGCGGCACGACTCTGACAAAGCATTTACAACAGATGCCCCAACTCCGTGGAGGCCGCCCGAGAAAGCAAAGGCTTTATCGTCAAACTTTCCTCCCGCATGGAGAACAGTCATTACGATCTCAAGAGCACTTTTATTGTCTTTTTTGTGGACCTCAACAGGAATTCCACGGCCGTTGTCCCTGACAGAAACACTATTATCGAGGTGAATGGTTACGTCGATCTTAGAACAGTGCCCGCCCATGGCTTCATCGATTGAGTTGTCCACAATTTCGTAGACCAAGTGGTGGAGTCCGTCGACAGACGTGGAGCCGATATACATCCCGGGTCTTTTGCGTACGGCCTCTAAACCCTCCAGAACTTGGATGTTGTCGGCGGAATACGATGTTCCGTCAGTATTCTTCTCGGTATTATCAACTTCAGTCATTAGTCAGCCCCTTTATGCGCACTTCCATGTGGTCACATTTTCAAAACAGCTAAGGCACAAAGCACAATGAGTTCCAATCACGCAGTAACTTCATGGTTACCAGTGATCGGAACAAGAATATGCTTCGTGCTGCAATCGTTCGGCTCGCCATACGGCGTTAAAACGATTGGCTCCACCGCGTCTTTAAATTGAAGAGACATCTTTTCGGCGCCAGTGACACTAACAATATCAGTGATGTACTTGCCATTGATCGCAATGTCACATTTAGCCCCGTGATACCCTTCCAGACCTATGCGCTCTCTACTCTCAGAATGCGCGGTGTTCTTTGAGCTAAGGGTAAGTGATGCATCTGAAAAGCTCAACTGCAAAACCCGGCTTTTATCCGCTGCCAGCAAAACGCGCCGTGTCACACTTTTCATGTGGTTTGTGTTCATTAAAACGCCACGCTGCTTAATTTCCGGTATTACGGCTGTGTAGTTAGGATATTTCACGGCCGAGAGTCGGACAAAAATTTGATAATTTGGGACTTGAGCCACAAGTGTAGTTTGGTCATCAGAGATGCTCAAAGTTACAGTATCAAAACCCTCAGTAGCCAATCTGGCGAGCTCAGATAAAGCCCTTTTTGTAAGGCTGACCCCAGCTTTCAAGAAAGCGTCTGGCATATCAAGCCTGATGTCACAAAATGAAAGCCTAAATGAGTCTGTTCCAACCATTCGAAGGCAGGATTTATCCGATTGAGGTCGATGTAAAAACGCGACTGTCCCGTAGTTACGAGGCGAATCAGTTGCGACACAAGACCCCACCTGTTCGATCATGTAAGCTAATTTACTGACAGGAACGACGGCCGTGTTTTCATAATCAACGGTCGGTGATTCCCTCCACGCCGCTTCCTCAACAATCGGAAGCTTCATGGTAAACTCTCGATTTGGGCCGGCACTCACCTTAAGATTAGAACCATCGCGCTCGAGAAGTACCGTTCCCTCCGGCAATTCACGCGCAAGGTCCGAAAATAACTTGGCGGGCACAAAAACTACGCCTTCTCGGGCAATTTCGCAGGGTAGATCATTAAAAATCGCCAGTGCTTGGTCTGCGGCTGCCACATAGAGGCGGCCTTTCCTAGCATTAAGTCCCACATGGGCAAGGTTTCGGTCAGCCATAGCACCCTGCACTCGAGCCATAGCCAGGCTCAATAAGTTTCTGTCGATTGTCAGTTTTAGAGTCATGTCATTATCCTCTTTTGATTTGGCGAAGGTGTTGTCGATTCCCTATAGTTTTGTATTCATCAATCTTTCTTAAATATTGGTATTAGTAGTTACAAATCCAGCCCTGTGCACAACCCTATAATCATCTGTTTTTATTAGATAAAGACAGATAATGTCTTTGCTTAACCTGTGTAAAAGACTGTAGGTCCACACTGGAGTCCTTGTTCATGGGCGTGACGCAGCTAAAGTAATTCATCGGCCACTCACAAACGATTCCATGGTTTATGACCAGGTTAGTAAAAGCTTTACCCACAACTAATCCACATGCGCATATCATCACGAAAGGTGCTCCAAATTACGTTGTAGGGAGTCTACGACAGCGCGAAGATCTAAATTGGAGACGATCGCAGATTCGATTTTTTTGACGTTATGAAGGACGGTTGTATGGTCTTTACCGCCGAATTTCTGACCGAGTTCTGGCAATGACGCCGGAGTCAGTTTACGGGCGAGAAACATCGCAATTTGTCTCGGATGCGCAATAGCCGCGTGCTTCTTTTTTGACTTTAAATCTGCAATTTTGATTTTGAAATGCTCAGCGACCGTCTTTTGGATGTCTTCGACAGAAAGTTTTTTTGGCGCTTCGGCGACGAAGAAATCCTGAAAAATCGATTGTGCTAATGATAGAGTGATTGGCACGTCGTCAAACTCGCTAAACGCACGAAGACGTAGGACGGCGCCCTCAAGTTCACGAATATCCTTTTTCTTATGCCGCGCAATATATTCAGCAACATCATGATCGAGCTTGATGCCGAGAGCGTCAGCTTTTCTTATAAGGATCGCGATGCGGTGCTCGACGTCGGGCGGTTGAATATCTGCGATTAATCCCCATTGAAAACGGTTTCGGAGTCGATCTTCAATGTCTGGAATAGACTGTGGTAGGACATCCGAAGTCATTACAATTTGTTTCTTTGCGCCGTAAAGACTGTTGAACGTATGAAAGAATTCTTCTTGCGTGGCTTTTTTCCCGCCAGAAATAAATTGAACGTCATCGATGAGTAAAACATCACAGCTGCGGTATTTCTGGCGAAACTCCATCGTCTTTCCAAAACGAATACAGTAGATCATTTCATTCATGAAACGTTCTGAAGTGATGTATGCAACATTTGCTGCAGGGTTTCGTCTTATTACTTCATTTCCAACAGCATGTAACAAGTGTGTTTTACCGAGACCGGAGCTTCCGCAAAGAAATAGCGGGTTGTAGGATTTTCCAGGTTGGCTGGCCACCGCCTGACATGTTGATAGTGCAAATTGATTACTTGAACCCTTAACGAAATTTTCAAAAGTGTAGAGAGGATTGAGATGCCCCTCGTGGGCCTGTTTTTGCGTAGCAGGCTTAATATCTTCGGTAAAATTAGCAGAAGCACCGGACGCGGTGTAGTCACAAACTTCCGGCTCCTCGTCTACTTCTTCGATGGGATTGAGCGTGTCGAACTGAATAAAGTACTGATCAAGACCCAGCTCAGATTTTATTTTTTCGATGAGTGGAAGGTAAGAATCGTGGATACGTTGATAAAAGAGAATGTTCGGCGCTTTGATAAAAAGTTGGTTTGCGGAAACGTTTGTACACTCCAGAGGAGCAACCCACGTGGTGTACTCTTGGTTAGGAAGTTGCGCCTTTATGGCTTGCTTGATGAGCTCCCAAGGGGTGATATTGGCCGGCGATGTCATGTGGTGATTTGCCTCGGTAGAATTTATTGCCAGGTTATCGATAGCGATCACGGGTTGAAAAACATGGGCCTTTATTAGGCTAGGCCGTGTTTTGGGATTCCCGAGGTCGCGGAATTTAGTGGAGGCAACGTAGCAGAGGAGGGGCTGTTGGGCAAGAAACTATTTTCCTTTATTTTTTTGAGGAAAGTCAGTATGTTAGAATTTATGGACGTTTCAAAAAAATATGAGTTATCCACAAGTTTATGAATAAATTTTTAATCCAGTTTAGCTATTTATTGGTTTTAAATTTTGAGCTGGTTATTTTCATGGCCGGTGGAATGTACGGCGGATTCTATCTTAATAAGCAGTATCCAATAGGAGTGAACTGGCTTGCTATAACAACACCACTTTCGCTGTTGTTGTGTGGGTACTTGGTTTTTCGGTATTTGGTGAAAATCATAAAAGACGAGCAAAAAAAAACCGAGCAAGACACGTCGAACCATAGTGACTTAAAAAATGATTGATTTCGCTTCTTTTGGACAATCAGCAGGGGCGCGGCTCGCTGTGGGCGTGATTGTCCTGTCATGCCTGAGCAGCGCGGTTTTGCCCGTAAACTTGATGGGTGGTTTTTGCTGCGGCGCGCTAGCGTTTTGCCTTGCCGCCATTAGTTTGGAACAATTATCCCGCAGGGCCCTGCAGTTGGGTGATGTTCGAAGGGGCGTTAGAAGCGGTTTTTTTTGGGTTGGTCTTAAATTTTTAGGCCCAGCGGGCTCAATTTTTTACGGTATTTGGAGAGATTTTTCGCCGGCCGCTTTGATGGCCGGGATTTTTACAAGTCTGGCTATGTTTGTTCTCTTAATTTGGCTTTCGCAGGGTCAGGGAGCAGTCGGTCCGAAAGTTTAAAGTCCGTATTTTTTAGCGCGATTATCTCGAAATTCGTTGAGGTTGTTTCCCGTTTGCGTTAAATCTTCGAGCTCGATATTTCGTGGTTTGACGATGCTCAAAAAGGAGCGCCCTGTCATAGCCCCAGCTTTCGCGGAGTTTTTATGTTGCGACTCATTGCCGTTTTGTCCTTGTTTTTAGCTTCTTCAAAGGCTTTCGCGGCCGGTGGAATTGTTAATTGGTATGACGAGGCCTACCGATTGGTCAGTGGGGCCTCCTATGACGAGCATGTGGCTGAACGCGTCGTAGTTTTCGCAGGCGGGATTTTTACACTGGCGGTTTGTACGGTGCTTGGTTTGATATATAAAAGCAGCGTGGCGCGCCTTGGAGAAGATGTCGCGCCGGATGGCAAGTTTTCAGTTCGCACACTCATCGACATGGCCATGGATCTGGTGGTTGGCCTCAGCAAGGAGAATCTCGGTGATAAATGGCGCGTTCATGCACCGCTTCTAGCCGGTATTTTCATGTTTATTTTGGTTAGCAACCTTGGAGGCCTGGTCCCCGGCTTGGCTCCAGCGACAGAGAACATTTCAGGTAACCTCGCCATGGGTCTGATGGTGTTTTTAGTCTACAATTTCGCCGGCTTCAAGGAGCATGGCTGGCATTATTTAGAGCAGTTTACCGGCCCCATGCTGGCAATCGCGCCTCTGATGATCGTGATTGAGCTAATTGGACATTTGGTTCGTCCGATTAGCTTGAGCCTTCGTCTGATGTGCAACGTGTTTGCGGATCACTTGCTGTTAGGCATTTTTACCTCGAATGTCCCTTACATCATTATTCCATCAGCACTGATGTTCTTTGGGCTACTGGTAGCGCTTGTTCAGAGCTATCTTTTTACACTGCTTACGAGCATTTATATTTCCATGGCCGTATCTCACGACCACTGAGTTTGGATTGTGAGTTGGTATATAAGGTATTGATTTAATTGATTTTAATGAGGTGATTTGTGAAGTTGTCAAAGTTTTTAGTTGTGGCTTTCGGAGCTCTTGTAAGCGGCGTTGCTTTCGCTGAAGGCGATGCGGCAGCAGCCGGATCGGTCAACGGTTTAGTGGCTATTGGTTCTGGTTTGGCTATGGGTCTTGCTGCTATCGGTGCAAGTGGCGGCCAAGGTCGTACCGCTGGTTCTGCCCTTGAAGGTATTGCTCGTAACCCAGGAAGCCGTCCCGCAGTTTTCGGGGCTTTGCTGTTGTCTCTGGCGTTCATCGAGCTGTCGGCTCTTCTTGGCTTCGTTGTTGGCTTCCTATGGTGGCTGAAGTCCTAAGATGGTCGAGTTTTACTGACTCAGTCAATGAGCCGGCGCCTTTGGGCGCTGGCTTTTTTGTTTCACGTGGAACATTTGGTTGAAGGTCAATAGTGTTTCACGTGGAACATTCTGCGAAACTTTCAAAATCCAACTAGCAACCAAATAAACTTTTGGTATACTCGCCCACGAAATTAATCGAATTTTCGGAGGAACGATGGCTCGCATCATTGCCGTCTCAAACCAAAAGGGCGGTGTTGGCAAGACAACAACGTCAGTAAACCTAGCCGCATCTTTAGCGGCGGCTGAAAAGAAGGTTTTACTCGTTGACCTTGATCCACAGGCGAATGCGGGTAGTGGACTTGGCATAACACCAGAGAACGTGCAGACCAGCATGTACCACGTGCTTGTCGACGAGATGTCGATCAAAAGCGCCATTCTACATACCGAGCTCAAGTGCCTCAACTTAGCTGCCGCCAACCAAGATCTTATTGGCGCCGAAATCGAGCTTGTAACAGCCATTGGTCGAGAAGTGCGTTTGAAGGATGCGCTAGCTCAGGTGGACGACATATACGACTACATAATTATAGACTGCCCACCAGCACTAGGAATATTGACAGTTAACGCCCTAACAGCAGCCCATTCAGTACTGATTCCAATGCAGTGCGAGTACTACGCGATGGAGGGCCTGAGCCAGCTACTAAAGACAGTCGGCCTCATCAAGAGACGACTCAACCCAAATCTGGAGCGAGAGGGCATCCTCTTGACCATGTATGATCGCAGAAACAACCTTTGTCATCAGGTGGAGCAGGATATCCGAACCCACTTTCAAGGCGAGGTGTTTGGAACAGTAATTCCGCGAAACGTTAGGCTTTCAGAGGCCCCATCGCACGGAAAACCGGTCATACTGTATGATATCAATAGTACCGGCGCGATTGCTTATATGGAAATTGCGCGCGAGATCATCCGCCGCCAGACTAAACGCTTATCGGAGCAAACCCAGAGTCATTCCGATAAAAATTCCACACCCACATTAGATCGCGAGGGACTCAACGTATGAATATGAAGCCAGACATGCGCGCTAAAAAGCCTTCGCTCGGTAAAGGGATCACGTCATTGCTTGGTGGTTTTGAGGCAGATCCGACTACGCCTGTGGCCGAGCCTCGCAAGGGCGCCGAAATAGCGTCCAAAGATACCCCGAAGTATAGCGTCGTGGAAATTCCCCAGGAGCAAATTGAAGTTAATCCACATCAGCCCAGAAGAATTTTTAACGAAACTGAACTTAAAGCCCTGGCGGCCAGTATCAAGGTCGATGGAGTCATACAGCCGGTCACGGTCACGAGGTCTGCAACTTCCGGCAAATATATGTTGATTGCCGGTGAGCGACGCCTACGAGCCAGTAAGATGGCAGGTTTGGACAAAATACCAGCGATCATTCGCGAGCCGATGACTGACCAGGAACAATTGAGAGTGGCACTTATCGAGAACATTCAGCGCCAAGATCTGAATGTTGTTGAGGAGGCAGAGGCCTATCAGTCTCTGATAGACGATTTTGGTTTAACACAAGAGCAATGTGCTGAAAAAGTAGGCAAAGAGCGCTCTACTGTCGCCAATATTCTAAGAATTCTCCTCTTACCAAAGGAAGTTCGCGATGATTTGGTGGAAAATCGTTTAACAATGGGGCACGGCCGAGCTCTTTTATCTCTCGAAGATAGAAAGTTGATCTTGAGGGCTCGAGACATCATCATCAAAAAGGGCCTAAATGTTAGGCAGGCCGAGCAGCTGATCAAAAACTACAAGTCAAATGCATCAAATCCGGGTGGCGCCTCCATAAAAGACGCGGCCGATTTAGAATATCTGGCCGAGTCGTTGCGGGCAGCCCTAAAGACCAAGGTAAAGATTTCTGGAAGCGGTGCGAAGGGCAAAATCGAGATCTCGTATTTCTCATCATCGGAGCTCGAGCGCCTTCTCACTATGCTTGGTATGAAATTGAGCTAAGAACTGCGACATCTCGCACAAAACTTAGTTGCAGCACAATAGGTTCTGAGTTATCACATCAACCTCAAAACTAGGGGTTACTCAGTTTATTTTTGCTGTTTAGGTTGGCGCTGATATGAGTCAATTGAATCTAAAGCCGGATCCAGTGGTTCTTGGAGTTCAAGCACTAATTTTTCTTGCAAACATGTTTGTAGTTAAGAAATTGATGCTCGAGCCTTACTTGTCCTTAAGCAGTCGTCGCGAGGCTCAAACGGGCGGTAGCCAAGACACTGCTCAAAAACTTTTACTTGAAGCTCAAAGCCTTGAGACAAAGATCACAGAACGAATGCGCGCCGCTCACAAAGATGCGGCACAAGTTCGCGACGCAATAAAAAAAGAAGCCTCCGACAAACGCGCATCTCTTCTAGCTAAAGCCGAGTCAGAGGCGAAAGCAGAGCAGGCGAAAATCGAATCTGCCATTTCGGACAATTTGAAAGAAGAGCGGTCTCGAAAAGAAGATACGATAAAACTTATTGGCGACCAGTTCTTTGCTCAGGTTACGCATTAAATTCAATCGGAGTTTTTGTGGATCATCATCTTAATTTTTTCAGCGCAGTCGGTGTGCCGTACTTTAATTTTTTTGTGTTTGTTGCCGCGTTCGTTTTCTTGTTTCGCAAACCACTTCTAGAAATGGTTGCAGCGAGGCGTCAGAATTATTTAAGCGCATCCAAAGAAGCAGCCCAGGCATTGGATGCCGCACGAAAAGCATTCGATGAAGTTAAACAAAGATTTGATGCTTTAGACAGAGATCTTGCTGACTTCAGAAAGCAGAGCGAGTCGGCCGCCCACGATGAGGCGAGACGCATGATCGATGAGACCGAAAGATTCACGCGACAATTAAAAGAAGAAACCGCTCGAATGGCTAAAGAGGCTGTTGAGAGAGCCCGCGTTGAGCTTCGCCATGAGATCGTTGAAGCAGCAAAGGGGCTCGCAGCCACACGTATTTCAAAAGAATTAGATGCCGCGGCGAAAGAGAAAATTTTGAAGTCAAAAATAGCTTCAGCTGCAGCCATGAGCATGCAGTAATTATTAAATCCAACGGAGCACACAGTAGACATGAGTTCTAACTTAATTGCCAATCGATATGCAAAGGCCCTGATGAAGCTCACTGAGGGCCAAGCTGCTTTGTCGGAAAAGGCGCTGGGCTTTCTGCAGGCCTGTAACGACCTCTTCTCGATGCCAGAAGCTAAGACGGTTTTGAAAAGCCCAGTTATGCCGGCGGACCTTAAAAAGGCAGTTCTAAATCTCGTTGCTCAGAAGACGGATTGCGCAAAGGACTTCGGAGGATTCGCTGACCAGGTGGTTGACTCAGGAAGAACGGCGCACTTGCCCGAGATTTTTAAAGCATACAAACACATGCTTGATGAGAAGCGCGGCGTTGCGGAGGCCACCGTTGTCACTGCCGACCCTATTTCTGACGCCGTCAAAAAAGAACTGACTGGCGCCTTGGAGAAAATATTCCAAAAGAAAATCACAGTGCAAAGTGAGATCGACAAAGATGTTTTGGGTGGCGCAGTCGTGCACGTTGGCAACTACACCATAGATCTCAGTTTGAAGAACCGTTTGAATTCCGTTGCCGAATTCGCGCAGCGCTAATGAAAGGATAGTTGAAGAATTATGGACAAGATCAGAGTTGAGGAAGTCAGCAAGATCATCAGTGAGCGAATCAAGGGCTTTGGCCAAAAGGCGGAGCTTGTTGAGACGGGAACCGTGCTCACCGTGGGCGACGGCATCGCGCGAGTTTATGGCCTTGAGGGCGTAAAAGCAGGCGAACTCGTAGAGTTTCAAAACGGTGTGCGAGGCGTTGTTCTAAACCTTGAAGAAGACAATGTCGGCGTTGCCGTTCTGGGTAAAACTGACGAGATTCAAGAAGGCCATAGCGTTAAGCGTCTAAACGAAATCAACTCTATCCCCGTTGGCCGAGGCCTACTTGGACGCGTTGTTGATGCTTTGGGTAATCCGATTGACGGGCAAGGACCTCTTAAGTCGGATGAACGCGGCAAAGTCGAAGTGAAGGCGCCAGGCATCATTGCTCGTAAGTCTGTACATGAGCCACTTCAAACAGGGATCAAGGCTATCGATGCCATGGTTCCAATCGGTCGCGGTCAGCGCGAACTTATCATTGGTGATCGGCAAACTGGAAAAACGGCAGTGGCCATCGACACCATCATTAACCAAAAAGGTAAAGGCGTCGTTTGCGTTTACGTGGCCATTGGCCAAAAGGCTTCGACAGTGGCCCAAGTCGTTGACAAGCTAAAAAAAGCTGGCGCCATGGACTACACAATTGTAGTTGCTGCGACAGCGCTTGATCCAGCTCCTATGCAGTTCCTTGCGCCGTACTCAGGCTGTCGACTTGCGGAGTATTTTAGAGATAAAGGTGAGCACGCTGTTATTTTCTACGACGACCTTTCAAAACAGGCGGCAGCATATCGTGAATTGTCGCTACTTCTTCGTAGGCCCCCAGGCCGCGAAGCTTACCCTGGCGACGTTTTCTATCTTCACAGCCGGCTTCTTGAGCGGTCCTGCAAGCTAAATGACGAATTGGGCGGCGGGTCGATCACGGCGTTTCCGATCATTGAAACTCAAGCCGGCGACATCTCCGCATACATTCCTACAAACGTTATTTCGATTACCGATGGCCAGATATTTCTCGAAGCCGACTTGTTCTTCTCGGGCATTCGTCCAGCTATCAACGCAGGACTTTCAGTTAGCCGGGTGGGTGGTTCGGCTCAGGTTCCAGCCATGAAATCGGTTGCGGGTAACTTGCGACTCGAGCTTGCACAGTATCGTGAGCTGGCCGCATTCGCTCAGTTCGGGTCCGACTTGGACGCCGCTACGCAAAGAGCTCTAAACCGCGGCGCGCGCTTGGTTGAGATTTTAAAACAGGGACAATACGTGCCGATGCATGTTGGATTGCAGGTCGCAATCATGTACGCGGCAACGAAGGGTTATCTCGATACGGTCGAAGTATCTCAAGTTCTGGCCTTTGAGAAGGGCCTGGCCGATCACCTCAACGCGAAATATTCGCCGCTTCTCGCCAAGATCGAGCAACGCGCAAAATTAGCTGATATTGAAGCAGATCTCAAAAAAGCTATTGAAGAATTCGCGAAAGGGTTCAAGCCAAATGCCTAACTTAAAGGACATTAAGCGTCGTATTGTCAGCGTGAAAAACACGCAGAAAATTACGCACGCTATGAAGCTTGTCTCAGCCGCAAAATTTGCGAGAGCAAACCATGCGGTGCTGGCGGCTCGTCCATATGGAGACGGCTTTGCGGAAATGGTAAACAAAGTCGTGTTGGCCGCTGGCGATATTGTGACCCCTCTGACGGAAGTTCGGACATCAAATAAGCGAGAGTTGTTAGTTCTTGTTTCGACTGACCGTGGACTTTGCGGGAGTTTAAACTCCGCTCTTTTCAAGGTGGCAACTCGTTTCGTTAAAGAGAAGGCCGATGCTGGCGTCACGCTTGATACGATGGCTTGGGGTCGGCGGGCATCCATGTTCTGCAAGAAGCTTAAGTGGAACATGCTTGCCGACAAAGAAAAGGTCACGGAGCGTCCCAAGTATGAAATGGCAGCGTCATTGGCCGAGGAGCTTGTAGGTAAATTTGGCGAAGGAACTTATGACGCAGTTCATGTGGCGTTTGTTGAGTTTAAAAGCGCTCTAAGCCAAGTACCCGTTATCAAGCAGCTGCTTCCGGTGATTCCTGTGAAGGCAGCGGAAAAGACAGACACTAGCACGCACATCATCATGGAGCCTGTGGCCGCCAAATTAATTGGTCCAGTACTAGAAAGGCTTGTAGTTGCCCAAACCTTCAGGATTTTACTAGAGGCGGCAGCTAGTGAGCACGGCGCACGCATGACATCAATGGACTCTGCTACTAAAAACGCTAAAGAAGTTATTCGCAAGCTGACATTGCAGTACAACCGCGGACGTCAAGCAGCGATTACTAAAGAGCTTATTGAGATTACGAGTGGTGCCGACGCCCTGTAAGTTGAGGGGCCGAGATTTTTAGTGTGAACTTGAGTATGAACAAATAACAAATCTCCCAGAGGAGAAGGATATGACAGCCGCAGTAGGAAAAGTAGTTCAGGTAATGGGACCAGTTGTAGACGTTGAGTTTCCGCAAGGACAACTTCCAGCTATTTACAATGCGCTCAAATTGACAAACAAAGAGATTAACAACAGTTCCGACAACCTTGTCCTCGAAGTTGCTCAGCACTTAGGTGAAAATGTTGTTAGAACTATTGCCATGGACACCACAGATGGTCTCGCTCGGGGTGTTGCCGTAAAAGATACTGGCGAGCAGATCACCACCCCTGTCGGCCGCGAAGTGCTTGGTCGGATCTTGAACGTCATCGGAGATCCCGTGGACGAAATCGGACCGGTCTCAACCAAGAAGCGCTATCCGATTCACCGCGCAGCTCCAAAATTTACAAATCTATCCACACAAATTGAAATTCTTGAGACAGGCATCAAGGTTGTGGACTTGATTGCGCCCTACGCAAAAGGCGGGAAGGTCGGATTGTTCGGCGGCGCCGGCGTAGGAAAGACCGTTTTGATCATGGAGTTGATCAACAACATCGCAACTCAGCACGGCGGTTTCTCCGTATTTGCTGGAGTAGGTGAGAGGACTCGCGAAGGTAACGACCTTTATCATGAGATGAAGGAGTCCGGAGTTATTTCAAAAACGGCACTCGTTTACGGCCAGATGAACGAGCCACCGGGAGCTCGTGCCCGCGTTGCTCTTACCGGCCTTTCGATCGCGGAATATTTCCGCGATGAAGAAAACCAAGATGTTCTTTTGTTCGTTGATAACATATTCCGTTTCACCCAGGCAGGATCAGAGGTTTCGGCTCTCCTTGGCCGTATTCCTTCTGCTGTAGGTTACCAGCCAACTCTAGCGAGTGAAATGGGCGAACTTCAGGAGCGCATTACCACCACAAAGAACGGTTCTATTACTTCAGTTCAGGCGATCTACGTGCCGGCTGACGATTACACGGATCCAGCGCCTGCTACAACGTTTGCTCACTTGGATGCATCGACAAACCTTGAGCGTAAAATCGCAGAACTAGGCATCTACCCAGCCGTTGACCCGCTGGCGTCGAGCTCCAAGATCCTTGATCCTCAAGTTGTAGGAGCGGATCACTACACCGTGGCACGAAAAGTTCAGTCGATTCTTCAGCGCTACAAAGACCTTCAAGACATCATCGCCATCCTCGGTATGGACGAATTGTCGGATGAGGATAAGCTGACAGTTGCAAGAGCGCGAAAAATTCAGCGCTTCTTTAGTCAGCCATTCACGGTGGCCGAGCAGTTCACTGGCAATAAAGGTAAGTACGTGAAACTTGCCGATACTGTTAAGGGCTTTAAGATGATTTGTAACGGCGAAGCCGACCATATCCCTGAGCAGGCGTTCTTGTACGTCGGCACCATTGAAGAGGCTTTTGAAAAAGCCGCTTCGATGAAGTAATCGCACCTACAGTGGAGTGACCGCATGTCGGATAAACAGCTACAAGTTAAAATTCTCTCCCCTGACCGGATTTTGTTTCGGGGCGCAGCTAACTCATTGGGGCTGCCGGGCGAGCTTGGCTATATGACCTTATTGCCAGGACACGCAGCAATGGTTGCATCTCTCGATATTGGCGCGCTTGATTTATCTAAAGACGGCGGCGCTTCAGAAAAGCTTTTTATTGCCGGCGGGTTTGTTGATGTCTCTTCGGAAGGAGTGACGGTCCTCGCAGACGTCGTTGAGAAGTCCAGCGAAATAAATGTTGAGCGCGCCAAAAAAGCATTATCTCGAGCGGAAGACCGGCTGACTCCGAAATCTGCGTCAGATCACACGCTTGATTTGCCGAGAGCATTAGCCGCCAAGAAAAGGGCTCAAGCTCGTCTCGAGCTTGCAGGCGCCTCTAAGCAAGGGCACTAGGTCGACCCGTAGTTATGTAAAAAGGCAGCGGAGTACAAGGACATGAACCTCGCAGGCCCTCATGCTAGTTCCTTTGACCGGCCGATCGTATGGGATGGGCTGGGCTTGTCCTCGCCGTTCTCAGGCATAGGCCATTATGGTTCGAATCTTTACAGGGCTTGCCTTGGCTTTGAAAGGACCCCGCACGTCACATCTCTAGTCAATGACGTCCCGCGGTTTGTTGATGAACGACAGTTGGTACTGATCGACCCACTTCATGCCGCACCTTTTGGCGGCCGAAGTTTTTTTGCCAAATTGGGAAGACTAAAGCCTATCTTTTCGAGTCTGTCCTATACTGAGACAAAAAGGCGATTTTCCGCCGCGGTCTATCATGGGCTAAGTAATATCAATCTTCCATGTTTTGTAAAGCCGCGTTCGGAAGACAGATTTGTCATCACAATACACGACATTATTCCGCTCTTAAAAAACGATCTCTCGTCGCTCTCCATTCAGACTCGGATACTCTTGCCGCGCGTCATGGGCTTGGCGCATGCGATTATTGTCCCGTCGCATTGGACTCGGAGAACCTTACTTGATTTTTTCGGTCATACTCATGAGTCTAAAATTCACATCATACCAAATGGCACGATTGCTCCGCCCAGTTCGCAGGCCGAGAGCTTAGCCTCACCGAACGACACGACTTTCGATGTACTCTCAGTTGCACGAGGTGAGGCCTATAAAAGACTGGATCTAGTGCTTGCGATCGCACGGGCACTTCCCCATTTGAGCTTTCATATTGTAACCGATCGAGCCGGTCAGGCTCGACTGGCTGGCGCTCCTGATAATGTGCAAATATTTTCCGAAATGACTCAAGCCTCACTAACTCAAATGTATCAGAAATCAAAAGTTTTCCTTCATACCTCCCTCTTTGAGGGATGGTGTTTACCAGCTGCCGATGCCGTCATGGCCCGACGCTTGGTTGTGTATGTAAAGGGCACAGGAATTGATGATGTTTGTGCATTTGCTCCGGATCGCTGTCTTGCCCTGGAACCGGAGGCTTCTTTGAAGGTTTGGGCTGAGGCGGTCAGTTCAAGTGTCGCGCAGTTTCAGGAATCACTAGCCTCGGACCACAAGGCCATCGAGTTACCGACTTGGCAAAGTTGTGCTGAAAAAACTCTTAAAATTTACGATTCACTGTTATAATGGCACTTGTCCAAAAATCGATTCCACGTCGCAGCACATTGATTTTCTTGGAGGTAGCATGTCATTAGCTCAAGCAACAAGGCGAGCCGCACTCATCACAGGAGCCGCAGGGAGTGTTGGCAGCCGAGTTATGGAGCACCTTGCGCAGCAACACAAAGCCCTAATTGGGCTCTACCGGAACAAACTGCCAGCAAGCCATAAAAACGTCTTGCCACTTTGCTGCGATCTTTTAGCGCCGGAGTCCCTGCTGGCACCCTTGAAGTCCACAGACACAGTGATCCATCTTGCCTGGCATGGCGGCGTGCTGGGTTCCACGCAGAGGTCTGAAATATCGGACGCAGAGCTTGCTCAGTCACCTAATGTTATTATGACGCAAAATATTGTGCGAGCTATGGAACGAACCAATGCTCGTAAGATCATACTGTTGAGTTGGGTCGGTGTTGATCGAAAAGCCAAAAGCCCCATGCTTCGTGAAAAGTACTGGGCTGAGAACGTGGTCATTAATTCATCGATTCCAGAAAAAATAATTATCCGCGCCGGCGTCATCAGCGGTTGTGGTTACGATGCGGATTTTTTTAGAGCAGCAGGTTCACTCACAAAGTGGCCGCTACTGTTGCCGTTACCTCGCCAAGCTAACGGCCTAGTACTGACCACAATGACTGATATTATTTGGGCAATTGATGAGGCATTAAAGGTTGTCACTAATAAAGAGCAGTATTGTCGAATCGTCGATCTTACGTCGACGGCCCCGTCATCAGGCGCAGAGCTACTACGCGCGATTGATACAAAAATCAGAGGCCGTAGTCGTCTAACCATGGGTGGCTACTTTGGAGACGTTTTATTTCGCTGGGCAGAAAAAAAGTTTGGCACGGCGAAAATTGATGAACCGAAGCTTACAGATTTTTTCGCCGCCACAACACTTGCGGCCAAAAGTCCTGCTGAGGGGTTGCCGCCGACCAGTACTGGCCTGCAAATCGGACACAAAGTCGATTTGAATGCAGCATTATAAACAACAGATCTTGTTTAAAAGATTTTTTCGAAACGCAAAGCCTCATTTAGTTTATTTAGCTTTCGTGGGTTTGATCGGCGCTTTTTTTTCAATCGGCTATCTATACCCAGATGAGCACTTCCAGATCATAGAATTTGCAAACGCATTTATTGGTAGGCAACCATTTGATCAGCTGGCTTGGGAGTATGGAAGCCGCATTCGTCCATGGTTTCAGCCATTTTTGGCCGCGATTCCATTAAAGCTGGGGTTCTTTTTTTCTGACAGCCCATTCGTAGCGATTAAATTTGTGAAAGCCACTTTCGCATTATTTGTTGTCGGCGCCACGAGTTACTTTCTTGATTTTGGCGCGTACGAAATTGACGGCCTTAATCAAAAGGAAAGGCAGTTAGGCGGAATTTTCACTGCGACATCCGTGCTCCTTGCGCAAATGGTTGCCAGCACGAGTTCTGAGATTTTTGCTGCGGGGTGGCTCATGCTGCTTTTGGGTTATCTGGCAAGAAATTTTGGCTCCGCAAAGACCGAAAAAAAAGCGCAGCATTTCTGGGTTGGTATATTAAGTGGAGCTATGTTTTTCTCGCGATTTCAGATGGGTTTTGTATATGCCGCCTTGGGACTTTGGTTGCTCATCGTAAGGCGCTCATCTCTCAGGCATTTGACTGTAAACCTTGTAGGGTTTTTCGTGGCTGCAGTGACGTTTGTTTTGCTTGATTCCATCATTTATGGTGACTTTGTAGTCACGCCCGCAAATTATTTCCGCGCAAATATTATTGAAGGTGTCGCAAGTCGATTCGGAACGTCGCCTTGGTACGCCTATTTTTTCGAATTTGGAACCTCGGGGCGATTGGTGGGCGGGATTTTGTCATTTGCAGCACTCACGACGATGTTATTTATTCGTCCTAAAAGTCTGCTAACGTGGGTTTTTTGGTTTTTTCTGTGTGGTCATGCGGCTGTTGCGCATAAGGAAGAGCGATTTTTATTTCCAGTCTTGATCATAACTCCCGTTTGCTGGCCGCTGCTATTTGGCTTGATGTCGAGAGTGATCAGAGGAAGGGATGCTTCACTATCAGGTTGGCCGATTCGTGCGCTGATAACAATAAGCTGTTTAGTTGGAGCGATTACCGCGGCTAGGCCCCGCGGGCAAAAATACGGAGTCCTTGAATACCTTGATTCGATTGGACGTTCGCAAGAGCATCCCGCTTGTCTTGATTGGGATGTGAAAGCCCAGTCAAAGCCGGGCGAGGGCGGGCCATTCGTCCCATCGTTTTACGAATCACCTAATGTGCAGGTAATGTTTCCGCAGGACCTAGATCAAACAAAGAAAACAACCGGCAGCTGCGCCAATAGCCAAGACCGCCAGGTCTGGTACACAGCTCGAAAGACGTCGCCGGAAGTATATTTTTCAAGCCTTACGATCACGGAGACTTCACGAGTTTGCCGCACGAACAATAATATTGATTTGTTCATAGCAGAGCTAATATCCTCGGACACAGTTCAGAGACTCATAAGTAAATCTGGGGTTAGTGGAGAGCAATTATATCTCTGGACGTGTCGTCGAATATAAATAAAAAGCGCGCCCTAAGGTCTCGATAATTAGATTGATTTCGTATCCGCATTGGAGCGAAGGAATGCTGGCAGATCAAGATCGTCAAGATCAAGGCCCGCATGACCCTTTGTCGCCCCAAGGTCTGGCTGGTCGAAAGCATTCATTTGCTCCGCAAGTGCAAGAGCTTCATCTATTCGTCGATCAATTTCGTCTGAGACCACATCAGGAGTCGGTGGATCAAAATCCCATGATGCCGTCACGTCCTTAATGGCACCAGCGCGGTTATCATTTGTAGGCACAAATGCCTCATCAGCGGCAAACACCATATCTGCCACGGTTTTACTGGCGTTCGTTATGACTTCATCGGAAATGCCAACGTTTGTAGGGAGCTCACTAGGCTCATGCGCAAAAGATTCGTCAGCGAATTCGACCAAGATGTCAGAAGCCTCTTCGGGTTGATCGAATACGCTCGAGTCGGCGTGGCCGTGACTTAACTGTTGGCTATCAGTACTAGTTTGTTCCGCGTCATCCGATGCACCAAGGCATTCATCAAATGTCCAATCAGCAAGCGTTTGGGCTTCGGCGGCAGCGTCGACTCGGCGGGGCGCAGCCGAAGTCTGAGCAACGACCTCAACGTTTTGATGATGCGGAGCCGGCGCGGCTACCACGGGCGTCACAGCGGGTAATTCCCGAAAATCCGGCATATATGCGGGCGTGACGGGTGTGTGTACTGGGCTTCGGTTCGTTTGCACCGTTGCTAATGGCGGTGTGGCGCTGTTTGTGTGAGCCTGACTCGCCTGGGGTTGAAAACGTGTTTCGAGGCTTGCTGGAGCAACTGGAGCAGCTGTTTGCACTGTTATCGGCGCAGGAGCATGAGGTCTAGCAATCTGAGGCTGCGTGTGAGTTGTAACCGTTGGCTGCACAACGGGAGGTCTCTCTCGGGGCGCAGTCGCAGCCACGGGGGTTGTAAGGCGCGGTGGCGCCACCAGGCGTTGAGCTGGAGCAGTGTTCACTGGCTTGGGCACAGACGTCTGTCTCGGTGAAAGAGACGCCAGTTCCTCTGGCTGGATAGACTCTTCAACTGGAAACCCGGTTGCGATCACCGTGATTCTAATTTCGTCTCCGAGAGCTTCGTCAATGACGGCTCCGAAGATGATATTGGCATCGTCATGGGCGGCTTCTTGAATAACCATACAGGCATTATTGACCTCCATAATGCTCACGTTTGTGCCGGCGGTTATATTTATAAGGATCCCCGTCGCACCTTCGATGTCAATATCTTCGAGAAGCGGAGAAGATATGGCTTGTTTTGCTGCTGAAAGCGCTCGCTCTGCGCCTGTGCCGTAGCCAATGCCCATGAGCGCATGTCCCATACTGCTCATGACGGTTTTAACATCTGCAAAGTCAACATTGATGAGACCCGGTGTATTAATAATGTCGCTGATGCCGCGAACCGCATTAACCAAAACGTTATCGGCCAACTTAAAGGCATCAAGCATACTCAAGTCTGGCGTAGCTACTTGGAGGAGTCTTTGATTCGGAATCGTTATAAGAGTATCTACGCACTCTCTAAGTCTTGCAACGCCGTGCTCAGCGTGTTTTCTGCGGCGCTTACCCTCAAATGCAAAGGGTTTTGTGACCACAGCAACTGTGAGGGCCCCGAGTTCTCTTGCGATTTGAGCGACTACAGCCGCAGCGCCTGTCCCGGTGCCACCACCCATGCCCGCCGTAATAAATACCATATCAGCATCACTCAGATATTCTTGAAGCTCCATGCGATCTTCAAGAGCAGCGTCGCGCCCGATATCAGGATCAGCACCAGCGCCAAGTCCCTTGGTTAATTCTTTTCCGAGCTGTATTTTGTGAGGTGCTAGAGAGGCTTTAAGCGCCTGCGCGTCGGTGTTTGCTACTATGAAATCAACGCCCTCAAGACCGCCTTTGATCATGGTATTAACGGCATTTCCGCCGCCTCCACCAACGCCGACGACCTTAATTTTAGCGCCAAATGAATTAAACGACATTCAAACCCCCTTTAAATTCTCATAGTTTTTCGCATTTAATCAGGCTTCAACCATGCGAATCCAGACCAAATTATTTGAACTCTATGCAAAATTATAATAACCCCAAAAAGGACGTGTCAACTTTTTGACAAAATAAAATGACGATGACAATTTTACCGCGACAGTTCAGAAAGCCATGTCCACAAGGGTCGAAGCTTCGATAGTGGGCGAGAGTCTTTCTCGGAAGATATCGCGCGCCGCTGTCTAACCAGTGCGCGCGCCTGAGCTAGCAATGCGATCCAGCTGCTATCAAGCGCTAGCGCCGAGCTGGGCTGGCTTTGCGATGGAGATCCCGTAGCAGCCCCAACAAAAATTTTTGCACCCTCTCCATTCAGCTGCGCGACTAGCGGACCCTTAACGCCAAATTTTTGAGCGCAATATTCAACCAGCCCCAATAGGGAAGACCCGCCACCACAAAAAAGTAGGCCGCCATCCAAGGATCTTCGGTACATGGCAAAGTGTTTAAACGCCAGCGTCATAAGCTCCGTGATTCTTGGGAGGGCATAGTGGGCTGCTCGTGAGGATTTAAAATTCGAATTTGCGACCTCAGAAATGTTCAGTTCAATTTTTATTGACTCCGCCTCGCCAAATGAAGTGCCAAGACCGGCGCAGAGATCTTTCGTGATATGGGCGCTTCCCGCCGGCACGCAAAAAAATTGATTTACAACTCCGCCCACCATGAGCGCGCCAGTAATAGTGGAATGACCAAAATCCAGTAGCACTGAATTTTCAGCGCTGGCCCTCAGGTATTGCAACGCACGAGCAACGCCGAGGCCGTTGGATCTAAATTCTGACACAGTGATCCCGGCGCCATTTAAGCATGACAGAACGTCTTCCAGTAAAATGCTGGGGTGGGTTGCCATCATGAGCCGCATATTGGCCTCTCGACTCACCGAGCCAAATGCAAGTGGATCGGTCACCTTGCCATCTAAACGCAGCTGCAGTGGAATGACATCAATGACCTCGTCAAGACCGACGGATGCGGACTCAAGGGCGATGTCGACAATCGCCTCATAGTCGGAAGAGCGATAAGTTCCATTTAGTTTGTGATTAATCGTCTGAATAAGGGCACGTGATTGATTGGCCGGAATATTCACGTAAGCTTCGTAATTTAGATCGTATAATCCTGCACGCTGCGCAAGCTTTTGTATGCTTGCCGTCAGAGCATCACGATCTGCGACTTTTCCTTTAACAAGGCCAACACTCGGTTCTTCAAAAAGCAGGAGATCGGAGTAGTCCTCTGGGATCATGGCTAGACGACAATTCCCATGACCAAGATCGATCAACACGAACCATTTTTTTTTGGCTTGTTGGCGCGACATCAGAGCTTGCGCTCCTTGATGAAGGCTTTACCCTCGTAATCAAGTTCGATGCGAGAGGCAGCAATTCCGTCGCGGCGCAGGCCGTCCAAAATGTTTTGCAGTTTTTTTAACTTGTAAGCAAAGGGCTGAAGGCCAATGACGATTTCAGTGTCATCATCCAAAATAAGCGCGTAGCCCCGGAATTTTTGGAAGCTTATAGATTTAATTTCAACCTCGCCATTACGCACCAGCCCCCAGATTTCAAGGGCGTCTTCAAGGTGACGACGCTCATCTGACGTGGTTATAACGCGTTGGGATTGATCAAGTGACGGATTAGGTCTTTGATCAAACACCCCCGTTACCCGGACGGTCGGCTTCGGGTGGTTTGATTGCGCGGCGCCATCATTAGCGTCACCAAAGATCGTGCCGTCGGCCGTCAAAAATCGTGTCTTTGTACCAACCTCTATTAGTAAGCTCGGCTTTCGAAGTTCAGCAGTAAGAATGACAGCATCTGTTACCGGGCGAATAACGCGAACCGCCTCAAGCATTCCCGACGATTCAACGCTCTTTGCTAGAGATCGTAACTCCTGGGGCGAGCCCGTGCGCAAACTCTTAGCGGCGATCTTGTAAATCTCGCGCTTAACATCTTCTGGCAGGTGGGCCCCGCTATGATTTACGATTTCGATTCGCCATTCCTTGGGCGGCAAAACCAGAATTGAGTTCACATAGGACCCAAGTTCACGAATTTTATCGTTAATCCTGATGCCAAGTCCCCAGATCACCACAATAAACATCACAGCGATGAGGGCCTTGGCAGCGATCGACCAAGCCTGCCCCGCGCCTTTTTGAGCACTAGGCGACGATTTGACCTTTTGCTTGGCCAGAACCGATCGTTTTCTTTGACTTTTTGGCCGAAGAAAACCAAACATTGATCTAGCCCCCGTTTCTGATGAAGTTTAGGCCCCCAAAAAAGTCTCGTCAGAGCCCCCTCGGGCAGTGCAGAGATCCCCTAAAGGTGTTTGGCTACATCGTTTGCGACGTTCCAAACATCCCCGGCTCCAATTGTGACGATTATATCTTTTTTTGGATCCATCATGGATTTTACCAAGTCTGTCGCTTCTTTCAAAGTATAAGCGGCAAACGTTTGAGCTCCGGACTCAAGGCGGATGTCGTCGGCGATCTTTTTTGCCGTAAAACCGTCAATGACGACCTCCCCGGCGCCGTAGACTGGTAACACTACAACGCGAAGATTCGGGAAGCGAAAGGCTCGAGTGAAGTGTCGATATAAACTAGAAATTCGGCTGAATCGGTGCGGCTGAAAGACCGCGATGACGCGTCTTTCCGGGAAGGCACTAACAAGACCCTCGAGACAACTTTTTATTTTACCCGGATTATGCGCATAGTCGTCAAAAATCATAGCGCCAGATTGATTTTTGTATGCCTGCAACCGCCGCGCCACCCCTGGAAATGTGAGAAGAGTGGCCGCAGATTTGGCAGGATCAATACCGACAGCCGCGCAGGCAGCAATGGCAGCTAGGGCGTTGAAAGCATTGTGTCGGCCCGCCATGGGTATTTTTAACGTCAAGTTCTTGCCGCCCACACTAATTTCGCCAGATGTCGAAAGCCCAGATGAGCGTGCGTGCGAAAGTCTAAACTCTGCAGGCTCCATTGAGCCAAATCCTTTGCGAGGCTTCCCGGATTTGAGAGCCATGCCGTTGACAATCGGATCATCTGAATTGAACACAAGACAACCGTTATCGGGCGTATTCGACAAAAACTCAGAGAACGCAGCAAGCAAGCGCGCCTCTGTTTTATAAAAGTCCATGTGGTCAGGTTCGACGTTGTTAACTACTGCAACAAAAGGCCGGTACTTTACGAACGTCCCGTCTGACTCGTCGGCCTCGATCACCAACAGATCAGACGCCCCAAGTTTAAATGCTGGTCGGCCATTTGCGAAGCTTGCACCAATAATCCAGGACGGGTCAATATTCTGTGATTCGAGAATATGAGCAATCATGGCCGATGTCGTTGTTTTGCCGTGTGTACCCGAAACCGCAATCGTCTTTAGCGAATTGCAAACTATAGCCAAAAGATCGCTTCTGTGAAGCAAGGCCTTGCCAGCATCTTTTGCCAAGATAAAATTTTTGCTGTTCTGAGGAATTGCACTGGAGAAAACGATACAACCTGCGGATTTCACCGCAGCGCTTTCTTCGTCGCTATCCTGGGCCAAGCAACTTACACTCGAGCCGCTTTGAGCGTTTTTTAAATCACTGCCCGTCACCGGCAGGCCGAGAGAGGCAATAATCTCAGCCAGCGGGGACATTCCAGAGCCACCGACACCCATAAAATGGAATGGTGCGAGCGGAGTCAGCTGTTTGATAAGGGCTGAATCAGCGCTTCTGTGGTTCATATATACTCAAACGTAATAGCAGCGCTGTGGTGACTAAGCTCATCAAGAGACTACTAGCCCCGCTACTTATGAAGGGCAAGGGGATTCCCTTTGTCGGAAGCATGCCCATCGCAACCGCCATATTGATGGCCCCTTGAAAACCAACCGTTGCAGTCAATCCGAATGCCAGGTAGCGGCGAAATGGATTGACTTGCAAAAAAGCAATGCGAAATCCAAGGAAGCAATAGTAGGCGAAC
This sequence comes from uncultured Polynucleobacter sp., assembly GCA_964402975.1. Classification (GTDB taxonomy): domain Bacteria; phylum Bdellovibrionota_B; class Oligoflexia; order Oligoflexales; family RGVZ01; genus CAMDKS01. The sequence goes on from CAYOEM010000004.1 coordinate 77,254, forward strand.
GCAAGACAAAGGAAGGTTACACCAAGAAATCCGAGTTCTTCCGCAAGGACAGCAAGAATAAAGTCCGTGTGCGCTTCTGGAAGAAAAAAAAGCTTTTGCCGACTTTCCCCAAGACCCAAACCAAGAAGCCCGCCATTTTGAAAGGCCAAATAGGACTGGATGATTTGAAAACCGCCACGCTTTATTTCCGCCCACGGGTCAAGAAAGCTAGTTAGTCTTGCCAAACGATACGGCGCGACAGCGATCGCCGCCGCTACGGCTGCTACCGACAAAAGTGCCGAGCTAAAAATCAATTTCCAATCAAGCCCGGCCACAAAGAGCATAGAAAACATAACCAAGCCCATCAAAACCGTCGAGCCGAAGTCGGGCTGTTTCATGAGAAGCAATGCGAATGCGGAAAACACCAGAATGTTGGGTAAAATGCCAGTTCGGAGTCGTCGGATATCGAAGCCGGGACGAGACAAGTTTTTTGCTAGAAAAAAAACTAATGCCAGTTTTGCGCACTCAGATGTTTGAAATCGGAAACCACCAAATGAGATCCAGCGCGCGGCACCGCCGCCAGACGTGTATACGCCAGGAACAAAAATCAGCGCTAGCAGAAGAAGCGCAAATCCCAGCAGTGGAAGAGCTAGCCTTTCGATTAAAATCATCGGGACTCTTGATATTCCAAACATCAAGGCTAGTCCTGCGAGCGCAACAAGACCTTGCTTCCTTATAAACACGAAACTGTCACTGAATTGCTGCTCGCCCTTAAGGGCACTGGCGGCATAAACCATGATGAGCCCTGTCATGACCAATAGAAGGGTGGTTGATACCAGCAGCTGTCCCGCGTCGGCAAGCTTGTCACTATCTGATCGATCGCAAACGTCCCGCCTCTGCGAGTAGAGCGAAATCGATTTCAGTCTTTGCGAAATGCGCGCCATCTTCTACTCCGGGCCCCGCTAGTTCTTTGCTTTTGTTTGGGCCAGTTCCTCGTGCACGATCCGACTAAATGTCGCACCCCGATCTTCAAAATTCCGAAATTCATCAAAACTGGCACATCCAGGACTGAACAATATGTCCCACTTATTGTCTCTTGCCAGGCGAAGGGCGCGCAAGGTGGCGTCAGCCATTTTATTGAAAATTTCACACTTTAGCCCCTCCGGTGCTTGAGAGGCGATGGTCTGTGCGGATGCGCCAAATGTAATCAGAGTTTGAATTTTGCCTCGAGCGCTTAGTAGCGGGACGTATGACTCCCCTTTTCCTTGGCCGCCCATCATTAAAATCGTTGGCCGCGACATCATGCTGAGTGCCGAAAGCGTGCTCTCCAGATTAGTTGATTTGCTATCATTTATTATTTTGATCTCGGAACTTTCGAATACCGTTTGGCACCGATACGGCAAGCCCTTAAAGCTACCGAGCGCTTGAAGGCTATCACGCACACCAACGCCAAACAGAGTCTCGATCATAATGGATGAGAATATAGCATTCATATGATTGTGAGAACCGACCAAACCAAACTCAAGGAGATTAAAAATTTGCCCGCCGACTTGAATCCTGCCGTCACGTAGGTCAATAGCCTCGGACTGAGACGGAGTTTTTTTCGCAGAAGCACCAGGGCCTACAATGACGATTCGCCCATCCGGCCAGTCGATAGTTTGGGAGAGGGCAAAGTCAGCAACGTCTGAGCTTAGAAGTAGAACGCCGCCAGGCTTAAGCCATTTGGTTATTTTCCACTTCGCACGAAAGTAGTTCTCCATCGTCTTGTGCCGCGCGAGGTGGTCAGGGGAAAAGCTCGTGATAGCGACGCCTTCAGATGACCAAGACCGGCTACCTTCCAGTTGGTAGCTACTTAATTCGATAACAACCGAGTCTCTAGAGGACGCGCGCCTCAAGTTCAAAGCCGAAGGTGGCAGCCCGATGTTGCCGCATGCGCGGATGGATAAATTTAAAGAGTGGCCCACATGCTCTGTCATTGCGACTGTGGTGGACTTTCCGTTTGTCCCGGTAACGCCCAATATTCGTCCTGGAAAACCATCAAGACCAAGGTCAATCTCTGATATGACGGGTAAGCCGAGCTGGGCAGAAGTCTTATAGATGTGGTGGTCTAGAGGAACGCCAGGACTGGAAACAACGGCCGAAAAAGCACTCCAAGCTAGATCGGACAACCCACGCACTTGAACCTTGTCGCGCAAGGCTTCTGGCAAAACGAACGTCTTGTCGTCACTGATCGTCACTCTGTCGCCAAAGTGGATTAAGTGCTCCGCCGCCGCGAAACCACTGACGCCAGCACCGAAGACTAGCCAAGACCTTGGAGTCTTAAGGGACTCTAAAGCTACCGATTGATCACTAAAGGGAAGTTTTTTGGCGCCAATTATTTGGTAGTCTTCATGCCCCTTGCCTGCAACGAGGACAGTGTCTCCGCCGCAAAATGACGCAATAGCCGCGCCGATGGCCACTTTGCGGTCCACGATAACCTGTAGAGATTGAGCTTCAAAGGCTTTGGCCGCAGCGCTGGTCTCCACTCCAGCGACAATGTCGTCGACGATAGATTTTGGGTCCTCGGTTCGTGGGTTATCGCTAGTGATATAGGCGGCGTCAGCCTTTTCGTAGGCGATTTTTCCCATAATCGGGCGCTTCGATCTATCTCGGTCACCTCCACAGCCAAATACAACACAAAGACGTCCCGCCGGGTCGTGCAGATTGTTGAGAGCCTTTTCCAAAGCGTCGGGAGTATGAGCGTAGTCTACAAAAACCAGAGGCCGCCAAGGCCGATCGCCGTCGCGTATTATCTCAAGACGCCCCGGCACTGGCTCCAGACAACCATCCGTGATTTCATCTGCGAGGGTTTTTATGGGCAATTCACTGATCTTACTAACTAGTATCACCGCAAGTGCAAAGTTCTGTCCAAATACGTCTCCAATCATCGGAATATCGAACCGATGAGTGCCGGCCGATGAAAATAACACCACCTCGCTTCGGCCAATACTTCGGTGCATCTTATAAGCAACTGCAAAGTCTGATTTTGATGACGATGGTCCGTAGGTCAGAAAATTTGCCAAGCCCCCCCTCATCGCCGAAATTTTTGGCCAAGATAATAAGCTTTCATGAAATAAAGCTGGAGCATTTGGCTTAAGAAACTTTTTAAATAGGGTTAATTTTGCATCTAGATAAGCATCCATGGTTTTGTGAAAATCTAAATGATCTTGACTAAAGCTTGTGAAACCAGCTGCCGCGAAACGAATGGGCCAAACTTTTCCTTGGATAAGAGCATGGCTGGAAACCTCCATAGCGACGTACTCAACGCCACTTTCAAGTAATTCCTTTAACGTTGGAAACAAAACGTCGGGATCCGGCGTCGTATGAGCTGTTTCTGTCTTTTTGCCGTCGACAATTATTCCGAGTGTGCCGATGATGGCGCAGCGCTTGGAGATGGCTCTAAAAATTGATCCTACCATCCAGGTTGAGCTAGTTTTTCCATTTGTCCCGGTGATCCCTATGATTTTTAAATTATTTGCTGGATGACCACAAAACATGGACTCTAATTGCGCCCAAGCCGCCCTCGACGATGTCACGCGAATAACGGCGTCTGCGCGAATGGCATCAAGTTTGACATCCCGGCTCTCGATAATTGCTACGGATATATTGTTTGGCGATAATTTCAGGAATTCATGACCGTCGTGTGTGGTGCCACGGAGGGCGCAGAATATCAATCCCGGCGCGATTTTTCTCGAGTCAGCAACGACACCAGTCAAAAAAACGTCTTTTTGTGGTGACCGCAGTGGCTCCGGGGCAAGGCCCGCACCACTCAGCTCATTAATAATTAATTTAAAGTCGACGCCGCTTTTTGTCATGGGCACTTTCTTTAGAATTGGACGCCCGCTTTACTGGAGCTTTTGCCGAAATTTTTCGAATCGACAATGAATTCTTGTCAGGGGCGACATTCAGATATCGCAGACTTCTTTGAGCAATCTCCGCGAATACCGGCCCGGCGAGAAGGCCACCATACGCGGGGCGTACCGCGGGCTCATCTATCATGACATATATGACCAGATATGGATCAACCACAGGGGCGAAACCGGCGAAACTCGATATGCGCTTTTCTGGCGAGTAAGCCTTCAATATCGGATCGACCTTCTCGGCGGTACCTGTTTTTCCGCCCGATGTGTAGTCGGGCGTTTCTGCGAGACTGGCGGTACCCCGAGGATCTGTGACCACTCGGGCGAGAATTTTCCTCATATCGGCGGCTGTTTCGATGCCAATAACATGGGACGTCGATTCGGGCGTGGCGGCGAAGACAATGTCGCCATTTGGGCTCATTATTCTGTCCACCAAGATGGGGCGCATGAGGTTTCCGCCGTTGGCTAAAGCCCCGTAAGCCATCGCAATTTCAAGCCCGTTAACCGTCATCCCTTGTCCGAATGCAACATTTGCAAAGCGTATGGGTTTCCAAGTTGCTGGCTTTGAAATGTTGCCCTTGATGACTGGTGGAAATGTTTCCGAGATGGCCAGACCGCCAGAAAATCCAAAGGCCACCAGCGAATCAAAAAGACCTTGTTTACCGAGGCGGTTAGCTATCTTGAATGTACAAATATTACTTGAGCGAATGATCGTCTCAGCCGTTGTTAGCGTCGAGGCTGGGTGATCGTCACGAAACACCGTTCCACCCGCTTTGTAAACGCCATTTTCGCAATTATGTTGCTCGTTTATTGAGACTTTGTTTTGCTCCAACGCGGCAGCTATTACAAAGGGCTTCATGACCGAACCGGGTTCAAACTGATCGAGTAAAGCAAAGTTGCGAGTGTGTTCAGTCTTAGCAGTTGCAATGTTGTTAGGATCAAAGGTGGGATAGTTCGCCAAGGCAAGAATTTTACCAGTGTGAGGATCGGTTACAATCGCAAAACCACTTTTCGCTTTTGCCGCCTGAACTCCGTTAGCCAGCGCCTCCTCGGCGATTTCTTGTATGGCGTGGTCCAAGGATAAAAGAATCGTGTGACCGGGTAAATCGGGCGCTGCAGTATCGCTCGTATAAAGTATCGTACGGCCGCGGGCGTCTTTTGAAAGGCTTACGGCGGCTTGACGGCCGCCAAGAATGCTTTGAAACTGCCGCTCAATCCCGAGGAGCCCCTGATTTTCGCTGCCCACGGCCCCAACGACATGGGACGCAATAGACTGCAAGGGGTAAAGGCGCGTCGCTTCATTGACTAGGTAGACACCTTTCAATGACAAGGCTTCAACTTTTTGAGCCGTCGCAGGGTCGATTTTGCGCTTAAGCCAAGCAAAATAGGCCGTCTTGTCACCGACCTCCTTAATCTTTTCTTTCGGGATACCCAATAGTTCGCTCATTTGACGCAGTTGCTGACCTGATGGAGCAAATACCCTTGGATTGATTGCAACGGACGGCTTTTTGAGGCTGATGGCCAACGGATGGCCGGTTCTATCAAGAATCGGTCCGCGATACGGCGCAAGTTCCAGGTGTTGTTCATATTGCCTTTGCGCAATTCTGCGTAATGCCTCAGCAGAGGGAGGGAACAGTTGAATCACGGCAGCTCTTAATATGAGGCAACCGAACGCCCCAAGCAGGAAAGCGGCTAGGATTGAGGCGCGGGAGATGTCGAAGCCGCGTAAGCCATGATCACCTCGTGATTTATCGGCACGAAAGCGCGAAAGTAGTTTAGTGACTGGTCCTGCAAGGCGCCTCACCTTTTCACAGCCCCCTCATGCACAGTTTTTGCAGGCGTTTCAGCGAGGTCTTCAAGTTTCTTTCGGGTTGTTAGTCGCGCTAATTCGCCCGTCAGAGAGCTACGATCCTCGAGAAGGCGGCCCTCTGTGGTTTTTAGCTGCCCAAGATCATAAGCCACGCCCGTGGTGAGGCTTCTAAAGTGTACCCTTGCGAAGGCAGCGCAGGATAAAACCAAAGTCCATAGAATCGCCAGACGAACGGTTAATTTACGCATGTTCTAGACGCCCCTTCCTAATTCAAATAATGAACGGACTTCTTTTTCAAATTAAAGATCAAATTATTATAAACATTCTTTGATCAAACGGATAGCTCGTAGCTTGGCACTGCGAGAGCGCGGATTTTCTTCCACCTCTTCTGTTGATGGAACAATCGGGAATGGACGAATAAGTTCCGCGCACGCAGAATGCCCCTTGGCGAGTTCCTCTGCAGTCAGAACAACATCCCTAGGCAAGCGATTATCCTGGTTTTTCCCCGCGAGCTTCTGCATGCCGAGCTTTACGATACGGTCTTCTAAAGAATGGAACGTGATAATGGCTAAAACACCGCCTGCGCTGAGCGCCCGCGGCGCTCCCGACAGCAGCTGCTCAAGTTCAGACAGCTCTTGGTTGATGAAAATACGCAGGCCTTGAAACGTCTTTGTGGCAGGGTGTTTGCGGCTTTCCTTTTTCCAAGCGACCCTTGAAGCTATAAGGTCTGCCAAGTCTTTGGTGGTTGCAAGTGGCCGCTTAGCGCGCTGTTCGCAAATGATTTTAGCGATAAATCGTGATTTGGGCTCTTCGCCAAACTTGTAAATTACGTCAGCAATTTCAGACTCACTCGCCGAGGCTAAATACTCAGCCACGCTCTGCCCGGCCGACTGGTTCATTCGCATATCCAGAGGACCCACGGTCTGAAATGAAAAACCTCGTCCCGGTTCATCTAAATGATGGCTAGATACGCCAATATCCGCCAAAACCCCGTCGACCTTCTTTGCCAGCTGATAGGAATCGAGAATCGAATATATATCACTGAATACACCGCGATGAAGAGTCAAACGCCTAGATCTAATGAAGTCTTCGAATTTTTTTGTGGCGTTCTCAATCGCAACCGGATCCCGGTCAAAAGCCACAACTCTTCCATTTGGCGCACTAGCTTTGAGTAGAGCATATGTATGGCCACCGCCGCCCAACGTGCAGTCCACGTAAGTTCCGCCGGATTTGGGCGCAATGACGTCAAGCGATTCTTTGAGAAGGACGCTAGTATGACGGTAGTCTGCTTGCGGCGTAGTTATTGTCAAAGCCAGTGTCCTGCATTCATCGTGTTTTATAAAGATCGGATGTCACGTTAGTTTAATTGAAATCAAATATTAAATAAACGACCACCACCGCCCAACGCAGAAACAAAAAATAAAATTAAATTAAAAAATTTTTTGCCACAGCGATGAATGATTTGGGAATAATTTGCCTGATCAGCAGCGCCCGATCAGCAGCAAGCCTGATCACTAGGGGCCCCGAACGGCTTGGGGGCCAATAGTTTTAAAAACTAAGTGTGTGAATAGGCTGTCGTGAACGAGCTTCTAGAGCGCTTGGGTGTGAAACCCTTGCCCATTGCGGGGATTTCGCGCGTATTTCAAAATTAAAGCAGGAAAAATTTCTGCCGAGAAACGACATGAGGTTTTTCTAAACAATTTTTTTGGGAGGTGCGAACATGAGGTTCAAATGGAGGCGTCGCTTAGCGGTGACAGCTTTCGCTCTGAGCTTGATGTTGCCGTTTGCTGGATGCTCCAGCCAACAGCAACAAGCGTCAGACGAAGTGGCCGCTGAGGGACAAGGTGGACAAGAAGAGGGAGGCCAGCAGTCTGAAACCGCTGCCGCTCAAGCGCAAGGCGGTGAAAACGCCGAAGGCGGAGAGGCGACAGCGCAAGCTGCCCCGAACAACGCAGCACCAGCAGAAGGAGAATCTTCTGAGGGTGGAGAGAACGTTGTTAGCAATGATGCGGCTGCTCCTGCAGAGGAGGGCGCAGACGCTGAGGCACAAGCTTTATCGGGAGAAATAAATGCTTCCGCTGAAGGACAAGCATCAGCCGAGCAACCGGCAGCCGACGCTGCTACAGCCGACGCAGGCGGTGGGACCGCGGCACCGGCAGAAGGTGCGGCAGCTGAGGGCGCAGCGACAGCAGCGGCTCCAGCCGAGGCAGCACCAGCGGCACCCGCTGAAGCGGCGGCCCCAGGTCTTCCTCAAATGAACTCGAAAATGGCATATGTTGTTGAGGCGGGTGACACTCTTGGCAAGATTGCGACAAAAATCTACGGCGATCAAAAGCGCTGGAGAGATATCGCGAACTTGAGCGGCATGTCGAACCCAAATCACATCTATCCAGGCGACGTTGTTTATTACACTCTGGAAGATTCCAGCCGTAACTTTGCGTCAGCTTATGAAAGCATCAAGCGTGCAAAAGAAATTGTTCGCGAAGGCGACACTTTGGCCGCAATTTCTAAGCGCGTATATGGCACATCTAAAGCTTGGAGACATATCTGGCGTCAAAACGATAATATCGACAACCCAGATCAGTTGACAGCCGGTATGCCGGTTTACTACGTGGAAAAAGGTGCGTTTAGCGTTGCGTTGAATAAAGTGAAAGCCATCGAAGTTGCCAAAGTGCAAAAACTTGATGCGACAAAAGGATTCAAGGCAGCAGGTTCTGTTAAAAAGTCGAACACGGTCGTTAAAGTTCCAGTATTTATGGGCAAAAGCGTTTAATAAATCAGCCACCCGATGCAAAACTGGCAAACGTGCAGGGTCGGCAATGAAGATGATGTAAGACGTGATAAAAAGAAGCCTCTAAAGTTGCAATATGCCGTACTTAAGAAGCACAAACGTCAAGATGTAAAGCCAGAAGAATGTAAATTGAGCAAGAAGGGCTGCGTAATTAGATTTGAGATTGTTGTTATTGTTTTTTGTTAGGCCATCATAATAGGCGCCACCCGGGAAAAGTGGCTTAAGAAAACGACGATCCTAACGATTCAAATCAAACACCGCATCCAACAGCTCGACCCGCCAGAGCTCCCTTACCCGCGAGCTATCTAAACCCCATCTCCGAAAAATTCTCTATTTATACCACTGCGACTGCCTAATCACAGCGCCCGCGCTAGCTATGCGAAAGTACCAAGCTTTTTGAATTTGACTAGTCACTGACTAGGCAAAGTTGATTAAGCAACGGTTGAATAGTCAGGGGCGACTAGGTGGACCCCGCACCTTTAAGCGAACCTTTCGTTGAAACCTAGCCCTCGCAATACACCCGACAGCCGCTCACCTGGATCGACGACAGCGCCGCGCAGAAGCACAGAATTTTCGATGACGCTGCCAGCGCCGGGAGTCACGGTGGGCGCGATAACAGACCGCGAATCTATGGTAAAGGTATGAGATGGACTAACTTTGAATGCAGTGTCCCTGCCCAATAGCAAATGGCGGGTCTGTCGGGGCATAGCCGCCACAAATAGGTTGGCCTCCCAAAGGGCTCTCGGGGTTCCAATATCGGCCCAGTAGCCTGAGAAAGGCAGGCCTCCAATAGTTTCTCCGATTGTGATGGCTTGATTGAATCCATCAATGAGATCAAAAAAGCCGCCATTTTTGGGTAAAAAGTTTCGAAATTCCGGCTTAACGACGTACGCGCAGGCAAAACCCACCTCACGTAGCTCTTGCTTGCGTAGATGGGCTGGGAGATCGACTTTCTTTGCAATTGCAACCACTCGTTGAGCGAGGTCCAACCAAATGGAGCGTCCGCCATCCACCGGGGGATTAGCTTGGTAGACGAGGGTGACCAAATTTGACGAGGCTCGATGAGCCGCCCAAAGCTGTTGAAGTGAAATTTCAGACAGGATATCGCCATTATAAACAAGTAAGTCATCCTGACCCCACCAACTAGAGAGTTGATGAAGAGCGCCCCCGGTGCCCAAAATCTCTGGCAGCTCGGTTGATATATAGATGTCATTTAGGCCTAAGTCCTTAGCGCAAAACGTGGCGTGTTGCGCCATGACGTCTGAAAGGTGGTGGGTGTTAATCGCGATATTTCGAAAGCCGGACCGGATGCATGAAGCCAGGGCCGCATCAAATAAAGGGACGCCACAAATGGTGGCCATGGGCTTTGGAGTGTGCAGGGTTAAAGGCCTTAGCCTAGAGCCAAGACCTGCGCACAATATAAAACATTTCGGATTGTTAGCACTGTTACTACGCACGTGGACTTAGCCCCCACGATCTCTCGAGCCTCATTAGATTAAAGTCTTCTAGAACCAGCAGAAGCCAAGCTTAGGCTAGGATCCGTGGATACAAAACTAGCGGTGCGATCGGGGAGGGTGTTTGCGAGTATCTGAAGTAGTCTCCCACTTAGAAAAGGCCAACGACTGTCCTGAACTCCAGCATCCAGAAGGGTTTGAAGAGCTGGAGCCACATTACGAAGGTAGTCACCCTTGTGTTTATCCACGGTAAGGTAGCCAAAACTGCCAATAGCTTTAAGTTGCCGCTGCAAAAGCATCGGACGCCATTCTTCCTTAGCCCGGTCATGAGCCGCCTGCCCGGCCGATGACCTAATATACTCAAAACCTTTTTCAAGGAGTTCAAGCCGACTCTCAATTGCGATGGGCACATAGCTATCGAAGACGAGACTTACTAGGTCATAGGAGGGCGGCCCCAATCGGGCGTCTTGAAAATCAATAATGGCCACCTGCTCGTCATGGATCATAATGTTGCGACTGTGATAGTCACGGTGGACAAAAAACCTAGATGCAGACGACAAATAGCTTGATATGGCATTGATATCATTAGAAAATTCATCCGCCTCTCGGGCTGATAGTGTATAGCGACCAATCGGCTCTAGGTATTTTGAGATAAAAAATCTTAGCTCCCAAACAAAGCGATCTCGGTCAAAGGCTCTTTTTGTCCAAACATTTCCAGGTGTTGCAGGTATCGCCAAGAAACGTCCAACCGTTTGCAAGGAGGCCTCAAAGAGTGGTAAGCACTCGTTAATACTTCCATTTTTTGTGCTAGCCAGAGCGGCCGTCTCGAGCATGGTGTCGCCATAGTCATCTATTAATAGAGCAGCGTAGTCTGCCAGGACGGCCACGCAACCAGGGGCTGCGATATTATTGGCCCTAAGAATGTTGGAGACCTCGACCCAGTCATACTGACCACGCTTTAAATTATCGGCGTCGGTTCCGGATAACTGCATCAAAACATAACTGCGCTTCAAGTCAGGAGAGCGCACCCTAAAGTAGCATCGGTCCGAGCCGTCGCCAGCGAGCCAATCTATTGTAAGTTTGTCGGTTTTTAGGGCCTTAGCAACGACGGCAGGCGGGGGCGGCGTCAATTTTCCGCTGGTTTGTTTCATGGGGCCTCCGTCTCCTAGGATTATACCACTACAAATTGTACGACCGGTCCGACGTTGACCGCAAGTCGTCCGCCGGGCGCATCGAATAATTCCCCATCAAGAGTGTAGGTTTGTTTGCCAGATTCGGAGCTTATAATCATTTTCGAGGCCATTCGGCTAACTTTGCCAAACCAGCGGCCGGGTCGATTACTCATGATGGCAAAGGGTAGTTTCCAAGGCAGCGCGCGGGGCGCCATTTCCAGAGAAAAAAATTGAAAACGCGAAAGGCCCTTGGCGACCTCTGGAAAAAGTCGCACTCGGAGGGGCATTCGCTCAACGGTACTGGCCATCATGGCGAGACTTCGCAGAGGATCGGGATTGGGCAGACCATCAAACACGACCCGGTAGCTTTCGCTATCAATTATTCGCGAGTAGTTTCGAGGGGATATGATCCAATAAAGATAAATTTTTAGTACAAGTAAAACGGCGCCCATTGGACCCGATTTCTTTCGATAAAACTCGGCCAGGAAGTTTGAAATCAGGCCGTTGCCGAAAAGAAAGCCATATTGCCCACCGACCGTTAGGGTGGCTAGGGGTTTTAGGCTGCGCGAGCGGACGCCGCTCTGGCTTTCAAGCATTCGAACGAGAATTTCTTCGGGAGACCCCCGTATACCTAGGTTATCGGCCAGCATATTTATGGTGCCGCCGCGTAAGATAAGAACTTGAGGCAAGGGCTGAGCTCCATAAGCCCGGATAAATGCGGTCAAAGTCCTTGAAATAGTGCCATCTCCACCGTTGATGGCCAGAGTTTCAACCCCCTGCTCCTTAAAAAGCGCGGCGACCCTACCAATGTCATCGATAGAGTTAGTAATTTCAAGGTTGCCAAATTGCCCAACGATATAGCCCAAAAGCCGACCGCGTTCGGGCATTTTTTTGTTCAACTTGGAATTTGGATTCGTGATAATGCCAATGCCGCCCATGGCTCGCGTAATTTCCATCCTTTTGGTAGAAGAACCGGTCATGATTGACGCTTGATAACCATTAACAGACGTCGAATAAACGAGCAAGTAAACGTGGCCAGCAACAAAAATGAAACGAATGCCAATTTACCCGTGCTTAGCGGACAAAGGCTACCAGCCACGCCGTCGCCGCTCCAGGCGTACATGCGAGAGATTAATCGTTACCCCCTTCTTACTCCCGAGGAAGAGTATGAGCTGGCGGTTGCCCATTTTGAGACGCAGAGTAAAGACGCAGCGCACCGTCTGATCACCTCAAATTTAAGGCTGGTGGTTAAAATAGCAAACGAGTTTCATCGATCGGGCTATGGCCCACTGGACTTGATTCAAGAGGGAAACTACGGACTGATGCAAGCTGTCAAGCGGTTCAATCCCTACAAAGGAGTCAAGCTGTCGTCTTATTCGGCGTGGTGGATTCGTGCTTACATCTTAAAACACCTTATGGATAATCGGGGCCCAGTGAGGATCGGAACAACGGCGGCCCAGAGAAAACTTTTCTACAACCTGCGAAAAGAGACAGAAAAACTTCTTCGAGACTACGAGACGGTTGATCCCAAGTTACTGGCGGCAAATCTAGGCGTCAAAGAGCGTGACGTTGTGGCGATGCAGCAGCGTCTCAGTGCTCGCGACATTAGTCTAGATGCGCCGATCGGTGATGGTAATGGCCGGACAAATTCCGACATTATCGATGTGGAAAGTCACGAAAAGCGGGCGGACGATCAATTAGCCGATTCCGAGGTTCTCGAGATATTTGAAGAGCATCTTCATGAGTTCAAAAAGACCTTGAAGGGGCGTGATCTCGACGTTTTTACCGATCGTTTGATGGCGGAAAAACCGCTAACGCTTCAGGAAATTGGCGATCGGTACGGAATAACTCGCGAGCGCGCGCGCCAGATCGAAGCAAAAATTCTTAAAAACTTAAAGGAGTTCGTCAAGAAGAAGGGAACTCTTGTCGAACTAATGGATGATGACACCATGACGACGATCGATGCATAGTCAACGTGTTCGCCCTGGGTTCGTATTTGCTTTCAAGTTTGCCCTCAGGTTTTGAAGCGAGGAGACCGTCTTGGCTTTTCGCTCTTCCAGTCGCTCGGTCGCAGTCTTGGCAACGTTTTGGTCAGAACATGATGATGCAGGAAGTTCGGCTATAAATCGACTCGGAAGACGGGACGCCTTCATGACGCCGAGGCCGCGCTCCATCGCCCAAGATAAGGAGAGTCTTTTTTTTGCGCGCGTTACCGCCACGTAGAAAAGGCGCCGCTCCTCCATCAGTCCACTGGACGTCCCACTCGAATTTCTGTGGGGAAACAAGTCTTCTTCAAGGCCACAAATCAGGACGGCTGGGAACTCTAAACCTTTCGAAGCATGAATGGTCATGAGCGATACTTTATTCGGCCGACCATCCTCATCTCGGTCTGAAAAATCGCGGTCATTGAGTGTTAGTCGATCGAGCATCTCCTCGATGTCTAGTCGAGACTTCTCCTTCAGCACATCCTGAGCTGAACTCGCAAGCCAACGTGGCAGGCTTTTTAACGCATCGATCTTACGATCTTGACTGGCGACATCTTTGATGTGCGCGCGGATGTCGCTCGCTAGGTGAAATTTTTTGATAATCTCATGACCGAGAGCAGCCACGTCATCAGGTGCCTTTAGATCCCAATGTCTCAAAGATTCGATGTCTTGCAAGAATGATTGCAGGCTTTGCAAGCTTTTCCCAGACAATCCCAGTTCATTTGTAAATTTACACGCCACAGCATGCGGCGAAAGCTCGTGACGAGAGGCGGCAGCATCGATCTTTTCAAGGGATTTAAGGCCGATGCCTCGATTTGGCGTATTAATCACTCTGTAAAATGCGAGACGGTCGTCCGGCCGTACAATCAGCCTAACGTAGGCCAAAAAGTCCTTAACCTCTTTTCGCTCGAAAAAACTACTGCCACCAAATGTTTCGTATGGAATATTCATTTCACGCAATGCCAGCTCAAGTGTTCGGGCTTGATTGTTGGCTCGGTATAGAACAGCTATATCAGAAGCTCTAAATCCCTCGCCGATGAGCGACATGCATTTATCGGCGATAAATCGCGCCTCCTCTTCCTCATTGGCAAGTTGGGAAACCTCAATCGGCTGATTTCCGTCATTCTGACTCCAAAGCGTCTTCTCTTTGCGCTTTGTGTTGTTTTTAATAACTGTATTTGCCGCATCTAAAATTATGTTCGTGCATCTGTAGTTTTGTTCAAGCTTTATGAGTTTTGTGCCAGCGAACATGGATTCAAACCGCTCGAGCGTTTCAAAGAGAGCCCCGCGCCAACTATAAATCGACTGATCATCATCCCCCACAACACAAACATTTTTGTGACTTAAGCCCAGAAGCTCGATGATACGGAGCTGCGCCGAGTTGGTGTCCTGAAATTCATCCACAAGGTAATAACGAAAACGCTCCTCGAGCTTGCTTCGAACGTCAGGATGCTCCTCCAACAAACAAACTGTCTTGAAGATGCAGTCGTCGAAATCAATTAGCCGATTGAGGCGAAGCTGCCCTTCGTAAAGTTCATAGGCTTGTAAGAGGTGCTCAGTCGATAAGCCAATAGAGATGTGTTGGGCGTGTTTTGCGAAATCAGCAGGTTTCATCAGAGCGTTTTTAGCGCGAGAGATTTCAGCGTGCAAAGATTCGACGTTGACGTTTGTAAGATTGCCGTCTTCTTGGAGTGCTCGTCTGAGCAAATCGAGTTGATCACCCGTTCCAGCGAGCGAAAATCTAGGTGGGAGTCCGATACGCCCACCAAATTCACGTAACAACTTTAAGCAGAAGCTATGGAATGTCCCCAATTGAACTTTTGCCGCAATTTTTGAACCCACTAATGCTTCAAGTCTCTCCGCCATCTCTCGTGCGGCCTTGTTGGTAAACGTCATGGCTGCAATCGACTGAGGCTTCACGCCCATGGAGATCATGTAAGCAATGCGCATGGTCAGGGCTTTGGTTTTACCGGTACCGGCACCAGCTAATACAAGTACTGGCCCTTGGGTGGTTTCCACGACTTCGCGCTGTTGGGTATTGAGAGAGCTTAAATCAAGCATAAAAAATCGACATTTGATTAAAATTAGTTAAAATATTTTCATATTCTATTGCGCAAAGCGTTCTCTGACGCTCGTTACGGACAAATTTGGGAACCACGGGCAGTTATGCCACATTCACATTGATCTTGCACCCGGGGATCAGTAGGTTCATCAACCTGCAAGGGTTCAGTTGGCACGTTCGAGTTTATTAAAGAAGGATCTACCACTTATGTTTAAATTAGGATTTTTGTCGATTTTTAGCATTTGGACCAATTCGGCGCTTGCGCAAGCCGCCGCGCAGCCTCAGGGCCCCTCCATGTTCGAGATGCTGGTACCCTTTGTTGGTCTTTTTGTGGTGATGTACTTTTTTATGCTTCGCCCCCAACAAATGAGAGCCAAAGAACACCAAGCGTTCTTGGCTTCTTTGAGGGCAGGCGATGAGATTGTAACGTCAGGCGGCATTATTGGTCGAGTCAGGTCGGTTGCCGAAGGTTTTGTCAGCGTCGAAATTGCCGGTGACACCGTGATCAAGGTGCTCAAGTCAGCGATTGAGGGTCAAAGCCCCAAAGCGCAGCAGGCAGCATCCAAGTCTTAAATAAAAAGTATCTTAGACGCCGCAGGTGAACCTGAGGCGTTATCTTGCTAGAATGTAGCTAGGTGTAATAGCTTAAGAAACAGCTGTGGCCTCGTTATTCGGGTTTTTATTTTTAAATAAAGGACGTTTGCCATGCCACTTCTTCTGCAACGCATGACTCAGCGGAGACGAAACATCCTGGTAAATGTTTTCGGAGTGTTGGCAATGTTTTTGCCGAGCCCATCTTTTGCCAAGACAAGCGATAGAACCGATGTTCCAGAGGAGTACGAGACTGTTGGAGGTCACGCCCTGGCTTTTGGCGGATCCGTTGCAACTGCTATTGGTGGCGTTTCGGCGATCAGATGTAATCCTGCCATGCTCGCACTCGAGAAAGAGTACTCAATTAATGGAAGTTACAGCTGGCCAAGCGCTGGGCGCGACTTCTATCAATTAGGGATCATCGATGGAAAAACCAGCCCAATCGCAGCAGGATTTTCCTACTCCAGCGCAATTGACAATTATCAGGGCGTTTCACCTGGAGCCCCCGCCTCTGGACAAGCCTCCGAAAATAACCTGAATTTAACAGCGGACACCCCAGCTGTTCGTCGGGCCAGTCTAGCCATGGCGATGCCGGTGGGTCGTATGTATCTTGGCTTTGGTTCTAATTATGTAGAGGCAAAACCGCCAGGCGAGGTGTTTTTAGATTCTACGACTAAGAGTGTTAAAGGCTTTACGATGGGCTTTGGGGCAGTCGCCCACGTGACACCTCAATTCAGATTGGGCTTGTCGGCCGAGAATTTGGCCAACAGGAAATTATCTTACGTCGCGCCCACATTTTATCGAGCTGGAGCAAGTTATTTTCTAGGCGACATCATCTCGCTGCATTTAGATTACCGAAGACGTGAGGCTGTCGACATATACGAAGGTCGAAAGCCCTCATTTGCCGTAGCAACGGACAATCAAGCGTCTGAAGGTAATTCGGGAGATAGTCTTATCAACATGAGTTCTTCCATTAAGGTTTACGACCTTCTAAGACTCGTGGCATCTGCCGGTCAAAATCAGTCAACGAAGTCTTCGAGCATTCGAGCGGCGGCCGGCGTATCGTTGATCAATCAAAACTTCAACTTTAGCTACCAAGTCTTGAGGGCCGATCTTGCTCGCGAATCAGTCCATCATGCAGTGTCACTTGGTGTTGATGTATCGATTTAGAAGCGTAATACGGAGCTAAATTAACACCATGTACCATCGTCTCGCGAATGGAGTTGAATTAGTCGTTTGTCCACGAGACGGCGCGAACGTTTTGTCCGTTCAGTGTGTTGTTTGGGTCGGATCTCTTGATGAAACTGACGATCAGCAAGGATTTTCGCATTTCATTGAGCACATGCTCTTTAAGGGCACAGAAAAAAGAGGGGTTGGAAAAATCGCGGGACTCATTGAGGCCGCTGGCGGCGAGAGTAACGCATACACAACATTTGATCGAACAGTGTTTCATCTGACGCTTCCTAGCGACAGAGCGGAGCTTGGTTTTGATGTGCTATCGGACGCGATTTTCAGCAGTGTTTTTCATCCGGTGGAGCTCGAAAAAGAGCGCGAAGTTATTTTAGAGGAAATTCGCCGAGAACAGGATAGTCCTGCTGCGCAAATCGGAAGGGCTATTTACGAAGACATCTATCAAGGTACGGGGGCGGCCAGGTCAATAATTGGACGTAGTCAGTACATTTCTAAGGCGTCCAGAGACAGCATCATGCGATTTTGGCGACGTTGGTATCAGCCAAAAAACATGTCTATTGTTGTTTCTGGCAATATTCAGGAATCAGAGACCCTAAAGTTAGCCAACCAATATTTTGGAGCTCAAGCCAACCAAGCGCTGGAGAGCCCTGGCAGCGGTCGGCATCGAAATATTCGCCGGCGCCGACCTGGACGTATTCGTTCGATTGTGCTTGGACGTGATGTTGAACAATCAAGGCTTCACATAATCCTGGGTGCGCCCAGCATAGATTCTCCAGATTGCCCGCTAGTGGACACGGCAGCTTATGTTCTCGGAGGAAGCGAAGTTTCTAGGTTGCAGACCCGCCTTCAAGAAAAAGAGGCTGTGGTTAATGCTATTGGCGCGTCGTCGTATTCATCGTCTTTTGAAGGTACGTTCGAGGTGAGTGCGATTTTGGACTCCGAAAATATTAAAGCGGCCTGTACGTCAATCGCGCGCGAATTAGAGCTGATTCTTGATCGTGAGCCTGTAACGGAGAAAGAGATTGAACGCTCCCGTGCTGCGGCAAAGATAGCTAAGATTCATCGAGAAGAAACGGTCGACGGAATTGCAAGCGCTCTAGTGGCTGGGTTGGGCACTCCCCTTAAAGAAAAATTTGAGGGTTACTACGATTACCTTTCAAGTGTGTTTAAACCAGCCGAGTTAACCGCTGCGCTGAACCGTAGTTGGGATTTGCGGGATGCGCTGATCGTGGTGCTTTGTGATAACGCAAAAAAGCCTATAGGCATGGCTTTGGAAAATGCGTTTGCCGATGGGTTGGCGCTGGCCGGTAAAGTTTCGGTGACGCGTCCGGTCGAGGCTCGTAACGTCAAAAAATCCGTGGTGGTTCATGAGTTTGAAATAGGTCACGGAACTCGAGTCATCTACCGCGAGATTCCGAGTGCGCAGCTTTTTAGTTTGACTGCAGCCACTGACGGAGGTCAGCGCGCTGAGACGGAAGAGTCAGCCGGATTATTTCATGCCATGGCAGGCTTGATAGGTCTTGCTTCGAAGCGGCGAGATTATCGGCAATTTGTTGGGCGGCTTGAGGATATAGGCGCTCTGCTTAGTGGTTTCAGCGGCAAAGATAGCGTAGGCCTCAACATGCAATGCACCCTAGAGCATGTTGAGGAGATGATAAACACTACCGCTGAATGTATGATTGAGCCCTTATTTCCAACGGACCAGTGGCAGGTGAATTTGCGGGAAACACTTGAATCCATGAAGCTACAAATGGATAGTTTTGAGTGGGCATGTATGAGGCGCCTGTTTTTTAAAGTCTTTGGTAATCATCCCTATTCTTTGCCGTTTATGGGTTTTGAATCGTCACTGAAAAATCTAAGCGCAGGTAAGCTTCAGACGAACTTTGAATCCTGGCGTGATGGTGGCCGATGGGTATTTGGGCTAGCTGGCGGGGCGCCTGTTCAGATGGTGCAGGATATACTATCGAAAGCATTTTCTGAATTTAGACCCAAGGCTGCGGTCAGAGCTATAGAAAGCAGAGTTAAAGTGGACCTCGGACCCGAGATTTTTGCCCATCTACCAAAACGTACGAACGAGCAGGCTCAGCTTGCTATTGGGGCTGTCGGCCCAAGGTGGTCGTCCTCCAGTCGAGAGGCGACGGATTTACTCATCACAATTTTAGGTGGACAGGGTGGACGTCTTTTCTCCATTCTCCGAGAAGACGAGAGTCTGGCTTATACCGTTGGGCCCCTTCACACACAGGGCATGGCTGGTGGGTTGGTTGGCGCCCACATGGCGACTGCTAAGGAAAAGGTCGATAGAGCCAAGAGCAGCCTTGAACGGGAGTTGCACAAAGTTTCATCAATTCAAGTTGATTCGGAGGAGCTTGAGCGAAGTCGCGCCTTTTTGCTAGGCAGTCACGAGATTAGCCTTCAGAGGACCAGCTCGCAAGCAATGACCATGGCTTTAATGGAGTTATATGGTCTTGGCTGGGATGATTTTCAAACTTATACGCAACGCATGAAGCGCGTAACGTCTGAGGATGTCTCGAAGGCGGCCGCCGAATACTTTGAAAAGTCCGCTCTTCATCTTGTATCTGTGGGTGTCTAACACCCAAGCATTCAAGAATCTCCAAAAGACTAAGCGGCTAATTGTGCTAGACTAAAGGCCTGAAAAATCTACCTCTTGGAGATGTCATGACACTTTGTGACCGACTCTTTAAATCACCCGTGGGTGCTAAGATGCTGATGGCTGTCACCGGCCTCATGTTGACCGGTTTTGTGCTAGCCCATCTGTCCGGCAACCTTTTGATCTATGGCGGCAGAGACGTTTTCAACGCTTATGCAAAAGGACTGCATTCTCTGGGAGCACTACTTTGGGTGGCCCGTATCGGTCTTCTCGTAGCATTTGTTCTTCACTTATATTTAGCGGTCACACTCACCACACAGAACAGAGCCGCGCGGCCAGTAGGCTATGCGCATGAAGCGACAATGCAAGCGACGTTGGCGTCTCGCTATATGATCCACACAGGTTTACTCATGTTCGCCTTCATTGTTTATCATTTAGCACACTACACGTTTCGCGTTGTAAACCCTGAGTTTGCAAGCCTGGAACAAGGCGATGTTTACGGGATGGTGATCGCCGGATTTTCCAGCCCCGCCGTTAGCGCATTTTACGTCTTGTCGATGATAGCCCTTTCTGCACATTTGCGTCACGGAGTCTCAAGTCTCTTTCAAAGTCTGGGACTCTATCACGGCAATCTCAATCCCGTTACGGACAAGCTCGGGCCCATCGTGGCACTGATTGTGCTTTTTGGATTTTCTAGCATTCCCATTGCCGTACTCACGGGATTGGTTAAATAGGAGGAGTGACAATGAACTTAGATTCAAAAACCCCATCAGGACCAATCGCCGGTAAGTGGGAAAAACACAAGTTCGAGATGAAACTTATCAACCCTGCAAACCGTCGTAAGTACGATGTGATTGTCGTTGGCAGTGGTTTGGCTGGCGCGTCAGCAGCCGCGACCTTGGGCGGTCTCGGTTATAATGTCAGCTGTTTTTGTTTTCAGGACAGCCCCAGACGAGCCCATTCGATCGCCGCTCAAGGCGGGATCAATGCGGCAAAAAATTATCAAGGGGACGGAGACTCCGTATTTCGGTTGTTCTATGACACCATCAAAGGCGGCGATTTTCGCTCGAGAGAGGCTAACGTTTACCGACTGGCTGAAGTTAGCCGCAACATCATAGACCAGTGTGTGGCTCAAGGCGTTCCATTTGCCCGAGATTACGGTGGACTTTTGGACAATCGATCTTTCGGTGGAGCGCAGGTTAGTCGAACATTTTACGCCAGAGGACAGACGGGTCAGCAACTTTTGCTGGGCGCTTATTCGGCTCTGAATCGAGAGATCAATCGTGGCTCGGTAAAAATGTTCGCGCGAAAAGAAATGCTTGAATTGGTCATTGTTGATGGCCGTGCAAGGGGCATTGTTGTGCGCGACTTGGTCACAGGAGAGATCACATCTCACTCGGCTCATGCTGTGATTCTTGCAACGGGCGGATATGGCAACGTCTTCTATCTTTCCACCAACGCAAAAGGTTCGAATGTGACGGCCACTTGGCGCGCGCATCTTAAGGGCGCAGGATTTGCAAATCCTTGCTACACCCAAATTCATCCGACCTGTATTCCAGTTAGCGGAGACTATCAGTCAAAATTAACACTGATGTCTGAGTCTTTGCGAAATGATGGGCGGGTTTGGGTTCCCAAAAAGAAAGGCGATACCCGGTCGCCACAGCAGATACCGGAAGACGAGCGCGATTACTATCTTGAGCGCAAGTATCCTAGTTTTGGAAACCTTGCGCCCCGCGACATCGCGTCGAGATCAGCGAAAGAAGCCTGCGACGATGGTCGCGGTGTTGGGCCCGGCGGGCTAGGTGTTTATCTAGATTTCGCCGATTCGATTAAACGTGTTGGTGAGGATGGGATAAAAAGAAAATACGGCAACCTCTTCCATATGTACAAAAAAATTACCGCAGAAAATCCTTACAAAACGCCCATGAGGATTTACCCAGCCGTACACTACACGATGGGTGGCCTATGGGTTGACTACAATCTCATGAGTAATGTGCCGGGACTCTTCGTTCTCGGTGAGGCCAATTTTTCAGATCATGGAGCTAATCGACTGGGCGCATCCGCTTTGATGCAGGGACTTGCGGACGGTTATTTTGTTATTCCATACACGCTGCCAAATTATTTTGCCAATGAAAGCCTTTCAAAAATTGATACGTCTAACCAGGCGTTCAAGGCCGCAGAGGACAGTGTACGCCAGAGAACGAAGATGTTTCTTGGAATCAACGGAGGGCGAACTGTCGATAGTTTCCACCGCGAGCTTGGTAAAATAATGTGGGACAAGTGCGGGATGGCGCGTGATAAAGCAGGCCTTGAAGAGGCGCTGACCAGGATACCGAAGCTTCGCGAGGAGTTTTGGCAGAATGTTAAAGTTCTCGGCGAGTCTGAAAATCTTAACCAGTCTCTGGAAAAAGCCGGCAGGGTTGCCGATTTCCTGGAATTTGGTGAGTTGATGTGTCGTGATGCTTTGCACCGCGAGGAGAGTTGTGGTGGGCATTTCAGGACTGAGCATCAAACGCCAGATGGTGAAGCCAAGAGAAATGACAGTGATTTCTGTTATGCAGGGGTTTGGGAGCACAAGGGCGCGGGGCAAAAATCTGTTCTTCATAAAGAGCCGCTAGCCTTCGAAAACGTTAAACTTGCGACTAGGAGCTACAAGTAATGGACATCACCCTTCACGTATGGCGCCAAAGAAAATCCGGAGCTGAGGGTAAGATGGAAACCATCGACGCCCCAGGAATCAGCGAGAACGCGTCCTTTCTGGAGATGCTTGATATCGTAAATGAGCGATTACAAGCAAAGGGTCAGGAGCCCATAGCTTTTGATCATGACTGCAGGGAGGGTATTTGCGGTAGCTGCTCGTTAGTGATCAACGGCGAACCGCATGGCCCAGAGTATGGCACAACATCTTGCCAGCTGCACATGCGCAGCTTTAAGAATGGACAGCATATTTTTGTTGAACCGTGGCGCGCACGCGCGTTCCCGGTACTCAAAGATCTAGTGGTGGATCGATCAGCTTTTGATCGGATTCAACAAGCCGGAGGCTTTGTCAGCGTAAATACCGGATCACCCCAAGACGCCAATTGTTTGCCGATACCCAAGCAAAATGCGGATAAAGCTTTCGATGCTGCTGTTTGTATCGGATGTGGCGCTTGTGTCGCGGCGTGTAAAAATGCAAGTCCCATGTTGTTCGTCTCAGCAAAGGTTAGTCAGTTAAGCCTTCTGCCTCAAGGCCAACCCGAACGTGAAAAAAGAGTGCTTGCGATGGTTGACCAGATGAAAAAAGAAGGTTTTGGAAATTGCACCAATCAATACGAGTGTGAGGCCGCGTGCCCAAAAGAGATCTCGGTTGAGCATATCGCTCGCATGAACCGGGAATATTTCCGCGCCGCAATCCGCGAGGAAAGTCCCAAAGAGGGTCACGGAGGCGAGTAGCTTCGGCCCGCTAATATTAATTTAAGGTTAATTCCGGCGGCTTAGCGCCTAGACATGTGCGGCACGCATTGACAAAATCCTGATCTATTGTCATTAAGACATTGGTACGTTTCCGAACCCGAATTCGCAAGGGGGCGCGGTTATGGATTACGAAGTTCTTGTGCAGTTAAAAGCAGAAGTTCTGGATCCAGAGGCAAGAGCCATAAGAGACACTCTTTTGGCCCACGGTACGACTGGCATCGAGTCTGTTACAATAGCGAAACGCTACGTAATTTCCGTAAGTGATGACGAGCCGCATCCGGAAAATAAAATAAAAAAAATCGCTGATATGTATCTTGCCAATCCAGTTTCTCAGACCTATTCGTTCAAAAGACTGGGGGAGTGATGCTTACTAAACCCGCATTTGGGCGTCTCCGAGTGGGTGTAGTACAGTTTCCGGGTTCCAACTGCGATGATGATTGTGTGGACGTGCTTAGAAGGCACTACGAAATTAATGCGGTCAAAATATGGCATCAGGACATAAGCCTACCAAAGTTGGATGCTCTGATTTTGCCGGGCGGTTTTAGTTTCGGGGATTATTTAAGGTCCGGAGCATTGGCGGCACACGCGCCTATTATGGACTCCATTAAATCGTTCGCAGCTCGTGGCGGGCACATCCTTGGAATATGTAATGGTTTCCAAATACTGACGGAGAGCAAACTTTTACCAGGCGTACTCCTGCACAATAAAAGTCAAAAGTTTTTGTGCACGCAAACCACAATAAGATCTCCTAAGGGCCCAATTCTGAAAATTCCTATCGCTCATGCAGAGGGCCGCTTCTGGATTGACGAAGAGGGCCTCCGCCGACTCGACGATCTTGATTTGATTGCTTACCAGTACTGCACAGCCGATGGACTAATCGACATCCGGGCTAATCCAAATGGCTCGGTGGCGAATATTGCGGGGGTTTACTCAAAAGACAAAAAAATTCTTGGCATGATGCCGCATCCCGAGAGGGCGACGGATCCTGTTATGGGTGGTAGTAGCGACGGAATTAGCGTTATTAATGATTTTCTTCAAAGGATTTGAGGGGGAGCCGGCGAATGTCTTCCAAAGTGATACAGGAGATGACGAGGCGAGCCACGGGCAACTCTGAGCGGATTAATCTCGATGACAAACCTCAACTTAACGCCCTACTGAAACGCCATAAAATCTCTACAGATGAGTTCGAGAAAATATTAAGCGTAACTGGCCGAGCTCCAACGCTAGCAGAACTCGGGGTTTTTTCTGCGATGTGGTCAGAGCATTGTAGCTACAAAAGCTCACGGGTACACCTCCGTCGATTTCCAACAAAAGGTCCGACCGTTGTTGTTGGGCCTGGCGAGAACGCGGGGGTTGTTGAACTTGAGGGTGATTTGTGCGTCGCCTTTAAGATGGAGAGCCACAATCATCCAAGTTATATCGAACCATACCAAGGAGCAGCGACGGGTGTGGGCGGTATCTTGCGCGACGTTTTCTGTATGGGCGCTCGACCTATCGCTAACCTTAACTGCCTGCGATTTGGAGCGCGAAACCATCGTAAGACAGCATCGCTGGTAACGGGCGCGGTCAAAGGTATTGGTGATTACGGGAATTGCGTCGGCATACCAACAGTTGGCGGATCTATTTCATTTGATGCAACCTATAATGGCAATTGTCTCGTCAATGCCATGACCGTGGGCCTAATCCATAAGAATAAAATATTCAAAGGTTACGCAACCGGCGTTGGTAATTTAGTGGTTTACGTTGGAAGTGCAACGGGACGCGACGGAATTCACGGGGCGACCATGGCATCGGATTCTTTTGAGGAAACTGCGGGAGCTTCAAAGACCACGATTCAGGTTGGTGACCCATTTGCCGAAAAGCTACTGATGGAGGCTACGTTAGAGGTTCTAGATAAGGGCCTCGTTGTCGGCATTCAGGATATGGGAGCGGCTGGCCTTACGTCCTCGTCGTTTGAAATGGCCGGACGAGCAGGCAATGGTGTGTACATCAACTTAGATCATGTGCCCACTCGGGCCAGCAACATGAACGCCTATGAAATCATGCTTTCTGAGAGCCAAGAACGCATGCTGATGGTGATCGAGCCAGGCAAATGGGATGAGCTGCAGCTCATTCTGCGAAAATGGCAGCTGCCCCATGCTGTGATAGGGCGGGTGACCGACACTGGAAGAATGCAAGTTGAGTCGCGCGGAATTTTGGAAATTGACTTGCCCGTAGCGCCCTTAACTGATGAAGCGCCGGTTTATGAACGAAAAATAGCCGCCCCTCGGCGCGCCGCCGATGAGTCATCTACCTTACGTGAAGTCGAGAATCGTCTTCAAAATGACGCTAACTACGCCGCAGAACTTTACAAAAAAATGATCATGGATCTTGGATCAAAAAAGCAAATCATTCAGCAGTTTGATCGTCATGTTGGCGGCAAAACAGTTTTTGATTCAGAACGCGGTGGAGCGGCTGTTATGTGGATTCGCACCGATGAAGCCACTGAGAAACCGTTTCTCGGCCTTGCGGTGGCGGCAGGTTGCAACGAGCGCCGAGTTAAAAATAGCCCATTCATCGGTGCATCTGAGGCTGTACGCGACTGTGCGCGTACTATCGTGGCCGCAGGCGGCCAGCCTCTAGCTGTCACGGACTGCCTTAATTTCGGTAATGCCGATGATCCAGAAGTCATGAGGGAATTCAGTGACAGTGTCGATGGAATAACGGAAGCATGTAAGCATCTGGCAACACCGGTCGTGAGCGGAAATGTGAGTCTTTACAATGCGACCGGTGCAACGAGTATTTTCCCGACGCCCATGATTGGAATGGTTGGTAAATTAGATGATGTTCGAAGCGCAATACCGGCTACGGCTGAGGGCAAAGACGAGCTATTAATTTGCAGCATCGGTCCTGCTGGGGCGAAACGCGCGAGTCTAACGGCATCATTGGCCGCAAAAAATGCAAACCTCCCGCCCACCGAGGGGGCTCTTGATGCCATTGATTGGCTAGCAGAAAAGAAAAGTCATGAGGCAATTCGTTCGTTAAAAAAGTCGGGCCATCTGCTTGCTGCACGAGCGCTTGCCGAAGGTGGAGCGGGCATCGCAGCGTTCAAAATGTCAGTCCCCTTCTTGCGTGCAGGCTCATCGCTTGAGATTTGTTTAAGTGATCATTTGTCTTTTTTTGGGGAAGGCGCGGCGGCTTTTTTGATAGCAATAAAGCCAGACAGCCTTCCTGCTGCGATAGGCATAACGCAAAATGTTGGAGTGTCTATCGAGGTGGTAGCGAGGCTTTCCGGGCGTGAACCGAACAAAATCTCTCAGCGTCCAGGAGCAATTAAGACATACTTCGCCACTCTTCCAGCAGACGAGCTATTGGCTAACTTTGATAATTTTCTGCCTGAAGGAGCCATGTGATGGCCCTCGTTGATGCGGATAAATTTAAAGATGAATGCGGTGTTGTCGGTGTTTTTGGCATAAAAGACGCGAGTCATCATTTGTATCTTTCCTTATTTGCGCTGCAGCATCGCGGTCAAGAAGCTTGCGGCATTGTGACGTTTTCCGCGACTACCCCCGAGTCTATCCAAGGGGGTCCTTTGCTGCATGTGCATAAGGCTTTTGGGCTTGTGGCCGATAATTTTTCGAGTGAGATCTTAAGCCGGCTTCAAGGATCTATGGGTGTGGGTCATGTGCGATATTCAACATCGGGTGGTGGTATTGTTGAAAACATTCAGCCGTTCCAGTTTAAAACAATCTTGGGAGCTGTCGCGATTGCCCATAATGGCAATTTAACCAATGCGCGAGATATACGGAAAAAACTTGAAACCTCCGGCTCCGTTTTTCAGAGCACGTCAGACACCGAGGTTTTGGTTCATTTGATAGCCCGTAGCGCGAGCGCGTCCATGCGGGAAAGGATAGGTGACGCTCTTCGCCAAGTTAGTGGCGCATATTCTCTCGCTATAGCGACGAAAGATGCTCTTTACGCTGTCCGAGATCCTTTTGGTTTTAGACCCCTTGTCTTAGGCCAGCTTGATAAAGGCTACGTCGTCGCAAGCGAGACCTGTGCATTGGATCTGATTGGTGCAAAAGTCATAAGAGATATAGAACCCGGGGAAGTCGTGGAGATTACACAAGGTGGAATCACGTCATGGTTTCCACAGCGGCGCGAGCGATTAGAATTTTGTAGTTTCGAACCGATTTATTTTGCCCGTCCCGATAGTCTTCTTCACGGCGAGTCGATTTATATCAGACGGCGAAAGATGGGTGAGATCCTGGCGCGCGAGTGCCCTGCTGAGGCTGATGTTGTGATTCCGATACCGGATAGTGGCGTGGCAATGGCCGAAGGCTTTTCACTGGAGTCAGGGATACCACTAGCCATGGGTCTTGTGAGAAACCACTACATTGGTCGAACGTTTATCCAGCCGAGCCAGTCTGATCGCGATTTCGGGGTCCGATTAAAACTCAATCCCGTAAGGTCTGTTCTAGAGGGAAAGAGAGTGGTTGTAGTGGATGACTCGCTCGTGCGCGGAACAACTGCTGCAAGAATTTTGAGAATAATAAAAAACGCCGGAGCAAAAGAAATTCATTTTAGAGTCGCGTCGCCGCCAATAACCCATAGCTGTTTTTATGGAGTTGATACGCCGAATAGACAGCAGCTCATGGCGGCTCAAAACGACGTTAATCAGATTCGCAGGGCCCTGGAGGCGACGACTTTAGGGTTCTTATCTTTGGACGGTCTTCGTAAAGCACTGGATGAAAGTCCGGGAAAAGCGTATTGTAAGGCCTGCTTTACGGGCTCCTATCCTGCTGATGTCGGCGTGTCTACCACGCGGCAACCAACGGATGAACATGGTCCGGGATTGTTTTCGAAAATTCATTAATTTATCCGTGAGACGAATATGCGCAAAGATGGTAGGTCGCGCGGCCAAATGAGGCCGCTTCGTATAACACCCGACTTCACAAAAAACGCGACGGCCAGTGTCCTGGTTGAGTTTGGAGACACAAAGGTCCTTTGCACTGCATTTGCAGAGGACGGTATCCCTGGTTTTTTGCGGGGCGCAAGTCCCGCCCAGGGTTGGCTGACAGCAGAGTATTCGATGTTGCCCGGAGCCACGTTATCTCGGACTAAGCGAGAGCGCCCCAATGTGAGCGGCCGCACGCAGGAGATACAAAGGCTGATCGGCCGATCGTTGCGCGGTGTTGTTGATTTGACAGCATGCCCGGATTTGACGATGACCGTCGACTGCGATGTGCTTCAGGCCGACGGCGGAACTCGCACGGCATCGATCACAGGCGCTTACGTCGCATTAAAGTTAGCCTATGATCGGCTTATTCGATCAGGAAAAATGAAAAGAAGTCCGATAACGGATGGAGTTGCCGCTGTTTCCATAGGCATAATCAAGGGCGAGCTTTATTGCGACCTTAATTACGATGAAGATAGTTCGGCTGAGCTTGACATGAACGTTGTTGTGAGTCACTCCGGAAAGTTTTTAGAAATCCAGGGAACTGCGGAGCGAGGTTCGTTCACGAAAGATCAGGTTATGAAAATTATGGATCTTGCCAGCGAGGCTTTAGAGCCGGTGTTTCAGGCTCAAAATCTTGCCATCGATGGTCAGACTGCAGAGATCTAATCCGACATTAATAGAGACAGTTGGCTCACTGCTGCTAAAGCTGTGGGCCGATAAGCACCAACCACGCGAATGCACCCAGACCAAGCAACAATAAGATGACAAGAATTTTTCGAACAAGACGACTAGCGTAGCTTTCGCCGATGATAGTTTTAAGTTGTGCAGTATGAAGGAACTGATCTTTCACCCGATTTTTCGCATTCGTCCGCGGAGTCATTGAAATGTATTGGCCCGGTTCATCTTGTTCGGACGCCGCGTCTTCATTGAGAGGCGTAATAACTCGCTCGTCGGAGACCTGGGGTTTGTTGTCAACTCGGGTCGATTCGCCTTGGTTGGTTAACACAGTCCGAGAAAACTGCTTAGCGGAAGGTTTCACGTTGGGAAATGAAACATCGATAGCTTGATGAAGCTCAACTAGAACGCGAGCTACGATCGTTTGCTCGTCTGTTGGTTGAAATTCAAGAATTCGACTCATGATTGACTCTCACAGGGGCAACGCATACATCACCAAAGGCACTCAGTTAAGATACCATATTTGGCAGACGCCTGTAAGAGAACCCGGGAGGGACTATGTCACGGCCTCTAGGGCGCCGTGACATTTTTTGAATTTCTTACCAGAGCCACATGGGCAAGGCTCGTTTCGACCGACTTTCTCTTTCGCGCGATGGGGCGATGATTGTGGTCTTGTCGGCGCCGCATCATCGGGAGCTCGACTGCCATGATAGATCATACCGTCATCGGAGGCAGACGGCTCAGAGCGCTTTGCGGTTATGTCTGGCGATTGAGGGCTTGTTGCTGTGGCAGCATCGGGATGGGCGAACACGAGCGTCTCCTCGTCGGGCTCATCTGCATGAAGATCGGTTGGCTTGACGTGGGAGACATCGAGGAACAGTAAAGTCTGAGTCGTTTCATCAAATATGCGACCCATCATACCCTCAAATAAACGGAATGCCTCCTTTTTGTATTCTTGAAGGGGATCCCGCTGTCCGTAGCCTCGAAGACTAACACTGTCGCGCAAATTGTCCATGCTCTGAAGGTTATTTTTCCAAGCGCGGTCGATAACTTGAAGAAACACGTAACTTTCCAGTCTACCAAGATTCTCTGACCCAAGTTCCCGATATTTGGATTGGTATCGGTTCAGGACTTGTTCATGTAATTTATTAGAAAGCTCGTCTTCGGCAATGCCATCACTTTTGATTCCATGAAGATCAATTATGGTTCCAAGTTCGGCTTTCATGTCGTGTTTAATGCCGTCAAGATTGAAACCCCCACCTTTTTCGATGGAAGAATTCTTTCCAATGATTCCATCTATCATTTTTCGGATTGTCTCCGATAAAAAGTCGAGATGCTCACCGGTGGTGTTTTGGAGGGCCTCATTTCTAAGGTTATATATGACCTGACGCTGCTGATTCATAACGTCGTCATATTCCAACAAATGTTTACGACTCGAAAAGTTCTGCTCCTCAACGCGGTGTTGAGCTTTTTCTATAGCGCGAGAAACCATGGGCGAAACGATCGCCTCGCCCTCACGCATTCCTAAACGCTGCATAATGGACGTGAGTCGATCGCCCGCGAATATACGCATCAAGTCATCTTCAAGGCTAAGGAAGAACTTTGATTCGCCTGGGTCACCTTGTCGGCCCGAGCGGCCGCGCAACTGATTGTCGATGCGTCGAGAGTCGTGACGCTCCGTGCCTATGACATAGAGTCCTCCAGCCTCCCTGGAGCCTGGACCGAGCACGATATCTGTACCACGACCAGCCATGTTCGTTGAGATTGTGACGCGCCCCGAGTATCCCGCTTCGCGAATAATATCAGCCTCCCGGGCGTGATTTTTCGCATTGAGGATCTCATGACTGACGCCAATCTTTTTGAGCAAGGATGACAGCAGCTCACTTTTTTCAACCGAGACTGTGCCAACGAGAACAGGTTGACCACGTTTCTGCGCTTTTTCAATCTCAGTGGCGATGATGTTGAATTTCTCTCGTGCCGAAAGATAAACTTCGTCGGGATGATCTTTTCGGATCATGGTTTTGTTAGTTGGAATGCAAACCACGTCAAGATTGTATATTTTTTTGAATTCTACGGCTTCCGTATCTGCAGTGCCTGTCATACCAGCTAGTTTTGTGTAAAGGCGGAAGTAGTTTTGGAATGTCACTGTCGCCATGGTTTGCGTTTCATTTTGAACCTGGACGTGCTCTTTGGCTTCTAGGGCTCCGTGTAAGCCGTCGCTGTAACGTCTTCCAGGCATGAGTCGACCAGTAAATTCGTCAACGATAACAACCTTGCCGTTCTGCACGACGTAGTCGACGTCCTTTTTGAAAATAACGTGGGCTTTTAGAGCCTTTTCAACGTGATGAAGATAATCAATGTTTTGTGGATCGTAGAGATTCTCAACGCGCAGTCTTTTTTCCAGCTTGCTCATGCCGTCTTCTGTGAGAGATACGATCCGACTTTTTTCATCTAGAATATAATCGACGTCTTTTTGAAGGCCTGGGATGGCAGTATTGACCTTCACGAAAAGATCTAAGTTACTCTCCGCAGGGCCGCTGATGATAAGCGGAGTTCGTGCCTCATCAATAAGGATGGAGTCAACCTCGTCGACGATGGCGTAATTGTGGCCACGCTGAACAAAGCGCGACTGTTCTGTCTTCATGTTGTCACGCAGGTAGTCGAAACCAAATTCGTTGTTTGTGCCGTAGGTTATGTCGGCCGCGTAGCTCGCCCGGCGCTGATCATCGGTGAGACCGTGTATGATGACGCCTGTCGTTAATCCAAGGAACGTGTAAACTTTACCCATCTGCTCGGCGTCTCGTTGAGCCAAGTAGTCGTTCACAGTGACAACGTGAACCCCTTTACCGCTTAGTGCATTTAAAAAAACGGGCGCGGTCGCCGTGAGTGTTTTACCCTCACCGGTTTTCATCTCAGAGATTTTACCCTCGTGGAGGACGACCCCACCAACAAGCTGGACGTCATAGTGCCGCTCGCGTCTGACGCGAAATGCGGCCTCGCGAACAAGAGCAAATGCTTCAGGGAGGACGCTATCTAACGATGCTCCAGATGCAACTTTCTGCTTCAGCGCATTTGTTTTGCGCGGAAAATCATCATCGCTTAAAGCCTTCATGGAGGGCTCCAAGGCGTTAACTTGCTGAACGATAGCGCTTATTCGTTTTATTTCACGATCGTTCTTTGATCCAAAAATTTTCTTTGCAATTCCTAGCATGCACTCAGACCTCACAGGCAATCGACGCCAGGCGCAAGCCTAGGGCGGGTCCACTATTATATATTTTTTTTAGTGAGCGGCTATTGCTAACTCATCGATATTCAGAATGAATTTCATCGGGTCGATGGTTCTGCCGTTTACGGCGACCTCGTAATGAAGGTGAGGTCCTGTGGATCTGCCAGATCGTCCCACGGTCGCTATCTGGTCGCCGCGATGGATCACCTGACCAGGGCTGACCAAGTTTTGGGCATTGTGGCCATAGCCCGTGACGACACCATAACCATGCGCAATCAAAACAAAATTTCCGAATCCGTTGCGCACTCCGGAGAAGATCACGACTCCGTCAGCTGGAGCATAGATAGGCGTGCCCTCTGGAGCTGCTACATCAATACCGCGGTGAACAGCCGGCTCTCCTGTAAAGGGGCTTGAGCGCTGACCGAAACCACTGGTGATCCAGCCATCGACGGGTGTCATGGATGGTATTGATGCTAATAGAATCTTTTGCTGGGACAATCTGCTGATGACCTGCTGTAGTTCAAAAACACCCTTCTGACTGGCCATCGAAATGGAGTCAAGTCGCGCAAACACGGGCTTAAATACGAGCCTATCGAGTTCGACACTTCCAGGAACGCCAGCTTTCTTTTCAACTTGCGACTGATTTTGAGTTGAGGTTCCATCCGCACTAGAAACAGCTGTCACAGATGTTAGTCCCGCTTTTTTCGTCAGAGAATTCGTCTGGAGGCTGGTCATTTCCGTTAGCTTAGCGGAGTATTCCTTGACCTTGCGAAGAGATGAACGCACTTCATCTAGGCTGGACATTAGAATGCGGGCTTCGCCTTTAAGCGCCCTATCGTCCTGGATTGCTTGAAGATAGGCGGAGCGTAAATTTCTCATGTGCAAATAGTCGGCTACGCCGTAGCCGAGAGCCAGTAAACCAACTAAGGCAAAAATCTTGCCAATAAAAACGACGTTGTAAGAGATGGCAAAGCGTTTTGAGCCATTTTTATCGTCTGGAACTATGACTATGGTGTACTGACGCAATGAATAGACCCCTTAGAAAGAACCAACATTCTTCTAAGGGTTTCGGCATTTTAAGATCAAACTTTAACCTGGCACACGATGACCGAGATGTTATCGTCGCCCCCGCGGTTGTTGGCCTCTGCAATCAAATGGTCAACTGCTAAAATTCCGTAGTTTTTACAATGTTCACAGATGGTTTCCTCTGGCACACGCCCATGAAGCCCATCAGAGCATATGACGATAAAGTCATTAGGCTCCAAATCAAGGACATAAGTATCCACATCCTCTTGTTCTTGGTAGCCGACGCTCCGGGTTATCACGTTGCGCAAATGATGATTTTCAGCTTCTTCCTTGGTGATAATGCCGGCCCGCAGTTGCTCACTAACCAAACTATGATCCGTGGTAATTTGATAAATGTAACCACATCGAATCAAGTAAAGCCGACTATCTCCCACGTGCGCGACGACCAACGACCGGCCAATAGTCCTTGCGACGGTAGCAGTTGTTCCCATGCCTTTGAGATTTGGCTCCTCTAGGGCGCGATCATAGATCCGCGCTGAAGCGTGATTGATGGAGTCTGACAGGATCTTCGCCGTTGCACCCGAAGGTAGGGACGGGTTGCCGGCAATGGCGGGAACCAAGTTACTATCCAGAAATGAGCGAATGTTTTGAACCGCTAAGGAACTCGCAACTTCTCCCCCAGCGTGTCCACCCATTCCATCAGCCACAATATATAAGCTTCGCTTATTGTCGCACAAATAAGAATCTTGATTGGACGATCGAACGCGACCAACGTGCGTATTTCCGCTTCCATTAACTAAAATTTGCTGGCTCAATCGGATCATCCTCACCATGTCTAGACCTGTTCAAATCATACCACAAAAACGACTTATTCGTCCTTAACGTATCGGCCGGCAAGACTAATGCAAAGACACGCGAGGGCGTGGTTAACCTGCCCCGTGCGAATCAGCGCATCAAGCTCCTTATATTTAAAAAATTCAATTGAAATCCGTTCGTCCTGATCCGGAAAAAGCTTACGATTGCCCGCCGGGGCACAGCCCAGAGCCACAAAAAAATGACAACGGTTGGTCATAATTGCAGGGTTAGGATTAATCGACCCTAGCGGTAGAAATCGCTGACTAACGAATCCCGTCTCTTCTTCTAATTCTCTGGCCGCGGCAATCGTCGGGTCTTTTTCATGCGCGTCCATCACACCTCCTGGAGTTTCGAGGACAAACGATAGAGATCCGATCCGCGGTTGACGCACCAAGACGATTTTATTGTCTAACGTTACTGGCAGAACATTAACCCAGTCGGGAGCATCCAATCTGAAGTAGGAATGTTCCGGCTTCAAGTCGCCAACTTCAAAACGGATTTCTTCCACATTGAAAGGACGGGTCTTCAAAACAACATTATTGGATTTAAGTTTAAACATGGTCGTCAACCTACAGTTCAAGTGTTCGCATTTCTCTTCTAAGAGCTGACGCAGTTAGTTTGGCTGCGGATTCAAAATTTCGTTTCCACTGGTCTCGGGCATCTTGGCCCGTGGCATTCGTGGTCGCTACCAAGACGGAGAATGTAAGAGCGCGTTCCGCCCAAGCCCGCGCAACTGAATACGCCTCAATAGTTTCTGTTACGACCTCATTTGGGATGCACTCAGTAGAATCTTCCTTTACCGAAATACCAAGCCCACAAACTACTCGGCATGCTGGCAATTTAAACTTTAGGGAATTTAGCTGGATCGGCCTATCAAACTGTCCGAGTAGCTCTGTTTTTTTATGTCTGACATCCCAAGGCGCCAATTCAAGACTCTTAGCGCAAAAAATATTGACGTCTTTAAAGGTGCCAACAATTCCAGCCGTACAGCAAAATATCACGTGCCGCCCTTCGACGAGATCTCTTGTATTTGCAGCGACTATTGCAGACTGAGTTAAGCCGACACCGGTAACGACACGGGTGATATCATGTGAGATTTCACCGACATTCTTAATAATGTCGTCAGTTTCAAATGCGGCTGCACTGGCGATAATAATTCTGCTCATCGTCTATACCGCTATGACTTTGCATATAACCACCGGTTTCTTTCGCAGCAAATGAAATAGCTTGCGCCGAACCTCTACACGAACGGACTCTTCTAAGTCAGGACGCGCTTTATCCTGTGATGCAAAATGCTGCCTGAATCCAGATTTAACGGCACTCATAAGCTCCCGTTCAAAATCTTTCTCGTCGCCACCGTCGCGCGGAAGCAGACCATAAGATTCTATTTGAGGCGTCCCAATCATTTCCTCTGAGTCAAAATCACAGGCGACAGCAACCACTACTAAACCGAGCTCACCAATCCTTAGCCTCTCGCGGAGGATCTCATGCGGTAGAAGGCTGTAAGATTCGCTATCGACAAAAAAGTGATCAATATCTATTCGGTCGGAAATATTTATGCCAGACGTATCAACATCGATGACATCGCCATTTTCTATGACAAAGCTCCGAGATCCCTCAAGCTTAATCTCCTCCGGAATTAGAGAATTGCTGGTCAGGTGACTAAATGTTCCGTGAACTGGTACAAAGTTTTTAGGTTTTAGCGCTCTTAGGAGCTCTCGCAGCTCTTCGCGATAACCGTGACCGCTGACGTGAATCTGGGGATTATTTCTAACGGAAAAAATCCTAGCTCCTCGACGCTCGAGCAAACTCATCATGTGCTGTATCACCCGCTCGTTACCCGGGATCGTGCGGCTGCTGAAAATCACTAGATCTCCTGGGCAAATTGAGAATGAACGATGTTCGCCCTTGGCGAGCCGCATCAATGCCGAGCGCCACTCTCCCTGACTTCCAGTTGCGATGACGCATATTTTTCTACGTTCAAATCCTGATATTTCACCTGCGTCAATAATAAGCCCCGGCGGTGCTTCCCAAACGCCAGCCGCGCTTGCAACTTTCAGAGCATTTTCAACGCCGCCCCCTAAAATGACGACCTTTCGACCAGATTCCTTGCAGATGTCGAGGATCGTCTTTATTCGCCAAAAGTTACTACTAAAAGTGGTCACAACCACAGCGCCATCCCCGCCGGATTCAAATGCTTCCTTCAGCGGTTCAATAACGGACTGTTCTGAGGGGCAATAACCTGGAATGTGCGAGTTCGTGCTGTCGGCCAATAGAACGTGAATGCCTTCCCTGCCGAGTTTTTTTAAGTGATCAAGGTCAACTGGTTTTTCGAGAATTGGTGTGAAATCGAATTTGAAGTCACCGGTATGAAAGATGTTAAATTGGCCTTGCCTGATCATAAGACCGCAAGCGCCTGGGATGCTGTGATTAAATGCTACGTACTCAATTGAAAAATCCTCGCACTTTACTTTGTCGCCGGGATTTACTCTGTGAATTGGATAACGAAGACCCACGCCTCGCCGGCTTAGTTTGCTATCAAGTAACTCCGCCGTCCAAGGGGTTGCGTAGACGGGTCCGGGCCATCTTTCGAGCATATATGGCAGAGCGCCGATGTGATCCTCGTGGCCGTGCGTAATGATATAGGCGTATACTCCGCCGAATTGATTAATCCACTCTGTCAGGTCCGGGAATATCGATTCTACCCCGAGTTTGGACGGATCCGGAAAGCTGATCCCGGCGTCTACCAGGTACAATCGATCCTCGCAGATATAGCCTGTCATATTCATGCCGAATTCGCCGCATCCGCCAAATGGAATGATACGTACAGTGCCTGGATTAAAATTTGTGATAGGTGGAGATGACATAGTATTCTTTCAAAAAATTTTTAGAATTAAGTCTTATAAATCACTAGCCGCGTTCTCTAGCCTTTGTCTCGAGAGAACTCGAAAGGATATCTAACCTCCACGACCCCACCTTCTGGCCGTGGGAATTTCCAAGACGCGATTTTGTCTCGTACACACCTAACAAGTTCGTCATCTCCAATCGATGATCGAACTAGATTAAGGTCAGACGCCCGGCCGTCACTGCCTATTGTCCATCGCCATTCCATGGCTCCGCTGGCGGCCTTGTTTCGACGTAAGGCCATTTCGTAGCATAACTTAAGCTGGTATCGACCAGCCGTAACCGTTTTTTCGACACTCGCGGGGTCAACTTGCCCGGCCTTGGCATCAACAATCGACAGGCCGCGCTTGGCATCAATCGACGCCCAATTGGAAGCCTTCAATTCAGACATTGAGGAACCGTCACCTTTATTGAGCTCGGCCTGAAGCCATGTAATACCATCCTGGGTTAAGGGCATTCCGGCCGGCCGATCGCAGCACTCGTGGTTTCCGAACAGCAATTTGTCTTTGCCGTATATGCGAAGCTGGATGGTCGCAGCCTCGGCGGCTGCATCTTTCGCAGCCCGTTCCTGCATTTTATCGTCACTTTCCACACCCAAAAAACCCTGTGAAATTTTGGCAAAGGCTTCCTGGGTCTTGTCAGCCTCCTTGCGCTCCTCAAATTTGTACCCGACGTCAGCGGCGAACTTTTCCGCGATCTCAATACGTTTTTTTGCAAGTTGATCCGACGACTCCGAAAGAACTGAGATCTTGTCAAAAATTCTCTGTGTTCGTCCATCCAGTGACTCGCCTCGAACCGTGGGGATTGAGATTATTGGGCCACGCGAGGGCGGTCCTAATATCTTCTTGCGCTGCGAGGACTCAGAGTTTTCAAGCTGCGTCGCTTGGACTGACAGCAGTTTTCCGTAATAATCTTTTGTGCTCTGAAATATCTGCTTTCCAGTGCCAGCACTTTCGCCGAATCCTAGTACCATGGCCAGATCTGTATAATAAGACCACACACTGCGAACGAATTTAAATCGATCAAGGCCAGACTGGATAATATTAGGTGCACTCGACAGATAAGAATTAGCAAGAAAAGCGCTTAGCCTGTTTTGCGGGAGGTCCGTAATTTTTTCGTATGTTCCAGTTGGCCGATTGTCTAGACTCCACCAGATAGAGCCACAAATGATCAGCGATCCCAAAGCCCCCAAAAGCAATGCGATTCCGTCAGATCGTAAATCTGCGATCAAAGAAAAAGGCGACGCGGCATAGCCACTTTTCTTTATAACCTTTGAACTTCGACCCGCATTTCTTGGCCCCACTTTAATCATAATCGTCATGTCTTCAAGTCGAAGCGTACCCGTTGTCGACTGACTAATAGAAATAATTTTTCTAAGCGGCCTCGAAGAGTTCAATACATGAACATCAGATCCATCGCTTACGACGCCATCCCACGGAAGATTTGGATTAAGAATAAGGCTACTTCTAGACTTGATCAAAATATCTAGGTCGTCCCATCGCGGCCAAACGCGTGATCTGATGTTGTTTAGAAAGCCTCGGCCCGCACTAATGCCGCGACATTTAGCAAATGGGGTTTCAAAGCGACCCAGCTCGGATCCGCCCCAAGACACAGCAACTTCAATGTATTTCGTTTTAGTGTGTTTTGTGGCCATGCGTTACTCGGCAGCAGCCTCCGATTTTGTAGGCAGCTTGGTTTCAAATCCATACTTTGATATGCCGGCAGCTGCTAGCGCATAAATAACAGGTCGAACATGATGATATGTTAATCTTTGATCGATGGCGATCGCAGCTAAATTAGTATCAGCAGTTATCTGCCCAGCTCTCACCACGTTCTGTAAATGACGCTTTGACCACGATGTTATGTGCTTTTCAAACTCCTCATATTCTTTCTGAGACGGACCCTCGGCAGGCCATCGAAAGGTCTGACCCGAAGCCGTATTTACACTAATAGTATTGTCATGAATACCAACACTCATCCACAATGCGTGATCGACTGCCGAAGTGCTTTCATGGACAAAAGGCGCGATGTGGTTATTTGGACGACCAGAAGACTCAAAACCCACAAAGAAGGTAAGTACCGTAATAGAAAAAAACGGAATGAATAAAAATGCGAGCGGCACGGCCGGCATGCTATCAAGACGCGCGCGCTGACGTCGAAATGAGCCGCTGGAGGAACTTATATCGTTCGCGGTGATCAAAGTATGCCGCCCCCCAACACGACGTGAGTGAATGTTCCAAATTTCTTAATCTTTTCTACTACCACAGCAACAACCGCAATCGGTACAGCTGGGTCAGGAAGCACAACAAGGATGCCGTCTGGTCTAATCGATTGCCGCCTTTTCCGATCATCCTGCCAAGACGCGATTTGTGTCATGGCGACGTTTACCTGCGGGGAGCCATCTGCATGACCAAGTGCGAACCTATTTCGAACGTCATTTTTTTGTGAAGTGAAAGATAGAACGTCTCCGAAGATTAGCTCTGATGGCGTGACCGCTAAGACAACGGTATGGGGATTGATGGTCGCAGCCGGCGACTCCTTAAATCCGTTTCGCATTTCATCTGCAAATGGCTCGGCCGCCACTGGAAGGTCCATAGTAATGAGTCCCCAGTCGCCACCGCGAGTGACAAGTCGACCCGTGAAAGTGATTACGGCCATCAAGCAGCAAAGACCCAGGCACCAAAGTATCTGGTCTGAGAACGTTGGCTCAGATAATCTCTTCTTCGTCGCGAATATTTTCTGCTGTATTACTGGCTGTGTTGCCATCCGAAGCAGCTCCTTCACTCGTGTTTGGTGTCACGACAGTATTTTGAATCGGGCTTGAAATTGGCGAGCTGTCCCGCACAGGAGATGCCATCGTGACCGGCATAAAACCAGCAACGTCGGCAGGCACGAGTAGGTTAGTGATAACCGCCACTCCATAATGCATTTTTTCCGTAAGACGAAGCGCCATTCCTCGAACCAAGTGATAGCCAAGCAGCATAAGCATGCTGAGCAAAAGACCAAATGCTACTGGGTTGAGCGCACTTGCGATTTCGGATCCGAGGCTAGCCTGCTTTTGCGTTGTATCGAGCACGCCCAGCGCGTGGAACGTGTTCCACAAAGAGTCGATTGATCCCAAGACGCCCGTTAGAAGGATAAGTGTTGAGAACGCCATCAAAGCGCCTATGCGAAGCTCTATTCGGGGCAAAAAGCCAATCGTTTCCTCTTCAATGACGCCGCGTATCGTAGTTGGGTCAATCTCCGCAGCCTCAAGTGCGCGCCTCGTGATGGCTGGTAGCGAGGTGTTGCTTACGCTTTTACAAAAGTTCAGTGCGCGGCTCGTGTCTTCGGGGGTGAGGAGCTTTCTTAGGTCAGTAAGAAATTTTCCAAAATCCAAATTGTAGACAAATTGCAGCATGATCATGCGCTCAAAAATGACAGCCATTCCAATAAAGCCAAGGAAGAGCATTACTTTGAGATACACATTATCTTGTTGAAAGCTCGCGGCGATCTCAGCAAACATCGTGTTGCCTCCGAAAAGTCCTGTTCCACGTACAATATCTCCAATAATATTGTAGCCTTTATCGGGCGCTACGTAAAAAGGTCGGGATTTGGTTCAAATCCCAAAAAGAATGACTTTAGCTATTGAATCTGGAGGCCTAAGTCCCATCCGGCTTGTCAGAAGCTTTCGGGTTCTTTTTGGTGCTGGTTTTTTGAGTGAGCCGTCCTGACTGCCACGCCTTCGTGAAGGCCTGTACGACCGTTGGATCAAATAGATCTTTCTCATCGGACAACCTTTGAACTGCGTCACTCTCGTCCAAAAAGCCACTGTAGGATCGTCCGCTGACCATGGCATCAAACACATCTGCAACCGCAATAATTCTGCCGAAAAATGGGATATCCTCTCCCGCAAGACCTTCTGGATAGCCCGATCCGTCCCACTTTTCGTGGTGGTATTTGATCCCGGAGATAAACCTTCGAGCGTTTGGTAAATTGTTAGCGATATTAGCCCCAATGATTGGGTGTTGCTTCATTTCCTCATACTCGTCCGGGTTCAGCAGAGAGGCCTTTCTTAGAATCGCATCTGGAATCCCTATTTTTCCAATATCATGGCACAGCGAGCTCATAAGCAAAAGCCGCTTCACGTCTCGATCGAGATTCATTTCCTCTGCTATAGCCAGAGAATAACGACTTACTCGTTCAGAGTGTCCGTGTGTATACGTGTCCTTTGCCTCAAGCGTTGCAACCATGGCTTCTATCATTCCGACACTGTATTGCTCCAAATCCTGACGGAGCATGAATGAGTCGATGAGGGGAGCCGCTCGCTCCAGCAAAAAGAGAAGGGGGGCGATTTGATCGCCATTGATCGGATAATTCAAGTTATCAAATTCCAGTTGAACAATGCATAGCAAATCGGCCAAACGCAGCACCGGAAGAAGAACGACCGAACGAGACGTCCCTTGGTCCAGTCCTTGTTGTGCACGAAGACCCAGTCCCTGCTTTCGGGCGATAGCGCTTTCTATGGCCCGTTTGTTTATTAAAAAGGTAGCTTTGTTGCCTGTATGTCTTGTCGAAAGTGGTATGAGTTTCCTAGATGCTGGAGTCCAGAGAAACAAAACAGATCGCGAAATCTCCGGATTCAGGGCGTGTAGGCCTTTTAGTGCGCTTGCCGACAAGTCTTTCAGATTGTCGGCGGTCAGAGAGTTTGATTGAATTTCAAAAATCTTTGAAAGTAGCTCATTTGATAAAGCAGCCGACTGCACTTCAATGGGGTGATTAAATCGCATGGCTTCGACAGGCTGATCACCAGTGGTGCCTATTAGATCGATGCTACCCCCGATTTCCTCGAGTTCAGGAGCCGATGCAAAGTGCTCAAGTTCAGCCAAATTGGTGGCAACGTCAATTTGGGCCTCGGGCGTAAGAAAAACGATTTCAGTATCGCCAACTAGTATCTTATCGCCGCTATTAATAACGGCGTTTGTGATTTTGTCTCCGTTTAAGTAGGTGCAGTTTTTGCTCTGCAGGTCCTCGATGATGTAGAGTTGATCTCGCTTCTTGATGCGCGCATGAAACCTACTGACTTTGGAGTCGTCGACGGGAATGGCAGCACTGGGGTCGCGCCCGATTGTGGCGGGCCAGTGAACAATGGAGAGCCGTCGCCCAGCTTGTTTGCCACGAGTTATGATTGCTAGCGCCATAAGCTAAAATGCCCCAAAAAAAGACTGGCCAAGTTCGCACGAAGCGCCCGATTAAGACCCCGGTGAAGCAAGGCGGTCTGACGGGAGTTTTCGGCTAAAATGCTGATAAAGTTAAGAAAAAAGCCCACGTCACTAAACAATTGCCAAGATTAACCGATAGTTATCCTAAAGCTTAAACACCGCGGAGGTGAATCGGTCATGAGATTTCTGGCGAAAGCTTCGCTAATCGTTGGAGCTATTTTCCTTCGGGTTGAAATGGCCAGCGCTTCGGTGACTCCGAACAATGTAGGATTTCCAGGCGAGGTTATTTTTATTTTGAATGGTCCTCAAAATCCGGCTGATGTTCGAATGGTGGTTAAAAAATATTCGGCTCAAAAATTCATGCGCTTACCGGACCTTGGCGCGATTTCGCAAGATTCAGGCAAGAAACCGCTATTCACAGGCGCGGCCTCGAGCACGATTCATCGCGAGGTTTCAACAGAAGCTACGAAGGACCCAACTCTCGCCACCAACGATGAAAAAAGAATTTTCAAATTTAAACCAACAAAGGTTTCTGGAAAAACAAAGCTCCCAAGCATTAAATTTAGTTCCCTTAGCCCATCTCTAGAACTCTACGAAGAAGCGGCTTCCCTTGACTTTACGGATAAGTCGCTCAAAGATGGTGGTTTCTGACCCCAAGGTCAGGCGCGTTTTAAAAACCACTGATAAGCTGTAAGAATGGCTATTGAAGAGCATCTTTTCCGTGAAATTAATTCCCTGGCAGGGCAATTTCGTTTGATCGATCTTGCAATGATTCTGGTCAGTAGCCCTGTGACGTGGATTGTTGTTGGCTGCTTGGTTTTCCTTAGCGCCCTGATTTTCCGGCACACAAAATTGCTAACAGTATTTTTTGCAGCTCTGGTGTCTTTAGGTATTGCCGACCTCGTGTCTTTTCGAGTTGTTAAGCAATTAGTGGCTCGAGAGCGCCCTTGTCGCATGATGGATAATATTCATCTCGTTCTTGATCAATGTGGCGGTAGTTACGGGTTTACTTCGAATCACGCTGCAAACGCATTTGCTGTGTGGACGATCGTGGCCCTAGGGTTTGGCGCAAGGTCTTCGACATCGGCGCTCGTGATGACGCTGGCATCTTTGGTTGCAATCAGCCGAGTTTATTTGGGGGTGCACTTCGTAGGTGACATTGTCGGTGGGGCGATTTTAGGAATGATGATTGGCTTACTAGTTGAGCGCATTGGCATTACTAACCGTTGCGCCCAACTGGCCAAAAAATTATCAGCTCATCGAGCTTCGTCCGGGAAATAACGGGACCCACTCTCGGCCAGTTTAACCAGTGATTTGGGTGGGGCAAATCGAGCACCCAATTTGGACTCCAGATGGCGCATTCGTTTGACTACGTCATCGGCACCGCAAAGGTCGACGTATTTGAAAGGGCCGCCGAGAAACGGCGGGAATCCGACGCCAAACACACTGCCAATATCGCCTTCGTAGGGGCTCGGAATAACACCGTCTTCCAAACACAGGATCGATTCATTGATATATCCGAGTACGCATCGATCAATCATTTCATCTTTCGAAACATTAGCGCCGTCTTTGGCGCCGATCAGTTTGTAAATTTCCTGGTCGACTCCACCGCGTTTGCCACCGTCGTAGGTATAAAAACCTTTTCCGTTTTTGCGACCAAGTCGGCCGCTGTCAGCCACGGCCTTGAACCAGTCAGGCATCTTAAATCTTGCGGGCCAGGCCGTTTCCATGGTCTTTAAAACATGCATACCGATGTCCAACCCAACTTCATCAATAAGCGTGATAGGGCCAACGGGCCAGCCAAAACCAGTCAAGACGTCATCAATTTGATCAATGGGCACGCCCTCTCCAACCATCATCGCAGCTTCAGCCAAATAAAAAGCTAGCGCTCGATTGACGTAAAAACCTGGACTGTCTTTCACCACTATAATTGTTTTACCCATCTGTTGGCCCAGCTCGACGATACGTGCTACCACCCAGGGGGCAGTTTTCTCTGCCACAACGACCTCGAGAAGTGGCATCTTTTCGACTGGGGAGAAAAAGTGCATGCCAATTACCCGTTCAGGGTGGGCAGATTTAGCGGCGATATTGGCCAGGGGCAAAGCGGAGGTGTTGCTCGCAAAAATCCAATTTTTATGAGCCGAGGGCTCGATGCCGGCCAGTATTTTTTGCTTTAGTGAAAGCTCTTCAAACACAGATTCGATCACGACGTCTAATTTTCCGAAACCATCAGGTGATAACTGAGGAGAAATCTGTGCCAGCCGGCTTTCCGCCTCAAAATATTTAAGACGACGTCTTTTCACTTTCTTGTAAAAGAAGGCTCGAGCGTTATTCATAAGTCGCGCTAAGGAGTCTTTGCTAGGGTCACTCACGGCAACCCGAAGGCCGCGGTCGGCGCAGACGGTCGCAATGCCGCCACCCATAAATCCCCCGCCGATAACGCCAACACTTGTAACTTTGGAGTCATCGCCAAACCGTGCCGCGCCGGCGTCCTTATAAGGATGTTTTTTTACGGCATTAGTGGAGTGAAACAAGTGAACCAGAGACTTGGACTCTTTAGTCTGGGTGAGTTCTCCAAAGAATTTAGCTTCGAGAGCTAGACCTTTCTCAAGTGAGGTTTCAAAACCAGAAAAAACTGCATCTAGCGCCTTAAATGAAGCAGGATAGAATCCTTTTGTCTTTTTGGTAACCTCTTGTCGCGCTTTTATTGACATTACTTTTCGCCCGATGATGTTGCCCTCTAAAACGCGAGACGTCAGGTCTTTTTTCCTGTTTGAGTCGGCTCTGCGCGCTTTGTTGGCCAGCTTCAAGGCTTCAGAAATTAGAATGCCGTCGGGTACACATGCGTCTACGAGCCCCATCTTGAGCGCCTTAGCGCCGTCAATTCGTTTGCCAGTTAGAATCATATCCAGAGACGCGGCCAGGCCTATGAGACGTGGTAGACGCTGTGTTCCTCCGGCGCC
Organism: uncultured Polynucleobacter sp.; assembly: GCA_964402975.1. Classification (GTDB taxonomy): domain Bacteria; phylum Bdellovibrionota_B; class Oligoflexia; order Oligoflexales; family RGVZ01; genus CAMDKS01. Next base: position 122,038 of record CAYOEM010000004.1, read on the forward strand.
CGGTATGAATCCCAGCTGTATTTCAGGTAAACCGAGTTTCGTCTTTTCGTCGCTTGATGCCACCCGCCACGTACATGCAAGAGCAAGTTCAAGTCCTCCGCCGAGACATGCACCACGAATCGCGGCGACAGACGGCTTACCTAGTTTGCTGATCTTTTGAAAAATATCCTGCATTGCGCGAGAACCCTGCTCGGCGGCGTTTGCCGAGGTAAACCGGGCGATCTCGTCGATGTCAGCGCCAGCAATGAATTGATCAGGCCGTCCACTGACGATGATGATTCCCTTGCAAGTTGAATCTTCCCCGACTTTTGTCAGCATGGAGTCAAGCTGCCTCAAAACCGCCTCTGAAAGCGTGTTGGCATCTTTGTCCTCTCGCAAGAATGTAAGAATGGCGATGTCATTTTCTTTTTTAACTTGAAAATAAGTTGTCATATGGGAATTTGCTCCGTGGTTACTTTACTCGCTCAATTAGCATGGCGCCCGCCATACCGCCCTGCGCGCATATAGAGATCACTCCTAGTGTTTTGTCCAGACGTCGAAGGCCGTAGGTTAGTGTAGTCGCAAGGCGCGCGCCAGTAGCACCAAACGGGTGGCCAATCGCAAGTGCGCCACCATGAACATTGAGTTTTTCATCCGGAATTAATCCAAAAGGCTTACTGTCGCCAAGATAACTTTCGCAGAAAGTTTTCGAGTCCATCGACTTTATACAGCTAAGAACTTGAGCAGCAAAAGCCTCGTGAATTTCAAACAGATCGATATCTTTGATTGCTAAATTATTACGTTTGAGAAGCAGTGGAATCGCAAGGGCTGGCCCAATCAGAAGCTGATCGTGGGGATTCACTCCAACAAACAAAACGTCGCGTATAACGGCTTTGGCTGACAGACCGATGGACTTAGCAAACCCAGCATCGGCAATCAAACAGGCCGCGGCCCCGTCAGTCAGCGCTGACGAGTTGCCTGCGGTTAGGGTGCCGTACTTTCTATCAAAAGCAGGACGAAGTTTTGTAAGGGCTTCTAAGGTCGTGTCGCCCCTTATGAGGTTGTCTTTGTCAACACAGGCCTTGAACGAGGGGGGCGCCCACACGGGAACGATTTCATCGCGGAAAACGCCCGACTCCTGCGCCAAAAAAGCCTTTTTATGAGAGGCCACCGCGTAGGCGTCCTGCTCTTCCCTCGTGATCCCATTCTTCTTCGCCATGATCTCCGAGTGTTCCCCCATCGTGAGGCCCGTGAGCGGCTCACTGACGCTAGGTGGTTTCGGCAGCCATGCAGATGCGGAGAAATCTTTTAACAGCATGAGTCTTGCTGCGGCAGTTTTCGCCTTGTTGAGTTTCACAAGAAATCGGCGCGCCTCTTTTGAATAAACAATAGGAACATCACTCAAACACTCAACCCCGCCCGCAAGTATGAGTTGAGAATGACCAGCAATAATGCTGCGAGCGGCGTCGGCAATGGTCTGCATGGAGCTTGTGCAGGCGCGATTGAGGGTGTACCCATGAATGTGTGAAGGCAAGCCTAGGTTTATGATGGTGTCACGTGCGACGTTTCCGTTTTTGGTCTGCGGGACGACGACGCCGCAAGTGATTTCGTCAAGCTCGCCAACGTCAACACCACTTTTTTGTATGAGGCCAGCGATTGTTCGGCTGTATAGTTCGAGTGCATCACTCTCTTCAAAGGAACTAAACGACTTCACAAAAGCCGTTCTTGCGCCGTCGATAATGACAGGTTTTTTTGATGTGGTGCTTCTAGTGCGTACGTATGAATTGGCCATGGTCATCAGTTAGCTCCTACTTAGCGTTATTCAAATTCCTTTAGATACTTCCATGATTTTTCTAACGAATAGCGCGACGGACGGGTCACTATTTTTGAAAACGCCGCCGCAGCGCATTTTCTCTTTATCAAACCAGACGACCTCAACTGGGATTGAGATAGCGCGCGGTGCCGAAATGCCAAATGGTGATAACGGAATACTGAGGACAAGTTGTTCGCCCTTCGAATAATCGGCCTTACCAGTGAACTCAATCTTGAAACCACTTTCACTAACGTCCAGAAGCACAGCGCTTTTTATGCCAAATGGCCACCAACTATGGCGCCGCATTTCCACGAGAGCGTGCGAAATGACCCTTTCTGGACGATTGTTTGATTCAGAATTGTCATTTGAGTTGTGCAATGTGGCGATCTCCAAGAGGTACTGGCAAAACTTATGAGCGGATTTGGTTCCGGAGTGTCAAAATTGTATAATAAAGTGCCGATGTGGGGCAATCGACGCCTCATTATTTAAGTAATGGTATCTATATAATCGATCCATGTGTGGAAATTATGACCAAAGAAGCCGCCTTAAAATTAGCAGGACGATATCGAGTTGTTATTCTTGGGGGGGGCATCCATGGCGTTGGAGTCGCACACGATCTCGCTAGCCGGGGTTGGAAAGATGTTCTGGTGGTTGAGAGATCAATCGTCGGAGCAGGGACCAGTTCCAAAAGTACAAAGTTGATTCATGGAGGTCTTCGTTATCTGCAGCACCCCCGTGATTTTCCCCTTGTTGCGGAGGGTCTCGGCGAGCGCGCACTGTTGACAAGACTTCTTCCAGACATAGTTAAGCCTCTGCCCTTTGTGTTTCCTGTAATGAAAAAGGGCGGCATGCCGCGTTTTATGATTAAGATTGGCTTAATGCTGTATGATTTTCTTTCAAGGGGCCGATCCCTCGGGACTCACAAGTGGCTATCGACCGAACAGGCATTTAATGATGCCCCAATTTTAGATAAGTCCGTCTTCAAAGGCTTTTACCGATTTTTTGATGGTCAGACCGATGATTTTGCCCTTGTTCAACGTGTAGCCGATTCAGTGCGTATGCTTGGCGGTGGCATCGTCGAGCACACGTCTGTTGAGCGAATCGTGCATGATCAACATGGGTGGCGAATGACGCTTCGGGGGCCTGATGGCATTCAAGATGTTACCGCAAAATACGTGGTTAATGCGCTTGGCCCCTGGGCACACGAGCTATTTGACGCATCCGGCATAAAGCCCAAAGTTGTTGGTTTCAATAATGCCGGTATTCATTTAATTGTTCGCGATCTGGGACTGAAGGCTGGCCTATTTCTTCAATCACCAGAAGATGGCAGAATATTCTTCGTTTTGCCTTGGGAGGGCCTGACTCTCATCGGAACCACCGAAGATATCGTGAACGGACCCGCCGATAGTTGTAAAGTGGAGCAACATCAGGTTGATTATCTTTTAGAGCGCTGTAACCGATTCTTGTCGGTTAAGCTGACTGGCGCTGATGTTATATCCAAATTTACTGGCATGCGTTGGTTAGCTCGAGCAAGTGACAGTTCACTCTCTGACACGTCGCGCACCCATCTCATCACTGAACATCGCGAGCAGAGCGATATTTTGTACACAATATATGGCGGCAAGCTGACAGCATATCGCGCCTTATCAGAAGAACTCGGTGATAAAATTACACGTGCATTTGGCGATCGAACACCGACGACCACAACAAAAATCGAATCTTGGGCGCCTGCCAGGACGCTCTCCCTAGAGTTGCAGGTGCCCAGACGCTTCGAAAAAATCTGAATCATTAGACTCACTTTGAAAGACGAGAATGCTAAATCGGCAAAAAACCAAAGCTGTGAAAGCTAAGCCTAAACGCCCCATGGGGCGGGTTCTTCAAAGTGTTAGACAGGTTCTTCGAATATCTCATGTCGAAGAAAAGGAAGCTGTATGGCAGTGGGGGCAAGCGATACTACCAGCCCTTCCATCGACATTCGATATTGCTATCTGGAATATATGGAAGGGTTCTGGAGGAGACCTGTTCTTGGGGGAATACAACAACCTGGTGAAAGGACGCCACCTCTTGCTTTTGCAGGAAGTGTTGCTAACGCTAAAGGCTCTTGGCAATTTTGCGCCTAAAGGTTTCTCCGCAAGTCACGGCGCCACCTACCGCCGGCGAGATGGACTTAGAGATGGGGTTATGACCGTCTCGGCAGCAGCTCCTGTCGAGACGGCAACGCGTGTTTTATGCCATTCGCCAGAGCCGCTGCTTAAAACGACCAAAGCCACTTTGATTTCAAGGTTTAAAATCGAAGGTCAGACGAAGAGTCTTTGTGTCGTCAATACTCATGCCACTCTCGTGCGACGTCCTGCTACAGCCGTTAAGGAGATCGAGAAAGTTTTAAAAAAAATACGTGATCACGAAGGACCGATCCTCTACGCAGGTGATTTCAATACTTTTTCGAAGACGTATATAAGAGAAGTGGACAGAGTCATGTCAACGATCGGTCTGGAACGAGTTATCCTTGAGGCGGATCCGAGAACCGCCACAACAGCTTTAGATCAATTATATGTTCGAGACATCAAGGTCATTAGTGCAAAAGTCGAAACAGAGTATCTGCACTCTGATCATTTTCCGATAACCGCAACTTTGGAAATTCTTTCCTGAATAACTCTGATTCAATAGATAGAGTCTAATTAGAATGATCTTTGCAGAGCTATTGAAAATCGATCGATCGGCGCGTAATTGCCACCGGCGCTAATGCTCTTCATTAACTTGGAAGATTCCGCCTGGACGCTATAACCGGTGCGGCCTTGGTTAATTTGCCACTCGCCGCGTAAGCCTTGAGTGGACTGCGAATATGCCAAGTTCAATTGGGATGGGGTTGCTCCGCTAATTGTGCTTTTTGCAACGACGTCGGTTAGCTTAAAGTTCTCATTAAATTTTTGCGATAGAGTTGTGTTCATGATCACGGGTGTCGCGATCTCGGTGCGCAGAGTTTTTCCAATTGATTTGCTGCCGACGATCATTTGACAAGAGATCAGGCCTTCAAACTGGCTGATAGTGACCCTAGCTCCAGGAACTGCGCCACTTGAAATCTGATCCGTTATCGAGTCGTCATTATTAGGAGAGTCGATTTTAACCGTGAGTTTTGAACTTGGTAATCGACCCCATCGAATGGTTGGCTCAGCCGTGGCAGTGTCTGGAGCGTTTGAAAAAACTTTCTGACTTGTCACGCTATCGAGGCGATCGATCGTGTATATGACTTGTGCTGGTGTCGCGTAAGCGCGGTCAATATCATTAATACTTCCAAATCCAGCGAGGGGAATGGAATTGCTGGCAGGTAAAATATCACGTTCAATCAGGCCATAGCGAATCAAGTCTTTGGGCTTGTTAAGACTACCTTCTGTGTTCAGATTAAATGTTAATCCGTTCTTAAAGCGTTCAAATATAGGAAAGCTTTTCTTGAGATTTACCTCGGCGGCTTTTCGACTCTGCATGACTATGGTTTGCATAAGGGCAGAATCATTGATCCGGCGGCGAGAGTTATCAGGATCATAAGCAAGCAATGCCATTTGTCTGGTCCAAGCGCCCTTTGACATCTCGCTAGTTCCCGACGCTAAGTCTCTAAGAGCAGTGTTGTTGCCGCTTTGACGTTGAGTGGTTGTGACGGCGATGTCCTTGAGTTTGGATAAAATGGTTTGTCCCAAATTTTGGGGCTTAATAAATTTCAAATTGAGATCCTGACGTACTTGTTCTTTGTCGTACTTGACGATGCGAACGTCATCTGCAAATGCCTGTGTCGAGCAGGCCCAACTAAGATAAACGATGATGCTTATTGCAAAGTATTTTGTCGCAAACGTCCGCACGATGTCTTTTCCCCTCGAGACCTTCGGCCCAAACGTCGGTGGTACGGACCCACCTTTGACCGGGTTCTCATGAGGCCAACTGCAAGCGCCGCGCCATCCAGCTTATGGCCTTAACAACCTGAATTTATTGATATTTAATGCGGCGCTGGGCAACTCGGCATGTCAATAAACCTGACACTCCACCCTTGCGCCTAAACCCCTAAAAACGCTATGGTTAGCCCCTCATAAAAGGCCCCAGGGTCCGTGACCACAACAACCTGAAACCTATAGGTAAATTCATGAAAGCCATCCGCCCCGATGTGAGCCTTCCGGAAATGGAGCGCGAGGTTCTAGATTTTTGGCAGCGCCTGAGCGTTTTCGACAAACAAAACCAGCGACGCCAGAACGCGCCCGAGTTCGCTTTTTATGACGGCCCACCGTTTGCTAATGGACTGCCTCATTATGGTCACCTACTCGCAAACACGATCAAAGATATCGTGCCAAGATATTGGATTATGCGTGGTTACAAGGTTGAGCGGAAATTCGGTTGGGATTGCCATGGCGTGCCCGTTGAGTACGAAATTGAAAAGAGGGACAACCTCAAGGGATCTGGCGCGATAAAAGAACTCGGGATTGGCGAATTTAACGAGCGCTGCCGAGCTTCGGTTCTTCATTATGCAAAAGAGTGGCAAAGGACGATCACGCGGCTTGGCCGCTGGGTCGACTGGGATAACCAGTACAGAACCATGGATAAGACGTTCATGGAGTCAGTTTGGTGGGTGTTTAGCGAGCTATTTAATCGAGGCCTGGTATATCGTAGCCACAAAGTCGTTCCCTACTCACCCCGACTGACCGCGGTGCTATCGAACTTTGAGGCCAATCAAAATTATAAGATGACCCAAGATCCGTCGGTTTATGTTCGTTTTAAGATAAAAAATAAAGATGAGTACTTTCTTGCTTGGACGACGACGCCGTGGACTTTGATTTCAAACCTAGCACTAGCCGTTGGTCCCGAGATCGACTACGTGAAAGTTCGGGTAGTCTCCGATGGCCATGTCTACTGGGTGGCCGAAGCAAGGCTTGATGCTATTTTCAAGAAGTCTAAATCCGGCGAAGCCACTTTTGATATTCTCGAAAAGACCAAGGGATCAAAGCTTCAAGGACTTGGTTATGAGCCTTTATTTCCCTACTTCGCCTCTCACCCCAAGTCGTTTGTAGTTTTGAGTGATAACTACGTCACCACAAGTGACGGTACAGGTATTGTTCACCAAGCTCCAGCGTATGGCGAAGACGATTTTCGAGTGTGTAAAAGTGCCGGAATCGAATTCGTGGACCCGATCGATGAGGAGGGGAGATTCAAGGAACCAGTCAGCGATCTAATCGGGGTCAATTTTAAAGAAGCAGACCGGGAGATCACACGACGCTTAAAGGCTGAGAATAAGTTATTTAGACAAGAGACGCTCGATCACAGTTATCCTTTCTGTGACCGAACTGATACGCCACTTATGTATAGGGCTGTGCCCGCATGGTATGTGGCTGTCGAAAAGATTGTTCCGTCGCTGGTCGCAAATAACCAAAAAATAAATTGGGTTCCAGGCCATCTTAAAGACGGTCGGATGGGCAATTGGCTTGAAAATGCCAGAGACTGGGCGATTAGTCGAAATCGATTCTGGGGCACTCCGCTTCCAATCTGGGTTTGTGACAAAGACGACCAACACATCGAAGTCTTTGCCAGTGCGCCCGCATTAGAAAAAAGGGCCAACTGCAAACTTGACGATCTCCACAAGCATTTTGTTGATGACATAAGCTTTGGCTGCGGAAAATGCTCAGGCCGAATGAAACGTGTTTCAGAAGTGTTTGATTGTTGGTTCGAATCCGGCAGTATGCCGTATGCTCAGCTACATTATCCGTTTGAGAACAAGGATCGTTTCGACCGGATTTTTCCCGCCGACTTCATTGCCGAGGGCTTGGATCAAACCCGCGGATGGTTCTATACGTTATCGGTTTTGTCGACTGCGCTATTTAATAGGCCTGCGTTTAAGAACGTGGTGGTCAACGGTATTATTTGTGATGAAACCGGAAAAAAAATGTCCAAGCGCCATCGTAACTATACCCCGCCAGAGGAACTTTTAGAAAAGTACGGTGCGGATGCCGCTAGGCTATACATGGTCAATTCTCCCATTTTGCGCGGCGAAGATCTTATCTTTTCCGATAAAGGAGTCATTGAGACGATTCGCGCCGTCATCTTGCCTCTATGGAACGCACAAAGCTTTTTAACCACGTACGCGGCGGCAGATGGTTGGAAACCTGCGGAGCAGCATGCGCTCGGGCATGCGCCGAAGACGTCTGCGGAAATGGATAGATGGATCATTAGTCGTCTTCATACGATGATTGAGGGCGTCCACAGTCACATGGAAAACTACCATCTTTATGCCGTTGTTCCTGTGCTGCTGAGTTTTATTGATGATTTGACTAATTGGTATATCCGTTTAAGCCGCCGTAGGTTCTGGGGCAAACAAGAGTCCGGTAAATCTGGGCTCGATCAGGACCAAATTTCCGCTTACGAAACTCTTTATTACGTCGTGCTAGAATTCACCAAAGTCTTTGCACCATTTGCTCCATTTGTGTCGGAGCAGGTGTTTCGAAATTTGACTGCTGGAGTGACTCAGGCTCCCCAGTCAGTGCATCTAGCCGACATTCCAACCACGAGAAAAGACCTGATCGACTCAGACCTTGAGGAGCAAATGAGTCTAATCCGTCGCTCCACCGAGCTCGGTCGCGCCCTACGCGCCAAGCATCAGATAAAAACAAGGCAACCACTCCCTTCGCTACTGGTTATAACTCGTAATGAACAAGACAAAAATATAATCGATAGAGGCCGTTCTATTTTGACCGATGAGTTGAACGTGAAGGCAATTGAGTTTTCGACTGATGAAGCGCGTTACGTAAGCCTCGGCGTTAAGCCAAATCTCAAAACACTCGGAAAGCGGCTCGGCTCGTCCATCGGTCAAGTTAGGGCGGAGTTTGAAGCGCTCTCGAAAGACCCACAAAAAGTCGCAGATTTTTTGGCCAAAGCTGAGAAGACTGGAAAGATTAACGTTGCCGGATTTGAACTCACCACAGATGATTTGCTCATTGACCGCGGTCCGAAGGACGACAGACTCATCGCAACGGATCGAGGCGTCACGGTTCTGCTGGACGTGAAACTTACTGAGCAATTAATTGGCGAGGGTTATGCGCGAGAGGTTGTCAGCAGGATTCAAAACTTGCGCAAGGAATCTGGATTAAATGTTGTGGACCGGATCGACCTTTCCATAGTGTGTGGCGAAGCCTTAACAAAGGCGATTCAAACCCATCGCGATTACATTAGTGGTGAGACGCTTGCCAGTAAGATTGAATTTAGATCCGAAATCTTGCCAGCTGCGGCTCGCGTTGAAAGTGAAGTTGAGGGACACGTCATCCAAATAGGTTTAGTAAAGATCTAATGCGCACACTTGTGTTTGTTGCCCTGTGCTCTGCGTTACTCGCTTCATGCTATCTTTCGCGACAGGGTTATCGGCAAGCTGAATTACTGATGAGCCGAGAGCCGATCGACAAGGTTCTTGAGGCCGATAAACTAACGCCTGAAACAAGGGAAAAATTAGTCTTTACAAAGAGGGTAATTGATTTCGCAAGAAGTTCAGGTCTCGAGGTGGGTGATGCCTACAAGTACTACATTGAACTTGGGGGCGAGGCGGTTTCCTACACCGTCCAAGCGGCAAAGCCGACACAACTCGAGCTAAAGTCGTGGTGGTTTCCCGTTGTAGGCAGTGTGCCCTACCTAGGGTATTTCGATCGAAAAGATCGGGATAAAGAAGCAGAAAAGCTTGAAAAACAGGGTTTTGAGATCCACAAAGGTTCTGTGGCGGCGTATTCGAGTCTTGGTTGGTTTGCGGATCCGGTGTATTCGTCGATGCTTCGAAGAACTGATGTAGACTTGGCTCATTTGTATTTTCACGAACTCACTCATCGTACGCTTTGGCTTAAAGGTGGAGTCGAGTTTAACGAAAATTTGGCGGAATTTGTTGCAGATGTTTTGACGAAGGAGTTTTTTACCAGCATAAATCGTCTTGGCGAGCTTGAGATTTTTAAAATTGAGCAGCAAGACTACCGACTATTTAAGGGATGGCTCGACGAGCTTAGGCGCTCACTTAAGATCAGCCTTGAGGCGTCTCGGGAGAAGCCGGAGCGAGAGCGAGTTTTAGAGAAGACAAAAGTTATCGACCTGGCAATTTCTAAAAAGCCTGCGTTTAATCATGTGGATTTCGTGGGTTCCGGTACCTGGAATAATGCGAGAATTTTGGCTGCGGGCCTTTACTCGCCAGACACGTCTGCCTTTGAGAGGTCGGCGGCCTGTTTTATGAGGGCCGGAGAACCGAACTGGGTGGGTAACTTCCTAAAGTCTTTGAAGAAAAATGCCGACGCAACCGCCGACGGGTTCTCTGCTCTAACCGCCCTTTGTAAGGGTTCATGACGTCAAGGAACGAAGGACGAATGACCGAAGCGAAGCAGTCATCGCTACCTCAGGAGTTTGAGCACTGGCTCTCGTCCAAGAACTATAAATCTATTCGCCCTGTGCTTAAGACGGCCGAGCCGGCCGACATTGGTGAGCGGCTTGCGGAACTTCCTATCAATGAGCTCGTCGTTTTATTCAGGCTTATTCCAAGAATCAGACGAGCCCAGGTTTTCGCCTATGTTCCATTCGAGCGTCAAGAGGCGTTGCTCCAGGCTCTACCTGAGGCGGTCGTTTCAACTCTAGTGAACGACATGGAGCCCGATGATCGAACGAGGCTTTTGGAAGATCTCCCGTTTGAAATTCGGTCACAACTTTTGCTTAAGTTATCGCCGGAAGAGCGAAGCATGGCATGGCAATTGCTGAGCTACGCAGAGGATTCGATTGGTCGACTGATGCATCCGGAGTTTATTTCTGTGCGCGGGGAAATGAAGGTTCTCGATGCACTGGAATATATTCGCTGGACAGTCAGGGACGCAGATGAGCTTCACAGCTTTTTATTCGTGATTGATCCAGCCGGTAAATACAAGGGCGAAGTTAGCCTAGCCAGTCTAATTTTGGCAGATCCTCCTACGTTGACGCTTGATCAGATTATGGATACCGCAACTGTGGCATTGAGTGCAGCGGATGATAAAAGTGTAGCAGTAGATTTCTTCAGAAAGTACGACAAGGCCTTCAGTCCAGTTATCAATCAAGACGGTATTTTGGTTGGGGTTCTGACTGCTGATGACGTGTTTGATATCGCTGAGGAAGAGGCGACTGAGGATATTCAGCAGTTCGGTGGTACAGCAACTCTGGAAGACAGCTATTTTGAGACCCCAGCCCACGTGTTGCTTTGGAAACGAGCGGGCTGGCTTTGCATCCTGTTTGTTGGCGAGATTTTCACAGGTTCAGCTCTTCACCACTTTGATACCGCGATCGCAGAAATGCGTTACTTGGTATACTTTGTACCTCTCGTCATTAGCTCGGGCGGTAATGCCGGATCGCAGGCGTCGTCTCTCGTGATTCGAGGGCTCGCAGTTCGCGAGATGGAGCTGAAGGACTGGTGGCGAGTTTTTGGCAGAGAGATCTTGATTGGTCTCGGTCTCGGCCTCATTCTGGGACTCATTGGCTTCATTAGAGCTTGGACTTGGCAGAATAATATCTTAGTAGCCATCATCGTAGGGACGTCCTTAGTTGGCACGGTTATGTTTGGCTCGGTTATCGGCGCGATCATGCCGTTTGGTATCAAGCGACTAAAAATGGATCCGGCGGTCAGCTCGTCACCATTTATTGCATCCTTGGTGGATGTGGCGGGCATCGTTATTTATTTCAGTGCGGCGCTTTGGTTTGTGCGCGTTCTCGGGCCCATGCTCGGATTGAATGTCCCTATTTTAACTGAGTGACACGTTCATGTGGATTGATGATCAAGTTCTCCAACACTATGACCAGGCCGTCTGTACGAAGGTATTCGTTCCGGATTTTTCGGCGGTCGTACTAGGTAGTGCAAATGACGCTGATCTCGAGGTAAATCTGCAGTCTTGTGCCGAAAAGGGTGTGCCTGTCCTGCGCCGCTACGGTGGCGGAGGGACCGTGGTGTTATATCCCGGATGTGTGGTTGTGAGTATTGGTTGCTGGGTGAAAGATCAGTTTAATAATTCGAAGTATTTTAAAGGTATTAATCAAGCCCTGATCATGGCACTGGGCAAGCAGTGGCCTGTCATGCGAGATCTCGGACAAGCTGGCATCAGTGATATTGTTTTTGGAGAAAAAAAGGTAGCCGGGACCTCACTCTTTAGAAGCCGAAACTACTTGCTGTATCAGGCGAGTATACTCGTGGATCTGGATATTGTTCTTGTTTCCCAGCTACTGCGGCATCCGACAAAAGAGCCTGATTACCGGCAAGGTCGCGCTCACTCAGAGTTTTTAGCTGGTTTAATCGACGTTGATTCCAGCGTAACGTCGGCAGCTGCCGTTGTTCGATCGCTCGAACGACATCTGTTACCAACTTTTAATGAGTCACTCGACGGCCAGCTGATACAGCCAGACCAAGCCCAATATGGTGCGCTGGCTGCGCGCCTTGCGCGTGCTGAAAGCGCAACTGATCAGACTTCCGTTTCGAAACCAACGTGATTTTTCGGGGCTGTGCTCAGGTGTAATGTGGCCGCAGTAAATGGTATCGCCACAGCAAGCCAGAAGGCGTCAAATATTGTTTTCAGTAATAGCGAAACAAAATGGCCCAGGGACATTTTCAGTCCCAAAAAATTGACGTCGCTTTCGAGAGAGCCCGCTGGGATTTCTAGCCAGACATCCATGACCAACCCGAAGTTCACAATCAGAGAAAACGTCAAAAGCAACGATAGAAAAGTTCCCGCCACAAACAACACGTTTAAAAAAATTGGCCATCGACCGTAAGGTGTTGGTTCAGCGTACCTAAGAAATAACGTATCCCATGCGGTGCGAAATCCACCTTTATGAGTCACGGTTAGCGTCACTGGCAACATGAGTAGCATGGATATGCCAATCGTTCCTGCAAGGGGCACGACAGCGATAATTGGCATGATCATGATCAAAAAAACAAATACTCCCAACCCCTTGGTCACTAGAATTCGAAGGGCTCGAACACTAACATCACGGACCGATGACGGGCGGCTCTCAAAGTAGTCAACACTAGTACGCGCGATGGCAAGAATGCCCACGCAGCCCATGAGTATGGCGGCGGCGCCGACCGGAAAAACCTGACTCAAAATCAGGGAGACGACATTTTCGATAATCTGGATGGCGGGTGCGTTTGATTGAGATTTGGCAAGGTCTACACCCAATGAAGCAACGTGGGACCACGTCACACTCAGAAGTAAATCGGGGAGTAGCAAAAAAATAAACGCTATTAAAAACAAATCCTTACGTCGATTGCCGAGGGCTTCTAGGCCGTAGCTAAAAATAAGGCGCAGCGGGCTTTTGGTAACGTTGGTGGACAAACCTGTACTCCTCATCTATAAGGCGCTCTCGGAGACGCGATGATGGCCGACCCCTTAATGATTACAGAGATATATGCATCTATTCAAGGCGAGTCTTCATATGCAGGCCTACCTTGCACTTTTGTGCGCCTCACGGGTTGCCCCCTAAGGTGCCGATGGTGCGATACCGCCTACAGTTTTGAGGGCGGTAAGGCCATGAGTTTTGATGAGATTATGGCCGATGTGGCTAGGCAGCGGATTAAGCTGGTCGAATTAACAGGTGGTGAGCCCCTAGCACAAAAGGGATGCATCACTTTAGCGCACCAACTTTGTGAAGCTGGCTACAAAGTTTTGATTGAAACTGGTGGATCGGAAGATATCGCTCCTCTTGATTCGAGAGTCCACATCATTATGGATATCAAGTGTCCAGGCAGTGGAATGCAAGACCGTAATCTGTGGGCCAATATCGACGCTTTGAAACCATCGGATGAAATAAAGTTTGTAGTCGCGGACCGTGCTGACTACGATTGGGCTTTGTTGTTGATAAAAAATCGCGATCTTGAGCGATTTAAACTTCTTTTTAGTCCGGCCTTTGGACTTCTACAGCCAAAAACGTTGGCGGAGTGGATGGTGGCTGATAAGCTGCAAGCCCGTCTTAACTTGCAGCAGCATAAGTATATATGGCATCCGCGGGCTAAAGGAGTTTAGCACGATGCCCACCAACAAAGACTATCTGTCGAGACTCTCGTCTTTGGAATGCCATGACAGCACATACATTCCGGCACAAGATCCTATTGTTTTCTCAAGGGCCAAAGGGTCTTTGATTTGGGACGTTGAGGGTAGGGAGTTTATAGACTTGTGTGCTGGATTTGGTGCCTTGGCTTTAGGTCATGCCAGTGATGCCTTGCGAGATGTGACGAAAAAGTTTTCCGAGGAAATTCCACCGATCGAACATGGAATGGGCGATGTATACCCGGCCGAGGAAAAAGTTCTCTTCTTGGAAGCCCTTCAAGGCATGTTGCCACATGCTTACACAACCGGAGCGTTGGCTTTGGGCGGCGGTCAAGCAGTGGAAATTGCGATGAAGACGGCCATGTTGGCGACTGGAAAAACTGGATTCATCGTATTTGAAGAAGGCTACCATGGCCTTGACTTGGGCGTCCTACCTTTGACGGCGCGCCATGACTTTCGAGCGCCATTTAAAGCTTGGCTTGCAGAAGAAAAAGTTATTCGCGTTCCTTACGGCTGCGCAATTCAGCAGATCCACGACGCGATAAAACAACTAGCCCCCCATGGACTTGCGGCCATAGTGGTTGAGCCACTCCAAGGTCGGGCTGGAGTAAAACTACCCCCAGACGGCTGGCTTTCCATGCTGGCCCAGACAGCCCACACTGGTGGAGGACTTCTTGTTTTTGATGAGATTTTTACGGGATTTGGCCGATTAGGTCAGATCACAGCCGCCGAGACCGTCGATGCAGATATCCTGTGTTTTGGAAAAGCCATAGGAGGTGGATTTCCCGTATCCGCTTGCTTTGCAAAAAAACACGTGATGGATGCGTGGCCGAAAAGTACGGGCGAAGCCATCCACACGGGAACATTTTTCGGCCACCCCTTCAGCCTAGCGGTTGGTCGGCGCACGCTGAGTGAGATCAGCAGGCTGAACTTGTGTCAGCGTTCACTCGAGCTAGGCGAAAAAGCAAAGCTTAGATTAATTCAAAAGATCGGATCAAACCCTAAAGTCAAAGATATTCGTGGACAGGCCTTGATGATGGGAGTCGAATTCCACGATATTGGATTTGGAGCAAAGATGATGGACCGGCTACGAAAGGCTGGGGTGATTGCATTGCCGTCCGGTCGAGATGGTCGTGTACTGTCCTTGAGTCCAGCACTGAACATCCCAGAGACCGTTTTATTCGAATCGATCGATCGTTTAGCTCAATGCCTCTAAGTTTTGTTCAAGGCTTTTAAGTTGATTGGTCATATTTTCGACCTGTTCTTTAGTCTGTAAAACGACATCCTCGGGCGCGCGATCAGCAAAATTCGGATTACCAAGTTTTGCTTTTAGTCCGGCAAGAACTTTGGTGACGCGGTCGCGCTCGCCGCTGAGACGTTTTTTCTCCGCAGTAATGTCAATGATTCCATTGGCCGGTATATAGGCCTCAAAGCCTTTGCCGATTGTTACGAGGGATTGACCAGGGCGTTTAATATCGGGAGCAGCAGATATATCGCGTACCGAGGCCAGACGTTTAACCAGTGGAGATACATCCATCACGATTTTACTCAAGGCCGCATCAGCTCGCATGTGAACGTCGACAGTTTCTTTTGGGTTTATTTGCGCCAAAGCACGTGTTGAGCGTACACCTGTAATCAGCTCTTGCACGAGAGACCAAGCGTCTCCCGCCTCTTTGAATCGCATCAGCTTGGAGCCATCTGGGTAATCAGCAATCACAAGACTCTCAGGCCGAATCCAGGCGGGATGAGCTGGAAGCCGGTGCCACAGTTCTTCTGTAATAAATGGCATGACAGGCGAGAAAAATCTGAGAATACCTTCAAATACATAAACAAGGACACTGACAGCCTGTGATTTCTCTTTTTCATTCTGTCCCGTCAGAGCTTCCTTCGCACACTCAAGCCCCCAATCGCAATAACTTCCCCACGTGAAATGATACATACGGTTAATAGCCTCATTAACGCGGAATTGGCCCAGTAGCTTTTCAACATCATCGGCGGCACGCGCAAATTCTTCCACGAGCCATTTGCTCGCTAAGTCTAAGCGCTCTGGATCAAGCGGTTCGATCTTCGCGTCTTTTGACGTATAACGCATAAGGAATCGCGCTGAATTCCAAAGTTTATTAACAAATCTAGCTCCGTGTTCGAAATCACCGACTTCCATGCGCACACGTCCACCCAGCGGAGATAATGCTACACCGGTAAACCTTAGAGCGTCTGTCCCGTGTTTTGAAATGATGTCAAGCGGGTCAATCCCGTTGCCTAGAGTTTTTGAAAACTTACGGCCCTGCTTGTCACAAATGGTGGCGGCCATGTAGACGTCTTTGAACGGTACTTTGCCTTGAGTTTTAAGCCCAACCATCACCATTCTTGCGACCCACAGAAACAAAATCTCGTTGGCGGTGACAAGTGTATCGGTAGGATAAAAGTACTGAAGATCTTTTGTTTTCTCTGGCCAACCAAATGGGGAAATTGGCCACAGCCAGCTGCTAAACCAAGTGTCTAAAACATCTTCATCTTGCTTAATATCAGCCGAACCACAAGCCTCGCACTTTGAAGGGTCATCCATACCCGTTGTTATTCCGTCGCAGGCCTTGCAATACCATATAGGGATTCGATGGCCCCACCAAATTTGGCGGCTGATACACCAGTCTTGAATATTCTCCAGCCAATGCAGATAGGTCTTCTTCCAAAGATCAGGATGGAACTTCAACTCGCCACTCTTAGCCGCTTCGATAGCTGGACCCGCCAGATCTTTCATTTTCACAAACCACTGCATCGATAGTCGAGGCTCGATAATCGCTTTGGATCTGTCTGAATGCGGGACCGCGTTGCGGTGCGTCTCGTCTTTTATGTAAAGTCCAAGCTCTTTCATTCCTTTAACGACTTCTTTTCGTGCGACGAATCGATCGAGTCCCTTGAAACGGGTCGGGCAATTATCCGCAATTGTGCCGTCGTCATTCATGATATTAATAAACGGCAGGTTGTGACGCTTACCCATTTCGAAGTCATTAAAATCGTGTGCAGGTGTAATTTTGACACAGCCCGTACCAAAATCAGATGCTACATAGCCGTCTGCAATGATGGGAATCATGCGATCTGTAAATGGTAATTTAACGTGCTTGCCAACGAGATGCTTATAACGCTCGTCATCTGGATTTACCGCCACGGCCGTATCACCGAGCATGGTCTCCGGACGGGTCGTGGCAATCGGGATAAATTCCCCGGCCAGCTCAGCGATGGGATAATTAAAATGCCAAAGGGTGGCATTCATTTCCACGGACTCGATTTCGTCATCACTAATGGCCGTCTTTAACGCAGGGTCCCAATTCACTAGGCGTTGGCCGCGGTAGACGAGTCCTTCCTTATAAAGCTGAACAAAAATCGCCCTGACAGCTTTGCTTAGCTGTGGGTCCATGGTGTATGCCTCACGGTCCCAGTCGCAGGAGAATCCCATGGAGCGAAACTGTTCAGTGATCATTCCACCATATTTATCCTTCCAAGCATGAAGACGTTTGAGCATCTCCTCGCGGCCAATTTGCTGGCGAGTCTTACCCTCTTCTTTCTCCAGAGACTTTTCGACCATCATTTGGGTCGCAATGCCGGCGTGATCTGTGCCCGGCAGCCATAGGGCATTAAATCCTTTCATTCGCTTCCAGCGCACTAAAATATCTTGGATGGTGTATGTCGTACCGTGGCCCATGTGCAGCTGACTCGTCACGTTGGGTGGCGGCATGAGAATCGTATAGGGCTTCTTCGTGCTATTGGTCGCGGCTTTGAAAAAGCCTCCCTTTAACCAATATTGGTACCAGTGCTTTTCAAAAACCTTTGGATCGTACGTGGTTTCCATGTCGGACATACAAAAACCTCTTTTCGAAGCTTGCTCGGTCATTTCAGACGAAAAAAAGGTCCGAAGGCTCAGCCTCACTTGGAGTCGTCTGAAACCCTTGTTTGTAACATAATTGTGCTCTGATTGGGAGTAAATTGGCGGGGGTGTTGACCCTAACGCTGGCTGGAGGATGCTGATTGCTGGGAGGCAGACTGCAGGATTAGACGGGCGGTAGAATTGGCATCACACGCCGACCCTGTGCACCCGTATATTTTCTGGATCCTCTGGATGTCGCCTATGGATAAAGAGCGGTTTGCAAGACCCTCCCCAATCATAATGCTAGGGTTCATGATCGAAGAGCTATCGTAGTCTTCAGGAATGTGCGCTAGACCCAGCCAATGACCCAATTCATGAGTGGCAAGGCTCTGCATATCGACGATTTCTCGCTGGTCAATGGGACCTTGTTTTAAAGCGTCTGACATGAAGTAAAGTTCATGGTTGTAGCGAATATCTGCGGCGTCGATGGTCTGATAGTAGTTGTTTGGATTATTCCATATTGTTGTCGCCAACACGACACTGCGTTTTCCCGTTTTTCCCCAATTTTTATCGAAATAGTTGCCGTTGACGCCGTCTTTTAATGATGAATAAAGATCGGGAAAAGAATCACCAGTGACGGCCATGTGTTTCCCGTCATAGCGAAATAGCTTTTTACCGACAGCAGTCTCCCAGGTCTTCATGGCAGCAAGAAGCAGATTTAGTTGTTGCTCTGACATCGTGGGGTCAGATCTAAAAGGTATAGGAAGACCCTTCCAGCCGCCCGGCGCATGCAAGCCAAATTCGACTGAATTAGGATCCTCGCTGTTTGCCAGCTGTGTTCCGCTTGGTTTAGAGTGGTCGTCGTGAAGGCTTGCCTTATACATCTGCGCGCCACAGGCAATAAAGTTTGTGAACGCTGCAACGAGCGCGCCTATGACCAATAAGTACTTAGTGCCTAAGCCCAAAATCGCCCCCTGATATCAACACTTTATCCACAGCGCGGCCGTCCGACCTGCCCGCGTAAGATGGATTCGGAGCATAAGCTAAGAATGCTGAGCATCTTTAAAAAATTGATTAATATTAGCTACTTAGACTGGGATAAAACCACAGCCTTTATTCTGCGTACACCGCGACTCGAGGCTTCTTCCTTTTGAATTTTAAAGCCACCGAGCTCTTTTGTATTTTTGACGTGAGGGCCACCGCAAACCTCCGTGGAGAAATCCCCCATGAAATAAACATTAACCCTCTCACCGTAACGATCCTCAAACAAACCAATGGCTCCGGCCTGTTTGGCCTCATCAAGGGACATATCTTTTAGATCGATATCAAGCCCTCGCCTAATCTGCTCATTTACCATGTCTTCGACGGCTTTAACCTGTTCAGTTGTCATTTTATCGGGGTGACTGAAGTCAAAGCGTAGTCTTTCAGGTGTAATATTGCTGCCTTTTTGCGCCACATGAGGACCAAGTACGCGGCGGAGTGCCTCGTGAAGTAAGTGCGTTGCGGTGTGAAGCTTTGTGCTTTCCTCGGATGTATCGGCAAGTCCACCTTTGAAAAGCTTCTCGCCAGCAGTCCTACTTTTGGCCTGATGCTCTTCAAAGGCTTTGTTGTAGGTTTCAACATCCACAGTTAGTCCGCGCTCCTTGGCGATTTCTTGAGTGACTTCGAGCGGAAAACCAAAAGTTTCAAACATGAAAAAAGCTAATTTACCGTCGATCATGTTGCCGTTAATTTTGGTTAGCTCTTTTTCAAAATGCTTCAGACCTTGCCCCAGGGCCTTGGAGAATTTTTCTTCCTCCTCACGCATCGCACCAACGATACTATTTCGTTTACTCGTCAGCTCAGGATAGTGACCATCGTAGGCTTTCATAAACGCATCAACCAGCTGATCGATGTAGTGTGGCTCGACGTGCGCTTTGTTGGCTAACCTGAAAGCTCGACGTAAAACTCGTCTTACGATGTAGCCAGCACCAATGTTGAGCGGCGCCACGCCATCGGCTATCGCAAACATGGCGGCTTGAATATGATCGACGATGATGCGTTGTTCAGTAACCGGTAACTGTGGCGCCTTTTGTTTAATGATCGCCATCGCTTCGTCATAAATACTCGATTCATAGACGCTCGTTGATCCACTCAGAATTGAACACACTCTGAGAAGTCCCATCCCAAAGTCAACGTTTGGCTTTGGCAACTTGATGAAGGTGCCGTCCTGCTTTTTTTCGTATTCCATAAACACGTTGTTGCAGATTTCAACGTATTTTCCGCACTTACAGGCTGGTGAGCACTCTGGGTTACCCAGCGTGCAATTTGGACGCGTTATGAAAAACGTTTCAGAGTCCGGCCCGCATGGCCCTGCGCCACCGACAGGTCCCCAGAAGTTGTCCTCAAGACCTAGTTTGAAAATACGTTCCTTCGGTATTCCTAGTTTCAACCAGGCGTTATAACTCACATCATCAAAAGGTATTCCGTTCTCTCCGGCGAATACCGTGCAGGCAAGTTGCTCAGGTTTGAAGGGGAGTACTTTCGTCAAAAACTCGTGGGTCCAAGTGATTGCTTCTACCTTAAAGTAGTCACCTAAACTCCAATTGCCGAGCATTTCAAAGAAGGTGCAGTGCCAGTCGTCGCCGACTTCATCAATGTCTTGAGTGCGGATACACTTCTGAGAATTGACAAGTCTTTTACCCGATGGATGCGGAGCTCCCATTAAAAATGGCACTAACGGGTGCATCCCAGCCGTTGTGAAAAGAACCGTAGGATCGTTTTCTGGCTGAAGAGAGCCAGATGGGATCTGTGTGTGAGCCTTCGATTTATAAAATTCAATGTACTTTCGCCGGAGCTCGCTAGCCTTCATAAAAGTGCCCTTTATCGACCGTTATTCGACGCTCAAAAGCTCGACTTCAAATACAAGCGGCGCATTCGGGGGAATCACGCTACCAACACCTTTTTCACCGTATGCCAGGTTTGAGGGGATCGAGAGTCGTCGACGCTCTCCCACTTTCATGCCGTCAACGCCCTTGTCCCAGCCTGGAATTACTTGTCCTTGACCGAGAGTGAACGTGAAAGGAGCTTTGCGATTTTCGCTAGAGTCGAAGACTTTTCCATCAGTTAGCGTGCCGGTGTAATGAACCGTAACTTTTTTTCCGGACGCCGCTGCGGCACCAGTGCCTGGTTTTAGTGTTTCGATTTTAAGTTCGATGAAATCTTGACCGGCCGCCGCACTCGTAGGCGCTGACGAGCTAGACGTATTGGAATCACCAGAGCACTTGGTGCAACTTGCCAAGTTGAAGGTTGTTAGAATGAGCGCAAGTGACAGAAGACTGCAACCAAGGGACGACTTAGGGGTAAGCATTTTTTTGCTCCATAACTTGTGAAACGTTCATACGATCGGGTTGACTCAAACGGGTGTCCGCCATTTTAGGGACTTCCCCACTAAGATGTCTAGAGGATTGTCTTTGCTGCTATTTTTAAGATTAAGCCGTGTAGTTCACGATAGCTTTAGCTATTTGATCAAATCCCTTGAGGCTTGCTCGGTCGGGGCTTAGAAGGGCAGGGCAGGTGATATTCACCTCGCTCAACCATCCTCCGATCATGTCGATGCCAGCAAAAAAGACACCTTTTTTAAGAAGCGTTTCCGCAACCCCCGTGGCCACGTCCATATCCCGTTCAGTCGGTTGGTAGTCAGCCAAGGTAGAGCCAGCCCTTGTGTTGGCTAAAAATTCACCAGATTTTGGGATTTTGAGACACCAGGCAACGGGCTTTCCGCCAACGGTGAAGGCTCGAACCTCGCCTTTATGGATGGCTGGGTTGAATTCCTGAACCATTCTGGACTCTTTACCGTTTAGGGTTGCGACATGAAGCCTCTCCAAAAGGCCCCTTTCGTCGTCAATGTGTTCAATTCCCCGACCCCCGTATAGACCAAGAGGTTTGATCACAATGTTGGAATTACAGCGCTCCTTGGCAAAAGCCATAAGTTCGTCAGCGTCACTTGATACGATGGCTGGCTTTGTGAAAAGAGGGAAATCTAGAATGCATAACTTTTCATTAATTTCTAGCAGAGCCTTCGGTGAGTTTATGACCGGGGTTCGAGTTGCGATGGAGTCCAAAATCCAGAGAGTTGCAATATAATCAAGGTCATACGGCGGTTCTCGTCGCATATGGATGGCCGAAAAATCTGCCAAAGCTACCCGCTCGTTCTTTGACATCGACATCTCAGAGGTCTTCTTACCAAATTCAACCCGGCGAGCCACGGCGTAGGTGTCTGTCGGATGAAGTGAGCGCGATAATTCGCGACCGGTGCATATGTAGATTGCTTCGCCTAACTGATAAAGCGCGAACGCCGTCTTAATAGATGTGTCCCAGGCCAGGTTAAGCCGTTCGACGGGGTCGATAACGAATAGATGACTACCTTGATTTTGTGCCATACCCCGGCCTTTGAAAAAGCAATCCACGCCTCAAAAAAATTGATTCGCAACTCAAACGTCCATTCGTTATTCTACCACCCATTTTAGAAAATGGAGAACCTCGGCATGCTGCTTCGTAAGTTAGAGGACTTAGACCTCAAAGGAAAAAAAGTTTTTCTAAGGCTCGATCTTAATGTGCCCGTTAAGAATGGGCAAATTCAGGACGAGACCCGCATCACAGAAGCATTGCCAACCATTCGCTACATTCTCGAGAGGACTCCAAAGCTCACCATGGCCAGTCATCTCGGACGGCCGAAAAATGGCGGCTCGCCCGCAGATAGCCTTGAACCCGTTGGCCAAAGATTGTCGGAGCTTCTTGATCGCGAGGTTGTTCTTTACCCTGATTACACGCGTGAGTCGTCGGCCGCTCTTTTAACATCACTGGGTAAAAACCAAGTAATGCTTCTTGAGAACCTTCGTTTCAATTCTGGTGAGGAAGCTAACAATCCTGATTTTGCTCACGCCCTCGTTGATGGTTATGATTTCTACGTGAACGACGCTTTTGGGACTTGCCATAGGGCGCACGCAAGCGTGAGTGCCGCCGCAGAGTTACTTTCCGCCGATCGCCGAGCCGCAGGATATCTCATACAAAAAGAGATCACGGCACTCAGTGGCATTGTGAGTAAACCGGAAGCTCCATTCACAGTCATCATGGGCGGCAGTAAAGTGAGTGACAAGATTGCCGTCATACTAAATCTCCTCAACAGCTGTAACCACATGCTGATCGGAGGTGCAATGGCCTACACGTTCCTCAAATATAAGGGTGTTGACGTTGGCTCGTCTCGTATAGAAGCCGACAAGCTTGATCTAGTGGATACAATCATGCGAAACGCCGAGGCGCGCAAAGTTCAAATTCACCTGCCCATAGATCACTTGTGTGCCAAGGAGTTCAACGAAAAGGCGGACGCCGTGCCGGTTAAAGGCCCCATTTCGGCAGGCCTCATGGGTCTTGATATCGGCCTAGAGACGCAGAAAAACTTCGCGCGAGTCATTAGAGAGTCCAAAACAGTTTTGTGGAATGGACCCATGGGTGTTTTCGAATGGGATAAATTTGCCAAAGGTACCATGGCTATCGCCGAGGCTATGTCTGAAGTTAAAGGAAAGACTGTTGTTGGTGGCGGTGATTCTGTGTCGGCGGTTCAAAAATCTGGTTTTGCTAGCAAAATGACCCACATCTCAACAGGTGGAGGGGCAAGCTTAGAGTTTTTGGAAGGTAAAATGCTTCCGGGCATCAAAGTTCTATTAAAGTGAGTTTTTGTCGAGAAGGTGACGACCGTGGAGCGGAAAAAATTTTTAGCTGGTAATTGGAAGATGCATAAAACCCGTCGGGAGGCGTCAGATTTTATTACATCGTTCACAAAGATTCTTTCGGCTGCTGGCGATGTAACAAAGTTAGTTGATGTCGGATTTGGTGTTTCACCCACCTTGTATGACGCATGCCTGACAAAATCTCAAGGTACAGGCATCAAAATTTTGGCGCAAAATTGTCACTTTGAAGCCCAGGGTGCGTTCACCGGCGAAACATCGGTCCCTCAGTTGTTGGACGCCCATCTTCATGGCGCCATCATCGGCCACAGTGAAAGACGACAGTACAATAATGAAACCAACGAGGCGGTTGGTAAAAAATGGAATGCGCTATCAAAGGCAGGGCTCCTACCGATCGTTTGTGTGGGAGAGACTAAACAGGAGCGCGAAGCCGGTAAAACCTTAGATGTTGTGAAGACGCAAATTGACGAAGCCTTGAAGTATGTTTCTGATGAGGCGAGATCAAAAGAATTTGTTATTGCTTATGAACCTGTTTGGGCGATCGGCACGGGGCTGACCGCCACGCCTGATCAGGCAGAGGACGTTCACAAAGTGATTAGAGAATTACTATCCAAACATTTTGGTCCGGCTCGTGCTGACGTCCTCAGAATCCTCTACGGCGGCAGTATGAACCCAGCGAACTGCAAAGAACTGCTATTGAAGCCAAACATCGATGGCGGCCTGATTGGCGGTGCTTCGCTTAAGGCTGAGGATTTTGCCTCGATGGTCATTACAGCAAAAAATCTCACGTAGCTTCGTTAACGACAGTCGGTCGTCTATAATTAATAAGCAGTCGATTGTTTCTGTAACTTGAGGTGATGCATGGGCATGAGTGCCAAAGCAGTTTTGTTTGTCTCTAAACAAACCATCTCTAACGAAGATGTCAGGGATTTTGCGCGCGACGGATTTGATCTGATTGCGCAAAAAAATTTTGAGGACCTGCTGACTTTTGGCGCATCGCGACGTCCTTTTGCGATAATTGTTGATAGTGATGTGTGTGGTGGCCAGTTGTGTTCCGCAGGAGGTTTGTTATCCAAAATTCAAAAAAAACTGAGCTTACCCCCAGTTTTTTTGATTAATGCCACGGGCGTACAGCGTTTTGAACTTTTGAAGTCCGATTTGGCTTACGCCATTTTCCCCCTTCAGACAAAACTCTCGGCCGTCTTGTCCGCGATTATTCGCTATGATCGGATGCTCGAAGCGGCCGGCGCGAAATCCAAAATCAGGTTTGGCGTCTCTATGCCTTGCCTAGTTAAAAAACTCGGAGCCTCGGGACTACTTCAAGGTGAAATTTGTGATTTGAGTCCGAGCGGCATGAAGGTTCGTGTGAACTCCGAGGAGATTGATTGGCAAACGGGCGATGAAGTGCGCTTTTCATTGAACCAGAAAGTTAGCAACTCCGGACATCTTGAAGGTTATGGCCAATTGCGCTGGAGTATAACGGATGAGGTGAAACCTGGTGTAAAAGAAACCAAGTTGGGGTTCGCGTTTAAACAGTTACCTACGGATACGCTCAACGCCTTTCTCGATCTACTTAATGAGGCGCGAGTTCAAGCAAATTAATTCTTCAGAGGTGCTATGGCAATCATTTGCGTTGAGTGATTATTGGCGAATCTAAGAATGATTGTCGATGACGTCCTTACTGAAGTGTCTTCATTAGCCAGGCTTCAAACGACCGCCAAGCCCTTGCAACCTTTTCCGCTTGCCGATCTTTTTTACCATGGCCCCGAACTTTTGGAATTGCTGGTAGTAGTCCGAAGTTAGCATTCATGGGCGCATAATCACCGAGTGGTCCTACCGTAATGTAATTGACTAGGGCTCCGATCATGGAGTCAGACGGCGGATTTGAGCGTTTTTTGTTCCGTAATTTATTTGCCGCGTGACGCCCAGCAATGAGTCCGATAGCCGCGGACTCCGTGTAGCCTTCCACGCCTGTGATCTGACCTGCAAGGAATACGCGAGGGTTTGACTTAAAAGACAAATCGTCACTCAAGGCATCTGGACTTTTAATATAGGTGTTTCGATGTACTGATCCAAAACGCAAAAACTCCGCGCTCTCAAGTCCTGGGATGAGTCCAAAGACACGCCGCTGCTCAGGCCATTTCATTTTTGTTTGAAATCCAACAAGAGAGAACATGGTCGCATCAACATTCTCTTTACGAAGTTGTAAGTTGGCAAATGGCCAACGTCCAGTTCTCGGATCAGTTAGACCGACCGGTTTCATGGGTCCGAATCTTAGAGTGTCTCTGCCGCGCTCGACCATGACCTCAATCGGCAAACAACTTTCAAAATATTTTACGTCCTCAAAATCATGGAGGGGCATTTTTTCAGCCGCTGCGACGGCGTCTATAAACCGCTTATACTCTTCTTCATTTAGGGGAAGGTTTAAGTAATCACCGCCATCGTCCCCTTTTTGCCAGCGGTCCGCAAAAAAGGCGGAATCCATATTGATCGACTCAGCATCAATCACTGGCGCGATGGCATCATAAAAATGAAGTCGCTCAGCTCCACCTGCCAGGGCTTTTACTTTGGAAGCCAAAGCGTCTGACGTTAGAGGTCCCGTTGCTATGATCCAGACCTCATCTCGTAATTCAAGCTCATCGAGTGTAGGGATGTCGCACACTTCTCCGTGCAGGCGTTCGACGCGATTTGTTTCCAGAAGTGCCTGACTGATGGCCTGGGAAAAACGTTCTCGGTCCACGGCCAGTGCTTGGCCTGCTGGAACCCGGGCTTCGTGACCTGAGCGAATGATTAAACTATCCAGGGCCAACATCTCACGCTTTAGTTGGCCTGGAGCTGAGTCATGAGCCAAAGACTTCATGCTGTTACTACAAACTAATTCAGCTAGGTTACCGGTCTGGTGTGCTGGGGTCATCTTGATGGGGCGCATCTCGTGAAGGCATACAGGTATGCCGCGCTTGGCAAGCTGCCATGCAGCTTCGCAGCCTGCCAAACCTCCACCAATAACATGGGCCTTCATAAGGGGTTGACTCCTCAACAAGTTGCGCACGTGGGGGGAGGGAAGTACCACACAAAAAATCTCCTTTCAAAACAATCCTTGCGTTGCTAGGCTTGCCAGCAATGAATATCGAATCTGAAATCGTCAGTGGTTTAGGTAGCTTTCGCTCCCGAAGGGCTTTAGACCTCATTGAAGAAGGGCTTCAGGCAGCCAGCCAGGGCCTCTTTGATCAGGCCACAAAACGATTTAAAGATAGTCTCAAATTAAACCGCTCTGCGGATGCGTTGACTTATTGGGCCTGGGTGGAATCGTCGAAGGGGCAATTGCAGGTAGCGGCACATCTTTGCAGGGAGGCTTTATCCATTGACCCAGATTTTGGTAATGCTGCCAACGACTTGGGCTCATATCTCGCGGCCCTTGGTGAGACAGACCAAGCGATTAGTTTTTTTGAAAAAGCAAAAAAATGCGACCGTTACAG
This sequence comes from uncultured Polynucleobacter sp., assembly GCA_964402975.1. Taxonomy (GTDB): domain Bacteria; phylum Bdellovibrionota_B; class Oligoflexia; order Oligoflexales; family RGVZ01; genus CAMDKS01. The sequence goes on from CAYOEM010000004.1 coordinate 148,944, forward strand.
CTCGCGACATTTCCCCTTCATGAATCTGGGGCGCATTTACTGGGACCAGGGTGACTACTGGAGGGCCTTCAAGGAATACCGCCAGGCCCAAAAAATTTGCCCCGATGACGAGAGCATCGGGGCAGCATTATCGAAGCTTGGACAACTTATTCTTTAGATCAATGAAAAATGTTGAGTGCTCAGTTTTATTGACCTGAGCGGCTCGCGCCGTCTCGGATCTGATCCGTGACTAAGCCAAGAAGTTGACTGGAAACAGAAATGATATCCCTAGCCTCACATCCCTCATCTCGAAGATGCTTGAAAATAGCATCCGCAAGATTGCGAACGGCCTTATCATTAAGGCTGGCGGTTGCTGCGGACTTTACTTGAGCCTGAGTCACTTGTGATTTTGGCATGGTTTACTCCTCCTACCATCAAAGAGCTGTTTAGCTCCATGACCTGAAATGGTACAAGGAACGTACCAGATTTTGGCTCACTTGTTAAGTTTTTTAGCCCTTGACTGTTCTTTAAAAACATTATTAATTACAGTTGTTTACGAAGTTTATCGAGGCTTTAACACTTGGGCATGTGTCCATTTGTGCACAGTCTGGCTGATTCTTCTGTGTCGATGGGGGCACGATGGTCCTTTGATCACGCCCAGTTTTAGACCGCCCGACCATGAACGAGGAGTTTTTGTTCAACACGATGTTTTTATTGTATTTAATCCCAAAGAATCTCGTGAGTTACCTGACCGGCTTTCTGGTTCGGCTTAAACTCCCAACGATTTTGCAGGGCTATCTGAATCAGGCTTTTGTTCAAGGCTTCTCTATTAATATGTCTGAGGCAGAAAAGCCGCTCGGGGCTTATGCGAGTCTCGAGGAGCTTTTCACACGCGGCCTAAAGGATAAATCGCGTATTATTACAGGCAGTTATGTTTCAAGCGCGGATGGACGCTTAGTGGTATCTCGGGCCTTAGGCCTGGGCGAGGAGGCTGTCCAGGCTAAGGGATTAACCTATAAAATACAGGACCTTACCTACGGAAAAGGTCAACTGCCACCAGCTCCCATGAATCCCGCCTGGTATACGACCGTCTATCTGGCTCCCCACAACTATCACCGGGTCCATGCCCCATTCACCGGCACTCTCACGATGCTGCGTCATATTCCCGGTGAACTATGGCCGGTCAATCAATCGGCCGTTGGGTTTATACCAAGGCTCTTTGTTCGTAATGAAAGGTTGGTATTTGACTTTGAACTAGTCGGCGGCGGCAGGGCCTGGGTTGTCATGGTCGGGGCTTTAAATGTCGGTCGCATGATGACCCGCTTTCGGCCTGATCTTGTGACCAATGGTCTTAGCCGACAGTTTTCTTGGTCGACGGCTTCCCATGAAGCCCCGCCAACTCTTGGGCCAACTGCGGTTAAGGCGGGTGATGAACTTGGGATTTTTATGCTAGGATCAACCACCGTCGTCATCTTGGATCAAAAGGCCGTATCAGCTCTTAACCCGAAGGAATTTATGTCGGGGCAACCGATTCGTATGGGCGAGAGTTTGTCAGGCTAGTCCTGGTCTGAGATAATCTAAATGGCTGGCTTTATCATAAACCTGCAGAGTGCTCGCCAGCGGAGGCGTAAAAAAATCCAATGATTCATGAAAACTCCCCCCACACCAAGGTTGTTTGGTCATTTTCCAGTCGGGTTCTTGATGAGGCCTTGGCTAAGCGGATTGCCAATCAAAAAGTGACGGCCTTGAGGCTTGCATTTCATGGCGACAGCGACGAGAAGATTCCTAAATTTATCCAGCAGTTCAAGAACGCTCATGATCCTAAATTGGGTGAGCAGGCCTCCGTCATGGTGGATCTTTCAGAGGGCGCCCGTGTCCAGCTTGTTGATCTGAATGAGCCAACTGAAATTCAATTTGGTGAGCTCATTACCATGTCGCCAACTGGTGCCGGGACGCCGGCTCGATTTTCCGTCCAGGTTAAATATTGGGATGGATTATTTCGAGATGGTGCCATGGTCTACATGGGTTACGGCCAAGTTGTGATGAAGGTTAAAAAACTTGCCAAGGATCAAGTGACCCTAGAAGTGCTTCAAGGTGGTACGGTTTTCCCGAACATGGAAGTTCACATCCCTGAGACTCGCGTAAGACGCAGTCTTGACAGTATAGACGACAAGTTCCTTCAGAAAGTTTGTGACCTAAAAGTAGAGTACCTCGTTCTACCCGGGATCACGGAGTCTGAGGATATCGCCAAGTTTTCAGAGCGCATCACAAAGATGACCGAAGATGCGCCGTGGCTTATTTTGCGCGTTGACTCATTAGACGTATATCAACGACTAGATAATCTTCTGCCTCTGGTGGACGGAATTCTCATAAGCCGGCGGGAAATGGCGTTGACGACAAATCCTGCCACAATTCCTATGATCACTAAAGAAATCAATCAAAGGGCTGATGAACATGCCAAGATCGTACTGACGGCTAGTGAGATGCTTGGCTCTATGCGCCGTGGGCCCACACCGACACGTGCGGAAGTCAGTGACATCGCTAACGCTATCAATGATGGTAGTGATGCACTCGTCTTGTCAGAGGAAGTTGCGCACGGACCTTACGGACTGCAAGCCCTTGCCGTTATGAACCGGATTATTGAAGACACAGAGAGGCAAGGCGCAGAGGCGCATAACTGGATTAAATTAGAGCCTTCCATTAATAATGAAATGGATGCCATCTCATATAATGCATACCTAACGGCTGAACGGGTTCACGCAAAAGCGATTGTTTGTATTACCAAAGCAGGCAACACCGCCCTTAGACTAGCAAGTTACCGAGCCCCGGTTCCAATCGTGGCGGTGACATTTGATGAGCGTGTCGCGCGGAAGCTGTCGTTGACGCGGGGCGTTCGGCCGCTCGTTTTAAAAACGGACCCAAAAATTGATCAAGTTCTCCCGCTCGTGAATAAACATCTAGTTCAAGAGAGTTGGTTAAAGCCTGGCGACAAGATTGTGTTTGTGTCGATCACGTTATCCTCGGTGAGTGCAAAAGGCAGTAATTTGTTCACGGTGCAGAGGTTAAAGTAGTGCTCTAGTATCTTTGTGTTGTGACCGAATTTTTAATTCACGCAAAGAGGCCCTATGATTCATGCTCTAAGATTGATTACCTTCATGCTTATTGCAGCTCAGCCAGCTTGGGCGCAGTTGTCTTCAGGAGCCTTTCGCGGCCCAAGTGCGGAGCTAGGGGACTCTTCAAAGCCGAGTCCCAGCAGTGGCGCGAGTTCGACGGGAGCTATGAAGCGCGTCAATACTCCACTACAGCCCGCTGGATTTTATGGGATCCTTGATTTTCGCCATACGGCCAACGAATACTATGATGAAACGGGCGAGTTAATTCGTGTAGATCCCGCACTTCACGGCAAGCTTCGTATGGGCGGTAATTTTTACAATAGATTCCTGGATGTGAGCGTTGGTGTCGGAGCGGCAAAACTTCCTGCATCGCAACGTGTCTTTCAAAAGCGTCCCGATGTCACCGTAGACGCGTATCCTTACCGTAGCAATCTTTTCAATCTCATGGTGTATGCGAGTGCATTGTTTCCAGTGAGAGCAGAAGATCTCGATCCCACCGAGTTTGCTGACGGGGACCGATATGACCGAGACTACCGTAGAGCCATTGACGCCACGGTTATTTCAGTCGGTGTTGCGCCAAATATTAAGTTTGAAGGGAACTACGCGATGGGTAGGCCCTCTATTGTGGTTGGAGCTGATATTTGGACACGCATGTACTCAAAACCGGTTTATATCAGCGAGGCTGATGGAAGCCGTGAGCTGGGGCTATTGGCCATCGGATCGCCTGCCGTGGAAAAGCCGTTCGAAGACCGCGCCATGAGATATGTCCACCAAGAGAGCGCTGCCGTTGGCTTCTCGCCTGCGGTCTTGCCGAATCTGCGCGCGGAAGTCGCAGGTTACAGCGAATCTAGATATTTACCAGAGTACGTGTATGACAGCACCTCCAGTTCCTGGGGCTATTCATATGTACCTGAGCGGGTGTCGTTTACCCGGTTTAAGGTTGAATATGAACTGACGCAGTCGACAACCATTTCAAATGAGTTGTATGTCTTCCGCAATGGATTTTTCCAGGAAGATCGCGTAAATGATCAAAGGCGATTTAGAAATATAGCCCGTTTGGCCGTCAAGCTTTGATGCTCGCCGGTTCAGCAAGGAAAGTGTGTGAGTTCCACAGCATTCAAAGAAATTGAGCACAAGTTTGTCGTTGATTCGACCTTTGATCGAGAAAAATTTCTTAGTCATCTCAGGGCCATGTCTCCCTCGAAGATGTCAAACATCAACGTGCGAGACACTTACTACGTCCTGGCTGCCGACCGAAAACATGTGTTTCGCCACCGGTTTGATGATGAGATTCAGCAACTCACTGTGAAATCCGTTGAGAGTGACACTGCCGTCCGGACGGAAATCAATCTACCTATCGACCAGTCGAAAGGTGATCAGGGGCCGGGTGTTTTGGCCTTCATGAAAACTCTTGGTTGTACTTGGCACGGCGAAATCCGCAAGGAGATCAGTGTCGCCTATTTTCCGGACTGCGAAGTGGTATTCTACCGAGCGGTAGGTAGTGGAAAAACCGTCCACTGCGTCGAATTTGAGGCGGTAACCCCCTCCTCGGTGCAGGAGGGTTTAGCGACATTATCGAAATACGAGGCCGCTTTAGGCTTTGCAGGTAGACAAAGAGAGTCCAAGAGTCTATTTGAGTTAGTGCTACTTGACGGCGCTCCCAGTGACGTGCGCCAGGTTTTTCAGTAGCAGGAGATAAAGATAATTAGATTAAAAGCAATAATTTATGGATATGTGAAACGTGTCTGAAGGGGGGATAGTCGTGGGTTTGAAAGATAAGATTCAAGAAGATATCAAGACAGCCATGAAGGCCAAAGATGCAGCAAGACTAAGCGTCTTGAGAATGGTCATGGCAGAAATCAAAAATCAGCAGGCTCAGGTCAATCTTCGCGAGGAGCTACCCGAAGCTGACGTCTTAAAGGTTGTTGGCGCATACCAAAAAAAGCTCTCAAAAAGTCTAGATGATTACCCATCTGGGGACGCTCGAAATGCCTTGCTGGCAGAGATCAAGATTGTTGAAGAATATCTTCCTCAAAAAGCCTCTGAAGGTGAAACCAAAGCCGCGATTGAAAAAGTTCTCGCCGCCACAGCGGATCGAAATTTTGGCGCACTCATGAAGCTGGTTATGTCAGAGCTGAAAGATCAGGGAGATGGTAAATTGGTAAGCTCCCTATTGAAAGCAAAACTATCCTAAAATTCGGCCAGTTAGGATTTCGAATTCATAAAAATAGCTAGCGAGAATTTAGTTCAAAGGTTTTACAAAAAATAAAAAAACGTGTTTTTTTACAAACTATTCAGGGCGAACACTGCGCGTGTTCGCCCTTGATTTTTTGAATGCTGCAGCCTAGTTCTGAAAACCCCGCAAAGCTAACGCCATCAGGGATTTCCGAGATATAATAAACATAGCGGAAATACAATTTTTTATCTGAAAGCACTTAAAGTTTTTCAAAAAGTTCCGACACCCAATGGTCAGATTTTTTGTGTAAAAACCTAGTATGGATTATCAGGGATGATGAAGCGCGTTTCAAAATCTAATATTCCAAAAGTCGCGACATTTTTATTGCGCGCGCTCTTAGGGTATTCATGCGCGACATTGATAAGCGGTAATGCAAGTGCGTCGTCGTCAGATTGGCTTTCGATCGACCTGAACACTAGAGCCGGCGTATTGTTTGATCAGGGTCCGGGAGCATCAGCAGCCCGTGATGTTGCTTTGGAATTTTTTAGAGATGATTTAAATCAGACTGTGTCTGTGACTCAGTCGATTCGGGGGATGATGGACCCCAATATTCATGAATCTAGTGCAAAGCTCGTCGAATCTCTAATTTTACCTGACGCCGTCCCCGCAGCCACATGGGTCGCAATAACTCCGACCTATAAGCCTCTGCCCGTGCGAGAGAGAACGTATTTTGATTGTCGCATGGACGCCGTCGAATCCCGCGTTGCCTGTGATGATCCACTGCAGGCCTCCGTGAGCACGGCTGCCGAAGATTTGCGTCCCGTCCATAAGGAATATGATCGCTCACTCATTGATCAAGTGGTCAGGGTGAATATCGCGCAACCATTAGCATCTAAAGCGCAGCCCACTGCAGGCGCTTCAGACGTCGTCACTTTAGTTGAGCGTGGAGAGGGGCTATTGTCGGTCGACGGTGGAAAGATTCTTTTCGCAAAGGAAAATGAGACCAAAAAAATAATTTTAGGCTCTGACGTCAAAGCCTCCGAGTGGAGTGTTTTCGTGCGAGATTCTGCCGCGATCGTCTGGGATGATGTAAATAAGACTTTGACCAGTAGAAAAGCCGGCGACACCGAAATGTTTGTCGTCACCCCGGGCCGTATCAGTATTATTGCCGTCGGCGTCGCGAGCGTCCTTGAGATTCCTCGCGCGAAATCTGCTCCTACACCAACTGTTGCTGCAGTGAATATCTCACCTGAGTTAGCGAGTCTTGATGGTTTAGACAAGGCAGCTTCAAAGGGCGACCTTTCGGCGAGCTTTGCAAGTGACGGACGCCAGTCAGCTAGTGGACCAGTTGATTTGATCGTGGGAGAAGAATCGACCATCATTGGTGAGGATGGACTAACACCGGTTGCGCAAATTGTCCGCGCTAAGGCCAAGGTGAAATTTGACAGTGTAAAGCTCAAGGTCATTGATGATCGCTCGCTTGTCAGTGGTTATAATTTTCCGGTGAGTGGCGTTCGAGTGAAAGTAGCCGGTACCGACTTTGCTGAATTGACAGATGCACGTGGTGAAATCGAGATTCGAGACATTCCACTGGGCGCAAGAATTTTGGTGGAGATTTCCGATGCGCGCGGTTACTTGATGCCGCAGATCACGGAGGTCGTGGCTGACCGTGACGGAGTGTCTCGTTCCGTTGTGCAGACCATAAGAGCGCGCCGTTTCTCATCATTGGATTTAATTGCCCGGTCTGGCGGCGTGGTTCAGGACATGCGAAAATCGAGCTTCTGTGGAACCGTTCATCAGGGTTCGCAGCCATCGATCGATGTTAAGGTCGCTTTGGACGCGCACGCTATTGGCCCATTCTATTTCAACAACCTTGGCCTTCTTGATCTCCGAAGATCTGACACAGGCCCCAACGGTCAATTTTGCTTCTTTAATGTGGAGCCGGGGCCTGTGGGCGTATCAATACAACGCGTTGGCGAGCGTTACCCTCTAGCAGGAGTTGTAAGTCTTGTGGGCGGTCGGCATTCCGAAGAAACGTTCGATATCAATGATGCTAGGCATGTTTCAACGACCATGACCGCGGTTGCAAGTGCTAATGAGCAACTTGGGGCCGACGTAGAGCGCGCAAATCGCCATGAATTAATGGAGCAATCTGAAATATTTGCAGTCGGTTCTGGCCATATGATGATGCCCATCGACGACGCAATCATGACGACGGCCACGCGGGTACTCCCCGTAAAAGGGCGGGTTTGGACGGTCAGTGCGGCATCAGACTTTGAAACTATGGTTCAACCAATTACGGCGAAGTCATCGGTCGCCGGACAGATCTCAACACTTATTCCAAACGGCTTTGTAAGTGACATGGCAGTGTTTGCAAATACTGTTCATAGTTCTGACTCAGGTTCGGTCGTCATTGAGCATGGCCAACTGACTGGCCATGGTAGTGATCCGGTTAAATTTAGACTTGTTGATAGCTCAGGTCGAGACGTTGGCGATGGTTGGTACTTTGCAGATCAGCCTGTAGCTAAAGCAGTATTTTTTAACGTGCCCCCTGGAGTCTATGCATTGATCGTAGAATCTGGGAGCGGACATTGGATAGCCTCTGAAACGACGGTGGTCTACAGTGAGGCCGTAAGTTTTGTGAAAACTGGAAGCCCACTGGAACGAGTATCAAACTCCGTTCGGCGAACTCTCGCCAACTAATTAAAAAATTAAGATTTCGCTGCACAGGCGTCTAGATGGTGGTAGCGCTTAGCTCTTTGTTTTGCTCGTTTGACTAAGGGAAATAATGTAGTCGCTGAGGTTTAATGCTTCTCCCTCTCTGACTCGGGTGGCAATCGATGAAGCGAGGCTCAAAGCGCCTTTTGCGAAAAGCGCACGCGAGAAAGCTCTGTGTGATAAACACACCTCCTCCTCATCGGCGATAAATCGGACTTGGTGTTCACCGATCACACCACCGCCTCGAATCGAATGCATACCGATTGAATTGGGCTTACGAGCCCCTTCGCGATTAAAAACTATTTTCGATCCTGGCATGGCGCTTTTAATAACATCCGCCAACAAAAGAGCGGTTCCACTGGGCGCATCCGCCTTCATGCGGTGGTGGGTTTCAGTTATCTCGACGTCAAAGCCAGCCGGCGGCAAAGTTCTTGCCGTCTCAAGGGCGCGTTGCGCTAGAGTAAAAATACCTAAGCTCGTGTTGCCTGCGAGAAGAATTTTGTGTCCACCTCGTTTTGCCGCCTTCATGAGACTTAGCTTAAGACTTTCGTCTAGCCCAGTGGTGCCAATCAAAACGACTTTATCTTTTGAGTTTTGCAAAGACTTCGCGACCATTTTGGTTGCTACGGGTGAGCTAAAATCGATGATCACCTCGCTGGCGGCAACAATCGCATCGAGGGAGGATTGGTTTGATTTTAGAACCGCTGTATGTCCTTGATCGAATGCTTGGATTTCATCGCGGTCAAAGCATGCGCCCAATTTCAGTGTCGCGTGATTTTTGAGAAGATCGCATAGCTGACGTCCCATCCGGCCGTTTGCGCCGCAGATGAGTACGTTATCTCGACTTTTCTTTGGCATTTTAGTCACCCAGCCCGGACGTCCAAGGTTGCGAGGTCCTGTTTTGCCTTTTCTATAGTTGTCTTAATAATTTTGAAATTTTCATCTGTCACCGGCGCAAGGGGCGCGCGCAATGTATTTTGACCTAGACCGAAAATCTGCAACGCAGCCTTAAGAGGTCCAGGGTTTGATTCGCAGAACAAGACGTCAATAGCTGGTAGAAGTGCTTTGTGAATGGCAAGCGCGCGAGCATTTTGAGAGTTTTTAAATGCATTAGTCAGCTCCACCATGGCGGCTGGGAAAATGTTCGACACGACGCTTATAACGCCGCACCCGCCTACTGCGAGGCTGGCTAAGTATGTGGGATCATCACCACTAAGAATGTCTGCTCTAGATTGACAGACGACACGCCCGTAAAGGGCTAAGTCACCGCTGGCTTCTTTCACCGCGCGTACGTTTTTGACAGTGGTCAGAGCAGCAATTACAGATCCACTTAAACTCTGGCCTGTACGGCCAGGCACATGATAGAGACAAAGTGGCACGCTAACCGACTCGGCGATGGTTTGAAAGTGCAGTTTTAATCCAGCCAAGCTTGGTTTGTTGTAGGGCGGCGTAACGATTAACAAGCTATCGGCGCCTGCATCAACACAGAGTTTCGATAGTTCCACGCTTTGAGCCGTGTTGTTTCCACCACTGCCGGCCATAATTCGAACTGACGCCGGCAGACTGGCTCGTGCTTTTCGAACGAGCGAGATCTTCTCTTGGACGGTTAGGGTAGGAGATTCGCCGGTTGTCCCGCTAATGACAATCCCTGAAACGCCTCCAGCCGCCTGCTGGGCCAAATGCTTTTCAAAGGAGCTCCAGTCAATCGATCCATTTTCGAGAAACGGTGTGGCGATGGCTGTCCACACGCCAGAGAAACTACTAAGAGTCATTGCTTGTCCTGAGTTGTTTTATTAATTGTCGTGGTCTCGGTTTGGTTTGATTTAATTGACTCCGTACGGAATGGAATCTTTGGTCTAGGATCGACGGCATCTGTCGTGATGGCTGTTTTTACGCCACAACTCCCCCATAGCAGTCCAGCGAGTATCATGCCAAGCGGCACCGAAAAGGGTACTGCAGCATTTAAAGACTTACGTATACGTTTCGCAGTTTCCATGAAACGCGACTTTTCAGCAGATCCACCTGGAGTAGCCGTTAGCTGATCAGAGGCCAATCCCGCAGCAAAAGAGAGTGTATCCTCGTGAAGGTCATTGTTGATTTTCTTTAGCTCCGCAGCAATCAGAGTTGCCGGTGTCGTGTGATGCTGTCTGCAGTAGTTCATTAAATCTTTAGCAGCCTTCGTGGCTTGTGGGGCTGCCGTTCCGCGTTGGATGAGATTACATGTGACGGCTCGCTCGAAGTCGTCTGTTAAAAGAGACGTAAGTGATGACTTCTCCCGCGGCGCCAGTGACTCTACAAATAACTTCGTAAGATGACTCATCCGATGATTGAGCGAGTAAAGCTCAAACAAAAACCCTAAACGGCGAGTTTCCCAAACGTTAAGGTTTGTGCTGACATCAAACTTAGCACCAGCCAAACGCTGGCATTCTGCTGAAAATATCTCGCACTCGGCTTCAAGTGTTTTACTTGCCGAATTCATGGCAGTATTTTCTCGGATACCCGAAATCAAAACAGGCAGCGTGGTGGCGAGCTCGTCGAAAGCCGCTATGATTTTTCTCAGGCAGCGAAGCTCTGCGCGGCAGTATGAGATCGATTCCGATTCGATACCACTAAACCCAACGTGAAGAGCGATACGATGCTCGCGTTCGTATTCGCTGCCAACAGTATCAAGAACATCGGCGGGACGCATGAGTGAGAGTTCAAGGATGACTTCCCGCAGATCCTTAGCAGCATCATGTAAAATCTTCGCCGAGTGACATAGAACGGTCGGAAAAAGTTCTTGTCGAGAGCTACCGGTGTGGCTTAGAGCTACATAAGGTCTATTCATGAAGAGTTCTGCTTTTTTGAGCGCAGCATCTGCCCAGCTCGCCAGATTCGCACAGGTCTCTGAGAGAAGGTTTCGAGTGGAGGAGCGCATGTGATTCCACGCGAAACCTTTACTTCCATACCTCGCAGTCATTATGTAAAGAAATTCACAGTCGACCTCAGATAGCAAACTGAGAATCGAGGATTGGGTACTCGACAGCTGCGGCGTGATTGATGCTAGTGATATTTTAAGATGTTCAACGGATCTTTCAGAGATGAGGCCTTCTTGCGACAGAGCCGCCGCATAAGACGATAGGAAATCGATCGTTGCCGCGTTATCCAGCTTTAGGAAACCTTGCCAATCGAGCACGGATCACCTCTCTTCTACGCCTGCCGACCTTCAGGTTGTTGACGAAGTAAACGCAATCTCTCAGCACATGAGACGGTCGAGCCAAACTGAAATTTTTAGAATTTTATCGCAAAGCTTCCCTGAAGTCCAAACCCTGTGCGAGGCGTATTCTTTTTGGAGGCTTGCCACGCTTTACCAGGCAGGGCAGCCGCAGCGCCAAAGCCCAGATCTACTTCTTTTTGGTAGTGATAACTGTAGGTAAGGTCTAGCTCATAGCCCAGATCAGCGCCGTAAAATCCCATAGGCCGCTCGTCCAGTGTTGAAGAGTTGTAATAGGATACGATGTCAGCCGGAGCCACATCGATCAGGCGACCGCTTATCGCTTTAACCTCGAAATTTCCACTCTCCATATTCTCATAGCGGTAGCCAAGGCTATAGACCGCCGCGTTCATGACACGTGTTGGATCAAAAGCTCCGCCCGTATAGTATTTTCCTGAGTTACCGCGGCTGTTAAAGAACAGCATCGCGGGATGATAGTTCCGGTGAAATGCCATCGCGCGGGCTCTCTTGTCTCGGCGCGCTTCACCATAAGTTTCGAGCTCATTGGTCTTTTTGCCGCTGTCTGTGTAGTATCCATCAACGTCACCGGGCGCATATGCATAATCAGAAAATACGATGTGACGACGAAGCGAGCCCTCGTTGAACTCTTCAGGGCCCAGAGCTGCGCCCGATTTTATAAATGTGTATTCAAGTGATCCTGCGAGACCCATGGCGTTAAGGTTATTAACGGCTGGTGCACCATCAGATGTTCGTTGGCCCCCCATAGCTACGACAGCTGGATCGGCCGATTTTCCTAAGCGAAATAGTAGCTCATTGCGGAGAGCAAATTTTCCAAAATAAAACCCAGTGTAAAGATCAAAGAACTTTACGTCCGTTTTTGCGTCCTGAGACAAAATATTGGCAAAATAGATCGAGACCTGCTTTGAGAACGAGCCAGGCGTCTTTGTTTTTAGATCGTCGTAGTTGATTCCGATGAACAACTGATCCATGTCATCACTGCTATCATTCGGTCCAAATGCTCGCGAACGCGCATTGTAGTCAGCTTCAGCAGACGGGCTACTTACCGGGCTGTCATATGGATTATTAATCCAAGTCCCCGTTTCTTGCAGTTTATCTATACCAAATGAGAAGCCCAAGTCTTGTTGCTTTTGCATATTCACGTCGCAGGTAACACCGTCAAAGATCGATGCATCATTATCAAACGGCTTGTCTCCGGAATCTAGAAATGCACCCAAGCCGACATCGCGGCTGCGGCGACCTGCGGTCAAGATACAATAGTTGAAGGCATATTTGCCGTAGGCCTCTCTGATGACGGGGCTGTAAGAGCGGTAACCAGTGTCTACTACGCTTTGGCTGCGTTCGTCACATGAGGTGTCGGCAGGCTGCCCAGGAGTCGTTGAACGACGGGGCTCACAAGTTTTTGGTCGAGCCGTATCGCCCAGGTAAAATCCGCCAGGATTGTCAGTAAGCCCAAGTCGCAAATTAAAGCTGGCTCGATCGTTAGCTCGTACTTCCCCTAGGAGGTCAAACGACAAGCGAGTCGCCTGGTACATTCCATTATCGGGCTGAAAGTCGGGAGACACTCGGGTCTCGCCCACAAGTCCAACATGACCGCTACCATCAAGAAAGAATGCGTATGACGAATTTGAAAACAAAAGAGCCGCCGTGGTTGTTGATGCGACAAGGGCGGCGAATGTTTTAAGATGTTTCATATTTTGTGCCTCTTAGCGTTGGTTTTCTGACGCTCATATTAACTATCTTTTACGGGTAAACGCAACCGATGAACGCCGTGGCAGGCACCGGTTTCCTCACTAATTTCAAATAAAATGCCGTAAAACCAAAGGTCGTTTTTTGCAGGCTCAAAGCTTTTCTTTTCACCGGTACGCATTCGCCGCACAGCAGCTACGGCGTCAATGCCGATAACACTATCATAGGGCCCCGTCATGCCAATGTCGGTGACAAAGCCGGTGTGATTTTTAAGTATTCTCTCGTCAGCAGTCGGGACGTGGCTGTGGGTCCCGTAAACGGCTGACAGTCGCCCCGCAAAGTGCTGAGCCAGGCCCTGCTTTTCGCTGGTGGCCTCAGCATGAATATCCAGAAGGCGAACTTTGCAGTACGAGGGAACCAAATCCAGCATCTTGTCTGCCATGTCAAATGGCGAGGAGTTTTCACCCTTCATAAATACCTTGCCCAGAAGGTTCATAACAGCAACTCGAACGCCTGACTTAGTTTCCAACAAACGAACGCCTTTTGCGGGATCATCCACATTCGACATGTTGGCTGGTAATACGATTTTGGGGTGGTCTTTGAACTCGTGGATGTCCTTTTTATCCATCCAATGGTTACCCATGGTGACGCAATCAATACCCAGGTTACCGATGAGGTCTTCGAAGATTTTTTTTGTGATACCAAAGCCACCAGCGATGTTCTCGCCGTTCACCACCACAAAGTCAGGCTGATACTGCTCTCTGAAATGCGCAAGTCCGTGGCTTAGGGCATGGCGCCCTGGCCTGCCAATGACGTCGCCGATCGCGAGGATCTTTATCACTTCGCGTAGTCCACGAATTTCGATTCTCGAATGACTGTTACTTTCACTTGGCCAGGGAACGTGAGTTCTTGGCGCATTTTGTGAGCGATAGCACTTGAGAGGTCAACAACCTGCTGGTCTGTGACTTGCATTGGGTTCACAATCGCATGGACTTCGCGACCAGCCTGGATGACAAAAGCCTCGTTGATTCCGCCGAAATCCCGGACAACCTTTTCCATGTCAGAGAGTCGTTTGACATAGGTTTCAAGGATCTCTTTACGAGCTCCCGGCCTGTTACCTGAGAGGCTATTGGCTGCATACAAGACAACGGCATAAGGCGTTGCGTTGTTTAGGTCTTCTTGGTGGTGCATGCGAACGGCTTCAACCACGTCGGTGGACTCTTGGTAGCGCTGACAGAGCTCAGCTCCGATATCAGAGTGATGCCCTTCCGTCTCCTGGTCGACGGCCTTTCCGATGTCGTGCAAAAGACCACAGCGCTTTGCCTTTTTGACGTTGAGACCCATTTCGCCAGCGATAATTCCGCAGATGTGCGCGGTTTCGATGCTGTGTTGAAGGATGCTCTGCTGTCCGGCGGTTCGATACTTTAGTTTTCCAAGGGCCATGATCAATTCGGGGTGTAGATCGGTGATTCCAGTATCAAAACAGGCCTGTTCACCTTGCTCTCTGATGACCAGATCAAATTCGCTTATGACTCGTTTGACCGTTTCATCGATGCGCGCGGGGTGAATACGGCCATCACCGATCAGGCGCTCAATGGTTAGTTTTGCAATCTCTCGGCGAACTGGATTGAAGCAGGAGATGATGACCGCTTCCGGCGTATCATCGATGATCAAATCAACACCGGTGGCCTGTTCGATGGCGCGAATGTTACGGCCCTCACGGCCGATGATGCGGCCTTTTAAGTCTTCACTAGGTAATGCCACCACAGTGATGGTGGAGTCACTCACATATTCGCCACTAATGCGTTGCACGGCTAAGCTGACTACGGCTTTGGCACGTCTATCTGCGTCCTCTTTAGCGGCGGCTTCAATTTGTCGAATGGTTTCCTGAGCGTCTTTTTTCGCTTGGGACTCGAGAGATTTAATGAGTTCTCGCTTAGCTTCCTCTTGCGACATATTCGCGATGCTTTCAAGGGTCTTACGACTGTTTTCAAGCACGGCTTCACACTCAGCACTGAGCTTTTGGTAGTGCTGCTCTTCAGCCTGGGATTTTTTTGATAAGGACTCTAGTTCCTGCTCCCGTCGATCAAGCTGAGAGAGCTTCTTTTCGAGACTCTCTTCTCGACTTTTTATTTTCTGCTCGAGTTTCGTAATTTCAGTTCGACGCTGGCGAGCTTCCTCTTCAAACGATTGCCTGGAACGGCGACTGTCTTCCTTGGCCTCACGCAAAGCCCCTTTAACCATGTCGTCTGCTTCGCGGCGAGCGTCATCAAGAACTCGCTGGGAATCAAGTCTTGCTTTTTCAAAGGCTTGCGTAAGTTGCTTCTTGTGGAAATAAACGCCAATAACGAGCATTCCGATAAGAATGCCGATGATAGCTACGAGAACGGTTGTCAATCTAATATCCTCCAGTCAATCAAAACTCGATTGACGGTCACTTGGTTCGAACGAAGCGAAACCTCGGTTTTCACTACCCCAGCTGACCTTGGTCAACGGACAAAAGCCTTGGGGGCCTAAGTCCAGCATCATACCCGTGTTGCCCCGGGCTGGTAAACCTTTAAATATAAGCAAGAAACTCAGGCCCCACGGGTGTGGTAAGCCTGAGTTTTGAGCATCTATTCGATTCTTAACGTCCCCGGTCAGAGACGAAGGATCTTAGTTTCCTGTAATGACGAACTCAGCGCGACGATTTTTGACCCAAGCGTCTTCTGTGTGACCCTGAACAACTGGCTTCTCTTCGCCGTAGCTGATGGTTGAGAGTCGTCCGGACTCAACGCCAAGTTGGCTCAAGAAGTTTTTAACGGACTGGGCACGACGCTCGCCAAGGGCTAGGTTGTACTCGACTGTTCCGCGCTCATCGCAGTGGCCTTGAATCTGTACAGCGGCGCTTTTGTTGGCTTTTAGGCCTTCCGCCATCGCTGTCAGGGTGCTTTGTGCATCGGAGTTAAGAGTGTAGTCGTCAAAACCAAAGTAAATGGTCGTTGCCTTGAGGTTGGCAGCTGCACCGCTTGGAGACGCTGGAGTTTCTGCTGGGGCTTCTGTGGCTCCTGCAGTGGGTGCAACGGGCTCAGTGGCCTTTTTCTTGTCATCAGTACAAGAACCAGTAGCGAGAGCGATTACGACAGCAGCTAAAGGTAGAGCAGACTTCAAAAACATCGGGTGTCTCCTAATTTAAGACTCAAAAAATAAAATTTAAAGACCGACAGAGTAGACATACTGACCAAAACTTGCCTTTTGTCTTCCCAGCGCATCACGATACTGTGCCTACACTCGCATAAAATTGCAAGGGTTTGGGTGAGAATTTCCGAGGCCTAACGGCCACGATTTGCTCAGATTTTTGCCTTCAGGGCTTCAAGCAGCTTGTATTGAATCCCCGAAAAACTTCCAGCCGACATGAAAATTACTGCGTCACCAGGTTTAATATTATCGATCATTTTATTAAGAAGCTCGTCATTTGAATTAAAAGCAACCGCTTTTTTACCGATCTCCCCAGCCAGAGCTTCAGTGTTCATTCTTTGCTCAGCGGGGATTCTTTTGTCTTCGGGGCATGGCCCGATATAAATGGCGTCGGCGAGGCTGAATTTTTTTACGTAGTCTTTTTGAAACGTGTTGCGTCGACTAGTGGCATTTTTAGGCTCAAAAGCCACGTGAAGTTTTCGTTTTGGGTAAACGGCTTTGAATCCTTCGATCACAAGCCCAACGGCTGTCGGATGGTGCGCAAAATCTTCGAAAACATCCACATCTCCGGCGTGCCCGAGGTGGTCAAGCCTTCGAGCCACGCTCTTGAACGACTTGATCGCGTTCGACAGACTTGAAGCGTTTACGGGTTTGATGAAGCCGCCCTTTGACAGGCTCTCGATGGTCGCTACGACCTGAGTCATGTTGGCAAGCATGTGAATACCTGACAGCGTTGTTTCCAGCTGCAGGCGGCCCCATGTTTTCGTGTGAATATCTGCTGACCAAATTTGGGTGCCGCGGTCTTTTTCGCGAGCGCTCCAATCACCAAGCCAAACGTCAGCAGTCTTGTCTTTTCCTGTTGTCGATACTTTGATAACCCGGCCATTTGTTTTAATTCTTGAGAGTACACTAACCACTCGGGGGTCATCCCAATTTGCCATGATTGAGCCATCTTTTGGTACAAGTTGCGCTACATTTTCAAATTGTTTTTCTATGGCCTCGACGTTTGGATAGATGTCAGCATGATCATACTCAATATTGTTTATGATCAGTTGGTGAGGATGGTAGTGCAGAAATTTCGGCCCTTTATCAAAAAAGGCTGTATCGTATTCATCTCCTTCAATAACGAAGGTTTTACCTTTGCCTAGACGGAAACTACGAGGGAAGTTGTGTGGAATTCCACCGATCACAAAACCAGGATCCTCGCCGAGCTCGTTTAAAACGTGGGCCAGAAGTGAGGACGTGGTGGTTTTGCCGTGTGTTCCCGTGACCACAACGCCAATACGTTTGGACAAGAACTGATCACCCATGAGCTTAGGAAAACTGGTGTACGGTATGCCGCTACGCAGTAAGGCTTCTAGTTCAACATGGCCCCTTGATAAAGCATTTGCCGTGACGACCATATCTGGCTTTGCGTTAGTAAGATTCTCCGGCGCATAGGGCGTGAAGACATTAATTTTTAGTTCATCAAGCATCGTGGACATCGGAGGGTACATGGCTCCGTCACTCCCAACGACCGTGTAACCAGCTTCTTGGCAAAGCCCGGCTACGGCTGCCATGCCAGTTCCGCCGATTCCCATAAAATATATTTTAGCGCCTTGTTTGAGCTCCATGACGTGACCTCTTGCTTGGTTATGTGAGGCTTGTCGGCAGCTGCCAAACAAGCTTTTGATGTTTAATTTCTGCGTAGGCTCCGAGGACCAGAGGCTGATTTGGGGAGACGTGACCAAATTCTTTGGATGCAAAAGTAGGAATTTTGTATCGACGAGACACTTCGTCCAACAAAATTTTAGCTGAGTCAGGAAGCTCTCCGCCTAGATCCGTAAAGCAGCCCAATAACAGTCCGTTGACTCCGCTAAGTAGACCACTTTGCTGCCATTGATTGAGCATGCGAATGATGCGTCCGGGGTTTTCCCCAATGTCCTCAAAATAAAGAATGTGGTCCTTAAAACTAGCTCGCAAATAGGGCGTGCCAATGAGGGACGTCAGCACTGACAGGCAGCCACCAAACAGTCGACCCTGAATGCTCGGATTTTTACCGGATACATCTGTGACGTTTAAGCTCAGTGACGTTATCTTTCCCATTAAAAGATTGACTAACGAGTCGACGTCCGATGTTCCTGATTTTTTCCACGTGACTGTGGCTGGCATGGGTCCATGGATCGACATGCGGTTTGTCTTCGTATAGAGAGCAGATTGAACGGCACAAACGTCACTAAAGCCAATGATCGGTTTTGGTTTGGCTTTGGCTACCTGATCCCAAGGGACAAGATCAAGCAGGTCTGAGGCGCCGTATCCGCCTCGAGCCCACATCACAGCGTCACTGTTTGATTCTAATAAAGCGTTATTTAAGGATTTTGAACGCGCCGCGATCGAACCGGCCGTCCAAGACCAGCTGGGGTCTTGAGCGATATCCTCAAAAAGGACTTGAAAACCATACTGTTTGAGTTCAGCAATACGGCCAGCCAAAAGGCCCTCACGATCAGGGCTTGATGCTTTTATGATCCTTATAGTCCTCACATCCATGTGAAAACAGTACTCCCAAAGAGAGGCCTTATTGTGAAATAATACCCGCCTTGATAGTTAGGGGGGTTAGTTGACCTCTTTGAATCATCCGCTAGATTAGCGGAAATGGGGGCAAGCAGCAACGATCCGCCTGTGAGCCCTCACATAAGGTGAGCCGTATGGGTCAGTTTTTAAAACCTGGAACCTTTGATGACATATAATTTCGATTGCCGTTTTTTCTCTGGCTATAAGCCGTGCCAATTTAAGAGGCCGTGCCCGGGCTGCCCGCACTATAGCCCCGTACGCTCAAGAATTTGCGTCGTATCACTCGAGGCGCTGGGCGCGGTTTTGCGGTCAACGGTTCTACTTGAGCCGATTCGTAAAAAATTTCCAGGCGCGCACATCACTTGGATCACTTACCCGTCTGCGGCCTCACTACTCGAACACAATCATGAAATCGATCGACTCATTGCCGTGGACGGTAAAACCACGCAATTGATTGATCATCTTGAGTTTGATGTGCTGATGTCAGTGGATAAAAGTCTTGAGGCCGGTGCGATCGCCGAGCGCATCAAGGCGAAGCAAAAACTCGGATTTGGGTTGTCTCGAGAGGGAGTCATTAGGCCTTTTAACAAAGAAGCCGACTATCAGTACCGAGTAGGGCTTGATGACGAATTAAAATTCAAAATCAATCAAAAGCCCGAGACGCAGCAAATCACTGAGACCATGGCTATGGAATGGACCCGAAGCGAATATATTCTTGATCTAACGTCGGCAGAGAAAACAGAGGTTCAAAAAAGACGGGCCTCTATTCTTCAGCCAGGTACGAGGGGCATTATTGGATACAACACAGGCTGCAGCCTTCTGTTTCCCTATAAAAAATTTACAGTCGAGAGGGCCATTGAGGTCATCAGCCAGTGGCGGAGAGATTTTCCAGATTTTACGATCGCTCTACTGGGTGGTCGCGAGGACGAGGAACGTCAAGCAAGAATGAAAGCCGCCTTTGAAAAGGATAGTCTTGTCGTGAATACGCCAACAGTTGGCGGCCTTCGTAGTGGCATTTTGTGGATGGACACAGCCGATCTCGTGCTCTCCGGCTGTTCACTTGGCATGCATATTGCGATTGCCCTGAAAAAGCACGTCATCGCATGGTTTGGCGTAAGCTGTTTACAAGAAGTTGACGTGTATGATCGTGGGGTGCGTATTCAGTCAGATGTGACGTGTTCCCCTTGCTGGAAAAAATCGTGCAGCAACGAGCCAAAGTGCTTCGACCAAGTGTCACCACAGTTGATCTCTCATGAGACGGCAAAGATTATTAAGGAGCTTAGACTATGACCCAGCACGTCTTGCACCTAACGTCTGGTTTTGTAAAAGACGCCTTACGGGGTAAGGCCAAGGTCATCGCTAAAGCGTTTGAGGCGAGTCGCCCGATCCGCCACGTTTCCACAGATTCGCGCAGCATTAAACCAGGGGATCTGTTTGTTGCGCTCAAGGGCGAGGCCTTTGATGGCCATGATTTTATCGGTCAAGCCGTCACGAAGGGTGCGGCGGCTGTCTTGTGTGAAAAGTATCCAGCTGACACGACTCAAGACGGAATTGATATTTTTCTAGTGGAGAATTCACTTGAGAGTTTTCGGACTTTGGCTTTTCACTGGCGGGAATATGTCGATCCAGTCGTCGTCGCAGTCGCGGGCAGTGTTGGGAAGACGACCACAAAAGATATGCTCGCCGCCATGCTTTCCGCCAAGTTCAAGAAACTCACTTGGACAAAGGGAAGTCAAAACGGATTTCTTGGTTTGCCGATCACTTTAATGGAGCTTGCAGTGGACACTGAGGCAGCTGTCATTGAAGTAGGCATTGATGCACCAAATGCCATGAAGCAGCACATTGACCTGGTTAGGCCGGAAGTGTCCCTAGTCACGGCAATTTCTGAGGAGCATCTAGAGTGGCTTAAAGATTTACAAACTGTCGCCAAAGAGGAAAATCTCATTCTGGAAGAGACAGCTAGGGCTGGCGGTACAGCCGTCGTGAATCTTGACGATGCCTGGATCAGTCCCATGATGAGTGGGCTCAGGGCTGGCGGCAGAGTTGGATTTACCTTATCTGGGGTTTCAAGCTCCGACGTCGTGGCTGGAAGAATCGTGGGTAGTGAATTACAAATTGACGGCTTTGGGCGGCAAAAATTTTCTCTGCACTGCCCACTTCCAGGTGAGCATAACGCCAGAAATCTGCTCGGCGCGGTCACGGTGGCGCTTGTTTTGGGTGTGACGCCTGATGAAATGGAGGAGGGTTTAAGTACCTTTGCTCCAAGTGGCGGCCGAAGCCAGATGGAAACTTTGAAGTCAGGCGTGAAAGTTCTCTGTGACTTTTATAATGCCAATCCTGCCAGCATGCGCGCGGCCTTTAAAGTCGTGGATGATGCGGCCGGCAAGGCTGCTGTAAGATGGCTCTGTTTGGCGGACATGAAAGAACTTGGCACCAGTGAGGAGGCGCTTCATCGCGGGCTTGCTCGCGACGTGCAGGGTTTGGGTGATAATGTTCGTGTGCTGCTATTTGGCGATAGAATGAAATGGCTTTCGGATGAAATTAGAAAGCTTGATCCAAAGATTTACGTAAAAGATTTTACCTCGCAGGATTTGATGGCAACGGAACTTCGAAGTCAGCTCAAGCCTGGTGATATTGTTCTTCTTAAAGGCTCGCGCTCCATGCGTATGGAGAAAGTTTGGGATCAACTAAAAAACTAGTGACTAGATTTCTTTGAGTACAGAAACTCCAGCCAATCACGATACCTAAATGCCGCTTGCCACTGACGAGGCTGGTCAGACGTTATCTTTCCGGATAGGACGTCTTCTTTTGCTAGCCGTACGGAATCGGCGGGCAGAAATAAATATTGATTAAGGTCACTTGCGACGACCCATGGACTTTCGACAAACAACGGTGCATCCCAAAGTAGTAGCGGCGTGCGTTTCGCATCATTTGCCGTCGCGAGCCTTTGAAGAAGGCTTGCAATCTGGCTTTGGCTCGATACGGTTGAGACGTCCGCCGGCAGTTGGCCGTCCCGTCGGAGTTCCTCGACGATACCCCCCGTTAAAGTCACCGAAACGTGCGATAATAGACGCTCCCACTTTAGGGGGTCTGACGGATAATCATCACGCCAAGTTGCCTCTAGGTTGCCGTGGTCACCTGTGATGATCAATACGGTATCTTGCCAGAGATTTTTTTCTTTGAGCGAGTCGACAAACATATCAAGTGAATCATCAAAATACATGATCGTTCGCTGAGACGGATGCTGAGAGATTAAGCTTTTTGCTTCGATAGACGCATCATCTGGGAGCGCCCAAGGGATGTGGTTAGTAACCGATAAAATCATGGACAAGATAGTTTTCACGCCGTCCGTTGCGGCGAGATCAGCGAACATATCAGCCGTTTTTGCAAATAGGGCGTAGTCACTGACTCCCCAACTAGTTGACGGCGTGTCATCAGGGAAGTCTGACTTTGTCAGAAAACGATTAACGCCTTGGTGTGTCCAGAACATGAGCTGACTATCAAAACGCTCATCGCCGCCGTGGGCCCATAAAGACACTAATTCTGGTCGGTCCCGAAACGCTTTGGGTAGACAGCTAACGCTGAGGTCAGGAAATGAGCGCATCATGGATGTGTCTGTGGCCGAGGGTGTTCCGCACCAGACGGCCTCTTGGCCGCCGCGAGTAACGGGGCCAGTGCTATAAACGTTCGAAAATTTCGTGCCAAGCTCTTGTAGACGGTCTAGGGTAGGCGTCAGTGTGACGCCATCTTTCCCTCGTGGTCCCACATCGCTGGCCCGCAGGGACTCGGCCACGAGTACAGCTAAAATGACCGGTTTATTTCGATGAGCGCGAGCTTTTACCGCCGCGCGAAGCGCAGCCACATATTGTTCACCGCTTGCGGCCTTGAGCATCTCTGGATGAAGGCTGTTGTTTTGTCCGGTCATTTTTGAAAACAACCGTCGTTCGTCGTCGGAAAGGGCTCTTAGACTTGGCTTTTTTGTAAGGTTTGAATAAAGCGACTCAACATAATTGGTCTGAAGTGGCTCTATCACGTACCAGTTGACCCGCCAGCGAATATTAAGCGCATGACTCGCTATAATTATGACCCCAAAGCAGGCAAGCATCACATGAATGGGACGTTTTGAGACAATATGTTTTGCTTTGCGCGCCCAATAGGCAAGACCCACGGCCGCTATCAATATGATCGATGAGGCTGGATTAAAAACACTGCCACTATTGCTTTTTAGAAATGACGTGTCAGCCAAATATCCGACATGAAAGGGGATGATTTGGAATCGGAAAAATTCCACGTAAGATTGGTGCCCTGCGCTTAATGCGCCAATCAGTAGAATTAAGAAAACTGCCAGGCGCCGGTGCCAACGAACGACGAATTTCGTGGGGAAGTATTCCATGATCCATAATGGTAAGCAAAGGATGCCGGCTACCCATATATCGCTAAGACAACCGACCAAGACCTCCCGCCAAAGCGGTACGCTCCTCTCGCCGTACTGCTGAGCAAGAAAAGTCCACGCGTAATGCCGGTGCAAAACGAAAATCAATAGTAAAGAAATAAAGACTTTGAGTGTTCTGATCATATATATGAAGATAGCATGAAGCCGCCCACAAATATAAGTTTTGGGGCTTAATCAAATCGAGGGGACTTTGTCCATAAGTAGTGACACTTTAAAGTTTCGGATCACTGGTATGACGTGCAGTGGTTGCGCTGCAAAGATCACCTCAACACTGCAAAAAAATCCAAAAGTGGAAAGCGCAGTTATTGATTATGCCACCGCCAGCGGCGTGGTCTCTGGTGCGCTGACGCAGGAAGAAGCCGCCAGCTTGGTGGCATCACTCGGGTACAAACTGGAGGCCGTTGTTGACGCGTCCGGTGCCACCGCAGGAGACTTGGATGGTCCATTTAAGCCTCTTTTTCGAAATTGGCTCATGGCGGCATTCCTTGCAATTCCGGTTACGATATTGGCAATGGGGCCTTGGCACTTTCACGGGTCGAGCCTTGTTCAGTGCTGCTTGACATCGCTTTTTCTTATGGGCCCAGCTTTTGGTTTTTTCGCGAGGGCGACGAAACAGGCAATTCATGGTCACGTCACGATGGATTCACTTGTGAGTACAGGCATGCTCAGTGCCTGGGTCTTATCTATTGCGATGATGCTGACCGGCTCTGATCATTTATATTTCGAGTCAGCGACAATGATCGGATTTTTTGTTTTGTCTGGAAAAACACTGGAAGAGTGGGCTAGACAAAGGTCAGTCGCTGAGGTGGATCGATTGATTCGATTGCGCCCTCAAACAGGATTCAAGATTGATCAACGAGGCCAACCAGTCGAGGTAGCTGTCAGTGAGATCAAAATAGGTGATTTTTTATACGTGCGGCCTGGCGACATGCTAGCTGTGGATGGTCTTGTGGTTGACGGCGAGATTAGCTTTGATGAGTCCATCATTACGGGCGAGAGTCATCCAGTCCTTCGGCGTGTTGGAGAGTTGGTGCCCGCTGGTGCGATCAATGCCAGTGCGACTGGCGTGAAGTTACAAGTGACAAAAATCGGCAAGGATACCGCCATAGAAAAGATTATCGCACTCGTTGAGGATGCCCGGATGTCTAGGCCTCCCGTACAAAAACTTGCGGACCAAATTTCAGCCGTTTTTGTACCTGCCGTTTTCGCCCTATCTGCGGCTACCGGTTTGGTTTGGTTTTTAGTTTGGGAACAGTCTTGGATTCGCTCAGCCATGGTTTCACTAAGTGTGCTCGTGGTGGCTTGTCCATGTGCACTTGGACTCGCAACTCCAGTGGCCTGGGTGGCTGGTCTAGGCGCTGCCGCACGCCGTGGCATTCTCGTTAGGTCTTATGAGGCTTTGGAGGTGTTTCGCAAAGCGAATGTTTTAGTGTTTGATAAGACGGGAACTCTTACCAACGGCCGTCCGAGGGTCGTGAAGGTTCGATTAGGGAGTGGTGCAGAGGTTGTCGATCTTGAGAAATTAAAAGTTCTTGATGAAAGAACACTTAATTTTTTTATCTCAGCCCTCGTACACTCAAGCCATCCTCACGCCAGAGCCATTTTTAATTGGCTAAAATCCAACGTGGACTCTACCCGCATGCCCCTCAGTAAAGTCATAGCCGAGACGCCAGGTCAAGGCGTTGAATGTGAAGTGAGGGACGGCGAACGACGATTGAACGTGCGATTTGGCAAACCAAGCTTTGTCACGGATCAAGACATATCAATTCTCTTGCAAGGCATAGATGAGCAGAATTCGACGGTGGGGTTTTCGGTAAACAATGAATTGAAGTATGTTTTTGAGCTGTCGGACGCCTTGAAGCCAGACGCCGTATCGACACTTGCGGAGCTGATCGAACGTCGATTTCGCGTGATCTTAGCATCAGGTGATAAAGAATCAGTTGTAAAAAATTTGCTCACAACACTGAAAATAACGCCTTTTGATCCCTCCAAATCAACTGACGACGGGAAAATAGCTTATCAGGCAGAAATGACGCCTGCGGGTAAGCTACAGCTGGTGGAGTTGCTTAAAAAGCGGGGCGACGTTGTGGCTTTTATCGGTGATGGCATTAATGATGCGCCAGCCCTCGCTGCTGCCGATGTAGCCGTTGCCATGGGTTCTGGATCTGACATGGCTACGGGCAACGCTGGGCTAGTTATCAAGACCACAAACGTGGCTGCGCTGCTGGACGCGGTCGACTTATCACGGCGAATCACGACTATCATTCGTCAGAATTTCTTTTTGGCGTTCATCTATAACGTTGCAGCTATTCCCTTGGCGATGTCTGGACTTATGAGTCCCATGTGGGCATCAGCTGCCATGGCCCTGTCAAGCGTTTCTGTCGTTGTGAATGCTTTGAGGCTAAGACGGTAGGTGCTCCAACCAACCATTTTCAATGGCATGTCGAAGATGATGACAGACAGCTTTCGCGCCCGCCGCTAGCATCTGCTCTGACGTGTTTTGGGTCAGTATTCCAATCGGGAACATTCCTGCTTTAACGGCGGCACGAAGGCCATGTGGGCTATCTTCAAATACAATAATCTTTGAATGATCCACGACGCTGATGCTTAGCGACTTTGCGCATTTAAAGAAAACATCAGGCTCAGGCTTTGGATTTTGCACGTCGTCTGATCCAAACACGTGATCTACTTGGATTCCTAGTCGCTCCAGGGTGGTCTTGATGAAGGCTTTAGGTGCATTACTTGCGATTCCAAACGGTATTCCCCGGACGCTTAGGTCATCAAAAGCCTCTTTCGCCCCGGGAAGAAGTTCAATTTTTAGACGACTTTCTTTCAAGGTTTCGCGTTTCAGATCGGCGAGCTTATTGGCCGTAGCCGGTTGACCAATTCTAGTTGATAAAATCTCAGCTATAGCAGTCGTCGAGCGTCCCGGTAGACCTGTGGTGTCCTGTAGTTCTTGGCCGTAAAGTTTTTGATAGCTTATCTTCCAAGCGTCGAGATGCACTCCGAGACTATCTACAACGACACCATCAAAATCAAAGATCACGGCGGATGGATTCAATCGGGACACGTTAAGACCTTAATAGAGACTTCGTTTGAGCATAAATGCATAGATCGACTACGGCGTCTTGCATTATCCTAGAGTATGCTACATGCCATCAGCAAATTCTGGGAGCCGAATCTATCGTGACAAGTCGCTTTGTGCATGCCAAGAACTTAGTATTCTCGATCATTCTAATGACCGCATTCAGTTTGCCGATTGACCAAATGTCGAAGCTTGATGCCGCCAGAAACTTTCTGATGACCGAAGATCCAATCGATACCACAATTTACCAAGGGCGCAGGCAAGAGATCGTGGCGTTAGACGCCGGAATTTTTTGGATAACTTTCACGAAGACCTACGTGAGAAATCATGGCGCCTCTTGGGGTCTTGGCGCCAATGTTGACCATCGATGGCGGGTGGCGGGAATGCTTGCTTTCAGCTTTGTGGCCACAATGGGGCTATTTTATGCTGCGTTGCGTCTTCGGGAGACCGGGCACGTTTGGTCTTCCTTGGGCTTGGCCGGCGTCATCGCTGGATCGTTTGGCAATCTTGTCGACCGATTTCGCCTGGGATACGTCATAGATTTTCTATCTTTGAAAGGCGGCGCAGGTTCACTAAGCTTAGTGCTACCTAGCTTCAATGTTGCTGATATTATTATTGTTTTAAGTCTTATTTTGCTAATCACCACGATTAACTCGTCTGAGAAAGAAAAAGTGCGTGGCAATTAGAGTTTCATCAGGATTTACTAAGACTCAGAGCTAGCTCCTGCTAGAATGAGAGGGCTCCATAATTAGTCATCAACACCTCAAGGCTCTTAAGCCTTCTTGGAAGTTTGCCGCCTATGCCGCTGCGTTTTTTCATAACCTTTTCAACGATGATGGGCGCATTGTCCCTGCCTTATGTGGCAGAGGCGCGATATTTAGAAGTTGTCAGATCAGTCGCTGAGAATGGGCAGGCACGCCAATCAAAAACGACCGAATCACTCATCGCTAGTGATGGTAAAGCTATCTCAGATCAAGACGAGCGCGCCGTATTTTTGTTTTCTCGAGGATTGTCGCTGTTTGATTCTAATCCTGAGGAAGCAAAGGCTAACTTCGAAGGCGCTCAGAAGCTTTTGTCACCAAATAATCCCTTGTATGGCTTGGTATCTGTCTACCATGGGCGAGCCCTTCTAAATAAGAAAAATGCTAGGGCTGTGTTGGCGAAACTAAACGTCATGACAAAAAACAACATCAACAGGTCTCCACACTGGCGTCCCGAAAAATTTGCCCTGATGATCGAGATCATTATGGTCCTTGAACAAGATCGGATGCTTGTAAAAACGTGGAATGACATGTGCGCGCGAGTAAAGCCCGCAATGCGAGACCAGAGTTTAACGCAAAAAGTCACTGCTTACCTGGACCGTCGACAAATCGACTCTCGCCCTGATTTATGGCCGCTCGTTGAGGCGATGGCGGCTGAATACCCGCACTCAGAGGGAGGCCGATGGGCGTTCCAAAAGCTGCAGAAGTTGGCCGATCTAAAGACCAGACCGTATATTTATAGTATCTCGCTAATCAATCGCTTGTCTTCAAATACAAACCTTGATGAGGGACTTAAGCATTTTTTGATTGAACTAACAAAAGGTCCAGTTCGTCATCTCTCCGGCAAGGTGGGAGTGATGGAAGATTTTGAGCGCATGACGTACCTCTTCCAAAATCGGTTCTGGAATGAGTCACGCCGCCTTGTTGAGTCACGTATTGATGAGCTGAAGTATAGACAAAATCAAAACGGACGCATTCAATACGCAAAGGCTCTTAATCTACTGGCTCAAATTCAGTCACGCCAAGGTGATTTTGAACAATCGGCCAGGTCCTGGAGCATTTATATAGCGACGTTTCAGGACGTTGTGGACACTAGGGTTGCGGTCGAAAGCTTGGCCGACAATCTGTCGAGACTCCGACTGCATCGTGAGGCCGCAAAGATTTACGAATCCTTGGCCAAGTCTGCAAGCGCTGATCCAGTCATTCGATGGCATCACTTTTGGAATCTCTATCTTGCACAGGAGTATGCATCGGCGTTGGTGTTGCTGGACCGTGGCAATTATGTTCCTCATAGAGATCGTGGCATTGAGGGCGGCCTTGATTACTGGCGAGCTAGAATACTGGAAAAACAAGGAAAGCAGCCCGAGGCGCTTGAAATCTACAAGAAAATTCTCTCTCAAAATGGCGATGGATTTTACTCGGCAATTATTCAAGCCCGCCATCCCCGTCTTATTGACGTGGTGAGGCGAAGCGTTGATCCCAGTGTAACGTTATCGAAAGCACCATTTGATAATAGCTCTGCAATGGCTGTAAATATCAGTGATAATATTGCAACTGACGTGAGTGAATCCCAAGGCGGAGATGGCCTCGTCGGAATTCCAAATAATGTAAAGTCTGGACCCGGTGAAAGTCGCTCGGTCTATCAGTCATATATGAAAACGGCTGCAGCATTGGGCAAATGGGGTAGAAAACAGATTGGACGAAGGCTTCTTCGCTTGGTTCCGACCGCAGAGAAAAAGGGTGGCGCGGGAGCATGGGTCGAATCGTTTCGGTTAGCTGTCGATCTTAAAGACTATTCGTATGGGTTTAAGGCCCCGCAGATGATTGACTCACCGCTGCGCCGAATCCCAAGCTCATTGGCTGACCTGGAAGTTCACATGCTGCGCTTTAATCCAGATTGGAAGCTGATGTATCCATATGCATACCGGGACATTATCGAGCCGGTGTCAAAAGCTGCTGAGGTGGATCCATTCTTGATTTTGTCCTTGATGCGTGCCGAGAGTGTTTATGATGAAGACGCTCAAAGTCATGTGGGCGCTCAGGGCCTTATGCAGATCATGCCGTTTACTGCGGTTCGATTGGCCAGAGTCATGCAAGATAGTGATTTTGAATTGGGCGAACTTCGTCAGCCAGAAATAAATATTAGCTACGCTGCTTTTTATGTTCGCATGCTGGCCGATTACTACAAAGGCAACACCCTTTTAGCGGTTGCTGCCTATAACGGTGGCCCCGCATCTGTTGACCGGTGGTTATCTAATTATGGCGATCTTGATATGGATGAGCTCGTCGAGAGTATGACCTTCCGCGAGACAAGGCGGTATGTAAAGTCAGTCTTTAGAAATCTAGGTCATTACAAGTTTATATGGCAGCAAAGTCGGGCACTTGCTTATCTCCCCAAAGTTCCATCAGAGACGGCTGGTGGAGAGATTTTTTAAATTGAGCCGTCTGACCTGAGCGTCAAAATGTTGACGCGCCTCTGCCAAGCAGTTGGCGGACTTTTCACCACCAGTTTTGCGCTGATATTCTATTACTGTAGGGTGTGGATTCCTTGCACCGTATTGGTATGGAGCATTTTATGGCAGACCAGTGGCTATCGATTGTCGAATATGCACGGGAAACCGGTATTTCGGATATGACTATTCGGCGGCGCATTCGCACGGGCAGAATCTCGGCGGAGCTTCGTGATGGAAAATATTTCATCCCCGTTACAGTCGATCAAGGTAGCGGGCAAATCTCAGCAGTTAAAACTGGTGCGCGAACTAGTCATACGGTTATCAAGAGCCATCCAGCACCAGACAAAACAATACAGCGACCTGTCCCAACCGTTCAGCGTCACACAGATTCATCGATGGAGTTTTCGGCGCAAGAGCGTAAATCAGCGCCGACTGTTGTTCCATCAAATCCAATTGGTCCACGTATGCAGGTACAGTCGCAGGATAACCAAGCTGTGCCCGAGTGGTTGGCAAAGCCGCTGGTGGACGCTGGAATGGCGAGTGTTGAAGCGAGAGGGCTTATAGAGTTCTGTCATCGAGCTCTCGAGCAGGCACGGGCAACGGTGTCCTCAGTTGAAGCGCGTTACGCGTCACGTCTAGAGTCTTTGAACGCTCAGATCGCTCAAAAAGATCAAGAGATCAAGTCGCTCAACCAGCAAGTGGAAGACTTGCAACTACTCGTTCAGATACTTGAGCGAAAGAAATAAAAAGGCTTCACATCATTGCGCACTTATACGCAGAAGGCTACTGTCTCCGTAGCTGAAAAGTCTGTATCCAGATTTTATGGCGTCAGCATAGATCTTGTGAGCCGTGTCAAATCCGACCAAAGCGCAAATTAGCATGAACAAAGTACTTTGCGGTTGATGGAAGTTCGTCATCAAAAAGTCCGGTGCCCACGGCTTGTAGAGGTCATCTCGGTAAGTGGGCTTGATGAAAATATCGGTGCGAAGCCACCGATCAAGCAATTCTACAGTCGAACGACCCTCGCGGGCAGCTAATTGAGATAGGCCCTCAAGTGATCTAAGTGCCGTGGTTCCCACCACTATGACCGCCCGTTTCTCGCTTTTTGCCCGAATAATCGCATCATGGGTACTTTTTGGGACAATAAACCGTTCACTATGCATCGTGTGGAGATTGGGATCGTGACTTTTGACGGGAAGAAATGTGCCAGCACCCACATGGAGTGTAACGTCCGCAAATTCACACCCACGATCTTTAAGTCGCGTAATCAAGGAATCACTGAAGTGTAGACCGGCTGTAGGGGCGGCGACCGATCCAAGGCCCTCGGCGTATACGGTCTGGTAGTTCTCTTTATCTCTCTTAATTTGATTTTGGTCTGGATTTTTGCGATCAATATATGGTGGCAGCGGCATATCGCCGAATTGATCAAGCCATTTTAGTAGGCGGCTCCCGTCACAGTTGAACTCTACTGTAAAAAGTGGTGTTGCATCCGAATGGGCGTCTTGATGCTCGATCACGGTCGCTTCCAGGCCATCGTCAAGTTGGACCACAGTCCCCGGTTTTAACTTTCTTAGCGGCCGCCCGATACAGGTCCAACGCTCAAACGTTCTGTCATTGGACGGGCTTGGTTCGATCAGCAGGATTTCAACCTGGCCGCCGGTGGGTAGCTTTCCGTGAAGGCGACTGGCAATAACGCGGGAATTGTTTACAATAAAAAGTGACTGCTCTGGGACAACTGAGTCCAAATTTTTTACAAAGCTGTGTGACGTGTGACGACCATCCCAAATTAAAAGTTTGGACGCGTCGCGCTCCGGGAGTGGATTTTGGGCTATCTGGGAGTCTGGGAACGAAAAATCAAAGTCATCAAGCGTGAGAGCCTGCCGGGAAGGTTTTTTGTCTTGCGTAGAATCGGTCATAAAATGCGGCTCAACTTGCCTCGCGCGGTGGTCGAATTCTGTCATCAGATCATAAAATTACGGTTGTCTTTTACTCAAAAAATTGTGGTCGGTCTATTCTTATCTCAGGCGGCTCAAGCTCATCCTGCGTATAAATTTGCCTATGAATTTCCATCACTTTTGCAGAAACCTCGCTCATCAATCATTGTTATTTTTAACGCCGGCAACGCGGATAAGCCCGATTTTCGATTGGCATTACCTGCGATTGTTCCGGTGACCAGAGAGGGTAAGATTCGTTGGTTTGAAGACGACGCCTGGAAGTCGGAGCCCGTTAATGGCACTGACCGCGTTGTGATTGAAAAAGATATGTTTGGATCAGATGTCAGGTCTAGCTATTCTTTCCCCGGCTGTTTGCCCCGAGGTGGTGAGAGATTTGTAACGGAGCAAGGTGTCGCATGGATGGCTTCGTGTGAACCGGACGTGATCGCTAAGATCGACTCGAAAGTGCGACGGGTTGTGTATGATTCGGTTGGTGGCCAGATTCTCTCTCGATTCTATTCCTACAAATTTAAAAAAGACAACCACATGCTCTTTGATGAGGTGAAACTAAAGGGTGCGAGTGATTTCTTGATTTCAAAAGATAGCCATCTCTACATCCGATCAGATGTCAAAAACTTCTTCACTCTAAATTTCTCATCGGCCGACATTGAGAGTGATCTCAAGCAAAAAAGGATTGACCCTTTAGCCGCTTTTGCGTCGTTGGGCTTTTATCTTAAGATTCTTTTTTTTAAGCTGACTCTCGATTTAAGCACCGATGTAGCTTTTTACGAAAGCTCAGCAAATATTCCCATGGTGATGACGCTTCCAGTGAATGCATATGATCGACTTCATCGAAAAAGTGGAGTTCTATATAATTTTCGTTTAGGTGATGGACTGGATCCAAAATCCATCAAGGTGAATATGCCGTTACTAGACGGTGAACTTTTAAAAAATGACTTTGAAAAATTGGGGCTCACGTATTGTACAGATATCTGCCGATATGAGATCGAGGTTACAAATCCCGTCAAAACGGTGCGTATGAAAATCAACATCGCAAGGTACTTGGTCGAAAAAGGCATGTTTCCCTGGTTTGTCGATGATCTTGCCAAGCATCGTGAGGTCATGCGATGGAAGCTTGACGACTACAAGGGGCGAGTTGGGCTTTACTTTGAGGTATCAAAACTTCCAAAAGGAAGCCATCCCTGGGATTTCTGGTTAACATTTTAATGAACTAAGCCGTCGAGACCCTAGTGCGACTGAAGGGGAGCCGGCTCTTCAAGAACGCGCTGAGCTGTTTTGTAGCCATATGGCTCGAGAAATAAGCTTGAGCCTTTTGCAGTCGGTGCTGATTGGTTAACGAATGGGAATTTAACCGCCTGGATGAGACCAGGAGAGAACTGATTCCAGTATTCGTCAGACTTCGAGGGGTTCGTCGTTTCTAGCTCAAGTGTGATGGTCGGAATGCCGCGCTCGTTACCAGCGTAATTACCAAGGCTTCCAGGATAGAAGGAATAATCGACGATCTTGTAGTTTTTACTTGATGCACTCATGAATTGGACCAAGCTGCGCGCTTTTTCTTCGCTCTCGGTTAAAGGCCTGAGTTTTTGATCGCCAGGACCATCGTAATCATAAAACCCAAGAGGGGCATGCACGGATATGATCTTGTCTGGTTTGTATGTGTCGATCAGCCAGATCTGAAATAGGGTTTCAATTTCGCTGTTTGGTATGTGGCCAGGGAAATGCTGCTCGTTTTTCTGACGGCGAGTTACCCACCAATTCTTGGCGGCGCCGTACCAGTCTTGCGTGAAGAAGTTTCGATTTAAATCGACACCCTGACTGTTAACGCGGGTAGATACTTTGCGGAAGAATCCGTCTGGGTTGACCAATGGAGCGATAACAACTCGGGTGTCGGGCGGGATGATCTGTCGATTTGCGTGTAGGTAATTGGCAAAGCGAAACGCCAATGGAATTGGGGTTAGTTCATCTGGGTGGACGCCGCTTAGTATAAGAGTCGTCATCTCACCCTTGCCGAACTCAGCAAATATCAGCGGGCTACCGCTTCCACTTTTCAGCTTTGTTTGCCACTCTATCCCAGAGTTATTACAGCCGTCTCTCTTCGGGTCCCATTTGAACGTGGCATATTGCATAGAGATTCGGTTACAAAGCACAGTTACGGGATCGGAAGATGTTTGTCCTTCGATAACGAAGTCTTTAAAGTTGTCCCTTAATACAGTCGGAAGAGAGATGAATGCTTCTTTAGCGACTTGGTCTGTCGTGCGAAATTCAACCGCCTGACAAACATCCGTAAATACTTGAAAGCCGAGGGCAACTGCTAGGCCAGCGGCTTTAGTCATGTTTTGGTTTAAGCGCATTCGTCTTGTCTCTCTCGTCGCTTTGATTTTTTGAGATCTCGCGGGGCATAGTCGCTTCTTAACGTTGCGTAATGCTCCACTCCCTCTCGCTTAAAGCAAAGAGCACAATAGATATTGTGATCCAGCTCATCCTTGAGATGCCAGCGGTTTTCGCAGTTATTACAAATATAAACATAACTGCCTTCCGCGGCCAGCCTCGTGTGCACGTGAACCTCCGGATCAATCCGGTAGCCCGTTTTAGCAAACTCGGCCATTTTCTCGTAAAACCTCTTCGTATGACCTGGGTCAAAACCTGAGTGGTAGAGCCATAAGTGCGTCATTTCATGGAAGATTGTGTACGGCAAAAACTGGGGGTTGGCCTGGAAGTAGTGGAGCGATAATCGGATTTTATTTTCAAAAAGAACCGCTAGGCCGACTTTGTTGCGCATTTTTTTTGAGAATTCAATGCGAGTATTTGGCCTCATAGCCCCATCCTTTTGCCCATTAAAATGCGGCAAAAACAGGTCAAAAAAGTATCCGGCCAGAAGCTCGAGGTCTTCTCGATCAAATTGTATAGCAAGGTTTCCCATGCTTATTATTTTATCGCGAATCAGTCCTCAGTCGCAAAGAAAGGACGCCCCAGATGAGTGCCATCAAATGCTGGACTATCAAGACTTCCGTGACGTGCAAGGCCCATTTTGTCGAAGGATTTCTCGCTTTTTTGGCATTCCTCAAATTCTTTCATGACATTTTCCGAAACACTGAGAGCCTTTACAGCCATGGATTTGGGAAGTTTGCCAATAAGTTCACTTTCAGGTGTTGTTTCCGGCAAGATCACGACAGGAATCACCATTTCAAGCCGGCTCAAGCCTGCGAAAAGCCGAGCACCAAGGTTTTGAAGCGAGCTCTCTGTCACCCCAATCAGAACCCGCGGCTGGCCGCGCGGTCTCGATTTCTCCCACGCTTTGACATGAAATCCACTTTGCATAAGCCGTACGAATTCCATAGCTCGCGCCGCCGCTTCGCCGTGAGTTTCTGCTCCATCTGAGATCGTTTCCGGCAAAGCTGAATGAAGCTGTTCTGAAATTTCATCCGACCTGCCACCAATGACAATTATGGCTCGAGACGAGAGGCATCCTCGCTGTCGTAAAGCTAGCTGATCGCGCAGGACCTGCTGGCAGGTCATTGGGTTATTAAATTCTCGTCCATTCACGACCGTGAGACTGGTTATGTGTCCAAATGCGTTGACTCGACCAGGCGCAAAATTTTTGAATTTTCCGCACGTATCATCGTCTCCAAATATAAGAACATGTTCGCCGTCTAGCAGATCACTGGGCCCGAGTCGCCATTCAGTAGAAAGCGTGTTGATTTGAAATCCACGCTCTGCTGCAAGTTGGGCGGCGCGAAAAAGAAACGTATCTCTTCCTTGGATACCGGCAATCGTCGGCACGCGTACTCTCATGTCAAGCCCGAGCAGAAGTCCTGCCATGATCGGCTGAATGAGGGCAAGTGAGTGACTAGACGGCGCGATCAAAAGCCAGCGCTGAGGTGTGGTGAGTGCGCTTACCGAGCGTAGTGCTGACGCAACTAGTTCTCTGTCCCCGTTGGGAATGCCTGACAGTAAATCTGTAAGTGCTTCTTTGGCAAGATGCGTACTTTGTAATTCGTTGATAAGTCTTTGTTGAGCATCCAAATCTTTGCAGAGATCTAAAAACCATCTGCGAACGGACGGTGCTTTCGGCAAAATAACGTTTGAATTTAGGCGCAAGGCAGGCCCAAGTTTGGCTGATTTTGTTTGCGCATACTCTGCGCTTTCCAGGTTAGCGGCGTTTGATGCAGAATCTGCAAGCATCGAGCAGCCCTTAAGCGGTGCATTTGGCACGCGGCCTTCAAGTGAAAATAGTCCACTCTGTTCGACGTTCACCAAGTCTTCCGTCTGGATCGGTATGACGCCATTCCTTGAGAGAAGATCAATCCTAGCGTGGTCATGTACAAGTAGAGCTCCGGTGCCCGTTTGCTCGGCTCTCGACGGTTCTGTCATCACTGCAACCGTCACCCACCATGGAAACTTGAAACGGCGCCGATCAAGACTTGAATCAGAGGGTCTTACAACGAAGTCCCACGCTTGACTGGCTAGTTCACACATACCGTATTCACTGACGATGGATGACGTCTCCACTGCAAATGCGTCACCCATTAGTTTGTAAAGCTCGCCGCGCGAGATATCTCGACTCTTGCCCTTGGTGCCGCCGGTCTCTATGAGAATGCTGCCTTTGGGCAGTAATAATTTTGGTTTTCCAGCCCGCTGCCATTCGTCTAAAAAATGCACATAATGAAAGGCCGTACCCACGATACAGATGGGCTGCTTTGTTTTTGACGCGTCTTCGATGCAATTAAGAACGTTTTTTAGGTTTAGATGGTCTGCATAATTTAGCGGCCAAACCTCACCAAACCAGCTGATCATTTGTGCAAGGCTGGAGTCGGGCCACTTTTCCACATCTGGCACCAAGCTTAAAATCGACATGTTCAAAAAATTATCAGAAAACGGCAGGACAAGGGTTTCAAGGACGCCTAAAAACCCCGCAATGCTTGCTGCCTTATAAAAACGCAAACCTTCGGGCGTAAAAGCTGACCTTGAACGTCCTTCAGGGCCTGAGTTTGTTCCGCTGGACAGGAATATCCTCAGCTTATCCACAGGCAGCCAAAGCCTTGAGGGGTCTCCTCTAAAGGTGCGAATAGGTAGATAAGAGGGGGCATTCATACGACTGTCAACGAGAGGCCAGGCAAGGCTTTCCGCTTTTTGCACAGGTGATGT
Source organism: uncultured Polynucleobacter sp. (assembly GCA_964402975.1). GTDB lineage: Bacteria > Bdellovibrionota_B > Oligoflexia > Oligoflexales > RGVZ01 > CAMDKS01. Next base: position 185,430 of record CAYOEM010000004.1, read on the forward strand.
CAACAGCTTAGAAAGTGCCTTAAAATCATGCGGCTCAGCCGTTTCAAAGCAGCTGATTGCTTCAAAATCAGGCGACCTATTGCGGCTAACTAAGATTTCCACAAGATCGGCAGCATCATTTCGCGTCTGCCGCAGATGTTTTAGCAGGGCACTAAAATGATTGTGTTTCGTCTTTCGATTAAGCATGGCCCAAGCCTTTGGGGGGTATTTTGGATAGACACCCAAGAATTGGCAGGATATAACTAAAAATTAGAACGAAAGTCCAAATAAATTAGGCATTAGGACCTCCCGCTTTCAGCGTTGTCCCATCCCGGGAAGACGGCAGCAAGGGGTCTGGCGAAGAGGGCATCGGCATGTCGTCAGAGTATTTCGTAAAGCTTGATAGGTTTGAGGGGCCTTTGGACCTTCTATTGCACCTTATCAAAGTGCACGAAATCGACATCTTCGCCATCGACATCTTTAAGCTAACGACTGAGTATTTAGGTTACCTTCGACTTGTAAAGTTTGATGATATCTCGGAAGCCGGCGAGTTTGTGGCGATGGGTGCCACGCTGATTGAGATCAAAAGCCGAAGTCTGCTGCCTACGGAAGATCGCAAAGTTCTCAACGAAGACGGCATTGAAGAAGATCCTCTAAAGACTCTTCAAGACCGCCTCTTGCAGTACGAGATGATTCGTAAAGCAGCCGAGTGGTTGTCGCAAAGCCCACAAATGGGCGTCGAGATTCAGACCAATCACGAGCACGAGCGTTTGGCGGAAGTCTTTAAAGATGTGGAGACACCGCTTGAGGGCGATCCCGCTAGACTGATCATTTTATTTGATCAAATCATGCGCGATCTTGCAGATCGTAAGGCTGCCAAAATTGAAGCCAAGACCCACGGCATCACACTGGAACAAACTATTGAGCGTTTTGACGAGTACATCCAAACCGTTCGCTTTGGCATGTTCCAAGGTCTCTATAATAAATTCCGTAGCCGCTATGATATGGTCGTTCATCTGATGGCGGTGCTCGAGCTATCTAAACAGCAGAAACTTCGAGTCTTTCAACAAGACATGATGGGCCCTCTGTGGTTCTACCGTGGAGATCTCGATCAATCGATTTTACCGGTTGCCTCTGCCACGCCGATGCACGATTCAACAACCGACGCTGAAGTTGTCGATGTGCCGGTTGCGGCCCAAGATACTGACGAAGATGCGGCTAAATATATCGTCGCAGAAGTTCCTAGTGGCTCTTTGATGGGCGCCAACGCGGCTGCTGCAGTCGATGCTGACAATATTGAAACAATCACTGAAACGACTTCTTCTTCGGATTCCATGCTGGAGGTAGATCCATGACCGGTTTTGATCATGACCATGACGAAACAACAGAAAAGCCTGACGTTAACTTTAACATCGAGGATGCGGTAAGCACGGCCGTGGGTGAGCCAGTGTTTTCAGAAGAAGGCGAAGAGCTTTCAACTGCGGTGTCCGAAGATGCTGCCAGCACCGAAGAACGTTTAGATGCTGACTCCGAAGAGGACCTAGCGGAAGAGTCTGACGATCAAGACGAGCCGTCAGAAGAAGCTGAAGAGTCTACAGACGAGACGCTTCAGGCCGATTCAGACGAGACCACAGACGAAGGTACTTTGACTGAAAGTGACGATGAGGAGGGCTCTGCAGCGACGACAGTCTTGGCTGAGGAGCTGACATTATTTGGAAAAATTGAGTCCATTATATTTGCTTCTCCTAAGCCCATGCGAGCAGTCGAGATCCATGATCTGCTCACAGAGCAAGGCTACACGCTGAAAGAAGTTCAAGATGCCTGTGATGAACTCATTGAATTTTACCGTGACCGAGCTGGTGGCTTTCATCTGAAGTACATCAAACGCATGGGCTACCAGTTCCAGACGACTCCGGCAGCAAAATCTCTTATGGAGAAGCAATTTGCTAGTCGTCCAAGGCCACTTTCGCGAGCATCCCTTGAGACTTTGGCCGTGATTGCTTACAGGCAAAAGCAATCTAAGGGTGTGACCCGCGCCGAGGTAGAATTCATCCGCGGGGTTGATGCTGGGTCGATCTTTAAAACTCTCGTTGAACGCAACATGCTGACTTGTATTGGCCGTAAGGAAATTCCAGGGCGTCCTATGATGTTTGGCGTGACGGATGAGTTTTTGAAGATTTTTCAATTGGGATCGATCAACGATTTGCCTGCGCTTGAAAGCTTTCAAACGCCGCAAGATATTCTTGATGCAGCTAATCAGAAAATCACCGACTTTGAAGCTGAACAAGCTGGAGTCGACACCGAACAGTTTATTGCTGATGAAGAGTATTCAGAAACCGTTCGCGGCGAGGCTGATTTTAATCCGCTTTCCGCCGAAGCTCCGACCTACGCCCCGACACTCGAGTCGGTCCCGGACGAGGAAACCGAGTCCAAGGCCGATCTTATCGATGTGCTCAATGAGGGTCAGGTTGCTTGGAGTGCCTCAGAGGGGCATACTGAAGATCGACCCATTCAGGGCGCTACCGCAGGTGGCGTCATTAATTCCATTGATGCGATCGATGAGAGCGAGTGGGGAGATGTAAAACCAGTCGAGATGACTGTCAACGCTGCGGAACAGAGTTTAGATGAAACATCTGACCGCGAATCGGGTGAGGCTCTATTAGATGAGCGAGATGAGACTGCAGAAGTGGCTCTCCCAGCTGGGGATAGCCAGCCGCCGCGAGGCGGAGAAGTGGATCAGTGAGGGCCGTCTTGCCGTCAATGGCAAGCAGGTCGTAGAGCTGGGCACTAAGGTCAACACAGAAACAGACCGTATATTTTTGGATGGCAAATTGGTTCGCGCCAAGGTGCCACCGAAGGTGTACTGGCTTTTAAACAAGCCGGACAAAATCCTGACGGCTCGAAGTGATGACGACAAACCTACCATTTACGACATCCCCATGGTGGCCAAGGCGAAGTTTCTTGTCTCGCCGGTGGGTCGACTTGATTTTCGCACGGAAGGGTTATTGCTTTTGACCAATGATGGAGAGCTTAGCTATAAGCTTTGCCGTCCTGAGTATCATGTGCCGAGAGAATATCAGGTGCTGCTTGACGCCCGGCTCTCCAAGGAGCAGGAACAAATCATCCGCAAGGGTGTCGAGCTTGAGGATGGGCCAGTTAAAAACGTAAAAATAACCTTTGTCCATGGCACGAACATGGGCGTATCAACGGGCGCATGGTATGTGATCACCGTCCATGAGGGGAGAAATCGCTTGGTAAGACGACTGTTTGAGCATTTCAATAGACGCGTTGTTCGACTCATACGGGTTGCTTTTGGAGACATAAGACTTCCAGTTGATTTGCCTTCGGGCGAGTACCGGCAGCTCACAACTGAAGAGGTCACTAAACTTCGACAAGCAACCGACGTTGCAGTCGACAAGGCGTCCTCGCCAAAAATATCCAAAGCACGCAAGCGGGCTCTAAGAAAGCCGCTGTCCGCAAGGCCAAAAGATGCTGCGCCTAAGATGTTAAGCGGCAAGGCTCGAAGACCGAAGACTACAAGTCAAGACGCGAGACCTACAGCTCACGTAAAATCAAAGTCACCCCATAAGCCAGGCAAGACGTCTGCTGATAAGTCACGGCCCATGCAAAAGACTCAGTCCTCGTCATCAAGACCGACGAAGTCTGCTTCGAAGTCTAGACACACGTCAAAACCAGCCCACAAAAAATCTGGCCCCTCTCGCGGTGGGTCAGGCAAGAGCACTTCTGCTAGACGAGGCTAAGAGAGTCCATGAAGCTAGCGACCCTAAAAGATAAGACCAGAGACGGCCAACTAGTGGTCGTCTCCCGCGACAACTCAAAGATTACGGACGCAGCAAGCGCAGCCCGCACCATGCAAGAGGCTCTTGATCGGTGGGATGAGGTTAAACCAAAGTTGGAGTCCATCTACCGAGACCTCAATGACGGCAAGATCAGCGGTCGGCCATTTGTTGTAGAGCAGCTGACAGCGCCGTTACCTAGGGCTTACGAGTGGATTGACGGGTCTGCCTATATCAACCACGTGTTATTGGTGCGCAAAGCTCGCAACGCTGAGCCGCCGAAAACTTTAAAAACTGATCCGCTCATTTATCAAGGCGGCTCAGGAGTCTTGCTTGGCCCGAGAGATCCTATTTATTTGGCCGATGAGGCGTGGGGCTGTGATTTCGAATCAGAAGTGGCGGTGATTCTCGGCGATACGCCGCAGGGCACAACGAAAGAAAACGCCGGCAAATACATTCGCCTCATCACAATTTTAAATGACGTGAGCCTGCGCAATTTAATTCCGGCAGAACTTGAGAAAGGCTTTGGCTTTTTTCAAAGTAAACCGGCTTCTGCCTTTGCGCCGATTGCCGTCACGCCCGATGAGTTAGGAGACGCTTGGCAGGGTGGACGAGTGCATTTGCCGCTTGTCACCCATTACAATGGTCAGAAGTTTGGAGATCCCAACGCGGGGCCTGAGATGTTCTTTGGGTTTCATGAGCTGATCGAGCATATTACGAAGACTAGGGCCTACACCGCTGGCACCATCTTAGGATCTGGCACGGTCTCTAATGAAGACCGAGCCAGAGGCAGTAGCTGCCTTGCAGAAAAACGAATGATTGAGATCATCGATACCGGCAAGGCGTCGACGCCTTTCATGAAACCCGGCGACCGGGTCGAGATTGAGATGTTTGACAAGTCGGGCCGCTCAATTTTTGGTAAAATTAGTCAGCAAGTCGTGGCTGAGCCAGCGGGCTCCAAGTAAGTCGGATAAATCTTTTAGGAGAGGAGACATCTGATGACAGTGAGATCATGCTCAAGGATCGTTTCGTTAGCGTTAGGCATGCTAGGTCTTCTGGCCTCCTTAGAGGCTTTTGCGCGTAACGAGACGGCCTCTCAGCCTCGTCTTAATTACAAAGAAGAAGGATCATTTGGTAGCGTTCGTCCAAACGACGTGGCCAAACCTGCTGCCACCGACTTAACTCCAGAGCGTCAAGCAAGGTCGGTTGATACAGATGGATCTGACAGTAGCCAAAGCTACTGGTCTTCAGGCAGCAGTAAACCAAAGTACAGAGAGATCTATGAGTCGATGACAAAACGCGGGAGCTCATACAGCGAAGACGATGAACTGGGGATCTCCATTGGCATAGGTCTTGGATTTAAAACATTTCACGGCAGTGCAGGGGTGACGTTTCCATTTAACCGCTACGCGGCCTGGGGCCTCAATGCCGGCTATATGAACCAAGAGGACAAAGAATTAGCAACGGCCAGGTCCATGGGAGAGGCTGATTTTATTTTACGCCTGCCAAACCCGAGCCCGTTTACACCCTTTGTGACACTAGGGGTTGGTTATGAATCATGGCGCCGCGCAAAGGATGATGGCGAAGGACTAGAGGTGTTTGATCAGTCAGAAAGCCCGACCATCAACTCATCCATGGGCGGAGCCATTCGTCTTGCTCGCTACGTAGCCCTTACAGGCGCACTTAAGTCGACGACTTACACGGCCGATCCCCCCAGGGTTTTCACAGGCGATCACAGGGCGGCCGAGTCTCGTACTGAGGAACGGTTTGATTTGGGTATCGCTTTGATGTTCTAGGCGATAAAATCTAGGCCCAAAAAAAATTCGAGGGTCTTTTTATGTCAGATACTAAAACACTAGCCATGTTTCCTGGTCAGGGAAGTCAGTATCCCGGAATGGCCAAAATCCTTTTAGATAACTTCACCTACACGAAGGACATCTTCCAGGAAGCTGAAGAAGCCGCCAAGGCTCCCATCACTAAGCTCTGCCTTGAAGGCCCTGAAGATCAACTAAAACTCACAGCCAACACCCAGCCGTGCATCGTCACCACTAGTGTGGCCACTTGGCGGGTTATGACTCAAGAAAAAGGCTTTAAAGCTGACATGTTCGCAGGCCACAGTCTTGGCGAGTACTCGGCCCTTGTAGCTTCCGGTCGACTAGGATTTGCTGAAGCGATTTCACTCGTAAGAGCACGCGGAACCGCCATGCAGAAAGCAGTGCCCGAGGGTGCTGGCGCCATGACAGCTGTATTGTCCATGGAAGCATCTCGCCTGGAAGACTACTGCAAGAAAGCGGCAGCTCCCGGAGAGCCAGTTGAAGTCGTGAATTACAATAGTCCTCAGCAGCTTGTCGTAGCCGGCAGTGCAAAAGCTGTGAAGCGTCTTGAGGAGGCTCTCACAGCAGAAGCTGTGAAGTTTGTCTCACTGGCGGTCTCGGCACCGTTTCACTCGTCCATGATGAAACCAGCCAGGGCTGACATGACACCGTTACTCACGGCAGCGAAATTTACGCAAAACAAAACAAAAATTATTCCAAATCTCACAGCGCAAATCACAGAAGACTACGGCCCAGATTATCTCATTAAGCAAATCGATAGTCCTGTGAAGTGGACCCAGACCATTGAATTGTCCCATCACGCCGGCATTAATAGGTTTGTAGAAGTAGGTCCCGGTAAAGTCTTGTTTGGTCTCGCCAAAAGAATCCTCCCCAAAGGTGACTTCAAGCTAGTTCAAACCGACAACATCAAAGACTTCTTAATGGGGACACCCGACTGATTGAGTATTGATTAATCAATACAGGCTAGGCACGCCACTTTGGGCCTCTCCTTAGTAACTCGGATTTGGGGTTCTTTGCTGGGGTTTACTCGTCGACTTCTAGAGTGATAAGTGCCCAAAATCGCACGCCAAGTTATTTTGCCTTAAGAGAGTCTTCCATTGTTCCGATGAAGATTGGTATTGGGAGGGTTTATGGCTTTGAAATTCTTAACTTTAAGTAGCCTAGTAGCCGTGCTCCTGTCGTCCGCTTGTAATGATTCGGAATTCGCCGGAGACTCGGCTAGCCAGAGGGTTGGCATGAAAAAAACGCCGAAGAACAATTCGGAAACAAATGGTGGTACAGACAACATTGTAGTTGATGATGCTGGACGTATAGCAGCGCTCGACTGCTCTAGCGGCACGCAAAAATCTCAAACCCTCAATTTAAATTTCGCAGCTACGACAGGCAATCAGTGTGCTTGGGGTGCTGATGGAAACCTAGCAATCGCTAATAACCAAACGGCACGTGCAGTGCGCGTTCAGTCAAACACGATCGATTTGACTGGCAAGAGAATTTGTAGTCTTTCGTTAAATAGCCCAAATCAAGTGTGGCGGTACGATGACTTTATGTTTGTCACGTTCAACAGTTTTATTCTTGCCTCAGGGCAATATACAAAAGGCGATTTTTTAAATATGGGAATGGCTACGGCTGGGGATCTGATCATTTATGACAAATCCAAGCATCTTGGCAAGGGTCCTTACGAAGGTTATATGAATTCCAGAAGCTCAAGTATATGTCCTAATCCAGGCAGCTGCGTAACTCCTCAGTCTCAGGTGGCAGGTCAATTTACAATCGACGTGCCGGATCAGTGGTTCAAGAATTTACCGGACGCTGAGAAATCGCGCCAAGTTCACAAACTTGAACTTTGGATAACAGGACAAAAGCACACGACAGATTGTCAGCACAGCGGAATCAATTTCACCGGTACTGTGAAATACGTTGAATAGCTTCCAGCTTGACTGCCTTTGACTCAGACTACCTCCGAAAATCCGCGGCCGACTGGCAATTGAGCGGGTAGATACTTTTTGGAGACATTGCAAAATGTCGAATAAAAAAGTGTTGGGCAGTGATATTCCGACAGAATTGACATGTACGGTAAATCACAGTACAATTGTGGAGGCCATAGCTTGCAAAACAAACGTTGCGTGGTTGAGATTACCAAAAATGCAGAAAAGCAAATGGCTAAACTACCCCGCCGAATAGTCGAGGCGGTTTATATTTGGGCGGAATCAGTTGAGCTGATGGGAATAGTAAGGGTCCGCCAGCTGGCTGGGTATAATGACAAACCGCTTTTTGGTCTTTGGAGAGGTTGTCGTTCAATTCGACTAAATAGAGCGTACAGGCTCTTCTACTTTGAATCCGACGATGCCTCAAAAATTATAGTTACCGTTATTGAGGTTAATAAACATGAGTACTAATCGAAAAATAACGAACAAACTAAAGCGCCAGATAGGACCAATTACGTTTGGCATGTTTCTACGAACCGCAAGGCTATCAAAGGACCTGTCGCAAGCCGAGATGGGCCGCTTTCTTGGAATATCCCGAGCCTCTGTCTGTGATATTGAAAAAGGCAGGCAAATGGTCAGCCCAGCACTGGCCGCCAGGATCGCAAAAAAAGTAGGACTATCCCTACAAGTTGCAGTTGCGGCATGCTTGCAAGATCAGATTAACAAGGCGAAACTCGGTTTAATCGTTAATCTTAAAGCTTCCTGAAATAGAATGATCCAACTTCGCGCCATAAATATCGCGAAATTCAGATTAGATAACTTTTAGCTTAAAAAATGGCGTCCCCAAGGGGATTCGAACCCCTGTATCCACCGTGAAAGGGTGGTGTCCTGGGCCTCTAGACGATGGGGACAGGACGGAAAGAAAATACAAAAACACGGGATAAACAGTCGAAACTAACGCCTTTTTCCTTGAGAAAGTGAGCCCGGATGGATTCGAACCATCGACCCGTACATTAAAAGTGTACTGCTCTACCAACTGAGCTACGAGCCCTTAGCCTTCACCGACGAAAACTTCGAGGGGGTTTTATGTACAAAAACCCCGCCCAACCGTCAACGTGAAAGTGCCCCTGCCGAGACCCGGGAGGCAAAATATATTGACCCGCCCGCGTCAGCCTGCCAACTCGGCCCCTAGGTGCCTGAAACCACGACGAAATCGTTGCAAGTTGTCCGCGCCTGACCTATGCTTCGGAAAGACGGATTTGAGGCCTTAAGGGGCCGGCCAGATAGGGCCGCAGCCCAGCCTTCAAAAGTGGCACCAGAATGTGTCGCCGACTCTAAAGGTAAAAAAAGAGCAAAAAAATATTATCCCATCGATTTAGATTTTTTTTCTGATGCGGGGGATGGCGTGTGTCCCACAAGACAACTTTAGCGGGAGTTTTAATGACCAAAGTAATCAAACGTGACCGCAAGGACAGTGCAGCAGACTTGGTGTCCGCCATCGATCAGTTAAACCCTCTTCTTGCCGAGCAGGGTGAACACGACGCGGTCGCTCACCTAAAAAAAGCATCGGGCACACTTAAGAGGAGCACCCTAGGTTCCCCTGATTACGTGAAGGCCGTCGAAGATGTCATCGACGCTTTTGAAGGTGACTTGGAGCTATCGGCTTATACGATGGCTCGCAAAGACTCCAAAGAGTGGACTGCAGCCGAAGAACTGACCGTGGCAAGTTGCCGCGTTCTTAATTTAGCCCGCCGGATGAAAAGCTAACAAACTCCAGATTTGTAGGAAACCCAAGCCGTATGTCAGAGAATCAGCAAGACGACGTTCAAGAACAAAAACCGCAGCCAAGCATGAAGCAACGAGTCGAGCTCCAAAAGGGCAGAAACGTTCCGATCGACTACTTCCTTTTCACTTGCCTTGAGCACGAGAGAACCCAGCGCGCAGCGGCGGCTACCACTGAAGGTGCTGACGAGAGTGCGATAAACAAAGGCCGTTGGCCCATTATGGTCGGAGCAACCCTTGAAAGCCTGCCAGGTGAGCTTAAGTCCATGGACCTCAAAGGTCTCATGGGACGAATGAGCCTCTGGTACGCAGCCCAGTATCCTGAGATGGTGGAAGAGACTCCACTAGATCACATCATGCTCAATCAAATTGTTGAGCCTTTCATGAAGTTCACCCTTGATCTTGCAGATCTTGTGCTCCTTAAGACCGGCACGGCACTTCCGGCTCACAATGCTGACACGGAAGAAAGCAAACAAGTTTGGCAGACGATTTCTACCTGTCTTAAAGAAGACTTTCCTGGCTACTACGCATACTTTGATAGATTCCTGCGCTGGGCTTTTGCCGACGTCGAACCTGAAGAGATCGAAGAAGGCTCGCGCCCACCCGTTGGCAAAAACATGCCAAACTTCCGCGGTAACCGTCAGCCCCAAGGTGGCGGCCAGCATCAGCGTGGCGGAGGCCAACATCAGCGTGGTGGTCAGCACCATGGTGGAGGACACCGTGGACAGCATGGCGGGGGCCAACACGGAGGTGGAGGCCAACGAGGTCACAATGGTGGCGGACAAAGAAATCATCAGCACAATAAACCTCGCCACGGCGGAGGCGGACACAATCAACAAGCCGACGCTGAGACAGAAAAGCTCGCTCTGGCAGCCGTTGATGATGCCATCGCTAAGATCACGGCAGGTGAAGTAGAAGAAGTATTTCTTAAGCCGATGAATAGCTTTTATCGCCGCATCCAACATCAGTATGCTGTCGATAAGGGCTTTGAGTCGTGCTCAGTCGGTGAAGGCAATGAGCGCGGCGTGAAAGTTTCAAAGAAGCTATGACCCGAAAACAGTCCTCTCCAACCATCGTCATCACCGGCGCATCGGCTGGTATTGGTGAGGAGACGGCCTTGTTGTTTGCAGAAAAAGGCTGGAGAGTGGTCATTGCAGCAAGACGGCTTGATCGACTAGATGATCTTGCGCGGCGTTTGGCTGCTAAGAAAGTCAGTGAAGTGCTCGTCCTTAAGCTTGACGTTACCGACGACAAATCCGTCAAGGAATTTGCAGCAAAAACCCTGGAGGCGACTCACGGCCAAGTGGACGTGCTTTTTAATAATGCTGGCCTTGCCTTGGGTATTGATCACGTAGCCTCAGGAAACGTCAGTGATTGGCAGACGATGATTGATACCAATGTCACAGGTCTTTTGCGCGTGACCCGCGAATTTTTGCCAGCCATGAAGACCAAAAACCTTGGGCATATTGTCAATATGGGAAGTATTGCCAGCACAGTAGTTTACGAAGGCGGAAGTGTATACTGCGCCACAAAACACGCTGTTCGTGCCATCACTAAAACTTTAAGACTAGAGCTAAGCGGTACACCGATTCGCGTATCCTTAATTGATCCAGGAATGGTGGAGACGGATTTTTCGATGGTGCGGTTTAATCAAGATCAAGAAAGGGCTAAGACCGTGTATAAGGGCCTTAAACCACTTTCTGCTCGCGATATTGCAGAGTGTATTTGGTTTACCGTTGATCGTCCTGCTCACGTTAATATCGAAGAGATTGTGCTGATGCCCGTCGCCCAGGCTGCACCTCACAAAGTTAGTCGCACATAATTTGCATTTCTTAGAAAGATCACCCGTCATGCCAAAACCACCAGTTAAATCAAAGAATCCAAAATCAAAGCCGATGGGCAGAGGAAAACCAACTAAAGATGGCGGTAAAGCTAACCCCTTCTCCACAAAAAAGTCCCCTGGCCCCAAGGGCTTTAAGCGCAAAAAGAAATTTGAAGAACACCTTGATCTAAAATTCACAGACAAGGAACTTGGCGAGATCGACCGGATCAAGCGAAAACTTGCCGAGATCCGAGACTACAAACGAATCCTCGCCGAAGACGGCCTAAAGCCAGACCTTGAAGACAAGGCTCGCGAAAGTGAGCTGATTGTCAGGCTTCTGCGAATTGAAAAAAACGCCAAGATGCTGGCTCGTCAGAAAGCCAAGGCTGAGAAGACGGCAAAATTTCAAGAGGCTGAAGAGAAAGCTAAGTTTGCTAAAGAGAAGAAGAAAGCTCGGCAGGAGCGGTTTGAGGATTAGTTTCTCGTGCGAACGAGGCTATGATTACGCCGCGTGATCGCCATTTTCTGCGACCCAGATATCAAGATTAGTCTGTAGATTCATCCACAAGCGCGGCGACGTGTTCAATACACCACTGATCAACACCGCGAACTCCGCGCTCATGGATCTTTTGCCTTGAATCAACTCATTAAGCTTAGTCTGCATTGTCGACTTTTTAACCTTGTTGCGTGCTGCTTTGACGAGAGCCTCAGCGAAACCTGACTGTGTGTAGCCTAGCTCATCTAGCCAAAGTCTCTTTAATATCTGACCAGGATGAGTTGGGCGCCGATCACTTCGTTTTTTGACATGTTTTGTCATAGGGGAGTCCTAGTGGTAGTTTTCGACTTTTACGTCGATAAATTCATTGTTAGCCAGCCTAAACGTTATACGCCATCCAGAGGTCTTATGAATGTCGATGGCCCATTCGCCTCTCCTGAGTCCATGCAGCATGTGAAGTCGAATACTCGGTGGAAAGCCATCATGTCTTAGATCCTCTAAGCTCTCACAGGCCTCCATCACGTCCAATAGATCCACGGCTCTCTGCCAATAGATACGGGGTAGTCCTTTACTTTGTCCCTTATGAAACAATTCAGAAGCGGTTTTGTTGCCAAATCCCTTTATCACAATCCCACCCTTAGGCTTGCATGCCAATATTACTGTTATACCGTAAAATACTAAAAGTCAAATGAGCAGCATATAGTCTAATGGACGACTAGACATGACCGCGCGGGACCTTCAAATTATGCCTAAAGTAGTTCACTGATCTGATTGGCTTATTTTAAAAAAGCTAAAGAAATCAGCCACTAAATGCCGAAAGGTATTGAATGAAGACGGCGGCGAAAATCATCATATCTAGCGTGTTATTTCTTGGCTGTGATAGACAAGAAACCAATACTTCTTGTGATCCAGGTGACGGATCTACTCAGCTTAGCCAACAAGGTTTGGATCTCTTTAAACCAGCACCACCTGGATTTTCGAATGTGATACTGGTGTTGTCCGGTGACAAGTCTCAAAAAATGACGTGGTGTTCTGGTACAGTTGTTGGTCACAACTCAGTCCTTACCGCGGCAAGCTGTTTAAATGGGGGCGTGGAGTCAATTTTTGTAGTGCCAAACATTCGCGCCCCAATAGATGTAAAAGCTCCCGATTTGCAGAATAAAATCATCTCTATGTCGATCAATCCAAAGAAGGTGATATCTCACGGTACAATCTCCACTTCTGCGTCTACGGTTGAGTCATCCAAACGAGCTGATGATGTGGCCGTTTTAGTATTCGATGATCAAGTATTTGAGACAATTGGCTATAAAAAATCCTTGATCGGTAGCCTTTATGACGGCTACCCACGCCGGAGCACAGGCCAGCAAGTGAGAACTATTGGGTATGGTGACGAGATGTCTCCATCCATCATCCTAACTAGCAAACGTAGCGTGTTCATGCGAGACGAAGCGGCCTCTAAAGAACTAGTTTTTAGTCATTACCAGAAAGACGTCACCACCGATTCCTCTCAGCAGTCATCAATGTATGATAAAAACTTTGCAGGCGACAAGGGTGGGCCTTTATTGGCTCCGCTAAAAGGAGGAGCGGGAGATTCTTTACTCGATTTCCAAGTGACAAATATTTTAGGTGTCCTTGTCCATATAGAGCCCAGCGATGCACCAAGTTCCTCCACAGTTGATACAAAAGACCCCTCATCAAAGCAAAAAAGTACCTATGTGGACCTTTATAGTGAGCGCAGCCTTTCACTTCTTCGGAAGTCCATGGCAGATGGCGCAAATTTTCTAAGCCCAAGTGAGCTCAAGTTTCCCACCTATCACAATTGGAAAAACAAATCAAAAAACGCAGACTGTCGGCCCGACGCGAAGATCTAAAAATTCTCAAGAAAAAGCGCTCAGCTTAATGGGCCAACCACCCACTTCAATTAAGTCTATCCCTTACCACTCTCTCATCCATCAGTCTTGCAAGCTCGAAATCCCAAGCCGGCAGTGGCTCTCCGAGAGAGTCCTCCAGTTTTTTAAGGCTAAGTCTTGAGTTAAATGGCCTCTTAGCTGGAGTCGGGTAGTCGGTAGTTTTGATTTTCTTCACAAACCTGACTTTAAGATCTATTCCGTGCTCGCGAGCTAGCTTAAATATCGCTTCTGCAAACCCGTGCCAGCTCACCTCGCCGCGGCAGACCAAATTATAAATCCCTGGCGGCATCTTGCCGACCGTGATTTTGGTTAGGGCTTTTAAAGTGTAGCGAGCAATGACGTCTGAGCTCGTGGGAGCGCCAATTTGGTCACCGACGACTGACAATTCTTCTTTGTCATCTGCAAGACGCATCATCGTATTAAGAAAATTCTTGCCGTCATTATCGTAAACCCACTGGGTTCTAAACACGTAAGCCTTTGAGCAGTGCTTGACGGCCGCTAGCTCACCGGCGAGTTTTGAGCGGCCATAAGCATTCACAGGATTTGTCTTAGAGTCCTCACTCCAAGGAGTCTCTCCTGAGCCGTCAAACACATAATCAGTGGAATAGTGAATGAGCACAGCTCCCAGTTTTTCGGCATCTTTAGCGATGACTTGGACGGCGTCGGCGTTGATTTTGGTCGCTAACGATTCTTCTTTTTCGGCTAAATCGACTGCCGTATAAGCTGCACAGTTGATGATAACGGTGGGTTTTACCTTTTGGATGACAGATGTTATGTCTTGGTCTTGTGATAGATCACAAGCCAGCACGTGCGGCTCTTTGGGGTTCATGTCCGCATAGAACACGCTGCCCGTTCGCCCAAAAATATGTCTAAAGCTACTTCCCACCTGTCCGTAGCAGCCGATGACTAGGATCTTGTTTGCCATTATGGGGACACCCATCTTAATTGGTTATTCATGACGCAATGACCCCCAGACTTTACTTAGAAATTCAGTCTTGGAAAAGAGGTTTAACTAGTTGCAGCTAACGCCAAATACCCCAGGCCCGACATCAATTGTGCTTGGCGGACGCTGGCATAGCCCCATTATTCTCGCAAACGTCAAATTGCAATTATACGAATCATGCGTATAATAGAATTGCGGAGTTGTGAGATGAAGCAGGTTGTCTGGGAGGGGAATAGTCTTGAAATTTTGAGAGACTTCCCGGAACTGGTGCGGCGCGACCTGGGGACCAGTCTCATGTTCCTTCAGATGGGTGAGGCTCCCCTTGATGCAAAGCCCTTCAAAACACGGGATAAACGATGAAAAAATCTAAACCTAAACACTCAATGTCAGGAAACGTTTTTAGGGATATCGGATTTTCACCGGAAGAAAGCAGAGTTCTAACACTAAAAGCGCAGTTAGCTGCCCTCATTGTGCAAGTTGTTCGCGAGCGTCAATTAACGCAGAGAGAGCTTGTAAAGATTTGGGGCGTACCCCAGCCTCGTGTGAGCGAAGTACTAACAGGCAAGCTTTCCCTTGTTAGTATTGAGCGACTCATTGAGTTTTTGGGCGTCTTGGGGGTAGACATCACTTTTCGGACAAAGCCGTCTTCTAAGAAGGCGGGGTAGGCAATTACCCCGAGAGTCGCCCCCGCGGGGGGCCATACTTACCGCCTCATGATATGAATTGACGTCAAGCCTCTAAATTAGCTAGCCACTGAGCAGCGTTTTGAATCGAACCATGTTTGTTGGTGGTTGCAGTCTCAAGCTTGTGGACCAATTGGATAGATTCTCTTACTTGGACGCGTTCGCTAAAATATCGAAGTGACGGCGCGAATTGATCATCTGAGGATTTCACTTCAACCATGAATTCTGGCTTATGATCAATGACCGTCAGGAAATCGACTTCGCGTCGTTCGCGGTCACGTAGATAAAATAGTTCGGCAAGATTTCCTTGCGTATCCGACAGAAAATTTTGTCGTTTCAAAAGAGCACAGGCCACCGCATTTTCCAGTCGCGCTCCGCCCTGGTCGGTCACTTTGCCGGTGTCGTAAAAATAGATTTTTGGCTCTTTGAGAAGTGACCTTGCCATGTTTTTTGAATAAGGCCTTACGACGAAAATCACAAAAAGTCTTTCGAGAAGTAAAACCCATCGTTGCACGGTCTGCGCTGTAACTTGTAAATCTTGTGCTAAATTGCGAAATGATACAGGTGATCCCACCCGTGCTGCGAGAAGTTCGACAAGAGTCTCAACTCCAACGATATTTCTAACCTGCTCGAGGTCTAATAGATCTTGGCGCAATATGACGTCCAAGTGGCCTCTCCTCCAACGTCTTGCGTCTTGATCCGACCTGGAAAGATAGGGTTCTGGAAATCCGCCTCGTTCCATGATGCCCGATAGTATGTCTTCTGGGTGCTCTAAATGCTTTAGTTCAGCGACGCTAAAGGGATGCATGCGGTACAAAAAATGGCGTCCAGCCAGCGAGTCGCCGCCTTTTCTGAATACGTCTAGCCGCGACGATCCCGTGACCAGAAGGCGCGGCCGTGGGCCTTGAGTGTCGTAAATTCCTTTGACCCAAGATTTCCATTTTTGCATTTTGTGAAGTTCGTCAAAGATGACGAGGTCAGCTTTTCGCGACCAGTTCTTGCCCAGAATTTTTAGTCTTTGCTCAGCCTCATCAAAGTTAAGGTAGTCGACCTTGTCAAAATCGAGGCTTTTTGCGAGAGTCGTTTTACCAGACTGACGCGGTCCGGAGAGTAGGACGATCTTCTTGTCGAGATCTTTCGTGATAAATTCCTTTAGATATCGTCCTGTTACCATTGTGATTGGCCTATCATTAATTTGTCATGACTAATTAATGATACATAATTTAAATGTCTTTTGCAATACACCGTGTACATTTGATGGTCTGGTAGCTAGGCAACTCGGTCTGATTTGTTAGGCCTAACCACCGAAATAACAATCTCAAAGCCCATGGCATTCAAAAGCTGATTTAGTTTCTCCATCCCAGGGTCATGTTTACCTGTCTCATATTGATAAACCGAATTAGGACTTTTTGATCCGATGGCCTTTGCGATTTCGGCCAATGTCGCCTTTGAGGCTGAGCGAGACCTTGTAAGGATTGCGGCAATAATTGGTGTCGGATTTTTAAAGGTCATGGAAAATCCGTCTTTGCCCGTAGTCTTGATGGACACATTATATTTGCGGTCGTTGACTATCGTTTGCACGAGATCGACCATCATTTTGAGCGCATCTTGTTTGGTATCCGACTGTGTGGAGACGTCTAGTGTTGGGCATTCAGTGATCCAAAACTTTCCGTCCTTCCAAATAGTTCCTAGGATTTGCATGGTTTCTCCCGCGCATTCCACTTGTCTTTTTTAGCGCTGTTTCTAGGTCGCGTCGCCTCACCAAAGCCTCTCTCTTTATAGCATACTCGGGCTATATTTACATAAATTTATGTAAATATAAAACCCATTGATTTTCAGGCAGTTATCGCCTGTGATTCAATTAAGCTGACTTGCGTCCAACGGTAATCGGACGCCTTACGACGATAAAATTAACCCGGTAGCGGTGTGATCCGCCAGCGACCGATCTCGTAGCTACTAAAACCGGATCCAGCACCGATTGTGCTTGGCCGACATTGCCATAACCCCATTATTCTCGCAGCTGTTGATCATTCTTATCAGTAGTTGACGTTAAATCATTAATTGACTTAGAATCAAGACTGGATCGAACGCAGGCGCGCAAAAAGCTGACCG
>CAYOEM010000005.1:0-18891 GCA_964402975.1 uncultured Polynucleobacter sp.
TTTGTAAGGCTCTGAAATTTCAAGCCTCGGCAGCGAGAGCCGGTAACAATTGGAGCGGCTAGGAACAATTAACGGGGGCAGTTTTTAACAGCTACTAAGGGATCTAAAAACCCCTAAATTGCACCGATAACGTGAGGTCAGCACCCCAGCGTGACGGTTTGTGTTCCAGAATAACCGGCTCTACAAGTCCTGAGTAAAACTGCTGAAAAACTCCCAAACCTAACTGCAAACCTTGTTTAGGCCCCAAAATAAACTTTACCCGAGGAGCCGCGTAATAGTAGCCGTCTTCTTTCTTCGATGGATCATCCTGGCCTTCGGGAACGACTAGTCCTTTTTTCCTATGCATTAAACTTCCGGCCCCCAGCATGCTGCCGGTCATAACTCTAAACATGCCAGACACATCCCACTCCAGATCCATGGTCAGGCATAGGCAAAAATCGTCGACTATATAAGTCTCCCCAGCGTATTTCAGCTCAGGCTTATTCGAGAAAAGGATCAGGCCACCACCGATTCGGTAAAAATTATAAATCCGAGACGACGTACCTAAAAAATAATTCGTAAAAGATTCCTTACCAAGGGATGACGACCTCCATGTCAGTTCGGGCCTGTGATTGGTAAAGTTATCGTACTCAATCAAATTCTGTTCGGACTTCTTGATCGGCAGCGTCAAAGCAAAATCCTTAAAACTGCCCCTAAAACTAGGCTCCCGTTTCGGGAAACTTGTGGGAAATCGGGCATTATGCACCCGCAGCTCTTCATCTAAAGTACCTCGACCGGTTAAGTCGTAAAAGTCTGGATCGCGCGCAGATTCATAACGCCCCTTATCTCCCTTTACGGCTTTAGGAGACAGGCCGGTTCTAATAAGAAATTGATTGCGATGCATCGGCGTCAAAGTCTTCTCCGAAATAAAAACCGTTTGCGCCGCTTGAGAGTCCCAAAGTGCAAGCTTCAGTGTCATCGTACGCTTAGCGTCATAGTTTTTTTCAACGTAAAGCCCTTTAGCCTCAGGAGGTCTAACCAACGAGTACTCAAAATCAAGACGCTCGTTCGTGAAATTGAAGAAAAAAATGAAACGCTTATCTTGCCGTGAATCATTCAAGAGCTTTTGTTCATCTGGTGATAGCGTCTCTTTTGCCAAAACCTTTCTGGCCATTTCAGGAAGGCCGGGAATTTTGGAGATATTTTCAAACGCGCCACCAGCACCAAATACGCGGATGTCTTTTCGGTAGTCGAAGAAAATACGTTTAAAAATTTCAGGATAATTCAGGATCTCTTTCTCACTGAATGCTGCGACGTCTTTTTCAAAACCGGTCGGAGTCACCACGTTTTTTCGCAGATCCATCAATGGTGTCATGACAATGAGGTCTCGCTTGAGAGTATCCCAATCAAAACCCTCGACGGCATCAATCTTATCAACACCAACCATCAGACAGCTTTGGAGCAAAAAAACCAGAGATAATAGACCAAGATGCCTCATTCGAACGTCTCCAAAGTGAGCGATCACTGGACGGCAGAAATCAAATAAAAAACACGTGTAGACTGCTTTGATCATAGCATTCGGAATATGAATATTAAAACAATATCATTGTCTTAAGATATTTTTGCGGAGTTCTGCCTAATTTCTACTCGCACCCGTAAAGCCGCTCACGCACTTGGCTCGCTCGCCTAGTAAACGTTTGAGTGAACCCTACCCCTTTAGACTTTGCCTTCGTCCAGCGAGTTTCGTATGATCGACATCCCTAAGATTTTGCTGTGATTACTTTGCAGACTAGGAGCACTCGAATGAATGACGTCGTTATTATCGGAACCGGTCCCGCTGGACTGACGGCCGCAATTTATGCCGCTCGGGCTAATCTTAAGCCTGTGATCTATGCTGGGTCCATGCACGGCGGACAACTAACAACCACCACCGAAGTCGAGAACTTTCCTGGCTTTGAGCATGGCATCATGGGACCAAAACTAATGACCGACATGACGGCTCAGGCGGAGCGTTTTGGAACCAAGATTATCTATGAAACAATCACGAAGGTGGACTTTTCAAAAAGACCTTTCACTCTTTGGGCCGACAAGAAAGAATTCCAAGCGAAGACTGTCATTATCGCTACGGGAGCGACTGCGAAAACGCTTGGGTTGCCCGGAGAGTCGGAACTCATGGGTCGGGGGCTGTCGACATGTGCGACTTGTGATGGCTTTTTCTACCGCAACAAGGTCGTAGCGGTTACTGGCGGCGGTGACAGCGCCATGGAAGAGGCTAATTATTTATCAAAACTTTGCCAGCAGGTTTATCTGATACACAGACGATCTGAATTCCGCGCCTCAAAAATCATGGTCGATCGGGTGCTTAATAATCCCAAAATTAAAATCATGACGCCATGGGCGGTCAAAAAGCCGATTGCAGATAAGTCTGGACTAACGGGGCTTGTCATTGAAAATATTAAAGACGGCAAAGAGCAAGAGCTCAAAGTTGACGGCCTATTCATGGCCATCGGTCACAAGCCAAACAGCGACATTTTCCTACCTTGGGTTGATGTCGATAGCCATGGTTATATAAAAACCATCAATCACACCGCTACCAAGACCCCTGGGGTTTTTGCCGCGGGTGATATCGCTGACCCGGTCTTCAAACAGGCTGTCACCGCCGCCGGACTCGGCTGTCAGGCCGCAATTCAGGCACAGCGTTTTCTTGAAGAACACGAACACTAAAATTTATCGGAGTGGACGACACCTATGAGTCTTCTAAAAACTGTCCAAGAAAAAATTTCCGGCCACTTTAGCCGTATTACAGAAGAGACGATAAAAACAACTCTGTCGGCGATAATCGATCCTGACCTTGGTAAGGATATTGTTAGCTTGGGTTTCGTTCGAAACCTCAAGGTGTCTGGCTCGGACGTGACCGTCGACATCAATCTCACAACTCCAGCTTGTCCCGTTAAAGATAAAATGAAAAACGAAGCCGAAGAGCTTCTGCGAAAAATCCCCGGTATAGGTAACATCACCGTTAACATGACGGCAACCACCCGAGGCAAAGTCACGCAAGCGGGTAGCCCGATTGCTGCAAGTCTTGGCGGCGTAAAAAATATAATTGCCGTTGCATCCGGTAAAGGCGGCGTTGGCAAATCAACCACAGCCGTCAATCTCGCCTACGCGCTAGCTGCAAGCGGATCCACTGTGGGGCTTTTGGACGCCGATGTCTACGGGCCCTCCATCCCGCACATGACAAAACCGGACAAGCCCGAGCAGTCTAATAGCAACCTTATAAATCCGCCCCTCGCGGGTCGGGTGCGCATTATGTCGATTGGTCTATTTGCCGGCGGCGACAAGGCGACGATCCTGAGAGGCCCGATGGTTTCAGGCGTCATCAAACAATTCTTAACCCAAGTCAATTGGGGAGAACTGGATTATTTGATCATCGACTATCCCCCCGGGACCGGCGACATTCAATTGACGCTTTCCCAGACAGCACCGATTACTGGGGCTGTCGTAGTAACAACCCCTCAGGATGTTGCCTTGATCGATGTACGAAAAGCTATCGCCATGTTCGACACCATGAAAGTCCCAGTGCTGGGCGTTGTAGAGACCATGAGCTACTTCTTGTGCGATGGCTGTACAAAAAAACATTACATTTTCAGAGACGGCGGGGGTCGTCGCGTAGCCTCTGAGTTCGGAGTGAGTTTCCTCGGAGAAATACCGATGGAACCAAACGTCGCGAGTGCTTGTGATCAGGGCAAACCACTGGTCGAATCTCATACCACGTCCGCCGCGGCAGGAGCTTACCGAGATATTGCTGGCGCCGTTGCTGCTCAGGTCTCGATGATTCACGAAGCTTACAAGGACGCCCTGAATCACTTTTCATTTGAATGGCGTCCGTAAATACCAGAAGTTTAAACGAGGAGTCTTAATTTTTTATGACATCAACTATTACCGAGCAAACTAGTACAAGAGTTCAAAGTGGGCCGGCGCCAAGAGTAAAGTCTATCAGTCAAATTGATGAGAGGACATTGGGCATCACATGGACAGATAACTTAGTCTCGTCTTTTGATGTGGTTGATCTTCGCCGAAAGTGTCCTTGTGCAACCTGTATTGACGAATGGACTCATGAACAACTTTTAAAGCCCGAATCAGTCCCCGAGACCGTTCGACCGCTAAAGGTTGAATCAGTTGGTCAGTACGCCCTGACCATTCAATTTAATGACGGTCATCGAACTGGAATTTACACGTTCTCAATGCTGCGCCGACTCCCGAATACGCAAAAAAACTAAAATCCCTCATTTTGTCCTAAGCCCAGACGTGCACCTACACAAGGGCTCTGTGGGTCCGTTTTTGACACTGTCAAAACGGTTGACGCCTAAGAGCCTCCCACATTTTTATTTTATCCAATAATTTCAGATAGATGCATGATTGGGAAGGGCGGTATAATATTTGCTACAATAGAGAACGATGATTTTGTCTAGACCTAAACTTGGGGGGTGTCTCAATGATTATCAAGCTCATAACGACGTCAGCTGTCTTGTTGAGTTTCGCGGGCTGTATGCCTTCGAAGCAAGCACCAGCTCCGAGCCAGCAGCCCCCCGCTTCGCAAACTCCCAATCAAACCTCGGACCAATCCACAACGACCTCCCTTAGGGATATTGGCGCGAGCAAACTTATTGTGACGAGAGGCTCCTCCAAGGTGTCATTTGCCGACATAGCCAAACAAAACTCGGCCGAATTAACAGTGTTTCAATTTTCAGGGCCAGACTGCCAGCCCTGCATTGAGCACTCACCAGGGGTCGCACGAACCATTGCAAAATACGGTTCGCGGGCTTCGATGGTTGTCGTGTTTCCCAATGCCATTGAAAGCTACCCTACGTCGGCCTACCAAACATTCACCAGCAAATACGCAGCTAATGCTCCTTACGTCATTGATGACACAAGATCGGTATTGAAAGCTATCAGAGCCAATGCATCTCAATCTTTTGGACTTTACGTTTTGGTAAACAAGTCTGGACTTGGACAGATACTGAATATGGACGATGCGTACACTCAAGTCGACTCCGCGATCGCTGCGGCTCTTAAGTAATAACTGGAGGAGACGTACCTCATGTTTATTCACAAAAAAACATTCCGCGTGATGCTCACAGTGCTTGTCGGCTGGCTGATGTTGTCTGACCCGGGTTTGGCAGCAGCTGGAGCGAAATCCGAAAAGGTAAAGGCACCTAAAACTGCGCTGCCCGCCCTATCGTCAAACAGCACCTTCTCGGGAGACACGAGTAAAAGCAATCTAACCGTTATCCAGTTTTGGGCATCTTGGTGCACTGGCTGTGGGACGGTTATGGGACAAATGACAGATATCATCAAGAAAAACAAAAAGCTCGGATACGTTTCTGTTTCTCTCGACGAAACAAAAGATGTGGCCATGAAGTTTTTTACCAACAAGGAAGAAAAAGCCAAAGGCGCGTTGCCTGTCAGTTATCTTGATGCCTCTGGTGCATCATTCGCTGAGCCTAACGGAGTCGAAAGTCTACCTTACCTGTTAGTGGTCGATAAAAGCGGCTCGGTATTAAAACGAATCAAAGGTCATCCTAGTTCCGCTGATTTAGAGTTTTTATCGAAAAATTGATCACCTAGAGGTCACCATTATGATGCGTCTAGTCTTGATATCGGCAATTGTCATGCTTAATTCCTGCGTTTATCCGGGACTAAGTCTGAACAAGGGGCGGCTGCTTGACCCCACCATGGATCCGGCAAAAACGTCGATCATGGCCGACAGTTTACCGTCTCTGAGTAGTCGATCTTTTGAACGTTCGGCCGTAAGCGGCGGTGGTAATAGCGGTAGTGCATGTCCAACATGCCGTTAATCATAGGGTAAGCGTGATGCTAACTAGAATTCTTATTGCTGGCTTAATGGTGCTCTCGACAACCGAGACGGCTATTGCCGCATCAACTTCTGAAATGCGCGGAGAACTCGCGGGTGTTCGGTTTCAGGGCCAGGATCGATTTGATAACCTCGTCGCTGCATCCAAATCAATTACGGGTGAGTTTTTTGGCGAGTCGGGTCAAGGTAATCTGACACAACTGCAGGCAAGCGGCACTTTCATTAAATCAGGACGGCCCGCTGAATATTCAAAGGCACAAGACATATCCTACGAACGCAGAGCCAGCCTTGGCGTGACCCAGACTCTCGGTCAATTATCATCAGTCGGCGTCAGTGCAGGCTACACGAGTCAAACAACCGAAAAGTCTAAAAACTCTCTCAGTCGCTGGTACTCGGTGAGAGTCGGGCAATGGTGGAACAAGGCAACACTTCTCACGGAGCTCGAGGGCCTTCGCAACAACAGTGATCAATCGGCTCGAAGCTATCTGGATACCGATGGGCAACGAGTCTTAACCCCAGATCGTGTCCAGGGTAATCGCTACTCTTTAAACGTGACCTGGCTTGCCAGCCCACAGTCCATGGTTATGGGTAGTGTCGCAAAAATAACTGCCGTGAATCGACCTGAGGCTAACTCGGGATCTTTAGAAGGACGCTATTTCATAGCATCAACACTGACTGGAATACACCTCAAGGTCGCCGCCTATGAGGACACCGCGAACGTTTCGCGGAAGACGGACTATGGTCGTATTTCTGCCCGTGAGTGGGAATCTCAGCTGCATCAACATCTAAACGATCAGTTTATTTTAGCCTTGGTGTTCCGCGACCACTTTGAACGGGAATTACCTCGATCAGTTGAGTCTTTTTCTGTTGATCGGCATAGCAGAATGATTCAAAGCAGGCTTCGCTACCGGTTCGTCGATGGGCCGGTTACGGATATGGTGCCCGAGTTATACTTTTTCGTTGGTCAGTATCAGTCGTTCGATGCAAAGGTCATAATCAATCATGCTGGAATGGGAGGAAGCTATGTTCTTTAGAAATGAGTTGAAGCTGGATTTGAGTGAAAGGACTCCCATGCGTAAGACCTTGCTTTTGTCGCTTTTATTGGCGGGTTGTGTTCCGACAAGCAACATAGACTCAAGCAGCGGGAAGAAGTCTTCCAAACTTTCCTCAGTTCAAATGAGTATGCCAGCTGCTGATGCTTTGACAACTAAAGACGGTCAGAAACCGGTTACAGGTTTGAGGCTGTCCATCACCCCCGTAAACGCCGCAGCCTGCCCATCCGGGACGACCATAAACGAAGTCATTTCCACGCTTGGAGCCACAAGCGTGCAGCAAAAAGTGATTAAGGGCTGTGACTATGATGTGAAAGTGGAACTTGGTAAATTTGAGTCCGCTCAAAATGGCTTTAATTTGCAAACTCTTGGCGCCGTATATTATGCGCCGTCTGCACCAACTCGCATCACGGCCGATCAAACAAGAGACGATAAAATTTCTGTCAGAGTCAGTTTGGCTTTGACTGAAGAGGGCCGACGCATAGGCTTGCCAGAAAGTCTGCCCGTTCCAAGTCCTGTGCCGCAGCAGCAAACTCCACAGCCTGCTAATCCGCCGCAAACTCAACCGCCTGTTGTACCACCACCTGTTACGCCGGCTCCCACACCTCAACCTGGTACTCAATTGCCAGCGTTACCAGCCAAGTTAAACGTCAACTTGACTGGCCCTGGCGGAAGCGTTCCTCTGTCAACGATATTCTCGACCAAGTACTTGGTAGTAGACTACTCTAGACCCGGTTGCGGGCCATGCGTTAGCCTCGCTAAGAGTCTTGAAAAAAATGCTAGCTTTCAGCAAATGATGAAAGGATCCAAGTGCAGAGCGCTTACTGTCATTCCGAAAAACGAACTTGAAGACTGGAATGCCGCAGTCGGCGGACCGCACGCGGCGGAGACATCATACGAGTACACACACTCTCAGTTTGCAAGCCTCTTTGGAACATCAATCAGCGCAACCCCAACCGTCATGATCGTCGACCGCAACGGTGCTGTGGTTGATAAAAAGGTCGGAGGTCTTCCTGACAAACTAAATAGTCTATGCTCTGGAAACTAAGTCGATCAGAATGTTAAATAAGAAGCCCAGTCCTAGTGAGACTGGGCTTTTTCATTCCTCATCCTGGCGAAGCTGCGCCAAAACCGAAAGGTCTTCAAGCGTTGACGTGTCTTGACTTGACTGCCTGCCAGAGGCAACGTCCCGCAGCAGTCGTCGCATAATTTTCCCCGAACGCGTCTTTGGAAGCGCGTCAGCAAACCTTATTTCATCAGGACGCGCGAGTGCACCAATCGACTTGGCAACGTGCGCCGTCAAGTCGACTCGAACTCGCTCCGACGGCGCAATTCCAGCCGTCAAACTAACAAAACAAACGATTGCCTCACCCTTTAGCTCATCGGGCCGGCCGACCACCGCAGCCTCGGCTACGTGATCGTGGCTAACCAAGGCGCTTTCAATCTCCATGGTACTGAGACGGTGCCCAGAAACATTCAATACGTCGTCTATGCGGCCCATGATCCAAACATTGCCTTTTTTGTCCCGTCGTGCACCATCTCCAGTGAAGTAAACTCCTGGAATTTGTGACCAATAGGACTGCTTATACCGTTCCTTATCACCCCAGATCCCACGAAGCATGCTCGGCCACGGTTTTTTAACGACTAGAAAACCGCCATGATCTACAGGAACAGTCTTGCCATTTTTATCCACCACATCGACATCGATACCTAGAAAAGGCATCGTGGCAGATCCTGGCACCTGGGGAATAGCTCCTGGAATAGGCGAAATCATAATGCCACCAGTCTCGGTCTGCCACCATGTATCGACTATGGGGCAACGGTTTGCGCCGACTGTTTCCCGGTACCACATCCACGCTTCAGGATTAATGGGTTCACCCACGGATCCCAAAAGGCGTAGACTTGAAAGATCATATTTACGCACCCACTCATCACCCGCACGAATGAAAGCCCTGATTGCAGTGGGGGCAGTATAGAAAATTGATACACGGTACTTCTCAATAATCTGCCAAAATCGACCCCAGTCGGGAACATTTGGAGCACCCTCATACATCACAACTGTGGCACCATTGGCCAAGGGACCGTAGGCGAGATAACTGTGGCCCGTAATCCAGCCGATATCGGCCGTACACCAAAAAACATCCTCAGGCTTTAAGTCAAAGACGAGCTTGGATGACAATGTGGCACCCAGGAGATAGCCAGCCGTCGTATGCAAAATACCCTTTGGCTTTCCCGTACTACCAGATGTGTATAGTAGAAATAGAGGATGCTCGCTGTCAGCAGCATATGGTTCACAGTCTCTTGACTGTGATTCGACGATGTCATGCCACCACACGTCACGGCCAGACTTCATCGATACGGGTGCACATTCTGGCCCTATCCTTTTTACAACCAGAACCTTCTCAACGGATGGACACTTGGTAAGAGCCGCATCAACATTAGCTTTTAGCGGAACAACTGAGCCCTTTCTCCAACCACCATCAGCCGTAATAATTAACTTTGCACCACAATCCTGACTGCGCTCAGCGAGTGCCTCACTCGAAAACCCACCAAACACGACCGTGTGCATGGCTCCCACGCGCGTACAAGCAAGCATGGCTATGATCGCTTCGGGAATCATCGGCATGTAGATGGAAATCCGGTCTCCTGGTTTAATACCCAATTGCTTCAATGCATTGGCGCACTTTGACACCTCCCGCAGAAGATCTTGGTATGTCAGAACGCGACTATCTCCAGGCTCACCCTCCCAAATCAATGCTGCTTTGTTACGAGCTGCTCCAGCACAGTGCCGGTCAAGACAATTCTGAGATACGTTCAACTTGCCGCCAACAAACCATTGAGCAAAGGGCGGTTTCCAACTAAGAGTCTTCCTAAACGGCCGTATCCAGGTCAGGTTTTCTTTCGCCTGCTTAGCCCAGAATGATTCTGGACGTTTAATGGATCCACGCCATAGCTTCAGATATTCAGCGAAACTACCAAGATGCGCATTCTTCGAAAAATCCCTCGGCGCCCTAAAAGATCGACGTTCCTTCAGAACGCTTTTTATCGATGACTCTCCAGCCATATTTAACTACGTTTCGAAAAAAGGTAATGACCGACGCACCACTCGCGCCCACGCTCGAAATTCCACAGCTCGGCACAGGCCATGAAAAATATGCGCCATCTGTTAAACAAGACCGTCGCACTCTCTCCTTTTGGATTTGGATGGCGTCTAAACACATCAAGCGCACGGTCGCGATTGGCGTCAAGATTTTTAAGCCACCATTCAGCAGTCTGACCATAATGGTGCCCATCGACCAACCACTGAGATTCAATCTTAAGATGTTCCTGAAAACGAAGCGGCAAATCAAACGCGGGCATGATGCCACCAGTGAAGAAATGCCGCCCCATCCAATTATCCTCGCCATCCGTCTCAAACGGGTACGTATAGAAGCGGTGAACAAAAATATGGAAAAACAGCCTGCCATCAGGTTTAAGCCAACCAGAGATCCGTTCAAAAAGCAGCTTCCAGTTGCGCATGTGCTCAAACATTTCGACCGACACAACCCGGTCGAAATGCTGATCAGTCGAAAAATTATTCATGTCACAAGTAATCACCGACAGATTTTTGAAACCCTTTGAGCTAGCTTTGCTTTCAATATACTCGCGCTGGGTGCGGCTATTTGAAACCACAGTTATCTTAGACCTCGGGTAATGCTCTGCCATCCACAATGACAAACTACCCCAACCACACCCTAACTCAAGCACACTCTGCCCATCCTGCAACTGTGCCCTTTCGCACGTCTTTGCAAGCATAATCTCCTCTGCCTGATCCAAGGTCTCAGTACCTGTAGGGAAGTAGCAGCTGCTGTATTTCTTCCTAGCCCCTAAACAGTAATTATAAAACTCAGTTGGAACTTCGTAGTGCTGAGCGTTGGCATCTGCGGTATGCAACGCCAAGGGTGACTGGTTCATGGCATCGAAAAATTTACACTCCTGCTCCCAAGCAGTCTCGCCAGACCGGCCCTCGCACTCCTTTAGGCGATCCTTCAAAAGTTTTTTAATCCCAGCCCTGATAAGCGCATCTGGCGCAAGACCGCGCTCTGCAATCGCAATTCCTGAGATCATGACTGTCCTCCGTGGTTTAGTGTCGACTTATACTTAGGCTTACTGAGAACGAACTGGCAAACTCCAATAACCTTTTCTGCAAATCCACCTTCACAGTAAGCAAAGTAGTAATCCCACATTCTCAGCCCGTGGTCATTCATACCCATAGCTCGCAACTTAGGCTCCGCTCGCCAAAAGGCCTGTCTCCAATGATTTAGCGTCAGACAATAATGGTCGGTAATATCCTCGAAACCCGTCAGAATCATATCTGTTTTATCGCGGACCGATTCCATCATCCTTGTCACTGAG
Source organism: uncultured Polynucleobacter sp. (assembly GCA_964402975.1). GTDB lineage: Bacteria > Bdellovibrionota_B > Oligoflexia > Oligoflexales > RGVZ01 > CAMDKS01. The sequence continues at coordinate 11,302 of CAYOEM010000005.1, forward strand.
GGAATAGTGCTGCCGGGAAATATGTAACGCTGAATGAAGTCAACATTTCTAACCGCATAATTATAGGACTGGTCTCGAATGGTAATGGCCTGAATCGCCGCAACACCGTCCGGCTTTAATAGATCACTCACTTTTTCAAAATATGTATCAAAGTAATGATGGCCTACCGCTTCGATCATCTCAACGCTGACAATCTTGTCAAACTTGCCGTCGAGCTTACGGTAATCACAAAACACCGGAGTCACCAAATGCTCTAGCTTGAGACGTCGAACCTCAGACCTCACGTGGTTGAATTGGTTTTTACTGATCGTAGCAGTGGTCACCTTACAGCCATAATTACTTGCTGCAAAGATTGCGAGAGCACCCCATCCAGAACCAATTTCGAGTAAATGATCATTGGCATTCAGCCGAAGCTTCTCGCAAAGTGTATAAATCTTGCGAAGCGACGCCCCAATCATCGTGGAATCGTCTCGGGAGAAAATACCGCAGCTATATGCCATGGTCGGATCTAGCCACGCGTCAAAGAATTCATTGCCCAAGTCATAGTGGGCCGAAATATTTTTTCGGGCCTGCTCGATTGTATCACGCCGCGCAAAGTGCCAAACTTTAAGTGCCGGCCACTTCAACCAAGCCAAACCCCCTTCCATCGACTCCATGACGTCTCGGTTGGCGCAAAATATCCTGACTAGAGAAACGAGATTATCTGTCGACCAATCTCCATCCATGTAAGACTCAGCGGCACCGATTGTCCCACCAAAAACCACGCGCTCCCAAATGGATTGGCGCTCGACTCTGATCGTTGCCTGAGGTTCGCCGTCGCGGGCTTCACCAAGTTTTGTCACGGTTGCACCTTCGGAAACCGTGATACAACCATAGGTTATCTTTCCTAGCTGCTTGATTACTAGAAGTCTAAGAGGTCTGGACAGCCACTCACCACCCCAGGATAACCCAGTGGATCGATCCAATGTTGCACTCATAAATCATAGCCTCCGGTCAGGTCCCAGTCTTCTTGGGGTGAGAATAAAAAGTCACGCGTTTGAGAGCGTAAAGTATACCAGCATTGAGATAAATACCGAACCAAATTTTCCACGTCATGAACGGCATTTTCATTAAATATTTCAGCATTGTAGATCTTTTCAAAGCCGCTCGTTGAAGAGTCAGATGGGCTTCAAAATCAAGCCTTCCTTCAACACGATTCCAAATACCGACGGCCAGATATTTTTGCGGAACAGTCAAGCGCCACGTGTACTCCATGTTCATGGGCAAAAAAGGAGAAACATGAAATACCTTTGGAAACGTAAAGTCTTTTGAGGGCTTTTTTTCTCCTAGTTTCATATCGAATACATAGCAATGACGCTCGCCCCAGGGCGTATTCGTAATTTCTCCAACAGCAAACTGAAGCTCTCCAGCTGTGTCATAACAATAAAATAACGCTAAAGGGTTCATAACAAACCCCAGGTATCGCGGCTGAGCCAAGAGATAGGCCTCACCTGTCCATTGCTTACCCAGTTTTTCTTTGATCTCACCTTGTAAACGAGCCTCAAGCGTGGGTTCATTACGATGCGCCATGTAGTCAGCCGCCAGGAGCGATACCAGTCCGAAACGCCGTCGACCCACCAAAGGAAAACCTAATTGCGGCTGATCTACGTCCGCCACCCGAAGCCAAAGCATAAATACGCGGTAGTTAAACCTATGTCCCGCATCAACATAACGTTGATGCTTTACGTCGCCGAAATAGATCGCATTTTGTATAGCCGTTTCCAATGAGTCCCCTTGTCTAGAGTGAAACTTCAGGGTCAACCGCTTTAACTACCCGCAGCGCGCTGACGACACCGTCTTCGTGGAAACCATTACCCCAGTAAGCTCCACAATAATGGGTTCGATTAACTCCTGAGATCTCGGAATGTCTCGCCTGCGCGGCCACGGTGCGCGCCGTATATACGGGATGCGAGTATTTAAGACGTTTTATAATTTTGACCGGATCGATATGCTTCTCACAATTAAGACTCACTAAAAACTGGGTTGGGCAAGTCAAACCTTGTAGCATATTCATATTGTATGTGACGGCAACATCGTCTGTAGCATCGTCAAAAAGATTATAATTCCAAGCCGCCCAGGCCAATTTTCGCTGAGGCATCAAACGTTCATCGGTGTGCATCACAATGTTATTGCTTGCATATGGAATATCACCCAAGACTTGTGATTCTTGAACTGATGGATCGCGCAACATCGCAAGAGCTTCGTCGCTGTGAGCTGCAAATATAACTTGGTCAAACGATCCTGCGTCCCCGGCTTTGGTTTTGACTTCGACGCCGGACGACATCCTTGATACTGAGACAACGGGCGACTCTAACTTCACTGAAGACCCCAGACCGGCTGCTATTTTTTTGGCATACGCCTGCGATCCACCCACGACCGTATACCATTGGGGACGATCGTCGATATTGAGAAACCCGTGATTTTCAAAGAATCGTGCCAAAAAATGTATTGGCATATCCTCAACAATTTTAGTGCCACATGACCATACTGCAGCAGTCATGGGTTTGATGTAGTATTTAGCCAACTCCTCTGGAAATCTCATGCGACGCAAAAATGACCCGAGGCTTTCATCGGTTGGATCAAATTTGAGTAATCGTTTGCATTCGTCATTAAAAGCCAAGATACCCTTGATCATCCGCCAGAACTTGGGGCGAATCAGATTCCGTCGCTGGGCAAAAAGAGAATTGATAGACGTACCGTTGTATTCCAGCCTATCTTTCGGGGACTTCACACTAAATGACATCGTCGTTGCCCTTGCATTGACGTCGAGAAGCTTCAGAAGCTTGCGAAAATTCGGATATGTCTTGTCATTAAAAACGATAAATCCAGAATCGACCAACCAACGCTGGCCATCCGCCTCAAGAGAATGAGTGTGCGTGTGTCCTCCAAGATAATCGTTGGCGTCGAACAACGTGATATCGTGCCGGCCATGAAGCAGCCAGGCTGCCGTCATACCAGAAATCCCACCCCCAACGATCGCGATCTTCGCCATTACCTCTCCACTGAGCGCATAACTTAACTTTTATTTAAGATTGATCAGTTTAAAGGTCCAAGACCAGAAGCGGAAACACTATTTAGCGATGAATCACGACGTACATCAAAATTTTAATAGTTAGAATGACGACGATCCTCTAAACTAGTTGTAACGCATTGAATTGCTTATTTTTTGTGCGATTTGGCGCTGCCGGAGGTCTATCTTGGATCTATTTTCAGCATACAAAGTTGCTGCATCAGCAACTTTTGCGATGATGACTAGTCTTTGGATTTGTAGTTTACCCATCAGGGATGCAAGCATCGTTGATAGATTCTGGGGCGCAGGGTTCGTTTTAATAACGTGGGTTTTGCATTTTGCGATACCCTCACCAGACGTCAATACCACACGTGCTGTCATATTAGCGTTAGTTACGATCTGGGGCCTAAGACTCAGTTTTTATATACATCTGAGAAATCGAGGTCATGGCGAGGACTATCGCTACGCCGAAATGCGTAGCCACCATGGATCACGCTTTTGGTGGTACAGCTTTTTAAGCGTGTTTTCCCTGCAAGGCATACTCATGCTCTTGGTGTCAGCTCCGATCATTCTGGTGATGTCGGATCCAGGTGTTTCACAAATCACTCATTTTGGCGTGGTTGGATTTATTGTTTGGCTAGTCGGTTTTGTATTCGAAGCCGGAGGTGACTGGCAGTTGTCGCAGTTCAAAAAGAACCCAGCAAACAAAGGTCAGCTTCTTCGCACGGGGCTGTGGTCGGTGACGCGGCACCCCAACTATTTTGGGGACGCGCTACAATGGTGGGGACTTGGTATATTTGCGATCCCCTACGGGACAGCAGGTTTTATTGTGCTTGCTGGACCACTTCTTATGACCCTTTTCATCCGGAAGGTCAGTGGCGTCGATCTTCTCGAGAAGAGTCTCACCAACAAAAAACCTGGTTACGACGACTACATCAAGACAACACCGCCATTTTTACCCAAGCGAAACTTTTGGATAGGACTGACCACCGCCTGTTTCATCAGCGTCATAGCGTTTCAATTTTTAAGCTCCCGCTAGACATTTAATCAACCTCTTAAAAACGGAGCTTACTTTGCCTCACTCATCAAGCCAGATTTCTAAGCAGATTGGATACGGCTTCGCTGAGCTTGGCGTCAGTGCGATCGAGAGTTTTCTGCGTCTTTACTTACTAATTTACTTGACCGCATCCATCGGTCTAAGTGCAGATATGGCAGGCTATGCTGTCAGTATCGGCATTATTTGGGACGCCTTCGCTGATCCCATCATGGGAAAAATTTCAGACAAGACCAAGTCCAAGTATGGACCAAGGCTTCCGTGGATACTGGCAGGGACTCCCATATTAGCGTTAACGTTCGTTTTCCTATTTGATCTTCAAAAAACAGGAGGTAGCGATCATACATGGACAACGTTTTTGGAAGTTACGCTGCTGAATATTATTCTTAACACTGCGATGACCATGGTTTCTGTTCCTCACTTGGCGCTTGGAAATGAGATCGTGACCGACCCACCTTTAAACCGAACCTCTGTTTATGCTTGGCGATCTGCCATGACTTTATTTGGCTTTCTTATCGGTATTCTAATACCCGCGGCTATAAACGCATTAGGCATATCGCTAACAACACCCGAATACACGTTTGCAGTTGTCATCGCCATGGTGGCATTGCTGTCGAGTACGATAACTTTTTTTTCCTGCAAAAAAAATACCTCCTGGCAAGAGAACGAAATATCAAGACCACCACACAAAATTAAAGACGTCTTGAGAGGACATGTTGGGACTCTCATGATTGCATTTTTTATCGCAACGTTTGCCCAAGGCCTGAATAGCGTTCTAGCTATGTACTACTACCGATTCAGTCTTAAGCTGGATGACCAGGCCATCGGCAAAGTCCTAATCGTTTTTATTGTCAGCTTATGCGCTACTCTGCCTCTATGGGTGAAAGCGGCAGCACGATTTTCAAAACACGGACTGATCGCTATAGGAACTCTTGTGCTTGGCATTATTGGCTCTATTTTTTATCCCATATTTCAACCTCACGATCTCACTGGCCCCTACTCTATGGCAGTTATCGGGGGGATCCTGCTCGGATCATCGGGGCTACTGGAGTCTTTGCTTGTTGATACAGCCGAGCTTCAAAATATCAAAAATGAAGCGATGGGACTTGTCTTTGGCATTTGGAAATTCATGGCAAAATCAGCTCGCGGAATCTCTATCGCAATCGGCGGTAAATTGCTTACAATCAGCGGATACTCGCCAGCAGTAAGTCCTTCCGAATTGGTAACCTCGAAAATCGCCTTTTTATTTGGGCCAGGCGTCGGATTATTTTTTATTATGACTGCCGTCATACTTTTCACAAGCCGCAGAGACCATAAAGCTCCTGCCTAAACTGTTTTAATACATTCCGTTGTGTAACAGGCAGCAAATTGCTGCACTGTACACAAGCTGTAAACGAATATGTAGCATTCATATACAAAACTAACTTGACCGTTTAGCCGAGCGTTGGCTAATACCGACCTCAACAGCTGGATTTTAAATCACCGTATCATAGCGATACAGATCATCATGAAACGAATGCTTGCCAATCGTGACCAAAAAGGAGCAGGTGCATGCACATCATAAGAAGCCGTCGAATCGCTTTGGTTATCGATGATACTGAAGAATCCCGTGTCATTTACTCAGCCGCGCTTAAAAGCATCGGATTTGAGCCCATACCATTAAGTGAAATCCCCTCACGAGAATTTTTCGAGCACAAGCCAATCGACCTTATTTTGCTGGATATGAGGCTAGGAAGCCTGGACGCCGTATCACGCATACAAGACATATCAAAATACTGCTCTGCCAAAATCGTCGTCATGACTGCATTTGGCAGCATTGATAAAGCTGTTGAAGCCGTAAGAAACGGGGCAGCCGGATTCTTTCTTAAAAGCGACCCCATAGACTCCCTCTTACCAAAAATAAAGTCACTATTCACCGATTCCACTGCCCATGATCAAATAGAAACATTTCTTGAAGAATGTGGAATAAAAGGACGAAGTAGAAGTTTAATTGATCTTACGAAACTAATTCTTCAAGTTGGACCAACTGGTAGTACGGTCCTAATTAATGGCGAGTCTGGCACAGGCAAAGAACTTATTGCGCAAGCCATTCATAGGGCCTCTGCAGTTCAAGGACCCTTCGTGGCAATTAACTGCAGTGCGATACCAGAACAGTTACTCGAAAGCGAGCTTTTCGGTGTTAAGCGGGGAGCGTTCACTGACGCAAAGCAAGACCGAAGAGGGGTCCTGGATGCTGCATCTGGCGGCACGATATTTCTCGACGAGATCGGCGAATTGCAACCGTCACTACAAGCAAAGCTTTTAAGAGTGATTCAAGAATGTGAATTTACACCACTCGGAGGAACTCAGCCAGCAAAACTAAGGGCGAGGATCATCTGCGCCACCAACAGAAATCTTTTGCAAATGATGCAGGAGCAAACGTTCCGTGAAGATCTTTACTACCGAATCGCCGTCATCACACTTCGCGCGCCGAGCCTGCGAGAGAGACTTGAGGACATACCAGTTCTCGTCGAGCATTTCATGGGACTCTACAACCGCAAATGCGGGAAACACCTTAAGATGCCGCGCGATCATGATATTGACGTCCTTCTGCAATACGAGTGGCCGGGTAACATCAGAGAACTTCAAAACGCCGTTGAACGAGCTGTAGTTCTTGGCACCGGGGAGCGGCTAGCCATTAATCAGATGCTCCCGCAATCAGACAGCGCTACAAAAATGCCCACACAGAAGTTCACTTTGAAGGATTTGAATTACAAAACCAATGTCGACGATTTTGAGCGCTCGTTTCTACTTGAACTATTACGCGCATCAAACGGGAATTTGTCCGAAGCGGCCAGATTATCCGGCATTTACCGCGCAAACATCTATAGAATGGCAAAGCGGCTTAATATTGGTATCGGCCGAGGATCTTCTCATGCCAAAAATTGATTTTCAAATTTACGAAAGCATGGCCCGCGTCCTGAAAGCGAGCGGGCAACTCGAGCAGCTTACGGAAAGTTTTTGCGCGAACAATACAAGGCGCATAGACGACCTAAGAGTAGCCGTCGCAAAAAAGGACGCCTCGAGCACCAGCGAAATCGCTCACGCTTTAAAGGGCAGCTGTTCTATGTTCGGCGCAAAATCATGTGCCGAATTATGCCAACAGATTGAACGTATTCTTGCAAAAACCGTTTCAGAAAACGACTACACAGAGATCTCTAATTTGATCTCGTCACTGGAAGTAGAGCTCTCCGACGTGATTACATTTCTACGCATTCAAGCCAACCCGCAAAAGCCTGAATGCTGTCCATAATTTTTCAACGCATCAACTGCGCTTATGAAAAATGGCACAAGATGTGCTTTCGGTAACTATGAACTATTTTACCCTTGAGGAGCAATCATGCGAGACACATCACAATTTTTTGGAAGACCGGAGCGCCCCGTTATTGAATCACAGCGGCGAATGACTTTTTATGAGGTTTGTTTGGCCTCTAGTGACGAAGGAATT
>CAYOEM010000005.1:18991-124685 GCA_964402975.1 uncultured Polynucleobacter sp.
ACAGCGGCGAATGACTTTTTATGAGGTTTGTTTGGCCTCTAGTGACGAAGGAATTGTTGGCGGCGCTCATCTGACCGAACTTGCAGACCTTAGCGAGGCGCTCGAGTCTATATATGCGCGCCGCGCTGATCAACCGTTCGCCCCCCTTGTGCCCGTTGGCTTTGGGGCAAGTCTGGACGCCGGACCTCGCTGGGGGTGGATCATCTAACCGGCCGTATTTTCGACCTTAATTTGCCGTTTTCAATCTCTCGAATTAGATATAGAGTTGGGAGCAGTCGATCGTGCACAGTCCGCGGCTTTGCGTATTTGGGGTTCGACCAGAAGCCCTGATCGTTCGCTATCCGCACTGAAATCGGAAAGGCAAAACTCTTATGCTTCAATACCATAACCTACTCAGTCGCATTCTGGAAGAAGGCGTCGATAAGTCCGACCGCACAGGAACCGGAACGAAGAGTGTCTTTGGTCATCAGATGCGATTTAATCTCGCGGATGGATTTCCTTTAGTTACCACAAAAAAATGTCACCTAAAATCAATTGTGTACGAGCTTTTATGGTTTTTAGCAGGCGATACGAACATAAAGTTTCTCAAAGATCATGGTGTATCAATTTGGGACGAATGGGCTGACGATCAGGGTGATCTTGGCCGAGTCTACGGCGCCCAGTGGCGGAGCTGGAGACGCCCAGATGGCAGCACGCTGGATCAAATTGCTCAGGTTGTGCAGCAAATTAAGACAAATCCCGATTCAAGACGGCACATCGTAGTAGCATATAATCCTGGAGAGCTTGATTCGATGGCGCTGCCACCGTGCCACGCATTTTTTCAGTTTTATGTGGCACAGGGCAAACTTTCCTGTCAGCTCTACCAGAGAAGTGCTGACGTATTTTTGGGTGTTCCTTTTAATATAGCCAGTTACGCTTTACTCACGATGATGGTCGCCCAGGTCACCAACCTTCAAGTGGGAGATTTTGTCCACACCTTGGGTGATGCCCATCTATACTCAAATCACATGGAACAAGCACTCACCCAGCTAAAGCGCGACCCGCGCCCGCTTCCGACAATGAAAATAAATCCTAATGTCAAAGACATTTTCGGGTTTAAATACGAAGACTTTGAGCTCGTGGGATATGATCCGCACCCGGCGATCAAAGCACCCGTGGCCATCTGAGTTAATTTGTAATGATCGTCTCGCAAATCGTTGCCATGTCGGAAAATCGGGTCATCGGAGTCGCTGGTGGTATGCCGTGGCATATTCCAGAAGATTTCAAATTCTTCAAGCAGAAGACGATGGGCCACGCCATGATCATGGGCCGAAAGACGTGGGCGTCCATTGGGCGAGCACTACCGGGACGACTCACAATTGTCGTTAGCCGCGACCAGAATCTCCAGTTACCCGAGGGCGTTATTCTGAAGGCGTCCGTAGAGGCGGCCATCAATTATTGTGAGAGCGTCGAAAACAAGTGGGGTCAAGAGTGCTTTATTGTTGGCGGAGGAGAAATCTATCGACAAACGCTTTCTGTGACCAACCGCATATACCTCACCACCGTCCATAAACATGTCGAAGGAGATACCACGTATCCGGAATTCTCCCGATCAACGTTCAAAGAGTTAAATAGTGAGCCCCATTTAGACGCCCCTATTCCTTTTACGTTTAGCACATGGGTACGAACTTAATTAACTAGTTATGACAGACAGTGCTCACAATGGATTACCTCTGAAATTGCCGGGTCACTGCGCCTGGATTGTCGCGCCGGGCGGGCTACTTTTATTCGCGAAATGCGACGACGATTTGGACTATAAAAATCCATACAACTTTACTCGAACGCCTGTGACTAAACTGGTCTACGGAATAAACCAAGAATTCGGATCCGAGCGTTTTAGATACCTTCGGATGCCGATCGAGACAAACTATCCGTTATCAACATGGGAGCGAAGCCTGGTGAAGGTTTGCGCAAAACGTCTTCGACAATTCCGTGATTTTTCTGAGGCCGTTGCCACCACCCAGCGCCACCTTGACCTCGGAATTATTTTGGAACCTGGTCTCAACCAACATGGATACGAGACGAGCGCCGACACCTTCGAAAGCACCAACGAGGCACTAGAACGTGTCATTGAAATTGAACGTGAGATGCGAATTTCGTCTAAATTACAAAAACGATTTAACCGACATCGGTGCGTAGCGGTTACCATCCTAGATCCGAACGGCAAAGTTCTGATTACTGCAACAAATTCAAACGCAGAAAATCAACTATTGCACGCCGAAGTTAACGCCTTCGCCCAGTTAACGAAAAACAACATAAACGAGCTGGCGCCGGGGTCGACCATAGTCACCACGTTAAAGCCTTGCATCATGTGCGCGAATTTGATTTTGGAATTTACACGCAACAAAAAAGACGTCAAAGTTTTGGCCGCCCAGGATGACTTTGGGTCATTTGGACGGCACAGCATACTAATCGATACGTTGGAGATCGTCGCGGCTACCTGATTGCGGTATAAACTCGGTGCACGTCATCATAATCATTGATATCACCAAGAAACTGCTCCACTTCTTTACGAGCATCTGGTGCAAGTTCGACCATATTTTTCGCAACGTATCCTAACTCAGCTTTGGACACAGCCCACCCCTGCTCAGTGAGGGCTTTATTGACAGCATCAAGATCCGTCGGCTCGGCATGAAAAACTGCGCCGGTTGCACCAGCTGGCACATCCTCTTGATCCATGGCCTCCACACTTTGAGCGCCACACTCAATCGCTGCCTCTTCGATATCGATACCTTGTTTAGAAACCGTAGCCTCGACGATACCGACCCGGTCAAACATCCAGGCTACAGAACCACTGCTACCTAACTGGCCTTTACGAAAGAGCACTCTAATGTCACCGGCTGTGCGATTATTATTTTCCGTCAAGCACTCGACGATCACAGGAACTTGGTGAGGAGCAAATCCTTCATAGGTCAACGTAGAATAGGTTATGCCGTCGTCTGTTTGCCCCGATCCACGTTTGATCGCCCGCTCGATAGCATCCTTAGTCACAGAGTTTCTACGGGCGTCCTCAAGAGCTGCACGCAGCCTCGAGTTGCCCGTGGGATCTGGACCGCCCATTTTGGTCGCAACCATGATCTCTTTGACTAATTTGCCGACCAACTTACCCTTCCGGTTGGCCGCGTCCATCTTACCTGCATGCTTCCACTGGGCGCCCATCACGATCTCCAAAAATACTATTTCTTGAACAGCTTACAGCCTTCCATTTGCAGATCGATCTGATTGCTTAGATTAAGGCATGAATAAACGTTGTGAGTTTGCTGGCCATATGAGCGGCCTTTCTCTGCGAGAACCGCCCCTTGCTCATCCACTTCACATGGATTGTTCATGGTGCAGCGCTCCCCGTCATCGCTTCCGGTGTTGTTAACACCAATCGCAACCCTCGTTCCCTCCGCTATGATCGGTGAACCTGACGTCCCATGGATCGTCTTACAGCCACCATTTACCTCGTAACGAATTGAGTCGGTCCAAATGTAACCGGCCTCACGAAGCTCAAAAACGAAGCCATCCAACGCACACTGATAACCCCGGCGCCAATAGCCAGAGATGATTTCAATTCCCTGACCTTGAGCGGGTCGACCAGATGACAGTGTTAAAGGCTCAACCGAGTACTTAGAGGTGATTTGCGTGTAAGTTTCACTAAGTTCATAAAGTGCCAAATCCGTGCCGGTCATCGTCGCATACATAATTTTTGTAGATGTAACCGTACCTATGCGGCTTTGACCATCGCGCGATAGAATCGAAAACTGGCGAGAAACCGGCTGGTTATGTAAAAAAGTGTTTGGAGCAATCATCCCCCCCGCGGCTTGCACGCAATGACCGTTTGTCATCACTACGGCCTTGTCTGTGGGCTTGGACGAGTCAAAACGAACGAGCGAGCCCGAGCAGTTACTCAATTGAACAATTCCCTCGAAATCATAAGCATCGGTCATGAAAGCGGGTGCCGCATGTTCATTGGCCGACATTGGGGTCAAAGGAAGAGCAAATGCCGACGTGGATTTGAGCAAAAGTGCTAAAACTGCTAACTTTTTCATGGACGCATCTCCTTAAATTGGACGGTTCGAATATCATGACCGTGGGTCATAATCCAGCAGAAAAAATATAACCCACTGAAATTACTGCGGCCAGAGTGGGCTGTCGATGTCTAAAACGGCCTATATGTGAACTTCCGTTTTAAGGGGCTTCTGCGCTGACGCTTAAATAATCAATCTTAGGCGGCCAATGAGTTCGCTTTGCAGGTTCCGGTCATCCATCCTATAAACGACTTTATGAAACATGGACAAAAATTTAAGTACTGGGTTGCCAAAAACCCATCCAAACCCGAATCATTTGCCGATGTCGCTCGCATCGTAAAATCAGCACGAAATTTCACGCCCGTTGATAGCTTGGATTACGGAGACCATGGACTTCACAGCGTGCTTGACGCGATATCCGATGCCATAATTCAAAACAAGCGAATCGCTCTTTACGCCGACTATGACGTCGATGGAACGATGTCATGTGTATCGTGGATTTGGTTTTTCAAAGCCATCGGATTCTCAAATTTTGTCCAATACATCCCTTGTCGCTTCAAAGAGGGCTATGGGGTTAACTTAAACGCTATCAAGCACCTCGTTGAATCTGAAAAAGCGAATCTTGTCATCACGATGGACACTGGAATTACGGCCAACGCTGAGGCGGCTTGGTGTAAGGAGCGGGGCGTCACATTCATCTGTACGGATCACCATAAAATCCAGCCTGACAAGATGCCCGACTGTCTAATTCTAAATCCCAAACTTCACCCCGAGCCTCCATACCAAGAGCTCTGCGGCTGCGGAATCACGTTTGTGCTACTAAGAAAGTTAGCGACCCATTTACCCAGCCACAAAGTGCCAAACAGCACATGGACTGATATTTTGGCCCTCACGGGTATGGCTACGATCTGTGATGTAGTGCCCTTGAATGGCGTTAATCACAAACTTGCCAAGATGGGTGTCGATGCACTCATGCGAAGTCAGCGCCCGATTCTAACGAAACTGCGATCCGCCGCCCAAATCACGGAAACTGACGAGAAAGATGTGGGCTTTAAACTAGGCCCACGAATTAATGCGGTTGGAAGGCTAGAACACGCCCACCTTGTCGTTAAAGCTTTTGTAGAGGATGATCCAACGGAGCTGATTGCATTCATGAATTCGGCCAATGAACGACGTCGAGCGATCCAATCAACGATCGTAGCTGAGGCCCGAACACAGGCAAGTCAAAGCAAAGAAAGCCACATTCTATTCCTTGGCGGGTCCTGGCATCCAGGCGTCGTTGGTATTGCCGCTAGTAAACTTGCTGAGGAAAATTGGAAGCCAACTTGGCTGTTTGAGCGCAAGGACGGAATTTGCAAAGGATCTGCGCGCAGCATCCCAGGGTTTGATGTTACCGACGCCATGCAGGAGTGTAAGGATCTATTTCTTAAATTCGGCGGTCACGCCGCCGCCGGAGGGTTCTCATTCAACGAACAAAATGAAAACGAGATCCGCCGCCGGCTAGAGACTTATGCAGGGATGCGGCGTGATAGATCGCCCCAGATATGGGAAAGCTCGCTGTCCTATGACTGCGAAATTCCCGCTGATCTATTACACTTAGACATACTTAAAACACTCGAAGATCTGAAACCATTCGGCCACTGTTTCGAGGAGCCAAAATTCAGATTGTCAGGCAAGGTCATAAAAGTAGATTATATGCACGACAAGACTACTGGCGATAAAAAACACAGTAAGGTGACAATAGACAGCTTGGGCGTCAAACACCGTATTCTTTTGTTTAACGAAGTTGTCGACGACGGTTGCACGGGTCAACCGCACTCATTCATCGTCAGCTTGTCTAGAAATATCTTCCGCGGACAAACAAACCTGTCGATCACGGCACACGACTGGAGACCGGACCAACCATGACATCTCCCGTTGCACCAAAGCGTCGGGGAAAACCTTGGTTTCTCGCAACCCAAATCCTGCGACTGATTTGGATTGATCCGCTGACGGTAATCTTCGTGGGCATTTTTTCAGTCCTGATTTTCTTGTTCTACACAACCAACTTTCGCCTGGAACTTGAGAACTTTTTTTACGACACCAGAATAAATTTAATGCCGCACACGGGATCTTCCACAGCCGTCTCAATTTTAGCCATCGATGACGCGAGCATTGAGAAACTGGAGGGAGACCAACTTCGCCTACGCAAGGACGCCAATAAGAAACCTTTTCTTGGCATTCGTCACATCACAACAACCGCCGGAATTCTGGCCAATACCAAGGCAAAAGCCATCGTTCTTCTCATGCCAGAATATGCATTCCCACCCGACGATCCTGACTTCGCAGAAATCAGGGACATTGTAAAATACGACCCACGCTTTGTTATTGGAACAATCGGATACAATCAACTTATACCAAATCTACGCGAGCTGCCTGTGGGCGTAGAGAGCATCAAAGATTCTCTAGCAGCAGCCGACACGTTTCGCTCAAGGAGCAACGCTATCGTACGTAGTATGCCTTATTTAAGTTACCGAGGCCTGAAGCAGACTGCCAACTTACCAACCAAGGTGGCAAGCATGACAAATTCGGATTTCGCATTGCGGGCCGGGACGTATCTCATAAAATTCAACCCGCCAAGCCACTACCCCACCACAAAAATCGAGACACTGCTATTGGCTCCTGCGAAGGTCATGGACAGCTTTGATGGCCGTATCGTCGTGATCGGCTACTCAAGCCCAAGATCTTCCGGAGTCCAAACAACTGAGCAGGCTTTTGCCAACACGCCTTTAACTGGTTATGCGCCTACCAACCTTTCAGGCATCAGCACAACATATTTAATTGCCAACGCCATTGAGAATCTAAGTGTCGGTGAGAGCTTACGAATGCCTCCGGCATGGGTGACAATATCCCAGACGATTCTTGTGGCCGTGCTTTGCGGAGCCTCCTGGGAATTCGGCGGACTGTTTGCGACGCTTGCAACCGTCAGCATATGGATTAGTATTTTTGCAATCCATGCCTGTTTATACAGGTGGCTCAATCTTTCCGTTCCTTTGGCCGATACGTTCCTTGCGAGCGTCTTGGTGTCAATTTATTCCGCTTCAAGACGCATTCGACTGGACCTCAGATCGATCGCTGACCAGGAAGTCGCAACTGAAATAAAATCTGAACTCGCAAAATTTCAATCATACTTTCTGAGTGGATTTTCGACCTGGGTCTCGGCAACCACCGAAACCATCACACATCTCGTGCGAAGCGAACGGCTCGGACCGAACACCGAACGAGCCAATCAAGCTCTTCACGAAAGATTATTTCTGGCTGCTTCTGATCTTAACGAATACCTGACCGGTATCAACCAACTTGCCGCAGCCGATGGAAATACTGCGCCTGATGTCAGCGTAAATGAATTTGACGTTCGACAGTTATTGCACTCCGTTCTTCGACGCTTTGATGTAAAAGCCGAGTCTCGCGGCATAAAGTTTAATCTTGATATCGACGACCAAGTGGCCGTCATTAAATCCAACGTCCAATTCGTCGATGCGATATTATTTAACTTTATAAGTAACGCGGTCAAATACGCGAACCGACAATCCACGGTAGAGATTCGGGTTTTTGCTCAACAAGGTCGGTACGTTGTTTTCTCTGTGACGGATGATGGCCCAGGCATCTCGCCAGAGCTTCAGGATCGCGTTTTCGAACGATTTTACCGCATAAACGATGAGCGCCTGTACGCCGCAAAGGGCACTGGCGTCGGCCTCTATCTATGTAAGTATTTCGCTGAGTCCTTAGGCGGACGCGTGGAGCTGGATAGTAGCATTGGCATCGGCAGCGAGTTCAGGGCGGTCTTACCATGGGAAAAGTAGCGCGAAAACTCGGGCCTTCGTGGCAAAGCACTTCAGCAGCATGGGTTCGTTTTGCAGCACCCGTTCTCACCGGACTGCTAGTCATATGGCTCATCATACACATCATGTATTTTGGTGGACCTCGCGAAAGCTTAGTTGCACGAACAGAAAGTGAAGTTTTACGATTTGCACTTCGCAACTCAGTGGGACTAGATGACCCAAGCGGAAATCATGTCATCTCATTTTCTGCTACTAATTCTGACCTTAAAGTGACAAAGCGATCCCCACTTTCAGCACTCTCTGACGCACATATAACTGAGTACGCCAATGTTTTGGAGTATGTCGCAAGGCATAATCCAAAATGGATCGTTATTAGCTGGCTAACCCAGGCCCATCCCATGACACCAGAATACCTTGAACCCCTTACGTCGACTATCGACAGACTTGGAATCCACGACCGCGTCACTCTAGCCTTAAATTTTTTCTCTTCTGGTACGATCGACCCGGATTTTGCGAGGCGATATAATGTCGTGGAAGCTCGTGATTGCTACCACGAGATAAATTTACACTGCTCATTTTCACCCGACTGGACTTGGATGCCACAACAGATCATGTCCAGGTTTCTGTCCGATCCAGACAGATACACGTCTACAAACCTGCCCCATCACTTACCTAACATCATCCTCAACCTTCCTGACCTGAGATCTTTGCGTCAATTTAGCTTCCTCGATGCCCGAGAACCCGTTGCCAGTTCGATACCTGAAGGGTCCATAGTGTTCATCGGAAATAGTGCTGAACAAGACGTGATGTTCAGAGATAACAAGGAAGTGCTTCAGCGTACATACGTCGCCCAATCGACAATGAGCCACTCACTTCAAGCTGACGGCATTCCTTGGCACGTGTTTTGGGCATCTATGACGGCCATGCTTCTGGATATGCGCATGGTTCAGGTCGCACCCATCTGGTTAGGTTATTTGTTGTGTCTGATATTTTTTACTCTGATTTCGTGGCTTGCTTTTCGAAGAATAGATCGAATCAGCATCATTTTTTTCGTGTGCTGCGCCACTGGGTTACTATCATTCAATTTTTTTAGCATCCGTTATTTCCACTACTATCTTCCAGTAACACCCATTTTTATCAGCTGCTTTGTAACGCTAACGTCATCTATCTTCCTTCGAATTGCCATGAACAATTACCGAAAATCAAGACTGCTCGCCGCCGCTCAGAGGGCCGACGAAGCGCGAGATCTAAAACAAAATTTTATACAATTAATTAGCCATAATTTAAACACGCCCATAGCCCAGCTTCGCGGTTTACTCGAACTTATGGTCGCCGAGACGCCGACAAATACATCCATATCGAATGCTCTTATCTTGGCAGATTTTGTTCGAGTAACGGCAAGAGCAACCCTTGCTACAAGCGCGATGCCGACTCGAACTCCTTTAATTCAAATTTTGAATGTTAGTGACGTTTTGGGACGTTTTCTTGACGACGAATCTGCGTTTTTAGAACGCTTTGGAACCAAGGCGACTATCATAGCACCATCCGAAATTCACGGCGGCGACAGCCCCCCACGACTGAAGCCGCTAGACGTGGACCTTATCTCAACCACTCTTTTGTGCGCTATTTTAATCGTTACGGCGGAACTGGAGTCATCGGAAGTGTCTATTACGACGCTTTCGTCACCAAGTCACAGTCATGATACAGATTTCATCCATATTGCCATCAAAGCTGCTGCGGACAGAGGCCCGCCCCCCCGACGTATTAATCCACCGCCTTTTATGATTGAGACATTAAATCGATACCTTGATACAGCCGCTGCCAGTGGACGCATAACGATCCAAATTAGCTCTTCGGAAGCACTCATATCAATCAAAACAGGATCACTTCCGAACGGGACTAATCTTTAACGACAATTGTCCCTGCCAAACGGTCATGCAAGGTTTGAAGTTTTGGATCAGAAAAAGCAATGAAGTAGCCCAATCCTAGCATCAGACCGGAAACCAGGGACCCCAAATATCGCACCAAAAATGTCTTCATGTCCGGTCGGCTTCGATTGGCCATTTCCACGTGGATTTTCATGATCTTTCGACCAATGGTGTAACCCCACTCATACTGCCAAAAAACAAAATAAACACCATATATGATTAGCCGAATCACATAAGTCAGCATCAAGTAGGTGGTCAGTCGAGTACTTAAAAATAAGAAACTACCAAATATTTCAAAAAATATTGCGGTCACTACCCACAATATGACGAAGTCGATAAAAACCGCCATAAATCGATCAGATATTGGAGCATAAACTGGTGGAGACCGCCGACTGTAGCGGGGCTTTTCCTTGAACATATCCGGGTGTATCAGTGGCTTATGATCACCCGGTGATGGATTTTGCGCTGCCTGCTTCTCGCCAGCTGGTTTTTCGACCTTACCTTCCGCAATAAACGGATTCTTATCCTCGTCAGTTAAGAGACCAGAGTCTTTCAGCGCGACCCAGTCCTGTTGCCCATCCTTGCGCACAAGTGACTCCAGTGACAAAGAGCCTTTTTTAAAAGCTGCCCGCACTTGATCATCACTACCTGGACCGACTTCTGTTGTACCGCGCTTCAGATACCATCCACTCATTAATGTCACCCCAACCCAACATGATTTAGATCTCGTCAGCCCCCATTATCGCAAGGTCCTCTCTGGAAATCAAAGTCACGAAGGTCTCAATTCTATACCGCGAGTAAACTTTTGATAGGTACGCCAAATTGGCAATCCTGGCCACGCAGCCCTACAACATACCGAAGTTACAACGTTTTATGAAATTCAGACTATTGGCAACGTTGGAATGTCATTTGCATCCATCGGAGTCTGATGTGATCACGCCGGTCAAAAAGCCCAGAGAACGTGTGTTTGAAATTTTTTTCGGAGGTTTTCGTGTTTGAAACGCTTATTTTGAAATCTCTACCTGGGCGACTGCGTCAGCATGTCGACTCGCTAATTCATGACGTATGGTCAGCGGAATCGGCTGAGCATCTGGACGTCACGGTTTTGGTTCCCAAAGGAATAACTGCGTTGGATACTTTAGATGACGATTCGGTGCATGTTTTAGTCCTTGATAGCAAAGCGAAGCTGGTTGGCTACGGTCGTATATCGATGATTGATCGATACAAAATCCCAGATGAATTATCAGGTGACAGGATCGTGGGCACTCTCGATAAAGCTGCATATATTAGCCGCTTGGTGGTGCATCCAGCGTTCCGATCAAGAGGTATCTCTAGGCTGATTCACGCGATTCGATTGGACTTAGCAACAAAGAATGGTGCTTCTGACGTACTCGGTTGGGCTGTGGGTCCGCTTGCCGAACAAAACCTAGTAGCTCTGGGTTTTAAACCAATAAGGTCGAAGTCTGGATTCGTGACTCCATGGTACGAAACAAGTCGCACGGCAACGCTCATGCGGCTTGATCTTCAAAGCAAACTCAAAATCTGGAACGTATTCGACAAGATTGCCAACTAACGGCAGACGTCTATCCCCACAATTCAAGGTGTTCGTCGCTCGTTTCGCCTCTCCTTACGCTCGTCTTTTCGCCACTCCCGCATAACGTCACCACACTTATGCAGATCTTCTGGGGACGCAGCGCTACTTACACAGCTTCGGTGTTGCTGCAACTTTTGAAGCTGCTCGTCAATGCGGGCCAAGTGCTCCGCCTTTCTTTTCTCAAATTCACTGCTCTGCGCACTGACTCCATAAAAGCTGGTAGCCATCATCCCCAAGCCAAAAGCTGTCGCGAGCGTCACCGTCTTAATCGAATATTTCATGATTTAGATCCCCCTATTAGCGCATCTCAGCATTGTAACACGGCGGATATTTTGAGCTCAACACAACCCCCTAGCTGCGGGCCCGCAGATACTGATTTGGCCAAGCAATTGTCTCGCCAAGCTCTCTCGCGGCTTTTAATGGGAAATAAGGGTCCCTAAGAAACTCGCGTCCAATCATAACGGCGTCAGCAAAACCGCTGCGCAAAATCTCCTCGGCTTGCGTCCCGGACGTAATCAAACCTACGGCGGCCGTCGGTATTTCAACCTGACTTCTTATGCCTTGGGCTAATGGAACTTGAAAACCCGGCGTCACAGGAATTTTAGCGTTGGGCAACAGTCCACCGCTAGAAACATCAATCAAATCGACACCGAGCAACTTAAGCTGCTTGGACAAGACAATACTTTGCTCTAGATCCCAGCCCCCCTCCACCCAGTCAACGCCCGAGATACGCACAAAGACGGGAAGTTCAGATGGCCACACCTCGCGTACGGAACGCGCCACCCGCAAGGGGAAACGCATGCGATTGTCCAATGAGCCGCCGTATGCGTCTTTACGTTGATTTGTGAGGGGGGATAAGAATTCGTGCAGGAGGTAACCGTGCGCCATATGGATCTCAATAATCTGGAAACCAGCAACGAGCGCTCTTTGTGCCGCAGAATGAAACGACTTAACCATATCATCCAGATCGCTCTCCGACATAGACCGGGGCACAGGATAGCCATGGTCAAAGGCGATTGCACTTGGAGCCACGATATCCCACCCGACTTCTATTGGCTTTCCCCCATTCCAAGGCTCAGCGGTTCCTGCTTTGCGTCCTGCGTGCGCCAACTGAATGCCAGCAACTGAACCTGAGGACTTCAGAAAGCTTGTAATTTGCTTAAAAGCTTCAGCTTGCTCGTCATTCCAGATGCCTGTGTCCGATGGTGAAATTCTTCCGTGACTGGACACGGCCGTAGCTTCCACCATAACGAGCCCTGCTCCTCCGACTGCCCGAGCACCAAGGTGCACGAGGTGCCACGCACCGGCGACACCATCTTGGGCAGAGTACTGGCACATCGGCGAAACAAAAATACGATTTTTGATTTCAAGTCCCCGCAGCCTGAATGGCTGAAAAAGCTTTGTTACAGTGCTCATGTGAAGCAATCCTTCCAAAATCTATCGACGAAGAAAACTATACTGTAACCCACCCAGTCGATGCCCGCAAAAAACTTTGCCCAGATTTAGTATTGACTGGCAAGCGATGATCCAGTTGAGCTAAACTAGGGTCGTGCGGGTCCTTTCTTCAACTCTGTCGAGCGAGTTTCAAACCGGATGACCTTACGGCAAGATCTTCTCTCAGCTCTTCGATCATACGAGACCACGTGGTGTCTGCCCAAAGCGAGTTATGAGCTCCGCGACAGCTCTTTCGATACGACCACTGCCGTCCTTTTTAGAGAGTTCGTCCAGCATCATGCAAAATGTTTCGACCGCTCGAATATGCCAGGTCACATTACCGGATCGGCTTTAGTTCTAAACCAGGATTTGTCAAAGGTACTACTGACTCATCACAAGAAGCTAGGTATGTGGCTTCAACTCGGCGGGCACGCGGACGGGCACCATATCGCTCACGAAGTGGCCATGACCGAGGCCCTCGAAGAATCGGGCCTGAAAGGCCTTGAGTTTCTAAATTACGAACGCGACATCTTCGGCACGAGCACGGCTTATCCGCCTATTCCGTTTGATCTGGATCGTCATTTAATTCCTGCCAATCACCGGGATGCCGAGCACTATCACTACGATGTAAGATATCTGCTGATATCAGCGACGCCGTCTGCCCCTATCGTTTCGGACGAATCCCATGACGTGGGCTGGTTCACATTTGAGCAGGCTCGAAAATTGACCCGTGAGGCCAGCATGCTTCGACAATTTTCTAAGGTTGAGTGGATTAAAAAATCCTTAAAATTATAGCTAATTAGGCTAACCCCCAAGCCAAGAGAGACTGCGTCTTACACTCTTGACAGGCTGCAATTGAGCCTTATTCTACCAAAGCGACTTTAACCCAGTTGAGGCAACAAATTGGCATGGCTGACTACTACGAAACCTTAGGTGTAAAAAAGGGCGCCACGGAAGACGAAATCAAAAAGTCTTATCGAAAACTCGCCATGAAATTTCACCCGGATCGAAATCCCGGCAATAAGATGGCTGAGGATAAATTTAAAAAGATCAGTGAAGCTTACGCCGTGCTGAGCGACACGGAAAAACGTCGCCAGTATGACACCTTTGGTGATCAAAAATTCCATCAGAATTTTAGTCAAGAGGACATCTTCCGCGGTGCTGACTTCAGAAATATTTTCACGGACGCTGGCTTTGATGGCTCTGATATTTTTAGCCGAATTTTTGGCGCTGGTTTCGCCGGTGGGTTTGGTGGACAAGGATTTGGCGGGCCAGGTTTTGGTGGCCGCGGCGGATTCGGCGGCCCTCCACCAAAAGGACAGGATATCGAATATCCTATTACCATCTCCTTTCAGGAAGCTTTTAAGGGAGCTGAACGACACGTGGCCTTCAGCCTGTCGGACGGCTCATCTCGAGATCTAACCATTAAGATACCAGCTGGTGTCGCTGATGGTGGCCGGCTACGAGTGGCTGGTAAAGGCATTGGCAGTCCTCACGGTGGAGCTCCCGGGGACTTGTACGTCATCGTGACCGTCTCCTCTCATCCCAGTTTTGCCCGAAGCGGAAGTGACATCGACGGCCGGTTAAAGCTAAAGCTCTCAGAAGCTCTGCGGGGCTGCTCCAAGGACGTTGACACGCTAGACGGTCCCAAAAAAATAAAAATTCCCGCCGCAGTAAAGCCAGGCACGAAGATACGTCTGAAAAATTTGGGCTTTCCTGTTCCGGGAAAAGGTGTTCGGGGTGACTTTTTCGCCGTGGTGGAATACGACGTGCCAGAGAGTTTAAGCGAGCACCAAATGGTCGCGGTAGAAAAACTGGCGGAGGCTGGACTTTAACAAGATCAACGCTTCGACTGCTTACTTAGAGACTCCCGATCGATCACATCCTCAAAAAAGAGCGCCTCCTTAGGCTTACCCTTCTTTAGCCAATCGGCCGCCAGAGCATTGTAAGGAAATTCCATTTTTGCTTTGTATGCTTTCAAAAACTTGACGATATCACTGACCTTAAACCCATTAGCTTTAAGCTCACCGTGATTTAGATAGATCTGGCTGACGGTTATCAACTGAATCACGTCGATATTGTTATCCCTTTTGTCAAACTTTGCGTTTAAATCGTCCTTCAATTTCACCCGGTCAACGCGGTAAGCCCCGGAAAGCTCTGGCAACCGAGCGGCTCCGTGGTCGGCGGTTAAAACAACCAAATAGTTTCCATTCGTCTTCTTATCTATCAGCTCCGTTATCTTACGAGCCTCGTCATCAGCTGCAGACAAGACTTCACCGCACTCATCTGACTCGTATCCGTAAAAATGTCCGCAGTAATCTGTAGATTTTGTATTAAACCACAAGAGGTCGGTCTCGCCGTCGTCTCCCATCTTGAGCTCCTCGATAGCATCTCTCGTAAGATCTCCCTGCTGGCGCACCAATGCAGGTGAGCCTAGTAAATTGCGGCTATGGACCTTACCTTCCTTGTCGAGCAGCTCGTGCCCCTGCCATTCGCGTTTCTCCCCGACCAGATTTTTCACCCAAGCAAGAGCAGGTTTCCCCTTAAACGCGTTTGGCATGCGGTATGTTTCGGTCTCGGTCGTCCACGTTCCGTCCCCACCGTTTTCTTCTGTCCAAGTAATGTAGGATTTCGATCCCCCAGCAAATAATCCACCATGACCACCAACGGAGATGGCAGCTCTTGCGACTGGAGCCACCGACAAAATAACGGGCTTACCATTTCTTGCAACTGACCAAACATCCGAAAACGTGGGCGAGAAAAAAAGACTGGGATTTTTTTTCTTGAAAGGATCAAACGAATTAAATTCCACCGTAAATGAACTAAGCTGACGCCAAAGACCGCCATGAAAAAAACGATTGCCGGCCACACCATGTTCGGCCGGCCAAGTCCCTGTACCGATCGACGCGTGGCCGACACTTGTCTCCACATCGACGTGAGCCACACTCGCGTTTACAAAGTTTGCACCGCGCTTATGTATTGACTCATAAAATGGTGCTTTCCCTTTATGGGCAGCATAGTAGTGCCGACCTACTTGATCTTGAATAAAAATGATGATCACTTTTGGCAGGGGCTGCGTTGAGATGCTTTGCACTTTTTTGACATCCTGCAAAGCCTCCTCCAAAACTCGCCCACCCGCTTTTGCGGGCGCTGGAATATCGAGTACTCTTGCAAGCGTCGGTACGATATCCTGCTGGACAGCAAGCTGTTTGTGCTCTCCATGTTTAAAAAACTTACCTGTCGGATCGAAAAATACGATCGGTATCTGCAAATCGTAATCCCAGGCGATGCCATGCATGGTCATGGGATGGGCGGGAATGAGCTTGCCAGCAATTGAGCTCGGCTGCCAATGCTTGGGGTCAAACTCCCAAGTCTCAAGGGTCGTATTACCGTACTTCGGCAGTAGGAATATGTCTCCACTCCACTGACTGGCCGTTCTTCTAAAGATTTCGCGGGGACTAAGTGTTTGCGAAGCGGTAGCAGCCGACATCGCTACGCGGGCGTGCAGCAACCAAAAAACCAAACAGGCCACGACCCTAACGGGCGTGGATCTCGACAAGAATTTAATGCTCACAACGGTGTTACATTCCGGGCGTGTACTTCGACAGCCTCATATAAACAGATCCGATTTTAATCTCACCCTGCACCTGCACAAGAGTACGATTTTTATCTTTTGCAATCCAGACGAAAACATCGCCTTTTTGCTGAAGCTCTTTCCCAATAAACGTTCTTAACTTCACCTTCATCGCTTTAAACGTACCGGCTGGGACAACGACATCCTCGTCTCCCATTGGAGTAGCCTCCAAAAACCAATTCTTCTCTGACGTGTAAACTAGAAACCTCTCGGTTTTCCCAGCCACATAATCAAACGTTCGAAGCTTGAGTGTGGCACCAATGGCATCAACAGCACCGTACTGAACATCACGCTCAACATTGGTAGTCCCAGTATCTGAATGCTCCTGCTTTTCTTGAACTTTGCATCGATCGTGATTAAAATCTAGCCATTTTTTCAACGTGAAACTTTTACCGAGAAACTTACCCTCACGTTGCTCGATATAGAATTTTCGAACTCCGTCATCCCACGGCCTCACCACGGCCGAGGCGGAGTCATTAGCGACGTAGATTCCCTTAAACCAATCGCCCGTCCGCCCAACGATCCTGTAGCCGCGATGCCAGATACCGTCTACTTTTTGGGGGGCTTGAATTTCAATCGTCCCATACCCGGCCAGCATACCCATCCACGAAATAGCATATTCGCTAATCTCTCCTGGCTTAAATGGTACGCTCTTATAGGTGTCTGATCGGGGTAGACTTGAAGGCACCTTGGGCAGAGGGTTCGGGCAGGATACCTTGAAACCTTCAGAGTTTGCCCAGAGCGGCGCTGCTTGAAGCGTCGCCAGCACTGCCATGACGATGACCGAGTTCTTCATAAACGAGGGGTCCTAATTTTCCGGGATAATGGCAACAATTTTACCAATTATACCCTAGGTTTACTTAACTTTGAGGCTATCGGTGGGGGCGTCTATTTCCTTGAATTTTGGCACCTTGGAATTGGACGCAATTAGCTGAAATGCTTTGACTTTACCTGACGTTACATGCTAATTACCGACCTCCACCAGACCACCTGCCGACAGAATGACCTGTTGCCAGAACCCAAATTGGTGGGAAGAAAAGGTTCAAAACGATGCTACAAGAAACAACGAAATCCGGAATAAAAGGCATTCGCTGGGAAGACGAAGACACAGGCTTTGAAACTGATACTCGCTTGACTTCTGACTTTGCCAAGATGCTTGCCGGCAACCCTGCAACATCCGAAGTACGAGAAGGGATGATTGTGAAGGGCCTCGTCGTTCGTCTTACTGACGACGGGATTGTTATCGACATCGGCCACAAATCTGAAGGCGAAGTACCGAAGCATGAATTCGGAACTGACTGCCCAAAAGTAGGCGAAACAGTCGAAGTTTACCTCGACCGGTTTGAAGATCATGCTGGCGAGATGGTACTAAGCCGCGAACGAGCCGAAACGCTGCGTGCTTGGGATAGAATCGCCGAAGCATTTGAGAGAAACGAAATCGTTGAAGGAACTATTGTAAGCCGTGTTAAAGGCGGGCTTTCCGTTGATATCGGCGTTAAAGCATTCCTTCCCGGATCCCAAGTTGATCTACGTCCTGTCCGAAATCTTGACAAACTAATCGGCGGCAAGCTGCAGTTCAAAATCATCAAATTCAACAAAAAGCGTGGCAACATTGTTCTATCTCGCCGCGTATTGCTTGAACAAGACAGAGAGAAACTGCGCGCTTCGACCTTAGGCAACATCAAAGAAGGTGCGTCACTCAAAGGGATCGTTAAAAATATTACAGACTACGGCGCTTTCATCGACCTTGGTGGAATTGACGGTCTTCTTCACATCACGGATATGAGCTGGGGCCGCATCAATCACCCAAGCGAGTTGTTTGAAGTTGGACAAGAAATTGAAGTCAAAGTTCTTAGCTACGACGAAGGCCGTCAGCGAGTGAGCCTTGGATACAAGCAACTTCTCAATGATCCTTGGGCCGTTGCTGGTGGAAAATATTCCGTCGGCGCAAAGACAAAAGGAAAAGTCGTCAGCCTGACTGATTATGGCGCCTTTGTTGAGCTTGAGGGTGGAATTGAAGGCCTCATCCACGTGTCTGAAATGAGCTGGTCCAAACGGGTTCGCCACCCAAGCAAAGTTGTCAATATCGGCGATGAAGTCGAAGTGGTCATTCTCGCGATCGACGTGGAAAACAGACGCATCAGCCTTGGCATGAAGCAAATGGAACCAAATCCATGGGAAGTTGTGAAAGAGAAGTATCAGGTCGGTGACGTCATCAGGGGCAAGATCCGAAACATCACAGACTTCGGCGTGTTTGTCGGCATTGAAGATGGCATCGATGGCTTGATCCACATTTCCGACATCAGCTGGACGGATCGCATCAAACACCCAGGCGATCTCTATAAAAAAGGCGATGAAGTGGAGGCGAAAGTTCTTTCTATTGATACCGAAGAAGAGAAATTCTCGCTCGGTATTAAACAACTGACCGACGATCCATGGCTAGCTGTCGCGAAGGCACATCCGGCAGGATCGAAGGCCAAGGGGAAAGTTACCAAGGTCGCAGACTTCGGAGCTTTCGTTGAGCTCGCCCCAGGAATCGAAGGCATGATCCACATCAGCGAACTTGCTGACGGACAGGTCGCCAAGACTGAAGACGCCGTTAAAGAAGGCGACGAGGTTGAGTTCGTGGTTCTTTCAACTGACGCTGACGAGCGCCGATTCTCGCTGAGCCGCAAGGCGGCGATCAAGGGACTTGATGGCGAAGAGCTGAAACAATACATTGGCGCGGCATCTGGTTCTTCTAAAACGGCATTTGCCGAGGCGTTCACACGCGCTCAGGGCACGAATAACTGAAATCACACCCATCCGCAATTAGCGGGCAAACGTGACGGTTCAGAAATGTCTTGATAAACTGTTGACGGAGGTGGTCTTAGAGACTGCCTCCGTTAATTGTTATGTGCCGTAACGCTACTGAATCGACAACGGAAAACCCCAATGACTAAACTCATAAACGTTCTACATGTCGATAGCTCGAGCATTTGGGGCGGCGGGCAAAGTCAGATTACCACTCTTATCCAGGAGTCTAACCATTTGGAGATTGCGCACCATCTGGCGTCTCCACAAAACAGTAAGCTTTACTTTAAAACCAGGGCTCAGATCGCTGGTTACGTCCCACTGCATCGATTAAGCAATATTAGCCCCTTGCAGTTTATCCGCATGCGCAACTACTGCATCAAAAACAATATCGATATAATCCATGCTCATTGCGGAAAAAGCCACACCCTTGCCTATTGGCTAAAACGCTTCTTCTTGCCCAACATCATTCTTATTGTGCATCGAAGAATACCGGCAAAAATCCGGCCGAATTTCTTGTCCCGGAAGAAGTTTGTAGACCTCACGGTCAATCACTTTATTTGTGTGTCAAATTTTATTAAAGGCGTTCTGATGAGTGGTGGGGTGGAAGAGTCGCGTTTGTCAGTCATCAGAAGTTCAAAAAAACGATTCTCATCAACTCGGGATAAAAAAATCAGCGCTCGCGAATCATTGTCCCGAACGCGGGGACTGGCGACAGATGGAAACTTCTTCATTCTTTCCGCCTCGCGTCTTGTGCCCGACAAGGGACTTTTCATCCTCATTCAAGCCTTCCGAAAATTAATCAGGCAATATCCGGGTGCAAGACTATTTATCGCGGGCGAGGGCGAGCTTGAATCCGAACTAAAAGTCACAGCCCGCTCATTAATTGACTCTGGAGTTCTCGTGTTCCTGGGTTTTAGAAAGGATGTGCCTGAACTTCTTATGGGTTCAGATGTTTTCGCCATACCGAGTCTTTCTGAGGGACTGGGCAGCACCATTATTGAGGCCATGTTTGCAAGGACAGCAGTCATAGGCAGTTGCGTTGAGGGGATTCCGGAACTAATCCGGCACGAATCTACAGGCATTCTCGTACAACCCGGTGATGCCGATGCACTGAGCCTCGCGTTGTTGCGACTAGCTGAAGATGCCACACTAAGGCGCGACATCGCTGAGACTGCTTATGAATGGGCTTTGGATGCATGCAGCGCCGACGGCATGGTTAAAAAAACAATTGATGTCTACCAATCCCTGCTCCAAGGACGGACCCCCGGGGCCCTCTGAAGATCCCTCGGCTTGGAGAAGCCACCTCGGCGACGCCTTGCAATATGCTGTAATTAATGAATTTTTTTCGATTGATGCCGCCCACCTATCAACCGAACCATAGATCCCCTACAATATTAATTACCTGCAGCATGACGCCTGCTGGTCATTTTTCTAAGCACCTTGGAGCCCCAAGCACCTTGAGCCTAAAAGTCACAATCTCCCGCCTCATTGCATTCGACGCATTTGTCGAAGTCATGGAAAAAAATAGAAAACCAGAAGATGTGCTAGATGAGTTTTACGCACAAAATTCTAAAGACCTAAAGCGTATTGATCGCAATCTTACCAAGGAGATTCTTTACGGGGGACTTCGATGGTACAAAAAGATTCTCTGGATTCTTCAGCATACCTCAAAAAAAAGAGATCTTTCCAAAGTTAGCCCACAAGTTCGAGCTGCTTTGATACTCGGTACCTATCAAATTTTTTATATGGACCGTATTCCTGACCGCGCTGCTGTTAACGAGAGTGTCGAATATGTTCGAGCCAAAGGCGAAGCTTCGGCGGTCCCGTTTGTGAATGGAATATTGCGACAAATCGCTCGCCGTGCTGAATATTTTACGAAACCAGATAAAACGACAAAGCCAGTCGAATATCTGGCGCTTCAATTCTCACACCCTGAATGGATCGTTCGCAGGTGGCACAAACGGTTCAGTTTTGAGCGTCTAGAGACCATGCTTGCAGCTAATAACCAGCCGCCACCGTTGTTTATTCGAGCCAACACCCTCAAAATTCAACCAAAAGATCTTCAGGCATCCCTACTTAGAGATGAACAAAGTCAGTCCGATAAAACGAGCTTGAAAGGCTGTATTCTTCTCAAGAAACATCCGGACATGACCCCAGAAAGCTTATTTGCAAGGGGATTTTACACCATTCAAGATCAAGCATCCCAGATCATCCCTCTCCTCATTAAGCTTGAACCCGAGATGACGATCATTGACGCGGCCGCTGGACCGGGTGGCAAACTCACCCACATTGCAGAGCTCGGCGGTCCATCGGTCAAAATTATCGCTGTGGAAAAAAGCGAAAGCCAAATGCGAAGGGCTCAAGACAATGCGGCACGTATGGGGCCCTACGAACAGATTCAATGGATACTGAGTGACTTCAAAGACTACAAACCTTCATCACCAGTCGACCGCATATTGCTTGACGCTCCTTGCACGGGAATGGGCGTGCTGCGTCGACACCCCGAGGGGAAATGGCAAAAAACCGAGGCCGGCATATCAGAAATGGCATCAGCACAAAGAGAACTGCTTAAGCACGCTTTCGGACTTTTGAAGGTTGGCGGAGAGATGATCTACTCGGTTTGCAGTTTTGAGTCGGAGGAGACTGAAGATCATCTAAAATGGCTTGAGAAAGAGCTACCAAGTCAATTTGAGGTGATCACTCCGGTGTCTCGCTTACCCGACTACTTTAAAAAGTATGTGACCAGGCAAAACGTATTAATGATTTTTGCAGGTAACCAAGACGATATGGATGGGTTTGGAGCGTTCATTATCAGGCGTAAAGGACCAAAACAATGACCTCAGGCCAAATCAAAAAATGCGGGCTATTCTTGGCTCTTACAATCTTTAGTTCATTTTCGGATGACGTTTGGGCCGCAGATCAACGGCAAGAATTTTCCGACTTCTCAAGTTTGCGAGCCGATGTACTATCAAAAATCGGAGGCGCTTCCAAACGCATCTGGGTTGTCACTGATTTTTTGAGCGATGCCGAAATCGTTTCATCTTTATTCATTGCCCAGTACCGAAAACTCGATATATCTATCCTACTCGGTAAAGACCGAGCCTCTCATATTCTTAGTCGATTGAACTACTTAAAGCAGGTCAATATTCCGGTCTCTTTGCGGCCGAAGGATTTCTACGCGAAGTATCGCTCTATCATTTTGATCGATAACCAAATTTTTGGAATAAATGCAGCTCTTGATCATATGAGTAAAAATGGCCGCTACGTGCTTGAACTGCTGACAACCGAGCAAATACCGGATTTTGAAAACAGATTCTCCGAGGCGGCC
This sequence comes from uncultured Polynucleobacter sp., assembly GCA_964402975.1. Classification (GTDB taxonomy): domain Bacteria; phylum Bdellovibrionota_B; class Oligoflexia; order Oligoflexales; family RGVZ01; genus CAMDKS01. Next base: position 41,579 of record CAYOEM010000005.1, read on the forward strand.
AAGTTGAAAAACGCCCCCCAGATGGCGCCGCTTCCGCAGGTGGGCAGAGCCCGACCAAACTCGCGCTACTATAAGGGTTCCGAATCATCGGCGTCACCCAGTCAGAACACCCCAAAAAGCGCGCCAACCAAGCAAATCGAGACGTCCAGTGCTCATAGTTCTGCTAGCTCGCCGGGCCTTTCAGATACAACAGCGATAGCCCCAAACGAAGATCCCGCCAAATCCCCCGCGGGTTACCGGTACCGTAGCCAGCGGAATAAGGCCCCGGAGGGAATTCCGACAAAACTGCCTAAAACAACCCTACGCCAGCAGCTTGAGCAAGAGCGAGAACGGCTACGGAGCAATGAATCGACCAAACCTCCGGCTGCAGATTAACCCAAATTTATGATAGAATCGTTCCCAGGGCGATCTAGGTCTTGTTTCATGTCAGGATTGTGAGGAGTCGAATAGATGTTTTTTTTGACGTTGAAAAACTTGATGCCTTTGCGCACATGGGCAATTGCACTGTCGGTCATGTCATTCACCGGGTGTGTTAGAAGTTGCGGAAACCAACGAAGCTCGATGCCCCCAGAAAAAGTCGTCGAAGCATACCTGAATACAGCACTTAACATGCAAAATTTAGCTCAGCGAGAAGAACTCTTGCAATACACCACTGGGCGTCTTAAAGACGCCATTGTCTCCGCATCTGATGACGTGATTACAAATGCCTACATCAATAGACACTACGAACTTCAATCCTACGATGTCGTGGAACGGCGTGATAAAACCCCGAGAGAAACCGAGATCACATTTAAGCTTAAGTATAAGGACCTCGGCATCGCCGATAAAAGACCTACGGACACATCCAGTGCCCCAACAGTCCAAACCGAAAACTCCGTAGCGCTAATCAAAGAAAAAGGCGCCTGGTTCATCCGGGACGTCATAGGAGCCAAAACTCGTATCGACTTCCCCGTTTCTGGAGATTCAGAAATCCGGGCTAAAGCAGGTGAAATCACGGAGCCAGGACTGTCTAATTCTCCCTGATTCGCCTTTTGGTATCTGACGATTCTAGGCGCTGTAGCGAACCTCGTATTCGCCAAGCGTTGTGACTTGCTCGAGGAATCCAAAATCCCCTTTCGACAGACTGGGCTTGCGGCCTCGCTTGGAAACTCGGAACTGACTGATGACCTTTCCGCCCTTGCCAGACTGGACGACCTTGATCCTGTAATCCTGGGCAAGGTCTCGGAAAATTTTTCTTATCTCAGCAGATGATTCTAAACTTCGTATCCAGGCCGCACAGTCGCCAAAGGGAGCAAATTTATAGAGCTCTTGAAGCACTTCACGCCCCAGATCTTTGTGGCCAAGATCGCTGGCCACTTTATAAAGAGCAATGAGATGCCGCGCGTAACTGAGAGCTGCGGGACACAGCTCGTTCTCGTGACTCAACGAGATGACGTGAGATCCCAGCTCATGCATAAAAAGACAGAATCTTTCGGACTCTTTTAGCATATACTGTTTAAATATCTCGTGGAGCATCCTCTGACTGTCTCCGCCAGCTTCGAGAGCGCATGGCAAATTCTCGAGAAGAAATTGCGCTGCAACTTTTTCGCTTTTTTTGAAGAACAACTGCTGAAAAAGCACTTCCATGATTGAATGGCCAAATCGACTCATCAAACGAGTGTAGTTTTTCTTACCCACATTCCCGTATTCTGTTTGACTAAAATATCGCAACAAACAAATTCTGACCGCCTGGACGTTCGTGTTACTCACGCTGAGCAAGTATGCTGCAATATGATCTGACAAGGAGCGACTTTTTTCGATTCGCCCAGGATCATCATCCTCAATTCTTTGAATATTTAGTCCAATTTCACATATGAGAGCCACCGCCGATGAAATAACGGACTTGGATAGCTCATCATCTCCAACCTCACCGCCCAAACTAATTTCCACCAAGTGACGGGTGACGTTTTCAAACTCATCACTATCGAAAAGAGCTTCGAGGAACGCGACCATAACGGTTTCTTGACCAGACGCATTGATGACCGCATACAAGCTTTCAACAAGAATCTCAGAGGCAAGTCGGTCGTTGAATCGCTCTCCCATACGAAGTGCGATATGCTTGACCAACTCACAGGAGTGCTCATCGCCTAAAATTCTTGACACCGAGCGACCATCCGTCCAAGACAATAGATGGCCCATATCAATCAAACGTTTCGCGTCGACGATATCTTTAACCTGTTTCCAACTCATAGTTTTTTTATTTTTACTCGATAACATGACGGATGACCTCAATGAAAGTTCGGAAAAGAACGTGACGCGAATTTTGCCTTCAACCAACTTTGCTCTCTGAAGCTAGGCGTTTTGACGCCACCATCCGTTCAATCTCGTCCGTAATGCCTTTATCCAATCCAACAAAAGTCAGGCCAAATCCAACCGGAAACCGGGGATCCGAGTTATAACGCACGACCCGGGCAAAAACGTTAAACGCCTTCACAAAGCCGTCAATACGTACCGATAGCTTTAACTTGTCACCAACCGTGAAAATCTGCTCAGCCGTCTCTACAAAAATGCCAGAGGCAGAAATGTTGACCCCGCTGCCGATAATCATTTGCCCGTTGTTGTGCACAATGACGCGGCCCTGTATCGATGCCCGAGGAGCCGAGTAGCGCCTTTCAGACGACGATAGTTGCTGACTTCCAGATGGCTTCACACCCAGCTCTTCGAGACAGTCCTCCACCGGGCGCCAATCCTTCCATCCAGCCTTGAAAAGATAAGCATCTTGAGCGATCATCTTAGTGTCGAGCATTTGCTTGACCTGAGCGGTCACAAATGGACCAAGTTGCTGATTACCTTGATAGACAAACCAATTTTGCTCGCTCATAAGTTCCTCCTCGCTCTGCTGCGTGGGTTCAAGACTGGCCTTGACCCTAGCCTCAATTGCACAGGAGAGATCGGCCGGTCAGGAAAACCCTTTAGGAAAAAAACAAATTTTTTTGTAAAGCAAAAGGATTTCAGATGTTTAGATCACCCAAATTCTTCAAGGCACTGCTTTTGCTATGGGGCCTTTCGGCCTCACTAACCGCGATTCTAGCGGGCGAGCCCACATTCAAGATCGACACCCCCCCCACCACCGCTGAATGGCAACACTTTAACCGCATGAATGCTGCCCAGTTAAAACGACTCTGGCATCATCAGAAGAATCGCGGCTATCAAAAGCTTGGGGATTGGGCTTGGCAGTGGCGAATGGGCTGGATGAGGCGCTGCTCCGAAGGAAGCATGCCCGAGGTTTGTACGAACCTCGTTTTAGAGGGCCTGAAAGACGAAGCTATGGTGGTCAGAGCCGAAGCTGCAAACACCATTGCAGTCATTTATCGCGGCAAGCCAGATCAAACCATCATAGAAGAACTAAGTAATGCGTTCTCGGACCCCCGCAATGTTCGACACGGCAGCCCATTATTCGTGTGTGACCGTATCTTAACGGCACTTCATAACATGGGCGGTCCGACCGCGGACTCAGTGGCAATTGGCCTTGCTAATAAATTCCCGACAACCGCCGCATACTGGTCGAAGGTTCGAAGGCAAAATCCGTGAAAACAATCGATTGGGAAATACACCTGCCAAATCGTCTTTAATGATCTGAAATCATTTATTTTTTTGACAATTCAGTAGGCGGGCTTGATTTGTCGGGCACATCTGCCGAAGAGATCTTACTGGTCTCTCGGAGGTCGACTGCAAATGAATAAAACCGTTTTTGCACTAGCACTCACACTTGGCTTTGGAACATCCTGCGCACCAGAAGGGAGCTCAGGTACCCAACCACCTAGAAAAACAGTCCCTCAAGATAGCGGCAAGGGCGGGAACGAGGATGGAACACCAGCACCCTCCATATCAAGTGCGTCCGCATTGAAAGGTGACGCGAAGTGCTGGAAGAAAATGCTTGATACACCTGACTACCTCGCCTGCAAGTCAGCCGGGAAAATCTATAACCGCATGAAAAAAGTATGTGTTGAACTCGGAATGAAGCGCAGCAACGACTGCTCCCAAGTTCCAGCAGCTGCGATAGCTAATGCTAGGGCCTCGATTTTGTCAAAACTACCTGATGCATACATCACAACCGATCAATGCGGAACCTACACTCTGCAAGGCAAAAGCTACGTTTTCGCGTATGTCATGGGCCAGAAGTTTACAGAAGCCAAGACGAAGCCACCAGAGGGCGCAAGCTATGCCATCCAAGTCAGCTCACTTTGCGATGCACCCAAATCTCCAGTCAGTGATCGAAGCGTGTGTGATCACGAATCACTCAAAATTAGCAATCCTGCGCCAGTGAAGTCTGAAGATCTAGGCAACTGCGACTAGATTTTTGCCAAGAACAGGCTAAATTTTTAAGAATATTGAATTAATTTCAGGGTGTTAAGACAATTAATCACGCCCCCGTTAAGAATTACGCAATAGTTCCGAACAGGCTAAGAGGGAAGGCTTGCCAAGGGGGCTATCATGAATATATCCAAGAGGCTAATAGAGACTGCTCTAGCAGGGACTGCGCTTATCGCTTTAACGTCCTGCAACCAGCCATCAAAGCCTGTAGCATCAACTCAAAAGACGCCAGCTCAAACCACAAGCAGCCCACCCGCCCCAACCGTGGCTAGCTCACTAGTTTTTGATTCATTATCAGCTACCACGATTTACACGTCCGATGCTGGAACTAACAATTGCACCACGTTCTCTCTTTTAGCGAAAAGTGACTCAAAACTCCCCGTTGAAAATGCAAGTATTGTCGTCTCCCTTGCAGGCGTCAAGGATGAGGAACTTAGCTCATTTGGCCAGCTATCAACTCCACTGACCACCGGAAGTGATGGCAAGGCCACGGGTAGTTTCTGCGGGGCCATGAAAATCGCGAAGGTAAAGCTTTATGCGGTTACTGGAACAATCAAAGCGAACTCCGCTGAGATTAGCATTGTCACAAAACCTTTTTACTCGTTCACATATCGTAATAGCGACTTTGATTCTACCAGTGCAAAACCGACCGAATTACTTCAGCTAAACCTGCTTGATTCAGGGCCTAACGATTGTGGGAACGTTTACTTCCAGCTTCTCAAAGTTAAGGACCCAGTCCCAAACGTCACCATGACGTTCAAATCTGACTACGGATACCCAGCCGGAACCAAACTTCGCCCGAGATCTGTCGCAGGGTCTTTTGAAACCGACGCGACCACTGGCCGCACATTCTTGTCGTACTCTGCGACATCTGACAGCGACGGTGTTTTTAAAGTTCCAGTTTGCTCGGGTCAGCTACCCGGATCTTTCATTGTCTACGCTTATTACACGGACGAATACGCTAAGGTCAGTTATGCGAAGTCACCAAGCCTCATTATCAGCTCGGGAATTGCAAATCTCACGACTCTAGCCCTAACTTATAACTCAACAAATGCGCGAACTCTCACGGCGCTTTTTAACAACGAAACACCCGCACCATTGGAAATGACCGCTAGGATTAGCTCGGCGTTTGGAGGATCTTTGAGCGTGCGTAATCCTGTCTATTTGCACTCTGAAAGTGGCTCTTTAAACTATGACTCTGGTGGCGTCCCTGACCAGACCGGTTCTTTGAAATTTTCGATGTTGGCGTCTTACAATGGTTCAGCTCGCCCCACAGCCGTGAAACCATTTCAAGATCCAGCTGCACTGGCCACCTGTAACCCGGAGGCGATTGCAAAAGAAACTTACAAACCGATTGCTGCGGGTAACTTCGTCCCAGGGCAAAGCTACCGCATAGTGTCGCCTGGCAGTACGGATTTTACGGCTATCGGCGCGCCTAACAATTTGGCTGGGACAGCATTTATTGCCACGGGCCCGGGCACGGGCAACGGGGTCGCAGAAATCTATAAAATATTCAAAGCTGGTAACTTTAAAGTAGGGGCGAGCTACAAGATCGTATACCCAGGGTCAACAAACTTCACTCTCTTAGGCGCCTCGTCTAGCAATGTTGGAACCACGTTCACAGCCACGGGAGTTGGCTCAGGAGACGGTCTGGCTGAACTCGGCGCTTCAGTTAAGGCCGGAGATTTTATAACCGGCAGCAGATACAAAATCACAAATGTCGGTACTACGGACTTCGTAGCGCTTGGAGCAAGCGCAAATACGACGGGAACGATATTTACAGCAACCGGACCAGGAACTGGAACTGGCACTGCAGATTTTGATGATTCGTTTACGGCTGGAAGCTTTCGAGCTGGATCTGCCTATCAGATAGTTTCAACGGGCGACACCAACTTTCTCGCCGTCGGTTCGAGCTCTAATTCACCTGGCACAATTTTCACTGCATCAGGCAGCGGCAGCGGCACTGGCACCGCGAAACTACTGACATCGACGTCCTTTCAGGAGCTCGCTAAGAACTGGCGTTCGACGCTCGTATACATGATGCGTGGCCAGGAGCCGTTTAATGATGCTAACAGGAATGGAAAATATGACGCCGGCGGAGACGGCTTTTGGGACAAAGATCAAGATGGTGCATATTCGCAGGGTATCGACAGTGTGACCTTCTTCGGTGTCATTCCATCTGGAGCAGGATGTCGCTGTCTGGGCGCCAATGGAGTTGCAAACGCTACCCCACCCGTCCAGGGCAAGCAGACTTCTGCGTGTACGGAGGATCCGACCAAAGCATCGTGTTTTAGACGAGGCAGCGAGTGGTTCATCGATCAGCCGACTCCCTTTATTGATGCCAATGAAAATGGATTTTTCGAAGAAACCGTGGCTGGAGTACCGATGGACAGACTTTTAGGAGATGTTTACTTGGATCCCAATGGTACGCGTGATGTGGACACTCTCATCTGGAAATCTGTGACTTTGCCAATCTACACAGGTACCTCACCTTATGCCATGGTTCGCGCTGCTATTAAGTCGGGCGCAACCTTGAGTGCAGATGATAATCCAGACCCCACGGAAATAGCACCCGTCACTGATTACTTTCAAGACCTTGTGAACAGACGTCTGAATATTTATCCCGCTTCATATATTTCAAGGCTAGTGCACGCTCAAGAGTCTATGGATGACATCAATATGTTAAGTCTCGGCCAGGGCGCGTGGAGGGGATACCGTTGGGTTGGAGCACACGGTATTTGCGGCACACCAGTGCCTGGTGGCACAGAGATCTCAGCTAAAAGTGAAAAAATCTCAGAGCTATTTGGTGACCGAGCCATAACGTTCAATTTTTACATGCAGCCGGGTGATCAAATTCTTGATCCATCAAGACGTTTAATCACTGGAACCGGCGGAAGCTCTGCTAAAGTTAACTTCAATATCCCCGATCACGCATCTGCTGCCGCCGGGTATCCCGTCGAATACTCGCTCGAGGTGGCGCCTTGCAATCGCCCAGTTCCAAATAGCATTAATGGCGGAATTTGGTGCGCGGCTGCCACTCACCGCATCGATACCACCTTGGACGGCAACACCGTGAGCGCAGCTTTATTTGTGCCAGAATACAAGGTCCCTCCGGATGATGCGAATGGCGCGCCTCAAATTCTATGTAAAGCGGACCATGTACTCAATTATGCGACGGGAAGTTGTGAATCAGTCCTGTAGTTATCACCGATTAGGTTCGATCAACGTCAAATCAATATACCCAGTCACCCAAGCGAAAATCCGAGGGTTTGAGTAGCAATACTCTGCAATTCCTTCTTGATGGAAATTAACCGTGCAGAAATGTGCGCCATCAGCGGCTCGCACGAATCTGTACTCTTTGGGCGACTGTGTGCACAGTCGGTCTTCATAAACTTTAGTACAGACATATGTTGACCCCTCATCCAGAGTTAACGCCAAGCGAAAAACCTTACTCCCTGGCTCACATGGATTCATGCCTGAGCCATCGGGGAAAAAGTTTCGCACGCAGACAGCGTCTGATCTTGGTGGCTCAGCTCCATAAACAAAGCCTATTGGTGCTAGCATGGCAAGCAACATCAAAACTAAAGCATTCATATCGACTCCTGTATTTAAACTATTGGAAATCGTATCCGGGATAAATTATGCCAGCCTTCTCAAAATCAAACCAGTCCATGAAATCATTCTTGCTATCAACGGACCATGGATCTCCTTCAATGCCTGTTTCATCATAGGCACCGGGCTCGCTACGTCTCGCCTCATACTTGACAGCAGTATTCCACTCACGAATTTGCAATCGGATCTCTGCTAATGTTTCGCCGGCCGAATCTTGACATGAGACCCTATAGTAGGGATTGCCGTACGCCTCAACGTTACCAGATGGATCGATATCGTAATTAAATGCCGTAGGTTCCTTGCCTCCATGCTGAGTGGGATCAAAAAAGTTCGAAATCCATCCCGTGCCGACTCCGTGGACGGCCAACGGTTCAAAACTATAGGCAGCACTGATACCTTTGTTTTTCACAAAAGACGTTGTAGCCAAGGGAACTCCCATAGCATCTTTCGATTGAGTTGTTGTCGCTGGACCGCCCAGACATTTTCCGAGGGTTCGATTGACATGCTCAGTTACTGGGGCACCATATTTGTTGATGGCAGGATCCCAGATGAATGTCGTCTGCGGGTATTCACCAATGCAACATTCGGGAGTACCACCAGGGCTATAACACCCAAAATCAGTGGAATCCACGATGCCGTCCGTATTGGTATCGATTCCCACAGTCCCCGTCTTGTCAATGAAACGCGTTAGCGAGCTCGTGCGTTTGGACAGTCGGTTCACAAAGTAAAATGGCTCAAATACAACAAACGAGCACATGCTCTTTGGTACATGATAATGAAAAGAAAACCCGATCGTAGACAAGGTCAGCTCTTCAGCATCCACATAACAATCAGTAACCTGACCAAGATCACCCTTACAAGGCTCATCAAAGGTCGAAAGACCCTTATGAAGGTTGAATTTAGTTCGCACATCGCGGTCGCTGATCAACTGAACAAAAAATCCAGCCTTATCATCTACTTTGCCCACCATCGGCAAAGCCGGAGCCGCATTTGCGTCGGACCCCGTTTTGTTTGATTCTGACTCTGCTGAACGGCAACCCGGAGCTAATACAACCGCGACCAAAAGAATTGGTGCCCATAGACGTAACAATAAACCGCTACCGATAACGCTGGTCATATCAGGCTCCCTAAAATTCGCTAAATGGCGCAAAATTTAGGCTAAGTCTGACATATTTATCTGTTTGGTAACAAGCAAATTTAAAGATTGGTGCTCGGAGTGAGAATCGAACTCACAAGGTCTTGCAACCGGTGGATTTTGAGTCCACTGCGTCTACCAGTTCCGCCATCCGAGCGCGGGAAAGCTCCAGACTATAAAGCATCTTAGAACATCAAATCAAGTGATTTCACGCCGGGAGCTTATCAACTTTATCAGTGTTATCAGCATATTAATTCAGCAAAAAGAGCTGCACCAAAAAACGCTGACTACAGAATACCCTTTAAGATGGCGCCCGCTACCTTACCCTGCCCCCGGGCCGACAGGTGAAAGCAATCACCTGCCACGTCCTCGCCAGCAAAGCGCACTTGCTCAGGTCCATCCAAGTAAACGGCCTCAAAAGCCTTACCAGGATACCGGCGGCCTCGCCATTCGTTAAAATCGGTTACTGCTTTTTTTTGAGCATCCCGGTAAGCCCGGATTCGGTTTGCTAGAAGTGTCTGCTTTGCTGCGTCTTGGGCTGCGGGGTGAAAAAGCGTCGGACAAAGCAATACAGGACTAGGGGGAATGAAATTCTTAAAAACTTGATATCGGCCATCATCAAGCCCTTCACTAGACTCCCCTCGGGCCGCAAACATCTTTGACCTAGCATCTTTACAGGTCATCTCTTCACCGTTTAATTTTATTTTATGCTCCAAAATCGACGGCTCATTAATGAGGGAGGTCACCGGAAGAAATGCCGGAAGAAAGATCTTGGAACCACGTGCTGGCGTGTGGGCATTGATCACGAGATACTTCATGCCCGACAAAAGGTTATCCCCGTATTCATCCGCTGACGTAATTTCTTCATAATTTTGTGCACACAAATCATTACCGCTGTAGAGCAAAATAATCCGCTCGGGGACATCACCATTTCGTGCTCCGATAAGTCTTGAAGCATGCATCCAAGCACGACTTGCTCTAGCCCCATTCTCACCAGCTAGTAAAATATCTTTGGGTGCGACACCCAAGGCAAGGCCCACAAAATAGCCGAACGAAAGACGATGTTCCTCCAGCGTCCGGGCTGACACGAGCTGCGTCACGTTGTGCCAAAGCCAACCGGAACCACCGTCATTTTCTCTGACAGAGGGCTGAACACGCGTTGGAGATTCAAGGCCTTTTGCAAATTTTCTAAACTCAGGCGGCACATGATCTGCCTGTACATCAAGATTGCTTTTACCATTAAAAATTTCCCATATCTTCCAGGAGTCAAACTCCATTTCAGGGTGCGCAGCTGCCCCCGTGGACATGCTATCACCCAAAATAGCGACACCTTCAAAGGCCTGCGCGGGATTCACGCAGAGTAGACTCATGACAATCAAAAAAAGTCGTTTCACTTGCGTCTAGTCCTTTTTTAAAAACCTACGAACAAGATTAGGCATTTGTTTTGCAAGGGCGACGATATCGCTAAAGCTTGGATCTGCCGCCCGGAAAAGGACAGGCCCCGCCACCATAGCAAACGGTACGTTAGCGTCAATGCCCCGGGCAAGGCCTTCAATTGTCATTAAACTTTTCGCCATAAGTAAAAGTCCCGCTGGCATGGGTATGCCCAGTCTATCAGCCCCATCAAGGGCAGCTTCAACCATTTGATTCAAAGAGGGAGCCTCGCCGTTTGCCGCCTGTGAATCCTCAACAAGCTTTATCATCTTTCTTAATTCAAGGCGGATTTTGTCGCGGTCAATACTCTTACCCGTCGACTCCCGACCCATCTCACTTAAAACGTCTATCAACTTTTCAATATCAAGAGCCATGACTGCTTTGAGAATACCGGCAATGAATCGTCGATCCGTATCAAGAAGTTCTCCAGCGAGTCCCCAATCATAGAGGCCCACGGTTCCATCTTCCAGCAGCATGAGATTGCCAGCATGTGGATCTGCGTGAAATAAGCCCCACTCAAAAATCTGCACAAGAAGCTCGTTCAGAAGCTTTTTGGCAATACTTTTACGCATTCTTGGCTCAAGTTCCACTTTGCCTGAAATGATATCGCTCAGTTTAATGCCATTTAATCGCTCCATGACAATGACGGACCTACTGCCTAGCCGAGGATGGAGCTGCGGGACACAAAGAGATTTCTGCCCTTTGGAAACAATCAATTCCTGCACCCTAGTCATGGTTTCTCGTTCGTGATCAAGATTCATCTCACGTCGCAAGCTCTCGCACAGATCCTTGACATCTATTAAAAATCTTCTCGACAACCTTGTTACTGCAAACGGTTCGGCAACCAGCACAGCCGACTCGATGGCCGAGACGGACTCGGTTAATCTCAAAGTCGCTGAAGGCTTCAGAAGTTTTACAACCCAAGAGCGCCCCTCCATATCAACAGCCCCATGCACCTGTGACATGCTAGCAACACCTAAAGGTTTACTCTCCATCTTGAGTTCGTCCCGCCAATCGGGGACGTCCCGGTCCAAAATAAGTTGCACGTCGTCCCAAGCCAACGGCGGCCAATCCCCGTAAACCCGGTCAAGTTTGAGCATGTCAATGACCGGGACAGCTTCTTTTCCCATCCTGGATAGCCAAACCTGCATGGCCTTACCGTACAAAGGCCCCCACGCATCAATGACGCCAAGCAGAGCATCTCCAACGATGGCAAACACCTTTGCGTCGCTCCATGGAACAAGGGAAGAGTCCTTCACCACGGCCTTAGCAAATTTTATGGGTAGACCAATCGCCGCATGAGTCAACCAACCCGAACCAAGTCGCCAAAGCTCCCATGGTATGGCAAACGGCGAAAACTGGGCGCGAGCGCGATCATCGACAGAGGATGAACTGGGTTTTTCTTGGTCTGAGTCTGACATTAAAAGTACTTCTTAAGGATTCTGCCAACCCCATGATTGGCACGTGTATTTTCTTTCCCAATCCCTTATAATGAATCACAAAATAAATAATTGGTAGTACTTTACCACTATTCCAAGGGCGTTGTTCAACTTTAGAAAAGGTAGCACATTGAATGCAAACCAAAGAGGAAATCGTCAGAAATTGGCTGCCCCGTTACACAGGCACTCCGATTGACGAGTTTGGTGAATATATACTTCTGACAAATTTTGCAAACTACGTCACCATTTTCGCCAATAAATTCAAATCCCAGGTCCGAGGCCTCGATAAATCCATGCAGACGTCGACAAATAAAGACGGGCTGACAATCGTTAACTTTGGGATGGGGTCCGCGAATGCAGCGACAGTTATGGATCTCATGACAGCCATAAAGCCCAAAGGTGTTCTGTTTTTGGGCAAATGTGGGGGCCTGAAACACTCCACCGAAATCGGGCATTTTATCCTACCCATGGCAGCCATCCGCGGCGAGGGAACAAGCAATGACTACCTTCCCCCCGAAGTGCCTGCCATGCCTTCATTTAAGCTGCACAAATTCGTCTCAGATAAATTAATGCATAAGGGTTTGGAGTATCGGACTGGCGTCGTTTATACGACCAATCGCAGAGTTTGGGAGCACGATATTGCGTTCAAAGAACGTTTGCGAAAACTTAAACCCATTGCAATTGATATGGAGACCGCAACCATTTTCTCAGTCGGACTCGCTAACGACATTCCACGAGGAGCTTTACTTCTAGTGTCCGACGTACCCATGACTCCCGAAGGTGTTAAAACGGAAGAAAGTGACAAAAAAGTAACCAGCGAGTTCGTGGACCTGCACTTGGAAATCGGCATCCAAGCGATGACCGAAATCGGCGCAAATGGTGAAAAGATCAAACACTTCAAATTTTGACGATCGATGCCCAAGACATCCAAACTGCCTTCGAAGCAACAGCTGAATGATCATGAAAAGCAACAACGCCATACTCCACAGCACAAGCCGATTTGCTCTAATTCTATGCCTTTGCTTTAGACCTCTTATGGCCCAACCGGCAGATGGGCTTACGAAAACTTATAAATTGGAATCACTGGAAGTCAGCGGATCATCACGATTAAGTCCCGAGCAGATTCGCGAACAGTTACGCATCTCGGACACTACGACACTGTCCGACGAATGGCTCGCCGAGGCCAGAACCAAACTGCTAGGGCTTGCAGTGTACAAATACGTCTTTTTTTCTTTAAAAAAGGGCTCTAATCCCGGCTACGCGAAATTAATTATTACGGCCTATGACGATGATGAAGTCCTCTCTGATTGGGCTACCGGTGGAGAATTCGGTCTCTCCTTGGTCAAACCGGCACCTGATCTTGGAGACGACTCCCCCGTGCGCAGTTACAGATTCGGTCTTGTTGCCCGAAATCTGTTGAGACGATCACATCGAGGCGCGTTAATCACCGACCTCGACACAAATGGCAACTTAATCTTCGGATCGATGGCTTACGGTTTGCCGCGCTTTGTTTCAGAAGCGATACAATTTGATGCCGCAATTGTTGTAACTGACCCGAGTCAAAGATATCTGGAAACAGAGGCCTTTGGTATGAAAGGCCAAACTCTCTGGACGAGGCAAAGGTGGGGCCTAGACGTCACTTACGGCCTTGCTTGGTACTCTAACCGTCACGAACGCTACCGAGTCGATCACTGGCCCACGTTGGTGTCTGGGCCAAAATTCGGCGTCGTTCGCGAAACACGCCTACTCAGCTTTCTACCGCAACCTGGCTACAAAGCTGCTATCTCCATCGTGCCATCTCTTGTAAATCGGGAACATGCAACAATAGAAGCCGAGGCGCTTCGAACCGAGCCGATTAGAGACATGCTGGCACTAACTGCCGCAGGTAAATTGGTACAAGTTGGTCGCGGCGCAACAACTTTACGAGGCGAGGTAAAAATAGAATTACCTGTCACAACATCGAGTCATGGTTTGCGGTCCATTCTATATTTTTCACGTCGACTCGGCCGAGACCAATTTCAGTCATTCAAACACTCTGGTAGTGAAACCATTGCTGGTTACAGGTATCACTCGACTGGATTTATTGGTGACATCAATTTCAAGTTGGCCTCAGAAAATCCGTTTGCAAAACATTGGGAAAAATCACCAGTATCCGAGTTCGAATCAAGGTCCGCAGAGGTCGGTGACCTCCCATGAAAACATGGACTTTGGCGGCAATCATCCTCATCTCAATTATCCTGGCGCAGACTCTTGAGGCCGCCGGTCAAACTCAGATTGTAAACCACACGGCAAGCTGGGATCTCAAAAGCTCCTCAGCGGTTTTGGTTATCGATATCAGTGACCTACTCAGCAACGAGCAAAAAGACATTGTTAATTCTGGGTTTAGCACATTCACAGTCCTGGGAGTATCCGAGCAGAAACTTAAGCCGGAGGAATCTACACAAAAGCTGCGTCTAGTGTGCCGTGTCAAATACGACACTTGGGAGGAACGCTACCAGACGACTCGCCTAGAGCCGCTACCCGCACGGACCTTTAATAGCTCCAACATGCAATCGTGGGGACAGGAGTGCCTGAAATACCGTATCCCAATTTCAGAGCTACCTGTATCGATAAAAAACGGGGGCAAATTGTTTGCCACTTTTCAGGTTCGGCAATCTTCGCCTGACGAAGCTTTGAAAATAAAAAACTGGTTAGTCAATCAGCAATCCGGATTCATGCAGGGACTATATTCCCACATGTTAGGTGACTTGCAATTAGGTGGACGCACGGAAATCACCATTGATGTACCAAAGCATCCAACAAGCGCCGGCCCAAAAAAAGACTTAAACCCCAAATCAATTAGACAGGTAAAATAGTTGTCAAATTCGAGGCTAAGAAAAAAAACATCTGCCGCGTTACACCTTCCGCACGTCTCATGGCATCAGTGGAGTGTGGTAAGGCTGGCAGCCATCGCCATGATCACAGTTATCGCTGGATATCTTACTGCGGCCATTCTTGCCGTCAAAAGCATTGACCAACTCATTCATATTGCACATGACCCAGCCGTTGAGGCGACAATTACGCGGGGTCTTGAAAGCCAGAAAGAGGCCTACAAAACAAAACAGGATTTACTAGCGAACAAGCTGCAACAAGTTATAAAAAACCCTTCCAGTATATCAGCAAAAAATCTCGAGGACGCCCTCCAAAAAGTCGGTACGGCTGATATTTTCACCCAAGAACCTTGGGTTATTGAGCCAACAGGGCGGATACGTAACGCTGCCATTCAATGGAAAACTCGTTCCGACCTGATTGTTGGCCCCTACTTAGTTCGCTTTCAACAGACCAAAGGCGAAGAGTCCTACCGTCTTAGCGAGGAAGTCCTCCAAAGATACAAAATTATCGGATTTGAATTACGCGATAGGATTCGCCCAGCTCTCATCATAGCTTTGTCACTGACACTAGCCGTGATGTGCCTGCTACTGATGGCTGCATTTATATATATGACGCTACGAAGCAAGACCAGAATACAAAAACTCGTCCAGGGATTTATAACTTACGCCAAAGGTGATGACGAATTTCGTTTCCAAGCCCACGGTCACAACGAGCTCGGCCTGCTAAGTAGACAGTTCAACCGCATGGCTGACGACCTCCAGGAGAATCAAGCACGAACGGTCGGACTTGAGAAACTTGCCTCATGGCAAACCATCGCTCGGAAAATGGCGCACGAGATAAAAAACCCACTAACACCCATTCAAATTATGATCGGCCAGCTACATCGAAACTATGACGGTCAAAGTACGGATTACCAAAAACTTCTAGACAAGGCCCACCACGTCATCCTCGAGGAGGTTTCCGGACTAAGAAGAATGGTGGACGACTTCTCACAATTCGCCCAGCTTCCATCGCCACGATTGGCCACAAGTAGCGCCACAAAGTGCGCAAAACAAGCGGTACAACTAGCCGAGCACACCTACCAACCACACCAAATCATCTACGAAGGACCATCTGAAGACGTTATGGCCGAATTTGATGATCAGCTGCTAAAACAAGCGCTGCATAATCTCATTAAAAATGCAGCGGAAGCGGATACGCAGGGAACCTCTCCCATCACGGTTCGTCTGCAGCACACGCGAGTCAGCGTCATTTTCGAAGTAGAAGATCTCGGCCCCGGAATCCCCGCTGAGATTAAGGACAGCATCTTTGAGGCCTACGTCACAACCAAACACACAGGACCGACGCCCGGCATGGGCCTTGGTCTGGCCATTTGCCAAAAAATTGTGCTAGAACATGGTGGTAAGCTTGCCCTCACCAGCACCCCAGGTAAAACCACGTTCCGAATCACGCTACCGCGGATTCATAAAGGGTTTACAGTTGAAGACTAAAAATAGCCAAATCTCAGGTGCGCAGGTCCTTATAGTCGACGACCATAGAAACATTCGCATCAGTCTACGCATGACCCTGGAACAAGAGGGTGCGCAGGTCACCGAGGCATCAAACTTGGTCGAAGCACGTCAAAAACTGAACGCCGAGCAACAATTCCAAAGTCATAAGTTCGACCTGATTTTGCTGGATATCAGACTACCTGATGGAAGCGGTTTGATGCTGCTTGAAGATCTAGGAAAAAACTCTCAGGCTAGTCGTGTGGTTGTCATAAGTGGCGACGGCACGGCTTCAGATGCATATAGGGCTACCCAGATTGGCGCATTCGACTTCATTGAAAAACCATTCACACCAGAACGCGTCCTGGTTAGCGCCTCTCGGTGTCTCGAGTTTAACAAAATTGAAGAAACGAATGCCAAGCTAGCTAAGGGTCATAGTGACAATGAAATCATAGGTAGCCATCCAAAGATTAAAGAGATTCTCTCTATTATCGCAAAAACCGCTCCAACGTCAGGCCGCGTATTAATCACAGGCGAAAGTGGAACAGGGAAAGAGCTTATTGCGCGGGAAATCCACAGAATGTCACAGCGAGCCAAAAAAACAATGCTGAAGGTGAACTGTGCCGCGATACCAAAAAACTTGATGGAGAGCGAGCTTTTTGGGCACGAGAAAGGTGCGTTTACGGGAGCCACAAAAACACGATTGGGTGTCTTCGAACGTGCAGACGGTGGGACATTGTTTTTAGATGAAATCGGCGAGTTGGACTTAGACGTACAAGCCAAGCTGTTGCGTGTTTTACAAAATGGCGAATTTTCTCGGGTAGGAGGCGACAAATCCTTAACCAGCGATGTTAGGGTTATATGCGCAACAAATCGCGACCTAAAACAAATGTGCCATTCTGGCAACTTCCGGGAGGACTTGTTTTACAGGCTTAACGTCATCACGATCCAAAGCCCCTCCCTGCGGGACCGAGCAAGTGACATACCAGAATTGAGCAAACGATTTTTACAAGAGTTCTGCGAAGAACACTCGCTGGGCCAAAAAGAATTTTCACCTCAGGCGCTGAAACAATTATCTGAATATTCATGGCCCGGAAATGTCCGAGAACTGCGAAACACCATCGAGAGATCTGCCATATTTTCAGCCGACACAGTGATTGACCATATCGACGACTTGATCGCTGATCCTAAAATAATTCCAGACTCTACGTCCAACACCACCCTTCATGACCACTCCGAAATGCTGGCGTTGCATCTTCCCCCGTCAAGTTGGGAACGCTTCCAGGTTGAATCTGGAAGGCAATTTCTTGAGTACATCCTTAGAAAAACGAACGGAAATGTCAGCGAAGCCGCAAGGGTTCTGGATGTTGAAAGAGCATATCTACATCGCTTAATGAAAAAACTCGGAATTCACCGCTAATTGATTACGAATTGAAAACCAATCTTATTTTTTACTGCCATTTTCGAGAAGTACGACATACTCATCATCACGCAGAACTTTGACACCCGGGCGACTTCGCCACTCGTCTTCAATGAGCTTCATTTCACCGGAACTTATAGGCCACGTGTTGCGATACTCGCCCTTCTCAACAACGAAAAATCGAAAATCATAGGCCTTCGTCGCACCGATTTGAGCTATACCAGGTAAATCCACTAAATGAGGGACAATGTTACCGCCCGCAAGAACGCCCGTTGCACCAACGCCGGAGAGGTAACTCACGACATCATTTAAGGCCGCAATACGCCCCTGAGAAGCCGGACAATGCCTTTTAAATGGCTTATCCCTGAACACCCTACTGCCAAGCTCAAAAAACGGTGCGGATGTACCAATCAGGAATGCACAAAATAAAATGACTCGAAGTCGACGCGATGTAAAAACGTAATCATCAACACCAAGCAGCATGAACGCCGCCAACACCGCAAGCGGCGCAGCCCTGTGGTTACCCCAATAACCGCCAATAACTCGTATCGCAATGAGCAATAAAGCGACGCCCAAGCAAATCACCAGCCAGGAGTCACTTTTAATGGATTTAAATCCAACCCTCTTACTGGCGCGCAACAACAATGTCGGCATGAAAACCCAAAATAATAATTCAGCCATCGAAAATAGCCATGTACTGGCACCAATCACATTTACACCATTTGCCGCCATCATAGCCGACGTGTAGTAATCCGATTTTCCTAACAAAATTGGCCGCAAAAAAAACACCGAGCAAAACCACGCACCACTAATCACCAAAATACTGAAACCAATTCGTTTGCGATTTTGAATGATCAAAGCCGCCCCCAAAAACATGCCAACAACCGGGAACTCCTCCTTGCACGCCAGAAGGAGCAGTAGCATGACGAACGCTAAACGATCTCTTCCCGCGTATAGAAACGCCAGCGTCCACGCCAGCGGCGCTAACGCCCAAGTCCCGGGATGGGACGGGTAAAATGCGGCCATCAATGTCATTGGACTAAAAAGAATTACAAAAAAAACTACTGACATCTGGAACTTTGAAATAAGGCGATTCAACCAGAGCCAAATTGGCGCACAGGATGCTAGGACAATCGAAGCCATTTCAATTCTGATGGCAAGCAAACTTGGCTCAACGAATGTCGTGAAGGGGGAAAATAAAAAAAGGATAGGATCAAAGTGATCGTTAAAAATCCTGATATCTCTGGTGGAAAGAAACGGATTTAGATTTCCAGCAGAAACCAGCGTTAGCGCCTGGCCGTAGATACCTAGATCATAATTGTTGAAACAAAACGCGGCGTGAGCATATTCCACGGGAATCCAGATCAACAACACGAAAACTGTCCAGCCGGCGATGATGTATGCCATGGACTTCACTCTGGCTGAAGCGGCAGTCGACTGCGTCGATACGTGTTGATGAGGTATAAAATGATACCTATCCAAAGAACCACAAAAGCCCAAATTTGCTGATCCGTTACGATCTCTTTAAAGACGAGTACGGCAATAATCAATTTACCAGTTGGCGAAATATAATTAATCATTCCCAGTGAGGTTAAAGTCAGCCCGCGCACGCCGTGCGCAAACCACAACAGGGGTAAAGCCGTTAATCCGCCACCGACAACCAGCAGCCAGCCATGTCTTTGCCAAGCTTCTGACAGCGCCGGATCGTGGGTTGATGTGAGAAGATAAAGTACGGCGGCGCCGAATAAAAACCCAGCTTCTGTAGTCAACGCACTCATCGGCGGTGCTTTAACCACTTTTCGCACCAAACTATATCCACTAAATGTTACGGCCAGTCCAATCGCTAAAATGGGCACTTTACCCACCGTAACACCATACATGACAGATCCGATGACCACGGTGAGCACCCCGAGCCATTGACCGATAGTCAGTTTCTCTCTTAGGAAAATCACGCCCATAGCAGCACTGATGAGTGGCGCCATGAAATAACCGACACTCATTTCCACGACCTGGTGCCGCTCGACCCCAAGGATATACAACCACCAGTTTGAGCCGATCAAAAACGCAGACACCATCAACCAGGGCCATCTCCCGCGGTCAAAGGCGACTATACTGGCGGATTGCCTCTGGGGAACTAATGAAAGAATCACCAGAAACGGTAGACTCCATAAACATCGATGAAGGAACACTATGAATGCAGGTGTGCCTTCAAAAAGCCGCCAAAAGAGCGGCATCATACCCCAGGCCACATAGGCCGCTACCGCAGCCGTCCACGCTGACGCTTTATATCGTTCATGAGTCACTCAGAAAAACCCCTGTCGTACCGCTGCGTGGCATCAAAGTTCATCTGAGTTGGAAGTACCCACAAGATGGTCTTCTCCTGAACCACTTGTGGTTGACGGAAGCTCCTGCACTAATCGCAGTTTTGACTGGATAGTTCTGGATTTCCTTGAAGCATCCTCAATACGCATGGACGCTTCTCCCAACTTTTTTTGTACACCTTCAAGTATATCACCAAACTTTCCAAACTCGGACTTTACAACCCCGAGGATTTTCCATACTTCCCCGGACCGCTTTTGAATAGCCATTGTCCTGAAACCCATTTGGAGGCTACTCAACAGCGCAGACAGCGTCGTAGGCCCCGAAATTGTAATGCGAAATTCATTTTGCATCTTTTCCATGAGTCCAGGGGTTCGTAAAACCTCTGCGTAAAGTCCCTCGGTCGGTAAAAACATAACGGCAAAATCAGTTGTACGCGGAGGATGAATATATTTATCCCGAATGCTTTTGGCAGCAACTCGGACAGCTGATTCCAACTCGCGACGCGCCGTCTGAACAACGTCGGTGGCCCCAGCCTCTTGTGCATCAAGAAGCCTCTGATATGCCTCCTGCGGAAACTTACTATCGATAGGAAGAAATACCACGTCGCCACCCTCCTCACGTCCGGGAAGCTTCACGGCAAACTCGACCATATCGGCATTACCACCTAGTTTTACATTCGACTCATACTGATCGGGTGTGAGCGTTTGCTCCAGTAACATCGCCAACTGAACCTCACCCCAAGTGCCGCGGGATTTCACGTTAGTCAGGACTCTCTTAAGATCGCCCACCCCATTTGCCAGGCTCTGCATCTCACCGAGTCCTCTTTGCACTTGTTCCAATCGCTCACCGACCATTTTGAAAGACTCGCCTAAGCGTCGCTCGAGGGTTCCTTCCAGCTTCTCTTCAACCGTTTTACGCATCATCTCCAGTCTGTCGCCACTTTGCTTTTCAATGTGAAGAAGGCGCTCGTCAACCGTACGCTGCAGATCTCGCATACGCACATCATGATTTTCGGCTGTTGATGTCCACTGCTTAGAAATAACGTCAAGCTGCTTAAGCTGATTTTCCGAATTCTTGAGTACCTGCCCGGTAATTAATTCATGACCGACCCTCATAGCCGATGAAATCTCATCCCTAAGATTTTTACCCAATACCGTTAGCTCTTGCCTAACGCGTGAAAACTCGTCAACAAGCAGCCTGTTATTTGCAGCGTTGAACTCACCCAAGCTCTTTAAAAGTGTCTCGGACTTCGTGGCTTCTGATACAAGAGTTAGCTTGCGAAGGACCAAAAGACAGAGCACAAACACCGCGGTCACCATGATCAGCATGAGTAACTCTAGTTGACCCATAAAACTCAACCCTCCGCTAGCGGCACTAATTCTTCGGGCATTCTTCGAGGTGACATCTAAGACGACGGTTGTAACAGACGTGAGGAGTCTCGGGCAACATAAGGACGACAAAAGCGATCTGGGAGGCCTCGTTTAGCGTGTCGAGGCTCCAAAAAAAGACTTTTTAGTCCCACGGATCAAGCTCAATGCTCTATCAATGGACCACTCTTGGGGATCTGACAGCAGGCGAACACACTCTCTGGCCATCTAACCAGCTAAAATCGTTGAATATTTTTTTTGAGACCTGTTATGGACATGTGGCTATTTTTTTTGTTAAGAGTCTGCGATGGATTCTTGAACTACTAGCCGGAAATTGCTGATGAAATGATGGAAACACCTGATTTAAACGCACCGCCGGAAGCGAGCGCCGTTACCGGCGCAAAACAAAAACCCGCAACTGCGCCCAGTGACAAACACCCAACCGAGCAGGATTCATCTCGGTTGCCTGGTTTTTACGAGCTACCGGTTGGCGAAAGGCTTCAAACGGTCGCGAAAGTCGCTAACCTCTCAGAATCCGAAAAGTTCAGCATGGGACAATTCGGCTCCCTCAATGGTGAGCTGACGGACGTCTTTATTGAAAACGCGATTGGGACTTTCTCATTGCCGCTCGGTATTGCGACCAATTTTTTGATAAATGGCGAAGACGTTTTGGTGCCCATGGCCGTGGAAGAATCTAGCGTGCTAGCTGCTGCCAGTCATGGAGCAAAACTAGCTCGTGTAGGTGGAGGTTTTAAGACCTCGGCCACGCCACCCGTAATGACTGGTCAGATCCAGATTTTCCTCAAAAAAGAGTGCGCATACGACGAACTTCTTCAGTCAAGAAAAGCTGATTTATTGGGCCTTGCCAACCGCGGCCAGGACAGCCTCCTCGCAAGGGGCGGGGGCGCTATAGATTTGGACTGGCATTATATAAAAGAAATGCACAGTTTGGTTTTGCATCTTTACATTGACACTCGCGAAGCCATGGGCGCTAACATCGTCAACACGATGTGCGAGCGCGTTTCAACCTTACTACCGAACATCCTACCCTGCGAACTTGGTTTACGCATTCTGACCAATTTAACCGACAGACGCCGCGCTCGCGCCGAATGTCTGATCCCAGCTTCAGCTTTCAACTCACCGGAGTTCAACGGCCAAGACGTCGTGGATCGGATCGAGAAGGCCTACTTATTTGGCTTTTATGACAGATACCGCGCCGCTACCAATAACAAGGGCATCATGAACGGGATCGACCCCGTCCTGATAGCCACAGGCAATGATTGGCGCGCCGCTGAAGCGGGAGCTCACGCTTGGGCCGCACGGGAGGGCACTTACCGGCCACTCGCAGTTTGGAAAAAGACGTTGCACGGGGACTTACATGGCAGCCTTGAGTTACCAATGGCGGTCGGCGTCGTGGGGGGCGTCACAAAACTGCATCCCACTGCCCAGGCCAGCTTGAAGATCATGGGAAATCCTGATGCCAGTCGCTTGGCTCAGATAGTCGTTGCGACCGGACTTGCGCAGAATTTGTCTGCTTTGCGAGCACTAGCGTCCGAAGGCATTCAGCGAGGCCACATGGGCCTTCACCAGAAAAATCTTGATTTACTCCATCAGCGCATCCAGCCAAGCAGTACCCGAAACTAATTCCCTAACGGAGAGCGCTCTAGTGAAGACTATACAGGTTTACATCCCAGGAAAAGTCATGCTGGCTGGGGAGTATTCGGTCTTACGCGGAGGCCACGCCTTAGCTGCGACGCTCGACTATGGGATGACGGTGAACGTAACTTGGGACCCCAGGGCTGCGTTTTGGGAAATCTATAGCAACCTCTGGCAAGAACCTAAAATTATTCACGACGACCACACACCACAGACTGACATCTTATGCAGAGCCGTTCAATTTGCTGCAAAAAAAACTGGTATGCATGGTGGACGTGTAACCATCGACTCCGATCTCGATCTTAGTTTTGGGGTGGGCTCTTCATCAGCACTACGGCTTGGAGTTTGTGGAGCGTTTTTTGCTCTCCAAAAATGGAACGACATCAAAGACAATGACGGCTTGCCGCGGGAAGCTTTGACATCTGCTTGGCAACTTCAATCAGAGGCCCAAGGATTGGCGAGCGGCTATGATATAGTGACCCAATTCGTCGGTGGTCTTGTTGAGTTTAACTTTGATTATGCAGCCAACCGCTGGGAGCCGCACTGGTTTAAACACCACGTCGACGGTCTGAGTAAAATGACTCATGTCTTTGTGGGCGGCCGCGGAGCGCCGACTACCACGACGATGCAAACGACGGGATCATGGCTTGATACGGCTGGACGCCTCGACAGGCTCTTGGATGTCTCTGAGTCATTGGTGGATTCGTTTAACGCTTACATCCACAGCCCAGATAGGGTGTCATTCCAGCGCTTGGTGTCCTCCTGCGCAGCATCTCGCGCATTATTCGCTGGCAACCCCCACTTTCCGACAGACTTGGCTCAAGCTCTGTCAGATATCGGTGGCCTTGACAGAAATTGGAGTTGGAAGACCACAGGAGCGGGAGGAGAGGACGCTATTCTAGTAGTCGCGATGGATAAAGAACTTAAGACCATCACCAACCAACTTGCATTGTCGGGCTGGCACCCCATGGGTGCTCGCTTCTCTGACGATGGCGCAAAAATTTTAAAAATTGCGAGCGATATCAAATCACCCTCTCACACGCATGATTTTGGCGTGAAGTCTGCGTCAAAGAACCCCACTGATGGTGTCGCCACGCACTTTGAGGCAAATCATTAATGCACATGGTCGAACCAAATTTTCAGTCTTTCACAGCGATTGCCCCGAGCAACATTGCGCTTTTGAAATATTGGGGCAAAAGAGATGCCGCAACGCAGTGGCCAGCCAACGACTCCCTCTCGATGACGCTGTCCAAATGCAAAACAATAACGACAGCAACCGCCACCAACGAGGGTCACGACACCTTCATTTTTGAAGATCAATCAATAACCTCAAAGACACATCCCGATCACAAGATATTCAGACATATCGAACGTGTACGCAAGGCTTGCGGAGCCTCACGACACATCACGGCGTCAAGCCGAAATACGTTTCCCAGTGACTGTGGCATTGCGAGTAGCGCAAGTGGTTTTGCCGCTCTGACACTCGCATCCGCATCGGCGTTCCTCCAGACAACAAAATGGGATGAATTATCTACAAAAGGCCTAAAGCGGGAAACCCTGGCCCACCTGGCTAGGATGGGTAGCGGCAGTGCTGGCCGAAGCCTTTGGGGCGGCGTAGTTTTATGGACTGCGGGAACATCAGCTTCTGAGCAGCGAATCGAACAAATCTGGTCTGCCGAGCACTGGCATCTGTGTGATATTATCGTAGTACTATCCTCGGCCCCCAAATCAATGAAATCCTCTGATGCCCATCAAGCCGCATGGGCGAGCCCTTTGTATGCTCCTCGATTAGCAGCTATACCAGAACGCTTCAATCGAATTAACCGCGCCCTAGCGGATCATAATCTTGAAAATCTTGGTCAAGAAATAGAACAAGAAGCCCTCGATATGCACGCAGTGTGCATGACAGGTTCGCCGCAAGTTCAGTACCTAACGAAAGCTAGTTTAGATTTTTTGGTTTGGCTCAGGACGGAGCGCCGATTTGGTCGCCTACCAGCCTGGGCAACAATTGACGCAGGCCCGAATATTCACCTCATTTGCCTAAAGCGAGACTGCGATAGCGTCGTCAGAGCTGTACAAAACAGCGACTTCAATTGTCGCGTTATCGTTGATCACATCGGTTGTGGTCCATCTCTTACCGAAGGCTCAGGAGAACTATTGAATGACTGACTTACTTTGGCCGTCAGATGGCAACCAAACCGGCCGCTTCGACAAATCCATGAGCTTTGCTTTCACACAGAACCTCGGATTCTCTGGGGCACCTATTCGTGGCGAGGCGACCGCGAGAGCATCTGGAAAAGTGATTTTAGTGGGTGAACATGCTGTGGTCTACGGCGCACGTGCTATCGCCATTCCTTTGCTCTCACGATCCATGAAACTCCATATTTATACCGACCGAATCACCACAACCCACCCAAAAATCAAATTTCAGATTGGCTCACAACCAGTTCATCCGTCATTGATCGATATGGTCATAGAGGCATTTGACGTCTTACAAATCCCTAAATTCAATCTGTCGATCGATGGCCAAAGCACACTGATGCTTGGCGCAGGAGTCGGTAGCTCGGCTAGCCTATGCGTAGGAATTCTCCGTGGCCTTTGCCAAGTCTGTGGGATTTCCATCACACCGGCCCGCCTATCGGAATTAGCTAATCGTTTGGAACGTCGCTTTCACGGCAATCCCTCTGGACTAGACACTTCCGTCGTTGCGCTTGAGCAGGCAATTATGTTTGAGCGCGGACGTAACGCCGAGGCGATTATCATGAATAAGCCAAAAAATTCGAATTTACCTTGGTGCTTCGTCCTAATTGATTCGGGGGTAAGATCACCAACCATAAATATGGTCAGAGCTGCCGAACCCTGGTTTCGCGAGGCGGGCCAGACGGCCATCGAAAGATTCAATACACTCACTGACATGGCTGCAAAAGCTCTTCGGGACGGAGACACCGAATTGCTTTGCACAGCTATGACCGACTGTCAGGAACTACTGGCTAAAATCGGCGTGGTCACAGAGCCACTGACAGAGATGATGAATCTGGTCAAAAGGCATGGCGCTTTAGCTGTGAAAGTCACCGGAGCTGGCGGTGGTGGCTGTGTTCTAGCCCTACTCCCGTCTCATCGCTGCGATTCAATTGTGGCCAGCCTTCGCAGCGAACTTGGTGAAAACAGAATCCATCCAATCTTTATCCCGTAGGACGCGCGCTCATGCATAAGTTAGAGAAAAGTAACTCGAAAACACCAATTTCGATCGCGTACAGCCCGGACACTGACGACGCGTTTATGGTTTTAGCGTTGCGTGAAAAGCGCGTTGACTGGGGTGAATTTGAATTCTCATTCACGATCGGGGATATTCAGGAACTTAATGATGCCGCAAAGCAGGAAAAATATGACATAACGGCCATCAGCGTCAGTGCCTATCCTCATATTCAAAAAAACTATCTTCTTATGCCTATCGGAGCCAGTGTCGGAGATGGGTTCGGACCAGCTATTGTTGTGGATCCGCATCGTCACGTAGCTTTGACCGACCTTAAGAATAGCCGAATTGCAGTTCCCGGACTGTCTACCACGGCTCACATTGCTGCCCAAACCGTTATGGGACCATTTGAACCAGTGCCCATGCATTTCATGGAGATAAAAAACGCGGTCCTAAGCGGATCCGTTAAAGCCGGCATTCTGATTCATGAACTACAGTTAGATCCACAGTCAGAAGGACTTCATAAGTTAGCCGACTTAGGACATCTTTGGCAGGAGCAGTTCCAACGGCCACTTCCTTTGGGAGCGAACGCCATTAGACGGAGTCTTGGCACAAAAAAAATCACTGAATTATCTGAAATTTACCTGAAAAGCATCGAGTTGGGACTGCAAAATAGAAGCGCCACCATCTCATCTGCAGTTCGGACGGCCGTCGCACGTAACTCCCTTACCGATGAGAAAGGTGACAAATACATATCAATGTACGTGAACGAGAGAAGCCTTGGATTTGACGATGATGTCTTAGATGGGATCGAACTTATTTATAAAAATGGATTTGAATTGGGCTTTTTACCGCAGACGACGGTTCGCGATAACCTCAGTGGAACTGATAAAGGAACGTTATAATGATGCGAGATATTCGTAAAAAGGTTGAAACTAACACCCGACTAAATGAGGCGGATGCTCTTTGGCTGTTCGAGAATGCAGATCTTGTTGAATTGGGCTACCTCGCAAACAGTGTGAATCTTCAAAAAAATGGCAAAGCGGTTTTTTACAATATTAACCGCCACATCAACCCAACGAACATCTGTGCGCTTTCATGTAAATTCTGTGCCTACAGCAAAAAGATAGGTGATGAAGGCGCCTACGCGTATGACATCGACGATATGATAAAAAAGGGGGCTGAGGCTGTCTCCCAGGGCGCAACGGAGTTACACATGGTGGGGGGACTCCACCCTCGCTGGAACTTCCAGCGATATGTCGACATGATCGCTGCCATGCATCGCGCTTTCCCTGATGTCCACTTAAAGGCATTCACTGCAGTCGAACTTGACTGGATGGCGCGCAAGGCCCGCAAAACCATTGCTGAAGTCATGCTGGAACTTAAAGCTGCAGGCTTGGGATCTTTCCCAGGCGGGGGAGCGGAGATATTTCACCCAGAGATTCGTGACAAAATTTGTGACACCAAGGTCTCCGGAGACCAATGGATTGAAACCCACCGAACGGCGCACAAGCTTGGTTTGCGCAGCAATTGCACCATGCTTTATGGACACATCGAGAACTACGCCCATCGCGTTGACCACATGCGACGTCTTCGCGACCTACAAGATGAAACTGCTGGATTCAATGTTTTCATACCACTTGCGTTTCAGCCGTTTCAGAATGAAATGGGCGTAAATCGGTACACATTCGGCGCCGACGACCTGCGTACAATTGCCGTTGCCAGACTATACTTGGATAACTTCAAGAATATAAAAAGCTATTGGGTTATGCTCGGACAGGACGTTGCGCAACTGGCTCTGCAATTTGGCGCCAACGATCTCGACGGCACGGTTCTCGAAGAGAAAATATCCCGTGCTGCTGGCGGCCGCGCCGGAATGATCATGACGAGGCGAAACCTTGAACAACTGATCAAGCGAAGTGACAGGACACCAGTTGAACGCACAACTCTGTACGAGCCTGTTAACCAAGCCGACCAAGTTCACCTCTCACCAATGTCGGTAACATCGCTGGATCCAAGACATTCGAGCATTCTTAATGCGCTCCGAGAGGGTCAAACCATGACGCCATCACATCTTTGGAGCTTAGCTCAGGACGCTTCGTTTCAAGACGTCGTGGCTTCACTTAAACAAACAGGGCGTTCACGCTCAAGCTGGTGCTCAACACCCAACACAGTGCTCGTCAGGCTTTCGGAACACCGGACCTTAGAGTCATTTGTAACCAGGGCTCGTGATCTTATTTCCAAGCACCAGATGTCGTCTCATGAAGGACATGACTTACCCATGACGTTGACTCTCGACGTCGACACAAATATTTCGATGGCACATCTTGAAAACCATATTCGCGCACTGAGAAACACGGCGTTTGACACTAGAACTATTGTACGAGGTCTGGCTTGGGCTGATAATTCTGATGGCTCTAACGATACGTCGATGGTTGAAGCCTTCGCGTCCTTGCGTCATTTGGGGGTTGTGGAGCTTGAAGAAAACCCCGACTTCGACTGCCGACTGGATGATGATGTAAAGTGGCAAATTTTTGCATGGGCCTTAGCGGCTGATATAACCGTGCGCCCAAGCATCACACTCAGGTCACAAGCCGATCAGGTCGACTGGTCCGATTGGGCTGATTGCGTCACAAAAATGCGGGGACGGCTTGCCTCTTATCCAATCATTCAGACGATCAATTTTAATGCCGCCAGAGATAACCACATTATGCCCAGTGAATACCTTAAAGCACTAGCTCTGACTAGATTGGCCCTGCCGTCGCTGCGCGATATATGGACTCCACTGCTTGGTTTCTCAGCACTTTCGCCTCAGAGGGGTCTTGGGGCTAGCGATGACCAGGATCCCGTGATGAAGCTTATATCCGTCTTGGGGGACTTCGGTAGCTCAGGACTTGGCGCTCTGCCAGTGAACATTTACTCTGCCGCCCGTGTGGCAGAAGACGTCTATGCCTCGGGCCGACATTTTTTGCCAGGCTCAAGCATCGTTTCGACCCTGTCAAATGCCGGTGATTTAATGGCTAGTTTAAGTGAGCTACGCCATGTCCCTAGGATTCATCAAGGAGGTTTGCGTTAAGCCTGCTCCATAGTAGACTTAAGGGGCTATAAATCGTTAGCCCTAACCTTCCATATGATGGAATAGATACGCACTATGAGCCAGGACGATAGCTTACCACCGCACCCCACTCAGATTAGGCCGAAGGATCAGGATCGGGATACTAGCTCACTTCCGCCGATAAGTTTGGCACCAGAATCCGAGAATTCAACATCGGAGATCAGCAGCTTACAGAGCGACCCGATGGACAGGGTCTCCCTTTCCAAGTTTTTTGATCATCTAAGGCCGTCGTCTAGTTGGTCCACCGGTAGGGCCTTACTGGTAATTTTTATTGGCTCCTTTTTATTTAGCGTTCTGTTTACCTCAGCCATTTTGGCTGGCATCATAGAAGTTCATCCAGCCGCCATAAAAAGCTTTTTCAAATCCATGTTTGGCAATGGATAAACTGCAGGTCCCTTATGAAGATTTTAATAGATCTGCTAAATTTCATTCAGCCATACGGCACGTACAGTTATTTCGTCATACTGGCTGTTTTACTGGCGTGCGGTTTTGGACTTCCACTGCCTGAGGACATCACCCTTGTTGCTGCTGGCATTTTAGCCGCTCGCAATATCATCGACTTCAATAGTGCCGTCGCCCTATGTATGGTCGGAGTCTTAATGGGTGATGGAATCGTTTTCGGCCTGGGAAATCGTTACGGAACACGACTTCGGAGTACAAAGTTCTTCAATATCATCATACCTGAGAGACATGACGCTGCCGTTAAGGCTGTGCTTCAGAAATACGGTGATAAAGTGATTTTTATGGCTCGGTTCATGCCAGGCCTGAGGACACCGATTTTTTTCGCCACAGGTTCTTATCATGTGAGTTTTTGGAAATTTTTGTTTCTAGATGGCTTTGCAGCGCTCATATCAGTGCCCCTGTGGGTTTACGTGGGCTTTCTTTTTGGGTCAAACCTCGAGGAGCTCGAGAAGGTTGTAAGAAAAGCACAGTTCGGCATTTACGCGGGTCTTGCTCTTCTGATCGTTCTGTTTATCAGCGCCTACTTCCTCAAGAAACGCTACTTCAGAGTCGAATAAAAAGAGAGCAGATTGACTTGCAATCTGCTCCCTTAAATTGGAGGCTATCTCATGAAGCAGCTTCTTATAATTTAAGTCGCAACTCCTGAAACGCTTTAAGAATTGGGTGGCACTTGCAAGCATAGCGGCGCAAGCGACGCTCCACCCGTTAGAAAACTCTTAGTTCGCCCAGCCGTAGCCGTTATAGCTTTGGTCAAAAGCGCGGTTGTAACGATAGTAGTTATAGTTACCTTGATTATAGTTACCTTGATTTTTGAGGGTCTCAGCGTAGTTCCAGTTATAGTTGTAGCCACCGTAGTAATAGGTCGGTGAATACATATTCCAATTGTAGCCTGGGCCGTAACCTACGGATGAACCTGGGCCGTAACCTGAGGAGGAGTAAGACTCGGACTCGGAGTAGCTGTAGCTATAGCTATTATTAGGTGCACATGAAGGTTTAGGTGCGCATGCAGGCTTCGGCGCACATGCAGCTTGGCGGCATTGCTGGCGAGCAGCTTTGCGGCAGCATCGACGCCATCCGAAAGCTTCTGACGAGGACGTGCCATCAAGCTCGTCAACAGTCGCAACGGCTTGGTTGCTGGTCGCGAAAACCGCGTCAATATTTGCATTCGTCAAAGACGTCTGATTGGTTGTGCGCATCTCTGCTTGGTCATGCATTTCTTGACCATTAGCGTCGACAGGAACCCGGACGATCGCAACAGACGGAAGCTGACTGCTGAATGCCTTCGCCTCTTCAGCGGACACTGATTGTTTACCCGAATTACCTTCTTGATTCAAAGCGCCGCAGGCTGCGAGAGCCAACATTGACGCAAAAACTAACGAAAATCGCATTCTAATCTCCTTAAAACATTTACAAAGAATTGATCAAAAAACGCCCAGTTGGGGCACTCATTAGTAAATATTAATAAATGTGTCAACAATGAATTTTATAATAAACGACCTTAATTTTAACAATTCTGACGGTTCTATTAGCCGATATTATAAAAATCCTCTGATGGCTTAAAGACCACCTGGGACCGCAAAGCATCTGTAAGTAGCCTAATATACTTGGATTTTTCGATGTTTATAGCGCCTAAGCTTCGCAGATGCGGTGTCATAAACTGCACCTCAAGTAGCGTCAGTCCACACTCTTTCATTCGACCCGTTAGAGCCCACAGAGCGATTTTCGAGGCATCCTTGGCTCGGCTAAACATGCTCTCCGCATGAAACACCCCGCCTTGTGAAAGCCCGTATAACCCCCCTAAAAGAGTGCCATCCTCCCCCCAAACCTCAACGCTATGTCCAAAGCCCATCGCAAAAAGTCTCAGATAGGCTCGTTTAATATCGGCAGAGATCCAAGTGGCGGCCCGATCCGCACAACCATCGACGACATTCGCAAAATTTCGGTCAAAGGAAACTTTAAACAATCCTTTTTTTGCTGTTCGCCTTAGCGAGCGCGAGACGTGAAACTCATCCAAGGGAATAATCGCTCGAGGATCGGGATTAAACCAAAGAATTTCTTCTGTGTCAGGATCAGGCATAGGAAAATAGCCGCCTCTATAGGCGGCTAACAACAACTCGGGACTTAGCGAGTCCGCAAATGGCATTTTGCTGTCACTCAGGGGTTCCTGCTCGCGCCATTTCTGCCAGCTCCGGAGCACTGCGTCGACCCGCGAGCACAGATATCATGTCAGGCGTTTGCTGCCATACGATCAGGTTTAATTTATCGCTTCCATAAACACGGTACTTGATACCCCTGTAATCGGCTTCCTCGCCCCGATACTTCATCGATGACATCACACCGCCAAACATGAAGTGGTGCAATTTTTCATTGGCCCGCTCGGGACTCGTATAGTTGACAGCAATGACCTTCATGAAGTCGTAATCAATGATCGATACGCCCTCGGGGTTCCAACCTTTAAGTGGCCTGAGCATTGCTGGACGAAACTCTAAACCGGGCACTGCTGTAACAAATTGCTTTATCTCGTCAGCATCAGCAGATGGCAAATTGGTGCGGCCTTCAGGGTCTTCCTCGATTGCAAGCGCCTCGTACCCAATATATTCAACGATATCGATTTGTCCCAGTCTCTGTGGCATAAAAAAGTAAACCAACACCCCGATGATCCCAAGAACGATCGCCACCAGTGTGGACCTGCGTAGAACATTACTCCACAACTCCGCCTTCTCAACCTCGGCAATTTCACTTGCTTCCATGGTTTCCCTGACTTGGTCGTCCTGAGCCAAATTTCGAAGTTTATGTTTTAGAGCCTCAGATCCGCCGATGTTGCCTAAGGCCGACTGCAGTTTACCGCGATTAGCTTGGAACGCTGCCATCTCCTTTTGTCTAGATGACAACAGTGAATCAAATTGGCCCGCCAAACTGCTTGGGAGCTCACCGTCCAGATAATCGGCTATATAGCCATAAAAAAGATCGTCGCCTTGTAGTTCGGTTTTTGAGTTAGCCACTGTCGTCCCCTTCCTTACACGCTGATTGAAGCCGTGGCGAGATGCTTATGCCCAGTAGCTAGCATCTGGCGTATGACCGCGTCAGTTGTATTAAAAATCTTGGAGGAATCGCTAATCTCGAGTCCTGCAATATCAACGGCAAATAACGCTGCTCGCTGCTCAACTCCAAGCAACTTCATACTCTGTAGAATCGGTATACTCCACTCCCTGAACTTCTCGTTTTTAATTTTATTCCAGGCTTTCCAGGCTAACGCCATGAGAAGAACCTCGGGAGATGTATTCGATTTGACTTGGGAAAAATCTTCGATCAACAGCCTGAAGGTCTGCTCAGTCAGATGCTCGGCCCCCTCCCGACTTAAACTTAATAGGGCACCAAAACGGAACACCAAATCAGCTCGCTCGTAGTACTGGCTTATGTATATGGCCAGCTGTTTCTCGCTGAAACCGTTGGTGAGGCCTTTCGCCATATTTTATTCTCCTAACGTCACTTCCTGGATTTAACTAAAGGACTGAAAAATATTTATTTTCATCTATCATACCAATGATTTGGCAGTGAACTCAAGACATCGCCCCGGTTTCATTCCTCCGTAGACAAATGACGTTTTGCGTGCCACCCTTCAGCTTTGCGCACAAGGGTTGCGTATTAACCGGTTCCTTCGAGGTGGTAATTCGTGGATCTTAATGACTGGCTCATCGTGATACCCGCGCGACTGGCATCCGCTCGATTGCATCAAAAACCTTTACAGGATCTGGGCGGCAAGCCTTTGATCGTTCGCGTCTACGAAAATATTCAAAGCCTGAAATCATTTGGCGCTGATATTGTCGTTGGTGCTGATCACGAACTAACTCAAAAAGTCTGCTTACAATACGGCGTCCCCTGTATCATGACCAAATCAAGCCACCCGAGTGGTACGGACCGCTGTGCCGAAGTTGCGGCTAGTAGACCTGGCAAACGTTACGTTTTGAATGTTCAAGGTGATGAGCCGTTTGTCGAGGTCAATGATCTTCGCGATCTGATGGAACTCATGGTCAGCCGAAATCCAAAGATGGCGACCCTAGGGTTTACCTCATCAGATTGGGATGCTTACCACGATCCGAACGCTGTTAAAATTGCATTAGGTCAAGACAAACGTGCCATTTACTTCAGCAGAGCACCCATTCCATTTGATCGAGACGCACATCAAACCGGCCCCAGATCCACCACCTTCACCCAACACGTGGGAGTTTACGCCTTTTCAAAAGAGAGCCTAGTTGAGTTCTGCCGACTGGAACCCTCGAGTCTCGAAATAGTGGAGAAACTTGAACAGCTCCGCGCAATTTCAGCTGGTTGGAACATACTAGTCGCGAGTGCTCGATCAAAATCGCGAGGAATCGACACGCAAGAAGACTTGGACCATGCAAGAAAGGTTTTTCATGGCTAACGTCTTCGGGACCATACTAAAAATTATGACTTTTGGAGAAAGTCACGGCAAAGCTGTCGGTGTTGTGATCGAGGGTGTTCCGGGCAATATGCCACTGGATCTTGATCTCATACAAACTTGGCTTGACCGGAGGCGCCCAGGCCAATCGTCCATAACATCACCACGAGATGAATCCGACAAAGTCGAATGTCTGAGCGGCGTTCAAGGTGGCCGGACCTTGGGAGGACCAGTCACGCTGCTGGTTCATAATAAGAATACAAAACCCGAGGACTATGCCGACGTCAGCAGAGTATTCCGTCCAGGTCACGCCGACCACACGATGCACGTGAAATACGGAATAACTGCCGCGAGCGGAGGTGGTCGAGCTAGCGCGAGAGAAACGATTGGACGAGTCGCCGCGGGCGCCGTAGCTTGGCAGATTATTAAAAAAATTAATCCGAACTTCGAGGTTGTGGCCTGGGTTCAAGCGGTTCGCGACACGCAAATGGAGCAATCCCCTGAGAGACAAACGACCGACGAACTGATCACACATGACATGATCGAAGCTACATCTGTTCGTTGCCCGGACCCGCTAACTGCGTCCAAAATGGAGGACATCATCCGGGAGGCAAAAAGCAACGGAGACTCCGTCGGGGGAATCATCAGGTGCGTCATGCGCGGTGTTCCGGCTGGGCTGGGGGAACCAGTATTTGACAAACTTGAAGCCGATTTGGCCAAGGCCATAATGAGTTTACCCGCATGTAAAGGCTTTGAAATTGGCAGCGGTTTCGCCGGAAGCAGAATGCTGGGGAGCGCTCACAATGACCAACTGATTAAAAAAGGTTCAGAAATCCGAACCCTATCTAACTATAGTGGCGGGATTCAAGGCGGCATATCTAATGGGGAAATCATCTGTTTTAATGCTGCATTTAAACCGGTCTCAACAATTATGATTCCCCAAGAGACTGTTGACAGATCGGGACGTGAAATTACATTCAAACCTGCTGGGGGTCGGCACGACCCGTGCGTTTTACCCAGGGCGGTGCCCATGGTTGAGGCGATGGCGACCTTGGTTATTGCGGATCATGTTCTTCGCCAAAGAGCCTCGGCACACTTCATGGAATCCTAATTTGAACCTCGTTAAACTTTTGAGATCGCTTTAAGAATACGCTTGCAACCTGGTCAGACCATCTTTGAGGAGACGAACGTGAAACATTTATCGATTCATTGTTTTGGGCGTTATTTGCTGAGCTTGGCTTTTTGCCTGAACGCGGCCACGAGTCTTGCCGCTCCCTACACTCTACCCGGAAACGGTGAAAAACCGCTTAACGATGAGAACATTCAGCTATTACAAAAAATATCCAAGGGAGTGTCTACAGTAGCCAACCACGCCGAAAAAGCCGTCGTATTTGTCAGCGTTTACAAGACGGTGCGAGGTCTGCCTCCAGGGATGATCGATCCATTTGAATTCTTTTTTGGTAACCCAAATGGAGGAATGCAACGTCGCGGTGAACCTCGTCAACAGCGGCGAGAAGAGGGTCTCGGATCCGGCTTCATTATTGATTTGAACCAAGGTTACATCATGACCAATAACCACGTGGTCCAAGATGCCGACGAAATCCAATTGAAATTTCCAAATGGTGATACCCACGAAGCTAAAATAGTCGGTCGTGACCCCAACACAGATATCGCGATCGTTCAGGTGAAAGAAAAGTCGTTCAACAAAAACGGACTCTCTCAACTGGTACTCGGGAATAGCGATACCGTCGACGTTGGTGACTTTGCGGTGGCAGTCGGCGCCCCCTACGGTCTCGAGGCCAGTGTAAGCTTTGGTATCATCTCAGCCATTGGGCGAGGTAGTCTTTCGATTACTCAGATGGGAAACTTCATTCAAACTGATGCCGCAATCAATCCAGGTAACTCAGGTGGACCGCTCCTTAATGCCAGTGGGCAAGTCATCGGGATGAACACAGCCATCTATTCAAGAAGCGGTGGCTACAACGGTATCGGCTTCGCCGTACCCAGCAATCTTGCAAGACGTATTGCTGAGCAACTGATAGGCGGCGGCAAGGTAACGCGGGGTTATATTGGCGTGGGTCTCCAGCCGATTGATTCGGAGCTTCAAAAGAGTCTGAATTTGCCAAAAGATTCCAGCGGCACTCTTGTCGCAAGGGTCGTAGACGGTGGCCCAGCAGACAAAGCCGGTATCGAGCCAGGCGACGTGATTACGGCTGTGAACAAAAAAAGTGTAAAAAATGAGAGCGAAGCCATCAACGCCATAGGCCTGATGTCCCCCGGTAGCAGTGTTAATTTAACTATTGTACGAAACGGAAAGGCGAGAGACGTCGTTGCTAAAATTGGTGAATACCCCTCTGACGACGTTCAGATAGCAAAAACTAAAAGCGGAAATCGTGAGGACATCGCGTTTGGTCTTTCACTCCAAAAACTCACCCCTGAAAAACGCCAACAGTTTAACCTTGATGGCAAACAGGGTTTATTGGTCATCGCTGTTGAAGAAGGCAGCGAGGGCGAACGCGTCGGCCTTCAAGTTGGCGATCTGATCATGGCAGTAAATAACAAACCAGTTGCTGATACTCAGGGATTTAAAAACCTGATTAAACAGTCGGGTGCCAGAGTTCTTCTTAGAATCGAACGAGCAGGCCAGTATTTCTTTGTGCCGCTGCGTAACAAGTAACACCTTCGCGATGCCTCACAGAACACTGGACCTTGTAAATGCGATGGATAGCGTGCTTTGGTCGCCGCCAGCGGCACAAAGCCGCATTATTTCGCAACTTGAATATCATCACGGATTTTGCGGGATTGGAGATTTGACTTATCAAACCGCTCAGCCACACCACTGCCGACAGGTCCACGGGGTCTCCATTCTAGAAGCCTCCGACGCCACGCGCGCAACAGGCGATAATCGACCAGACGCCGATGGTATTTATACGATATCGAGCAACGCAGTCGCTGTAAAAACAGCTGACTGCCTCCCATTACTTATCGCATCACGCACTACAAAATTTGCCATGGCAGTTCATGCAGGGTGGCGCGGTTTGACTTCAGGAATCTTAAGAAATGCCTTGAAAACAGCTGAAAAATTCACTCCGTTGACATCGTTAGTAATTTGTATCGGCCCGGCCCTTTCAACGAGTGCTTTCGAAGTCGGGCGGGATGTCATCGACCGTCTTATGTCTGCAGATTTTGGAATGCCCGAAAACGCTTGGCCTATGGCCATAGCCAAGGGGCATAACGATCGATGGCATGTTGATCTACAGCTGGCTGCTGCGCTCCAGCTACATCTAGGCGGTATGGAAGCAAAACAGATAGAGATCATTAGAAGTTGCACAAGGACAGATGTCCGGCGCGGCGTTCAACGAGATCAAGATGTGACGCCATACGTCTGGCACAGTTACCGCAGAGAAGGACAATGTTGCGGCAGCAACTGGAGCTGGATCAGACCACTCTGATAGCCAGCACGATGTCCGCTTCTAAATCGATTTGGATTAAACGTCAGGATGCGGGAGGCTTTCGCCGCGTCGCCGTCGACTTCTTGAACAAGTAGCCTAAAAGCGTCTCCAGACCTTTCGCGTAACTTTTAATTCCGAGACCAGAAACTGACGCGATTGCATGCTCCTGCAAAAAGCTATTTTTCCTAAATGATTCGCGTTTTTTGACGTCGGAAACATGCACTTCCACGTAAGGTAGACTCACCCCCAGCAAGCGATCTGCAATAGCGAGACTTGTATGCGTCCAAGCGCCCGCATTAATAACTGCTCCAACGTAATCCTTCGCTATTTCCCGAAGAAACATTTCTTCGCTATTTGTCTGGAAAAAAACAAGCTTGATCTTCAAATCATTACGATCACCGGTCCATTTCCGCAAGCAACCTTGCAGAAGATCCTCCATGTCGGCGAGTGTTTTTGTCCCGTAAATATGGGGCTGCCTGCGACCCAGAAGGTCAAGATTTACGCCACTTGCTATAAGAATTTTTACCGACTTTTGTGCGCGACGAGTCATCGATCCTTCTGCTCCAGCTTGTCGAGCATAGACTGCATAAATCTCATCTGACGATCTATCAACTCAGTGACTTCCATGCGTTCGAACACGACGGGGTCAACCTCAAGATCATCTTGGCGCTGATCTTTATCCAAACGCGCCATCTCAGAGACTTTTAATCGTATGAGATCATTATGGGGAGCCATCCTTAAAAGCCTTCTATAAATAGCCAGCGCTTTTGAATAGAATCCCTGCTTTGCATAGATTTCAGCCAAAGTTGTCGAATCAAGCTCGATTTGGCCGCCATCCACGTGAGTCACCGTCTCCCCATCGGTGGGAACAAACACCTCAACCAGTGGTACTACGTGAAAGTTTTCTACATGTCGTCTTGTCGATTCATCCAAATCATATTCTAGAATAAAACGCTTTCCGCGAGCACGCGCTCCATCTTTGCTGATGGACACCGGCTTCTGTTCTGCCTCGCGAACAGGATCCAAAATTTTTGGTAATCGTAAATCCATCCCACGACTAGCTAACTCGCCCCGAAACGCATCTCGAGCGGCAAGAACACCTTCAACTTCAAGCTGATCATAAATCCTTCTAATCTCAGGATCCACGCCTTGCTGCACTTTAAGCGACTGAATCGCAGCCCGGGCCGTGGTCTCATCGCCGAGCAATACGGACATTTTGAATCGCAATTTTTGGGCCAAAACATTGTCGGATAGGGGCGCCGGTGATCGCTCCAAGGCCGCCCATGCCTCCATGATCAAACCACGATGAAAGAGTTCTCGCGCTAGAACAACCCTTGCCACGGAAAAAGTTGGATGATCCTGAACACCCTGTGTTAAGAGCTCAAGTGATTCATCATAAAGTTTGTGACTGCGAAGCACATCGCTCAAGGGCAAAAACTGTCGCCCGGATGGATCTTCGCGGAACCTTTTTAAAACTTCTTGCTCAACACGCGACAAAGGAAGCTGTTCAGCGATGGCTACCCACGTTTTAGCATCAATGGTCAAGCAACGATCCTTTAAGATTTAGATCCACAACTACTTATGGCGAGCGATCCCAAAATGCCTAAGACCATCAATTATTCTGGCTTAGCCATCGAGTACGTCGTTTTGGGAATCGTGTCAGTCGTCATTCCTGGGACTAGAGCCGCTATGACCCCGGAACCGTAAGAACCACACGTGGGCGTAAACTTAATCTCAGCGATACCGCACGAATCGGTGCACCAGTCACTCGAGGTCGAGTCAAGCGTCACATTGGCAGGCACGATAGGCGTAAAGCTTATACCCGCTTTGGGGATTCTTTCGGGGATATTCACCTCTACCCCCTCTTTTCCACCCGATTTGGGATTATCCTCATAGATCAAGAAATAAACTGATTGCTGGCCGATGGATGCACCAGAAGCACACTTGTAGTCGGCGCTAGCTGAATAAGCGACGCCCTTAAGGTTGCCGCCTCCGATAGGCCTATTACCACAGGATCTCTGACACGGAGTGGTACCCGCACCCCCGGCAGTGCAACCCATTATCACCAGTGCCAGAAGGCTGACTAAGGCCGTAAAATTGGATTTTCCCACATTGACCTCCTTGACGCCTATAGCTCGTTGGATTGAGACGTCGCGTTGGATGATTGAACACTTTGGCTTTTTTGGTTTGTTGGCTCGCCCATCTGAGTGCTCTCGGTGTTCGAGGCGCCGAAAGAGCCTCCGTCTATCGTCGGCACCATTGAAGCTCCTCCGGCCCCGCCAGTAGAGGCTGCATTAGCGCCAAGAATTGTTGGAGTAACCATGATTAAGACATCTTTCTTTCTATTCGTTTTGTCAACCGATCTGAATAAAGCACCAACCAATGGAATTTTACTCAGAATTGGAACACCAGATTCTGTGCGACTGACGTTTGACTCATAAAGCCCACCGATCACTGCAGTCTCGCCACTACGTTTCAACAGGGTTGTGCTAAGAGACCTAGTGGATTTCTTTGCAGCCGCATCACTCCCCGAAGCACCGCCAGGCGTGTCACCAGTAATGTCCAGCTTCATTTGCACTGATCCATCGGCTGTTATGTGTGGCTTCACTTTTAAGGACAGTAGGTATTTTACTGATTGCAAAGCACCGCTTGCTCCTGCACCAGCGGTAGTTAGGAACGAATCTTCGGTACCCGCACTCATTGTGGCATCTTCGTTGTCTTGCACAACAACATCTTGGGTTTGAAGGGTCTCTGCAATCTTTTTGGTTTCGTACGCTCTAAGCTTGAGATCAAGCGCCAGAAAGTTATTCACTGATCCTAACTTCATGGCCAGGCTACCACCAGGGATCTTCGCCCCACCTGGATCAACTGAAAATTGGGAATTAATCGAGTTCGGAAACGGCAACGAGCCGAATCCAAGACCTCGACCCGCATCGATATTGAGAGGCGCGCCCCATGTAACACCGAGGCCATCGTCAAAGTTCTTCTCAAATTCCACTAATCGTGACTGTATCCGGACCTGGGGGGTTTGTTGATCAAGACGTTCAAGTAAAGTTTTTGCGGTACTTAAAAAGCTCGGAGTCGCCTCGATAATAACCGAATTGGTCATTGGTTCCGACTGTACTTTAAACCGGGAAACACTCCTTTGTTGAACTACATTGGTAGGATCTTCCTTGGGCTTCATTCCTTCAATAATTTTTTGTGCTGCATCGGATTTTAAGTAATTCAGTGGCATGACTAAGACTTTTGTCGGCACCAATGCTTCAGTCGCTAGCCTGGCTTTTTCAGCCTGCTCGTGATCTTCAGCAAATTTCTTTAAAAAATCGATACGGACTAGCCCCGTAGAAAGCTCTTGCATACCTAAACCGTTGGAATCAAGCACCGCTTTCAGCGCCACATCCCAAGGCACATTTTTGAGAGATATACTTGTTTTTTTCTCTCCAGCGTCTGGTGAAATAATAAAATTTATATTACTTTCCGCCGCAATCATTTTGATAATTTGATTGACTGGCGCATCCCGAAAGTCCAACCGCATAACCTTCTTAGAACCTCCAGCACTGCCACCGGAATCAACGCCAACAACATCACCCTTGCCAGAAGAATTATCGGTAGCTGCCGGCGCTTGCCCCGCACTCCCCGTTGATCCGCCCGCTTCTGGCAACGCTTCACCTGCCGTTAACTCAACTGGAACATCCTCGATCAAATCCCCTGCATCACCCGCAGTCTCTGGCGCGTCCGCAGAAAAATCTGCTTGGGCTACGCTATTCAATGCGTATCGGACTTCGTCATAGCCCGGATCATTAAAATTCATCATCATCTGATCACCGGACTCGGACCCTTCAGTCTCAGAACCCGTGCTATCTTGCGGCACAAGTTCCTTAGCTCCCTCAGATTTTGGGACAAGTTTTTTAGCCGATTTTGGATCCACATCCTTAAACTTATCACCGCCTGGGTTATCAACATATGCCGCCGCGTCAGCTGAAACTTCAGTGGCCTCATCAGC
Organism: uncultured Polynucleobacter sp.; assembly: GCA_964402975.1. Lineage (GTDB taxonomy): Bacteria > Bdellovibrionota_B > Oligoflexia > Oligoflexales > RGVZ01 > CAMDKS01. The sequence continues at coordinate 83,320 of CAYOEM010000005.1, forward strand.
AACGGCCGATAGACCTTGAGGCGCGTCCTCGACAACCTCTGCCGCTGCGACAGGCTTAGCCTCTCCGGCCGGCGCATACCATCTCTCCGGAATATCAAATGAGAACATTAGACTGCTGCCTTTTGTCACCATGGTTGGTTCCACAGCATCACGCATCGTCATCACAACGTCTGTATGGTTAAAGGTGCGATCGTACCTCATTCTTATATAAGCCACCGGCGAACGGAATTCGGAAGCATCGATATCACGTCGGATCTTGGAACGAAGCTTCGTATTCATATATCGAACAATAATTTCCGACTGATTGGCTCTATTCGTCTCCTTAAATATTTTGTAGGAAGGCGAGCCATCTGTAACAATCTGGACATCAAGCTTTCTATCGTTTTTCTTGTAGTCATATCCCACCCAATTTAAAACACCGTGCGGGTAACCCAGAGGGCCGGGCTGGGGACTAGCAACTACTTGGCTGGCGGAATTACTGGCAGATGGTTGCGCAGCCGTCGCAGCATTCCCTACTGACGCCGAATTCGCAGTCTGACCCTCTGTCAGAGCTGATGAATTAGACTGATTTATGACGCTGTTACCTTGTTGCCCAACCTGACCCAACGCATTAACATTGCCACCTAGAGATGAGTTCTGACCGTCTGTGGGTAAACTCTCACCTGAATCAGTCACGGCATTATTTATACCGACAGAATTTCCGAGACCGTCATCTGCTCCATTACCAGCATTGGGAAAATCTCCCAGGTTTTCGCCCCCGGCGTTCGACGGCTCCGATGAAGTGCCGCCCTCATTACCGGAATTTGTGGCAACCTGGTCGCCGGATTGCCTTTGGTCAAGGGATGCTCCTTGCTGCCCCTGACTGCCACCCTGCTGCTGGCTCTGAGCGTCGGATTCTTGATCTGTATCCTGCTTTGATGTAGCGCAGTTCCAGAAGATAAGCGCTGCCCCTAATAAACAAGCTAGTCGGCAGGCATGTCGCTTGCTCACGGATGAAACGGTTAGATTCATTGTTGTCCTCCCATCGCAGGGGTCGCTTGTTCTAAATTGACACCAGTATTCACGGGTTCACTTGAACTCATACCCACCGGTGGCGTTTCTGTCGGATTGCCGTTTGCAGAAGGCTGCGAGCTTGGTGGATTGACAGCTTGGGCCGCATCACGCACTGGGATGGGCGGATTTTCGTTTGCCGAAGCCCCTGATGGCAACGGCGCCATCGTCGCAGCGGCAGGAACGGATTCGACGGTCTTGAGAGTACCTGGAAGATCTCCCCGCACAGTTTGCGGCGTTACGCTTATGACCGAATCTGTTGGACTACCCACGGCCGCCTGCGGAGGAACAATTTCGGGCTGAGTTGCGCCAGGACGAAGAATTAAACGGCCTCCCGTTTGATCCTCATTTCCGGACGGTAAATCACTACCCATATACAGAGGAATATCACGATATTCTCTTGTACCATCAGTACGAACGGAAAATTCCCTGACCACAACAGAGTCTGGATTAATCGTCATAAGGCGTCCGCCACTGTTACCAATTGGATCACCCAGTTTAGCTTCAATACCCTGAGTTGCTGGAGTTCTGATTAAGGCTTTCCATACGCCATTATCCGTCTCCCACACCCCAATGACTGCCAGTCGCGACACTGCGAACGATTGAAGAGGGCTCACGATCGGAATTTCAACGTCATTAGGACTGAGCTCTCGCTGACGCGCCGTTTTACCAGTCAAAATAACTTCTGGAATAAAGGGGTTTTTACGTCGTGCACTTGAGTAGCGATACTCAAAGGTTGGCTCGATAATATCTTCTACGCGAACTCCTTTGGTAACAGTCTTCGCCGGATCAGATTGATCATAACGCGTCGCAGAACTGTCCCAGGTTTCTCCCGCCTGCAAATGGCGAGGCGCTTGACTATCTTCTTTAGATTTAATTTTAACTTTATCTTGCATGGGCCGAAGTAAATCAGATGAATTCCCATCTTTATTTAGCTGACCGGAGTCAGATTGGGCCAATTTATGCTGTTTAACGCTCTTCACCGACTGCATCTTGCCGGCACCTGACGACTTCGTTGTAGCAAGATCCATTTTTCTTTTCAACGGCACGACACGTGATTTCGAAATTGCGCCACGACCAACTTCAAGATCATCTCCCACCGCATGATCCATGACCGGGGATGCGGGCTTATTGATACTTGATGCAAATGAAGCAAAAGAAAAAAAGACAAAGCACAAAACGCTGCCGAGAGGCAAAACCTTACGGCTTGCCTTTTCTCTACACCTTGAATTGGGGTGCTTGAAAATCATTACTTTACCTATGTTGGACTGCATCCATCTTCTATTCTTTCATCTGCGGAAAACCACGTCAACCCCTTGCGCCCCAACGGTTACGGACAAATATTTGACACACAACGTCAGCTTTTTGACATCCTTGGCTCAATACAGATGAAAAAGTTTTTATAGAGAAATTTTTGCCTAGTTGACCGACAACGAATTATCAGCCGATCAAAACGACGTGGGCCCAAGAGCCCTAGGGCGTGGACCGAGCGTCACGTCTGCCGACTGGGATGGAAGCGCTGGCTTCTCCACATGTGTCGCAGATATTTGGAATTGCATTTTCTTCTTTATGTCTGCAAATATTTCATCACCGCTGGGCAATAATTTCACAAACCTAAGAGAAACCGCGTCAAATCCCATCTGGGTCCGCAGGTCATCATTTCGTGTTTCAGGATTCATAGTCTCCTTCACGCCAAGCATGTACTCTCCCACGAGAATACTGTCATGTGCAGATCCGACTATGAGCAAACCCCCGTTGGCCGTGTATTGTAGCTCCTCGTACCAAACCCCCTCCAACCATAGGGTCTGTAGCTGATCGAGAGCTATGAGGGGTTTAACCTTATCAACTTTTGACGTTGTTATTTTCTTCAGAGCGCCAATCTTCCTATTCAGAAGCTCAATCTCTGCATTAAGAGTCTTGAACTTGTCCAACCCAGCCTGACGACTTTGATACTTCTGGTCAAAACTAGCCTTGCGTTCCTGAGACTTAGCTACATTAGACCTTATTTCATCAAAATGATTCTCCAACAGCACGTACGACAATGCCGCCACAACTACAAGGACGACGACATCAAGATGCCACCAATTCTTGTTTTCCAATTCGCCACTTGGACATAATTGGGTTTTAATCATGCTGCCGCCTTGTCACCTTTCAATCTAGTTCCAAGCCCCAAAGACACGCCGAACATCGGCGCTAGATTCATTACATGCTCAAGCTTGAACTTCTTTTCGTCGATCTCTACATTCTGAAAAGGATTCGCAAGGTGAATGGGTACACCTATAGCTGTCGCAAAAGCTGCGTCGATACCAACTGTTCGGCTTCCACCGCCAAGGAGGAACGCATGCTTCACTGCTCCAGCACCCTCGGCATCCGGACTCGATGCGAAAAAATTAAAAACCTGCTTCAACTCTGTTGCAATTACGTTATTAGTCTCCGACATCACGCGCTGAAAATCCGGCGGCAGGTCTGTTCTATTAGCCGCACTAATTTTCAGAGATTCCGCCGAGTCCCAAGGCATATTTAGAGTCTGCGCGATCGCACCCGTGAAGGCACCCCCCCCCATGGCGATGTCATGACTGTAAAGCATACGCCCGCGATCAATAAAAATAACATTCGTGGAACCAGCGCCAACCGAAATCAAAGCAACCAAACCATCTATGATCCCGTAGTTAGCCTCAAACATGTTCGCAAGGCTTAACGCCGCCGGCTCAACAACACCAAGCAGCATTCCTGCATCCTTCACGATTGAAACGTACTGCTCAACAATGTCTCTCTTAGAACCGACCAGAAGAACTTCGGTTCCCTCAACCCCATTGGGAGCGGGACCCATTTCAGCGTAATCGTAGTACATCTCGGCTAAATCGACCTGAAAAGCTTGGGACGCGTGAAAACCAACCTGTTCCTCGATCGTCGCATCTTTACCTGCTGTAATAACCACCTTCCGCACAACGGCGCCGCCACCGGATATAGACACGGCAGTACGACGACCTTTTACACCGCTTTTCTTGACCATTTTTTTCAAAGTTTCAATGACCACGAGCGGGTCAACAAACGTGCCGTGCTCAATCACACCTTTGGGAAGCGGCTCAACAGAAAAATTTTTAAGACGACGGCGCTTAGCGTTTCCAGAGAGCTCAAGCATTTTTATTGCTGAGCTTCCGATATCGATCGCGATAAGGGAGTTACTAAAAAGCATGACACATCCGCGGCATTCTTAAACAATGATGTCTGCCTATTATTTTTTCACCGATGACGATCGTGGTCAACCCATTGAACCACAAGCCTTAAGTCAATAATTTGACAAAATATGAGCGTCAATTTATTGACGTCAGTGGACTGCGATTATTTTTTTTTGAAAAAAGCGTCCATCTCTTCCTCAAGCTTGGTCTTTGCTTTAGGCGCCGAGTTGCTCCCGAATAATTGATCCAGAGGATTGGCCGCGTGATTTACAGTTGAGGATGTCGCACTAAAACGACTTTCAAACCATTCGCAGAAGTTAGATTTTTCTTTGTCTTTGACAATTTCAGCTTGGGATTCAAGGCATTCGCGACTGACATTGCGGTCGTGAAATTTACAATTGAGGCACACCTTAGCGTCACGACGGCATCCGGTGCAGAGATCCCCCCTCCCCAAAGGCGGAGAAAACTCCCACGAATGCCCACAGGACCAACATGTGACTGTTTGCTTGAGCATGACTTAAAAACCTCCTCAACTCGGCTAGCCAGCACGAGGTGGTCACGACCACGTCGCACAATAAAACAGCTAACCCACTGAATCAATTAAATTCCTTACGATAACCGAACCCCACAAGTTTCTTGAGAGCCCACGACAAATCATGATAAAATTCTGCGAAAACAGGCGCATGCAATTTCACGTTGGTCACGAGGTCCCATGTTATTTAACAATATTTTGGAAGCTATTGGTCGAACACCCCTGGTTCGGCTTCACCGCATCGTTAGTGGACTCGAATGTGAAGTCTACGCCAAGTGTGAATTCCTTAACCCCGGCGGATCCATAAAAGACAGGATTGGCTACCGGATGGTATTAGACGCGGAAAAGTCTGGGAGAATCAAAAGGGGAGACACACTCATTGAGCCCACCAGCGGCAATACGGGCATCGGTATCGCTTTAGCAGGCGCAGTGCTCGGGTACCGCGTCATAATCACTCTCCCCGAGAAAATGAGCCGCGAAAAACAAGTCACGCTTGCTGCCCTAGGCGCCGAGATCATCAGAACCCCAACCGAGGCCGCCTGGGACTCTCCCGATAGTCACATTGGCGTCGCAAAGAAGCTTCAAAAGCAACTGCCGAGGGCACACATCCTAGATCAGTACATGAACCCAAGTAACCCGCAGGTTCACTATGATACCACCGCAGCAGAAATCCTAGACGACCTTAAAGGAGCGGTCGACATGGTCGTCATGGGCGCTGGCACTGGCGGCACGATCACCGGGGTTGCCAGACGCATCAGGGAAGCTTGCCCCTCTGTGAAAATCATTGGCGCCGACCCTGAAGGTTCGATTTTGGCCGGCGGCACGGACGTTCACTCTTATAAAGTCGAGGGCATCGGTTACGACTTCATACCCGAGGTGCTTGATCGCAAACAGGTCGATGAATGGGTAAAAACTAACGATAAAACGTCGTTTCTCTTGGCGCGCAGACTCATACACGAAGAGGGCCTTTTGTGCGGAGGCTCAAGCGGATCGGCCATGATGGCCACCCTTCATGCCGCTAAAAAACTTAAGAAAGGTCAACGCTGCGTCGTCATTCTTCCTGACGGCATCCGAAACTACATGACGAAATTCGTGGAGCCCGATTGGATGAAGAAAGAAGGTTTTGCTTCAACCTGATGGAGACTTTGTGGAATCTATTCTAGAAAAATTCAAAGATCCCAAATGGGGTGCTACAAGACTGTCTGAGCTGGCTATATTTAAGCGTTTCTCGGACTCCGAGCTTGCAAAACTATACTCACTTGGAACATTCATGGTGATTCGCCCACAAAGTCACGCCGTGATCGAGGGCGAACCAACACGTGGATTATATCTAATCCTTGATGGAACGGTCAGTATTTATAAAACTGACCCAGAAAATCAATCCTTAGCCCGGATCGCAGTTCTTGAGAGCGGGACCCATTTTGGCGAACTCAGTCTTTTCGATAACGCTCCGCGATCTGCGACTGTAATCGCGGAAACCTCCACCCAATGCTTCCTTCTCGATGCAGACCAATTCGCACGTTATTTGGAGCAAATGGGAGAAAACCTACAGCTTCGCTTTTACAAAACCTGCTCCGAAGATCTGGCCATTCGGCTGCGAAATTTGAACAGTGATTATATTTCAAGCCAAAACGTTCTATGGCGATATGCATTTCGTCAGGAAAAATAACACAATCAACACCACGGACGGTCTAAGATGAAAAATAATCCGCTCATTTACCAAACAGAGCTACCCCCATTCGACATCATACGACCGGAACACGTTGAACCGGCTGTTGGTCACGTACTGTCGAATTTGAACCAGAGGTTTGAAGCTCTAGAATCAAACCTGCATGGTAACGTAAAACCATCTTGGAACAATCTCATGATGCCGCTTGACGAGATCGACTATGATCTTTTTCGAGTGTGGTCTCCCGTTAGTCACCTCATGGGCGTCATGAACTCAGACGACCTCCGCGTTGCATTCGAAAAAATGCAACCAGAAGTCGTAAAATTCAGCTTAAAAACGTCGCAAAGCCGAGCAGTATATGAGGCCCTGGAAAAAATCCGGAATTCGGCTGAATTTGCCTCGTTCTCGCGTCCACGACAAAGAATTATTGAACGAAATCTACTCTCGATGAAATTATCCGGCGTCGGTCTCTCAGGTGAAAAAAAAGAGCGGTATAACGCAATCGCTCAGGAGTTGGCGGCTCTCAAAACTAAATTTTCCAATAATGCTTTGGATTCAACTAAATCTTGGTCGATGACGCTAACCACAAAAGATGAGGTTGCTGGTTTGCCGGACTACTCGTTAGCGGGTGCCAGTCAAGAGTACAATCGGGCCAATAAGACTAGCTCTTCAACCGCAGCCCATGGGCCATGGAGATTCACCCAAGACGCGCCCAGCTATATCCCGTTCATTGAAAACTCCACCAGACGAGACCTCCGCGAGAAAACCTACCGAGCCCGAATCGCTATTGCATCAGCCGGTGAACTTGATAATTCGCCCGTGATCGAAAAAATCCTCTCACTGCGAAAAGAGCAAGCACAACTCCTAGGTTTTAAAACCTACGCTGAACAAAGCTTGACGTCTAAAATGGCCGGGCGCGTCGATGCAGTCGACAAACTTCTGGACGAGTTATTAAATGCCTCCTGGGAGCGTGGAAAACATGAACATGCTGAACTAGAACGATTCGCCCAAGAAAAAGGGTTTTCTGCCCCACTTCTAGAGTGGGATATTCCCTACTACGCCGAGCGCCTCAAGGAAGAACGCTACCAGTTTAGCGACGAAGAGCTTCGACCTTACTTCCCCATTACTAAAGTGCTCCACGGCTTATTTGTGCTGGTGGAAAGCCTATTTGGAATTAAAGTCGTCGAATCCCGAGGAGATGCGCCTACATGGCATCAGGACGTGCGTTTTTTCAAGGTTTTTGACGTTGAAACAAAACACCATATCGCGTCGTTCTTTCTCGACCCGTATGCTAGACCGGGGCAGAAGCGAGCGGGTGCTTGGATGGATGATTGCGTGAACCGAAGAAAGCTGGGTGATAAAACGGCGATTCCTGTAGCCCACCTTATTTGCAATGGAACCCCACCAGTCGCCGACCAGCCGGCACTTATGGGCTTTGATGAGGTTCACACCCTATTCCATGAATTCGGTCATGGACTGCAGCACATGCTGACCGTAATTGACGAACCAGGCGCCTCCGGAATCAACGGAATTGAGTGGGATGCGGTCGAACTGGCGAGTCAATTCATGGAAAACTGGCTCTACCACGAACCCGTACTTCGTTCCATCAGCGGTCACTACAAAACAAACGCGCCGCTGCCAGATACTTTGGTCAACAAAATATTGGCGGCTCGAAACTATAGAGCAGCCAGCATGATGCTCCGCCAATTACACTTTGGCCTCACCGATATTGAATTACACCACCGCCATGTTGCGGGGGGCCCCGAAACACCTCACGATGTTTTTAACCGTATAGCGCGAAAGACAAACGTCCTACCACCGCGGCCTGAGAATAGGTTCCTATGTGCCTTTAGCCACATTTTTTCGGGCGGCTATTCGGCAGGATACTACAGCTACAAGTGGGCAGAAGTTCTGAGTGCTGATGCCTTTGCTGCTTTCGAGGACGTGGGCCTTGATAATATAGCCGCTGTCGAAGAAACGGGGCGTCGCTATCGCGCCACAATACTCGCACTCGGCGGCGGCGAACACCCCATGGACGTGTTCAAAAAATTTCGAGGCCGCGAACCGTCGACTCAAGCCTTACTTCGTCATAGCGGACTTTTAAGCTAAGGAAAGGCTGTGTCCGATGGAAAAAGTCAACATAGGCATACCGTTGCGTCGCCAGATCCGAAATGTGGGCCGACTCGCACAAATTGTTAACGTGTTCGCCAAGCATGGTTACTGGACGGCAATTGAACGAATTGAAATGCGGAAGGTACTCAGTGATGCCGAAATGCAGAAGGCTGCATCGGAGTCAAAGGACGCGGATCAACTGGCGGCGTCCGGCCAACAAAAGCTCGAGGGAATTCCCGCCCGATTTCGCAGAGCTTTAGAGGAACTTGGCCCTGCATTCGTAAAACTTGGCCAAATCCTGGCCGTTCGTGAGGATTTGCTCCCGAAGGAATTTACAGACGAGTTGTGCAAACTACATAGCAACGTCGACTCAATACCATATTCAGTCATCAAACAAAGACTACTTGACGATCTAGGAGAGTCGAAAATATCACAATTTGCCTCCATAGAAGCAACACCGCTGGCTGCGGGAAGCATCGCCCAGGTCCACGCGGCCACACTGACTGACGGCACTCAGGTGGTTATAAAAATTCAAAGGCCAGGAATAAAATCACAGATAGAAGTTGACTTGGATTTGATGGCCACCATTGCCCAACTGCTAGAAAGATACATTCCCGAGATCCGATTTATAAACCCCTCTGCTATTGTACAAGCCTTATCCGACGCACTTCGATCTGAATTAGACTTTGTACGCGAGGGAGGAAGTATTGCTAAAATCGCTGGAAACTTTAAAGACGTCCCCCACGTGCACTTCCCAAAAGTGTACTGGCACCTCTCAACAAATCGGGTTCTTACACTGTCAAAAATCGACGGAATCCCAGCTGACGACAGGGCGCGACTTTTGGGCGCTGGGATAGACGTAAAAAAACTCATCGGACGTGGACTTGCCATGTTTATGAAAATGGTTTTTGTCGATGGATTTTTCCATGGCGATCTTCATCCTGGAAACCTCTTGGCCAAGCCAGACTCAGAGATTGGACTACTAGACTTTGGGCTCACGATTCGATTAGGCGTCCTGACCAGAGAAAATCTTGCCGGTCTTCTGATGAGCCTTGCCCGAGAAGATTATGAAGGAATGGTTAACTATTATCTTGAAATTGCTGACCCATCACCATCACTAGACGTGAAGCAATTTCAACATGATGTTGCAAACGCCGTTGCTCCTTTCGTGGGCCTTTCACTCAAACAGACACAGAATGGCGCATTACTTTGGGATTTGGCGCGGATAGCCGCTAAACATGGCACGCCCTTTCCCCAAGATATGATTGTGTTTGTAAAAACGCTAGCCACTCTCGAGGGTGTCGGCGCAAAGCTAGATCCTGATTTCAACCTCATGACCCACATCGAGGAGTTTGCGTCGGAGTTGTTTAGTGACTTGTACTCACCAAAGCGTCTACAAGATCAAGCTCTGTCTATTGGACGCGATCTGGCCAACCTTCTTCGGTACGCACCCATTCAGACTCGACGCCTCTTAAACGCCGCCTTGGATGGCCAGCTTAAAATTATTTTCGCTAGTCCTGATGTCATCAGGCTTTCACGTGCAATCGACCGATCGGGTAGTCGAATTGCCGTCGCGATGATTGTGGCCGCTCTCCTGATTGGCTCGTCTATTCTCACCTACGCCGCCGCCCCCAATCAGCCGAACACGGGCGTTATCGGTATTGGTGGATTTGTCATGGCAGGAGTTTTGGCGGTCTATATTGTAGTTTCCATGCTGCGTTCAGGCCGTCTATAATCTCGGACGTAGCAACGACTTTTTAGACCTCATGCGAAGGGGAGAGATGTCCTCCAATGAAATTTTTAACACCAACTTTAATAATAATTTTCAATACGTCATGCATATCTGCACCATCAAAAACTGCCTCACAAGCTTCGTCACCGAAAGTGACCATCACGGAAACTCATGACATCTACTTCAGTGGTTCTAACACCGATGTACAAAGAGATACCAAAGCTTGCCTTTTTCTGGCTGGAGGTGGCCCTGATCTTGATGACGCTTGGGATTGGTTTTTAAAACAAGCAAATTTCGGCGACATCATTGTTCTGCGGGGCAGCGGATCTGACGGCTACAATGGCATGCTCATTGAAAAAGGGGCTAATTCTGTAGCGTCTGTCGTAGTCAAGACAAGCAAAGCTGCCAGTGATACTGACTTGCTACAAAGAATTCGTCGAGCCGAGGGTATTTTTTTCGCCGGCGGCGATCAATCTGATTACGCAAGACACTTGACTGGCACCCCTATTATTAAAGAAGTTAATGCGGCGGCAAAAAGAGGTGTTCCGGTTGGAGGTACATCAGCTGGCCTCGCGATTCTGGGGGAATTCTACTTTCCCGCTTACAAAGACACAATCACGTCATCTGATGCCCTTAGCAATCCTCACCACGAACGTTTGGTCCTTGAAAAGAGACTCCTTGATTTACCGCTTTTAAAAAATCTGATCACCGACTCTCATTTTGAAAATCGCAACCGCATGGGTCGTCTCATCACGTTCATGGCTCGAATAATAAGCGATAAATGGTCTCAAAAAATTCGCGCGATCGGAGTCGATGAAAGCACTGCTGTTATGATTGACGGCGAAGCTATTGCCCGGGTTTTTTCAAAAAGTGGTCACGCATATCTTATCGAGCCTACCGGAGCTCCCTCGGCATGTTCAAAAAGCACGCCGCTGACTTTTGAAAAAATCAATGTGCGGAAACTACCCGGCGGCAGCGTATTTGACTTTTCTGAATGGTCCATCAGCAAAGCACCTCACTATACGCTTGAGGTCATTGATGGCAAAATCATCTCAAATATCGGAACCGTTTACTGATATGCTTTTTTTCAGCGATCACGCCAGAGAGGCACATTAAAATCTTCTTGGAGACACTCTGCGACCTCGGCTAAGGGAAGACCAACAACGTTGGAAAACGAACCATGGACCTCTCTCACCATGAAGCTTCCAAGCCCCTGGGCTGCATATCCTCCGGCTTTATCAAATGGCTCACCGGTCTCGATATACCCCTCCATTTCAGTTCCATTAAGTTTCTTGATGGCCACTTCAGTCGCCACGGTAAATTCTCTGATCTTCTCCACCCGAGCGGAGGAAATATGTGCAACGCATACCGCTGTCAATACAACGTGAGTGCGACCGCTTAGGGCAGTCAGCATCTCATTAGCCTCATTTGCGCTCATAGGTTTTTCTAGAATCTTGCCGTCGATCACTACTATAGTGTCAGCAGTAATGACCAAAGCTCCTGACGGATGACTGCGTCTGGCTTGTTCACAAATCCAGGTGTTCTTTTCCCTTGCATTCCTTGCAACATAAGTCTCAGCATCCTCACCATCCAATGGACGCTCCTCGGTCTCTGGTTTCACGATTGTGAAATCCAGGCCCAGATGACTCAGCAATTCCTTACGTCGAGGCGAGGAGCTGCCAAGGATAATTGGAAGCCTTGAGATATGAGATAAAACGGCTTCTTCATACTGCAGAACACCCTGGCCGATGTCAGAGCGCCACTGGGCTTCCGGCCAATAACTGCGAAGCCGCTCCACGCGAGCTAGTGCCTTAGACTTGGCGGCGTTGAATGTCCTGCCCGTTCCAGCAATCAGGAAAACACGACCGCTACCAGTTTTAACGCCACCTTCAGCAGGCTTTACGCTGGCGGCGAAAACAGCTGATCCGTCATTCTGGCCTTCGATTGCTGACCACGGTACAAAACCTTCAACATCCGGCATCTCTCCATAAGGATATCCACTGGACGCCAACACATACCCCATAACTGGCTTTGGACTAACGGCCTGAACCGATCGCCTCAATTTAACTCCAAGCTTTGAGGCAATGACGGGCAACCAGTCAGTTTGATCCGAGAGCGCAAGAACTTGCGCCTCCGGATCACCAAACCTGACGTTAAACTCAACGACAGAAGGACCTCTGTCTGACCACATCAAACCCACATATAAGCAGCCCGTGTAACTTATCCCGTTACGCTCCAACGTTTCCAATAGTGGTTTTACAATTCGCGTATCAACTTGATCCCCTGCGTCACCTGGGAGCCAGGGAACCGGTGTATAACAACCCATACCACCCGTGTTGGGACCCTTATCCCCAGCTAGTAGGCGCTTGTGATCAACAGCAAAGCCGATACGAGAAATTTTGCCAGCACCCACGAGACAAAAATAACTAACCTCTCGGCCGAATAGAATCTCCTCTATGACCACACTTTTGGCCGCCTCGCTCAGACCTTTGCTGTACAAACGCTCTATTGCATCGGAAATATTCTGCTCATTTTTGCAAACAAATACGCCTTTTCCGCTGGCCAATCCGCTGGCTTTGAGAACAACCCCCCCATCTCGAGCCAAAATCCTGGTGGCTTGTCGTAAACAATCATCGCGATTCGTAACAACTTCGTGGGCGGCAGTAGGAATACTGGCCTCCATCATAATTCTCTTGGCAAAAACCTTCGAAGATTCCAACTGGGCGGCGGCCTGGGTGGGCCCAAAAACTTTAAGACCACGTTTCGTCATGACATCCGTGATACCCTCCGCCAACGGCCCTTCCGGACCGACAACCACGATATCAACACCAAAAGCTATGGCGGCATCAGCAATTTTATCAAACGACGTATCTGGGGATAACCCAAGGGCCGTGGCAATTCGATTAGTCGCAGGGTTTCCTGGCCATACAAATAAAGCGCGGCACTCTGGAGATTTTTTAAACTTCCACGCAAGAGCGTGCTCACGGCCACCCGAACCAATCAGCAAAACTCGCATGGGCCCCCCGACGACGGACTAACCAAGATGGCTTTGACATCCCCTGACAATTTCGTGAAATACCTGTAACTATTGAGAAAGTCAACGCTATCGGTGTACTATACAGGGCTTCATGTTAAATTAACAGAGCTTGGTTAAGAGTTTTAGAGGAGGAGATTTTCAAATGCCCAATTACGAGTACAACTGCCTCACATGCGGTAAGACCCTCGAAATTCATCATAAAATGTCAGAAGCTGCTCCTCTGCTCGCTCCCGGTTGCATCACGGATAACTGTCACCTAGAAAAGAAAATGTCGGCTCCAGCTTCGGTCGTTAGATCGGGAAATCCGTTGTCAGGCCATAGGCTGAACGGATCTAGCGGCGCCAGCTTGCCTAGCCAATCAAATGCCGAATCTGGCGCTGTTCATAGCTGTGGCACAGGTTGCACGTTTCACCGGCACTGATCTATGATAGCCCCCTGATGTTAAGCCCAGACCTGATATCGGGCATCCTATTTTCCGCGGGATATTTAATTATGAGTAGCAGCATTAAGTCATTGATTAGATCTGGAACAAAATTATGGCTCGACAGTGTCGACCCAGATCTTGTGAAGCGCAACGTTGCGCTTGGCGCCACAGGCGCAACGAGTAATCCGATTATCATTGCCGACCTGGTAAAAACCGGGCGATTTGACGACCACATAAAAGAAATGTCCCGGCAAGGACATGACCCGGAAGCTACGGCCTGGAAAGTTACCAATCATTTGGTGGCGGAAGCTGAGCGCGAATTATTGCCAGTCTTTAAAAAAACAAACGGCGACGATGGCTATGTCAGTTTTGAGCTAGACCCGCTTCTTGAAGACGTGGATTGCTCCTTAAGCACCGACGAGCGCAGCCAACGATACGTCGAGCTCGGTAAGGCATGGTCTCGTCATCACCCGAATCGAATGATTAAAGTCCCCGCAACCCCCGCAGGTCTTGGCTCTTTAAAGGAGCTGGCGGCTGCCGGTATACCACTGAATGTCACACTCATTTTTTCCAAACGCCAATATCACGCTGCTCGCGAGGCGATCTGGCGGGGAGCGCAGCGGTTAAAATCTCTTGATCAGTTTAAAAGCGTCTACAGTATTTTCGTATCTCGTATCGACGTTTATACGGCAACTAAATATCCTAACCTATCAGCTAGCGCCCAAGGCTTTGCGGGCATTGTCAACGCACAGATGCTTTGGCAGGACAATCAGGCATTTTGGACAAATAACAAGACCCCGCTAAAACAAGAGATTATTTTTGCGAGCACGGGCACTAAAAATCCTTCAGATAAACCTTGGAAGTACGTAGCTGCCTTGGCAGGAAGTGATATTCAGACAAATCCCCCCCAGACCAACGACGCCGTAGCTCAATCGGGACAGAACTTTGAGCGCAAAATTGATTGCTTTCCCCCTAAAGACGTCATGAATGAACTTCTGACGTCGATTGACTGGCAGAAGCTCGAACAGGATCTTATGGCCGATGGACTCGCCAAGTTCGCGACGCCACACAAAGCTCTCATTGAACTTATTACGCAGAAAATTCGGCATTAAACAACATGGCTCACGGAGTGTCAGCAAGGGGCATTGTTGGATTAGGAGCGCTTGGCCAGGCCTTTGACAAGATAACGTCAGACCGCTCAACGCTAGACGTGGTTTTTTTTACGGTCAAAGCGTTTGATCTGCGAAATGCCCTACTTGAACAGGCCGACAAATGGCCCAGCCATTTACCATTCATCACCATGTGTAACGGGTACATCTGGCCCATTATCCTTGATATTCAAAATCAACTTGGTGGTCGTCCCATACGTGTGGGGATGACGACGATCGGCAGCACGATTATGCCCTCTGGCGGAGTCCAAATATTCACCGAAGGCACCACGACCGCTTGGGGAAATTGGCCCAGCCCAGATAAAACTATAGCGCCACCTACATCCGAGGAGCTCAGCTGCCTTAAGACATTTCCAAATGGAACTTGGTATGATGACATTAGACCGATTATTCGCCGCAAGTGGATTTTGAATGTAGCTATTAATTCATTGGCAGCATTTCACCGTCTTGATCGAAATGGACTATTAGTAAACCACAAGCAGGAGGTCGAAGCCGTCCTAAGCGAAGCTATTGATCTAGCTGGCAAGCTTTGGACTGATTTAACTTGGGAAACTGGTGCAAGAGATAATATTCTCAAACAAATTTGGCAGGTCGTGAACGCTACAGCTGGGAACAAAAATAGCATGGTCAGGGATGTGATGTTGGGACGTCAAACGGAGTCTGACTTTCTCGCGGGCATGGCTTGGCATTTCCATGGGTTTCCTAAGCTAAAAAAACTTCACGAGGCAATAATCGATCAAGCTGATTCTATTTAAATTTTTTCTGATTTTTTGTGATTTTTAAAAATTTAAATTCGCACCGTTCCTTAACCACCGCACGAAACAGTCCGAACACCCTTGAATAAATAAAGGTGGTTTAGATGTTTGGCTTCGGAAATATTCGTTCAGGCATTTCTGAACAAGAATTTATTACAGAGTACAACCGCTTCTCATACCGGGCGATTCTAGCGGGAACTATCTTTGGACTTTTATTCTTTAACTCTTATGCGATCTACGACTATTTCATCCAACCGGAAACTTTCTTTAAACACACCATAATAAGGCTCGGCTTTGTCACTCCAGTTTGTGTCAGCATTATAATCTTTCTTCGAAAGCCTAAAAATCGTGTCTTTACTCGACTAGCTATACTTCTTGGCGCTCTCACCCTGGCTCTTAGTACGGTTTACTTTTACAATAATAGCCTCAAGTCATTCACTAAAGCAGCGCCTGTGGGCCTTGTTTTTTTGATCTTATACATTTTGACTAGTATGCGTTTTTTGCAACGCGAAGCTTTGATATTCGTGGCCACGACAATGGCCGCGATTGTGCTGATTTTAGCTCAAAACAACGCAGACAAAGAGATCTGGGTTTCATACCTTTTTCATACTGGATTCGCCTGTGCAATGGGACTCGCCATCTGTCACACTTTGGAGAGATCCTGGCGTAAGATGGTCGAACAAAAAAAGATTGCCGAGCGACAAGAAGCCGAGGCCGCTAGGCTTCTGGAATCAATCTTCCCCATCAGTATTGCTAATCGACTGCGTAAAAACTCCGAGTCTATTGCGGAACGCTGCGACCATGTCTCAATATTGTTCGCAGATATTCAAGGATTCACAGCGGCGGCCGCACAATTATCCCCTAATGACCTCGTCAATGACCTTAATATCGTGTTTTCCCGAATAGATGATTTGTGCGCCAGACACGGATGTGAAAAGATCAAGACCATCGGGGATGCTTACTTGGCTGTTGCCGGAGTTCCGACGTATGCGCCTGACCACGCCGATCGCATAGTACGACTTGCTTTGGCCATGCGAGCTCTTAGTAAAGAGCTTACAATTGGCGGCCAGCCTGTGACATTTAGAATCGGCATCCACTCTGGACCTGTCGTGGCAGGAGTCATTGGGAAGTCGCGCTTTGCCTACGATCTTTGGGGTGACAGTGTCAATATGGCTAGCAGAATGGAGTCCATCGCTCCAAGTGGATCCATTCAAATTTCTGACGAAACAGCCAGTCTTTTGGGCTCCGCTTTTGTATTAGAATCACGGGGTAAGATATATGCCAAAGGCAAAGGCGAGGTCGCAACATGGCTTGTGACTGGAGAGGCGGTGCCACAGCCCGCATATCATATCGAAGACAAAAAAAAATCGGCATAGATAAGGTATCTCGATCCTTTTGACGAAATTAGTATCTAACCCGTCAGCCATTAATCACAGATTTTCCGTTTAAAGCGCCATTAAACTGCAAGAGGTTTTGGACAACTTATTGCAGCATAAACTCGTCATGCCTTGACTCACAGTCACGTCATAGTGCCACCATGAATTTTAGGGAGAATAACTTATGCGATGGGCGTCTTTGATAACATACTGCACGATGATCTCCAGCCCCCTGATGGCGTCCGAGAATCCTGGCTCCGTGACTCTTGAGGGACGTGGTTCGTCAAGTCACGCACCTGAGTTCGTGTCCTTAAGCGTAGCTGTAACCTCCATATGCTATAACTCCTCCACCGAAGCCGCTACGGCTAATTCTGAGATGGCCAATCGCATTTTAGGAGTCTTCAAAAATTTCAAACGCGCTGAAAAAGACCGCATCATAGCAACAGGTGGTGCCAACAGCATCCAAACGGAAACGACCCAAGTCGGTACAGAGTCCAGGGTTTTGTGTGAAATGAAGTGGCGAGCTGAAAATTACTTAAAAATTGAGATGTCAAACATTGACGAACTTCCGCAACTCCAAGATCAGGTTATGGCGGCCGTTCAGGGCATTGGTAACATAGATCCGGCTCAAGTGACGCAAACGTTTAGTGAGTTTGGAAAGCCGGAATTTCATCTGTATTCAGAGACAGCACAAAAGATGCGCGAATCTGCTCAAGTGTCGGCTTTTGACGACGCCAGATCACAGTTAAATGCATTGTCTACACGCTGTCAGTTCACAAATCTCAGACTAATACGCCTCAGTCCCGCCGAGTACAGCTATATTTACAAGCTTGCGGGCGAACGAATGCCAGTCTTGACGACGTCCACGCCAGTGATCCCCGATGAGCTAGAGGTCACGGCGACGCTTAGAATGGAGTGGGCTTTTGATCCAGGCAGCACGGCTTGCCGATTTCAGTGAGTTCTTCGAAATTTGCGAGCGTCACGTCCCGCCTGATCAGTGACCGACTGCCACATCATAGGATCTCTCTCGGTGAGAGAGTGCGATCCCATGGGCACCCACCATTCGGCGTCAAAATGTCTAAGGTGATTTGCATGAGCATGGGAAATATCAGTCGAGTGCAAAAGTGAAAAATCAACTTGATACCAGTTGGACCAGTGCTCCACCCGTTCGGCAATCAATGCATAATAGTCTTCAAGGTCTTTTGGAGCTCGCCTGCAACCGTCTGAAGATCCCGTAATCACTCCTCCAGAAAAAACCATCGGACCACAGTCAGGAATACTAATGGGGTCAACAGTCGTCAGCATGCGGTAATTAAGATCACCAACTTGAATAACAAGGCTCATAGCCGTCCAACCACCGTGAGACTGACCCCATACATAAACCGGCGCTGACTCCCCTGCAACCTCTGCAGCAGATCGAACCACATCGTAGAAATCATCCCTCGTCATCGCCACGTCTACTATTCCGAGGTCTTCAGCCGTGACATAAATGGTCGATTCACTACCGATGGCATAGCATGTTCGGACCTGAACTGGCTCGTCGCCAGTGTCTCCCTTTAGACGCTCAATAAATTGATCCATCTCCGCACCAGACCGGATCTCACTCGTTGAGCCCGCGATGGCGCAGGAACCGAAACCACCACTGAACACAGCCAGCGGTCTTGCCCATGCAGACGCCGAAGACATGAGTCCTAGAAATAAGACGAGAACGGTTATGAAAGACTTCACTGACATGAGATAACCTCCCAGGATTTGGGATAAAGTTTTGGTGGTGATAAATTAATAAGCAGACCATATATCTGCCAAACCGAGGCAAATTTCAACCTTTTTGCACTAACCTGCGACAATTACTAGAAGATTCGCCGAGGATCGGCGTGCTACGAGGCTGCTTCTGCACCCTTCAAAGCTTTATGCACAGAACCGACCGAAATACCTAACTCGGCGGCAATGTCCTTGTAGCTGAGGCCTTTCGCACGCAATTCACGTGCTTTTAAAACAGCCTCGTCATTAACTTTAACGGGAGCACCGAGAACGACACCTCTGCGCCGAGCGGCGTCAAGACCGCTTCGTACCCTTGCCACAATGGTCTCTCGCTCAATCTCTGCAATCTCAGCAAAAGCAGCTAGCATGGTTCTTCGAAACGGATTGGCGTGCCCTAAATTGAGAACGGGTTGTGTAACAGAAATAAATCCGACTCCGTACTCATCAAGCTCCAAGAGGGTTTTAATGGCAACCGTGGCATTACGACTAAGACGGTCTAAGCGGTAAACGACGATGGTATCAATCTTACGATTGATGGCTAGACCGAGCAGCTCCTTGTAACCAGGCCTATTCTCGTGTTTTCCGGATAGACCCTCGTCCTGAATGACGTGGACGCTCTTTGGCTTTTTGGGCAACTCAGCAAGCCAGCGATCAATAGCAACTTTTTGGCTATCAAGATCCTGCTTGTCGGTTGAAACGCGGTAATAGATCGCTATTCGTTCCATCAAAGCCCCGCCTAAATCACAGTCCTCGTCTCATCATATCAAATTATCGCGTTCGCTTGGAGGACTTTGGCTTTAGTTTCCAACTAAAACTACTTTTTCTTAGGCTTAGGTATTGGGGCTGCTTCAAGGCAACACAGCAGGCGCAACCTTTTGGGGAGTCGACTGCGCCTTAAGCTCGTCAATGGCTTTGGCTACATTCTTTGCGTCCAAGGCTGGATCGACGTCTTCAAAATGGCGTCGGATAATCAATTTGTCATCCAAGATAAACGTCTGCCGTTTTGCCATGGATATGACAGGCATCTTTACTTGGTAGGATTTGATGATCTTTGCATCCGCGTCACTCAGAAGATCAAAGGTCATTTTGTGTTCATCATGAAATTTTTTCTGGGCTGCAACGTCGTCTGCGCTAATTCCGTACACAACAGCACCTTTATCACGAATCACCCTAATTGAGTCGCGAAACGCACAGGCCTGCTTAGTACAACCAGGTGTCCCAGCCTTGGGATAAAAGAATAAAACTGTATATCCCTGACCCATGCGAGACGATAAGCTAAACTCCACGCCGTCCTGGTTTTTGGCCGTGAACTGCGGAGCTGGCTGACCAAGCATGGAATCTGCAAATAACGAGGGCGACCAAACGGCCGTTAAAAATACGATGACCCTTAAAAACTGCATACCCTGTCCCTCAAAAAAAATTAATCAATTCAGGTGATTGACTCGCGCTTTGTTGGATAACTCCTAGCCAACACCAACTTTAAACCGTATGCTATCATGTAAAGCCCAAAAACGAATTAAAAAGTCACCTGGACGCCAAAAGCTTTGATGAATATCTACTCAAAACTTAAAAATATTTTTTACCCACTAGACTCAAACTTGGAAGCGGCTTACCGCGAACGACAACTTTTAAATATCGAGACGCCACTTAAGATAGCCATAGCGGCAACCAGCGTCATATTATGGGTGATTTTTTTTGGAGTCCAACGCATTGCTCCCGATAGACCCATTTTTTTATACCCAGCAATCATTGTTCAACTCTGGCTTATATTTATGTTCGCTACTGTGGCGCGCACTGACAAAATCCGGACGATCGCCATCTACACTACGCCATTGTTCCCGGCACTGGTCGCCTATTTTTTTTCTAGGTACATTATTCCCTACCTACCTGCTGCAGCGAGTATGGAGCAGGGCTACGGCATTCTTAGCATTCTCATTCTAGTTTTCTATGGACTTGAGACTATCTTTCCATTGCTTGCGGTGTTGGCTGGTATTCTGACGTCATACGTAATTATACGCGCAAGATTATCAAATCCAGCACTAGACCCAAATGGCGCTCAGATTTTACTACTTCATGTAATCATAACTAATTGGGTTGGTTTGATTATGTGCGTCAATCTTTGCCATATATCTCGTAAGCAATTTAAAAATTCTAAAAAAGCTGAGAGAGAACGCGAAGTGTCGGATGGTCTAATTAAAAGAGTATTTCCAGAAAGCATCGGGAACGAACTCAGAACAAGAGGCTCAAACCTCGCTAGGTCCTATGAAAATGTGACAGTATTGTTCGCAGATATTGCCAATTTCACAAAAATCACCACGACAATGCCACCAAAAAAGTTGGTTACGATTCTCCATGATCTTTTCACCAATTTCGACCGGCTCGCCGAAAGACACGGTGTTGAAAAAATAAAGACTATCGGTGACGCGTATATGGCAGCAGCAGGATGCCCTCAGTCTGCAAAAGACCACGCGCAAAGAGTCGCTTATTTGGCACTCGAAATGCTCAAAAGCCTCCATTCATTTAATAAACGTCACCAGACGCGTTTTGATATCCGTATCGGAATACATACAGGACCTTTGATCGGCGGTGTTATTAGCGGTAAGCGTATAAGTTTCGACATCTGGGGAGAAACCGTCAATCTAACCAGCCGTCTTCAGAACGCCGCTGAGCCAGGTGAGATCATCGTGAGCGATGAGACTGCGAAAATTTTGCGCGATCAGTTTATCATCTCCGAGTTTCACTTGGTTGACTTCAAAGGTTTGGGGCCGACGCCAGTCGCCCGACTCGTATCATCGAATCAGACAAACCCCTTCGATGAACAAACTTCGAAAACGGCCAAGAGCGACCATGTAAGTGAAATAGCCTTTTTGTCACAGCACTGATCGCTGATAAAACTTCAGCTCAATCATCGATAGTTAAGACGCTAGAACTTTCGGGACCACGGCAGAGCATTAATCCTAAGTATTTTTGCAAGATCAGGCCCATGGACGCAACTTGACTTTAGACCTAGACGGTTTATGACGCGAGCTGACTGCTCGGGCTCCTCATATACGCTAACAAATATATAACTCTCAGGTGACGCCTTGGTCCCCATTAGTTTCTCTCGGCAGGAGGAACACCAGGATGCAAAAGCGACGAGCTCTTTCCCTTTAATAGACTCCGAAAAAGCCCCCCATTCAGCTGAATCAACAAGTCTACAGTTTAATTTGGGCCGTTCTAGCGTGTCTGCCTGAACAGATCCAAAAGCTATGGATAAGATAGCAAATACAAACTGAAAAACCCTCCGGGCGAACGTTCTGTGAAAATTCAATTAAAAAGCCCTCATCAAAGCCATGGTCACGGAGTCTGAACGACTCGTGTTGCGGGCCGCACCAAACGCAGCCGTTCTTGAGACCGTCAATCGCACAGTGTTGTCGTGCTGAACTTTAGCATCAGCAGACATAAACACACTGTTGGAAAGTACGTCGCTTCCATCCCACGCCTCACCGTCAATCGTTTTAGCCGTCGTTTGCTCACGATTCATACCAAATAGCACTTTACCCTGATCACTCCAGCCGTAGCCAAGCGTTGCAGTTGATCTCATCGTCAAACCATTTTTGACGTCGCCAATCTGACTTTTCCGAGAGTTCAATGGATATGTGAACGTCTGGGCCACGCCGGCTTTCCAGTCAAACATCCCGTGCCAAACATCCAGCCCAACCCGCCCCTCTGGAACACCAGATCCAAAAACATCCAGCAGAGCTGGATCTTTGTAATCGTAAACACTCGTCGCCTTCCCGTCGCGCACAGCCGCGATGACCTGTACCTGAGGCTGCCAATCTACAGAGATATCCTGCGATATCAAAGTGTAGCGCGTAGTGAACATAGGATCACCCCAGCCGCTTCGCTCATATGATTGGCGCTTATTGACGATGTAGGGAGCCGTGACCGTTACAAAAAGTCGATTTGAAAACGTATGACCCACGGATAGCGTTGTTGTGTTTCGAGTATCAGGAGCTAGCTGGAAGCCTTCCCGTCCCGATCCATCAATAAGAACGAATCCTTCCGTCCTCGCAAATCCGGCGTAAATTTTCCAATTTTCCCATGGGTACAGAATGAGAGGATCATCGCCGCCACTTCCGCAGGATGCGCAAGCAAAGGACGCCTCACTAAGAGCTAGCAGATAGATAGCAAGCAGTAACTTCAAAGAGCGCCAAAGCATAAGTTCTCCAAAAACGAGACGCTATCTAACGTCGACCCAGGTTGTCCAAACATCCTCGTGCCCGTCAACTGTAGCCACGATACGAATACGCCAAGATCCCTGCATCGTAAAAATGACATTTTCAAACGTAAATCGTCCCTGATCGCCGTCTGTGGTATGCACAACGGGTAAGTTATTGCCGGTGCCATGTCCATGCTGCGGCATATCTGCTATTAATTCGATTTTAGAAACGTTAGCAGGCTTACTACCATCCACCTTTCGAACAAATATGAGGCCTGTAAGGTCAAGAATCTCTTCATCGCTAAATCTTGGCTGTTCAGTCCAGTCTAATTCCGCTCGCCATTTTTTTGCATCAGATAGCTGAAGGTCCGCTTCATCAGCTGGTCCGAGTGGCAGATCATCGTTTTCAAGACCCTCCCTGTCGGTGGGCAACGGTGTCCCGTTATTTCTGCCACAACTGGAAAATGCTGCTCCGATTAGCAGTAACATTAAATAAACAAATCTCACTTACCACTCCTAACGCCGATTAAATGTCACTCTACGTCCAACGCAAACGCTCCGGAGTCGCCATCACTTAACTCGACGCGAACCTCCCAAAGACCTGGCATTGTGAAATTGACCCGCGTAATCAAACGACACCCTTCGCTGACTGACCCGATTTGTACCGCCGAGGAACCATGATTATGCTCTGGCATCCACAACTTTACTTTTGCCAGGCTCTCGATTCCCTCGCCGCAAATCACGAAGTCTTTCGTGCCTTGAGTTACTTGCTCAGCCGCCGTCTCTAATGAAAATGCCTTGCCACCTCGGGTTGCCATGGAGAACTCGGCCGCCATGGCACTGCTGGATATAATCCCAAAGATTGACAGGGCGATCGTTAACCCAATTCTCTTAACTGCCTGCGTCATATCATTGACCTCCTAGCCTTATTTTTTACTGCCCTCACGATACACCTCGCAGACGCCCATTCCAACCGGAAAGGGCCGCCAGTTGAACAAGATACGAGTCGATTAAATATCCGGTATATAAATTTATAATTAACTGAATTGATTATAAAAATTTGGTTAGTGTTGGGTACTGCGCCAGGACTTGTAGTCGGCTAGATTCTTTTTGAGCATCTTGGCCGCCATGGCATAACCACCGTCGCTTCCATCGACAAAATGCGCATGATCTTGCCCTGCGGTGAAAATCAGACAAGTCATGATTGCTGCCTCGGATTCGTGGAGGCCATAAACTAACTTGTGTCCCTCCATGCAGCGATCCAGATAGGCACGAAGACGCTTTTCTTCGGCATCTGAGCTATCGATGATCATCTTCAAACTACCATCAAATTTTCGAAAATCTGCATTCTCGACAACTTCTTTTCGGTACTTACCCCACCTGACGCCGAGCAGCTTAAGATTAAAGTTGAAGGCGAGCGTGCCCAGAAGGCTTACTAATGCCAAAGCGAATGAACCCATAAAATAAGAAAAGTTATTACGCCTTCTCGCCTTCACGATGGCCTCACCTCGAAGCCGAGCAAGGCTAGTCGTTAGGCTCAGGCCCTTTTCTCGCAGTGGGTGATAGTCAGCGAGATTTCCATAAATTTCGCCAATCTCCTGAATAACCTCCGCGTAGACGCTGCTGTGCGCGTCGACGTTTTTAGCCGTGCTAAGAACGATGAGAGCGAGTTTACAATCTTTCCTAGCCTTGACAGGACTCCATCGACACTCAAAACCTGTGAAGTCGCCGTCTGCTGGTCCCTCGTCACTAATTAGATATTCGGCGTTAATCTTGGGATCTTTAAGTGTCGATTCAGCCCACCCCCAACCAAAGCCTGAGAAGCTCGATTGGTTTATTTTGGAGCTATGTTTGTACTTACAAACCCCGAGCCTAAGGTCACGCTTTAAAATATCGCTTGCAGGAAATAAGCCGACTCGAAGATCAAGATTAAATCCCTCGAGCGCTAGTTTCTTGGACGCGCGTAACGCAGACCTAACGCCGTCTGCCATGTGGGGAGGTATGGCCAAGGTCGCGCCGTCTCCACCGAATACAAACGGTATTTCACAAGCACGATCGACGTTGATCACCGCCATAATCATAGCGGCCGCAACTGTATTAACATCCTTGTATCGACCCGCTTCGATAGCTGCTGTCGACCCCGACACGTCAGCAACCACAACCCACCAATCCTGGGGCAACGATGAATGACGCGAACTGTCGCTAGCCTCGGAGAAGCCGGGAAGAGGTTGCAACGATTTATAAAAAAGACGAGTGTCCATGCTTTGAATCATTTCACAAAATCAGTGACCGGTATCGTTTTCGTGGCCTTTAAAAGATTCGCCCGAAGGCGCCAAAAATACTGGATTACTTCGTTTTAATTGTACCGTCCTTTACGGATAGCAACAATTGATAAAGCTCCGTTCGAGGAAGCCCCAGTCCACCCAGCTCCTTCAGCAAATCCTTGAGTGTTTTTCCAGCTGCAAAGCCTCTGACAGCAGCCGCTTTGGCCTGATTTACAAGTTGCTCATCGTCAGTAGCTGCATCCTGAGAGTCACTGCCACCGATACTGACCATTACCACGGCTTCGCCTTTCAGAACGCTATGACCTTGAAGCCAGGTAATCGCCTCGGAGACGGGTTTTGTTTCAATCTCCTCGTAGAGCTTGGTTAGTTCACGACCAATAGACACTTCAGCATCTGGATAAATCTCCGCGATCACTGATAAGGAAGCCTCCAGTCGTCTTGTGGGCTCAAAATACACAATCGCAGCCCCCGTTTTACCCCAACCTTGGACTTCTCTGTGTAAATCCGAGGGCTTCGTCGGTAAAAATCCAACAAACAATACTCTGTCTGACGGTAGGCCTGACGCCGAAATCAGACTCGTCAAGGCCGAAGCACCGGGTACTGGATGAACCTTGATGCCATTTTCCTTCGCAAGTCTCACCAGCCGGTAACCGGGATCTGCGACGCAGGGAGTTCCAGCATCAGAGACCAAGGCGATAGAAATACCCTCACGAATCATGCGACTAATCAACTTTTCGCTGCGCTCATCCTCTACATGGTCGTGATAGCTGATGAGCTCGGCGCCGGAAATATTAAAATGGCTGAGCAGTTTTCTCGTGTTACGCGTATCTTCTGCGGCAATGATATCCACATTCTTTAGGGTTGCGATTGCGCGCGGGGTCATATCGTCAAGATTACCAATAGGCGTCGCCACGATGAATAAGGCTGGCTGCGGCGGGTGATTTGACATCGGCGTCTTTCCAAAGTTTCAGCCAGACTTCTGACTTAGTTACCCCTATCTTTATATGCCTATTTGTGGTTTCTCAATCAAAAATCGCCAAAAAGTCAACACCTTAAAAATTTGATGGAATCTGCTTATAGCAAGGGTTTTGGGTGACCTTCTCTAGAAGCGCCCTTGCAACTATGGTAGGATAAAAACAACTCGGGGTGGCGGCTGATTTTTCGCCGGAGAACCGATGCTTATACAACAGGGAGTCAGATTTCCGAGACGGTGTGCAAGCCTCCCGCCCCTGTGCGTTAGGAGGAAGCCTAAAGTTCCGGTCGATGACGCCCACCTATTTAGTGGTGGGTTCCCCTGGCCTGATCAGCGCGCCCCGAGCCTTAATCCCTCAGTAAATTCGTTAATGATGCGCGCAATGCAAGTGACGCTCATCCTCGTGTTGATGGCTTTAGCATTTCCCTGTTATGCCGGCACCTCAGACTCGTGCTCTTACAACACCTGGGTATGGAGCCCCACTTACAATAAAGCTCTGGGTCACAAAAGAATTAAAAAGCCTAAATCTGAATTAACGCCTGAGGAGCTTGGCAGCGTCAAAGGCTGCACTGTCTGCGAAGAGGACCAGGTCGAAATAAAACTAGAATCACTACCGGCTTTCAAAGTCTGCAAGGTATTTGAAGCCAATATTAATAGGGCTATTAAACAAGCCTTGGCACAAGGATTCTCACTCTCGACTGTCACCGGCTACCGTGTGGGTAAATCGAAAGGCCCTCTCAACGGCAACGGCGAACGTACACAGTTTAGTAATCATTCGTTTGGCACTGCGATTGATTTTAACGCTGAGAAAAATGGCCTTTATGATTTCTGCACGCGGTTCAGTCCCGCCTGCAAACTTCTTCGCGGCGGCGACTATCGGCCTGGCACGCCAGGCTCGATCACAAAAGAATCGTCTCTCTATAAAGCATTCCTTGCTCAGGGGTTTAAATGGGGAGGCGAATTAGAGGGTAAACAAAAAGATTTTATGCACTTCTCGCTAACAGGCAGTTAAAATATTTGCGAGGACATGGATATCAGCTAAAAGCTCAACACGTGTTATCAAACGCCCATTTAACTCAGACTGAAAAGTAAACAGCTGGTGCAGGTTGTTTAACTTCTCGTAATTATTTGATTTAATTTCAATTGAGCTAACCCCATCGACCAACTCCGAAGCCACTCCGACGTCGGAGTGGGCCTTTCAAGGCGGACATGCGGCATTTGCAGGCAGAAACGAATCTGATCAATCAATAGTCAATCAGTCGGGTGTCCCCATTAAGGTTGCCGGAAAAGGCGGTGCTGAGTAGACTTGGGCTCAACACGTCTGGAGGTGAGCTATGGTCTTCTCTCGCCGCATTCAATCAGTTCAGCCGTCACCGACACTGGCGCTGAATTCCAAAGCGATTCAGCTGACCAAGCAAGGTCACAGGGTCCTCAACTTTGCCGTGGGTGAACCCGATTATCCGACACCGACAGTGGTTGTTGATCGAGCCATCGAAAGCCTCAAAGCAGGACGAACAAAATACACGCCCGCCGGAGGTGGACCGGAGCTCAGGCAGGCGATCAGTGAAAAACTTCAAAGAGATAATGGACTCACCTACAATGTGAACCAAATCGTGGTTGGTGCTGGTGCTAAAGAAGTTTTATTTCACACATTTCTAAGTCTACTTAATGACGGCGACGAGGTGCTTCTAACGGCGCCCTACTGGGTCAGCTACGGCGATCAGATCAGAGCGGCCGGGGGCGTGCCGGTGACCGTGCCCATTCCCGATCACGGCGGATTTCCAAGCCTGGAAACGATCGAAAAATATGCCTCGTCTCGCACAAAAGCATTTGTATTTAACTCGCCTAATAACCCGGCTGGCTATGTGCTCGGAGAGAAAGAGCTCAAAACCCTGGGTGATTATCTGCATAAAAAATCTTGGTGGGTCATCGCCGACGAGATCTACGAGTACATGAGCTTTGACGTACCCCACACCAGCCTTGTCAAAGTTTGTCCGGAGCTTACGAGCAAATTTGTGCTGATTAATGGCCTTTCCAAGTCTTTTGCCATGACAGGCTGGCGCGTTGGTTATTGCGCAGCGCCGCTGGAATTAGCCACGATGGTGCGCTCACTTCAAAGCCATAGCTCCACCTGTATTCCTGGCTTCATCGAAGACGCATCGATCGTAGCACTGAAAGCTGGGCAGCCCCTAATGGCCAAGGATATCGCGATGCTCAAAGCTCGGCGAGATCTAGCCGTGGCTTATATGCAGCAGTTAGGCGGCCTTAAGTTTCTCGCGCCGCAGGGAGCTTACTATATTTTTATCGACATCAGGCCTTATTTAAAACAAGGCGAAACGTCCCTCGATTTTAGCGATCATCTATTGACGGAGTATTATTTGGCCCTAGCACCGGGAGAGGCCTTCGGTGCCCCTGGGTTTCTAAGGATCAGCTACGCTGTCGATGACAAAACCATCAAAGAAGGCATTGACCGCCTTCACAAAGCACTTTCCAGCAGAAAGTAAACGTCAGGATTAAGCATGAGTCTTTTGGAAAAATCGGAAGCCATAAAAAAAGAATTTGAGCAGGACAAATTGGCAGCTATTGCGGCCGCAAAACCTGAAAGTGTCGAATCTCTGCGGGTTTCCTATCTGGGCCGCAAAGGAAAAGTCACCGCCCTCATGGAGGACCTTCGCAATGTTTCCAAAGAGGACCGACCAGCGGCAGGTAAGGCTGTCAATCTCGTTCGCCAGCACATCGAAACCGCTATCGAGGAACTGAAAACCCACGCGAGAGCCTGGGAACTACAAGCTATTTTAAGCCGAGAACCGCTTGATGTTACACTGCCCGTTGCTGAATCAACAAAGTCGGGATCCCTGCATCCAGTTTCTTTAATGCGCCAGCACTTGATCAAGATATTTCGAACCCTTGGTTTCACGGTCGTAGACGGACCCGAAGTCGATTTTGAATTCTTCAACTTCTCGGCTTTGAATATTCCCGATCATCACCCGGCACGTGATATGCAAGATACGTTCTACGTTGAAGGACCAGATAAACTCCTTCTTCGAACGCAAACATCCAATATTCAAATTCATGCGATGATGAACGAAAAGCCACCACTTCGCATCATCGCGCCTGGGCGCGTATTCCGTTGCGATAGCGACATGACTCATACTCCGATGTTCCACCAAATTGAAGGCTTCGTTGTAGACGAGAATGTCACGTTTGCTCACCTTAAGGGCACGATAGACACATTTCTCAAAGCCATTTTTGGATCAAATCTTAAAACACGCCTGCGACCAAGTTTCTTTCCCTTCGTTGAACCAGGGGCGGAATTTGATGTGGAGTGTGGCGTTTGCCGAGGTAAAGGTTGCCGAACATGCAAAGACACCGGCTGGATTGAGATCGGCGGCTGCGGCATGATCCACCCCAATGTTTTTGAAGCCGTAGGATATGACAGCAGTCGCTACTCTGGCTTTGCCTTTGGGTTTGGCATTGACCGAATGGCAATGAGCCGATTTGCTCTGCCAGATCTCAGACAACTCTTTGAGGGGGACTACGAGTTCCTTGGTCACTTCCCCTCTCACAACTAAACTTTAACGTCGTAATTCAAGGACAAACCACGAATGCAAGTATCCCTGAACTGGCTCAAAGACTACATCAATCTCGACGGTGTTAGCATCGATCAGATTTCCGCTACGTTGACAGATATTGGCCTTGAGGTTGAAGCCATCCAGAAATCCGCTGCCTTTGGAGATACGGTTGTCGTGGGCAAGATAGCCGACGCCGTAAAGCACCCTAATGCCGACACACTACGCGTCTGCAAAGTTGACGTAGGAAAGCCAGACCTACTGCAAATTGTTTGTGGCGCACCTAACGCAAGAGTGGGTCTAGACGCCTGCGTTGCACTTGTAGGAACAACTCTGCCTGGGGACTTTAAAATCAAGGAGGCAAAAATCCGGGGAGAAGAGAGCTTTGGCATGATGTGCTCTGCTAAGGAACTGGGCCTTGGTGAGGGCCACGAAGGCATTATAGAGCTTCCAGCGGGCTTTAAACCGGGCACACCGGTCATTAAAGCGCTCGGCCTTGACGATGTAACCCTCACGCTAAACGTCACGCCAAATAGAGCAGATTGCCTCGGTCATCTAGGCGTTGCGCGGGATCTAAGTGCGAGACTTGGAAAGTCGATTAAACCGCCGACGACTACCCCAAAAACATCAAACATCTCATCAAAAGACGTCAAAGTCGAAATCAAGTCAGACTTTTGTGGTCGATTTACAGCACTTGTCATTAAAAACATTCGACCTGTAGCATCACCCACCTGGCTTAAACGACGCATTGAAGCTGTGGGAATGAGGTCCATCAATTTGATTGTGGATCTCACCAACTACGTCATGCTTGAGATGAACCATCCGATTCACGCCTATGACGAGCGCGATGTGAAGGGGCGGGCATTCATCATACGCGAAGCGAAAAATGGGGAGACGTTCCGGACGCTGGATGACGTCGAACGCAAACTTCAGGCCGGTGATTTACTGATCTGTGACGCAGAGCGCAGCATCGGTCTAGCCGGAGTTATGGGTGGCCTCAACAGTGAAGTCAAGGAAGACACTACGAGCATCATCCTCGAAGTCGCTTGGTTTGAACCCAATGCCGTTCGAGCAACAGCGCGGCGTTTAGGTTTACACTCCGAAGCGTCCCATCGTTTTGAACGCGGCGTTGACATTACAAATGCGGACAAAGTCGCCAAACGTTTCGCAGAACTATTACAGCGTTGCGTTGACGAGTTAAACGGCACTGGATCCAAACTCCCGATTCCTGAAATTGCGGGCGACATTGTCGACAGTTACCCAATCAAACCGCAGCAAAAACTAATCGCGTTGCGAATCAGCGAGGCTAAAAGCTTCTTGGCGTTACCATCTCTCACAACAGATCAAATCAAAAAGATCTTTGAAGGCCTGCAATTCAGGCTCGTCGACCAAGCCCAAGACCGCATGGTTTTTGAGATTCCCTCGTGGCGTGTCGACATAGAACGTGAGTGTGACCTCATCGAGGAGATTGCACGCTTGGTCGGGTACGACAAAATCCCGTGTCAGCTTCCTAAAATGTCACTCGACACCACACCTGAGGACGCCCTCGTCGACTTCACAGAGACATGTCGAAACGCACTCGCTTCGCGAGGCCTACGCGAGACCATCAGCTTTCCTTTCTGGTCAGATGATGACGCAAAAAAATTGCGGTTACCGCCTGATCACCCTCTTTCGCCAACAATTAAACTAGTAAACCCGATTGCCGATGATGCGAAATGGATGCACACAACTCTGACTTGCGCGATGATTAAAGCCTTACAGAAAAATCGCCGCCACGGCATCAAAGGATCTCGGCTGTTTGAAATGGGGCGAGGCTATTTTGACTTCAACAAACGCCCTCTCCCCAGGGGCCAATTTAGCGTCTTTAAAAACCTTGATCGTAAGGGCCGGCACCTAAGCCTTCGAGCACGGGAGGAAAGAAACCGTCCAACAGAGCGCCACTGGGCTTCAGGAATTATTGATCAACCATGGTTAGACAAAGCCTGGAATCACGCCGAGTCGCGGGCAAGCTTTTTTGCAGTCAAAGGGATTATTCTTAGTTTTTTGAAAGGCTTTGGCTTAACGGATGTCCAAGTGTACCGAATTCACGACGAGGAGCTGCCATTTCTCCACCCTGGATCATCTGCGTATCTGGTAGCGAAAGGTCAAACTCTCGGCTGGCTAGGCGAGATTCATCCTGAGGTCGCGATGGCCTATGAACTAGAGCCGACTGATGCTCCGATTTGTTTTGAGTTGGATCTGGAGGCCGTGCTCGAGGCGAGCAGTAAGCGTTCAAAACCAACGTCAGAAAGCTTCAAATTCCCACCGAGCACCCGAGACCTCGCCATGCTTGTTGATGTTGGCCTCACCCACGATGAGATGGCCACTGCCATCGGTAAGTTTAATCAAAAACGCCATTTGAGGTCTTGGCATATTTTTGACGTCTATCAAGGAAGCGGTATTGCAACTGGTAAGAAGAGCGTTGCATGGTCATTCAGCTTCCAGTCGGCGGAGAAGACTTTGACAGACGCTGAGGTCGATAGCGAATTTAAAAACCTAACGACGTACCTAATGACAACCTTTAAAGCCGAGCAGAGGTGACCAATGAATGCATCGAGAAATAAGTGTTTCCATGCTTTGACCGCCTTGGCGGCATTAGCTTGTCTTAGTACAGCCGCGGCATCAAAAGATCTGGCGACGATCGACGATGCGACGATTTCTGTCGAGTCAGCTACTTCTGCTCTTAAGGCGTTAGGGCCTCAGGGGGACATGGTCTTGGCCAACCCCGAGCTACGCAAGCGTTTCGTGGATCACATGGTCAATAGTTTTCTTGTAGCGCAAAAAGCGCGCGCTGAGGGCTTTGATAAGAAGCCCGAATTCCAGACCCGACTTGCCGACGTGACTGCACAGTTACTCGCAGGCGAATACATGGACGCCATGATCGCAAAGAAAACAACGGATAAGGATTTGAAAAATTGGTTTAACAGCAATAAAAAACTTTTTTCAAAACGCGAGATCCATGCCATGCACATACTCTGCGAAGACGAGGCAAACGCCAGGAAAGCCTTATCCGAAGTTCAAAAATCTCCGGGTGATTTTGAGACGATTGCAAAAAAATACTCGAAAGACAAAACAGTTGATCTAGGGTTTTTCGCCCCAGGACGGATGGTCCCAGAGTTTGAACGAGCCGCTTTCGCGACCAAACCAGGCACCATCAACCCGTCTCCTGTCAAAACCAATTTCGGCTGGCATGTCATCAAGGTATTGGAGACACGAGGCAGCGACAATGTGGCTTTTGAGGCGGTCAAGGAAGACGCCCGAAGAAGGTACCGACAAAAGATCCAGGAAGATCTTATCCACGAGCTACGCAGCAAGAAAAAAATCGCAATCAATGAACAATCTCTAAAAGAGATCAAACTGCCATGAAATCTCTGGCGTTTTTCTTATTTGGATTATGTCTTATACCCTCCCAGGCGGCCGCATTTTCTTATGCTAATCGCGGCATAGGACTCGCTATAGGCGAGCCCGCCGGAGTAACCATGTTTTACCGAACAAGCGATAAAGCGTTCGTTCAAGCTTTCGTTGGGCCAAGCATGGTTTTGGGAGCGGACTACAACTTTGCATTCGCAGGGGCCATTAAAGAAGCCCCACGTGTGACGCCTTATCTGGGCTTTGGTGGGTTTGTTTTCACTAGAGATTATGGGTATCGAGAGACAGCCTCGGCAGGCTTCGGTATTAGAATGCCTGCAGGACTGCTTTTTCAAATACCTGACGCGCCATTTCAATTCCACCTTGAGTTGTCCGTTGCGTCGACATTAAATCCGTTTTTTTATTCATTTGCGTCGGCTATGGCGGGCCTGAGATTCTTGTTCTAATTCTTAGGAATCACCGCACAACGTGGAACCTCGCGCGCTGTTCATCAATGATTCGACCGCCAGCTTCCCACTTTATCAGCATGATATGCACGCCAGCAGACAGACCAATCACCCGGGCTTTGGCTGCGATAGGCTCCATAGGAACGTTATTACCATCGATCTGAAGGGTGGGCACTGCGCCACCAAGCCCCTCCTTAGCCTTAAGAGAAACGGTCGTCACATCATCGAGGGCAAACGAAACGCCAGACTGCAGATCATTGATCAACAGATCAAACTTGGGATATCGCCCCCAACCCTTGGCGACACTGGGCTCCATAATTCCCATAGGTGGATTTGCTGGATCGGCGCCAACTGATTCAGCCCAGAGTTTTAAAACCTCTTTTGGGCTAATATTCGGATTTGACCCGTACGGAGATCCGTCACCCTCTACCGGCTCAAGCGCGACCCAAATGAAGTCCGGGTGCTCGCGTTGGCTTGTGCCGTACCACTCTCCGCCGATAATCTCGCCGGCATCATCAAGCTCGAGTATGTAGTAGTAAACGGCATCTTTATAGCGCTGGGATGCGTCTACCTGACTGGTTAACTGTTCTGATGAGTTGGCTTCGGAGCGAGTGAGCGTCATCGAAACACTTCTAAAGGATTTGGCTGCAGGATTAAAGCTATAAGATGTTTCGGAGTTGGGCCCCATAATAATCCTATTTGCTTCAGCTACATCGACCTCACGACTATCGATTTTATACTTCCACTGTGGATAGTTCCAAACCTGCTCTTTGCCGTGGACGTCAGCGATAATAGGATGTCTTTGGATGCCTATCCAGTTCGCTACGGCAATATGAAAGGTGCCGGGATTCACATCATCGCAAAGACCCATCGTAGTCCGGTCTTGGCGATTTTGCGGCGGAGTCAAAGCACCACTTTCAATGAGACCGCACCGATTACCACCTAAAAAGTAAAACTTTGCACTCATATGAATTTCGGCAAGCAGTGCTTTGATATCCTCGGGGTAAAAAATCGTACTTCCGCGTGTCACCTGCTTCTGGGGCTCAGCATGGCGGGTTGAAGCTGCGGAAAATCCGTTACAATGTCCCGCCCAGCCGGCTGAGCTGTCACCACTGCCTACCGTGTGATTCTTACGCTCCCAGTCAACTGCCTTGGCGGTAGACGACGCGTTAAATACCGCATCATACTTCTCAAGCGGACTATTACCCCGCATCCGAACGTTTGTTCCCCCTTTTGACTGGGGATACCAACTACCGGTGTATGGAACTTTCTCGGGAGCCACTTGCCCGGAGGTGGGCAATGCAGCAAATTTCCGCTCGTAGTCTTTCTTAAATATTGAGTAGTAAAAGTTATTTTTTGCCCTGACTTCGGTTTGTGAGGATGCGTAAAAACCACTCATTGGATCCGCTGGCTTTGAGGATAACTTTCGATGGCTCGTGGGTTCAACCTCTGGCTTGCAACCAGTGGCGAACAAAACTAACAGGAGGCTAAAATTTTTAAACCGCCCTAAATGGCGCACTGGCATCACGGCACCCCGGATTAAGTCTCTCTTGCGAGGGCAATCCTTCGCAAAGTCGTACCCTTATTTTACGACAGTCCAAGAGAAAAACCCACCCGCGACGCGACAAGTTCCCCCTAGCGGGTCACCGCACTGGCTGGCTTCGGGGGAGGCGCTGTCACGCCCGAAATATCGGTCGGAAAACTGCTATTAAAGGACCAAGATTCAACTGTCTGATCTGTATTCCAGTAAAATTTAACCTCTTTTGTATAACTCGGGCTAAAGAGGCGGTATTTATAAAATCCGTACGTCCAAGCCGCAGTTCCGTCGCTGGAGCCCACAAACTGTGGATCACCTAGAACTAGTTTGACCTGCTGTTGATTCGTTTTACCCTTTTGAATCCAATCTAATTTGGAGTTGAATTCCCGACCAGAGGTCACGCAGGAGGATAAAGCCAAGGTTATTGAGCAATTCAATACAAAACAGCTAAATGAACGTCTTCGCATATTCGAACTCTCCGGTGCTAGCGAACTTTTTATTACCGGATACATATTAAGAAAAAAAACGCGCCGTCACAAGAGCGGCGCGCCTAAACTTTGGAGGATATAGAAACGGAACGGAGCTTCCTCAGCCCGCCATCTCGACTGAGCGATTCGTAACAGTCCCAACGCTCGCTGTCGTCGACTGCCGAATTGCTTGCTGAAGCTGGAATGTCAATAACGACTTGGGTATCCAGAAAAGAGCCGACAGTTCGGATATCAGATTACGTCGCGAATCAATGCGAGCCATCTCATCGAGCAGCAGATTTTTTGGAGCAAGTAAATTAGCCACAAAAATCAACTGTTCGTAACCGACAATTCTTTCGTCAGCAGAACCGAGCGCAGGGAAACGCCCACGTTCAGCCTCGAATACAATCCTAGCCAAATCCTTTAGAACACTCATCCTTGTTTGCGCTTTCAAATCACCTTTGCGGTAATTGATCACGTAGTGACCTGGCTTTGTCCTTAGAACACGGCTCAAACGATCGATCATCTCGATTGGCTGCATCTGGATAAATGGAAAATAGCGAAGTACTTCAGGAAGGTAGAGAGGAGCCGTCGTGAATTGACTCTGAGCATGCAATTCTGTCACGTAGGTTTCAACTCGTTGACGAGCTGCGGCCATCGCCTCCTCACCAGCTTCTCTAGCCTTGTCCAGCGTGACGCGATAATTATTGCTCTCAGTGTACTCAAAGAAAGCCTCATCGAGACCAGCTGCTCCAGCTGCAACATCGTGAACGAGCGCTGCTTCAACTTTTAGAGTATCTGCCAAACGGGCCAGCGCGAAAACACTGCGTACACTTTTTTCGCCGCGTTTCCAGTGACTACAATCCGAAGGATTAAATTCGAGAATGTTGCCGATCTCCTGATCGTTAACTTTTTTATTGCCGCGTTGGTGCATGAGCACTTTCTGACAAAATTTAAAAAGTTGGATGGAATTCGGGAATTTAACCGTCTCAGAGCGTTTCATGGCCTCTCCCTCTCACTGGGATACGAGCGCGCAGGAGACCCCATTAAAGACTCTGCGGGCGCGGATCTGGAATAAGTATTTTGAACTCGTTGGTATGTTATAAATATATCCGGGTGCTGGTTTTTGTGTCAAGAAACTGCCGGGCAATTCCTACCTATTAACGATTTGGCGCGGGTTTCAAGGCCGCACGGACCGCACACCCTTTGTGGCACAAGGCCTCTCCCCGTTCGAGTCCATCATCGTTTTAAATAGCTATTATGACGCTGATTATGAGCGTTTTTTCGACCCACTCTAAATGATTTACCAATTTTCCAAAAAAAAGGCGGAATCTCCAATAGACCTCGTAACACAGGATCATTTCCGAAATTAAAAAAAAAATTAAGAAAAAAAGCAGGAACGAGGACTATTTGTCACACGTATCCTGCGCTGAAATTTTCTCTCGTAAAAATTCAAGTCACAAGCTTAATTCAGTCACGCAACGCGCGGCCTCAAAAAAACTAGACGAGATGCCCTCCAAAAAATTGCTGCAGTTACGAAAGCAACTACCAATTTCATGAGCGATAATCGTTCAAGGGTATCTGTGATCGCAAGTAGAGACGCAAAAGGATTTAGCTCCCCCTTAGCGCCAAGATTCCATGCTAAAATTCCGGCCCACGCAAAAACAAGCAAAGTGAATGATCCAACAAAAAGATCTAAACCAACACCCGCTACAAATCTTGTTATTCGCACAAACCATACGGTAGACGCGCGACTTCGCATCTGCGCGGCAACGCTGTTTGGCTGATACGCTAATTGAGCACGCCTTGCGGTAAAAACATCCTGGGGGCTACTTTGGGAAGGCGAGCGATCAAAACTTTTTTGAGCAGGAGCGCCGGAAGATTTCAGTGCTCCAAGCCCGATACCCTCGGATAAAGGTCTGATTTTGAGTTCACGTTTCATGTTGGGATGTTTCATGGAGGACCCCATCGAAGCAAGTAAGCTACCTTGCCTTACCTTAGGTCACCCGAGAAATTGCGTCAACAGAAGCCTTCATCTCACCCACGGCTGCTGTTTTCTCAAAGAGCTCTAAACTTGCTCTTTTCCTTTGTAATTCACTCGCCATTTTCTCCTCAGTTACCGATGCATTGACATCCACGAGCCGCTCCATAGTCTTCATCGCCGCATCAAATTCCGCTCTAGGTAATCTTAGGAGCTTCCCTTTCAGCGCCTGAACTCGGGAGGATTTTTGATCAAGCATCCCAAGATCCATGCAGTCACGTTCGACTGAGTCAAAGTAGAACCATAGGTTCTCTAGGTTTATTCCCTTTTTTGGATCGTCTGCCATGCTAACTCTCCTGGCCGCTCACCTTATACCAGTCGCATCGGCAGCTTACGTCGAAACTTTAGACAACCTGTCAAAAATACAAACACCCAAAACCACTGAAATCACTCGATTTTCCTTGCGCGTTCAGGGGGTTGCGTATTAATGTTTCAGATAGTTTTTCGAACCTATATCGCGGCCGTCAACTCCAGCTCGATCAAACCAGCACCAGACGCACATAAACGATGCAGAAGATATTTTTCACAAACTCCCTCACTGGACGCAAAGAACCCCTAGTCCTGCTCAAGGCAGACTCTAACCACGTGGGAATATATGCTTGCGGTGTGACTGTTTATGACGATTGCCACATCGGACATGCGATGCAGGCTATATATTTCGACATCATGCGCGCTTATTTGACCTACTCTGGTTACAAGGTCACTTATGTCCGCAACTATACTGATGTGGATGATAAAATTATCAACCGCGCTAGGGAAAAAGGGATCAGTCCCTCCAAATTAGCCGCAGATATGATTGAAAACACCAAGCGTGACATGGCTGCTATTGGAGTCAGACCCGCCGATTTTGAACCCAAAGTTTCGGAGAATATACCCGAAATCATTTCCATGATTGAAAAGTTGGTGTCCCAAGGATTCGCTTACCCAACCAAGTCTGGCGATGTTTACTACCGTGTTCGAAAAAAGTCTGATTACGGCAAACTATCGAACCGGAAACCCGACGAATTAAGGTCTGGAACAAGAGATATCGTAGCAGGAGAAAAAGAAGACGAACTGGATTTTGCACTGTGGAAGTGTGATTCAACTCCGGAAGCTTCATGGCAGAGCCCCTGGGGTGTAGGTCGTCCAGGGTGGCACATTGAGTGCTCTGCCATGTCCTGCAAGCATCTAGGTAAATCTTTTGAAATTCACGGCGGTGGACGAGACCTCATTTTCCCACATCACGAAAATGAAATCGCTCAATCGGAAGCCGCCAACAACGCACCGTACGCTTCCATCTGGGTCCATTCTGGCTTGCTGACAATTGATCATCAAAAAATGTCCAAGAGCCTCGGCAACCATATCAGCATACAGAAATTCCTAAATGAGTGGCCACCTGAAGTCCTGAGACTCGGATTTTTGATGAACCACTACTCGTCAAATATCGACTTCTCCCAAGGTTTTTTCCAGACCTGCATGAAGCGGCTTTTATACTACTACGAAGGTCTATCGGCCATGCTCGATTATAGTGGAGAACCAGCAACAGAGCCCGACTCAGACTTAATTAAAAATTTCAAAACTGCAATGTCTGATGATCTGAACACGGTGTCTGCGATCAGCTCGCTAAATCTCGCCTTCAAACGGGCTCGTGAAATCATGCTAGGTAAAAAAACTCCTCAAAAACAAACTGACATCGCACGTATCATTGCTGCGATTCAGCAGGTTGGAGGAGTTCTCGGTCTGTTTAAAAATCCCCCTACAGACGAGATTCACAGCCTCAAAACAAAACTACTGCCAACTCTTGGAATAACCGAAACTGAAATCAATGCCGCTATTTCCGAGCGAAAAGAGGCACGGGCTGCTAAAGATTTTGCTCGAAGTGACGCCGTTCGCGATGGACTAGCGGCAAAAGGAATTGAACTTCGGGATTCCCCCAGCGGCACTATTTGGAGCATAAGATTCTCAGGCGATGACAATTAGTCAATTGGGGTCACTTAAATGCAATCAAGACAAGTTCTCATTAAAAACCTCAAACAGGCGGTCACCCTCAAACCATTAGCAGATGCTAATAAATTCACGTCAATCACACCCAGTGATCTAGGACTTGTCAACGATGCGTGGATTGCTTTGGACGACGCTACCATCGTTGGTATCGGCCAGGGAGCCGTTGATCCTCTGTATTCAAAATTTGAAACTCTGGATTTCACCGGATGCCTTGCGTTTCCGGGCCTAATTGATGCGCACACCCATCCCGTTTTTGCAGGCATCAGAGCAAACGAGTTTTGCATGCGACTGGAAGGGGCCACCTACCAGGATATTGCAAAAAGTGGCGGAGGAATTCAGTCAAGCGTGAAAAGCACCGCGGCCGCTAGTGATGCACAACTGCTAAATCTCATAAAGCATAGGATGACCACGGCTGCCGAACATGGGATCACCACCATAGAAATGAAATCAGGTTATGGTCTATCAGTCGAAGAAGAAATTCGACACCTGAGAATTATTAAAAACGTAGCCGAACAATCTTCACAAACAGTCATCGCGACCTGTCTAGCCCTGCACGCCGTGCCTGAACATCAGCCTTCAGCAAAAGCTTGGGCTGATCTTTGTGCTGAAAAACTTCTACCCATTATAAAATCGGAAAAGCTTGCTGAAGCAGTCGATGCGTTCATCGAGGACGGATACTTCTCCACAGCCGATTGTGATCTTTATCTAAGAGCTGCCCAAAAATTAGGACTGTCTATTCGCTTGCACGCTGACGAGTTTTCCAATGCCGGCGCTGCAAAGTGCGCGGCTGACTTCGGCGCTCTGAGCGCAGACCACCTTCAGCATGCCGATCAAGATGGAATGAAGGCCATGGCAAAAGTCGGTGTGGTCGCCCTCCTCCTTCCAGGGACATCACTATATACGTCCATACCTTACACTGACAGTCGCCCATTCAAGGCGGCGGGATGCCCAGTGGGTCTTGCAACTGATTTTAACCCTGGGAGCTGCCCAGTCGACAATCTGAGGCTCGTTATGACGATCGGTGCTTTGCACTGCAATCTGACGATGGCTGAGGCTATAGCGGCAGTGACATGGGTACCAGCGAGATCTCTTAGGCGCGAGAACAAAAAAGGAGCGCTGACCGTAGGCCGCGATGCTGATATCCTGATCATGCCAATCGGTTCATGCGAGGAATTCGTCGCAGACCTTGGACGCACAAAGCCAAAAGCAGTATTCGCGCGGGGTCGACGCCTCGTTTAGCAACCGCAAATCTTAATCTATTGCTTGAATCCCACCGAGATCGACTCAATTCCGAGCAAGGTCGACTCGTTGTTTAATTGCGTTAATTTAACATCAACGAACTCATATTTCCCCTCTTTACAGCTCCCCACAGCTAGCGGAGTACCTTGATCAGAGGAGAAAACAGTGCCCACATCTTCGAAAGCAGGCTTATTCTGAGCATTACTGTAACAGCGCGCCTCAAGCTTTAAACTTTTCCACGGCACACTGAGATTTCCACCTGATGATGCCAGCGTTGGTATCCATTTAAACACGGCAGCTTTAATTGGCTTTTTGCCATCGTACTTTGGCATTTCAACAGGTTTAAATGTTTGCTCAGATTGATTGATGTACAATGTAGCACCGGTAAAATCCGTATACATATAAGGGTCTCCACCGGCAT
>CAYOEM010000005.1:124785-152268 GCA_964402975.1 uncultured Polynucleobacter sp.
ATGTACAATGTAGCACCGGTAAAATCCGTATACATATAAGGGTCTCCACCGGCATTTCCCACTCGCACGGCTTCGATACCACTTTTCAGATTTGTCTTATCTTTTAGTCGCATCAAATAAATGTCTCCCGAGTGCCGAACTAGACCGACGATCCTTCCGTCACGAAGAGGGCTCATGGGACCAACTCCAGCCCCGGGGATCGGCGTGTAGCTTGTAAAATTGGTGCAGTTTCTTTCGATTGTCAGACACTTTCGATCGATCACAACAATCTGAGCGCCTTGACTGAACCAAACAGAGTCCGAGGCTTTGTCGTAGGCTGACGTGTAACCGGAGCCATTATAGACGTTACCGTACGAATCTCCAGACATCGCGTAGGAGGTCTTAACAGTCCCCATGGAGTATGCCGACACACCTGGGGTCATTGATCTAAAATTTGCGTTGGGCGCCGTTGTATTGATGCTGGCAGCTTGGTAAGTTTTCAGATCAAGACCAGCCATGTGTGAAAACTGCGAATAAAATATTTTCTGCTGCTGGTCGATGAAGCAGCTGTAGCCCCACGTGCCGATCATGTTGATTTTTCCTCGCTTACTAGGAGCGCCATTCCATAGCGGAGCGTATGGGGGCTTGTCATCCATCGGGTACTCAACGAATTCACCACTACCCCAGCCGGCTAACATAAATCGTTTACCGTCTTTCATATAAGATACAACACAGATCCGAGATGCCGCGCCAATATTTTTACTGGAAACCACAAGGGGCTTCTCTGGATCTACGAAGTATAAATTTGGGTATCGAGCTCCTAAAAATCCACCTTCCGTCACATAGGACCTCATTCCACCCTGACCACCGCCACCACCAAGCCACATCTTTTGATCAGTTACTTTATCGTTATCAATTACCAGTCTCTTGATTACACCATTGGTGGTGGCTGTCCAAATTCTTGAATTTTGGGCAGCCTCAATCTTTTTTTCACCTGCAAATTCCATGTCGAGACTGGTTGGCGTATTAGTTTTTGGCTTAGGCTTGGTCTTTGGCTTCATGGCGCCTCTGGATGCACCGCCAGAAAAATTCGCGCTATCACACGACGCCGTCAGCGCCAATAAAGCGCACAAGGAAACCACACTGGTCATACGCACAGCCATCAAACTTAAAAGATTTTTGTACGACTGCACCATGAAGTCACCTCACAACGACATCGACTGAATAACGACACGGTAGCCTCCAACCTCAGACCAGTTGGATCCCCAGCTTGTAAACTCCACTTCTTTCCCGTCGTCGGCTGTGACGGTTACGGATAAGGCTTCGCGAAATGCGTTGGTGAACTCGCTCCCACAAACCAATGTCATCCCTGAATACATAGTTAATAAATCTTTTAGATCGCTGCGTATGCCTCTGCATTCATCAGTTTCATTAAGTTTTTTGATCCGGTCCAGGGTGTAGACGTCTTTAAAACCGGGCTTGCCCGTTAGACTAATAGATTTGAAAGCTAATTCGTCCTTGCTCACGCTCATCGTCGCCACGCCGCTACGGGTACTCGATAGATCCGATACGCGAGCAAGTTTAATGATTGTCGCTCGCGTTAGCAGAGTCTCGGCATGAATGTTCAATGGAAACTGAGAAGGCGCATCTGGCATGACCACAAACTTCTGACCGATAGGTGGCGCCGCAAAGGGGTCACTCCAGGCGGCACTGCATCCGGTTAGCAAAAACCCCAAGCCAATAAGTCGTAACTTGTTAGCAATCTCAAACGCATGTCGGACGTTCAGCATTGCAAGCCTCCCATACCTCATACAGAGATATCGGAAGATGGGTGTAAGCACGTTAGAAATCTAATAAAAACTCATTGATTTCAATTAGTTAAAGATACAGATACCATCCTCGTTTCACGCCTGGTAGCGAATCTCCGTTATCACGTATTCAACCGCACCTTTTGGGGCATTAACCTCAATGGTGTCATCAATTTTTTTACCGAGGAG
Organism: uncultured Polynucleobacter sp.; assembly: GCA_964402975.1. Lineage (GTDB taxonomy): Bacteria > Bdellovibrionota_B > Oligoflexia > Oligoflexales > RGVZ01 > CAMDKS01. Next base: position 126,762 of record CAYOEM010000005.1, read on the forward strand.
AGCTCTCGCAATTGGTGAGCTTAAGGAGATTCTGTTTTTGGTGATATCGGCTTCAAGATCTCCCACCACCCGATAGGTCTTCTGATCGCCCGTGTTTTCATCTTGAACGGTAACAAAAGCACCAAAACGGACCTGATTTGCAGCGTCAGCATCCGCTGAGAAGTCGATTATATTGGCGCGACTTAAATTCCCCTCGAGTTCGGCAATTCGACCCTCGATGAAACCCTGGCGTTCACGCGCCGCGTGATACTCCGCGTTTTCGCTTAGATCACCATGCGCCCGAGCGTCCGCAATATCTTGAATAACCTTTGGACGATCAATTTGCTTGAGGCGATGAAGCTCGTCCTGCAGGATCTGGTAGCCATCTTTTGTGAATGGAATTAACTCTTCAGCCATAATCGACAGAGTCCTTTTTAAAGTCACAGCCATTTCAAGTACAAAACCCGTTGGCTCTTGAAACACTGACGGGGCCAACGCCCCGATTGTGAACAAAGATGTAGGACACACTAACCTAAAAAACGAGCAAACACAATTGCTTATCTGATTAGAAGCTGTGCGTCGCAGAGAACCCAAGTGTATAAGCCAAAGCCTCGACGTCCTGCAGTGTGGATTCCGTAGCATTTTTTTGAGATTTTCCCTTACCTTGCTGCACGACAATACCCGCAGAAACTTGACTGTTGGGTTGGGCCCAGGCAAAAAACAGACTAGATCCGATGTAGTCAATGTGATCGGGCTGACCTTTTTTCGAGGTCGTCGGCACCGGAGTGGCATCATTATTGGTGAACAATCCGAAGCGGACCGGCACCGCGGCCGTCAGGTAATACTCTGTCCCGACACTGTAATTTAAAACGCTCTCACGGTAGTACAGCTTTTTAGTGACATCACTCATGTTAGAAACTTCCTCGTGCCAATCCAAATCGGATGTTACCAAAAGTCTCGGTGATGCAAACCAGGCAATACCCGTTCGTATCTCGAGTGGCATAGCACCCAAGGGATTACTACTACTGGCAGTAAAGGGCTCCGCATCAATCGTATTACCAACCACCTGGACCTTATCGACAACCTGTGAGTACTTTTGCGAAGCGAAACTTCCGCTGCGCACTAATGCTCCCAGCGATATTTGACTGGCCGGCGCCCATTGGACGCCAAAGCCAAACTGGGCACCATGGGCAACCAAACTCTCCCGCACGCTTTGCGCCAAGTATTGCGGTCCGGACGTGATGGTATAATTTTGAGAAACTTGGGTTAGCTCATCGACTTTCACATAGCCCAGCGACAGACCCAGACCCAGTGATGGGGACACCCGGTAGCCCAGCGCGCCGGTAGCCCCGAAGGTTGCGGCACGAATATTGGCCGCTCGATGAAATCTCTGTAACGCTCCAATCCCACTCTTAAGGTCATCTTGATCCTTGAGCTCGGTATCAAGAGTATAATAAGCGAACCCTCCAACCAAACCCGGCGCAAATTTATCAAGCTTTTGCATCACACCAAAAAAAGGCGCAAACGCTCCACCACTTTCTTCCTTAAAGTCACTGATACCTAAAAATGCTTTCTTGAATGTGATTTTTTTACTGTAAAAAGCGTTCGCAGAACCTGAAATGTCGTTTGACTGCGCAAAAGCCAATCCACCGGGATTGTAGAAAACACCCGACGCATCGTCAGAAACGGCCGTATAAGCGCCACCCAATCCCTGCGCTCTTTCGCCCGTGATAACGTTGCGGTAATGCATCTGATCGGCATAAGCCAAATGTGCCGATGCCATCACCGTAAGTGCACCCACCACATAAATCACCCGATTTTTGGATCTCGAGATTTTCATCATTACTTGGAATCCTTTCCTCTGTTCACAAGATCGGCCCGCGCCGTATCAAACCTTTCTTTACCAATCGCGCCGACGATCTGATCGGCGCCTAGACGATTTAGAGCATCAGCTATGACTTTTCTGCGATCAGGAATCGATGGATGCGTCATATCCATAACTGTTTTGTCGTTATCTTTCTTCTTCTTCGCAGCTAAACGCTCAAGAAAACGATCGAGAGCTCTGGGCTCATAGCCTGCTCTGATAGCATATTTAACACCCTCTCGATCAGCCTCAAATTCAAGATCTTTATCGAGGCCTTTCTCGAGTAAAAGGTTCATTCCCGCCTTCGCAGCCTGCAAAATACCCATGCCCGCGCCACTCGCCGTGGTCATAAGCTTCGCCAATGCCGATCCACTCTCGTTGACCTCTGGTTCAGGCCTCATTCTCGCTCTAGAAAATTTATCGGGTCGCCGTCGTGCGCTTGCTTCCGCCTGTGTGCGCTCAACCTGATCCTTACTCATGGAACGTAGAGCGTTAAACATATGTTTTTTCCCAACATGAGCCGTCTCATGCCCGAGAATCGCCGCAAGTTCGGCCTCGTTTACCGCCGCCTCAAGAACGCCGCGCGTGACCAAAACATAGCCGCCAGGACACGCGAATGCATTAACCGAATCCGAGTCGAGTATTCCAAACATATAGCGACGATCTGGATAATCGCCACTTTTTGCCACATAGCTTCCCACGGTATTCACGTAGTTTTTGAGGCCAGTATCCTGATATTCACCGTAAAATGTCAACAATCGACCGGCCATGTTACGACCGACTTCCACTTCAGCCTTGTAGTCATCAAGAATAAGTTGTTCAGATTTGCTGAGGCTAGTTGGCTCAGGTTCTGAGTTTTTTTTGGACCAGAGCGAGCAGCCTTGAAATAGCAGCAGCAAAAATACTAAAAAGGAGTTCATTCTTCGTCCATCCATGGATCACTTTCCCCGCTCAGTCTTTTTTTTGAACGCTCGATTTTTTACTTTAGTTTACTCTCAATTTCGGCAAAAACCAGTTCTCCTTGGGCTTTAACCGAGTCATCGGAAACATGATAATCCTCGAGAGCATAAACCGCATGCAGATTTGGCCTGAGATTGGCTGCAACTCCGACCTCACTTGTGTCATCAAGGCCGCGCACACCCATCACTGAACTTCTCGTTCTAGCGCCGTCAGCAGCTGACTGACTACGCCCCTTTTTGACCGCCTCCCGCATCGCATCTGCAAGCCCCACCTTATCATCAGTCTTAACTCGAACGGCAAGTACGCTGACAAAACCGTCTTTGCCAGAAGCCGTCTTAACCTGCCAATACATTCCCTTGCGCTCTCCAGAATTGACAGTCTCACCTTTTTTCAATTTCTGAAGAACTGCCGAGGCTTTATCAGGCGCCGAGTAGACGTCTACATTATCCTTCTGACTTTCGACTGTTCCAGCCAAAGCCATAACCGGTAACATAACTACGCCCATAGCAAGTGCCGTCAATTTCATAAAGCCCCCCTTTTCACACCTCTCGTCCATACTAAGACCTCGGACCTGTCCCTGACTATGATGACGTCATGCTTAAAATCCAAGTTTTTCCCAATGTTACGGGCACAAATTCGGCGCGCCGAGGGTGTTTGGCACGTCGAAACCGAGTCCAACGCAGAGCCCCAATCTCGCATTAAACCTAAGCTCTAATGATAGCATGGGCCTGGTAATAATACTCGAACCCCACAATTTGCCTAAATCACAACTTATTAAAGTTTTACCTGAAAAATCATGAATTTTCTCGAGCATCTTAATGCTGCGAAACCGTAGCAAAATCAAGCAATCAACTCTCGTGTCCGATCCGCCTTAGAGTGACTTGGAGTAAACCAGTCTCATCAAGAGGGAATTGCACCATGGGACAACTAATGATCACCAGTAACATAACCCTGAACCCACCGGCTGTCCGAATGTCGCCACCCGAAGATCTACGTGTGATAGCCAGAACCATGGGAACGCCAAGTTGCTTTGAATTACAAGTTTCAAATCTTTCACGCAGCGGCATGCTACTGGAATGGGATAGCCAAAAATTCCGACTGCCATTTCGCGAAAACACTTTGATCGAACTTGAAGTGAAGACTCAATTCAAAGGTCAACCCCGAAAAATAAACTGTCTTGCAAAGGTGGTACGGCGCAACACTGCAGGAGAGACCATGCACTACGGAATTCGAATGATTCACCATGACGAACAGGAGCATCTAAATTGGCTGTCGATGATTGCGTCACTTGAAAAAAACGTCGACCAATCAACATAACGCCCCTGACTCTGCCAGACAAATGACTGGAACTTCCTTTACCGACTAAAGGTCAATTGCAAATAATTATAGACATGAGTAGCCTCTCTATTAATTCTTGACCGGTAAATTGAGGTACACATGCGACGTATACTAATAGCGATGGCGTTGGACGCTGTTCCCGCAGTCATTTTAATGCTATGCAATGGCTGTGTGTTGCAAGAAGCTAAGCAGCCGCAACCTATGCCCCCGCAACAGTCAAATTCCCAAACCGAGTCATCAACCCCAATTGAGGGTCAATCGATCACTATAAAGCACTGTCATGATGGCGACACCTGCCAAGTCAAATTAGAGGGCGGACTTTGGTTCAGTGTCCGTCTCGCCGGAATCGACGCACCCGAAATTGGGCGTTCCAACCGCAAAAACACAACTGCCGGACAGCCTCTCGGAATCGAGTCGCGTGATGCCCTCATAAAAATCCTTAGTAGTAGCCAGAGGGTCACCATGAGCCAAATAGATCTTGACCCGTTCAACCGCCCTGTGGTCGAAATATTTGCGGACGATACATGCGTTAATCTTAAAATGCTGGAATTAGGTATGGCCGAGCGCTACCGAGGTAAGTCAAAACTCGCCAAGCATCAGACCTACGACGCCGCCGAGCAGCAAGCGAAGGCTAACCGGGTGGGAATTTGGGTACTGAAAAACTACCAATCACCCAGCAAGTGGCGAAAAGATAGAAAAACCTAATTTATTTGAACCAAATCGCGAATGCCCTTTTTATTTGCACTAGCGCCTCTGATGACGGTATGTCATGTCTTGCAATTGCAAAAAACCATCGAGCGGACCCACCATTTATATGTTAGGTAAGAAAACGTGGCTTATATGAGCCCCTTTAAAAGCTAACGCTCAGGAGAAACGCAGCTTGCTTACGGCTGCCCATTTAGAAAAACTCGAATGGCCGCTACTGGCCACGAAACTTGCTCTTTTTGCACAAACGACTGAGGGGCAGCAAGCATGTCATGCCCTTTTACCAAATAAGTCCGCCAGCGACATCAAACATCGCTGGTCAGAGGTCAGCTCCCTTAGAGATATCGTTAGATCTGGTTACAAGGCTCCAATAGGAGAGCTTGACTCTCCCATCGCAATTTTTAAGGCCGCTGAAAAAGGTCAAATTCTAGAAGGAACGGACTTCCGAAAAATTCTTGGAATTCTGGCTGCGACCAAGCGAGTCCTAGGATTTGCTGGATCGTTTGCCCCAAGATCAGAGCTTCTTCGAAACCTCAGGGGATCACTAGAACCGCTTGCGAAACTGGCAACGTCCATTGAAAACACGGTTTCATCGGACGGCACAATCAAAGACGACGCATCGCCCGAATTATCTGCGCTCCGCCAACACAAAACAAATTTACGCAACAGGATTGAGGACGTGCTGGCACGCATACTCGTGTCTCCTGATGTTGCGGATTATCTGCAGGACAATTTTTTTACCGTTAGAAATGACAGATATGTCATCCCCGTTCGACTCGATGGTCGTGGGCGAATTAAAGGTTTAATTATCGACACATCTGATTCCGGACAAACTTTATTTCTTGAGCCACCGGCCATCACCCAGATGAATCAAGACCTCCATGATATCGATGTCGCCGAGAAGCTGGAGATCATCCGAATTTTACGAGACCTGAGCGCGATTGTCTCAAAAGATCTTGATATCATCCGACGCAACTACAATTCACTCGTCGACCTAGACATCAAAACAGCCGAGGCAAGCCTCGCTGTTGAAGTAGATGCTGGATCCGTTATCGTCGCGGAAAAACCATGCCTAAATCTTATAGGCGCAAGGCATCCTTTAATAAAAACAAGTGCCGGCAAAACCGCTCGGCCTAATACGATCGCCCTCGACGAGAGTAGCGATTCATCGCAGCGCGTGCTGATTGTATCCGGACCAAACGCGGGAGGTAAAACTGTTGTTCTCAAAACCGTTGGATTGGTCCATTTGATGGCACGTGCTGGCCTTCTGCTGCCTGTTGAGCCGACGTCAAAAATTTATTTTTTTGAAAACATACATCTAGAAATGGGTGACGCCCAAAACATTACCGCGAACCTTTCAACATTCAGCGGACACTTAGTCGGCCTAAAGCACATCCTCGAGTCTGCCACCGAGAATGACCTTGTGCTACTTGACGAGTTAGCGACGGGGACGGAGCCTCAAACCGGATCCTCTATCGCACGCTCTATTTTGGAACATCTGGCAAATGAGAAAATAACGGCAATCGCCACCACACATTTCGATGAACTAAAAACCATGGCCCTTGAGGACCCAAGGTTTCGCAACGCTTCCATGGAGTATCAAGTCACGACATATCGACCCACATACAAACTAATACTTGACGTGCCGGGTCAAAGCTATGGTCTAGAGCTAGCAACTCAAATCGGACTGCCCAGACACATTATTGACCGTGCAAGCAACATCCGCGGTAACGGTAAAAATGCACTCGACGAGTCGATTTCTGCACTTCAACAGGCACGTCAACAAATCGAAGAGACAAGAATAAATCTCCAGGGGGAGCTTCTCGAAGCTCAGGCGGCCAAGGACCGCTGGCATTCTGAGTGCCAACTACTCGAGCAACAACGAGCGAAGGTCTCTGCCAAACTCGCCGCAAAAATCGAAAGTGATGTCGAGAATCTTCGCACACAGTTTGAAGACTCATCCAAAGAGCTGCGCGACGCTGTTAAGACGATTCGATTCGGAGAGTCGTCGCCGGATATTGGCTACGAGAAAAAAAGGGCGGCTGAAGCCAAATTGCGAGACCTAGAGAAAACCGCTTCGGCTCTTGCACCAACCAACCATCAAGTAAATCTACCCGGCCAACCACTTGAAGCTACCGATCTTGCTCTTGGGCTGCCAGTATACGTATTGCCCCTCAAACGAGAGGGGACCGTCGTAAAATTCGGATCATCGGGATCGACCCCCATTGATGTTCAGGTCGGTGTTATCAAATTACGGGTGGGTTTGCTTGATCTTAGAAAAATAGCTCACACTAACGACACCCCGAAAAAAACAACCCAACAGCTACGCCAAAAGCACAAATCAGCCAATCTAGAGGCCGCCGAATCGTTACCCGAGTTCGTGCCACAAACCAATCGTAATACCATCGATCTGCGCGGATCGGACGTGGACACCGCCGTCGACAAGGCCTTGGATTTTATTGACCGATGTATGCGGCAAGATGAAACTTTCGCTGTTTTAATTCATGGGCACGGTAGTGATCGACTGAAGCAAGCCCTTCGTTCCATGCTAAAAAATAGCTGCCCTTATAGGGTCGCCTACCGCGCGGGCGCGAGTAACGAAGGCGGTGATGGCGTCACGATTGTCAAAATTGGCTAGCGTTCTTTAAAAGCCCAACCGGCTATACCCTGCCATTACGCGGCACTACCAGGAGCCTTCAAACCAAATACGACCATTGTTTTGTCGTCATCTACCACGTTTGTGGACTCTGCTAAGAGCCTTAGTAGCTGAGCTTTTATAATCTCGGAGTTAACCTCATCCAAAAGGTTAATTTGGATTTTCAACTTCTCAGCCAAACGCTTGAACTGCTTACTACTACCAACAATACCGTCCGTCGCCGATACGACGAACGCCTGCCGACCTGATGATTTAAAATCTAGAACTTGATCCATATCAGACCAAACCTTTATGTCCCATCGCCCTTCATCTGTCTCGTACACAACCATGGGGAATGGAAAATTAGCTCGATGCGATACGACTCTTCCCGTGCTTACATCAAGCTCAACGCCTAAAAAGGTTGGAAGATCACCGTCACCCCAAGACTCCCTAAGGAAGCTTCTTAGTGTCTGCTCATAAACCAGAAAACGGCTACCAAGCTCTCCAGACCGGCGCATCGGGTCTCTGAAAATTGTGCGAGCAATCACCTGAAGCGTCGTCGCTTTGAGGGCGGCGTGAACTCCATGCCCTGTCATATCACCCAAAATGACAGCCAAGCGCTTGGTCTCTGGATCCCAATGCACAAAATAGGCGTCACCAGAGACGTAAAATGCGGCTTCAAAATGGCAAGACATATCGATTTCGGGCGGCAAATTCGGAATTTTCATATAGGCATTCTGAACAACGCGCCCCAACTCGAGCTCCTTCTCGATCATATCATTTTTTGCCTTCGCACTCGAAAGGGAGCGAACGCGATTCTCGAGAGTGGATATATTAACAAATGCACTAGATGCTAAAAGATAATTGGAAACTGGGAGAATGATACTCCTAATTTGGAAGAACTCTTTATAGTTGCCAATTTCTGGCCAAACGTAATTAACGTAAGCCACCGCTTGGAGAACGCATGCTATCGCAGCTACCAAAAGAGCCCATATCCGCCAAGGCAGGCCCTTATTCCTAATTTTAAACGCTGTGAAAAGACCTAGTAAAAGCCCTATGGCTGCAACAATAAGACTGAACCAAACATTGATCTCATAGGAACGATCCTCGATTATTTTTATACCGAACGAGTTAAGCCACATCCCTGTAGTTGAGAAAACTGTGAATGCCAAACTGGCCCACAACCAAGGAACAAGCCTACCAGAACCGATACGTGCAAGTTGCATCAAAAAATAAAGCCTCATAACCTGTGACACAGAATCACAAGATTGCGATATTTCCGAGTAATACCAGAGGTTAAGCCAGCCAAAATTCAAAGATCGCGCGAAACCGTCCATACCGACAAAAAGCGCTAAACCCAAAACTTCCGGCGAGCTGTCGACAAACAAATAAAGCAATAGGAAAAATACGGCCATAACAATAAATGAAAGATTGGAAAGCCAGTTACCTTGCCTTGCACTCTGCATCACCAAGACACGGACCCAAGCTTTATACTCGCCCGGAGTCGTCAGTATAAGAGGCTCGTCATGCGGCTCAAACAGGCCAGAATAATGCCAACTTTTCTTATACATGACCTCAACTTCAAGTTCAGCAGGCTCGTCCTCCAACACAACTGGAATACCAATGCGAGAATTCTTTAAGAAATAACCCATCATCTTCCCATTGACGTAAACCAGCGCATGATCGTACCAAGCTGTGGGCATACCGACGACAAGCCTTTTGTAGTCGGAATCATAGAATTTTTTCCATGCAGCTTTTTCGATCGTTGTCTGCACCAAAATATAATTAACTTCTGAATCTGCAATCCCAACATCTATATTCCGCCAAGCACCAGTCATTAACTCGTAGGAAAGCAGCTTTTTTTCCTTGGCGCGCAAATACGTGTAGCACTGATCATCAGATCCGCAACGCGCTTTAAGTTCGGTGGCGACACGCCACTCTTGGTCGTATGTATCAAATTGAGTAATATTTGACGCATTGGCAGCCAAGTATGCCTCGCCGTACTCACGCTGCCATCCGATAACGGCAAGAAAAGCAGCGATTAAAACCAAAAGAGTGCCGCATATGAGGACAGCTGATCGACTTCTCCGCGAGGAGATAATCTTCATATCCCGATCAAAATCAGAGAGATTCTGCTGATGAAATGCTGTTTTAAAACCATTCCAAAGCCGCACAAAAATCGCTTTTGCCGCGTGGCGCATCGATATTGGTTTTAATTTGTTTCGATCCACTCGCGCCCCTTCGCTTTAAACACCCTCTCCCGCGTCTCACATTCGGCTTAATTGACCTTGATTATGAGACGCAAAATTTGGCGATAATCAAAAAATCGCGCCTTTACGCGCAAGTATTCGACACTTTCTTCAAACGATTTACGAACGAATTTAATCGATACTGTCATAGCACCAAACATCATGTGACATCCTAACTTTGACTGAATTCGGATATTTTTCCGTATATGGTTTTAATCAAAAGGACCCCATATGGAACTAAATTTGCATACCTGAGGTGGCTAGTGTTGGGGTGATGCTAAATACTGGATAGTTTTCACTCGATATATGAATTCTATAGAAAAAAACAGGAGATGCAGATGGCGGTAGCAAAAGTTATTAAAAAAGAATCAGCAAAAATCACAGGCACAACGGCAGGATGTGCCGATCACGATTATGATCTAATCCAGGATCTTGGCCATAGACTCGACGCCCTTTGGCACTATGACCAACACATTGCGAATGCAAAAGGTCACGCGGAAATACAAACCTACTGGACGACTGTTAAACGTCAGGATGAGGAAAACGTCAAAAAGCTAAAACAACTCATTGGACAGGAAATTAAAATAGGCTGCTTCTGAGATATGCGGCGTTTCCAAGTAGTGATTAAGTTCAGTGCAGTGCCGCGGTAACAAGCGGCCTGCACACCGATAAATCCAAAAAGTCAAAAATTTCCTAATCATTTCAATCTATAGTATCCGATACTTACACTAGCTCATCAAGATCCTCCTGGACCACACCGATACACCTCTACGGCGAAAGTTGTTAGCTGCATCGGGTGAGACTATGAGAGTGGTTTCTAAAATACACATCGTCTTTACTTTCGGTTTGATTCTATCGGGCTGTGGGGCCCGAACGAAATCTGCAAGTGACGTAGCAGGTATATTCAAAAATCAGGATGCTCTGTCCCTCGGAACGTCTTTCTCAACTCTTTGTGACAGCGTTCGCACTCGCACTGAAGCCCCTAACATGTCAAAAGCCTCGCTATCCGAAGCTGAATGTGCGGATGCGGGAAAAAATGCAGACAACTACAAAGCCGTCAAAAAGGCATTTAATTTTGAGGGTCTCACTAACGAGGTCAACAAAGTATCAGGGAAAGACGTACTGCACATACGAACGAGAGCCAAAGTTTGGCTAAACAGCAGCATCCTTGATCTAGCATTGAAGTTGACGAAGGCACTCCAGGCCAGAGAAAAAGGCGGTGTAGATATTTTCGCAAAGCCGCCGCAAGCCGGGGCGGGTGATGGGCTGGACAATCTTCTGAAAATAGCTATCAAAGAGCTTCAGAAAGTCGAGTTTAACCAAGCCGATCGTTCCTTTGGTGGCAAAGTGAATATTTCTGCCACAGGACTTGCTAAATTGAATAACGACATTGAGGTTGCTGGACGACTTTTAGCAAACTCCGTTGCTGTTAACGTCAACTCTACATCAAGTGCTGATTTTAAGGATTCTCTTGTTAAAGATGTTAATGTGACTGGAATCATTACGCCATACGCAGGTGACGTATACGTTGATATTGTCTTTGAAATAAACATTCACTCAATCGGACTAAACAATTTCTTGTTTGATAAGATCAACTCAGCTCTTGGATCCTCTATGAAGACAATTTTAGACACATTGTTGAAGCTGGAAAAATAACAATTCACTTTCGTTGACCGATGAGGAACAAATGCTCGGACACTCCAAAACAACTCAAATATTAGTTATGGCTCTAGCGGCATTTGTCTCAAGTTGCAAAGCTGATCTCGGTGATGGCGATACCTTTACGGGTGGATTTTCTCATCGAAAAGCTGCTGGAGGGTCCTCCCTTAACTCAAACCCAAAAGGTGGTAACAAAGTCATCGTGAAAGGTCGCTACCTAGTGAGAGTTTCAGCATTTCGCCCAGTCGCGGAAAGCGATCAAAGTCAGGTTCCAACACTTGAGGGACTTGAAGCGGCATCGAAGGGATCCATATGCGTAGGTCGAGTTTTCCTGAATATCAAGGAAGACTTCTCACTCGATTTTCCAGATAGCAAAATTAAATGCGTCATGATTGGCGAGCTAGACTTGGGCGAACTACTTGGGGGAATGAATGATGATGCAGACCGAGAAAAGGCTGCAGAAGCGTCCGACAAGATGCTACGTCTGAAACAGTTAGGGCCGATGTCGTTTGACCCTCCTCGTCCGCTATTGGTTGGTCCGATTATTCAAGACCCTTCCGAGTATCAAGGTTTAACTGAGACCAAAACTTACAAAGTTAAGTTTAAGGACAAGGAAAAGGGGACTGTAACAGAGGATTCTGGAGATATCACCGTAAACGTCCTTGAGGCCGGCACGAGCTTGACACCAATATTTATGCCGAATAGTCCGTTTGAGAATATCGTTAAATTCGAAATGCGGACTAAGGGGTTTACAAAAGTTCCGAGAACAGCAGGCTTCTTATTTGATCGCGTTGAATTCACAATCAACAGTCGTCCGATTTCCATACCCGTCATCAAGCTGGAGTCCAGGGCCTCAGACCTGATGGCCGCGGGAGGAAGTAAGAAGGCCGGGCCAGCTCCCGGACTGGCCAGCTCGCCGCTCGTCAAATTATTTGGTAAACTGGTTCCTGTCTACATTCGTTTGGATGCTATAGGTTTTGAAACTAATTAACATGCCGTTGGCAGATGACGGCATGGTTTTGTAAAACAGGAATCATGACGTTGCGTCTCAAAAAGCCGACTGGATTTTCATTAGGGGCATGGCAATTCGCCCCTATTCTCGTTTATGCCGCTATGCAACCCATTTGCGCCCGTGCCGACTCAAAGGCGGCGTCAGTATCACCTTTAAGCATCAACCCCGCAAGCAGCGCATTCCTCGAAAAGCATAGCTCTAGCTTGTCGATCACCCCCATATCATCCAACGATGTCAAACTTCGTTATGTCGGCTCTGAAGGTATCAGTAAAAAGTCGGAAAGTCCCCTCGCATTCTCTGATATTCAACCCGGTTTTGCCCTGAAACCGTTGCGGCGCGTATCATTTGGTATCGGCGAATTACTGCCACCGGTGAGCGTCAAGCGCGATATTGATGACGTTCCTATCGTGGTGTTAAACGATGTTAATTTGGTTGATCTAAAAATCAACGCTAGCGTCAAGTATGGCCTTTCCCTTTTCGGCGGCTATCTCCTCAACGACCGCCTCGCGATCGGAGGAGGCTTTGCCAGTCGACAGATTGTTGTTAAAGCTGTTGCCAACACCAACAACGGGGAGAAGCTGTTTAGCGGACAATTTCGGCTAACAACAACGACGCTGAATGTTGGCGCAAATTTTTTAGCACAGAAAAACAAACTTCGTCTCGGCGTTGCCACATCAGTATTCTCGTCTAACGGCATTACGGCAAGCATCGAGACACCACTAGCCAGCGGTCCGGGTGCGCAGTCCCTAAACAATAATAGCTCTGAGGCTAAATTGGTATTTGGTGATTTTATCTTTGGAGCAGAACTAGAGGCCAATCCGCTTGCGACGTTATGTGCGGATGTGGTTTGGAAGAGAGCTGATAAGAGTCAGAAGGAATTTAGCATAGTGGATCTTCAAGAGAAGCCAAAAGACGTCTATGACACGGTAAGTGTTTTTGCTAATGCACGTTACAAAGCACAAGAAAAACAATATGCAATCGCAGGATTCTCGTATGAACCCGCCCCGATCGGAGGCGGCAGCAAGGGCGCCTCTGGCAAATCGGGATTTGGCATGAAAGAGACGGCCCTCCTATATTCTGGTATGGGCGATCTACTTCCTGCTTGGAGTGTTAGTTTGGGGCTTCAATACGGGGACGGTCTACCAACTATTAGTGATGCGGAGCCGGCCAGGCCAAAAAACAAGCGCTCGAAAACCGATCAAGTGGCTGCTCGTCGAAATGAGCGTCAAGATATTTGGGATCGATTAACTTTTAGTGTTTCGCTACGCTATCGCCGCGCATCGCTTGGAATTGATGAGACAGGGGAACTACCGGCTGCTTACTCACAGACAAGGCTACAATTTCCAGTATCAGTACAATCAACTTTTTAAATCAAATTAATTTAATGCTAATGGATAATACAGAGAAAATGCCAGCTCAGTTTGAGCTTTTGCATCCTCCGTGTATCGTCTTATTGACAAGACTACTGGGCCCGCACCAAAGCCGTAGGTCACCTGTCCTACGAGCTCATCGCCGTTCGTCGTTCGAATACCCAAACCGGCGAAACCGTCAAAAAACAAAAATGAATAACTTTTTACGGCGTCGGCGTAGGTAATTCCCTTTTGCCTGAATGTATGACCGACGAATTGTCCGTAGTTACTACAAAAACCTTGATTACAATCCTTGTATAAAACCCCCAAAGAAGCGCCTCGCCCACCCCGGGCTCCAGCAGCGGCCGATAGTCCACCCAAGAAATAATACTTAACCTCGGACTCCGCAAAAAGGTAACTGCCCTGAAGATAGATCAAAACCGAAAGACATAATTTTGCCGCCAAAGGCGTCGTCCTGATTCGTATACGCACACCTGTCATATTTGACTCCAAGCTAGTCATGCCCAGTTCGGCACCGCCATAAAAAACTGTAAGTACTTGGCGGGATAATTCCTCCGTTTAAACCAATTTTATGCCTTATAAATTGTTGAAATTATTGACTTTTAAATGACTAAATCAAACATTGAGCTGTCATCTCAAGATCCATTGCCAAAATACCGATAGTCTATAGTTATTGCGATTTAATGGAGAACTTGTTGATGCGAAGGGCATTATCAAATTTGTCGATTTGCACCTTGGTGTTACTCCCCACTGGTTGCCGTAACGCGAGCCAGACATCGACCACTAAAACCCTCGACAATGTCGGCTCTAGCTCCATTATTTTTGAATCCTGCAGCGGCAAAGGTCCAGTCCATAAACGTGCGGCGTTAGAGCATGAACCTCACCTGAAAGCCGCTTTAGCGTCTGTACCTATAACCGTTCAAAATGGTTTTTTCGACGATCTCGGCGGAAGAATAAGAATTACAACAGATGCATCTGAGTGCAGCCAAACTACGAATAGAAGCGATGATATTCTTAGTTGTTGGAAGCGACTTCCGGATCAGCGGCAGTCAGTGGAAATAGTGTTAAAGAGATCGGACAGGACCAAGGAACAGTACGCGCTCGTACGAGCATTTGGATTTGTGTATGGCGACATCCTTTTAAACAGAGTCTTCCCAAAAGATATTAATTCACCAGTAAAAATTGCTGAAGGTCCCCAAGGTGGTCTTAGGGACTATAAGTCACATATGGCTTCGGTATTTATTGGGGAGCTCAAGCGATCCTTACCTGAAAAAAACATTGCTGAACTTCAATCCATACTCGGTAGCCTCGGTTTACCTAGCGCCGTGGTTACAGAAGACGACTTCCAAAAGCGTTGGCACATGTTCTCCTCCCTCCCTGAAAGCGTTCAAAACGGGTTTGCATCTCGGGTTTTTGCCGAAGCGTTTCACAGTCAATTTTGCTCAACAAAGACAGCCGAAAAAGCCTGCGCTAAATTCCCCGGGACCATGGATTCATTTAAACCATATGCCCAAGACCTAACATCGGAAACGAAGGAAGGCTTTTACCGTTGTTCTGAAGCCAATAAAAACGCAGCGTCCGCATCACGAGTGGAATGGAATCAACTGAATCGTGCCTCTATCATGGAACGAAAATCAAAAGGTTTGGACACCGGCGCATACGTAAACTCGCGAATCGCAGAAAGAGTTAGGGCGAAAACTGGTCCTCAAAACCGAGAGCAAGGCGACAGCGATTTTAGTCTAGGCGGAGACATGCTACAGCAACTTCTTGGTCTGATTACCGGAGGCCTTTCAGGCGGCGGAGGAGGAGGAGGAGGTCTTTTGAGCCAATTATTAGGTGGCCTGGGCGGCGGAGGCGGCGGAGGCGGCCTTGGCGACATCCTGGGTAGCCTAGGATTAGGCGACTTATTCGGTGGCGGTATGAACAATAATAGCGGCGCCAACAATAATCTGCCGCTACAACCAGATGCAAGTGCTCCTCCACAAAATTCAGCCGGTCCTGGTTCCAATCAATTGTCTGGAGTTGGTACTGCACCACTTCCAGACTCGTCAGGGGGCGGTATAGCAAGCGCGGAGGAGCAAGCAGGCATAGATGCGACGAATCGATATCGCCAAAGCCAGGGAAAGTCTGCGTTACAGGTCGATCCCCAAATGGTTCAAGATTGCCGGAAACAGGCCCAGATGCAGGCTCAAAAAGGCGGCCTCACTCACTGGCTTTATCCCGCCGGAGTTGCTCGGGCCGAAAATATCGCCTACGGTTCAAAATCAGGTGAATACACGGTGATGCAGCAGTGGGTAAAATCCCCCGGCCACCACGCGAATATCATGTCCAATCATCGTTTTATTGGTATTGGCAACGTTGGCAACCAGTGGTGTCAGCGTTTCCGTTAATCTACTCGCAAACGATGTCGATATTTGCGCAATATATATTGTCATCCCAGCGACCAACCATAACTTCATCTCTGAAACACCGATCTCCTACCGTGAACCTGGCCGATCCAACTTTTGCAGAGCACTTAATCGATGTGTTAGCTAGCCCAGCTTTCGGCGCTTGCTCCACAGCAAAACCAGGCTGAAGAAATGAAAATGCAAGACCAGCGCCCATGACCATCCAACATAAATTTTCCCAGTAAGTCTTCATAGCTTATCCTCCGATAACTTGATGTATTTAGGTCGACTTTTTGATCGTTGCCAAAATTTGGCGCGTCGTCAAGTATTTGGCGGATTAGCTCCTAAACTACCTCAGCGATATACTTATAAGACGGCTTAGACCAATTCTTCATTGATTCAGGGGAGCTACCGCTATGCGCATTATTTTAACATTTTTGTTGATAACTCTTTCTGCCCTACAAGGCTGTAAGGCCCGTAGTGACTCGGGCGCAACTTTGGCTTCAACGGGAGGCAAAGGCGCTACATGTAACTACAGCATCTATCCGCCAAAAGCCTGCGCGGAAGGACTCAATTGTGTGACGCAACCTGGTATCTACGGAGGCGATGGCACTTGTCAACCATCCGGAGGAGACGTCGGTGCTGAGTGTAATTATTCCGTCTTTCCTCATAAGGAATGCCAGGAAGGACTAAACTGTGTAACACCGCCAGGAGTCTTCGGCGCTTCAGGTAAGTGTCAAGACACGGGCGCAAAAGAAGGCGGTGTCTGTAACTATAGCGTCTACCCTGCCAAAGCCTGTCAGCGGGGACTTGATTGCGTAACGCCACCAGGTGTCTTCGGAGCTGATGGTCGATGTAAGAAACCTACGGCACCAGCAAATACCCCATCCGCGGCTGGAGACATCGGCGCGGAATGTAATTACAGCATATACCCGCCTAAGGCCTGTAAAGATGGGCTGGAGTGCGCCACACCACCTGGGCTTTACGGCGCACCAGGCAAGTGCCAACGCCCATCATCTGGAAGCGATGTTGGCCAGGAATGCAACTATAGCGTTTATCCACAAAAAACATGTAAAGATGGACTGATTTGTCAAACTCCTAAAGGGTTATTCGGCGCATCTGGAAAGTGCGTCAGAAAATAAGTCGTAAAACGGACCGACGAACAACAAAACGAAGAGACCAAAGTTGTGTCTCTTCGTTTTTTTTCAAACAAACGATCATCTCGGTGACATAATGAAAAACCGTTTCAAAATTTTTGGCGTACTAATTCTTCTAAGCTCTGGCTGTATCACTTCACCCAGAAGAATGCGAGCAGTTCAAGATCCTTCACCGCTTGATGCGATCAGATCAAGCGACCTAGTGATCACACCGCTTATCGACCTTAGAAATCTAAAAAACGCTCCACTCGACGGCAGTACCCCGCCCACCTTCTCAGACCAGCAGCGTTATTTTTATGCCAGCATACTACGCGATGCCATTTTGAAGAAGCGTCAAGACGTCAGACCACACAGCTCAGGTGCTGCATTTGAATGGGTTGCAAGGGTTGAAAACCTTCGAGACTTAGCAACTCGGGCCAATGCAAAATCACCACTTTCAAATGAAGATCAAGCCAGGATCAAAAGTGGACTTAACGGATACCGGTTTGTTGTTTTCTTCACATTCCTCGAAGACCAGGTTAGCTATGACGCGAGGAAAGAACCGAGAGAGAATTCGCAAGGCTTACTAAACGAACACACGTACCAAGCCAGCCGAAAACTGGGCCTGAATATCGCCATCTGGGATTCGCAGAAAAATGAGACGATTTTCACTTCATCGGTAACTCCGACTGCCTCAAATAAACGCTCAATCATTTTAAAGTCGGGTACTCGGCCGCCTCGGGGCGTTCCGTTCCGCGACGACTACAAGGCGGCTGAAGATCCGGATAAATTAGATCGATCGCCAACGATAAATCTTGAACTAGAGTTGAAGCTACATAAAGTTAGATTTCCAGATGTCCCAGCAAGAGAGCCCCTGCTACTAGGAGAGCTTCCAAAGTTATTCGATGGGGCCGTCAACGACGGGAGCACGCCACAGGTTGGGCCTGCGACTCAAAACAGCAGCAACGCAGTTACGAACGACCATCAACCGAAAGAAAATACTCGCACCGAACTAACGCTAAAGAGCACGATTATGGGTATTTTACCGCTGCCAACGATTTTTATTGGCGTAGCAACTTTAAAGCATCGTTTTTTGAGGCTGGGCGGCGGCATAGAATTCACTCCAAAAGGCACTCTCATCGATCACAACCTAACCATTTACGAGGTCTGGAATGGCTGCGTTTGTCTCTCAGCTGATATCGAATGGGACCTAGGACAAAAAGATCGAATTCAGACTGGAAGTTATTTTGGAGCGGGAGTTTTCTCCTATAGCGAATCAGATATCATGCCGCGCATTGACGGAACTAAACCCAAAAATCAAGGCGACGGTTATCTTTATCGCGCCACTCGAGTACGATACCTGCGCGGTGACCGCAATGGTGCTCAATTCGGTTTTGGCGCCTACCAACACTTCTACTATACCCTCACTCGTCCAGAGCTGGTTGCCAATCACCCGGCTCAGTGGGGTATAGAGTTAACACTGGCCGTGGCCAGCGGGGGAAGCTGATCACTCGGATAATGCTTTTGATACGAGTACTTGCAATCGTTCCAGAGGAGTCGATTTAGGCGCATGGGCAAAAAAACCTAGCGCCACACACAAATCTGCAGCTAGTTTATTAGACGAGGTCAGAATAGTTTTGGCTTTTCGATGAGAGCCAATTCTACGGAATTCGTTGTAAAAACGAATGCCATTCATGACCGGCATATCAATATCCAACAGAACAAGATCTAGGCGAGGAAGATCGGCAGCATGAGCCAATGCTTCAAATCCATCGGACGTGGCATAGGCGTGATGCCCAAGTTTTATCACGACCTCTTTATAAACCTTTAAGCAATCGGGGTCATCTTCGAGAATCAGTATGACTTTCTGATGTGCTGCCGAAACTTTCGCCCCGGCGGTCTTTTTTTGTAACTTGTCAGGCATTAATTGAAACTTGCTTCTTCTTGCGCTTAAGATACTCGGTAACAAGTTTGTTCTGACCTTTGTCATCCAACACGCCAAGTAACATTTCACGCAGCTGCTCTACCCCCTGCTTTTGACAGCGGATCAGAAGGTCACCAAACTCGTTTAGAAGAAATATTCTTCGCGCTTCTTCCTCAAATTTGCTTGGTTTAGGAGCCAAAACACACAAGGTCGGTTGATCCATCCTTTTTTCAATGGTGATCTGCTTCACAGAATCCGTGAAGACCACTTCCATGCTTTGAATCAAAAACGTGCGCATAGTAGGTAAATCTGCACTCGATGACTCAGTACCGTAACGCTTGTGAATGAAATATAGAATGGCATCGATCTGATCTGCGGCATCCTTTGGGTCATTAAGAAGTAAGTCGAGATCTTTCGACTTAGGCTTTCGCCTTGAGGTCATTGTCACCCTACGTTTTGACATATTTCGCCTCCTGCTCTTTTGGTCAAAAGTATTTGAGATAGGTCAATTATTTTATCCTTTATTTATTTTAGGTCAATTATTTAATTCTATATCTTTCGGGAGTTAGAGATGGAATGCCTGTGTATCAATGGTTTGAGGCTTGTTATCCCTATTTTGTTCGGCATCGGTCATATGCCGTGGACAACTGTTAGGCCGGTCGGATAACCTTCAGACCATGGACAATCTTGATCAAATAGCAGATGGCTTAAGAAGTATTTTGCAGTCAACCTTGCGCGAGTTTATTCGTAGTAAGGAGGACCGCGAGACGTTGGCCAAGGTTCTTGGCCGCACTCCTGGTCACATCAAGCAGATGATCTACAAGGGCGAAGGCGGTCTTGACAGCTGGGTGAAAGCTTTTGCATTTTGCTATAAATTCGATCGAGCCGGCCTTGATGGTCTTAAACATGACCTTCGAAAAAGACGGCCGCTCGCCGAGTCTGATGCGGTATGGTTTAAGATTCGAGATCAATTGGGCGCCGAAGAGTCCGACCTCGTTTACCTGGCCAGATGTGCACACGAAGCTTATAGAATAAAACGGGATTTAGAGGATTCAATCGGAATCAGACGATCTCGAAGGCGTACATCGATAAAAAGCACTAAACAAGAATAAGACGAACAGCCCGCCAAACCCCTAGCAAAAGAGCTTTTGGCAGGCCATTTTTCGCACAAGTCTTGGGCGTAGTTATTGATTCGTGCAGGTCCAACCACCTGACTTCAGCTTCTCAACAAACTCACTAGCTTTCTTCTCACAAAAACCTTCTTCTGCTGCAGCGCTAAATAGGACCTTGGCTTCACCCGAATCCGCATCCCTAACGTAATTTACCTTACATGGCACTTTGGCATCTTGCTTTTCGTAGGAAACGGTTACGGTGCGCTTGAGCTTTGCCATCGTGCAAGCATACGCAGTGGACTGAGTCGCCGCAGCGGGCGCGACCGCGTCTGCCTGACCCATAGCTGCTGGAACGGCAGCTGGAGGGGTATCACCTGGATTTTTTGAACCCTGGACGGTGTTGTCAGCAAAAACTGGAGCCGCAACTGCCAGCAACAAACTTATAAAATACTTAAACATGACGATCACTCCTTTTAAAAAATCAAACCATCTGAAACGCAGGCTTGGGAGCGCCCAGTATAGCCGAGAATACCGCCATATGTCGCTATTTTGGAACCCGCCAAAACGCGGTCCAACATCCCAAGCCCCACAGGGAACCCTTAGACCCACAAAGCTCGAAACCCGCTGTAATTACCTAATTTTAATGCATTATTTGTTTTCCTTCTAACGCTCCCTTAGCGTAACTCCGATAACTCCAACAGTGCTCGGAAAGGGGGGCAAACGATGGGTCTTCAATTTCATTATCTGAAAGCCCTCTCTTTAGCCTCGTTATTTGTTTACGGAGTGACTGCATGTAAGCCCGCTGATAGCGCTATCACGGCTTCTTCTAACAAAACAGTAGACCAGCCGACAAATACCATTGAGCCACCGGGACCTCTAACAAACAACGCGGACGACAAGGAGCTTCGTAAGCAGTTTTTTGCGCTCCTCGAACGTTATAAGTCACTACGCCAAAACGAGTTTAGTTTAACTGCATCTAAAACCAAGCTTAGTGCCGACCGAAGACCCAGAACTTTGAATATTAAAATGCGGGCCCCAACAGCCATGATCGCGAAGACGGCTGGAAAACAAGGAGCAACTGACCAAGGCGCAGCCTTGCGCGCTGCCGGCGGAACGATCAGAAAAGAATTTACTAGCGCAAATGTCGTCAGTGTTGTCTTCCCCGATGCCGATGACGACCGATACATGGCAGCCGTTCTCGAGTTTTTGAGTAAGGATCACCGAACTGAAAAAGTCGAACCGGATTTTATCGTGAACGCGATAGCCACCCCAAACGACCCGCAGTTTTCGGATCTATTGGGACTTAAAAACAATAGTAACAGCTTTGACATCAATGTCCTGCCGATCTGGGATAAGACGACGGGTACTCGCAACGTCGTTATTGGGATTATTGATACAGGAATTGACTGCACCCACCCAGATCTTGCAGCTAACTGCTGGGTTAATCCAGGAGAAGATGGAACAGATAGCACTGGAAAAAGTAAACGCTCAAACGGCATTGACGACGACGGCAATGGCTATATCGATGACTGGCAGGGATGGAATTTTATTACGGAAAACAATAACGCCATGGACGATAATAAACATGGAACACATGTCGCGGGCACAATCGGAGCTGTTGGTAACAACAACCTTGGAGTAGTGGGTGTCAACTGGCAAGTGTCACTAGTGCCTCTAAAATTTCTCTCCGCATCTGGAAGTGGCTCCGTCAGCGACGCGATTGAAGCCATTGAATACGCAACTAAAATGAAGTTCTTCCTGACAAACAACAGCTGGGGCGGAGGCGCCTATTCTGAACTATTATCTCAAGCTATCGAAAGAGCGAATGCTGCTGGAATTTTATTTGTAGCCGCTGCCGGTAACTCTGCAGATAACAATGACCAAAATCCAACATATCCGGCTAGCTATGATGCCACAAACATTATCTCGGTGGCTGCGATTAATTCCGCTGGACGCCTGACGAGCTTCTCGTGCTACGGCAAGAAAACAGTCGACGTGGCTGCTCCTGGTGACGGGATCTTGTCTACTATTCCCGGAGGTGGCTATGCGAGTTTACGCGGAACATCGATGGCAAGCCCGCATGTGGCTGGCGCTCTCGCACTTCTAAAGGCCCAATTCCCTGATGAAGCGGCCATGACGATTCGCAACCGACTCTTTCAGAGCGTCTCTCCTCTGCCGGACTCGGGGGACCAAAGCAAAGTCGCAACTGGCGGCCTCATTAATGTGACCAGTGCCATGAACGTCATTCCTGACGTCACACCACCGTCGGCGCCATCTAATCTAACCGTCATTGACCTTGATTTTGTCTCGAGCAATACTGCTCAACGAAATTATTCGGGAATCATCAAAGCTAACGTTTCATTTCAAGGAAGTATCGACGATGTTAGAGCCAACAAGATATCACGATACCAACTTCGCATATCAGAGTCACCAATCACCGATGAGGCGTCATGGATAAAAGCAACACCGGCGGCTATAGAATCCATCGATACCAACTCAACAGACAATATCGTGAAGGTCGTCCTGACCAAGGTGCCGCTATCATTTAATGGATTTATAGCCGCCAGAGGCTATGACTCAAGTGACAACCCATCACCCCTTTCCGAGGCCGTAAAATTTAAATCAATCACCTTTACAGCACGAGAAACCTACGATGGCTCCACTCCTGTCAGTTGGCCCAATAGCTGGGTGATAGAAGACGACCCTACCCGCGGCAAAGTCTACAGTGACGGCGTTGGTTCCTACTCACCAAACACCACAAAGAGGATGACGTTGCGTGAGTTTAGGATTCCCCTAGGGTTTAGTCGACTGGCACTGCGCTACTGGACCAGATACTCGATTGATTCGTTTGGCGCCTATTTTGGATCACCCGAGGACTTTGGACGTGTCTACGTGCAAGGCGAGTTTGGGTTTAACACAAAAATTGACGAAGTGACTGGCTCCTCAGGATGGACCCAGCGCACGATTGATCTTACGGCATTAGCTTGGGATGCCAAATCCCGTGGCAGAGACTCAATTGTCGTATTTTTTGAGCTATCTTCTGGCCAATTTTCCCAAGACTCTGGTTGGCTCGTGGATGATATTGAATTCTCGGCTAATGATGTAATGGTTAGAGCAGAGGGTATACCCGACGAAGTCTCAACGAGCCAGAATTTGAGGGTTCAATTCCTTGCTGTTGACGGATCATTTTATACCGCCAAATATTTCCCAGAACGCTTTGGAAGCTGTACAAGCGGCGTCTATGACCCCGCAGACGCAACCATTCCGTTCACGACACCATTTTCCATAAACCACGAGCCCAAACAATACGGAAGAAAATCGCTGTGTGTTAAAGCCAATGTAAAAGGCATCACAAACCCAGTCTTCTTAAACTATCAATGGAATTATGAAAGTGTATCGTCATTTGTGGACGCATCGGGATTTCCCACAGGAAGAAACAATATTAGATCATTCCAACTTAAAGTTCAGCCTTCCGCGGGAAGCTCCGCCACCCATTATCGCTACGGAATTGCCAACAACTATGAGAACATTCCTCTCAGTGACATCTGTACAAAAGCATCATCACCCATTACGTATTCAGACTGGATTCCCATATCCCAATCACAATCAGTAACGTTGGCCGACTCATTTTCGGGTAATGATTTTAATGCCGTATTATGCGTCTCCGGGCGCTCGGCAGACGGAGTTTACCAATTAACCCCAAGATACTACGCGTGGACGGGAGACTATCAAGGCCCTGACGTAACGCTGAACGCTAACATATTCTGGACTAATAAACTGAGCTCGTTTACCGCATCACTAACCAGTCCTGAGACCCTGTCGTCTTGCAAAATGAAGATCATTCCTGGTTCAATGACACTGTGTCCCCCGGTATCTGATGGCTATGAAAACTGCTCAAACCAACCATCTCAGCACGCGGTCAGCATCAACCAAGATGGTTATCATTCTCTTTGCGCATATGGATTTGACAAAGTTGGAAACCCCTCCCCTAACGCAGCACGAATCTACTGGACACGAGACACGACGCCACCGACCGCCATCTTATCAGGCAGTCCACCCATCAATTCAACCATGCCAACTGCCAAAATATGGGTCTCAGGCTCCGGCATGTTCTTCTACCGGTTCGCCACCGCCACGCGCGCTGCCGATTGCAAGTCCTGGAGTGGTTTGGTACTAGCCCACAATCCGATCACACTTAATCTAGTGCCGGGGGGAGATGGTCCGCGAGTCCTTTGCGTCAAGGGCTATGACTCAGTTGATAATGAGCAATTGACTCCCACCGTCATGAGTTGGACCCAAGACTCCGTCGCCCTACCCATAGCATTCACTGGACTGCCAACGGAATTTTCCAACGTGCGAGCTTTGAATGTTAAAATCAGCGCCGGTGAAAGTGGCACTTATTCGTATGCTTTAGTCCCTGGGACTGGTTGCTCGGCCGGCAGTCTTTCATGGTCCAGCTCACGGCAGCTTGATCAAAGCATAGCTGATACGTTACCCACCGCAGATGGCACCTACACGCTTTGCGCCATGTTCACCGATGCGGCTGGTAACAAGTTAGCATCGCCAGCTGCCTATACCTGGACAAAGTTGACAGTTCCACCAACGGCACAGGTCACATCTGGCTTGCCCACATCACCTAATTCAGCAAGTACGATTAATATGCAAGTTGGAGGCAATAACATTGCAGCGTATCAATTTACCCTACTTAAATCTTGGAATTCGACCTGCACCTCAGGTGTAACATACAGCGCGTGGGCGAGTTCTACTTCAGTACTTTCCGCCGCAATCAGTAGTCCGTCAAACAACTTCATGACTTTATGTGTGCTTGGACGCGATTTCGCAGGTAACGTGCAGACAACTCCGACGATTATCCGCTGGTTAAGGCATGGCAATGCGCCTGTTAACACCAATCCCACAGTTTTTGCGACAATACAGACGGGTACACGCCGGGCTGGAAGCCTGGCCATGACTTACACAAGACTCACCAACACAAATGCGTCTGAATCCGCGACTGGCATCATGTGCAGACTCAACACGTCAAACGGTGCCCTGACTAACTGTATCAGTCGAGGTGTGACGTTTAATGCTGGCAGCGCGAGCACCTCGGTCACATTTAGCAATATGGCTAAAGGCACTTGGGTCAACGTTTTGTTACCTTCGCAGTCTGAGCGCGGGCG
>CAYOEM010000006.1:0-149204 GCA_964402975.1 uncultured Polynucleobacter sp.
CTTCTCTGAAGCTGTGACTGTAACGGGAAGTCCTCAGATCACACTTGAGACTGGCGCTGTGGATTCCGTGGTCAACTACACGAGTGGCTCCGGAACAACCACGCTCACATTCAACTACACGGTTTCAGCGGGTGATACATCAGCTGATCTTGATTATGTGTCGACGTCGGCTCTGGCACTTAACGGCGGAACAATCCGTGATGCTGTCGGTAACAACGCGACGCTGACGCTGCCTCAGGTGGGTGGTATTGCAAGTATCGCAGGTCAGAAGGCTGTCATCATCGACACCACTAGCCCTGTTGTGACATTCTCATCAATTAACCCAGTATCTCCCGGCGCAACGCAAACGCCGACACTGACGGTGAACCTGTCCGAGGCTGCAACGAGTCTACGTCTCTTCTCTGATGCCAGCTGCTCGGCAACGATTTCGGCTGCAGGGGCGGGAGTATCCGGACCAAATGCGATTACGACCACGAGTCTGACGGCCAACGGAACCACGTCGATCTTTGCAAGGGCAACGGATCCAGCCGGTAATGTGGGCAATTGCTCCTCAATGACTGTTTATACGCATGATGGTGCAGCACCAACCGTATCGAGCGTCACGTCTACAACCGCGAACGGCACTTATGGTGTTGGTCAGACAATCGTGATCACGGCGACCTTCAGTGAAGTTGTTAATGTGACCGGTACTCCGCGAATTACGCTGGCAACTGCCTCCTCAAACGGTGCGGCTAACTACGTTTCTGGTTCCGGGACGAATACGCTATCCTTCAATTACGTTGTAGCCGCTGGAGACAACTCGGCTGATCTTGAGTATTCATCCGCGTCGTCACTGACTCTCAATGGCGGCACCATAAGAGATATTTCTGGAAATAATGCAGTGTTAGCGCTACCTGCTCTGCTTGGTCCGAATACGCTTGGAGCTCAAAAAGCCATCGTAATCGATACGACCGCCCCATCGATTACGTACGAATCAATTTCTCCTGCAGTTACTGCGCCTACGCTGACGCCAACCGTCAGTCTAATTCTGACCGAAGCATCTACTGTCACACTGTTCCGCGAGAATACTTGTACAGTTGCAGTTTCAGCGGCAACTCCGCTCGTGGCGGGTAGTGGTCAAACCGTTACGACGACAGCTCTTTCAAGCGATGTGGCTACGGTTCTTTATGCCAGAGCAGTGGACAGCGTCAATAATGCAAGTGGTTGTACAACGCTTGTAACCTATACAAATGATACAATCGCTCCAACGGTGGCGTCGTTTGTAAAAGGTACAAGTCAACCCCTCACCACAAACTCTGTGCCAATCACGTATACGCTAACGTTCAGTGAGCCGATTAACTCGTCGACACTCACGTCTGCGGATATCGGAAACACCGGAACGGCCACTGGAGTCACATGGACTGTAACACCTGTAACATCGTCTGTTTATACGATTTCAGCAACAGCCGCCGGTAACGGAACTTTGAGACCAAGGCTTCTGGCTGCAGCGGTTAATGACGTAGCTGGCAATGCGTCCGGCGCCTTTGTTGACGCGACTGATACTGTTAACTACCTATCATCATCTTTTACTGTGACGGTTAACCAGGCGTCGGGTCAGTCTGATCCAATCAACACGCTACCTGTTAGTTACACAGTCGTCTTCTCAAGAGCTGTGGGAGCGAATTCCTTTACGACAGTAGATATTACTCAGAATGGCACTGCTTCTGGAATCACATGGGCATTGAGTTCTACGGACAATATTACATGGAATTTGACGGCTAATAGCGTGGGCGTAGCAGGCACCCTGATACCGTCGATCGCTGCTAACAGAGTTGTTGATACCTTCGGCAACAATAATGCTGCGTCCACGTCTACCGACAATTCGGTAACATTTGATATTTCGGCGCCAACGATTACTTATAGTTCGATTCTGCCGGCCAACCCATCATCTGAGCTCAAACCAACGGTTCGAGGCTCTGTCTCGGAAGCGTCAACAGTTGGGCTATTCTTTGATTCGGCTTGTGCCACTCCGAAGTCTTCGACTGTTGCTAACACGATTTTTGTATCACCTGGAATTACCTTAACAAGTGATGTAAACAGTAACTCGTCAACGATCTTATATGCACGCGCAACGGATACCGCTGGTAACCAATCCAATTGTACCTCGCTTGTCACCTATAACCACGACAGCGTCCAGCCAACAATTATCAATGTGTCTGGTACACTTTCAAATGGTTCTTACAGAGCCGGTCAGCAGATTCCAATTACGGTTGAATTCTCCAAAAATGTTTTTGTAACCGGAACGCCACAGCTCACTCTTGCAGCCCGCTCGGGTGGAGCAATCGTAAACTATGCTTCTGGTTCTGGGACAACAACTTTGACATTCAACTACGTGGTGGGTCCAGGCGACTCGTCTGGCGATTTGGATTATGCCGCCACAACGTCTCTAAGCGCCGGTGGCGGGACCATAAGGGATTCAGTCGGTAATAATGCAATTTTAACGTTGGCTGCCCCAGGGGCCTCTGGAAGCCTTGGATTTAACCGCGCGTACGTGATCGATACACAAGCGCCAACTGTCACGTTCAACTCAATTACGCCGTCTGCTCCAGGGGCGACGCAGACCCCGCAGGTTTCACTCACGTCGTCTGAGGTTGCTTCAGGCATTGTCCTTTATAGCGATTCATTGTGTTCAGCAGCCGTTTCGGCCTCCGATCCAGGAGTCGCTGGTGCCAACCTCATTACCACAACTAGCCTCAACGCTAATGGATCCACGACCCTGTACGCCAGGGCTACCGACATAGCGCAGAACCAGTCGCTATGTACCCTTATGACTACCTATATTCACGATGGAATTCAACCAACCGTATCTTCGGTCACATCGACGACGGTCAATGGGACCTACCGCGTTGGACAGACGGTAAACGTAACCGTAAACTTCTCGGAAGGTGTCAATGTGACCGGAACGCCGAGGTTGACGCTTGAGACGGGTGCTGTGGACGCTGTGATCGACTATGTATCAGGGTCTGGCACGACGGCTCTGGTGTTTAACTATACGGTAGCATTAGGTCACGCGTCAGCTGACTTACAGTACCAGTCGACATCTGCGTTAGTATTGAACGGTGGATCAATCAAGGATGCTTCTGGAAACGACGCGATTCTAACGTTGCCAGATCTGAGCTCGGGCAATAGTTTGGCAGCTCAAAAAGCGCTCGTCATTCAAACTAATCCGCCCACGCTAGCTTATACAACGATTTCGCCTTCATCGCCAAACCCGGCGCGGAAGCCTTTCGTTGGTGTTACCGTCAGTGAGAACTCCACGGTTACGCTTTATAGTGACGATTTATGTGCGAACCCAATTTCAGGAGGCACTGCCGTCACAACGTCTCCTGCACAAACCGTGCAGACGCTAACGCTACCTGCGAATGCTCAAACGCCTATCTTCGGAAGAGCCGTTGGTGAATTTGCTAATCCATCAGCCTGTACCAGTCTGACGACCTATACCCATGATGACATGGTGCCTCAGGTAGCGTCCTTTGTAAGGACAACAGGTCAAACCGCTTTAACCAACTCGTTACCTGTTAGTTATACCGTCACATTCAGCGAGCCAATTATTGCGGGAACCCTCACCGCGTCTGATTTTACAAATACTGGTTCTTCTACGGGTGTCAGCTGGGAGGTGTCGCAGGTTAGTTCAACTGTGTTCACAGTGGCAGCGATTACAGGGACAAACGGAACGATTATACCTCGTCTTGCATCTGGTGCTGTGACGGATCTTGCCGGAAATGCAACGGCCACGTTCTATACAGCTAGTGAGAGTGTAAATTACACGGCCTCGACATTCACGGTCACCGTGAACCAGGCGGCTGGTCAGGCAGACCCAGTAAACTCACTGCCTATAAACTTCACGGTCATATTCTCTGCGCCAGTCGGATCGACAAGCTTTAACGTATCAGATATTGTTCAGACCGGTACAGCAACGGGTGTCACCTGGGCGTTGTCGACAACGGATAACATAACTTGGAACCTCGCAGCGACCGCTGTGACCGGTGGATCTGGAACGCTTATACCAGTCATTCAGTCCAACACTGTTGTTGACGACTTTGGCAACAACAACGGCACATCGACGTCAACAGATAAGGTTGTCTCTTACGACGTTACGGCACCCGTCGTAACGTATTCGTCGCTTAGTCCATCAAACCCTGCAGCGACTTTGACACCGACACTTTTTGGAACAGTATCCGAGCCGTCTAATGTGACGTTATACTTCGACGGTACTTGTTCGACGCCGAAGTCTGCAACGGTTGCTAACACGGCCTTTGCTAGCCCTGGTATTACCTTGACCGGCAATGTCGCTGCTAATGCTACCACGACGATCTTCGCCCGCGCCGTTGATGCGGTCGGCAACAGCTCAACGTGTACGAGTTTGGTTGGGTTCACGAATGATAGCGCACCACCAATTGTAACCAACGTGACGTCCAGTCTGGCTAACGGTACATACAAGGCCGGACAAGCGATTCCAGTCGATGTGACGTTCTCCAAAGTGGTCCATGTAACCGGTATTCCGCAGCTGACAATTAACGCAGGGGCAACACCGGCGGTGACCAGTTACTTATCTGGTACCGGAACCAATACGTTGACCTTTAATTATGTCGTAGCCTCAGGTGACACGTCCAGTAAGCTCGAGTACGCCGCAACCAATGCTCTTGCGTTGAGTGGTGGTACGATTCGAGATGGTCTTGGCAATAACGCATCACTGACGCTCCCCGCGCTGGCTGCGGCTGGGAGCTTGTCGGCGAATAAATCGATTGTTATCGATACGACAGCACCAACGATTTCATTTACATCGTTGTCTCCTGCTTCCCCAAGCACAAGTCAGACACCGTCGGTGACTATCAGCATCTCAGAGGCGGTTACTAGTTATAGGTTATTCAGTGATGCAGGCTGTAGCAACGCGATTTCAGCCTCGTCGTCTGGCATTCTTGGTCCGAACACGATTGTCACATCAAGTTTAAGTGCTAATGCTGTCACGGCAATCTTCGCGCAAGCCACCGATACGGCAGGTAACGGCTCAGGGTGTACATCACTTACGAGTTACACGCATGACGGTGTGGCCCCCACGGTTTTATCTGTCACATCTCAGCAAAACAGCGGAACCTTCGGTATTGGTCAGGTCATTGGTGTCCAAGTAACCTTCTCCGAAGTCGTCGTCGTGTCAGGATCCCCGCGGGTTGCTTTGGCAACGGGTGGAGTGGGAAGTGATGCTATCTATGCTTCTGGTAGTGGCTCGAATACACTAACGTTTAACTATACGGTTTCCGCAGGACACACGACGGCTAGCCTTGATTATGTGGCTACGTCATCATTGACTTTGAATGGCGGAACTATCAATGACGGATCGGGTAACGTAGCTAATCTCGCATTGCCAGCATTAGGCGGGGTCAATAGCCTTGCCGGTCAGCGAACACTCATCATTGATACGGCAGCTCCAGTCATAACGTATACATCGGTCGCTCCTACCAGCCCTGGTCAAAACCAGACACCAACGGTAACCATGGAGCTATCTGAATCCGCAAATGTTACCCTTTATAGGGAGAGCGCTTGTACGAATGCGATTTCGGCTGAAACGGCTTTAGTTGCTGGTCCTGGTCAAACGATCACGACAGGTGGTCTAACAGTCAACACCTCGACAGCAATTCATGCCAAAGCGATCGATGCTGTTGGTAACGCATCACCTTGTACGGGAATGGTAACCTATACGCATGATAGTGTAGGTCCTAACGTGACTTCGTTTGCTCGGGCTTCCGGTCAGCCTTCAGTAACTAACTCAGTCCCAGTAAACTTTACGTTAGTATTCAACGAACCCATTAATGCTGCATCGTTTACAGCATCTGACATTATGAATGCGGGCACGGCAACGGGTTCTGCTTGGGCTATAACATCAGTCAATAGCACAACGTTTACCGTATCCGCTACGACAGCCGGAACCGGTACATTGATTCCAAGACTTATAGCTGGTTCTGTCTCTGACCTTGCAGGCAATACTAACACAAGCCAAACCGATGCAGGCGAAAGTGTAAACTATATGTCGGCAGCCTATACGGTCACGATCAATCAAGCATCCGGTCAAGCAGATCCTGTGCGGGTTGCGCCGATTAACTTTACTGTGACGTTCTCAAGGGCGGTTGGAGCGTCCAGCTTCACGACGGCTGATATCTTTCAAAACGGAACGGCAGGTAGTGTGGTTTGGAATCTTTCAACAACGGATAACATCACGTGGACTTTGTCAGCAACCGCTGTTGGTGGCTCTGGAACCGTTATACCATCGATTGCTGCAAACTCTGTAACGGATACGTTTGGCAATAATAACGCTGCATCCACGTCGTCTGACAACACGGTGACTTATGACATAACGGCACCGACATTGACGTTTGTGGCGTTGACTCCAAGTAATCCAGGAAACTCTCTGACACCAACGATCTTGGGTACAGCTTCAAAAACATCGACCATTACACTCCACTTTGATTCGGGCTGTACGATGCCAAGATCGTCTGCTGCGAGCAATGCCGTGTTTGCAAGCCCAGGCATTCCATTGACTAGCAACGTAGCATCCAATTCCACGACGATTATTTATGGACGAGCCGTTGATGCGCTGGGTAATACGTCAAGCTGTACAGAGCTTGTCACATATACCCACGATGGTGTTGTTCCGACTGTTACCGGCGTTAACTCAAGCCTAGCTAGCGGTAACTACCGCGCAGGTCAGGTCGTTCCTGTCCAGGTTACATTCTCGAAAACCGTAAACGTCACGGGCACGCCGCAATTGACACTAGTAACAGGCACCGGAAACACTACAGTGAACTACAGTAGTGGCACGGGAACCACAGTCTTAACATTTAACTACACCGTGTTTGCCGGAGATAACACTGCAAAGCTCGACTATGCGGCGACATCGTCACTTGCTTTAAATGGCGGAACCATCAGAGACGTCATGGGTAACAACGCATCACTTAGCCTGCCAGCTCCCGGTGCGTTGGGAAGCCTTGGGGCCAATAAGACTCTTGTGATCGATACGACAGTCCCAACAATCAGCTATACGTCGGTCCTTCCTGCATCTCCGAATGTTAGCTTAACGCCACAGGTGACTCTTAGCTTGTCTGAGGCAGCTTCAAATGTGCGGCTCTTTAGCGAGAGCACATGTAACTCTGCGATTTCGGCAGCTGGGTTGACTGGTAACTCCGGCGCTAATTCAATCACGACAACGTCTCTGGCTGCTAATGCTACGACCGCAATTTTTGCTCGTATGATTGACCTTGCTGGAAATCAATCAAGCTGTACGTCGCTAACGTCTTATACGAACGATAGTACAGGCCCAACTGTGTCATCGGTGAGCTCGACTGCGGCGAATGGTACATACAGAGTTAGTCAGACTATTCCTGTGACCGTGACCTTTAATGAAGTTGTCAATGTTACGGGTGGGACCCCTCAGCTGACTTTGGCAACCGGGGGAGGCGCTAATAACGCTGTGATCAACTATGTGAGCGGTTCTGGTTCCAATACATTGACCTTCAACTATACGGTCGCGATTGGTCAATCATCGCCTGACTTAGACTACGACTCCCCATCCGCACTTGCGGCAGGCGGTGCCTCTATCAAAGACATCGCTGGTAACGACGCGGTACTGACCTTGCCATCACCTGGTGGTGTCGGAAGCTTGGCGGCACAAAAGGCGATCGTCATCGATACGACGCCGCCAACGGTTTCATACGTTTCCGTGTCTCCCGTGTCCCCCGGTACGACCAGAACCCCGGCGGTTTCAGTGACAGCCTCTGAGGCCGTTAATGTGACTCTATATAGTGATTTAAGTTGTAACACTGCTATTTCCGGTGCTACGGCGGTAGCAACCGGCGCGACACAGGCGATTACGACATTTACCCTGACAGCCAACGGTTCGACCACCATCTATGGCAAAGCAGTCAATGCAGTCAATAACGCATCAGGGTGTACGTTGCTGACGACCTATGTCCACGACTCAGCCCCACCGACGGTTTCGAGCTTTGTCCGCGCTGCAGGTCAAGCGGCGTCCACAAACTCAGTGCCGATGAACTTCACGCTAACTTTCTCTGAAGCCATCAATCCGACATCGTTTACGTCTGCTGATATTTCCAACGCTGGCTCCGCGACTGGTGTGACGTGGTCTATAACTAGCAATAACAGTACAACGTTCACTGTGGCGGCGACTGCGGCCACAGCTGGCACACTGATTCCACGCCTAGCTGCAAACGGTGTTACGGATGTGGCCGGTAATGCTAATGTGTCGGCAAGTGATTCTAGTGAGACGGTCAGTTACTCGCCAGCGGCATTGTCGGTAACCCTCAACCAGGCAGTAGGTCAGGTCGACCCAGTCAATATCGCCCCTGTCAGCTTCCGCGTAGTCTTCTCTGCTGCGATCAACCCAACAAGCTTTACGACGTCAGATATAGTTCAGTCCGGTTCAGCGGCTGGCATCACATGGTTTCTAAGCACAGCCGATAATGTGACCTGGACTCTGCAGGCGACCAGTGTAACCACATCGGGAACCATCATTCCAGGTATACCTGCAAACTCAGTTTTCGATACCTTTGGAAACGCGAACTCGAGTTCTACAGGGACAGATGGGTCGGTGACCTACGACATCCTAGCTCCGACCATTACTCTATCATCCGTCAGTCCATCGAATCCGGCGGCAACTCTTATGCCGACACTGCTCGGTACAGTATCAGAGACGTCGACAATGACCTTATTCTACGACGCGGCGTGTACTACGCCTCGTTCTGCAACCGTTGCGAACACAGTGTTTGCTGCCCCAGGTATTACAGTCACGTCGAATGTAAACGCAAACAGTACGACAATTATTTATGGTCAGGCGACCGACACGGCGGGCAACGTGTCGACTTGTACGAGCCTTGTGACTTATACCAATGATAGTGCACCGCCAACGGTCACCAATGTGACATCAACACTTGCTGACGGAAGCTACCGAGTTGGTCAGTTAATACCGATTACGGTTACCTTCTCAAAAGCAGTGACTGTCACAGGCACGCCGCAACTCACGATGGTCACAGGTGTGGCTAACACAGCAGTCAATTACTCAGGTGGATCTGGCACTACAATCCTCACGTTTAACTACATTGTAAGTTCGGGAGACAACACCGCTAAGCTTGATTACTTAAACACCTCGGCGCTCTCTCTCAATGGCGGTGCAATCCGTGATTCTCTTGGCAATAACGCGACACTCACACTGCCGACGTCTGGATTTGTGGGAAGTATGGCGATCAATAAGTCCATTGTCGTCGATACGACTGCGCCATCTGCGACCCTTGTAGCCGCCAACGCGTCACTGTCTGGAACCACCCAGACTCCAACGATTACGCTAAATATGTCAGAAGCTACAACCGCTCTAAGGCTATTCAGTGACGCAGCGTGCTCCATCGGTATCTCTACGTCAGTAGCTGGGACTGCTGGAAACAATAATCTAGTGACGTCCTCGCTATCCGCAAATGGAACCACCAGTATCTTTGTGAGAGCAACAGATGTGGCTGGTAACGTATCGGGATGTTCCGCTATAGCAAGCTATAGGCATGATGGTATAGCGCCAACTGTGATATCAGTCAGCTCCACCACCGCCAATGGAACCTATGGGCTAGGTGGAGCTATCACCGTCTCGGTCACGTTCTCGGAGAGTGTAGCCGTCAGCGGTACACCACAGTTAACGCTAGCTACGGGCGGAGCTAACACAGCCGTCAATTACGTCTCCGGAAATGGCACGAGTGTGTTGCTGTTTAACTATACGGTGACTGTGGGACAAACGGCGAGCCCACTTGAAGTAGCGTCCACATCAGCTCTTGCCCTCAATGGCGGAACAATTACAGATATTGCGGGTAATACGGCATCTCTCACGCTGCCGGCTCTTGGCGGGCCATCCAGCTTATCTGGTCAGAAGGCGATCATCGTAGACTCTACAGGACCGACGATTACTTACACGTCGATTTCACCGAATACTTTTGGTACGTCACAAAACCCAACGGTCACATTCACTCTTTCCGAGGCTGCAACGGTGACATTGCACAGTGAGGGGACTTGTACGTCCCCAATATCCAGTGCGACGTCGATGACGGCCGGTGCTGGTAAAGCCATCATGACGAATACGCTGCCTGCTAATGCGTCGACTACGATCTTTGCTCGCGCTGTTGACAGCGTGAACAATGCGTCATGTACCAATCTAGTAACATACGCCCATGACAACATAGCGCCTCTGAATGTGTCGTTTGTGAGAAGCGGTAGTCAGCCAGCGGTTACAAACTCGCTACCGATAGATTTCACAGTCACCTTTAATGAAGCGATGGATGCGGCCGGATTTACAGGTGCAGATATCAGCAATGCTGGTACGGCCTCAGCGGTCTCGTGGTCCGTCATACCTGTTAGCCCGACCGTATACACAGTCCGTGCAACAGCGTCTGGTGATGGGACGCTGATGCCAAGAATTGCTGCGGTGGGAATTTCTGATCTGGCTGGTAACGTGAATCCAAGTGCCATAACAGCAAGCGAGTCGGTCAATTACACCGCGTCACCCTTTACGGTCACGATCAACCAGGCGTCTGGCCAGTCTGATCCAGTCGCTACGACACCGATTAACTTCACTGTGGTCTTCTCTCGGGCGGTAGGCTCAAATACCTTTGCCGTTGATGACATTGTCCAAAATGGCAATGCGTCAGGTATCACATGGTCTTTGAACACAACTGACAACATCACATGGACCTTATCTGCGACGGCAGTTTCAGTCTCTGGAACAATAATTCCTTCGATTGCGGAAACTACGGTTAAAGATGCGTTTAATAATAATAACTCAGCGTCTACCTCAATTGATAATACGGTGACGATGGACACAACTGGTCCTACAATCACCTTCTCGTCGGTGTCGCCTGCAAGCCCAAGTAATTCGTTGACGCCGACCTTATTGGGAACCACGTCTGAGCCTTCGACAGTGACGCTGTTCTTCGAGTCTGGTTGTTCGACGCCGAGATCTGCAAGTCAGTCCAACACCAGCTTTGCAAGCCCCGGTATCACATTGACTAGCAACTTAGCTGCTAATACAACAACCACCATCTTCGCGCGAGCAGTGGATAGTCTGGGTAATGCGTCTGGCTGTACAAGCCTTGTAGCCTATACTCACGATGGAGTGGCGCCGACTGTCACTAACGTTAATTCAACCTTGGCCACAGGCAACTACAAAGCTGGTCAAGTTGTTCCTGTTCAGTTGACGTTCTCTAAAGTAGTCAGTGTCACTGGTACACCTCAATTGACGTTGGCTACAGGCGGCTCTAACACAGTAGTGAACTACACGAGTGGCTCTGGTACCAACACGCTGACCTTCAACTACACAGTATTTGCTGGTGAGAATACGGCTAAGCTTGATTATGTCAGTTCATCGTCCTTGGTGCTAAACGGCGGAACGATTCGAGACTCACTTGGTAATAACGCCGCGTTGGCCCTGCCTGTGCCGGGCGCCACAGGTAGCCTAGGGGCTAATAAAACCATAGTGATTGATACCGTTCTGCCTACGGTGTCGTACACATCGATTTCGCATACCTCACCAGGAAATACCCAAACTCCTCAGCTAACTATTAACGTCTCAGAGGCAACGCAGTCTATGCAGTTGTTCACCGAGGGATCATGTACGACTACGGCGTCTGCGGTCGCGGCTGGTTCGTCTGGAGCTAACACGATCACCACGTCTACGTTGACAGCAAATGCTGCCACATCGTTATTTGCCAGGGTTAGAGATCTCGCAGGTAATGACTCTAGTTGTACGTCGCTTACGAGTTATACTCATGATGGAAACCCACCGACGGTATTGTCGGTTACATCGTCCGCCGCAAACGGCACTTATAAACTGGGTCAAGTTATTCCGATAAATGTTACATTTAGCGAGAATGTAACAGTCACGGGAACGCCCCAGTTGACGCTGGCTACGGGCGGGGGGGCACTAAATGACGTGGTCAACTACACAAGCGGCTCAGGCTCTAATGTACTGACCTTTAATTACACAGTTAAAATCGGTCAGTCGAGCCTGGATCTAGACTACGCTTCACCAACTGCTCTTGCCTTTAACGGCGGCACAATTAGAGATGCGGCAAGTAATAATGCAACTCTGACCTTACCGACTTTAGCGGGTCCATCAAGTATTGCCGGCCAGAAGGCGATTGTTATTGATACGACGCCACCGACTCTGACGTACGTCTCCATATCTCCAACGTCGCCTGGTACCAGCCGAACCCCAACGCTGACCCTGACAACGAGCGAGGCTGCCACGGTAACCCTTTATAGTGAATCCGGTTGTTCGACGGCTATTTCCAATGGCGTGCCTCTAACTACTGGTGCGGGTCAAACTATAACGACATTCACCCTCGCTGCAAATGCATCCACGTCCATCTGGGCGAAAGGTGTCACTGCGCTTGGTAATACCACATCTTGTACCAGTATGGTGTCTTACATACACGACTCAGCACCGCCAACCGTATCGTCCTTTGCGAGAGCAGGTTCACAGGCTGCCAACACTAACTCGGCACCAGTCAACTTCACTTTGGTATTCTCTGAAGCCATCAACCCAGCAAGCTTAACGGCCGCAGACTTCTCAAACCTCGGGACGGCGACAGTCGTGACGTGGGGGGTTACTCACGTTAGCGGTAATAGCACCTTCACCATATCTGCCTCAACTTCCGGCAATGGTACCGTGCAGCCAAGGCTAGCTGCCAATGCAGTCACAGATGTTGCAGGTAACTCGAGTACGGCAGCAGTGGATTCATCAAACAATGTAACGTACTCGGCTGCAGCCCTATCCGTAACAGTGAATCAAGCTGCCGCACAAGCTGATCCGGTGAATACACTTCCTGTTTCGTTTAATGTCGTCTTCTCGCAGGCGGTCGATCCTCTGAGCTTCTCCACTGCAGACATCACTCAGTCTGGTTCAGCCGCTGTCACGGCGTGGACTCTTACCACGGCCGACAACATCACCTGGTTGCTGCAAGCTACAGCCGCTTCTGGCAGTGGAACAATTGTGCCAACGATTGCTGCAAATACCGTGCTCGATACCTTTGGCAACGGCAATTCGGGCTCGACGGGTACCGATGGCTCAGTGACTTATGATAACGTCCTACCAACATTATCATTCTCGTCGGTTAGTCCTTCAAACCCGGCGTCCACGCTTATGCCGACAATTCTTGGAACAGCTTCCGAGGCTTCCACTGTAACGCTTTACTTCGATTCGCTTTGTCAGACGTCGCGATCAACGAGTGTTGCGCATACGGCTTTTGCGTCGCCCGGTATTACACTGACCTCAAATGTGAATGCTAACACTACGACTATTATTTATGGTAGGGCAGTTGACACGGCCGGAAACGTTTCGTTATGTACAAATCTTGTGACCTACGCGAACGATAGCGCTTCGCCAACAGTCAATAACGTAACCTCGAGCCTTGCTAATGGCACCTACCTTGCAGGTCAGACTGTTCCAGTGAACGTGACATTTTCGAAAGTAGTCACGGTAACAGGTACGCCGCAGTTGACTCTGAGTACCGGTGGCGCTAACTCTGTTGTGAACTACACGAGTGGCTCTGGCAGCAATACATTGACCTTTAATTATGTGGTTACGGCTGGAGATAACTCAGCTAAGCTCGACTATGTCAGTACGACTGCTTTGGCTTTAAATAGCGGTACGATCAGAGACTCACTGGGTAACAACGCCAATCTTACTCTACCGGTGTCAAACTTCGTCGGTAGTATGACGGCGAATAAAAATATCGTCATAGATACAACAGCGCCCACGGCCACCCTCGTGGCGGCAAGCCCGTCTCTCTCAGGAACAACCCAAACCCCAAGCATCACAGTCAACGTCAGCGAAGCCACATCTGCGCTGCAGTTATTTACAAACGCAGGTTGTAGTGTGACGGCATCGACCTCCATAGCAGGCTCTGCAGGTAATAATACGATTGTCACAAGTACGCTAGGGGCCAATACGACCACAAGTCTATTCATAAGAGCGACAGATACTGTTGGAAATGTCTCAAGCTGCGTATCGCTTGCAAGCTACACTCATGATGGTAATGCGCCGAGTGTGTCGTCGGTTAGCTCCACTACAGCAAACGGTACATACACAGCCGGCTCAGTCATTGGGGTTACGGTGACCTTTAATGAGGCGGTCGCTGTAACCGGTACGCCACAATTGACCCTTGCAACAGGTGGTGCAGGGACGGCTGTAAATTATGTCTCGGGAAGTGGTACTGCAACGCTACTGTTTAATTACACGGTTGGTGCAAGCCAAGGTGCAAACCCGCTTGAAGTCTTCTCGACGTCGGCTTTGGCTCTCAATGGTGGTACGATCAGAGATATTGCTGGCAACGTTGCGTCGTTGACGTTGCCGGCTCTTGGTGGTGGATCGAGCTTGTCTGGTCAAAGAGCCATCGTTGTAGATACGCTTGCTCCGACTGTTACGTATGCGTCCATAACACCGTCCAACTTTGCGACCATACAAAATCCAACTGTGAATTTTAGTTTGTCAGAAAACGCGACGGTCACCTTGCACAGCGAGTCGACTTGTACGTCGCCGATCTCAAGCTCTGTGGTAATGACGGCTGGCGCCGGCAAGTCAATCACGACTAATAATCTTCCAGCGAACGCAGCCACATCAATTCATGCGCGTGCAGTTGATGCTCTAAATAACTCATCCTGCACCAGTATGGTGGTCTTCACAAACGATAGTGTGGCACCGTCAAGCATCTCGTTTGTCCGTGCTGTAGGACAAAACGCTGCCACAAACTCTGTACCAATCAATTTCACTGTCACATTCAATGAAGCAATCAATACGTCGAGCTTCACAGGAGCTGATATCAGCAATACTGGCACTGCGACATCTACGGCTTGGACAGTAACGTCCGTTTCCTCAACTCAGTTCACCGTGTCGGCGACCTCATCAGGTGATGGTACCCTTGTTCCACGCATCGCAGCCTCTGGAATTACGGATTTGGCTGGTAACGTGAATGGTAGTGCGATAACTGCATCTCAGTCTGTAGATTATACGGGTTCATCCTTTACAGTGACCATCAACCAGGCCTCTGGCCAGGCTGATCCCGTGGCTGCGGCCCCGGTGAGTTTTACGGCAGTATTCTCAAGGGCTGTAGGTGCATCGAGCTTTATTGCGAGTGACATCTTCCAAAACGGTACTGCCTCCGGTATCACATGGTCTTTGAGTACCACCGACAATGTTACGTTCACCATCACGGCTACGGCCATCACCAGTGCCGGAACAGTCATCCCTTCGATTCCTGCTAACACGGTTAAGGATTTGTTTAATAATGATAACGCTGCATCCACATCGACAGATAACACTGTGACGATGGATGCGACTGCCCCAACCGTAGGATTCAGCTCGATTAGTCCATCAAGTCCAAACAATTCTCTAACACCAACAATTAGCGGGACGACTTCAGAGCCGTCAACTGTGACGCTCTTCTTTGAGGGTACATGTACGACGCCGCGTTCGGCGGCTCAGTCTAGTACGGCCTTTGCAAGCCCTGGAATAACGTTGACCTCAAACGTGGGGTCCAACACGGCAACGACGATTTTTGCTCGAGCGGTGGACGCGGTCGGCAATGCGTCAGGTTGTACGAGTCTTGCCACGTATACTCATGACGGCCTTGGCCCAACTGTCACAAATGTGGATACTAGTCTTGCGTCCGGAAATTACCGCGCGTCTCAGTTGGTGCCTATCCAGGTAACATTCTCTGAGGTGGTCACGGTTGTAGGGACTCCGCAGATTACGTTGGCCACCGGCGGTTCCAACACAGTGGTTAATTACTCAAGCGGCAGTGGTACAAACACGCTGACCTTTAATTACACCGTGTTCGCAGGCGAAACCTCGACAGATCTAGATTACACGTCGACGGCGGCGCTTGCGTTCAATAGCTCAACGATTAGGGACGCCGTCGGAAACAACGCGACTTTGACATTGCCGGCACCAGGGGCATTTGGAAGTCTTGGCTTCAACAAAAATATCGTCATTGATACAGCGACACCGACGGTATCGTTCACGTCCATATCACCGTCCTCACCAGGTAACCTACAAACTCCGACCTTGACCATTAACCTTTCTGAGGCGGCTCAACTTGTTAGATTATTTAGTGATGGCAGCTGTACGACTGGTATCTCCTCATTGACGGGCACTGGTACGGCTGGCGTAAATACCATAACCACAAGTCTGCTGGCGTCCGGCAGCACCAACAATATTCGTGCCCAGGTCACTGACCTCGCTGGCAACGTATCGGCCTGTACAATTATGACGACCTATATTCACGATGGCACGCCTCCGACCGTCACCAGCGTGACGTCAAGTGCTGTGAACGGAACCTATAGAACAGGCCAGATGGTCCCCATCAATGTGGTCTTCTCGGAAGTCGTTTTCGTGACAGGAACGCCGCGAATCACGCTCAGCACCGGCGGTGGAGCATCAGATGCGGTTGTGAATTATACCAGTGGCTCAGGTACTAATACGTTGACCTTTAATTACACAGTTGCGGCCGGTCAGACATCAGCAGCTCTGAACTATCTCTCTACGAGCGCGTTGGTACTAAATGGTGGAACCGTCAGAGACCAGGCTAGCAATAATGCAGATTTGACGCTGCCACTGACTGGCGGAGCGTCAAGTTTAGCAAGCCAAAAAGCGATCGTCATCGACACATCACCGCCTTCTGTGACGTATACGTCGATCTCGCCAGCATCACCAAATTCCAGTCGTACTCCGACCGTTACAATGAGTCTTTCTGAGGCGGCTAATGTTACGCTTTGGAGTGATGTGGGCTGCACCACGACGCAAATTTCGAATACAACGGCCTTGAGTGCTGGTGCTGGTCAGACCATTACAACCTACAGCTTAGGGGTGAATCAAACGACACAGATTTACGCTAAGGCGGTCACTGCGCTCGGAAACGCGACGGGCTGCTTGCCGATGGTGTCCTACACCCATGATAACGCTGGTCCGAGTGTCAGTTCGTTTGCAAGGGCAGGCGGCACGTCCACCAACTCAACGCCTGTAAACTTTACCATCGTCTTCTCCGAAGCCATTGCAGCGGCGAGCTTTACACCCGCAGATATTACTAATCAAGGCTCCGCCACAAGCGTTACTTGGTCGGTTACGGCTACAAACAGCACCACATTCACGGTGGCAGCGACTGCCTCCAGCGCTGGAACACTCCAGCCACGTTTGGCAGCAGGTGCGGTGACGGATTTGGCTGGTAATGCGTCAGCTGGGCTTGTGGACTCAACCAACAGTGTGAATTACTCTCCGGCGGCCCTATCTGTCACAATCAACCAAAAAGTCGGCCAAGCCGATCCGGTCAATACAGTGAGCGCAGGCGCACCCGTTGAATTCACGATTGTGTTCTCCGCTGCCGTGACGTCACTGGCAACTAGTGATATCACCCACGGCGGAACAGCCACTGGGTTCTCGGGGTCTGCAGCACTGACAACCACAGATAACATAACATGGAACCTAAGATATACGTCCATCACAGGCGGTGGAACAATTACGCCATCCATTGGTGCTAACAAGGTAACGGATGCCTTCGGCAATCAG
This sequence comes from uncultured Polynucleobacter sp., assembly GCA_964402975.1. Classification (GTDB taxonomy): domain Bacteria; phylum Bdellovibrionota_B; class Oligoflexia; order Oligoflexales; family RGVZ01; genus CAMDKS01. The sequence continues at coordinate 17,642 of CAYOEM010000006.1, forward strand.
AACTCAGCATCAACGGCTACGGATAATGTTGTAACAGTCGATATGACGCCGCCGACTCTCTCGTATTCATCGATCAGCCCGGGTACATCTGGTACTACGCTGACTCCGACTGTGTTTGGTACGACGTCTGAGGCTGCTACCGTCACCCTCTACTATGATTCGGGTTGCTCAACTCCTAGATCAGCAGCCACAGCAAGTACGGCGTTCGCGTCCCCTGGTATCACAGTTAACGCGAGTGTCAATGCCAATACCACAACCACGATTTACGGACGCGCAATCGATACAGCAGGTAACGCATCAACTGGATGTACAAACCTCGTCACTTACACCAACGACAATACGGCTCCGTCGGTTGTCCAGGTTACATCCAACACAAATAATGGTGCTTATGGAGTCGGTCAGAGTATTTCGATTCAGGTTACTTTTAGTGAAAACGTGACTGTGACGGGCTTCCCGCAGCTGACTTTAGCGACTGGTGGTGCAGGAACAGCTGTCAACTATGCCAGTGGTTCAGGTAATAGCGTTCTAACGTTTACATATACGGTGGGAGCTGGCGCCAACTCAGCGGATCTTGACTACCTGAATACAAGCTCGCTTGCGCTGAACGGGGGCACCATCAGAGATGCAACGGGCAACAACGCAAACTTGACGCTGCCCGCTGTCGGTGGACCATTCAGTATTGCCGGAACTAAAGCTCTGGTTGTGGATACCACTACGCCAACCGTTACATATAGCTCAATTTCGCCAATATCACCGAACGGCAGTACGACGCCAACTATTACCGTGACCCTGTCAGAGACGGTGACAAACTTTACGCTGCATAGTAATAGTGGTTGTTCTGCTGCAATATCAGGAACAGCAGGAGCAGGTATCGGCACGGCTACTAAAACGACAAACGCACTGACCGCCAATGCAACGACAACGATCTTCGCGCAGGTCACAGATGCTGCTGGTAATGCATCGGCCTGTACAAGCATGACCACATACGTCAATGATTCAGTAGCGGCGACTGTGTCATCTGTCACTTCGACGGCTGCTAATGCTGCATATGCGACTGGCCAGTCCGTACCTATAACGGTAACATTCACGAAGGCCGTAACTGTGACGGGTACTCCGCAGTTAACTCTGGAGACCGGTACAACGGATGCTGTGGTGAATTATGCTTCTGGATCTGGAACAACGACTTTAACATTCAACTATATAGTGGGTGCGGGTCATGCGACCGCAGACCTGGACTATGTGGCTACGACGTCACTCTCTCTAAACTCAGGCACAATCGTTGACGCAACCGGCAACAATGCCTCACTCACGCTACCTGCTCCGGCAGCTTCTGGAAGTCTTGGCTCTAATAAAAACATCATCATTGATACGACGGCTCCGACGATTTCAAGTATCACAGGTACAAACGGTAATTATGCTAGTGGTCAAGCTATAGATATTGACGTGAATTTTTCCGAAAGTGTCACACAAGTAGGCACCAGCTCTAGCCTCACGCTAACTAATGGCTACGTCGCAACCTATCAATCCAAGCCCTCGGCGACTGCAGTTCGCTATCGTTATACGGTCCAGGCTGGTCATAATGCAGCTCTGCTAAATGTGACCGCATTTAACGCTGGGGGCGATACATTTAAGGATCAGGCGAATAACGATGCGGTTTTAACGTTACCACCAGCTGGGTCGAACTTGGCGGGTCAACGCACAATCGTTGTCGATACGACCAATCCGACAGTGGTGCTAACGTCGGCTACCTCGGCACACACTACGAGTACGACCATTTCAATGACTGCAACGTTTAGCGAATCGGTTACCGGCTTTACGGCCGGGGGTGTCAGTGTTTCTAACGGCTCAGTCAGCGGCTTAACAGGTAGTGGTGCCAACTACACATTTACGGTAACGGCGGTAGCTTCTGGGACAGTTTCTGTGTCGCTATCGGCATCAGTCGCTAAAGACGCTGCAAACAACTGGAATACGGCGTCGAACACCATGAATTTCACATACAGTACGGCGGCTGCATCGTACTATAACGCATGGGGCTCAAACACATACGCCCAACAAGGTGACGGCCTATCTTCGACAGTCGTTACCGGACCAACCCAGGTGGGAACTGACTCTGATTGGACGGCTCTATCAACTGGGCCTTACAACACCTTTGGTATTCGAAGTGGACGTCTTTATGCTTGGGGTAATAATTCTAGCTCAGTACTGGGTACCAATGGGTCAGCCAACGCTGTGCTTCCAATGCAGGTGGGAACGGGCACCGACTGGACAGCCGTGGCGGGTGGTCTCTACCACACCCTTGGTATCAAGGGAGGACAGCTTCAAGCTTGGGGACTGAATACAAATGGACAATTGGGTGACGGCACAACTACTGCGTCGACGACGCCGAAGTTGATTGATTCGAATACGAACTGGACTATGGTGTCGGCTGGTAATGGATATAGCCTTGGAATTCGTGGCGGCTTATTGTTTGCATGGGGTGTCAACACAAATGGTCAACTCGGAACAGGTGACACCACCCAGCGTACGACCCCAACCCAGATTGTTGGATTCACTGATTGGACGTGGGTGTCTGCAAGCGAAACCGGTAGCCACTCCCTTGGGATTAGGGGCGGTAGACTTTATGCGTGGGGTCTTAATACTAATGGCCAGTTAGGTGATGATTCGACCACTCAGAGAAATACGCCCGTACAAATTGGCTCGTTCACAGATTGGAGCATCGTATCGGCGGGTGGTAGTCACAGTGCCGCAATCAGGTCAGGGCAGCTTTATGCGTGGGGTCTTAACACGAGTGGTCAACTTGGTGATGGCACGACCACACAGCGTAACAACCCAACGCAAGTTGGTAGTTTATCAACCTGGACCATGGTGCGGGCAGGCGCAAATCACACCAATGCAGTGAATGCTGGCACCTTGTTTGCCTTTGGTTCTAATAGTGGCGCTCAGTTAGGTGACGGCACAACCACAGACCGGTCAACGCCGACTCAAGTCGGGGCTTCGTCAAACTGGTCTACTGCGGATGGTGGAGTCAGTCACAGCGCCGGAATCATCGGTGGAAGGATGTTTGTTTGGGGTACGAACTCCACTCACCAGCTTGGACTTGTTTTGGTTAATCAGCGTACGGCACCAGCTCAAATTGGCACGAATTCAAACTGGAGCAAATTATCAGCTGGCGGACAGCATACGCTCGGTATTCGTGATGGCCGACTGTTCGCCTGGGGAGCAAACAGCTATGGTCAGCTCGGGGATGGTACGGTTGTATCGCGCTCGACACCGGTGCAAATCGGCAGTTTCACCGACTGGACAGATGTGTCGGCTGGCTTGGCGTCAAGCTTCGCAATTCGCGGTGGTATGCTCTACGCATGGGGCTTAAACTCCAACGGAACCCTTGGTCTTGGGGACGTCACGACGAGATACGCCCCTGTGCAAGTTGGAGCCGCCACAAACTGGACGGCTATTTCGACCAGCAAATTTGGCTATCACACCTTGGGAATCAGTGGTGGCCAGGTTTACGGTTGGGGCTTTAACAACAGTGGCCAGGTGGGAGACAACTCAACCACCCAGCAAAATTCTCCGACCTTACTTGATGGCGGCTCCAGTGGCTGGACTAAAGTATCTGCAGGGGGCGCTCACTCCCTCGGTATCAAATCATCTCAGCTGTTTGCTTGGGGTCTTAATGGAAATAGCCAATTGGGTGATACCAACGGCGATAGACTCGTCCCAACACGCATGGGAGCACTGTCAACTTGGACTGATGTTGCTGCAGGTGATACGCACTCATTTGGATTGATCTCTGGAACCCTATACGGTTGGGGCCTTAATAGCTCTGGTCAGCTCGGTAATGGAACCACCAATCAAATTGACGTGACGACGACCCAAATCGGTACCTTTACAAACTGGATGGCGATTTCTGCGGGACGAACCCACAGCTTAGGTATCAGAGGAACGACGTCTGGAACCCTTTGGGCCTGGGGTGACAATTCGGATGGTCAATTAGGTAACGGAACTAACACCGCAAGCACATCTCAAATCCAGATCGGATCTTTGAGTAACTGGACGGATATTTCAGCGGGTGATGGCTTTAGCGTTGGCCGCGTTGGTACAAATTCCGGAGAGATTATCATCACATATCATCCGAGCTCCCAAACGGCCCTAGCTGGACAAGCAAGCTTCCAAATTAGTGCTTACACGGTCCAAGACACGACCCTGAACTATCAGTGGCAGGTCAGCACCAACGGCGGAAGTACGTGGGTTAACGTATCGGGTGCGACCAGTGCAACGCTTAACCTGACTGGACTTACGTCGACCCAAAATAACAATTTATATCGAGTGGTCCTGACCACCACCGGCATGTCACTGACAAGTAATTCTGCCGTCCTAACCAGCCAGTAATTTAATTGGGGACACCCGACTGATTGAGTATTGAATGATCAGCCCGGGGGTGGTGCCCTAGGGGCCCTGTAAACCCTTGCAAAACGCTGGCCCTAGCGGTAAAACCACACCGTCTAAACCATGAGTTATGAACTCAAGTTTTGCTTAAAAAATGGAAGGTCAATCAGCTATGACAAATCCTGAAGTAATCAATAAAATCAGATCAGATATCGCTTCGACCCCAGTTCTTCTTTATATGAAGGGCAGCAAAGACCAGCCTATGTGTGGTTTTTCAGCCCAGGTCTGCCATGTTCTGAATAGCTACGGCGTTGATTACAAAACCGTCGACGTCCTAGCTGATTGGGACGTCCGCGAAGGCATCAAGCAGGTCAACAACTGGCCGACTATCCCGCAGTTATTTGTTGGCGGAAAGTTCATTGGCGGTTGTGACATTACTATGGAAATGCACCGCAGCGGTGAGCTTAAAAAGCTTTTTGAATCCGTTAAATAGGCTCACACCCGACTGATTGACTATTGAATACGCAGGGCTACCGGCTCGAAAAGCCGGTAGCCTTTTATATTTGGGTCAGATGCCGCTTGGCCATAGCCCACGCGATCTGATTAATTAATAGTCAATCAGTCGGGTGTCCCCAATTTACAATAGCCAATCAGTCGGGTGTCCCCAATTTACAATACCCGCCGTGACGAGGTAAACTTTTGACTTAATTAGCAAAAAATTAAGTCATTTGTGAGGAATAAACTCGTCATGCATTCCGATCTAAAACCCAAAACCATCGCCGTTCACGCTGGTACAGAACCTGAGCCCGTCACAGGCGCCATCATGACGCCCATCTTTATGACCTCGACCTTCGTGCAAGAGGCTCCAGGCGTGCATAAGGGCTATGACTACTCCCGTGCGGACAACCCCACCCGTGAGGCCCACGAAAAAGCTCTCGCCCAAATTGAAAAAGGCTGTGAGTTTGGCCTCGCGTTTTCAAGTGGTCTTGCAGCGGAGCAGGCGATCATCCAGACCCTGAATCCTGGTGACAGAATTCTAGTCTGCGATGACGTGTACGGAGGAACCGGCAGGCTTTTCAGAAGACTCTATGCCAAGTACAACCTGGATTTTCAATTTATCGACATGTCGGACATGGGGCTCGTGAAAAAAACAGCGACTCCGAATACAAAGCTTGTGTGGGTGGAGTCACCGACGAATCCCACGATGAAAATTATCGACATTGCCGCCATGAGTAAGATCGCCAAATCTGTTGGCGCCAAACTCGTAGTCGACAACACATTTGCATCACCCGTATTTCAGTCACCCATGCTGATGGGTGCGGATATCGTGATGCACAGCTCGACTAAGTATATTGGCGGTCACTCCGACATGATCGGCGGAGCCCTCATGCTCAAGGATAAAGAACTCTACGAGCAGCTCAAGTTCGTTCAGTTTGCTGCCGGTGCGGTGCCATCACCGTTTGAAAGTTTTATGTTCCTGCGTAGTATTAAAACCTTGGCTGTTCGAATGGAGCAGCACGCCAAGAATTCTCAGCAGATCGCAGAGTTTTTGGCAGGCCACAAAAAAGTCAAAAAAGTTCATTATCCAGGTCTGAAAACTCATCCGCAGCATGAGCTTGCAAAGCGGCAGATGTCAGGGTTTTCAGGCATGGTGAGTTTTGACATGAACGGAACCTATGATGACGTGGTCAAGTTTTTGAAAAAGCTCAAAGTCTTCTCTTTGGCAGAAAGTCTTGGTGGTGTGGAGTCTCTCGTGAATCACCCTGAGAAAATGACTCACGCTAGTGTGCCAGAAGAACTTCGCAAGAAGCTTGGCATAGGTCCAACCATGCTAAGGCTCTCGGTTGGGATCGAAGATATTTCTGATTTGGTTGCTGATCTGGAGCAAGCCCTTGCCTAAAATGTTTTAGAGGATTCATAGATCATGACGCTTGTACGTGACAGTAAAAGTTGGCTTTACCCAGTGCCCCAGGTTTTTGACTCTGGGCATCTAGATGTGGGCGATGGTCATAAAATTTACTACGAGCAGTCAGGTAATCCCCAGGGGAAACCGGTGGTATTCGTACACGGTGGCCCAGGCGGAGGTACGAATCCCAATCACCGCAGATTTTTCAATCCGGCCCGCTACCGCATTATCTTATTTGATCAACGCGGCTGTGGTAAAAGCACGCCTCACGCATCCATTGAGAACAATACCACATGGCATTTAGTGGCTGATATGGAGCGCCTACGGGATAAACTTGGGATCAAAAAGTGGCTCGTATTTGGAGGTAGTTGGGGTAGTACGTTATCGCTAGCCTATGCGATCTCCCACCCTGAGAGGGTTTCAGAACTCGTGCTTCGGGGGATATTCCTTGTACGCCAAAAAGAACTCCAGTGGTTCTATCAATCAGGAACCAGTGAGATGTTTCCTGATGCTTGGGAAGAGTTCCTGAAACCGATTCCGGCCGGAGAGAGAGGCGATTTAATTAAGGCATATCATAAGCGTTTAACCTCAGGCGATCGAAGTATCCGCATCGCAGCCTGCCGCGCTTGGAGTATCTGGGAAGGTTTTACCAGTGGCATGTTCCAGCGCATGGATGAGATCAAGTCTAGCTTCGGAGAAGAGTCTTTTGCCGAGGCTTTTGCCCGTATCGAGTGTCACTATTTCGTGAATAAAGGCTTTTTTGAGTCAGAGACTTGGCTTCTCGATAACTGTTCAAAGATCAAACATATCCCGACGATTATTGTCCAAGGCCGTTACGATGTAATCTGTCCCATGGTTTCGGCGTGGGAGCTTCATAAAGCATTGCCGCAGAGTGAGCTGTTTGTGATTCATGACGCTGGGCACTCGGCCTTTGAAGACGGTAATGCTCGTGCACTAGCAGCCTCAACGGATCGTTTTGCGCAAGTGGGGGTGTAAGGTATGAAACACCTAAAAATTCTAGCCATCCTCGCAGCGATCACGACAGTACAGCCAAGTTTTGCCAAAGATGAGTCACTGGCTTCCTCAAAACTATCAGTTAAAAATTATCTCGACTTAGCTGTTCAAAAAAATGAAGTCACAAGACTAAACCGTGCCCAAAAAGAGCAGTTTGAGGCTAAAAAAGACCAAGCCTTGGCAACCGTGTTGCCACAATTAAAGCTGTCTGGCAATTATTCCCAGCAGCAGGCCCTGGAAGGGTCTAAACCAGACGACAACAAATCATCGACGGCAAAGGTTAATCTATCTCAGCCGTTGCTGGGTCTTTATAAAGGCTCGAAAACGCTAGACGTTGCAAAGAAGCAGCTTGAAGCGACTGAGCTCAGTGGTGATGATGCGGTCTTGCAATTCAAATTATCGGTAAATGACGCCTTTCACGCAGTGGTCAGTAGCATCAGTGATCTTTCAGGTTATGATGAAGTCCAAAAAATCGCTTCAAAACGTGTCAAAGAAATCTCGGACCGGGTCAAAATAGGCCGATCAAAACCTGCGGATCTATTCGCGGCTCAAGCTCAGTTGGCGTCAGCAGAGGCGCAACTTGAGCAGGCAAAGACCACGGTGCTGACATCCAGAAGTAATCTCGCCCAAATCAGTGGTCTTGAATTAGACGCGGATGTGATCGATCAGGTGGCTCTGCCGGCAAAAGCCGAGGCGCTTACAGCATACATCGGAGCAGTCGATGGTTTGCCATCGGTGAAATCCCTTGAAGCGCAGGCCATGGCAAGTGACGCCCAGGCCGCGGCCGTGCGTGCACAGAGGGTCCCTGATCTAGATTTAACGGCCAATTATTATTTAAAGCGCGAAGAACGACTTAAGGATGTGAAGTGGGACGTAGGCCTTCAGCTGAGCTGGCCCATTTACGACGGAGGTCTTATCTCGGGCCGAGTCCGTGAGGCCACGGCTCAAAAAACTCTTTATGCGGAGCAACTCAGTCAAAAAAAACGTCTGACCGAAATGAAAATCAGACAATATCACCAAATGTTTGAGGCCAGCCTTCGCACGCTTCCTATCTTCGAGCGCGCAGTCGCTATGGCCCAAAAAAACTACGATGCTATCGCTAAAGATTACCGTCTTGGTCTTGCAACGGTGCTTGATCTGATTCAATCGTCGAACTCGCTCGCCGAGGCTAAGAGAGTTTTTAATCGGCAATCTGTCAACGCTAAGTCATTATTTGTTTCCCTCAAACTGGCAGCGGGGCAGGGGCTATGATTTTATCTGAAGTCTCGATTCGAAAACCGGTCTTTGCATGGATGCTCATGCTTGGGCTTATGCTGTTTGGTTATCTGAACTTTCGGCAGATGGGTGTCAGTCAGTTGCCTGATGTGGACTTCCCAAACGTTAGTATTTCTGTGACTCTTAGTGGTGCGGCGCCTGAAGTGATTGAAATGTCGATTATTGAGCCTATTGAAAGCGGACTCACGGCTGTTTCGGGAATCAAGGAAATCGCATCGTCAGCATCACCCGGGCGCGCGAGTGTGAACGTCGAGTTTGATATTGACAAAAATATCGACGTGGCTGTTCAAGAGATCCAAGCCAAGCTGGGACAGATTCAGCGCCAACTTCCAAAAGACGCCGACGCACCTATCGTTAGTAAATCAAACCCGGAAGATCAGCCAATTTTGTGGGCCGCAGTCTACTCAGACCGCATGACAAGACCAGAGCTTATGCGCTACGTTCGTGATCAGATCAGAGATACCTTTCAAACATTGCCGGGAGTCGCCGATGTGTTCCTCGGTGGTTACGTCGACCCGGTGCTCCGTGTGGATGTGTCGACAGCTAAGCTTAACGCCTATGATCTTTCAGTTATGGACGTGATTAACACCATCCAAAGTGAACATGTGGAGTTGCCTTCGGGGCGTCTTGAACAAACAGACAAAGAAATCAATCTGAGAACTCTTGGCGAAGCACAGACCGTCGAGGACTTTGCCAATATTCCGATTTCTCGGCGTGGCGGAAGTATTAATTATGCGCCTATCCCTCTTAAGAATGTCGCCACGATTACTGATGGTCTTGATGATGCTCGTCGCATCAGCCGCGTCTTGGGTAAATCTGCGGTTGGTCTAGGGGTTAGGAAACAGCGCGGTGTCAATGCGGTTGATGTCGCTAAAGACGTCAAAAACAAAATTGCGGAAATCAAAAAGAATCTTCCTGAAGGAATGGACATATCAGTAAACTTTGACTCGACAAAGTTCATCGAAGAATCTATCGATGAGATGAATTTTACCATCATTCTCTCGGCAGTTTTAACGGCCGTTGTGTGTTGGATGTTCCTGGGATCATTTTCGGCGACAATCAATGTGATCCTTGCCATTCCCACATCGGTGCTCGGAAGTTTTATTGTTTTGAAGTGGCTTGATTTTACGCTGAATACGTTTACGTTATTGGGTCTTTCTCTGGCGATCGGCATCGTAGTGGACGACGCGATCATGGTGCTGGAGAACATCGTGCGTCACAACGAGATGGGCAAAAAGAGAAAACGCGCTGCACTTGACGGAGCAGTCGAAATATTCTTTGCTGCTCTGGCCGCGACGGCTGCGATTATCGCCATCTTCTTGCCCGTAGCCTTCATGAAAGGGCTCATTGGTCGGTATTTTTATCAATTCGGAGTCACCATATCAGTCGCTGTAGCCATTTCTCTTCTTGAGGCTATTACTCTGACGCCTATGAGGTGTTCGAAATTCTTATCAACTGGAGAGCGTACGACGTTGTTTGGCAGAGCGGTCGAGGGAGCTTTCAGAGCATGTGAGCATGGCTACAAGGCTCTTATACCCCATCTTTTAAGGTATCGTTGGTTGGTTATAGTCGGATCTGTCGCACTTTTTGCATCAAGTCTTTTGATCGTCAAATATTTGAGAAAAGAGTTTGTTCCGTCCCAAGATCAAGGCTCGCTTATGGTCAGGGTCAAAGGCCCTGAAGGCTCGTCTCTAAATTACACTGATATTCGCATGAAACAGATGGAAGAAATCATCGGCAAGCAGCCAGAGGTTTTGCGGTATTTCTCAGCTGTCGGGGGTTTTAGCGGTGATGTTAGTGGCGGGATGATTTTTGTCACACTCCATGACTTTAAAAAACGTGGACTGAGAGACGGTAAATCAAAAGCGTTAACGCAGAGTCAGTTTTCCGAAGTGCTACGTGAGCAATTAAAAGAAGTCAAAGGAATCAGAGCGTTTGTGACTGAGTCCATGGGAGGGCCTATTGGTGGCGGCGGAGGTGGAGGACGTCCCATTGACCTTTCGATACGTGGCCCTGACTGGAAGGCATTGATTGAAGCGACAAAGACCCTGACGGCCGAAATGGAAAAAGTTCCGGAACTTCGAGACGTGGAAAATGGCTACAAGGGTGGTTCCAAGGAATTTCATATTTTGCCCAATCGGGAGAAGGCTCTTCGCTACGGAGTGGGGGTGACCGATATCGCAAACGCAGTGAATGTGTTGATGGGTGGCGCACTTGTCGGCAAATTCTCCAACGCAGATCGTCGATATGACATTAAGGTTCGCCAGGAATCTGCCGAGCGAACATCGGAAACAGATGTACTCGCGGTCAAAGTTCGAAATAATCGTGGCGAACTGATTCGCCTTTCAGAACTCGTGACTGTGGTTCCTGCTGATAGTATGCAAACGATTTCCCGACGTGATCGTGAGCGGGCCATCAGCGTTTATGCGGCTCTGAAAACGGGTGCTGATCAGCAAAAAGTCCTACAGAAAGTCCTTGAGATTGCAGACAAAGTGCTGCCGCCCGGCTACCATGCCGTGCCATCTGGGAGTTCTGAGACCTTCAAAGAGACCTTCCAAAGCTTGATATTCGCTTTAGTCCTGGGGCTAATCATCGCTTACATGGTGCTTGCATCCCAGTTTAATAGCTTTATCGATCCATTTACGGTTCTCATCGCATTGCCGTTTAGCATCACTGGGGCATTTCTAGCTCTCTACATGACCGATCAGTCAATTAACATCTACAGCATGATCGGTATTATTTTGTTGATGGGACTTGTGAAGAAAAACTCAATCTTGCTTGTGGACTACACCAACCAAGTTCGAGTCAAAACAAAAGCCGCCGTTTATAACGCATTGGCTGAGGCCTGCCCCGTGAGGCTTAGGCCCATTCTCATGACGTCTTTTGCCACGATTGCAGCTGCAGTTCCTCCAGCTTTGGCCATCGGCCCGGGCGCGGAAGCCAGGATTCCATTGGCGGTGTCGATAATTGGCGGAGTTGCTGTGTCAACGGTGCTCACATTATTTGTGGTCCCTTGTGTCTACAGCCTGTTTACGACTTCTGGTCAACTTTCTGATAACATTGATGACTAAGCTTTTGGAAATTTTGGAGGGGCGCATGCGCAGTCTTTTGATTTTTATTATGGTCGTCGCAAGTCAGATGTTCGTCCCAAATTCACTGATAGCAGCGCAAAAAATCCTGGATGTGCCGTACTCGCGGCAAATGAATGCTTTTACGTGCGGTCATGAGTCTTTGCGTATGGTGCTCGGGTATTGGGGCAAAAGACAGTCCCTTGAGGCCATCATGATGCAAATTGGTGCCAATGGATCAACGACGGATGCCATTGAAAAAGTCGTTAAAAAGCACTATCCAGAGTTTCGTCTTGAAATCGTCTCCACTGATTTCCCCTCAATTAAAAAGCAAATTGATCTAGGTCGGCCGATTATGGCAGGTACCGACGCGTCATTTCTTTCCTATGTCGATTATGGTTCCTCCGGCGGACACATGGTGATCGCCGTTGGTTACGATGATGAGAAGAAAATTATTTTTATACGTGACCCGAACTCTCCCTACATCGAAGAGATGCCTTATGATCAATTTAAAGCAGCCGTCTACGATCATCCAAAGTCAGCATTTGTTGTCTTTAAACCCAATGTTAGTCCTCCGACTGGACCGGCTGATCACTGGAACAAGTCCTACCCACCTGGATCAAAAAAAGAGGGAGGGGGAATCCCGCTGTCGTGGATTGTCCCGCTGTTTTACGTGTCCTACGAAACAGAACCAAGGCTTAATCTATCGGATAGTTTTGAGGCGAGTTCAAAGAAGCAAAATCGTAAATTCTCGCTACTTTGGAATGGTTTCTCCTATGGTGACCAAACCATGGAACAAACGGCTTGGCTTGGAAACGGCAAGACATTTCGTACCATTGGATTTGGCACTGCTTGGGTGATGGGTCGAGGGCTAAAGCTTGGCGCCAACGAGCTATTGTCGCCTGGAGTGTATAATTTTGGACGGCATCGCCTGATGGATATTCACGAGTTTGTGAATATCAAGCGTATTCCGTCGCTGACGGTTAGAACCAGCACGATTGAATTAGCTGGATATATGAAGTCACGAGATGAAGAGTCTATGAAATACTCGTCACTAAGTGCCGAGGCGGTATCGTGGAGTGGAGCAAGACTTGGCTGGCGCCGCGGCATAAATCCGATTCTAGGGCATCTCGCTGCCGGTGTGTCAGCCGGTAAAGTTGATATCAAGCTTGATGGTGACGACAAGCAGATCTATACGACCGGAAGCATTAACTACGATATCAATCTTGGGATATTCAAAGGTAGTGTTCAGACCGCTGATTTGGCTCGTTCTGACGGGGTAGAAGAGAAACCCCATGACGGATTCAGTGCAAGAGCTCACTCGATCGGAATGGATTATAATATTTCGGGATTAAGAACAAACTTAGCTCCAATAAATGCTCTCAACTATCTGGGGATGTTTCGTCCACATATCGAAATGACCCAGGAAATTGTCAAGCGTACGAAGGTTAACTCCGAGCTTACGTTCACAAAACGTAAGTGGGAGGTCGAACTACCGGTTCCTCTCCACTTTGTGGACATGACATACGGTTCTGGGATCACACAAACCATGCTTGACAACGGCGCGAAGGACTCTTACAGGAGTTCTTGGGTTAGGTTTGCGTTTAACGCCTACCAGCCCTGGGTCCAGTTGACCCTCGGTTACCGGGCAGACTACAAGAGCTACAGTGAAACCATCGGCCAACAAATGTCATTTGGGATGTACGCTGGTGTTCTCTGATAGAGGATCGCCGTGCGATTCCACAATTTTTGCGAATGGGACGACATAGGTCAGCTCAGTCCAGACGTTGTCATTATCGGTATCAAACATCGTCTTCAAGTATTCGGGTGATCTGACCATCTCGATTTTTGGAATTTTGCCGGTCGATAGCAGTCCCACCACCTCACCGGTGGTACGGTCAACCAATGCCGATCCAGAATCGCCGTGGGATACATCACAGCCAGTCGCAAAAACCCACGTTTTATAGGGGCCAGGATTGACAGTGTCTGGATCTGCCAGGAACCTCACATCACCGTCTTTTGAGAATGTCTTACAGTCATTGCCCTGATCGACCATGAGCCTGCCATCGTCGTTGCCGGCAAACCCGTAACCAACAGTCAGTAGATTTTGGCCTTTTTGGGGTGTTTTCTTAGAGATCGGCAGTGCAACGTCAAGAAGTTTGGCCTTGTCGGCTGTGTTAACGCCTTTAACAGTAAACAATGTCAGGTCCAATGTTGTATCGGTCACAATAACTTTATCGCAAGAAAGCCCTCTGATTTTTAAAATCTCAAACGTGACTTTCGTCTCGTCGCAAAAAGCTTGATCTTCAATCACATGGTGATTGGTAGCCATAAGAATTTTGCCGTCTTTTTCTCCGATTACGAACCCAGTAGCAGGCGAGAACATCACGGTAACTTTAGCGGTGGCTTTGGCGGCTCTTTGAAGGGATGGATTAGATTTACTAAGTAATTCTGGAGTGACTTGAGTCTTATCCCAAGTTGCGCCAATCTGATAATCTTTGATCTGATCTACGGAGCTGTCATTTAAGCTGACGGCCGATGTTCTGATGGATCTAGTCTGTGAGGAGTTTCCGCAGGAGGAGAGGGGAAGAAGAGCGAGGACGAGTAGACCAGAGACGCAAACAGAGCGCACAGAGATTTTGGGCATAAGAGACCTCAAAAGTAGTGTTTTCGATGCGGGAGAGTTTTATATAGTGTTTTAATAAAAAGTCAATAAAATTATGGAAATGCACATGTATTTTAACATATCCCATAGAATTAATAAAATACTGATATTGCTAGCCTTTTTATGGCCGGCTCGCTCGGCCTTCGCGAGATTCAACCACCACGATGCCGATCGAATCGATCCTGAGGAGCGAAGCAACACTGAGACCTACAACGATCTTAACTCGTATAGGTATCCAGCCGCTTGGGACGACCTGTGGGAGAGGTCTCAGTTTGGTTACCGAAACAGTGCAGGAAGCCTCAACGTTTCAAGATTTCGATATGACGAGGATATCAAGGTCGCTCCACAACCGCGCGGAAAGTATACGGCCAGCTTTGTGCAAAACCGTCATGAGGATCTTGTGGAGCAAGTTATCGATAGAGAGCTGCGCTTGGGCTACGGCTTTTTACCGAACATGCGTCTCTCAATTCTCGGTGATGGCGACACGTTTAAGGAATTTGGTGATATGGGCGTTGCGCTAGCGCTTTATGAGAGTGATGAGTCTCTTGTTGAGCTCTACTACTGGAATGTTGATAACTACTACAAATCAAAAAAATCTGATGTTGCTGCTTATCGTTTAAGAGATTCTCAGACCACGGGTGCTCATATCAAACTGGCTAAGTCTGATCTCTGGCCAGCATTAAACCTCAAGCTTGAGAATGACTCGCCGCTCGACTGGCATTACCCGGCAGCAGGGTTTGAGTATGAGTACTGGCGCAAGTTTGGGAGTCTGAATGTAAATTGGCCTTTGAATACGGAGCAGTCAATTTTTGTAAAGTCGGATCAGGAAGAAAAAATGGAGCAAAAAGTCTCTTTGGCTGTTCCCGGAGCCTCAAAGCGGATGCATCGACGGACATCAACTGCTGAATTAGGTCTGAATCATGATGTCAGCGGCAAGATCAACTATAGAGGCTCAATACAGCATGTTTTGAGACAAGTTCGCTATCAAAACGGAACTGTTACGGAAGAGTCACCTACGTGGCGGGAGTCAAAATCGCCAGAGAAAGTTTACCGGCAAGAGTGGGGCTTAATCCTCACTCGTTACGGCCAGATTAACGACGTCGTGGCGATTCAGCATGGAGCTTACCTAAACGATGTGCTGATTCGTGAGGATGCAGCCGAGTGGAAGACGTTTGAGATCAAGTATCAACTGATGTTTGATGTGGCACTTAATCAGAACGCGAGACTTGGCATTAATACGACCTGGGATATTGATCAGGTGGTCCGTGATTTCCCTTACCCGAAAACGGCGCCATTTCGACCCTGGGGCGGCGGTGATTTGCAGTTTCTGATGAGTATCTGAGTCTTTTTTGACGAGATAGAGTCATGGGTTGGGCTT
Organism: uncultured Polynucleobacter sp.; assembly: GCA_964402975.1. Lineage (GTDB taxonomy): Bacteria > Bdellovibrionota_B > Oligoflexia > Oligoflexales > RGVZ01 > CAMDKS01. The sequence goes on from CAYOEM010000006.1 coordinate 33,334, forward strand.
GGGAACACGATTCATAATAAGGCCTGGATAGTAGGACCCAGTAACCTGTGGGGTGTGTCCACCTAACTCTTTGGTCCTTTGGACTGTGTAGGCAGCGATCTCTTCTAAAGATAGATAGCCATCGACGATACCGTCCACGGAGCCGTCCGCCGCACCCGAGAGGGCCTTCCAAAGAGCATGTCCATAAGCACTTCCTGCACTACCGTTCGGGCCTGGTTGTGACTTATCAACACCTGGACCCGTGCTGGACGTCTCACTGGCTCGGCTGCTGGCCATGACAAATAAGTTTCGGCCCTCATTGACGCGGTTTTGCCACGACGATTTTAATGCGTTCATCGAATTCACAAAATTTCCCGAGTAACAAGCCATGGTAAATACGATAGTCTCCTTTGATGGGAGATCCACGATGTTGCGTGACATCTCATTCCAGCTAACGCCAATCGCCAATCCGGAACTTAATCCATGACCGCTACTGTACTGTATAAACATGTCATCTTTTGACATGTTACTTTTGTATTCTTGCCATTTTGCCTTCACTGCGGAACCTCGGGCCTCACCCGCAAAAAGAGTCGTCGCTGAGTAAGAACCTCCGAGGTCTTTTGTGAAGATGTCACTCGTGTGAACAACGTCATAGCGGACTTCATTTTGCATCAAACTTGGATCACCACTATCAGCCGCCCCCCATCCTAGGTAATATTTCTTCCCTCTAAAAGATCCATCTGTCAGGCTTTTTAAGGGGTTGACTTGATCGTCTGGACCACAGCCAACCAACGTCATGCTCGCGAGCATGAGGCTTAAGAGACATTTTTGAGACATAGTCATCATTCGCCGTTTGGTCCTATTGACTGAGTGTCGTCGTAGACAAGATGGATTTCACTTCCGATTGAGCAGTCTCCGCTGAGTTGGTGGCGACATAACCAAAGATGCATCGCGCTCCGCCGTCTTTGCTAAATAAAAAAAGGCCCGAATAAACTGTTTTGCTTGTGTACCTTGAGCTGAATTTGGTCACCATCGTTTGCCAAGCGATTCCCGACGAAGCCTGCAGTGGCGTTTCGGCGACACTTGTTTGAGCCCCTGATGAAATAAAGTTCTTGAGTGAGCAGTTTGATTTGCGACTGAATATCGTCAGTTTAGTACCTTCTTTAGCGGCGCCGAGCATGATGACGTCACCGTCTTTAGCCGTCTGCATAACCTTGTAGCCGGAAGGTAATGCAAATTTCACAAAGTCTACCGTCAAAGCGCCTTCACTTGATATGCTTGGTCCTGGAGGCTTTGGAGCCGATGATGGGGGTCCAATGGGCTGTTCTTGCGGAAGAGTTTGAGGCAGTGGTTGTTGTGGCCCGGGCTGCTGGGGTAGCTGTTGTGGCGGTGTGACTTGATCGGGAGTCGTTATGGGAGCAGAGTCACCGTCGCCGAATATGGATTTGCCTTCAGCGGTTATAAATAATTTTGCGCGTGTGCTGACCTTGTCTCCTTCGACGTCCTGGGCAGAGAGTGTCGTGGGGCTATCAAGGTTGCTCAAGTAGATTTTACCGAGAGTTTTTGAAATCGGATCAAGCTTACCGATCTCGACGAGCAGCTTGTACTCACAGCCAGATTTTACCTTGATATCTTTGATGAGAGTCTGGGCGGAGATTCGGCTGACTGTCTTTTCTAGTCTTGTCCCTTCCGTTCCGTCTGAGCATTTTCCAGGAATGATCTCAACGGCAACGGCATCAATGAGTCCTGTTTGAATTTTGCTTTGTACAGGCGCCGGAGGTGTCAAAGTCACTTGTGACAATTTAGAGCTAGAATTTGCCTCTGGCATAATGAGCTGACTTGGTGAGCGGGTGCAGGCTATACATAGCAAAGCCGGTCCAGCCACTTTCGTAAGAAAGCGGCCAAGGCTCGCGTGACGTCTAGGAACCTTTGTCATGGGGTGTCCTGAGGGTGTTATCTAGCGTTTGTTGTACAACTCAGAAATATGCAAAAATTATGCCTACTTAGCTGATTTTGAAAAACCTCGTATCTTCAGTCACTTCCGGAAGTTCGGGGTCTCGCAGGGGTGTTCACACTTTTGACATTGTCCAAGAATCTTGCGGCAAATCTTGTCATTACAATGGGCTTTTATGTGACCCGGAGGGGTGGGTTGAATCACGGTTTCTAATGCCCTATCGTGGTAGAAGGCGTCAAAAACTCCAGTGAGGTCATTATGTCAAAGTCACGAAGCCCAGAAGAAGAATACTTCTACAAAATGAACAAAGAATTAATCGAAAAAAACCGGTCTCGCTTAGACGCAGAGCGTAAAGAACTGGAAGTCACCCAGCGCAAAGCCCAGCACTGGATGCGTTGTCCCAAGTGCGGAGAGCAGATGAGTGAAGTGCAGATGGCCGATATTCGAGTTGATAAATGCAGCGGATGTAACGGTATGTATTTTGATAGTGGAGAGCTAGAGATCTTACTTAAAGCAAGCAAGCCTGAAGGCTTCTTTGATTCGCTGAAGAAGAAGTTGTTTTAACTATTGAGGTCCTACAACTTTTTACCAGGTTTACACTGAAAAGCTTTCAGCGTGAACCCGGTAGTAATTTGGGAAATATGCGGCGGCTAGGTTCCTGGTGTAATCGGGCTCCTTGCAGGTGCAGGCGATCCAGCCGGCCTTGAGGGTGTCGTGTTTATGGTTGTGCTTGGCCGTGTAGGACTTTGGAGTGTGCCGTTGCTCCCCGAAGACCTGCCAAAAAATGGGTCAGTTAAGATACTTGATGGCGATCGATTTCCGGAAAACATACCGCCGAATGGCTGCTGCGATGAACTGCGCTGACTCGTAGACGGCAGGGGGATTTGGTAAGACCTTCCGGTGCTCGTAGATGGTCCCTCATTTAACAAAGAACTTATAAAAGGACTCGTGCCTAACAAGCGTGGTGTACTGGCTGGACTCCCTGTTGCACGTGAAAATGGGACTCCCACAACTGGAATTGGTAAATCTGGCTCTCTGTAGTTTCCATTCATGGCACTCACCATAGCGCTGTGAGCGTCATTGCCCGCTCGGGCTGTGTTTATCTGTGCTCTATCAATTGTTGCTACGACACCCTTCGTCGCCAATCCGACTGGATTAAACCAGCTTCCAGAATTTCGATATAAGGACTCACCGTTAGAACTGATATCTTTTCCTGTGCTCTTTACACCGCTCTTGTAGTAAAGGCCCCAAGCTGTTTTTGCAACTTTACCCGGGGTTATTTCGCCGGCTCCGAGGCTCGCTACTTTGGGCGCGACTGCTATTGCTGCATTGGTAAAAGTTCTATTGTCAGGGTCTTGTACGACCCGGCCAGCTGCAGCCTGTTGCGGTAGCCATGGGTTGCCTCTGTTACCCCAGGATTGCTGGTATACTTGGTTACGATCGCCGTAAGCTCCGGCCTGGCGCCCCTCATACTTTAAAGCTTCAAATCTTTGGTAATCCAAAGCGGTCCTCTGAAGTTCAGCTCTGTAAGCATTGGCTGGTGTTCTCTGGAGTGTCAACGCTTGTGTCCATGTCCTTGGTTGGTCGGCATTCTGCCGTAAACTAGCGAGTGTCTCGTGACGTCGAGCTCCGTCGCCAGGTCCCCGTCCGATTACAACATCGCCGTGCATGGTTCGAAGACCGCCAACGTAATTCTCGAGTTGTTGGTTACTCCATGTGTGCATGGGTTGAGTTGATGGAGGAACGACAGCCTGTTGACGTCGTCCGTCTAACGCGAATTGGCTCGTGGTTTCATCTATTAATGAGGCGCCCTCAGCAAGGCTAAATCCTTGGCCTTTTTTCTGCAAATTTTGCGCGATCTGGTCATCCATTGACTCAAAAATTTTGGCCAAAGGCGCAAACGCCACCGTCGTCTTCGGGAAGTTCGCTTGCATTGATTTGCGCGTGTTGCCAGAGCCTGCATCTAAAGCGTTACAGAAGTATGAGTCGAACGTCTCTGCAAAAAGTAACTGACCAAACTGTGATCGCGCTTCACTATCGGCAGGTTGGCTGGCAAGGGCTTCGATGCCCGGAAAGCTTTTGCCATTAGTCTTTAGATCCTCGGCAAATGCATCGAAGAGCTCCCGCGACTGACTTTCAAAAAGCGAGGCGAACTTGGTGTTTTCCGGCGACGTTTGCTGTAAATCTTTGGACCATTTCTTAGGCGCGCCACCGGGGAATTCAGCCAAGAAAAACGCAAATGCACGCAGCATGGAGTTCCTGATCGCTGACGCTTCAGCTTTTACATAGAGCGTAAATGGTGCTTGAGTCGCATCAGAGTGATTGGTGGCTTCGATACAAGCGTCAATTTCGCGAGAGCCTAAGCCTGCTCTGTTAAGATCAGGACAGCGCGATTCAATATTATTTGTTAAATAGATTCCAACGGTCCCTGCAAAGCTTATTTTGACAAGTGTTGGGATGGCCGTGTAAGTGTCTTTCAAGGCGTCCGATAAAGCTTTTTTCTCTTTTTCTGAAATCTTCAGCGCTGGGTCAGCGCCAACCTCTAGGTCGAAGAAATAATCGGAGTATGATCCTCGGCATTCGTTTTTCTGATTAGATCCGGTTAGCTGATCTAAAGTTTTTACGTTCGACTCACCGGCTGGTTTACAAGCCGCGAGGATAGCAGCAAAAAAAACTACACTCGATTTCTTCGATAAAGACAACATAAGTCCCTCCGATCGGGTTAGGTATCGGAACTTTTAATGCACCTCTTTACGCAATTTGAACAAAAATGGGATAATATCAATCAAAACGGTTGATTACAGCGAAGCGATGGTAATGAAATGGGGGTTAAAAGCTAATAAATCCTCGATCGATGCGGGGCACTTTGCTTAAGCCGCCGGCTTCGTCTTACCATCGCGTTTGATGTTGAGCGGCAGAATCTTTGCGGCCGCTTCAATCGTGGGCCGAACGGTCATCAAAGTGGCAAGGCCAGACTTGAGTTTTAGTTCGTGGAATCTGAATAAATGATGTCTGCGTAGGTACCACAGGAACGCAAATCCTGTGGCAAGCCGCAGCAATCCTGAGACAGCAAACAACACGTGATAATCGCCGGTGTAGCGAAGAATCATCCCGCCCATAACCCCGCCGAAGACACTCCCAATACTGCTGAGTGCCATGTAAAGTCCAAGTTTTTGAGTGATACTTCTTGGGTACATATTCTGTACCAGCAGAATACTGATGAGATCAAAACCAGCCCAGCTCAGGCCAGATATGACTTGAAGAAAGCTGAGCCATTCAGGCGATGACCAGAAAGCCCACATGATGGGCACTGTGCCAATTGCGACAGTGGCAATGGCAAGTCCTTCAAACTTTCTGTTGTCATCGAGTAATCTCGCCCAATTTGTCAGACAAAATGTTTTCGTAATCAGAGGAATGGCCGTCAGCATGGAGTACATCGCAAAGTCCAGTTTAATGTCTTGTAGCATGTAGGCCGTAAAAAATGGGGATGAGACGTTGACGGCCGCTCTAAACAGCATCATGACAAGGCTGAGCTGAAGTATGGAAACAAATACAGTGTCTTCAGCCTCTGCTTGACCTTGGCTGGTGGAATGCTCTGGCTTTTCAGCACAGGCCATCACGAGTAGCAAAGACGCGCCTCTCGCGAAGGCAGCGACGAATAAAAGCTTTGCCATAAGTAAGGACGTCAGCCCTGATGCTAAGATTTTTGCAGATGCAAAATTACAAAGTAGTGTGAGAACAGTCATCAGCATAGCGCGTCGACTGAAAAACCGATTGTGTCTTTCAACTGGCACGCCGTGGGCCAAGATCTCTTGGGTGGGGCTTGACGACGTCATACCGCCCATCCAATAAAGGCACTGTCCGATAAACATTCTGATATGGTCGCCCTCATTTGAATAAAGAGCGTTAGCCATCATTAAGAGTCCAGCGACTTGAACTGCAATTGATACGATCGCCAAGGATCTTGCATTGCCAAAAAGTCGCCGGCTTCTTGTGACTAAGGCTTGCGTGATAGCGCCCAATGCTGCCGGGACTGTGATGAATACGGCCAAGGCGACCGAGTCCATTTGACGGCTGCCATAGTAAATCGCAAGCAGTACTTCGCTAAAGCCGATGGTGATGCCAAGGCAAAGAGCCTCCATGTACCAACAGGCAGACGATGTTTTTGATTTTGCGGGGTTCATACGCCCTTCATCATATCATGGGGGCCAGATTGGTTTTTTGGCGCAAGCTCTCAAATTAGTGGCGTAATTAACTAAGAATTTATCGAGTTAAAAATCTGGTGTCATCTGCATCAGTTTGACGGGAAAAATTTGCGGGCGTTATGACTCATTAGATTTTGGAATAATTTTTACTTTAAAATTAAACTGCATTACTATTAGAGGGTAACGTTTCTCTATGACTTCATTTCGGGAGTTTTTTATGAACTTCAGCGCTCGCATTGTTATTGCCATGATTGGTCTTGCTTGGGGTTCGTCTGGTCTTTCTGGGGATATTGATAAGGCACCGCCGAAGTTCACTTACGGAGACAAGTCTGCGGTGTTTGGTGACTTTTCATCGGTAGATCTTGGATTTATTTTTGATGCATCCTCAGGACGCACGACGGGACGGGCCGTCATCAGTTTCACTGTATCGCAAAATGGCCTGCCGATTTTTGATCTCATTCCCAAGCCAACCAAGGTTACGTTAGATGGCGAGGACGTGTCACTTTCAAATGTATTTTTGGTGAAAGATCCTGATCGTCAATCGACTTTGAGAGTTCTTGGATCTGAGGTGGCGGCCGGTCAAACACATGTCATGGAGATCGAATATCAGCTAGGGGATGATGTCTCCTATTCGGAAGGTACGGTTGCTGCTGGATTTTTCATGAGTGATCTAACGGACCGCGAGTATTGGGAGCAATATGCCCCGACCAACTATGAGTATGATCAATACAAGCAGATCGTCACTGTGGACGTAATTGGTACCGATCGAGCACACGAGCTTTTTGTGAATGGATCAGTAACGGAGCTTGGCTTTAATAGTTGGCAGATTCAGTACCCGGACTATTTCACGGCTTCGTCTTTTTACTTTCACATGGCAGCGAAGGGGCGTTTTGCGGTCGAAAGAGCATCATATAGCGGTCTTAACGGAGACATTCCGTTGACCGTATACAGCGGATCTCAGTCTAATGTGACGAGAGGCATGACAAATCTTAAAAAATACCTTGCAGAACTAGAGAGCACTTACGGTTCCTTCGCACACGCGTCATTTACGGCATATATTACGGATACTGGTGGAGGTATGGAATACTGTGGCGCCACGATCACATCCCTCGGAGCCCTGGGACACGAAACGACCCATAGCTGGTTTGCACGCGGTGTGATGCCGGCGAATGGAAACGCAGGCTGGATCGATGAGGCGATCGCTAGTTGGCGTGATAATGGCTATCCCCGTGGCAATGGCACAGTGGGCACGCCAAGAGTGCTTGCAGGCTTCTCACCCTACAAACGCTACACGACACGTGATGCCTATTCTTACGGCGCTGAACTCATGTCAGATTTTGACGCCATGCTGTCTAAGACCGGGTTTGGTGGTCTGCGTAACATGCTGAAAGATTTTTTTGGTAGTTTCAGACGACAAACTATCACAACGCCGATATTTCAGTCTCAGTTGGAAAAAGCACTCGGTCAAAACATGCAGTCGTTTTTTGATCGCAACGTCTATGGTAAGGGTCTGTTAACTCGTCTTCCAGGCGTCGGTGTCCCCGAAGGTTGGGATGTCGACTGGAGTACGCATCCCCGTCCATACACAAAAGAGGAGCTTAGAGCCTTGCGCTAAGCTCTGGTTGATTCGGGAACGACTTGCTCCAAGTTTAACGATGATCTTAAACATCCACTCTGTAGTGATGTTCTAGGTTCCATTACTTTGCAGTGCTGGAAGTAATTGGTTCATTTTTTTGAGATTCGCCGGATTGTTAAAGGAAGGGTCTTTTGAAAGCTTTCCAACAAAAGCGTCCACACGTGCGCGCACAGCAGGGGAAAACGATGCTTTTGCACCCGCGACACCGCCTTGCTGATAGGCGTCAGCGTGCTTAGTCGCTCCAGTCATTGATTCAGACGCGATTAACATCACAATCTCAAGTAATTCGGTTTGAGCCCAGCCAGGAAAGGCCTCCAGAAAATTGTTAGCCGATGTTGCGGCGCCATTTCCCTTTGCGAAGGCAGCTCGCGCGGCGGGGTCAAATAAAAATCCCTTTAGGTCTTTCAAAGCGGCATCATTTAGAGAGTCAGCTTGAGCTGTGTGACTCTGCAACGTCAATAAAGCCATAGTTAGCAGGAGCCTGATAAGTCGCGGCATAATTTCACCCCATAAGTAGGGTTCGTAACGCATGGACTGCGACTGTAGAGAAAGTGATAAACATTCAAAATCAATAGATATTTCGATAGCGTTTTTGTGCGGATTGCCAAAGGCTAAGCGCGGTTCGTGGCTTTAATGAGTATCATTTTCGTCAGCATATCAATCGTTCGTTCGTTGAAGTTATCCCAGTGCACGACGAGGTCGGCCAGGTGCTTGGTCGGCGCAACAAACTGATCATGCATGGGCTTCACACTTGATAAATATTGTTTGATAACTCCTTCATTGGTCCGTCCGCGCTCGTCAACGTCCCGGCGTAAGCGGCGAATAAATCTTACGTCATCACTGACGTCGACGAAGATTGAGCAGTCCAAATGTTTTCGGATATGAGGGGAGTAGAGTGCAAATATGCCGTCAACAATCACGACATCGGCAGGGTCAAGCCTCACGACTTTTGAGCTTCTCGTATGACTGGCAAATTCGTAAGTCGGCCGATCAATGGCATCTCCGTTCGCGAGATGGCTAACGTGTTTTTCCAGTAGGCCCATCTCAAGTGAATCCGGGTGATCGAAGTTGGTCTTGTCGCGTTCTGTTGGGTCTAGGTGGGCAAGGTCTCGGTAGTAGTGGTCCAGTTGAAATAGCAGGGTGGAGAAGCCCTGGCATCGTTCCTGAATCTTACGGGCGATGGTGGTCTTTCCCGATCCAGAGCCCCCGGCAATACCGATTAAAATGGGTTTGGTCATGGGACTTTGGCTCCTGGTTTGGGCTGTGGCATCACTGTGAAGGTGCATTCTAGCGCTTTTTATGCGTTCATAAGGACCGTAAACCACGTTTGCGGCAAGTAATTTGTTGCATTTTCGCCAAAGAACACACAAAATGTCAATAATTTCGAGTAAAAGCGGGCCAAGTCGCCCCCCAAAATGGGTAAGATTTATGTTTGTAGAACGTCTCAAGACGATTCGAGAGTGTAGAAATTTCGTTGATGGAGCATTTGTCAGCTCCGCCAAGTACGCTGACGTTAAGTCACCCTGGACAGGGGAACTAATTGGCCGCGTTGCCTTATCCACTCATGCAGATGTCGATTTAGCTGCCCGGGCGGCGTTGGCGGCATTTCCCGCATGGAAAGCGACACCGATAAAAGAACGCTGTGCCCGATTGTTCAAGTTTCGTGAATTAGTGCTGGCAAAGCTTGATGCGCTTGCCAATGTTGCGGCTTTGGAGGCTGGTAAAACGACGGCCGAAGCGCGTGCAGGTATTTTAAAAGGTATTGAGGTTTGTGAGTTTGCCTTAAGTCTTCAGAATATGGACTCTGGCGGTGCCATGGATGTTAGTCGTGGTGTCAGCTGCGAATTCCGCAGAGAACCGTTAGGAGTTGTGGTTGGCATTGCTCCGTTTAATTTTCCAGCCATGGTGCCTATGTGGATGTATCCAATCGCCATGACCTTGGGAAATTGCTTTATATTAAAACCCTCGGAGAAAGTTCCCGTCACCTCCCAGTTCATGGCCGAGCTCATGGCAGAAGCGGGTTTTCCAAAAGGTGTATTCCAATTGGTTAACGGCGGCAAAGAAGCCGTAGAGGCGCTGATTGACCATCCCGCAGTGCAAGCCGTTGGGTTTGTAGGTTCCACTCCGATAGCGAAGGCTCTTTATGCAAGAGCAACGTCCCACGGTAAGCGAGCTTTGTGCCTAGGTGGAGCCAAGAATCATCTGCTTGTGGTGCCGGACGCTGATGAGAAAATTACCGTTCGAGGTGTGGTGGATTCCTTCACTGGCTGCGCAGGGCAGCGATGCATGGCTGCTAGTCTCATGCTTGCAGTCGGACAGGTTGATCATTTGATCACAAAAATTGCGGATGCGGCTCGCTCACTTGAGCTGGGCTCTCAGATGGGTGCCATCATTGACGCGGCAGCCTTAAACAGGATCTCTAGCGCGATTGCTGACGCGGAGAAGCAGGGTGCAAAGATTTTGGTTGATGGTCGCAAGGCAACACCGCCAAAAGGCTTTGAAGGTGGCAATTGGATTGGTCCGACGATTATTGATCATGCAAAACCCGAGATGGAGTGTGCGAAGTCTGAAATTTTTGGACCGGTAGTCACCATTGTGCGTGTGAAGAATCTGACGGAAGCCATGGCTCTGGAGGCAAAAAGTTCATTTGGAAACGCAACGAGCGTATTTACCACGAGTGGAGCGGTTGCGAGGTTTGTAGCCGAGACGGCCACAAACGGGATGATTGGTATCAACATCGGTGTTCCAGTGCCACGTGAGCCTTTTTCATTTGGCGGAAGCAAAGAAAGTAAATTTGGCGTGTGCGACATCACAGGTGAAAGCTCACTTGAGTTTTGGAGTCAGCGCAAAAAAATTACAACCAAGTGGGCAGAGCAGTCTGACGCCACTTGGATGAGTTGAAGGAGGCAGTTATGCCAGACAAGAAAAAAATTAAGCACATCAAGTTAACCAGTCATCCCGGCCTTCCAGGCGCTGAGGTTTACAAGCCCATTAAATGGGGTGCGAGCACGCCGCAGGAGAGAGGGCCAGTCGTTGCTACCGTGACTAATCCGGCGCATCGGAATGTGATCGGTACGCACAGCGGTAGCTACACGGTTTACAGAGCTTTAGCCGTCGCCGCGGGAGCCTTGAATGCCGACCATCGCCCCGATCTAACCAACACAGCACCCGCTGAGCCACTGGCTCCGAAGCCCCAATGGAAAGATCCGGAAAAAATCGTCTCCATTGATCCATGGGGCGCTGACATTGCGACAGCGTTTGCCAAGGATTTAACCGAGGGGATTGATATTCGTCCCACGATTGCTGTGACAAAAGCTCACATCAACATGCCTGAGCTGCAAGCGGCGATCGCGGCAGGCCGTCTTAAGGCAGATGGTAAAATCCTCGCTGCTAACGGTGACTGTGTCGTTACCAAGGCCGCGATCGAGCCGGTTTGGTGGCTGCCTGGCATAGCCAAGCGTTTTGGCTGCGAAGAGGCTGAGCTTAGAAGAATTCTCTTTGAGCACACGGGCGGCATGTATCCAGAACTTGTGACTCGTCCAGATCTTGAAGTGTTTTTGCCGCCCATTGGTAGCATGTCCGTCTACTTTTTTGGTGACATCAATAAGATTGGTGATCCTAATGTTGAACACGCGTGCCGCGTCCACGATGAGTGCAATGGGTCTGACGTTTTTGGTAGTGATATTTGTACGTGTAGGCCTTACCTGGCCCACGGCATTGAAGTTGCCATTGAAACGGCTCAGCGCGGAGGTGTTGGCTTGATTGTTTACTGCCGAAAAGAGGGTAGAGCCCTGGGCGAAGTAACCAAGTTTTTGGTCTACAACGCTAGAAAGCGTCAAGAGGGCGGCGATACAGCAGAGAAGTATTTCGAGCGTACCGAGTGTGTTGCTGGTGTTCAAGACATGCGCTTTCAGCAGCTGATGCCCGACGTGATTCACTGGCTCGGCATCACAAAGATTGATCATTTTGTGTCGATGTCAAATATGAAGTACGACGCTCTTGCAAGTGGTGGCATCAAAATCATTAACCGTGTTCAGATTCCAGAAGAGCTGATTCCGGCTGATGCCAAGGTTGAAATGGATGCAAAAAAAGCGGCCGGTTACTTCTCAGCAACTGGTGTCCCAACAAAAGATGAGCTTAAAAAAGCCAAGGGACGAAGCCTAACAGAGTGATGCGTGCATTCAGGTTTTCCACGGGGTAATTCCGCAAGGTGACAACATGACAGTAAGTGCCGACATTGACTACCTGAGATCCACTCGTGCCATTCGCGAGCGGTGTCACTATGTCTACGAGTTGGGTCTCGCTGGCAAATTAAAGCATTTTCGAATCAGGTCTGAGAAAATCGATGCTGTGGCTCGCTTTGTGATTGATGTCACCAAGGAAAATTACCCAGACGGCATGATTCCCTATCACAGCCGATGGTCACATTTCCAAATCGGGGGTGTGGACAGAATTGGTTGGCTTCGTCGGAACGCGCCCCCACATCGCAAGGACGGCTTGTCACTTGCCAGGATGTACTATGATTTGGTTGTGCCGAGTATTCTCCTCGATGCGGGTGCTGGAATGGCGTGGTCGTATATCGATTCTCACGGCAAGACCTATTCAAAGAGCGAAGGCTTGGCCGTTGCCAGCTTTGACATGTTCGCTCAAGGATTATTTTCCAGTGATCCTAGAAATGCCATGCAAACTGATGCCACAGCGCTCAAAAACATGCGTCCAGACGTTCTGGCAAATGGATTTCAAGTAACCAAGACGAATCCACTTGTGGGTGTGGAGGGTCGGTTAGCTCTGCTCCGTAATCTTGGCGTCGCTCTTGAGGATCCGAAGTTTTTCGGAGGCCCTGCCGGTGGCACCGTGGGTTCACTGGTAGATTATCTATTAAACAACTACGGTGCTCAGTCTATTCGAGCCGTCGATATTCTCAAGACGGTACTTGAGGCATTTGGGTCCATATGGCCCGGCCGTGTTTTGGTGGGAGATGTGAATCTTGGTGACGTGTGGAAGCACACTTTGGTTGAGGGTGATGGTCAAACAAAGGGGCTGGTGCCATTCCACAAATTAAGTCAGTGGATGACTTACTCACTATTTGAACCACTCGAGTGGGCTGGTTGTAAGATTACGCATGTCGACGAGATGACCGGTTTACCCGAGTATCGAAATGGTGGGTTGCTGTTGGACATGGGAGTACTTGAACCAGTCAAGCCGGACGCTCTATCTCAGGAGTATGCACCAGGTGATGAGTTCATTGTTGAGTGGCGAGCTCTGACGGTCGCTCTACTGGATGTGATTGGTGATTCTGTGCGCAAATCTCTCGGAAAAACCGCAGAGGATCTACCTCTGGCGAAAATTTTGCAAGGCGGGACTTGGGCGGCTGGGCGTAAGGTCGCCGCAAAACTAAGATCCGACGGTGGTTCACCAGTGAAATTGAAAAGTGACGGGACTGTTTTTTAGTTACAGAGGAAATTTATGAGTCATAAGCAAGTACACGTAATCAATCATCCCATGGTGCAGCATAAGCTCACGTCGATGCGTGAAAAGGGAACTAAAACAGGCGAGTTTCGCTCCCTGCTTCGGGAAATCAGCATGTTTCTCGGCTACGAGGTTTTACGTGACATTCCAATGACCACGCGCCGAATTGAAACTCCCATGGCTGAGATGGATGCGCCAGTTATGGCGGGCAGGAACATGGCATTTATTTCGATTATGCGGGCTGGTCAAGGTATCCTCGACGGCATGCTGCGTCTGATACCCTCAGCACCGGTTGGACATATTGGTCTTTACCGCGATCCGAGAACGTTAGTCGCTGTGGAGTATTACTTTAAGGTTCCAAAGGATATTCAAGAGCGCGAGGCTATTGTTCTTGATCCGATGTTGGCAACAGGTCATTCGGCAGTGGCAGCCCTTGATCGTCTGAAGGAAGCTAAACCAAAGAGTATTAAATTTTTATCGTTGCTCTGTTCCCCTGAAGGTATCGATTATTTTCATGAGTATCATCCTGATGTTCCGATTTTTACAGCCGCCATTGATCAAAAGCTGAATGAGAAGGGCTACATTGTCCCTGGTCTAGGTGATGCTGGCGATCGACTATTTGGGACCGCTTGAAAAATAAATCAATAGGAGTCAAACATGGTTGACTTTGCACTATCATCGGAACAGCAGGCAATTGTTGATCTGGCTAGAGACTTTGCCCGCAAAGAGATGTTACCCAAGGCCGCTGAACATGATCAGACCATGGACTATCCTTGGGAGATCATTAAAAAGGCCCATGCAAATGGGCTATTGAATCTCGGACTCAGGGAAGAACACGGAGGCCTCGGAGTTGGGTCTCTCGTGCAGGCGATGGTGGTTGAGGAGCTCGCTTACGGGTGTTCTGCCATGGCCACAGCGATTACGGCCAATGATTTGGCACTTGGTCCTCTGCTCGTTGCCGCTAACAAGGCGCAGCTTGAAGAGTTTGTGACGCCAATGATCAATGAGCCAAAAATGGCTGCCTACTGCGTGACTGAACCGGGAGCTGGTAGTGACGTTGCAGGAATTCGCACGACTTGTAAAAAAGTTGGTGATGATTACGTGATTAACGGCGAGAAGATGTGGATCACCAATGGCTCTGTGGCGTCGTGGTATTTCTTGCTTGCCACACTCGATCCCTCTTTGGGGCACAAAGGCATGTGTGGTTTTGTCGTTCCAGCAAACACGCCTGGTATCACGGTTGGCAAAAAAGAGGTCAATATGGGCCAGCGTTGTTCTGACACGCGCGGCATTTCCTTCAAGGATGTTAAAGTTCCCAAAAAATACTTGCTCGGCAACGAGGGAGAAGGTTTTAAATATGCGATGAAGGCCTTCGATCATTCACGGCCATTCGTGGCTGCGATCGGTGTGGGTATTGCGCAATGTGCGATGGATCATGCAGTCAAGTATTCCTTGGAGCGTAAAGCATTTGGGAAAACCATATCCGAGCATCAGGCAGTGGCTTTTATGGTTGCTGATATGGCGACTGAGATCGAGGCGTCTCGATTGCTCTATCAGAAGGCCGGATGGATGGCCGATCAGGGACTAAAGAATACCAAGTGGTGCTCCATGGCTAAGACCATGGGAGGCGACATCGCGGTTAAGGTCTCCCAGGATGCGGTGCAAATTCTCGGGGGCTATGGTTATAGTTCAGAGTACCCGGTGGAGAAGCTTTACCGAGACTCGAAAATCTGTCAGATTTACGAAGGAACCCAGCAAATTCAGAGGGTTATAATTAGCCGGGCTGTATTTGCTGAGTGGGCTTAGACAAAGTCAATCAGATCTGCTGGTTCCATAAAATTGATTAATAAGCTTGAAAATAGCTTATTTTTATTGAAAACCTCATAGAAATATGTTAACTCGGTATCAGAGGTGGGTTACCATCTCGGTAATCTAAGACTGTTGATGTTGATACCAAGTTGCTGCGGAGAGGTTGTTGTTATGGCTAGGACGTTTTCATCAGTTCGTTTTTTGACGACATCATTTTTCGTAGGGCTGCTCTTAACAGCCTGTGGAAGTGGCGCCGAGTTCACCGGCAACACCTCCAAGAAATCCAAAGTCGGTCCTGCATCTGCACCGACCACCACCACAGATCCAGTTAGACAGCCTGACGAAAAGCGTATCGAATTTGGCGTCGATAAGGTTTTTCGTATTGGAGATAATAACTATCCCGATAGCTCTTGTAAGGAGCAACTTGACACATATAGCCTCTCAGGCACTCGCTATTATTTTGAGTTCGAGGTTACAGAGCCTCAAACTCAAGTGGGAATTGTCATGAATAAGCTTTGTGGCGTCGATTATTTGGTCTCCAACACCAGCCGCCTGACCCGCGATGGAAACGTCCTTCAGATGCAACCAGTTTTGCCGGCTGCCGGCTCCATACGCTATCAAGGTCTTACAGTTGAACCAGGAAAGTACGCTTTAATTGTCGAGTCCAACAAGAACTTTAATAAAGTGCAAAGCGGTGACCATGACGACTTCCTGGTCGGAAATATCGTCGTGACAGCCAATAAGCCGATTCGCGGTGGCGCGGTTAGGACTGAGTGATCGGTCAATGCATCTTAATGATGAACCAAACCCTGGCCGTGCGCGGCCGGGGTTTTTTATTAGATAGCAATTGGAAAAACGAGAGACATGACGCCTTCTATGAATTTTTTATTTTTTATGGAGTAGCGTCTGACAGAAAGAGCGGTTGGTCCCACTGCCAAGCCGTAGGAATATTGAAAGCCCCCATCCTTGCCCACCGTTTTAGCGCCAATACCACCAAAAGCAGTCACGTTAAAGAAACTATGCCCATAGGCTATTTCTGCGTGGTACTCGCCGAGATCTCGAGCGACAGTTCCGACAAATATGCCAGTGCCAGACCACCAGGCGTTGTCGCCATGTAACTTAGCAAGGCCTACCGTCAGTCCTCCAGCTTTTTTATTTCCGCTAACGTAACTTGGATAAACCATCAGGCGAGAACCTGTGAGCTCTGCCTCAGCCAATATCTTTTTAGGAGATGCGCTCAATGTAAAGCTTAGCAGGCATAAGGCTGCAAAAGCATATCGGAAAAATCTATTTTGTCTCACCAAGAACATGATCCTTTCGTTGCCATTACTTCTGCAATGATATGAGGTCGACACTATCAACTTATCGGCTCGATCGTATCAAGCATGGCATCGCCACCAGGGACCGGAGCTTGACTCGGTGACGTCAATGATTCTTTGATTTGCGGGTAAATCCAAAAACCGAAAAGAGTGCCACCCATGATGAGAAGGGCAAGACCAAAGGACGAAGTTGCCCCGATGCCAAACAACGAAATGACACCTGCGAAGAAAATCGCAACCAAACCAAACGCTAGTAAGCCCACTAAAATAATGGGTGTGTAATCGGTGGCGAATGCCTCTTGCGGCGTCACTAATGTAGCGAAGGATAACAGTGCGGATAACACGTTTCGGTTAACACGTCCCAAAGCTCTGACTCCCTATTTTAGAGTTGCGTCGCCTCTTAGCTTACCAAATTAAGCTATGGAAACTAAATGCTTCGCCGTATCGATGGGATAGATCGATCTAAGAATTTCAATCATTTCATGCGTTTGCCAACTTTGGAGAGAATTCCCTAATATTTCTCGGGGTATTTACCGATAGAGAAATCCGGCAAGGAGGGGTTTACCATGATTCATGGCTTTTTGAGGAATCTCGCAAACAGTCGCGTACCAGTCGCCTTAGTGGTGTCGGGAGTATTATTGGTTAGTGGTTGCAAAACCCGTGCAGCAAAGGTTGATCGGTTGAAAGATCGTGATTCACTGGGCGGCGTTTTCGGAGGAGCTCCGAGTGACGACAAAGGTGATCCGACTGTCACAAAAGACGAGCCAAACAAAGTCCCCATAAACTCTGCCATGTGTAGGTTCATTGATCCTTCCAAGACTATCACTGAAGTTATTCCAGGTAGTCCCGCTGAAGTTGCTATTCCTATCTCAGAGTATACTCGGCGCCCTGACATCTTAAAGACCAGTGGCACGAACGTAAGTTTCGACTATACGGTATTTCAACGTAAGGACGGCTCCCAGAAAACATTGAGCTGGGACCCGAATAAAGCTGGTTGGTATGCGGTCAACTACCGAGCCACCATATCAAGGTCTGACGTCGAAGGCTGTACGATTGCGGCGGTTTCGACTTCGAAGCCAGAATTGAGAACCTACCGTGGATGCTTTGCGCCAGAGACACTTATCACGATGGCTGACGGCAGGAAAAAAGAAATTCAAAAGATCAAATTAAACGACAAAGTACGAAACCCTTTGACCGGTCTTGCAGCCATTGTGATTAGAATCACAAAAGGGCCCGAGAGTGATAAAGGGATGCTAGAGATCGGGTTCAAGGGTTCTGATAAGGTTGTGGTCACTAGTAAACATCCATTTATGACCCGCCAGGGGCTGAAGCAAGCTGACGAACTTACCGAGAAAGACGAGTTAGTGATCGGCAAGGGTCGTTTCAAGAAGGTCACGCATATCGTGCGCAGGCCGATAAAAGTCGATCAAAATGTTGTGAATATTGCGGTTACAGGTCAGACCTTTGAAGCTTCAGACCATATGATCGAAGCCGACGGAGTCATCGCAGGCGATCTGTTTTTGCAGGAAAAGCTCGAAAACGTAAAAAGCCTTCAAAGTGGATTGGTTAGCTCGAAGTGAATGGGTGGAGAGTCGGCGCCATGCGTTATCCGTTGCTACCAGCACTTGTTTTTTTATCGGCCAGCCCGCTGATAGGCTGTAAACCGTTTAAAGTTAGTAGTGACAAGACAAAGTCCGTGGGTGCTTGTCCCGCGGGCTCAATTGATGCCTCCGGGTATTGCGTTCGTGATGGATTGATCTACCTCCTTCATGAAGCCCGCACATCAGAGGCGAGCTCGGGAAATTCCACAACGGCTCTCAGCTTTGGTAAGTTTTCTTTTATAAAAGGCGATAGAGTCTATGCGTTTGGTCGATTCACATTTGCGAAGGTTGGCTCGGGGGTCTTGCAAACTCTTGGCTTTAAACTAGGGGAGACGTCCTTGGGTGCCTCGAATACCCAGTTTGTGGGAGATCAGGACTCTGGGGTGATGGTTTCCCGCAATACACTCGCTCATGAGATATCTGACAATGCAGATACTACGTTCTCTTTGAGGGCGCTGCCGACACAGGCCGGCGTTTCAGGGGGATCGGATGGAGGTTTATTAATTTTTAGACCTAGTCAGATCAGCGAAGCTGTGGCCGCAGCTACAAATGGCACAGGGGCTGGGACCTATTTTGTATCCGATCTCATTGATTCCGATAAGTTACTTTCACCAGAGGTGAAGGTTTCTGAATCGCCAACACTTATCAGCGCATCCACTGCGGATTCAAAGCCATCGGATTTGGTTTTGATTCGGTCAGGATTTTCATGGGAAGCTGCGAGCGGAAAATCAGCAGCCTGTGACGGTGTTTTGGTGACGTGGCACTTGAACGTAGACGGCAAAAAAGTATTGAGTGAAGGTCCGTACGCCCTGACAACATCTAGGCCGCTGGGATCGGCTTCTATGCAGACGATCCACAAAGGCGGTGGTGCTTCAAAAACGCAGAATGTAACCCTTACGGCTACGCTTGATACTAGTGGCCGCTCTGATCGTGCGAGCTGTGTTTTGAAAGTGGGCGAGCCCTCGACTCTGTCGATTGTATTGTTCAGATCGACTGCAGAGCTTTTGAGTGAAATACAAAACGCCCGGCATCTATTCCGGCTCGGCGGCGTTGCGGCTCCGGCGGGACGATTTGCCAGTAACTCATCAGGCCCGCCGATCGAAACGATCTTACAGTTTAGTTGGGACCATATTCGTAGTGACGTACTCATGACGGATGTAGCCGTAACGATGGGGGCAGAAGATAGGGTGAACTCTACAAAAGCATTTTTGCAACTTAGTCGCGCCCCGGACAGCCTGTCATCACATCTTGGTAAAATTACACTGAAAGCCCCGGATCGTCCACGAAGCCTCCACATCTTTGATCTTGCCTCTGAAAAAAATTTGAATGACCAGACAAGGTTCTATGTGACGGGTATGGGCTTTAATAACGATTCAAAGCCGGTCATTTTGGATGGAGCGCAAATATTTTATCTTCACTTCAGACGTTTGAGTGATCAGCTATGAGAACGCAAATTTTTATTTTTGCAGTCGTGCTGACCAGCGGGTGTGCTCCCGTTAAGGTGGGGAGTAAAGAAAAAGCTACGCAAAAATCGGACGGCGTAGTGCAATCTTCAAATCCCGGCCAGGATGCCACTGGAAAACCGTCACCCCATTCGACAAATCCCGGCGTCGGCGCAACTAATCTGAGTGGTCGCCAAGTTGATCTCTATTCTATTCGGGCTGGAAATGCGCAGGTATTTCTTCCCCCTGAGTTTGACAAGCTTCCGTGCGCGTATTTTCGTCAAGGGCCTCAGTTTGAGATCCCGCCCATTCCAGGAGGTCCACCGCTTCCTATGCAGGGACCGGTTCAGAACTTTTATGCAGGTCAGTGGACTAAAGAGACAGAGTACTCATTTAAGCTCTCTGTTTATAAAAGGATTTACCGAGACCCAGGTATTCCAGATTGGTTATCCACGGCTCCGACGTCGCGTGTATCTGAGTACGTTTTACGACTATTTGACGTGGTGATATCATCTCCGACGACCAGCAATTGCAGTATTTCGGCTCGGGCCCTTAACTAACAAACGCTGTATTAAACGTGTCGCATCGCGTCAGCGATGACCATCTTGGCTGCTTTTTTAGAGCAGAGCCATGCAGTCCCAGCGGCAAGTGTTGTGAGCCACAGTGTATTCAAGATCCAAACTGTTGGATTGAGGGCCACCGTCAAGAATATCGGTGCAGAGAGCAAGCCAGCTTTATAAGTGATTCCGCTAAAGTTTATAAGTATGGAAGAGACGACGGTCACGAGGACTCCAAAGCTGCAGCTCAGCAGGGCAAGAAATAGCCCTTCAAGAGCAAACATCATCACAATTTCTCGCCTTAGGAAACCAAAACTGCGCAAAGACCCGATTTCCCGAGTTCTCTCGGTGACCGCCTTCATCATGGTGTTCGAGATGGAAAGAACACAGATCGTGATCACAATGACCATGAATAAATTTCGAAATGAGTTTGTAATGTCCATACTTCCGCGCATGAAAGATCCGACCTGATGCTCTTTCCATGGGATCACATCAAGATCTAAACCCTTGTCTCGAAGGTTCTTTTTTACACGAGCTACAAAAGCTGGAATGTCAGATTTATTTTTGACTCGTGCCGCTATCGTTGTAACTTTGTCCGTGTCGAGCAGCTTCTGGGCTAACGGCAACGGCAGGATGACCCAGTACTTGTCCTGTTCGCGAAAGCCGCCGTCTACGATACCGACGACTTTGAGGTCCAAAGCATTGACCTGGGCAGCTTCCGTTGAAGCGCTGAGCTGGAGTGATGCCCGATCGCATTTAAATGGGCGATCTTCGGGGATGTATCCGCCCTCGCGGCGCATGATCTTGGTGACGTCTTGCGTTGATTCGCAACCCATCATTTTTCCGAGGCCAGTTCCTACTAAAACGGCATTTTCTTCAGTTGTTTCGTGAAACGGCTTCCCTGCAACGGTATTCCACTCCCAAAGGCGTCCTCGCATCTGGCGGCCTTCAGGTACATCCGTTGATCCACCGACGAATATGGCGTTATTTTGGCCGTTTGAAACCATGCCTTTCACATCCAAAAATCTGACTCTTAAATCAAAATCTTTGTCAGCTCGTAAAACCTCTTCAACGGCATCTTGTTCTGGTTTGGTTAATGCATAGGCGAAGCTGTCCTCAATCAACTTGTACTGAGCGTCTTTTCTCTGAATCAGCACGTCGCCTTGCATGCCGCGCATGCTGTAGCCTTCCTCATTAACCCGCACCAAATCAATCAAAAAACCGTCAAACAAAGAGACTGCTGTGAAGCCGGCCAGAATAGCCAAGCTGCTAGCCAAGCTGTGACGCCAGTTTCTAATGACGTTTCTCCAGGCTATTTGGGCTAGTCTTTGTTTGACAGCGTTACGCACTAATGAGCTCCTTTCGCGCTGATCCGCACTCGTTCGACATTAACGGATGAGGTTATTCACATTGAAGAGCGCGTCCGCGTGTTTTTCTCCGCGCGGTCTTTTGTAGTCGAGTGTCGTTACGGATGCCTTGTTGACTGCATCCGTAATCACCATCTTGCTTACAAATGGGAATGACTTCCCTTCGTTTTCGATTTTATTCTTGTATTCAAACGTGGCGTGTTTGAATACATCACCGCTCACAGTGAGGAATTCAGCCTTGATGCCGAGTCGATCTTTCTTGCTGACCCAATAGCGAATTTTATCGTAAGTGACATTTTTGGATTTCGCTTTGAGCTCCAACTTCCACGTGTCCTGTCCGTTAACTTTTTCTGATCCGGAAATGGTTCCGTCATAGTCACGAGCATAATTAGTTGATGCGATGTCACCATTCGATGCCTGGCCCATCAGTTTTTGGCGTGGTGATATGGCGACAGGCTTTTTGAGTCCTGGTTTGAAAAACCAGATGTTTCGATCGTTGAATAACAGAGTCTCACCCTTGTTTCTTGCCGGTGCTGTGGCTTCAGCAAGGGCATCGTTGCCTTTAACTTTAAGGTCGTAGGAGATAAGGCTTTGGGTGCTGCCGTCCTTTGCTTGCACGTCAACGGCCCAAGATATTCCCTCCGTCACGGCAGCCGATCCGCGCGAGCGATCGGATTCTTTTAGGATGTCTAAAGCCGTAGGCTCTTGGGTGGTCGGAGGCGGTGCGGCCATCAATGTCGAAGCCATCAGGGATAGTGCGAGTGTGTAGGTTTTCATAAACAAAGTCTCCTTGCTAAAGAAGTTGTTAGCGGGTGGCTCCGCTAACAAGGTTGGCTATATTTTTCTTAACAACGCTAGTTACGGCAAGCCAAGTACTGAGCATGCCGAGTAATCCGACAATTGTCGCTCCGGTCAGGATGATAATCGCATTGGGGCTGAACATGAGCGTTATGCCGCCAGCTACGCCAGGCGGGTGGATCGTGATTTTTAGCTTGTTGATGATCCACATAGTTAGAAGCCCGAGTGCGGCGCCTGCAATAACAGAAGCAATGGTTAGGAAAAGTCCCTCTAATATAAAGAGACGACGCATGATTTTCTGGTTATATCCGACACTTCTGAACATCCCAACTTCCTGACTTCTTTCGATGACGGTCATCGTAGCTGAATTAAAGATACTCAGAATAACTACAACGGCCAAAACAAAGCCAATAAAGCCAACCATGACATAGATAAATTGCATGGTGCCAGAGTAGTAGGGACTTAGTCGTTCATCAGTCCATGGTAGAACTTCAACCTCTGGCGCGGTGCTTTTTAACCGTTCTCGAAGTTCAGATACGGTCTGGTAGAGGAATAAAGGCTCTTTAAGCCACACGCTATAGTTCATGACGTGATCGGTGTTGAGTAGGCTTTGAAGACGCTGAACGGGGAGCGTTATCGCGGTGTTATTTGTTTCCACAAGGCCTGTGGTGAATCGCATCACAAATTCGCCGTCTTGCGCCCCGAGAGTCCCATCCCATGTGCCCGCAGCAAGCTGAACGTTTGCATCCGAGGCAAACAAAGTGCGAGCTTCTGGCGATGCGCAGTCTGTAATGATAACGGGTTTGTTACCCTGTACGTCTTTGTGAAGGTTTGTCTTTCCTAAAAGACGTGCTAGTCCATCAGATATAGCGATTGCGCCGACATCCTCTGGGAAAGAGTCGATGGGATCGCCTTGCCGGAAGCGGGTTAGGTGTGGGTTCCAAGTCAGAAGATTTGGATGGTTTATGACTTTTGACTCAATGGCGAGATCAACACCGGTTGCGACGAAGGGGAAGGTTTTGCAGCCGTTGCCAGCTAAGCCCTGACCAATAAGGTATCGGCCACTCATATCAACGTTGGATAGATCTTTCAGGGCGGCATCAATTTTTGATTGTTCGTCTTTATCTAGAGAATATTGCTGAGGCTTGATGCCATACATTTCCAGAGCATTTTTTTTGTAGATGCCTATGTGACCCACGTGTAAGGCATAATGCGTGTATGCGCCGAGGACCCTCTCAACGCGGAACGCATAACCGGCGGCAATCATGAATGCTGTAAATCCTGCGGCTATAGCCATGCCGGTGGCAATGCTTCTTCGCAAATTGCGCTGAAGATTTCTCCAAGCCAACCTTGCGAGAGTGCGGTTCATTTCTTTTTGGACCCCTTGATGACGCCGTCAGCGATTAATATCTTGCGAGAAACTCGGTCCATTAGTTTCTCATCATGCGTGGAGAATAGAAACGTCACGGATCTCTTCTCATTCAGTTCTAGCATTAGGTCAATAATCCTATGGGAGTTCACGCTGTCCAAGTTTGCCGTAGGCTCATCGGCGAGCACGAGTGCTGGATTTCCAGCCAGAGCCCGCGCAATAGCGACTCTCTGGCGTTGTCCACCGGAAAGCTGATCGGGAAGGTTACGGTGAAGATGCTCAATACCAACGTCTTTCAACGCTTGCATGACTCGCTCGCGGTGATCGGCCTTCGGAATTTCCGGATTGATGATCAGTGGGAGCTCCACATTCTCAAAGACGTTCAAAACGGGCACGAGGTTAAAAGACTGGAAAATAAAGCCAATTTTCCTGTTACGCAGATCACTTTTCGTGTCGTCATCGAGTGTGGTAACTTCGATGCCGTCTACCTTGATGCTCCCAGAGTCCGGATCGTCAATACATCCCACCATGTTAAGAAGTGTGCTTTTGCCGCTTCCACTGGCGCCGACGACGGCCGTGAACTCACCTTTTTTCAGTTCAAGGCTGACCCCGTTCAAAGCGGGAACGATCGTTTCACCCAAGCGGTAACTTTTCTTCACCGAGTTCAGCTCGATAATCGTCTCAGTCGATGTCAAGGATAGCCTCCTCAGAGTCTCTCAAAAGTTTGAACTAGACCGAGTGACGTCATAGAACTACCTCTGGGTCTAAAATAGAATCAGAAATGCCTAAAAGTTGTTAGGCGAAGATTTTATCCGGCTTGTGGCCAAATGGGCAATCATAAAACTTATTTAAGTACCTGATTACTTTTCGAGATTTTATGCCAAGTCACATGGATGATCGACCACGTCAAGAATACCGAGGCCACACTGTCACTGAGCCAATGCATGCCAGCCATGCTGCGAGCGGCTCCCATGGCCCCCGACAGAGCTAAAACCAGAGCACCTGTTATAAGACTAGCAGCCTTATTTTTAGGCCATAAAACATAACTGAAGGCTAATAAAATTGTGCACGACGCCGTGTGCCCACTTGGGAAGCTGTTTAATCCCAACCCGCGGGGGCCTATGAGTGGTAAAAATCCAGGCAGAGTCAAGCTTGCAAGCTTTTCCGGACTGAGGGCCTCGTGGCCGAGCATGTCAAAAAACCTATTGGGTCGAGCTCGAGCAATCACCCATTTTAATCCGTGCACGGCAACGATAGCAGTCAAAAAGCTCGACAACCAAATAAACCTGAGCTCGTGTTTTGATAGAAACCTATTGTGGTCTTGCGATTTGCGGCGTCGCAACCACATGACAAAGCAGATGATGGCCGCAGTAACACCGAAATCACTGGCACCGATAAAATGACCCTCGTAAATGCTGTCGGCCATGAAATCGCGAAACCAAGGCACAGGTGCTTGCCAAAGATCAACAACTAAGGGCGCCTCGATCCTTCCGACCAAGATGAAAACTATGGTGCCGAAGGCGAGAAGTAAAAAACAGACCAGCCAGATGTTTCTAAACATCAAAAATCCTGCCGAATTCCTGCTGTCACGACGCTGCTCGCGACTCCCCGTAGGTCGGAATCTGTTGAGCCCTGCGTTGCATAAGCCGAAAATATAAGAGTTGATGCCGAACCGAACGAATATTCACTGCTTCCATAATACGTGGCACTGCCATCGATAACGGATCTGAGAGTGCGTGCGTAGATTACGAAGTCCTTGATGTCAAAAACATCAGGAATTCGCCAGGAGAGAAGCGCAAAACTTTTACCGCGGTATTCGAGTCCTGGTTTCAGAATTCTTTGAAGATTTTTGGGATAGTCGGCCACCTGTAGGGGGGATTTTAAATTGAGTGCCAGCACGGCTCTTTGGCTTTCCTGCTTGCTCCAACCGGCGTCATTTCCAATATATTCAAGACGCAGGTCACTGCCGCCCTCGAAGCTGTAGCGTAACCCAGCCACAGCAAGAGTATAGAATTTTCCATCATTGATTCTGGCTTGTCGAAGTTGGACGACCTGTTGATTTGGCGCTTGAGTCGAGGCTTCAAAAACTGGGTACCAGGCCTCTGAATTTTTCTGGTGGGCAGCATCAGCATAAAGAGTCAGACCGTCGAGCACGGAGATGTTGAAGTACTCACCAAACCAGGAGTCGCCGGTTTCCGGTGCGCCGTATACGACTCCTACATAATCGGCTCCGTTATTCCAATTGATCTCGTGTTTCATGAGAGCTTTAGTTTGAAACGTTTCTTCAGCTCTGAATAGGCTTGTGTCCTTGGCTTTTTCGGTCTCACTCATGAGGACGGTGTTGATGCGTTTAGTCCAAGATATGTTGACTCGTCCGATGTTTCGTCCCTCTACCGTGTAAAGAAGTCCTTTACCATCGATATTCTCGTGGAAGATGCGGTTGCTTGGATTCAAAGATTCCGCGGCTCCCCACTGATAATTTTGAAGGCCAAAGCTCACCTGTACTTTGTCGGACGCAGTTAGAAGCCCGTAAGACTCAATCCATCGTCCGGACGATTTTGGGCGCTCGGGGCGATCTTTTCCACCAACGACGGCTTTCGAGACCTGCATTTTTAACTGCGGTCTTGCTATCAACTTTAACGCGCCGCTCATCGCTCTAATGTCGGGTCGAATGTCGATGCCCCCCGTCTGGTTATCCAGCTGCAGTACAGTATTGTCAGTATTTGCCGGCGAATCCTCCACGGGCTGAAGAATGCTACCGTAGGTATACCAGCTCATCGAGCTTCGGACCGATATCGCCTCGTCAGCCGAGAATGAACGGGAGGAGCTAACGCAGGCACACAAAAAAACCAATAAAATCATTGAATTAAATGAAATTGAACGTGCCCTGATTGATGTGTCGTGTCCCATGGTGCCCCACTTTTTCTTCGGCCTGATTGGCAGGCTGACATCTAAATTCACTTATCTAGTTTTTCCATGAAAATTTACCATGAAGAACCAGGGGCTTGCATGGTATTTTTGTCGGGTTTTAAGGGAACTCGCCTAGCCCGAAGCTGTGACCGGTGGTGGCAACGTAACCGAACTTCAAAGTTCTCAGTTTGATATGGATAGGCTACCCGTGACGATTGTTTACACCTGCGGAGACCCACTTAGCATAAATGTTGAGGCATTTTTGCAAGCTGTTGTGCCATCGATGTCAAGGCATCGTTCTGTTGTAGGAGTGGGCAGTCTTTGGCAACTGCACAATCAGGCCGAGGGGCTCCGTTTAAAAATTCCAAAACTAACGGTTGTTCAAAATCTTGAAAAAATTGATGGCCCCGGCGTCTACTGGCTTGATCCCATACCCAACTTTGCCAACAAAGATGCGCGAGATCTGAGCGAGGCGGAGCGGGGAGCATTGGCGGTAGCAGCATTGAAAGCTATTCCGTCAAGGGTGAGAGGTCCCATGTCCGTTCTCACGGCTCCGATCAACAAGAAAAACGCCTCTCTTGCGGGATTTAGTTTTCCGGGACAGACGGAATATTTTGAACATTTGTGGGGAGCTAAGGCTGTAATGATTTTGGCTGGGCCGAAACTCCGCGTGGCTTTGGTGACAAATCATATGGGTCTGCGTGACGTGAGTGATGCGATAAATGTGGAATTGATTCTGCGTAAAATTAAAATTATCCATGACTCGATGAAAAGCCTCTTTGGCATAAATCGTCCGCGCATCGCCGTTTGTGGGCTTAATCCGCACTGCGGAGATGAGGGGCTTTTTGGCGACGAAGATGATAACGTTACGCGGCCTGCAGTTGCTGCAGCAAAGAATTTAAATATGTTGGTTGATGGTCCATTTCCTGCAGACACTGTTTTCTACAGGGCAATGCAAGGTGAATTCGACGTGGTCTTGGCCATGTATCATGATCAGGGATTATCAGCGTTAAAGACGGTGCATTTTGATGACGCTGTAAACATTTCATTAGGACTACCTTATTTGCGCGTATCGCCGGATCATGGACCGGCGGCGAATTTATTCCTTTCGGGTCGGGCTAGTATGCGTAGTTTTGACGCAGCTTTAAAAGTTTGCGAGACATGGATGGCTGAACATTATGGAGCATGAATTTATTCAGGTTCGCGGCGCCTGCGAGCACAATCTGAAGAACATAGACATAAATATCAAACGTGGGTCAATCACAGTCGTCACCGGAGTGAGCGGTAGTGGTAAGAGTTCGCTGGCTTTTGATACGGTGCTGGCAGAGAGCCAGCGAAGATTCTTTTATACATTGTCCCATTACAGTCGCCAGTTTTTAGACCTCGGGACAAGGCCCCTCGTTAGGCAGGTAACAGGCCTTAGTCCTGCCATTGCTCTTGCGCAAAATGAGACGGCTCCCAGCAGACGCGCAACCCTGGGTTCTCTGACGGATGTTTCAGAGCTGCTGAGCGTCATGTTCGCAAGGTTTGGTCAACAACTTTGCCCACACCATATGAGGCCTACCAGCGCAATGTCCAAAGATGACATTGTTAGGCATATCACGTC
Source organism: uncultured Polynucleobacter sp. (assembly GCA_964402975.1). Taxonomy (GTDB): domain Bacteria; phylum Bdellovibrionota_B; class Oligoflexia; order Oligoflexales; family RGVZ01; genus CAMDKS01. The sequence continues at coordinate 61,355 of CAYOEM010000006.1, forward strand.
CGCAGCAGGCGGCCGCAGTGTCGCGCTTCTGGTGCCTGTTGCAGAATCCAAGAAAGGCATCTTCAGGAAAGAGCTGACTTCATATTCGGCGAAAGGTTACACCAAAGTTTGGATTGATGGATCGCTTAAAGAGCTGGATCCAATTCCTGAGTTGGCCCGCGAGGAAAAGCATACAATTAAAGTTTTGATCGATTTATTAAAGATCAAATCAGAATCCCCGGAGCGTCTTTCAAGAAGTGTTCAAGCTGTTCTAGACCTTTCAGGTGGTTACGGTGAATGGCTTCTTGTCGACGCCAAAGGCGGATGGGACATGGATAGTCGACAGGTGTTTTCTACGAAAGCAGGGTGTCCCGTCTGTGGTTTTTCTTGGCCCAAGCTGGATTCGAGGTACTTTAACTCGAACTCTCTAGGTCGGTGCTCAGACTGTGATGGTTACGGTGTACTTGATGTGGAAGACGACACCGCGGACTTAGAAGATGATCACGACGGTGTTGCGCTTGCGGAGACGTTATGTGACCCTTGTCATGGGACAGGTGTTCAGGCCGAGGCTTCCGCTGTGCGATTGTCAGGTAAGACAATTCATGAGCTTTTGAATGCGTCGGTTCAAGATCTTTGCGCCATGTTCAAAGATCCGAATCAGTTTGCGGGACTGCTGGACAATCCAGCGTTTAAGCGCGTTCATGGTGAAGTGCTGTCACTATTGACGCGCCTTGTTGACATGAAACTCGGGTATTTGTCTCTAGCGCGTCGAGTTCGTAGCTTGTCCGGTGGGGAATCTCAGCGTGTCAAATTATCCGGTGTTCTTAGTGACAGTTTGCGCGGCATTTTATACGTACTGGATGAGCCTAGTCAGGGGCTTCATCATACAGAGCTAGCCGCCATGATTTCGCACTTGAAGGATCTTCAGAACCAAGGCAACACAATATTAATCGTCGATCATGATGAAGACATCATGAGATCTGCGGACTTCATTATTGATTTGGGCCCAACCGGCGGTGCGGAGGGCGGGCATATTCAGGCGGCTTTTTCGCCAAACGATGCAAAAAAATATACAAAAATCTCAAAAACAGCCGAATGGCTGTGTCGCAATAAAGCTCCCACAAAGCGGAAAGCCATCGATCATGCAGTCAATAAGTTTATGACGATCGAAAATCCGCGGCTGAACAACCTTCGCATGAAATCGGTGCGGATTCCGCTGGAGGCCATGACGGTGGTCACGGGCGTTAGCGGTGCAGGTAAAAGTAGCCTCGTCTTGGGTGTCTTGTTTCCTAACCTGATCGATGCGATGCATGTAAGCCAGGAGAAATCAAAACGAAAACCAGCAAAAAAACCTGCGAAAACTATTTGGAAAAACTGCACATCATTCAAGGGGCATGAGAGCATCATGCGTGTTGATTTGATTGATCGACGGCCGGTTGCGAAAAGTTCTGTGAGTATGCCCGCAACCTATTTGGATATTCTTGGAGATTTTAGAGATCTCTATGCGTCCTTGCCGGATGCCCAGATCACCGGACTGACTGCGAAGTCGTTTTCTATTCATCTCGACGGGGGGCGATGCCCGGAGTGCAAGGGCCGTGGTGAGTTGAATTTATCCATGCGCTTTCTTGCCGATGCACGCGTGCGGTGTCCCGTGTGTCGCGGCCGCCGTTTTCGTTCTCATGTGCTTGATGTTAAGTTTAATGGACTGTCGATTTACGATGTTCTGAACTTGAGCGTGGATGAAGCGGTCTCTCAATTCGCGAGCCATCGTAAGATTGTCCAAAAACTGGTTCCCGCACAGCGCCTCGGTCTTGGTTATCTGAAACTTGGTCAACCGAGTGCTAGCTTGTCAGGTGGGGAAGCGCAGCGATTAAAAATGGTTCCTTACTTCACGAAAAAGCTAGGGCAAGGCAGCGTCTTGATCCTTGATGAACCCACGACCGGTCTTCATTTTGAGGATGTATCCCGTTTGATCTCGGTCATGAGAGAGTTAACGGATCTTGGCGTCACTTTGGTCGTGGTGGAGCACAACGAGGACGTTATAAGGTCGGCTGACTGGTGCTTGACGATGGGGCCAGGTTCAGCCAGCAGTGGAGGAGATCTCGTGTACGAGGGTGTCCCCCGGGAGCGAAAATAGTTGGATTTGCGGGACATTGCAAAAAACAGACATCACCTTCGACAGTTTACTCGCGAGTTTTTTACACGTGACGGCTATCTGGAGGTGGAGACGCCGGTATTAACCGTTTGTCCAGGCACGGAAGTCCATCTTCACTATTTTGGTACTGAATGGGAGGACCACGGAGGTGTTAAACACCGGCGCTTCCTGCGAAGCAGTCCGGAGTTGCATATGAAGCGGCTTATAGCGGCTGGCCTGCCAAAGATATTCCAATTGGCGCAATGCTTTCGTAACCGAGGTGAATACTCTGAATGGCATAACCCTGAGTTCTGTATGCTCGAATGGTATCAGGTTGGACAAACTGACAAAGGTCTCATGAATGAGACAGAAAACTTCCTTCGCTTCACCGCAGATGCGATGTCAGCTATTACTAAGATACCGGCTTCCGATGTGCTTCCTGTAAGATTTGAAAGGGTGCGTGTCGAAGAGGCCTTTCTTGAATTTGCAGGACTAACGCTCGTGGACCAAGACCCTGATCTCTCTCTAAAAGCCAGGGAGCATGGTGTTGTATCTGTGTTACCCACCGACGACTTTGAGACGGCTTTTTTTAAGGTTCTTATTGAAAAGATTGAGCCTGCAATCGCAAGGCTCGGCGGTTGTGTGCTTCATGACTATCCACCCTCACAGGCCGCACTTGCAAAAGTCGAAGGTGGTTGGGCAAAGCGTTTTGAATTTTATATCGGACGAGTTGAATTATGTAATGGGTTCTTTGAACTAACGGGCGAAGGTGAAAATCGCGCGAGACTTCATGATGCTCGAGTCGCGCGTGAAAAAGCCGGAAACGACCCGGTACCCGTCGATGAGGTTTTTTTAATGTCGATGCAAGGCTTCACAGAGCCGTGCGCCGGCAATGCGTTGGGTTTTGATCGTTGGCTGGCCGTTTTGACCCGAGCTGCGGGATTGGATACGTCCATGCTATTTCGAATGACAGAGCCGAAGGGACAACTTAAATATTAAGCTTCGTCGCCAGCAGTATCAATTTTGACGAAAGTGGATCGAGAAATCTAAAGTCTCCAGGTCCCAAGCGGCCATTAAGGCAAAGATTTTCTCCATTAATAGCTTCACAAAGACCAACTAAATCAAGTGTTATGGCCAGCGTCTCGGCCAATATCTTAAACCGGATCTCTTGCTGCAGACGCTTAATGTCATCCGCATTTTTATCCTTATTCCACGAGAGCAGGGAGTTGAGCTTCTCTTGATTCAAAGCCTTAATTTGTGCTTGAACGTCACGGTGTTCAAAGCCAAATGCAAGTCGTATGCGCGATAAGCCGTTAGCGGATAAAATCTCTTTAATGACCTCAATGCCAGGTATGATTGCCGTTTCAGCATTCAATGTTACGATGGGTAGGCTGCCCTTTTGGAAGTGTAAAAATGTTTCAATAATGCGGTATGTCAGCACAGATGGTGGTAAATTTATCTGCCAATTACCATCAAAATGCAAAGCTCGCTGACTTAAGTCAAAAAAGACGTCTTTGCCAAGACCAGTTGTATCAAATAAGCGAACTTTTGACTGAGTTAACTGAGGCTCAATAATGCTGAGGGCACATCTCGCAAGCGCTGGGTGCGACAAGTCTGCTTGGCGCGACTCGGTGGTTTTGGGGAGACCCCTTCGCGCAAAATAGGTTTTTGCTACAAATTTATCCCTGTGGCTGCGCGCTAATATGGGCGTTATCATTCTCAATAACTTGTGTAATTGTCCACCATGGTCCGTTAGTCCAATATCTTTTGGTAGTCGACCCGACGTTGCCATGGGGTATTGAAAGGCCTGTCGATCGCGCCACACTGGCCAGTGCCATCCATTTAAGGCCTCAGTTTCACCACCCACGATGGCCACACATTGTACAGCGATGTGTTTTTCAAGTTCACTCGCAAAAGCCATCGTCATAACTCTGTCCGTCGCATTTGGGTATGAATTGCCGTTGGTGGCGACCTCGCGCCAATTTATTATTTGATGAATCGAGTTATTGGATTGACTCCCAACGATTCGAAGCTCTGGTCCATTTGAAGCGTCAGGCTTCACGTATTGGGTATTGAATTCAAGACTGGAATCAGCTTTTTGTGGTTCTAGATTTGTTGCAGCTGACCCGTAAAATGCGGGCTGATCTGCCGGCTGCGCTGTGGCTTGATGGGCCTCCGTGTCGCTGCTTGCCGGGCTGCTCGCTGCATCGTCGGTGGGAGATGTATCCGAGGGCGATCCCGAGATGGCGGAGATTTTGACGGCCGGCATGGCCTCGATCCAGGCTCGCTGGAGTCGTGCCGCGTGGTCGTTGAGGTCGAAGTTTCTCGGTCGATCAGTGGTTCCGGAGAAAGATGTCGACATCGCGTCTGGTTCGCGCTCTAGCAGTATCTTTTTCGTTCGTTTCAGCGTATTCCTCAATGATTCAAGATTGAAAGGTGTCTTCTCGAGTAGTGACTTATCCCTTTCAAGTAGCGGTATAATTTTTTCGAGATGAGAGACTAACTTTCGTTTTGCGTCGCTCTCTTCATAAAGTGAATACAGCGGTATCCAAACGCGGCTGTCCATTGGATTTTCTGCGGCTATAACCTCAAGATGTGGAATCGCATCAAAGCGTCGCGGCTCATCATCGATCAGATTTTGAGCGTGTAACAGCAATACCTCGCAGCGAGCCGGCCTGCGCAGCTGCCGTAGTAGATGATCTGTAGTCAGGCATTCGATCAGTTTTTTCCATTTCAAGTGATTGTTTGATTGGCCAATCGTTTCCTGCCATTCCGCGAGTAGTTTTGACACCCCGTTGGCGCTGCGCTCAGCCTTGGATAACGCCTGAATCGCCATACTTCCAAGTCTATCTGCGCTGGCCGAATCAAAATTCGACGTGAGCATCATCTGCAAATGGTGAGTCGATGCGACCTCGTATTCTATCGATTTTTCAATAAGACGCGACGCAATTTCGGAGTTTGGATTGGTTTCCGACCAAGAGATTAACGTCTGAATAACTGAGGCGAGTTGAGTTTTTGCAGGCTTCGAGACGACTAATCCAGTGATGGCAGCCAAGCATATTTCTGGATGATTTAATATGTCTGGCTCGCTCAACATAGCGATGTACGCGCGCTGGGCTTCCGAGAGGTTCTTTGCCGCCAGCCAAAGGTTCGCTTCGGACAGGAGGCCGGCAGGCGTCCTAGGACTGGCCTTTTGGGCCCAAGTTCTAAACAGTGATGCGGCGAGTTCGCGGTCCATATTGTTCTGGTTTATGAATCGAATGGCCCAGTGTACCAGGTCGCCTGCCTCGTCTGGATTTACATCGATTTGGTTTATTAGTGCCCCTAGGAACTCTGTAAGTTGTCTTGCTTTCCTGCAGATATTTTCCATGGTCTGCAACGTGCTTATGGGTAATATGTCTTTTTGAGATACCGTTAATATTGTCTTGATGAGTTCCGTGGCCTCTGTGTTTCTCGTCAGTGCGAAATGAATATGCTGCCTTGCGTGATGATGGCGTGACTTGTCGGAATGGTTTTTCTCAAACATCAAGAAGTGCCATCTGGCCACGATTTCTGGCGCATCTATGAATATGTCATGTATCAAGTCGGCGTCTTCGACCCCCGTCTGACCTGCGGCGATTCGGCCCTCGAGTAATTTTGTTGCGATTTTCAGGAACTTATTGATGATTAGGGATTTTAGTAGGCTCCCGATTTCATCTTCCGAGAATTCACCATAGTTCTGTCTCGAGTCAAGGATTTGGCTGAGAAGTGGTTCTACGTTGGATCTTCCAGACACAATGAGTCGCTTAATTGTTGAGTCAAAAATTTCAATGATTTTTGCTGGTTCTTCAAGCACGGACTCCACGGCTCTGATCGCCGTCACCATGCCGGAGCTATGTCCAGCCTCAAGTAGCCTATGGAGGCGCCTGAGAACCCGACTGACATCACCCGATATTTTGCAATCGTGGACAATGGTTTGGTCGAAGATCCCATCTTTTGACTGGAGATTGTGGTCCACAATGATATCCAGTAATTCATGAGTTTCGGCAGCTGTTGAGTGGGTGAGCCTGGTTTCAATAAAATTTGAAATACTGTTCTTCTCGTCTAGTGCTAGCAAGGATCTTTGGATGAAGTTGGACTCGTGCCTCTCTAACAGAGGAATGACGTCTTGCTCGCATAGGGTTTTCAGAGCCAGTGAATGTTGTTTTTGAGTTTTCATAGCGCAGCGAGCAGCAATTAGCTTCCACGAGGCTATAGCGTCATTAGGGAGCTGCTTTGCGTCCACAGCTAGCATTGCTTCAGTCACCTGAGTCCAGTTCACGTCTTTAGACTCGAAACCATCCATTATGATATCGCAATACCATTGCTGATAGCGATTTGCTTGCATGAGGTTGACAACTGCTGCAATGGCCTCAAAATGTTGCCCGATTTTACTCATTTGCTTTGCGGCGCGTTCAATCGCTTCCCAAGAGCTTCGCTCTGCCGGACGATGCGTTCGTAGTACTAGGAGTCTTTTAAGTTGTTCCGAATTGCCAACAGCAGCGAAAAATGCCTCAGCTTGGTCTAGAATTTCTGGTGATGGGTCAGCAGGAGGGCATGTTGCAGCAGTATACCTTGCAGATGCCAAAGAAATGTTCTTTTCTTGTTGGTACCAGATGTCTGCAATGGTGGCGTGCATTTTTGCGAGATCAGAGGCTGACGCTTCATTGGCATCTGACTTTAAACAAACCTCTAAAATTGACAGTGCTTTTCGATGTTCATGTGCGCGAATTTGAAGTCGCGATAGTGCAGTTACGATTTTGTGATGAAAGTTTGTTTTCCTTGCCGATATTTCAAGTAAGTTTCGAAGTGCCAGGATCTGGCTATCATTCAGGTGAGTGAATGTCTCAGATATGTCGATTAAGCGCAGCGTTGCTGACTTTAGGGTGTCAATTCGCCGCTCTGTTTGGCAGAGATCAATCAGGGTGTTGAACTCTAAATTGAAGTCAGCAGTGTCTTGGGCAAGTTTTGCTATTTTCCTGAGAATTCGGGGGTTATTTCCTCGGGCAGCTATCGCGGCTTTCCAACTTTTATATGCGAGCTTTGGGTCCACTGTGGACCATTGGTCGCCCAAAAGCTCGGGTACGACATGACGAAGCGGCTCGTGCTGGTTCAGGTCTCCGAATTTTTCAGCGATTTTCCGCAGAATGACTGACGTGAGTTTTACAAGATCGTGTGATCGGCCCTCATTTTCGAAAAGTAGGGCGGCTCCGGTCGCCGAGGTAATAGTTTGGTTTTTAAAATCGTTCACATCAAGTTTAAGAGAATGACTAGCATGTTTTGCCAGTTCGGGCATCGCTCCAATGCGGGCTAGAATTGATTGAGAGCTTAGACCGCTGATGGGGAGTGATAGGTTTGCTTTTTGTTTTTGCGCGATTGAGTAGTCGATATCTTTCCATAGTGAAGCCGTTTCTCTGGCCTCAAGTATTTCAATGGAGATGTCCTGTTCAGACAGGGCTTCCGGGGGTGACAGATCGATCGTTATCCGATTTTTATCCCTGGTAACCCGCAATGGCTGAGGTATTTTGAGTTCGTGTGAGGTGTCAAGTACGATCTGCGGATCATCAATGTGTGCGGCCAATACGGAGGGATTCGCTGGTATGATCCATAATGGAATGGAACATTCAAACAGATTGTGCAACGTCCAATAGCTATCAAGTCCTGGAAGCAGAGCGTCTTTGATGATTCCGAAAATGGTTGCCCACCAGTCTGGCACTTGGGATCCCAGACAGAAGGCATCGGTAACTTGAATGGTTAATGCTTCGTTTGCGGGTGATATAGTTGTAGTCCATCCGAGAACCGATCCGGGGTTGCTGTCTCCTGAGCGCTGCCCGTCCTCGTTGCGGTTTTTATTCGGGGCAAGTTCGACAATAAGCTGGATGCCATTGGGTTCTTTTGCTTGACTGGAAATGCTTAAGACCCTAGGAAATCTCCTTTTCGCCAAAGATTCAATTTGTCGTAATGCTTTCTCACGATCCAGTGTGATACTGCATTTTCCGAGGCTATATTTTTCTTTTCGTTGTAGGATCTCGATTTTAGCTTTGAGGATTTTCGAGGAATCGTCGGACGCTAATTTCCAAATATTCTGGGAACCTACGGTGATTTTCTCAAATCCAAACCGTTGGAGTATGTTTTGGAAGTTTTGGCTACGATCGTCCATAGGCGCCCGTTGCTAAGTCCTATTCAGCTACATCTCTACTTCTTGGAGGGTATCGGTTATAATAGGAAAAAGTTGAGGCAGGTGTCTGAAACGCTTGACGTTTTTAGCTACCGGAGGTGTGATGAGCTGGGGTGTTGTAAATCGGAAGGTTCTAGGTATCAGAGCTGGGCTTAACGACTGGGAACTCCAGTCATTAGAGCGTGAATTTATTGAAACGACGAGTCGAATATCGGCCTCGCAGTTGCAGTCCCCTTCGACCAAGGGCGTGTTATTCATCGATATGGCGTACGCGGTATCACAGCATCGAGACTGGCTACAAACGCCGGTATTCTCGGCGCTTTTGGTCGAATTTTTGCAATATGACCATGGTCTTGTTCGTGGTGATGCAGAAATACTTGTCCACGATTTTGTGGAAGCGGCTATGACACTTGGTCTGTCGCGGCCTCGAAAGTTATTTTCTGGCGATCGGGACTTTCTGACGTGGGCTTACGTCTGTGCGGCGGGGGCGAGCGACGAGGCTGCTCTTGAAGCCGATTTGGGCCTGGGTAGGGCCGTTTTGCGAAAATTGAAAGAGGGGCTTCGAGCGCTTGAAGCGGTAGACAACAACACATTTGTCTCAGAGTACGACTCGATGCTAGCAGCTATTGTGCTGGATTTATCTCAGCAGTCGAGGTCAAACCCCTGGGCGATTGACTGCGAGCGAATTAAATTTGCGTTGTTGAGTGCCGGGGGTGATACGGCTGAAGCTTACATACTTCCGGAAACAGTACCCATCATCGTGGACGCACTTGTGTCTATTGGCTGCGGAATTCAATTTGCTTTAGCTGATCGTCCGTCCCTAGCTGAGCTTCTTGTGGGGGCTGGTCTTATCATGGAGACCAAAACAGCGTCACGCCGGAAGAAGTTGGGGTATGTACTCACCGATTTGGGTGCCAGAGTCTCAGCTTTGAAGGTGGCGCTTACGCTGCCAGACGAACTGCCGAGGGATGATTTTCTTAAGTTGAATCACCAGTGGCAAATTATTGTGATCAAACGAACCAAGGCGCTAACGTTTGACTACATGTCTTGCTTGCTTTCGGATTGTGTGAATAAACTGTCTCCCGAGGTTTCGGAGGCACTGGCGATCAGGATGATAGAGTTGAATCCTAATGGATTTGATGGGGCCATTGTGAGGAAGATTTTGAATTCATGCAGTATGACGTGGCACAAGGCTTCGATAATTAGAGCTCTTAAAAATGGAAAGCCGTCGGTTGAGTTGGTGAACGCCATCGCAGGCGAACTCACTAATTCTGCTTCGCCGGGAGTCAGGCTGGCGGCAGGCGCACTTTTGGATTCATGGACCGGGAATTAAGATCTTGAGCCAATCCAAGCCGAAAATAGATTTAAGTGATGTAAACATTCGCAGCCAGCTACTGGATTCGGGATTGGATCCAGATCTTATTGCGCAGCACCAACGGAATATAAAAAAGCATCTTCTGCAAGTCGCCGAACGTTTTTTTCCAATTGTAGACACGTGCCGTTTGGATAACGGCGGCGTATGGCCGCTTCCCACGGAGAAGTGGCTCGAGCAGTTCAGATCTGGTAGCCCTGATAAGGACGTCATAGCCTTTGTTCCAGCGGCAGGGGCATCGACTCGCTATCTAGCACCACTTTTTATGCTCATAAAATCCCTTTCGAATAGATCTCGTAGTGAGTTTATTCATGCCAGGGGTGAACTGGTGGCGTCTGGTCTTAGTCGTTGTCCTCTGCCGACCTCGCTGACGGATCTGATGCATGACGTGGAAAAGATTGGTGATGATGTTTTTTGTGTCAGAGCCGCTAGCGTGTTGGCCGATCTTGAATCGCCAAAAGCTCTTTATCCTGCCGTCGACACTGGAGAGACATTTCTTGAGATAAAACGTCTCGAGCACCAAAAAATGAAGCAGCTAGCTGGCGAAGTTTTTATTTGCCCCCCCGGGCGTGCGGATAAATTTTTGGAAGTATCCAAGCGTGTCAAGTCCACGTTGCCTGTTCGCTGCTATGAACAGGGCCCAGCCCTATCTACAGTTCGTTTTGACAGTCATGGCGAGATTATTACCGGAGAAAATAACAAGCTTAGTTTGGTGCCGGGGGGGCATGGCACTCTGTTGCGATTATTCCGTGATGTTGCCCGAGACTTTCCACAAGCCACCTCTGTTTTTATTCGAAATATCGATAACGTTGCCGGAACATCGCGGCCGGTTTGCGAAGCAACAGACAGATTTTTGGCGGCATTTAAGCATTCGTTTTTTGAAATGCAGCAGATTCGTCGATATTTGAAACGCGGCGATTTAGAAATGGCTAATAGTCATGCGAAAAGTATTTGCAAAATTTGGGGCTTGAGTAGTGTCAATGACACCGCAGCCATGGATTTAGTGCTCGAGAAACTGTTTTACACCCGTGCGGAGCATAAAGAGTTGACGGTACTTTTTGATAGGCCATTTGTTTTAATGGGGCAAGTGCCGAATTCAGGTACAGATGTTGGAGGGTCGTGCGTCTTGGCGGATGTAGATGGAGTTCGGCAAAAACTCTGCCTTGAATTGCCCCACGCATCACCTGAGGATCGAGCAAGATTTTTAGGTGACCCGAAGCTAGCCACCCATTTTAATCCGGTATTCGTTGCAGCAGAGATTTTAACCGAGGAAGCTTACGCGCGTCTGAAGCATAATCCCTTTTGGTTAGTGACCAAGAAAAGCTGGGAGAACCGAGACGTCTATTACCAGGAGTCCATCTTGTATGAGCTTTTGGGTAGTAGTCAGTTTGTGAATGTCTTGTTTGTAGACGTGCCTCGAACCATATTTAATCCGCATAAAGCGCTCGTGGACGCGCAGGCTAAGTCGATCAAAGACTGGGTTTCTTGATATCCACTCAAGCCCTGCTTGCCTAGGCAAAATGTAGCTGTTTGCCAAAAAACATCATCAAAAAGCCAATAAATTCGGATATTCGATTGAATGGGCTCTGCCATTGACCTTCAAGGGGGCAGGGAACATTCTGCCCGTTGTTTGAGCATGGTTTGGGTGTCACCATTTGAGTATGGGCCGATTGAGTTGCTCAGTGTCTTAAAGCCACGGCCCGTCTATTTAAGGAGGACGAACCTATGCCCCCACAGGTAACGAAACAGGAATTTGAATTTGCCCTTCGTGAGATGGGTCATGAACCTGACGACTACCGTGGAAAGCAATTAAGCCTTGACGCGATGTGCGAGGTTTATGGTCTTGAGGAAGATATTATTCTTGATGCGATCAAGTTTAAACATATTGATGCCCATTACGACTTTCGCAAAGACACCATTTGGGTCGATGCTTTAGATGCTGCTCATTTCTACTATTGTGTGCGATCTGAAGCGCATCTATATGCGTCTTGATACCTAGTTTGCAAGTATAAAAATCTCTCGATTGCCCTGTCGACCAATAACTTTGGCGTCAAAACTTTCGACGACATTATATCCCTCCTTTAAAAGAGCATTTTTTACAATTTCGACCGCGTGCCGACGATCAGCTTCACTGGTAACGACTCCACCGTCGGGTATTCGATCTCGCGGCAATTCAAACTGCGGTTTGATCAGTAATAGTAATCTCGCTTTCGGTGCTGACTTTCGAATTGACGGAATGAGTTTTGCGAGCGATGTGAAGCTGACATCGGCTACGACCCAATCGATATCAGGAAGTCCACTTGGACTGAAATCCTTAATGTCAGTTTTCTCAATAGAGACCACTCGCGGGTCCTGGCGCAGACGCCAATCAAGCTGGGCTGTACCAACATCAAGCGCTATTGATTTTGTTGCTCCCATTTGCAGGACGCAGTCAGTGAATCCACCAGTGCTGGCGCCGATATCCAAAACGACTTTGCCGTTAAATTCATTTTCCAGACTTAAGTCAGTAATCGCGGCAAAAAGCTTCTCGCCTCCGCGACTGACAAATCGGCTTTGACCTTTTATTCTAACTTCAGCATGTTCGCTTATCATGAAACCAGGTTTGTCCTGGCGCTGTTCATCCACAATGACGTTGCCACTCATGATTAATGCTTTAGCGGAAGCCAACGACTCAGCGTGTCCCATCTTCACTAGGGCCTCGTCAAGTCGAGAAAGTCGTTTCATTGATGAGCCCGACCTGACCTGTTACAGATAATAGGCCATTTTGTTGGTTGTATCGCTGGTTCTTGCAACCCACGATTCAATACGTTGGCGCCCATCGGCCTTGAATTCCATAAATCGAATCCCGATTCCGGCTTCCTCGTCGACATTTTTACGTTTGTCTGCCGATACTCGTCGAACGACTTCGCCTCGGACGCGCACCGGCTTGCTGCTTGCGCCGAGTGAGATCTGCATGTCTACGCTTTCACCGGCTGGGATGGAAAGATCGGTCGTGGCAAGAAGACCAGTAAGACTTAAATCGGCCACTGCGCAGGAGTAGCTGGACCCCTGCCAGATAAATGTCACAGATACGGAACCACGCACTCTCTGATTACTGCGGGTTTGTTGGTCTAAAATACTTTTTAGCTTTTCAATGAAATAGTCGCGCGGCAATGGTTGTTCAACAAACAGATCGGCTCCTGATTTGGTTGCTGCTGAGCGAACCTTTGCGGAAGACTGAACGCTGGTTAAGACGATTGGAATCGACGACCACTCTTTAACTCGTTTGATTCTTGCGGTCGCATCCAAGGTGTTGACCGTCGAATGGTCCATATTCATGACAATAATATCAATCGACTCATTTTTAAGAATGCGGATAGCATCCTCGTAGGTCGTGGCCGATCGAACTAAAACACCCATTCGCTTGTATCCTGCACGGTCTAAGTCGCTGATAAGTGTTTTTTCATCTATTGAAAGCATAACTATCTGAGACATAAAGCCACTCCTATACTTGATGGAGGTACCCCATCCAGACCACTCCTCGGCAGATGGCTAGGGTGATTTAGGGGGTGGTTCAAAAATATTTTTTTTCCCTAATTATTTCAGGATATTAAAGCTAAGCCCCTGCTTGGACTTTTGCGAGGCATGAACTGCAAAGGCATCCGCTCCAGCGCGAGGCGATCTCTTCCAGTTGAGTTTTGGTCAAATATATTTTGAAGCAGAAGCACTTTGAGATGTCCTGCTGGTGGCAGTCAAAGGAGGTTTTGCACGCGGGGCATGTTTTTTTTGTGGTTGGATTATGATTCGTGGGTGGCTTGGTCATTGCGACGCTCCAGTACAACAAAGCTTTCAATGTGAAAAGTGTTTGGGAAAAAATCAAGGGCCACAAAGCGCTTGATTCTGTAACTGGATTTGCATAGCGCGTTCAAGTCACGCGAAAGTGTTGCTGGATCACAGGAGATGTAGACAATGTGTTTCGGTTTTAGTTTTTGAAGAGGTATGAGGGATTTAAACATACCTTCCCGCGGAGGATCGGCGATGACCATGTCGTAGCGGACGCCCTGTTTTGCGGCACGCCAAAGAAATTTTTCTGTGTCACCAGAATAGTAGTTTATATTTTTAAGACGAGCCATTTCCACGTTATGCTTAGCGACTTCAATCGCTCTTTTTGAGAATTCGATCCCATCGATGACCCTTTCATCGTTAGCTAGAGCCAAGGACAGATTTCCGGATCCGCAAAAAAGGTCAAGAATACGCTGCGGGCGATAAGTTTCCACAACATCTGAGACCATGGTTCTAGCTGTGTGATTATGATCGATGTTGATTTGCTGAAATATACCGGCAGATGTGTGAAATGTTTGATGTAATTGGTTGTCAAATATCACTACGGGTGCTTTGTGAATATCCTTGGATCGTCCACACCAGGATACAGACGCCATCTTCCCTATGGATGAAATCAATGGCTCCATCGTGATATTTGGATCGTCGCTATCATAAACAGTCACCAGAAGATGAGGGGCTTGATCGACTTGAGTTGGTATGTCCTGAACCTCAAAGCGAAATTTAAGCTCTTGTTGGATATTTAGAGACATAGCTTCAGGTTGAAACGATCGTGTGCATAATTCACCAATAAATCTATTGATCCGATCCACGGCAATGGCGCAGTTGTTCACCGAAACAAAGTCTCTAGATGCGCGCTTGAAGTAGCCGACGTACAGCTGACCTGACGGGGTCAATCTAGCTCTCAGTAATATTCGGTTTCTGTAGGCGTTTTGTTTTGGTGACGGCAGGATATCGACATGAACGTCATCGGCAATTTTTCCAATGCGACTCAACGAATTGGTTATAAACCGTTTCTTCCATTCCAGTTGACGTTCATATGGAACTCCCTGCCACTGACATCCACCACAAACGTCCGAGACGGGACAAGGTGAGGGGCCTCGGTGAGGGGACGGCTTGATAAGTTTCGCAACTTTACCTTCGTTATATCGCTCACTGGTGGAGAGGACCTCAACAAGAGCAACATCGCCCTCTATAGCCCCCTCGACAAAGTAGACCTTGCCTTCCGAGCGAGCAACGCCTTTGCCGCCGAATGCGGTCGATTCAATGTGCAGCTCAATGAGATCAGTTGACGTCGGGAGATGGTCAGTCGGTTTTTGCATGTTTTTTCTTAGTGCGCCCGTCCGGGTGTTTTTTGCTTTTGGCAACCAACTCGACAGTGATTCTAAGGCGTTTGTTCTCGGTCATTTGCTCTAAAGGCTTTGCAAGAACGGCTGCGAGCGCTAGGCCGATTTCGCGGCCTAAAATTTGGATAACTTCATCCTTGCTTCTGCCGGCTTTTGATAACAAGCCAAGGACGATGTCCTTAGCTGATGAATCATCCTCAGATTGAGTTGCTCCAGTAATTCCAGAAATGAGGTTTTTTATAATACGATCGCGACGTGTTTTGGTTTCGTTCAAAAGATCAACCCTCCAATAATTTCATGATTTTCTGGATATCCAAGTCAACGGCATTCACAGACATGGTCGCTGGATTAATTTTAGAGAGGCGATATGAGACGTCAGAAGCGAGCTTTTCCATTGATCCTGTTGAGTTTTTGGATGAAGCTGAGCGGATTTTTGCGGCGCAACGGTCCACATCAGAGGCCTCAAATCCGCCAGTCGAACCAGATATGACTTTTGCGATTGCAAGAATCTGCTCCTCGCGCTCGACAGCTTGAAGATTGGCCTCTGAGGGCTCACTGTAGGAAATGATCTTTATGGTCATAAAATTTGCAGTCCTATGGCTCCTATTTTCGCATGTTTATGGGTTCCTGGATAGCCCGTCACCTATCGCTCTCGATTGTCTAAGTGAATAACTTTTGTATGGTTTCAGCCTTCTTTTGTTATTTTGCTTAAAAAGTTAGGAGTTGTGGCTTTTCATGCCACTATTCTTATTCCGATAAGCTCGAGCCATGAAAAAGACGTTTTTATCTAGTGAGAGACGCCTGTTACTCAACTCCGCGGGTAGCCTGTTGGGGTCAGTCATAATTTTATTCGCTACAAATACCGTTACAGCATTTGCCCGCAGTAGTGCTCCGATCTATGAAGATCCATTCGATGTAGCAGGCGGTGGTGCTTCTTTAACCAGAGCCAGCCAGGCGGGAATGCTTTTTAGTAACCCAGCCTTGATTCCCTACGGTACGGGAATTCATCGCTGGCTTGGAAACGAGACAAGTCTGATTGTTGGTAAAGAAAGCGTTGATTTTGCGAAGAGCTTATCATCTGGCGCAGGCGCGGCCTCAAGTGGCGGTAGTGATTTTATTAACAGTGTGCTGGAAAGCCCCTTACATGCAGGTGTCCTCAATTGTTTTTCTTATATCAATCGTTTCTTTGGTCTGGGAATTTTCAATAGAGCGGAATTCGATATCGCAGCTAAAAAGTATGGTGACACGGGATTGCCGGCCCTGAAGTTTCGGGCAGAGAGTTATCAGGGGCTCGGAATCAGCGCAGCATCACTTGTATTGGGAAAGATGCTTTCAGTAGGCGTCACTGGTAAGTTTGTTTACGCCGGCGAGCCTGACCTCACCATAGAGCTAACCGATCAAGATGCGATTGCAAATTTGCAGTCTGCATCAGGCCTGAAATCATTGACAGCGATGAATGCTGGATATGGATATGATGCAGGACTCGTTCTTTTTCGGCAAGGATCGACTGCAGATTACCGTGTAGCTTTGAAAATTGATGATGTCGGCGGGACGAAGCTTTCAGGGACGGGTGATCTGAAGGAGCTTAAACAGATGTATCATGTTGGTCTTGGGTACACGTTGCACAATTCTGTAGATTCCCTTCATTTGAGTGCGGACTATCGAGATGTGAAAGCGACGTCTGACGATGGCCTGTTTAAACGGGTGAGGATGGGAGCGAAGTTGTTACTAAGGCATCACCTTGGTGTGAGTGCAGGCTACTATGATGGCTGGCCGTCATACGGGGTCGAACTCGACGCATGGCTTGTGCGTCTAACTGCTGCCTATTACACACGTGAGATGGGTTCCAAACCAGGCTTGGAACCAAGGCCGGTCTATCTTGCTGGTTTTGCGATGGGGTTTTAATTGATGACGCCTAACTATTACATCATGGTCCTTCTATCCTATGTGGCGCTCGTCACGTCATCGTGTGGTACAGGTAATTTTTTTGATTGTGAGGTCGGATATGCTGGTTCGAAATGTGCGCTATTGACCAAGGACGAAGAGGCAAGAATAGCTCTTGATAAAGGTGATATGACGACCGCAGTAGAAATACTTGCTCAATTGGTCGCCGATGATCCGGAGAGTTATCAACGATACCCGCTTTTGGCTGCCGCTTATGCTGGTAAATCTGGTTTGGATATTTTCAACGTAGTGACTGCAAATTTTGGTGGAGACAGTTCTGTTTTACAGGTTATGGAGGCGTTTGTACCAACACCCACAGCTTTAGGAAGCGCCTATGATGCAAGTCTTCGCGATATGAGTTCAGGTATTGCGATCTTAACGAGCATACCGGCTAGCCTTCGTTCGACAACCTCCAGTGATAAATATGCAACGAGCGCTGTATTGCAGCTGACTTTGTACCAGGCGGCTTATGGAGTGATGCTTCTCAATAAATTCACGTATAGCTCCAGTGGATACGATCCAGCATTGCTGGCGACGATGACTGCTGAAGATGCATCATTGATATTGAATGCTTTTTTGGGGGCGGCAGAGGCCGCGAGTGGTGGCGCAGCAACCTCGGTCACTAGCGCTCTTTCGGCGATCCAGTCCCAACCGGGCTCCACTGACCAAGAGAAGATAGCGGCGTGGTCACAGGCAGCAAGATAATTGATTTATAGACCCGAGCACATCTTGGCGATCTTGAGTTCGTCAATGATCGCGCCTAATAATTTTGAAGGCCGATCGGCGCCTTCGAGCGCAGCACGCATAAGTGGTAGACCGATTCCAGCCATGTCGGCGCCCACGTTCAGAGCTTTTAGGACTGTCAGTCCATCGCGAATGCCGCCGGTCGCAATAATTGATGATTTTGGAAGTGCCAGGCGTAAATCGCGCACTGCTTTGGCAGTTGGTATGCCCCAGTTACGAAACACCTCGCCGCGGCGTTGGATGATTGGATCAATCGCTCGAAGACCCTCGATTAAAGCCCAAGACGTTCCGCCCGATCCCCCGACATCAAAACAAGAGACCCCGACCTCTGCAAGTCGTTTAGCTGTTGGGACATCAAGACCCACGCCAACTTCCTTGACGATGACGGGACGCTTGAGTTTTGTAGTCACATGTCCGATTTTTTCTATCACGCCTCTAAAGTCTCGGTCACCTTCAATTTGAATGAGCTCCTGTAAAACATTGACGTGGATAGCGAGCGCATCTGCAGAGATCATGTCCACAGCTCGCTCGCATAGGTCTAGATAGTTTTTAGATCTTAGCTGTCCAATGCCAATATTCCCGATCAAGAAAAGCTTGGGGTATTTGCGCTTAACTCTAAAAATGTCGGCATGAGCTTCGTTCTCAAGAGCCATACGCTGTGATCCAACGCCCATAGGTATATTGTGAGCTGTAGCGGCCTCGGCAAGACGTTCGTTGATCATCGTGCCCTGTGCGACACCACCTGTCATTCCAGTTATAAGGATTGGAGCGCTGAATCTAGATCCCAGAAAAGATACGGACGTATCGATATCGTCCCAACTCGTCTCGGGAAGTGCTAACACGGGAAGTTCAATGTCTTCAAATCCATTTCGACGATCTGAGTGCTCTACGTCTTTCTCGGCGCAGATATTAAGATGCTGAGACTTTCGAAGTCCGTGCAGAAAATCACGAATTTCATGTTGTGAATCTTCGTGGAATGATATCAGGCCATCAATACAGCTTCCGACTTTGAAGGCGGGAGATGGACGTCTCTCACTGCCAATAGAAATTGACCTAATGTCAGTAGGTTTTAAGGCAAGATCCTGATGCTGCCACGTCACCCAAGCCGATGATTCCGAAATGGCGATAAGCTCGCCTTGATGCGTTCGGCCATCATGGGTTAAGGCGGTTAATGGAAGATGTGGTGTTACTTGAATCATAACGACTAGGATTCACCGGTTAGTTCTTTGGTGATGCGACCTGGCTTTTTAGATTTTCTGTAAATGACGAGTTGATGGCCGATGGTTTGGACGACCTCAGCTTTAATACTCGACATAAGGGAATTGACGACTTCGTGGAAGTCGTCTTGATTTGCCGAGGGTAGTTTTATCTTAATGAGCTCGTGGTCTTCGAGGGCCTTGTCAGTTGCTTTTAATACCGCTTCGGTAAGGCCGTCTTTGCCAAGCATAACGACAGGGCTCAGATGATGTGCCTTTCCTCGCAAGAAAGAGCGTTGTTTGGGGGATAGTGACATGGACCGTAAACCTCTAAGGATAATTGCCTCAAATGCCGCAGATATCACGGCATTAAGGTAATTCCCACGAGAAACCTCAGACGTGTCTCTGCGACTTTAAAAAGTCAATAAAAACAGTAATTTAAATACAATTGAGAGTTCCGTGGTCCAATCCCTACTTCCGAAATAGCAGGCTAATAAGCGACAGTAGGGCACTTAAAACGAGGCAGGTGACGATGGGTATATAGATCTTGGTGCTTTCCCGTTCGATGATGATGTCACCCGGCAGACGACCCAGTTTTAGATAATTGAAAATGCCAAGTTGGATGAGCGTGCCAACAATAAGTAGCAAAATGCCGGCACCAATGAGCATTTTGGCAATAGGATCCAATGTATTCAATTATTGCTCCTCAGCGGTGATGGGTTAATGAGATTTAAAACACTACTTCTTAGATTGAAACACTCATAGATAAATCATGGTGAGATTTTCGTCAAATCAGTATGAGGACATCACCACTGTCAGAGGTTCTAGAAGTATGTTAAAATCTCGTTTTGAAAGGTGGCTTAGCCCGTATGTCTGGACAATCTCGTAGCTACAAATATTACGACCTCATTATGGCCGTCTTCGTGACCGTGCTTCTTTGTTCCAATCTGATTGGCGTGACAAAAGTAGTTACTGTAGGGGGCTTAACGTTTGGTGGCGGTAATCTTTTTTTCCCGATCAGCTATCTTTTTGGAGATGTTTTGACTGAGGTTTATGGTTACGCGCGTTCTAGAAGGGTCGTTTGGGCGGGTTTTTGTGCCATGATTTTTGCCGCATTTATGTCATGGGTTGTTATAAGTTTACCGCCGGCTGAGGGTTACACAGGACAGCAGGCTATTGAACAGGTCTTTGGATCCACGCCTCGCATTGTTCTTGCCTCCATGGTGGCCTACTTTGCAGGCGAGTTCACAAATTCGTTTGTGCTGGCGAAAATGAAAATTCTAACAGCTGGCAAGCACCTTTGGATGCGTACGATCGGATCGACGATCTGTGGTGAGGCCGTCGACTCGAGTATCTTTTATCCGCTGGCATTCTTGGGGATTTGGGATTTCAAACTATTGATCACCGTAGCGATTACAAATTACTTTTTAAAGGTTATGTGGGAGGTTCTCGCTACGCCATTCACCTATAAAATCGTGGCGGCCATCAAGCGGGCAGAAAACGAAGACTATTACGACTACAAAACCGATTTCACGCCATTTAGTCTAAAGGTTTGACGCGTTGACGCTGTCCTGGTTCAAGCTTGCGAAGGTATACCGGGTGGCTATGTCCACGGCGCTTTTGACTGTGGCCATTCAAATTTTAACGATGGAATGCGCCGCACTAGCCGGGAGCGTACCAAAGACTGTCGGTCAAGCTCAGCCCAAGGTGCTTTCATGGACTAGGACGAATGAATTTCCGCACGATCCATCCGCGTTTACGCAAGGGTTTGAAGTCTGGGATAAACAGTATTTTCTCGAGTCCACGGGACACTACGGAAAAAGCGAGATACGGCGAGTTGATAGGGCCACGGGAGTTGTTAAATCGCGGACGAGTCTTGATAAAAGCTATTTCGGCGAGGGAGTCACGCGTCATGGGGAGGACGTCTTTCAGCTGACATGGCGTGAAGGTCTTATTTTACGCTGGGGATTCTCTGAAAAATCTGGCTTTGATCTGAAGTCGACGTCTTTTTGGATTGGAGAAGGTTGGGGTATTACAGCCGGTTGCGGGTCTCTTTGGGCATCGAACGGCTCAAGTGACCTTATTGAAGTTAACGTTAGGACTTTGAAGCCAAAGAAAACAGTAAAGGTCACCCTCGCGGGACAGGAGTTTGATCGACTTAATGAGCTCGAGTGCGTCGACGGTAAAATTATGGCGAACGTCTACATGTCTTCAACTGTTGTCGTTATTAATCCTAAAACTGGGGTTATTGATTCCATGATAGACCTGTCTACACTAGTCCCGAATGGCTTATCGATAGAGGCTGTAGCCAACGGGCTTGCTTGGGACAAGACAAAGCGAAAGCTATATGTGACTGGTAAGTATTGGCCGAAGGTGTTCGAGTTGTCGCTGAAGTAAATATATCACCATGAATTGAGCGTATCTTTCAGATAATGGCCGCTGTGACCGCCATGACGAGCAGCACTCCTGCGATTAGAATTTTGGTAATACTGCCAAATAGTCGACCCCAGAACGCAATCTTGCCGAGTCGCAAGCTCTCATCATGATCCTTACCAAGAGATTTTTCACCAATAAATGCGCCGATCAATGCGCCTAAAGCTCCGCCAAATATCAGGCCTATAATCGTACCTATAATAGGCAAAAAGCTTAAGATCCCAGCGCCAAAAAAACTTCCAATGATCGAGCCGACTAGCGCTAAGAATGCGCCTCGAGGACTTGCACCCTTGGCCAGTCCTGCCGCGCTCAAGACAAACTCAAAGATTTCTCCAAGAATTGCCAGGAGGAGCATACAAACCAAAACAGGTGCTCCGATGACGATGCCAGACGTTGGTGGCACTAGTACAGTGAAGAGCAGCGTTACGATTAAGATGGCCCAGTTCCCGGGAAGGCCAAAGAGCGTGAGTACGGCGCATCCAGTGAGGAGTAAAAACAACAGAATGATGAGCGCAACTGTCATTAGCTACCTAGGCGGAGAGGTATACTGCCACGATCACGGCGAGTAGCATTCTGTACCAACCAAATGGTTGTAGTCCGTGTTTACCAAGCCAGGCAACGAGTCCCTTGACACAAAGAAACGCTGAGACAGCCGCCACGACAAGACCCACAGTGATAGCGTCCATGCCCACATGGTTGATTAAATGATGTCCCTCTTTTAGCGCCTTAAATCCGGTAGCAGCCAGTAGAGTGGGTAGCCCCAAGAGAAATGAAAATTCAGCGGCCGCAACAGGTGAAAGGCCCACCCATTGGCCCCCAAGTATCGTCATCATGGATCTGGATGTGCCAGGCCACATGGCCACACATTGTAGTAGTCCAATTTTAACAGCGCTTGTCACATCAAGAGCATCGATGGATTTTCCGTTTGCTCGCCGCTCGGCAGCCGTGTCTGAACGGTCCCATACAACCATGGCGACTCCGCCAATCGCTAAAGCAAATACGGTCGGCCACTCTTGCTGAAGATGGGTTTTGATCACTTTGTGGAGTAAAAGGCCAATAACCATGGCCGGAATAAAGGCGGCCGTGATGTTAATGAGTAGCTTTTTGCCGGCCGGATTTTTACCCATAAGACCTAGTAGCATCTCTTTAACTTTGCCGGTATAGGCGTAAAGCACAGCGATGATAGCGCCGCTTTGTATGACGATCTCAAAGGCTTCGATAGCGTCTTTTTGCTCCTCAGTGAAAGATCCATTGCCTCTAAGGCCTAGCCAATAGTCGACTAAGATAAGATGCCCCGTGGAGGAGACGGGCAAGTACTCGGTGACTCCCTCGACCAGGCCGAGGATGGCTGCTTGGGTTAGAGTCATAATATTGTCCATGGCTATTCAGTCCTCATAGCGACTAGTCTGGGTGCAGCACATATTATACATGTATTTGTTTTGTTGCAGATCTTATAAGAACAAAAAAGGCTGGAATCCGAAGATTCCAGCCTTTTTGCTTTGGTCTTTCGACCGTACTAGCTTACATGGAAGCTGTTACGCCGAAGTTGAAACCAGTCATAGTTGTCTTGTCGTCTTTTTTCTGAGCGTTTTTCTCAGTCATCGCATTGTTCATGTAAACAGCGTGCAGACGGCAGCTGTCGTCAAGAGCATGCTCAACACCAAGGCTTAGGTTCATGCCTTTCATGTCGCCGATGTCATCTTTTGCGCCAAACTTCCAGCTCTCAGATACAACTTTAAGGAATGGAGTTGATTTGCCAACTGGGTACTTGACGTGAGCGATCATAGAAGCGATGTCGTTGTCTTTAGCGCCTGCAACGTCTTTTTGCTTGTGGAACTTAACAGTGTCGTACTCAAGTTCAACATTTGCGCCAGAGAAGGAAGCCTGAGCGCCAACGCCAACTTGTGTTTCGTAGCCGTCGCCGTAGTTAACTGATCCACCAGCATCTGTAGTGCCTTTTGTGCTCGATGTGCGCACTTGGGTGTACGAGATGATCGGTTTGATACCGCTAACGTTGCCGCGGTATTGAAGAGCTGTCGTCAAACCACCTGATGTCTTGAACATTGTCTTAACAGTCGAGGTTTTGCCGTTGACGGTTACGTCATTGGACCAGCCTTGAACGCCTTCAACAGCCTGTACGCTGACATTGTGGTCTGGAGCGAGAGCAAAGTCCACGCGAGCACCAGTGGAGTTCGCTGGAGCGTGCATTGCAGCCCATGACCAGTCATATTGATCGATTGCTTCGTAGCTGTTCTCAACGCCTTGAGCCAAGACTTTCATCTTACCAAAGTGTGCTGTAATCATATCGTTAACTTTGTGGCTTGCAACAGCTGAATAAAGCTCATTACTGTTAGCATAGTACGTAATAGCAAGGCTGTGCGCATCTTTCGAGCCGGTCAGTGTGAACTGAGCGCGGTTCAGAGAAACCTCCGATGACTTGGAAGTTGTTTTTGTGCCGCCGTTTGGAGCATCTTCCGTCGTTGATTGCTGAGCATCAACGCGAACTCGACCACCAATTGACCAGCTTCCTTTTGAGTCTTGAGCGGCTGCGGCAGTAGCAAATCCAGCTACAACGCCAACAACTAATAGATTCTTAACGATCATGAAATATCCTCCGATAAAGGTTTGGTTTGGAACCTTAAAAAAAATTATATCAGGGTGGAAAAGCAAAAGTCCAGAAATTGTCTTCATGGTGACGGGGGGATACGTGCAATTGTTCAAAAAACAAACAGACAACTTTTAATGCTTTTGTCGCTTGTTCTATAGTTTTTTGAAGGACTAAAAATCTCTCAAGCCTTCTCAGCTCTTGCGTTTGACAGACAATGTCAAAGTAAAATTTGCTACCACTTCATCGCCGTATTTGCTAGGCACTGTCGCTTTTATATTCATTTGGGACTCATGCCGCTCTGTGGAGGTTGCAACCTGGGCAACTAGAGTTTTGATTTTGTGACCATCTTGGCAGGTGAAGTGCACGTCACCATCGGCCCGTTTGAGAAATTGAGCGCTCATGTCTTTGAACACAAATGACGTTTTTAGTTTCGCTTCGGCAGCTAGATTCATGAATAAAAGACCTCCTGCTAGATCCGCACCCACCGCCAGAGCGCCAAAATACATGCTTCCCAGGTGATTTTGGGTTCGGCGATTCAGGGGAATCACGATCTCGGTATGGTCGACGCCAACGTCAATGACGCGAGGTGCTACGAACCAGATCATCGGAATCTTGGTAAAACCAAAAACCCTGATCTTCATCGTCTCTTTCAATCTATCAAAGGCGTTCATGGCTCAGTCACCGTCATCATAGTTGACTGTGAAGGCTGGAGCAGAGACGACTTCATTGCCGTCGTCGTCTGTTGATATTGTGTCACCCCATGCCACTTTTATCGTGACAACTTGTCCTTTGTTTTTCGTAACGGTGAAGCCGTCGCTTAAAACCATCTCGCCTGACGAGAGTTCCAAACTTGTGGTTTTATCGTTTTTGCTCGTTATCAATACGGTTGGATCAAACTGAATATTGACCGATGCGATCGTTTTTCCGTCATGATCACTCATATCGAGTTTTTCAAATATAAGTTGTCCGCGGTCGATGATTTTCACAGATGACGGATCACCGTCATAGAGATCGATTTCAGTGTTGTCGGTAGTCACAAGCTTTACGCCTTTGAAAAGGTAAAGCTGACTGCGGGGTGCGCTTGATCCCTCTGCTCCAGGCGGCGGCGAATGAATACCGTGCATGCGCACCTTAAAAGACGATGATGTCGTCGTGGAAACTCCGCATGAGCTGACGAACCCCGCGAGCAGAATCAAGTTGAGAAGACATTTCATGGCGCGGTGACCCTCATGAGCTGTTTAAGACCCTATCACCCTAAAATCTTTTGAGGTTGTTCGGGTTCACAGGGGCCAAGCGTTAATTTGCGAAAAGTAGGCAACAACTGCCGAGTCGTAACATATTAAAATAAATAGGCTTTTTAAATTTTGAGGCTTTTCACTAAATAGATGTGAGTACCCGGCCGAATATCAAAGAGGTTGGGGGGTTAGGATGTTTTTTGATTTTGGTGGCAAAGGCAGTCTTTGTCCTGCTCGTGGGCCGGCACGTCGGCATGAGTCGTTGTGCTTTTTTGTGATGTTGCCGCTCTTGATCATGGGGCTGATGCTGGGCTGTCAAAAACCAACGGAAACAGCGCTGACTGGTGATGAATACCCACACCCGGGATTGCCGTCTGCTGGTAGTACCACAACAGTTACTGCCGCAGTTGTTAAATCGGCTGCGAAGCAAATATCACTGACGGATGCCACGGTTCTAACGGTCAGTAACACCAAAGTGACCATTCCCGCCGGTGCGGTTGACGTCGAAGCCATGGCGAGTTTGTCCTCGTACGGCGGAACCTTTGTTAACACCACGTCAATCACGTTGCAAAGTGAGCCTGTTCTACTTGTGATAACTGGGGCTGACGGCAAAGATCTACCGCGAACCAAGTTGCATAAAGACATTATCGTGGAAATCGAATCCACCAAACGCGTTGTGGCAACTAAGTTAGCCGCTTTATTTCATGAAGACGGAGGTCTTGCGGACGCGAAAACAACGGGTATGACTCAACAGATTCTTGCACCGGTGCTTGGGGCATTAACTGGTGGTGCCTACAAAGCAACGTTCACAATTCGACCCACACGTATCGCCATGGTTCTTGCGCAAACGGGCGGCTCTTTGCCCCCTGGTTATGAAGACTTTAAGCGTCCCTCGATTGAGGTGACCAATTTATCTGGTGTTGCGGATTCACCAGCTGATGTCACGTTGTCGTGGACGTCAAGTGATGACCGTAACCAAGGTTTTGCGCTTGTTTACGCCAAAGGATCGAGTGTTTCTGCAGTCTGTACCATAAGCGACGTGATTGAGGCTGATTTTGATCAAGCAACCAAAGTATACTCGCACAAAATCACTGGACTTGACGATGACAGTCAATACACGTTCAAATTGTGTTCCAGTTCCTTTAGGGATCCGGTTGATCTCTCGGCTGGCCAGTCCGTGTCGGTTACAACTCCGAAGCGTGCGCTAGCGGTACTGTCGAACACTCCTCCTGATCCGACGAACGCGACAGCTCTGAATGTGACGGTGTCTGGTGCAAATCTTACGTTTTACCGCCATGCCGTCTTGAGTGGTGTGACAAACTGCTCAACGGCGACATATTCAGCATGGACGCCTGTTGCGACCCCCATCACAAATGCCTTGTCAGGTAATGGTGCAAGACTGTTGTGCGTCCTTGGGCGAATTGACGTGACCAACGATCAATTGGTTCCCACGACATATGCATTCACACTTGATCAAACGCCTCCGGTGTTTGGCACGATTGCGATGGTCAATGATGTTTCGTCTGCGTCCCAAACAGCCATAAACCAGTCCGAAAGGTACAACACGACAACACTTGTGGGCGCGATGACGGGTAGTTCGGGCTACGATACTGTGAGCTACAGTGTTACACGCAATGGAACATGTAACGGGACCCTGACTTACACCAGCACGGTTCCAACCAACGCGGCAGTTGTCAGCGGACCCGAGGGCTCTTGGATGGTTTGTGTCAGGCTTGGAGATATTGCTGGTAACGTGACGTATGGATCTAGCACAGTATTTACTGTTGACTGGACGCCTCCGACTTTCACATCGTTGCCGTTTGCCGGAGCGACAATCAGTGATGGATATATTAATAATCTGGAGCAAACCTCCAACAATACGGTCGTCGTGAGCCCCGCAACTCCGACTGGTACGTTGAATTACACGATTGATGATTTTGCGATTGTTCCGTCGACGACGACTTGTGATTCGAGTGTTACTTATTCGATGATTAACGCGCCGAACGCGACCAATTCTGGATTTGCTACGGATGGGCAGTACCGCGTCTGCGTACGCCTGCGCGATGCAGCCTTCAACACCACTTACGGTGCTAGCGGGATTATAACAGTGAAGAAGGCCTTGCCGTCATTCACGTCCATCGACCGCGGTGCTGATGTGAGTGATGGCTATCTGTCTATGGCAGATCGAGCGTTAACAAACCCTTTGGCCACGAATCTTGTTGGATCAAATTATGACTTAGCCCAGTACGCTGTAACGGATAGCGCAATAAGCTGTAACGTGACGCCAGCTCTCAGCTACGGCGCGATGCCACTTGATAATGATGCGAGCATAACTACCCATAACCAAACTTATAAAGTATGCGTCAAATTATCGGATTTAGCGGGCAACCCTGCCGTCTACGGCTCCACGAGTGACTTCACGGCACTCTTGTCAGGCCCTACATGTACAGGAGTGACTTTGATCAATCACGCCACCGATGGGTACATCAACTCAACGGAGCACTTATTAACCAATCCTTTGACCACTGGCGTGGACAGTCCCAGCGTATCTGTGACGGCAAGTAAGTTTAAAGTTATTCCGAGTGCCGCTACCTGTGACTCCAGTCAGACTTTTGCCGCAGGCGTTCCAAAGTCAGATGATGCGGTACTTTCTGCGAACGGTTCTTATAAAATTTGCGCAAGAGTTGAGGATTCGGTGCCGCAATTTGGTTACTGCGAATCGCCGGACTTTACATCTGTAATTAATACAATAACCTTCACATCCCTTGACCGAGTCGGTCCAGCCGCTGACGGTTATATTAACCCAAACGAGCACGCAACATCGGCCGCAGTTGTCGGAAATCTTGTGGGGGCAAATTATGATGCCGCAAATTACGCTCTGGTATCATCCACGACGACTTGTGACGGAAACTTGACTTACGGGCCGTCTATTCCATCGGCCGATGACTCCGGCATAGCTGTTGACGGCAATGCGTACAAGGTCTGCGTTGAGCTTTCAGATGTAGCAGGTAATCCTAAAGCTTACGGATCATCGGCAACATTTGTTTACGATACGACACCACCGGTCTTTAATTCTGTTGCTTTAGATGGGGTGGCAGCAGATGGCTACCTTAACACCAGTGAGCACGCCTTATCTTCAGCCATTATCGGAGCCGTATCCGGAACAGGCCAGGCTTTAGAAGAGTTTGCAGTGGTCACAGCCGCGACGACGTGCGGCCTTCCGTTGACTTGGTCATCGTCTGTCCCAAAGGCCAACGATGTCGCATTTGCTTCGGACGACCAGTATAAGGTTTGCGTTAAGTTGAGTGACTTGGCGGGCAATACTGACTACGGCGCATCGGCTTTACTCGTTTTTGACTCGGCAGCACCAGTGTTTACCAGTATAGCGCTAGCAAATGATGCTTCGGATACTTATGTCAATATCGCAGATACGGCCAGTGCTCTTGACGTGGTCGATTCTCTCGTGGCCTCCGGGCAGGTCTCTCAGAAGTACAAACGAGTCCTATCGAATGCTACATGTTCGTCACAGGTGGGCTACGGAGCATCAGTCCCTGTAGGCAGTGACTTTTCTGGTATCAATGGTGATTATAAAGTGTGTGTTGAGCTCGAAGACGTTGCCGGTAACCTTGCCTACGGCGAGTCTTCGGTCATTCATGTCGATACCTCTGCTCCGGCATTTACGTCCCTTTCTCTTGGTACAACTGTAACGGATGGTTATTTGAGCGCAGCCGATCATGCAGGCACAGCAGCACTCGCAGCTAGCCTTGTTGCGATTGGATATGACACGGCTCAATATGCGGTTGTTACGAATGCGACTGCTTGTGATGCATCAGTGACCTACGGATCCATGCCTCAAGGAAATAATGCAAGTATCAATGTGCATACGGGAACTTATAAAGTTTGTGTCAAACTTACAGATCTTGCGGGTAACCCGGCCGACTATGGTGGCTCATCATCGTTTGTGGCGCTGCTCTCTGCGCCAACTTGTGCGTCAGTCGACTTAGCTAATGGGGCAACTGATGGTTACATCAGCTCGACAGAGCATGGACAAAGTTTAGTTCTAACATCCGGAGTCAGTACGCCGAGCATCACAGTCTCTGCGACAAGTTACTCGGTAATCGCTTCTACGGCCACGTGTAACAGTGGCCAGACGTTCTCTACAAGTATTCCAAAGTCAGATGATGCAGTGTTTGGTGTGAACGGCACCTACAAACTATGTGCGAAAGTGGCAGACGAGGCGTCACAGGACGGCTATTGTGAGTCGTCTCCCATTACAGTTGTAAATCAAGCAATTTCGTTTGTATCAATCGATCGTTCTGGTCCGGCGATTGATGGATATATCAGTGCTAGCGAGCACACGGCCTCGACGGCAATCGTATCAAATCTGGTTGGTGCTAATTATGATTCAGCCAGGTATGCAGTCGTCGTCGCAGCCACATCATGTGATTCTTCGGTCGCTTACAGTGCTGGCGTGCCAGCGGCGAATAGCGTCGATATCGCAATCGATGGGTCGTCTTACAAGGTTTGTGTTGAGTTGTCGGACGTAGCTGGTAATCCCAAAGCTTACGGGGGTTCAGCAACGTTCATATATGATGCTACATCACCGATATTTACATCCTTCCCGCTGGCCTTCGATGCTGCTGATGGTTATATAAATAATTCCGAGCACGGACTAACAAGTGATCTGGCAGGACCTTTATCTGTCTCTGGACAGTCGTCGGTGATGTACGCGCTTGTGACCAACACCTCAACCTGCGGTTTCCCATTAACCTGGACGAGTAGCATCCCAAAGGCAAACGATGCGCTTTTCACGGCGCAAGGTGGCTACAAAGTCTGTGTTCAACTAAGCGACGCGGCTGGTAATACAACTTACGGGAGCTCTCCTGACGTCACCTTTGACAGTGTGGCGCCCACCTTTACGAGTATAGCTCTTGCAAATGCAGCGGCTGACACCTATTTAAATGCCTCGGAATCCTCCGGGGCAACAGCTGTGGTGGGGTCCCTGTCGGCCACTGGGCATTCGGCGGCTCATTATAAGGTCGCTTCGTCGTCGGCTACTTGCTCGGCCTTGTCATCTTACAGTTCAGCTACACCAACTGGCGCTGACTTTTCTGGGTTGAATGGTGATTATAAGGTTTGCGTGCAGCTTTTCGATCTTGCGGGAAATAACTCATTTGGTAGTTCGGCTACGATTCATGTGGATACGGTGGTGCCAGGTTTTGCGTCCATGGCTCTCGCCGGTGATGCTACGGATGGCTACATTAATTTAGCAGAAAGTAGCACCACGAATAACCTAACGTCTGCAGCAGTGGGAAGCGGCTACGACTCCATTTCCTACGTCTTAGTGACAAGTGCCTCGTCTTGCTCCGGTGCTGCGGGTTGGTCTGCATCTATCCCTAAGTCCAATGACGCGGGGTTTGCAACCCCTGGCCAATATAAAGTGTGCGCAAAGCTCTCTGATCTTGCGGGTAACCCTGACGCCTTTGGGGCGTCGTCAGACGTGACCTTTGACAATATTGCCCCGAGTTTTACCTCATTGGCACTAGCAGGCAACGCGTCAGATGGATATCTCAATCAATCTGAGCGTAGTCAATCCACAACGATTTTGGGCGCTCTAACTGCTAGCGGCTATACCAGTTCTACCTACAAACTTGTAGCGGATGGGACGACTTGTAATGCTGCACTTAGTTACGGTGCAGGTGTCAATTCGAATTCCGCCGATATCGGCGCTGATGGATCCTACAAGGTTTGTGTCAAGCTCGCAGACCTTGCTGGCAACGCCTCGTTTGGCTCGACGGCAGCTTTTGTGGTCGATACGAACGGTCCAACATTTACGAGCCTGGCTTTAGGTGCCGTAGTGCTGGACGGTTACCTTTCGTCCACAGAGCATGCGTCATCCTCAAGTCTCGGTGGATCTCTGACGTCGGCGGGTGGTAGCGTGTATTCATATGCGGTCGTTCTTGCAGCGACCACTTGTGATGTATCCGTTAGCTATGCCGGTATGCCCAGCGCAAATGATGCATCCATAGTGCACGGGGAAACCTATAAGTTGTGCGCTAAAGTCGCCGATGCGGCTGGAAACGCAGTTTACGGAGCTTCAAATAATTTTGTGTCCGACTTTATGTCGCCTAGTATTTCTGCTGTCACACTTGCGGCTGTCGTGTCGGACGGATATCTTAACATTGCGGACCAAACGGCTGCGTCGGCCTTACTAGCGTCAGTAGCAGCATCTAATCATGATAGCTTGTCCTACGTGGTGGTTACGGCGGCCACGACTTGCAATTCCTCTTTAACGTATAGTGGCAGTGCGCCTAATACAAATAATGCGGCAATGAATGCAGATGGGTCCTGGAAGGTTTGTGTAAAAGCATCTGACTATGCCGGGAATGCTGACGCTTACAGCGCAGGCACAGCATTTACCCGTGACGTCACAAGGCCATCTTCGACACTCACGACATCCGGGTCTCTGAATCCGAATTCAACGGCTGGTAGTACCACCGTCATTAGCGGCACCGCGTCCGATGCAGCGACGGGTGTGGCGTCGCTGGTCATTTCAATCCAAGAGGGATCTGGATCCTGTTTTGATCAGGCAGCAAGTGATTTCACTGCATCGTGTCCTAACTGGCTATCGGTTTCTGGTACGACATCGTGGACGTATACATTTGATGATAGTGATTTGATTAAAGGTCAGACCTACTCGGTCAGCACAAAAGCCACAGATTTGGCCGGAAACGAGCAGACATCTCTTGGGACTGGTACGTTCAGCTTCACGGCAAGCGAGGGAAGTAATCTGTGGAACCGTGATCTTAGTTATGATCAAGGATCGGGAGATGACAAGGCCTTGGCTGGAGCGTTGGACTCAAACGGCAATCTTTATGTCGTTGGCTATCATTCAAGTTCAGATAAGAACTGGCTCATTAAGAAATTTTCAAGGCGTGGTGTAGAAGATACTACAAACTGGAATAAGGATGTGGGTGACTCAGGCGTCGATGAAATCGCCAGATCTGTGGCGATTGACAGCTCAAATAATGTTTACGTTGTGGGGTCTAGGTGGAATGGTTCTGATTATGATTGGATGATTAAAAAATATTCCTCCTCCGGTGTTGAGGATACTATCAGTTGGGATATGCTCATCAATTCTGGTAATGGTAATGACGAAGCACTCGGCGTCACGACAGATTCAAGTGGTAATGTTTACGTAGCAGGATACGGTAGGAATATTGCAGGGGCCTCTTCCGGTGACGACGTTTGGCTCAAAAAATTTCAGTCCGACGGCACATTGCTTTGCGAGCAAAAACTTGACGATGGTGCTGCAAATTTAACTGATCGCGCTACAGCAGTGGCGGTGAATAGCTCTACTTCTAAGATTTACATCGCTGGATACCACACGGCAACCGGACCCGATCAGAGGCTTTTTGTGAAGCGCCTCAGAATGTCTGATTGTACGGTGGAAGTATCAGCGACTGGTAACAGCTCGGGCTCAGCTGATTATGCCGCATCTATTAAGATTGATAGCGCGGGTTCAGTTTACGTAGCTGGGGTGACCTCGTCTGCGGATATGGATTGGTGGATTCAGAAGTATTCTGCGTCTCTAGCTCTGACGTCAGAAATTAATACCACAGTTATTCGTGATCATGCGGCCAATGCGTTGGCTATTGATTCATCCGATCGCGTCTATGTTGGCGGTTATAAATCCGCGACCCCACAGATAAGCTCACAAGATTTATGGGTGAGACAATTCAGCAGCTCCTTAGTCGAAAATACCAGCTCATGGAATAAAGTTTTCAATGGCGCTGGTGCGGCAGATCAGGTGACAGCATTGGTTACAACATCCGGAAGCCTGGATGCTGACAATCTCTTTGTGATCGGTTGGTCCACGAATCTTGTCGGCGGGTCCTCAGGCGCTGATTGGTGGATCAAAAAATTAGCCGGTCCATAACGTCAAACGTCCATTAAAGTGCTAAACTATTCTCCGAAGATCTCCATCGTCTTTTGGGGCAGCAGAGATAGTATGAATTTGAAACATTTCATAAAGTTAAATTGGCGACCACTGATCGTTGCACTTTACTGCATGAGCGCGTTTAGTTTTTCTGTGCCAGAGGAATTTTTCCCTCCGAAGCCTTTCTTTACGGCTGTGGGATCACGTGCTCTAGTCACCGTGAACCTGTGGCAATATTGGGATATGTTTGCCCCCAATCCAAGGTCCGATGATGTCAAAATAGAGGTGAGCTACGAAACCAAGTCTGGTCAAAGAGTAGAGTTCTACCTGACCGACATGTTATCTATGCCCTACGGCGAGAGGTGGCAGAAAGAACGATGGCGAAAGTATTTTAATGACCACCTTCGTGTTGATCAAGAAAAACATCTCTGGTTGCCCTATGCAAAATACGCGGCCAGCCAGTTACAACTGCAGGGGGTTGAGACAAAAAAAATTTGCCTCATTCGTCACTGGCGTCCCACTAACCATCTAATGACGCCCGAGTCGAGAGCTAGCCGCAACAGTTCACCGTGGCTTATCTACAATTTTTTCGACTTGATCCTAGATTCACCATCCGAGGGTGGCGTGCCATGAATCAAATCTCTCGCCTCGTTCTCGCGGCATGGCTAGCATTTAGGAATTGGGTAGAAGAGCCCATTGACCCTAGGCCCCTAGGTTTATTTAGGCTTTGGTTTGGTTTTTTGGCTCTATTGAACCTTCTACTTCTTTGGCCTGATATGGAGATGTGGTTTGGCAATCATGGCGTTATTCCACCAGAACTTCATCAACAACTCACGTCAACGTTTCGAATCCAAATATTTGCGCTGACTGGCTATAGTGATAATGCCATTCTGGTTATGAAAATTTTGGGTCTTGCGGGGGGGCTTGGTCTTGTTTTGGGTGTATTCCCCCGATCCTCGGCCTTTTGCATGTGGCTCGTTGCCAGTAGTTACGCTTGGCGTAACTCCGCCATTCTGCACTCAGGCGATAGCCTTATAAGAATTGGAAGCTTTTTTCTAATGTTCGCACGGTCGGACGCGGCTTTTAGTTTAACGTCTTTCTTTAGGAACGGTGGAGAGAAGAGTCGGTCGCATGTCAAATACAGTCTCGTATCTGCCTGGCCGCAAAGAATCCTGCAAATACAGCTATGTATTGTTTACCTGGCAGCCGCTCTCTGGAAGTTTAAAGGGGAGTCTTGGCGCCAAGGAACCGCAGTCGGCACCGTTCTCCAGCTGGGCGAGTTTGAGAGGTTTCCGATTCCTGACTTTATGCTGACGGCGACGGCCTCCATGATAGGCACCTATTTTACGCTAGGATTTGAGCTTTTATTTCCGTTTATGATCTGGATTCCCGTGTGCCGAGTCCCTTTTCTAGTGATGGGAATTCTTTTGCACGCCGGTTTGGAATGGAGTCTCAATATTCAAATGTTTCAGTGGGTCATCACTAGTTTTTACATTCTATTTATCCGAGTGGGTGATAAGTCAATAAAGACGGTTGCTTAATGCCTTCTGAGTGGGCACACTTGTCGAGACGGAATCCAATATCCGCGGTCACATAAACAAGGGACAATATTTTCTATGGAACGCGAACTGTTTACCCCAAACCGACTATTTTGCCCTGGTCCCACACCATCACCTTGGCATATCAGACAAGCAGGACTGGACACGGATGTTTATCACCGTAGTAAGGAATTCGAGGCGACCGTTAAAGCCTGTGTTGATCTTTTAAAGCCATTGTTTGGTACGAGCACATCTCCAGTCATATTTACCGCATCCGGTACGGGTGCCATGGAATCTGTAGTGGTTAATCTCACCGAGCCAGGTGATGAAGTCATGACGGTTGTTGCCGGAAAGTTTGGCGAGCGCTGGCAAAAAATTAATGAGGCATACTCAAATAAAGTTTCCGTGATTCCAGTGGAGTGGGGTAAGGCTCCGACCGTCGCACAGGTCGAGTCAGCGTTTAAAAAGCATGCTTCGCCAAAAGTCTTTTTCATGCAGG
The DNA here is from genome assembly GCA_964402975.1 of uncultured Polynucleobacter sp. Taxonomy (GTDB): domain Bacteria; phylum Bdellovibrionota_B; class Oligoflexia; order Oligoflexales; family RGVZ01; genus CAMDKS01. Next base: position 96,337 of record CAYOEM010000006.1, read on the forward strand.
CCAATGAGACGTCGACCGGTGCTAGATTTGATGTGCCCGCCATCTGTAAAGTCGTTAAAACATTATCTCCGGAAACACTGATTGTGGTTGACGCTATTTCATCTCTCGGCGCTCACCCCATCAACATGGACTCTCTGGGTATTGACGCAGTTACGGCGGGATCTCAGAAGGGTTTTGCTGTGCCTCCGGGACTTAGTTTTGTGGCTCTTTCTGACCGCGCGTGGGGACGCTTATCCTCGAGGTCAAAATTTTATTTTGATTTAGACAAAGAGCGTTTAGGGCAAGCAAATGGACGAACAGCTTGGACTCCAGCGGTCAGTTTAATTCAGTCTCTGCACGCGTCATTACAAGATATTCACCGGATCGGAGTTGAACAGTTCGCTGCGCATCATCAGCGCATGTCGCGGGCTTGCAGAGCGGCGGTGAAAGCGTTGGGGCTTGACTTGTTTGTGGAGGAACGTGCAGCCTCCGATGCTTTAACGGCAATCAAAGTCCCATCCGGTCTTGATGGAACTGCTATTTTGGTTCAAGCAAAATCCAAGTACGGAGCCATTATCTCTGGCGGCCAGGACGATTTGAAGGGGCGTATCATTCGGTTTAGTCACCTGGGTTTTGTTGGTCCGTTTATGATGATCGAAGGGCTTGCTGCTCTGGAGTTTGCTCTGGCCGATTGTGGTTATAAATTTAAAATTGGTTCAGGTGTTTCCGCCGCCATGGAAAGTCTAAGACAAAGTCTTTGACTGAAATAATTGACAACACGCCTAGTGTCTGTGACCATGGCATAGAATCACTCAATGTCTAAAAGGGCTTTTATGCGCGAGATAAAATCAGCTCTATTTATTCTTTGCTCCCTAATTCCTGCATCATGCGCTGTTTTGCATCATGTTCAGGTTGGTGAAGTCAACGATGATGAAAAATTCACTCTCAGACCTTTTGAAATAAAGGTTAGTGAAGACGGCGTTGATTTCGAAGAGGCTGGCAAAATTGCAAAGGCATTTACGGGTTCAAAAGCTGCAAAAAAAGACATAGACGGCGTTACGGATCTCATACAGTTATTTCAGCAGGGGCCTCGCACGGGTGTCCCTGTGTTCTCAGAAACGTATGCGCAGAATATTATTCACGATCTTTACAAGGAGTGTCCAACGGGACAGATCACAGGACTTGTTTCCATTCGTGAAATGCGAAAGTACCCGGTCATAAGTGGTGAGATCGTTAAGATCAAAGGCTACTGTATGATTGCCAAGGATGTAGCAGACGCGGTGCCCGGTGATAAAAGTCGTGGGAAGAATAAAAAGCAGAAGAAGGAGGCTATCTAGATGTTCAGACGATTGATTCAACTTGGACTAATTATCCTTTGGACAGCTTCATGTGTGCACGTTCAAAGCGTGTCGCTGACTCAAATACCGGAAAAGCGAACAAATAAGGTTAGAGCTTCTACTGAAAAGTGGATTTTCTTTGCCCTGAATTTCGACAACGATTATGTCGATAAACTTGGTGAGGAGATGAAGGAGCAGTGTGCCGGAGGACGAGTTCAGGGGATTTTGACTAAAGATGAAATGTATAACTACTTTCTCGGTTTGGTGCTCAAGCGTAAAGTGACCGCGACCGGATACTGTAACAAAGCCTAGGTGGGGGACAAACGTCGTGAAACGTTTTTGGATTTTGATTGTCCTGTCATTTGCAACTTCGGGCTGTATGCACTCGATTCATCATGTGCACGTCAGTGATTTTGATCCGTACGCCGGTCAGGGGTCTGGTAAGATGGTAAAGGCTAAGACCGAACAGTTCGTGATCCTAGGTTTTACGTCCGATTCAAAATACGTCGATCAAGCCTATATGGATTTGCAGCAGAAGTGTAAACGCGGACGCCTTCAAGGTATTACCACTCAGTACAGTACCAGTCTTGGATTTTTTAGCTGGACCAATAAGATCCTGATGCAGGGCTTGTGTGTCAGTTCATAAAATAAAAACCGGGCGATAGAATTTGATCTGATCGCCCGGACTAACTTTTATTGATATCTACTTTAATTACTCGGTCTTAAGCCCAAGTTTGGTGATCTTCGGACCGTTCATATGCCAGTTTTCATCACTCATGAACTCGAATACGATTTCGACCTCTTTTAGACCGTCTACTGGTATTGCAAGTGTTTCGTCTGGTTTGATATCGGCAGTTCCCGACACAGATGCGACGTACTCTTCACGGCCAGTGTTAGGGTCGCGGACGATGATATTCACAAAGTCCATGTCATCTTCCGTATCCAACGTCATGGCCAGATCAAGAAGGATATTCTCCTTGCCTGCGGTGTCCACGGTTGCAAACACTTGAGTGACAACATTTGGACTATATTTTGGACCTTTACCGACGCGAAGCGCCTTGCCCTTCACCTGCCAACCCTCTCCCGCTGGACCAGCCAACTGGATGGTATGCCAGTGTTCAAGATCATCTTTGAATTTTTCCTTTAGCTCCGTTTCAGCGTTGAGAGCATCTCCACGCCAGCGCACTTCGCGTACGACTCGAAACTGCACCGTATTATTCAATTTTCCGACCAGATGCAGAGGTTCCTCGGTCCAAGAGCCCTTGAGCTCGTCAATTTTTACCTCGACATCTTGTCCGTTCGTGTCGGCATGGTAGGTTGCTAGCACTTTGCCAGCTCGGACCACTTCTAACGTGTCTACACCCTTGACGGTCTCGGTCCAAGTCGCAGATCGACCGTTTGACTGCTTTAAGGTTGAAGCAAGGGCGATAGAACTTTTGTAACGCGGGATAAGTCGATCAATGGCTTTATGAACTTCTCCCATCATCACACGCGACTCACCGCCTACTATATCTTCGGTAACATATCGAACCGTTACGTCGGATTTGACCCCTGCGTCTTCAATAAGCTCACCTTTGTTTTTTCCGACGCGGATAGTTTGACGCCAAGAGACGCGCATGCTCTGTTTTCCAGGCAGCTTCACGAATGGGTTCTCGCCCTCGGTTTGGTCAAAAATTTGTCTAAAGATGTCGTAGGACATCACGTTAGCACCGCCGGCACCGGTCGTGCTGTGGGTTCCAATCACTGTGGCTGCCGCATGGTCCTGCATGGCGGCCGCAAACAAGTCACAGGCGGAGTAACAGTTTGCGTCAGTCAGAACGACCACTGGCTTAAACCATACTTGTCCATAGCGATTGGCCGCATCTTTTGATGTGATATTTCGAGGCTTGGTGTAGCGCGATTGGGTCGCCATACCGTCTTTAGCGTCTTGAGACCAACCATTATCCTTACCTTGGTTCGCTTTTAGAAATGTATCCAAGTTGAGCTGATTTGGCAGAAAGCGAACCGGCATGGTTTCGATATTGTTAGGAGTGAAAAGTTGGGTGAGTCCCTCGGCTAGAAGAATAAGTCCTCCGCCGTTGCCGCGCATGTCGATGATCAATGCCGCCGCACTTGGTTGGGCCTTCTCGAGTTGAAGACGTACCTGGTGGATAACGCTGTCTGCCGACGCATCACCATCTGGCATGAAAGTTTCGAGATCAAACTTAGCGATTTTTCCCGCAGGCGTGTCTATCGTATAGAACTGTCCAACCGGGAGTGTTTCCTCGTTTGCAAATGGCGCAGCCTTCTCAGGAGCTACGAGGTCTTTATAAACGCGTACATTCGGATTTTCAGCGCGAAGCATCTCGCGCTTTACAGATGATAGACCTTTAGCTTCGGCATCAGCCTCATCTGCACATCCTGGAATGTTTACGGCTGCGAAATATTTTGTCTTAACTGTGTATTCTGCTCCGTCACGTTTGAGCGTATACGTGATGTCATCCTGTGACGGAATTGTGTTTTGAGCCAGTGACAGCAACGATAGATTGCGCAAAGCGCCTACAGTCATTGCGTCATCATTGGCGCCACCACTCGTTTTCTTCCCATCTTCGATCAGCTTGGAAGTTGACACACCGTTTATGGCAACTAGCTCGTCACCAGCTTTTACGCTCTCGGTCTCAGGTGTTTTGTCTTTTAAGAGGCGTGTTCTGTTTTTGACGATGACCTTGAGGCTTCCGTTATCGTAAACATCTGTAAACGCGAGCGGTGCAAGAGCGTAGCTACACCTAAGCGGCATAGGGGCAATGTAATTTGTATGATGGTCGTGAAGATCTAAAAATATCTTCTGCATGGCAGCATGAAAATCATCATCATTCATGGTGCCTGCTCGCTTAACCATATCTTCGAGGCGCGGCACGGGGTCAGCTCCGGCGCCGAAATCTTTAATTTTAAGCTCACGGTGAACGTATAGATCCTTCATCATCATCAGGGCTTGTTTTGCGACAAGCTCACGCTCGTCGGCCGTATAAGCCTTTGGCTTCAGATCACTACGTGCGTCCGCCAGAGGTCTGATGTCGATTTCTTCTTCAGTAGCCGAAGCTGCCGAGGGGTTCAAAAGTGGCTTAAGCTTTTTAGTCGTAGCCAATGCCTGAGACGAGGAGATGGCTGGCATCAAAATCAACGACGCAATAATTAAGCCCCTTAAAGCGCCGATTGGCGTCGTGCTTTTGGTTATTAATGATTTGATCGTTGAGACGTTCATGCCTGGACTCCTGTGCGCTAAATTAAGGCAGCTTGATAAAATTTCCCTTTAAATTCATGCCACTAGTCATCTTAAGTGGTGATCATATATTAGGCCCTATAGGTTTGGGTTTACCCCTTTTCTGGCCGCGGGTCCAATGATTTTTATAAGATTCTATTAAAATTAATATAAGTAATTGTAATCACAGAATTAAGTATCAAGATGGGTTGTATGGCAAGGTTGGGCAAACTGTGGATGGTTCACGATGGTTTCTTGCCAATCGGTATCGTGATCGGTGCAGCCAAATGGAGCTTTGGCATCACTGCGTTGCCAGCGATCAAGCCAAGACCTATCCAAAAGACTAAGGCCAGGCTCTGATTCCTTTGCTTTCGTAGTTAACGCAACAGTTGTCTCACTCTTCGGTCCAGTAGACTGACCTTTTGCCACCGCGAAACCAGCCGCGAGCATGGCTGCGCGAATAGCGGTAGAGTTTGTGTAGGTGTAAATGAGGCAAGCCTCGTCTTTTAAGCAATGATACATCTCTCGAAATGACGCAAGCGTCCACAGTGCTCCATCGGTTTTGAATGAAAACGGATCGAAAAAAACTAAATGAGCGGCGTCAGCCTCAAATTTTCTTTGCGCAAAATCTCCATCCAAGAGTATCCATTCGATCAATCCACACTTGCTGGTCCATTTTCCGTCTTTGACGAGCGTTTCAGGTCCACCATGTCGGAGGTGACGAAATAAGCCTCGGTGACCGAGGGCTAACTTTAGAGCGTCCATATCATTTTCAAAGCTGAAAATTTTCACTTTTCTGGGTCGGACATCAGCCGGTATGGACTCAATAGCGTTAATTGCAGCCATTGCATTTGCAGCAGAGCCAAGACCAACATCCCAAATCACGAGCGATTTTTCTTCGGCATTGCCTAGGCGTTCCAGGAGTCTTGATTGTTCTACGTAGAGCTCTCTGGCTTCCACTTCCGGGTTGTTAACTGAATGCATAACTTCGCCCGATTTTGTGCAACGGATTTTTCCAACCCCATCTTGGGCAACAACCTCGTATCGACCGCGGCTAAATCGATGGGCAAGTCGTTGATCCTTGGCTTTGATCACAGACTTCGGGCCGTAGCTGTCGTTGCCTGAGAGAATCTCCTGCTGCTCCTTGTAAAACGGCAGCCATGTATCCGCCAGTATGTGCTCCCGCATTTGCCGCGTCAGCTTCATATAATAATGAATATTGTGGAGAGCCAGTAGTTGCCACGCCCTGGTGTCACGCACACGATTGATATGATAAAGATAAGCGAGCGAATAAGTCTGACATGTGTAGCAACTACATCCGGGATCGAGTGGAGCGTCCATGTCTCGGTATATGCCGCGCCTGAGATCGCGCTTTCCCACGGTTGTAAATGTTACGCCCTGTTGGGCAAGACTGCTCGGCAGGATACAATCAAACATATCGACACCGCGGTGAACGGCCTCTAAAAGATCGAGAGGAGTGCCCACGCCCATGAGATATCGTGGTCGATCTTTTGGCAGAAGATCAGTTACAACAGCCGTGCAATCCTCTCTTTCGGCCCTCGATTCACCAACCGCAAGACCTCCGATAGCATAGCCGTCAAAGGGCATATCTGATATGACCTTGGCGCTCTCGATTCGCAAATCTTCATAGCAAGCCCCTTGGACGATACCGAATAATGACTGCGGAGAATCACCTCGAGCCGCTAAACTTCTGAGAGCCCAGCGATGGGTTAATTCCATGGCGGCCTTAGCGAGTTGCTTCTCGACGGTTGATGGCACGCACTGATCAAGCACCATCATGATGTCAGAGCCGATAAAGCGCTGAGTCTCAATGGACTTTTCTGGGCTTAGACAAATCGTTCGATTGTCGACGTAGGATTTGAAGTAGGCTCCCTCTTCTTTCATCACACGAGAATTCGGTAGGCAGAAAATTTGAAACCCGCCGGAATCAGTTAAGACCGACCTGGGCCACTTCATAAAGTTATGTATGCCGCCGAATTGTTGAAAAATCTCAACGCCCGGACGAAGAAGCAGGTGATACGTATTGGCCAACAAGACCTGGGCACCAGCCTCGATGAGATCCTCACGGCTTTGGCTTCTTACGGATGCGTGTGTTCCGACCGGCATGAAGGTGGGCGTCAGCACCTCGTTATGGAGGGTCTGAAACCGGGTCGCCCGCGCCCGAGAGCCAGAGGCTGTTTTTTCCAATGTAAACCGAAGTCTTGACATAGAGGGGGCTTGGTCTACCAGCCGCCTCTGGCTTAGGCAATGGCTTTTGTAACCATCTAAAAACAATGAGGTAAATGCCAAGGCTTGGGTGCTAACGGGGAACTCCCGAGAATAACTAGGGGAACGACTCGTTTTGCATGGAGTACTGGATGGCCTATGGCACGTCCGTCTTTTTCATTTTCGTTTCTTAGACGAGGGTTTTTAGGGGGCCTTGTTGCCATCCTAATCCTGATTGTCTGCCTTGAATTCCTTGTGATCTTGAACCTTAATCGAATCAGTAGTCAGCAGTACTCCAAGATTCAAAACCTGCTGGAGCCCCACCGTCCGAAAATAAATCTAGATACACTTCATCGTTTGAGGCGCGAAGCGCTGTCTCGGGCCGCGCTTTACGATGAACTAATCAAGCGCGATATGCTCTTAGATGGAATGGTCGTGAATCGAGGCGCAAAGGGTGAGCCCGAAGGAATATGTGATAGTTTACTTTTCTCGTCTCTACGATTTTACGCACTCGAGCGACTCGGTTTTAAACGTTCCGCTAACGATGCATGGACCAGTGTCCTGGGTAGTCGCACAGGAGCCCAGTGGCAGAGACATCCGCGATGCGGTAAAAGTCTCTCTCGTGACATGCTTATGGGTGTTTTGGTTGCTCTAAAGGCAAACCCCGAAAACGGAACAACTGTCTTTCGGGATATGCTTCATGAAATTGACCGACAAAATGGTTTTATTGATGACGGTCCAATTTATGTCAGTTGGTTATCGCCTGGCGTGGCTGGCTTAATGCGCATGGAGGCAGAGCGGCGAAAAATTCCTTACGACGAATGGCCATGGATACTGAAGCAGTCATTTTCCTCGATCGAGTATGACGGATTATTTTTGAAGGAGGGTTATCAGTCGCACCTTGCTGGCCTCGGTCTTTGGCTTGAGATGTACCACAAGGAGCATGTTGAATGGTTCAACCCACGAAGTCTACTCGGGGCTATGGCTCGACTGACAGGAGAGCCATCGTCGCTCGATACAACATTGGATGATCGGCGTAGGCAGTGGATTGCGGGGACATTGAGTTCATTGTCTGGCGCCAATCTTTTCTTTGATTGGCTTGAGTATAGAACAAATGGAATTTATCAGGTGGACTCGGAAATTAAACTCTTGTCCGAGTTGCTAGCTATGCCACAATTTCCCGTGACACGCCTTCCCATGGATTGCGACCGGGCTGCCGATTACCTCTGGCAGCGGCGCGACAAAGAGGCGATCCCAGTTGCCAGGCAGTGCGGACGCACCTATGCGGGCGTTGATTTCTTATGGATGGCAGCCATTTTAGGGGCCGGAGACGGTGAGTTAAATCCTGAGGACATTCCGGTAGATCCGTCCATAAATTTGAGCCATTGATCTTTGGAAGAAGTCGAGATAGGTCTTTGGGTCTTATGGTTGATATTGACCGCCCATCGACATGGACAAAATTCAAACCAAGCCTTTGCTCAGGATGTAACGGCAACTGTTGCAAGCTGCACGTAGATGCTCGTATTCCAGACCTCTTGCGCCTTGGTCTTCTGAGCCAAGATGAAGCTCTTTGGTCGGCGAAGAAAATCGCTAGAAAGCTTGAGGGTATGAAAATGATTCAGTCCTACCGAGCAAGTACTATGAAATTCACTCTGGCTCAGAGGATTAATCACGACTGCATTTTCCTGGATGAAAACACCAGACTTTGCACGGTCTACGAGAATCGACCCGATGTTTGTCGAAAATTTCCCGAAGTTGGGCCAAGGCCAGGCTGGTGCCCTGAATCGAGAAAGAAACCCGTGTTAAAGAAACCCAACGCACGCCAGGGCTTAAATCCATGACAAGCATGGCTCCTCTCGGATTATACGTTCATATTCCTTTTTGCTCGGCCATTTGTCACTATTGTGACTTTGCAAAGACGGCCAATTACAGCGATGAACACGTAGCCCAATATTTCTCCCATCTTGAGCGTCAAATATTTGAGTGGAAACGTTTTCTGTCGCCAACGCAAAAATTTTCCTCGGTTTTTTTTGGAGGCGGCACGCCGGGTCTCTTTAGTCACCAATACGAAGGGCTGATGACATTGATCCACGACATGAGCTTATCAGGAGCAGAAATGTCTCTCGAGGCTAACCCTGACAATGTCACTGAAGATGCCATTTCCAGATGGCGTAGCCTCGGATTTAATAGATTAAGTATTGGCGTACAAACGTTTGATCCACGCGGGCTCAAAGATTTAACCCGTACCCATTCTGCCCAAGGGGCTATTGAAGCTCTTGAGCTGGCTGCAAAATATTTTCCGAAGTCTAACGGAGATTTAATTTATGGATGGGCCGGACAGGATGCGAGCAGTTGGGGCTCTGACCTTCGTCAGCTGGTCTCCACCGGTGTCAATCATATTAGCCTCTACTCCTTAACCTATGAGGGACAAACTCCTTTTGCGAGAGCTGAGCGGCGAGGGGTTCGGGTGCAAGCGCAGGATGATGTCTTAGCTCAATATTACGAGCTTGCGTGCGAGATTTTAGCAGATGCGGACTTTAATCACGAAGAAGTCAGTAACTGGTCTAAGCCGGGTGCGTCCTGTGATCATAATTGGCTTTATTGGAGAGGACATCACTATGTGGGAGTCGGTGCCGGCGCCCACGGTTTTGTGGATGATCAATCGACCATTGGTTTGAGGTACAGTTACCCTAGTAACTTTCGAGATCTTACACGACGAAATAATTCTGGGTCTTTGGATCACCTAGATAAACCGATGGACCTTGTTAAAACCTTTGGCGCTCAAATAGACGCTTCGCGTGATCTTGAATCATGGAAACTAGAATATGTTGGATGCGGTCTGCGTTGCAAAGACGGCATCGATCTTGTGCCGCTCGTGCAGCAGGGATTTGTATTTAAACCAAACTCAAAAGTTCAGGTCGCTCTAGCCCAAGGTCTGATGGCGTTACAAGCCGATCGATTGTCTCTTGTAAACCGTGAGTGGTTTAGAGAGACGAGCTGGGCTTATGAGGTTTGTGATTCTCTCCAGATGCCCGGCTAATAAAGCGTCGGTTGTAGGTTACTTCCCAACAACCACCCGGTCAAACGTCCCGTCAAATACACGAGCTGTTTTAGTCAAAGTACCGATGATTCGTCCTCCGACGGAGATAGTCACATCCTGCGGACCTTCCATCGTTGGTCGATGTGCCACGCCATTGTCGTAGCGCACAGTTCTATTTGCAGAGCCGATGCTGACTTCAAAGCTTGGCACTGGTCGACCCTGAGCATCGACGACTTCGAGGTGAAGGCCAGTTAGGGCTCTCTCGTGATACGCGAGCATCGCCTCTTGGTTTTCGCGCCAAGCGGTTGCTAGGTAAGACGCTTGCGGCCACTTGATGTAGGATAGCTCAACCGTAGCGTGCATGCTGCGGCGATACCAAATGGACCAGTCTTGCATGCCACCATCGACTTCATACCACTCATAGCCATAAGTCAGGCCGCGATCAAATGTGCGATTCGCCTCCATCGTAGGATTGCTGTCCGCCCAAGTACGGCCCATGGAGCGAAGTAAAAGGTCATCTCCAAACCGCTCGCTTGCGCTACGGTTTGGCTTTGTGTCCCACGGTAAGTTAAAGCAAACCTCTCCACCGTGAAAGTTGATCGCTGCTGCGAAGTGATGCTGGCTGTGAAGATCCATGATGGCTTTGGTTTCGATGGCTCGGCCATTAGGGGTGTCGTAGTCATCACTTGTAAAATCCGGGAAGTCACGGTTTAGATCCACGCCGCGTGAGCTGTGCCTTTGACGAAGTTCAAAGCCGTCTGGATTCATCGAGGCGATGATAAACATCTTGCTGTTGTTGACTAAGTTGGTGACGCGGGCATTTTTGCCATATTCGTTTAATAGTCGACGGATGTGGTAGATGGACAGTTCGCGACCCACGACTTCGTCGCCGTGCATATTTGCAATGTAAAGAAATTTAGGTTCGCGCTCGTCTGTATCCACGTTATCGCTAATGGTCATCATCCAAATTTCGCGACCCTGGGCTGACTTACCGACCGAGGTCAGCTTTGCGAGATCTGGGTGAGAGTCTGCGAGGTTACGCAGCTCGTCGGTGAGGGATTGGTAGTTATGATAATCTTCGGCTGGGGCTGGCTCATCACTTGGCAACTGTACTTCCTTGAGTGCAAACGGATCAAAACGGCCTTCACTGACGGCAAGCGCGTCAAGTTTAATGATTCCGTCACGTTCGGAGGGTGACATGCTCTTTAGGATATCCGAGGGAATCCAGCCAAGAGCGTGTTCAGGAGTGCTGGCATGATCACGGTTGAAACCAGTGGCTCGCACCCAGTCTTTTGAGAGCATATGCGTTGGCACGCGAACGTACTCTGGTTTTGATTCGCTATCAGTTGATTTGATTAGGGACTCTGCTGCCGGGCCACATCCGGTTAAGCCAACAATTAAAAATGCAAAACTTAAAAGCTGACGAGCCATGATTCGAGTCTCCTTAATTCCTTGGAAACAGTGACGCTTTATTAATTTAGAACACTTTGTTTTCTTGAGCCGTAGTCTAATGAATGGGCGTTAAGCCGCAACTAGATATTTAGCGGGAGCGCAAAATATTTATGGCTGCAGACACGGCAATGTCTTCCGGGGTGGACCCTCGCGATAGATCGCTGTAGGGTTTTCCAACTCCTTGTAAAATCGGCCCATAAGCGGAGAATCGGCCCAGTCGCTGGGTGATTTTGTAAGCAATATTACCAGCATCCAAATCTGGAAATACAAAGCAGTTAGCACGACCGGGTACCGGGCTGCCCGGGGCTTTTCGCTGACCAATGTCTTCAACGAAAGCGGCATCAAACTGAAGCTCACCGTCGGAATCAATATCAGGTGCTTTCTTTTTGAATAACGTCCATGCATCTATCATTTTTTGGGCGGCAGGATGTTGGGCGCTACCTTTCGTTGAGAAACTTAGGAACGCTACAACCGGAGTTTTCCCGGTCAATTTTTTAAGCGTGTCACAGCTTGCCAGAGCAATGTCAGCAAGTTGCTGCGGGCTCGGGTCAATCACAACGCCGCAATCGGCAAAAACGTACGTCTCATTCACCCGGTCTTGATCCGATTGAGACGCGCGGTCCATGATAAAACTTCCACTGATGGTTCTCATGCCTGGTGTGAGTCCAACCGTTGAAATGGCCGCACGAATGACCTCGGCTGTGGTCGCTACGCAGCCTGCCACCACACAGTCTGCGTCCCCTGAATCAAGTAAAGCTCCCGCAACATACAGAGGATTAAATGCCACGGATTCAATGACATCCGGGTCATTTGGTTTATTTTTACGCAGAAGTTGGGTGGAGCATGTTTCTCTCGTAAGCCTCGCCAAGGAGGGTTCTCGGCAATCTAGCCATTCGATCACTGGGTCCGCCGGGCTAGTTTTGGGCACGTCGCGCGTCGTTAGAAGAGTGACCTTCTTGGCTAGTTTTAGATCGCTTAAAATTTGAGCGGCTTTTAAGACTCGTGGATCGTCGCCTTCCGGCAAAACGACCCGTCCTGGTAGTTGTCTGCAGCGATTAAAAATATCCAAAATAAAGGGCGTCTGTAAATCCATATAACCAGCCGAAATTATAAGCTAAACATCGATAGATTTTGCTTTGTCTAAAATTACCGCAAAACGCTTAACATACTGCGATTTCTGGTCTGCAGGGGACATCGCGCTCTACTTATCCACAATCTCTGTGGATTTAATCAGACCTTTGAAATCTACCAAAAAGTTCAGAATCCTCCAACTAAAGCTTCGCCGGCGCTTGCCGAAAAAATGACGTTGCTGAGACGAATGATCGAGGCTCTGGGGACACATCTGATGATCTGTTTGGTTACATCTAACACTAAACTTCGTGATGAGCTAACAAAGCTTTTCAATGAAGCGTCCATCAACTATCGCGAAGTGGATCCGTCATCGGAACTTGTCTTGACCTCTTTGTACGACTCAGCGGTCACGGCCGTTATTGTGGACGCTATGACGGTCAGGATGGAGCAGTCAGCTTGGATCGACATGCTAGGAAGCTTAGCAAGGCGTTTGCCGGTTTTTGTGCTAGGACGCTACTCAACGGCTCCAAAACTTTCCGGTAACCAGAGTGCCGAGCTCCTCGGTTGGATCGAAGACATGCAAGCCGGCACCATCATGTCGATGCTCCAGGCGGCAGGCGTCCTAAGCTCAGCACACAAATCTTTTGTGCCCGCAAATATTCCCATTTTTAATATGCAAGTGCCCTTACACATGATCCAGGGTAACGGTGCCCTAAGTATGCTGGTCATCAACACATCTGGGTTTCGCAAGATTTCAGTTGAATTCGGTTTTGAGGTCTATCAGAAGCTGCAGGATTTTTTCCAGAGATTGCTTTTTGAAATGTGGGGACAGCAGGGTAGCTTCCGTCGTCATGACATCATTATGCGTCGATCTGTCAACAGCAATACTTATTATGTGTTTCTTGAGCAAAGCAGGATATCACGCACTGTGCCTGCACCAGGCGTATTAGAGAAAGTCGCGGATCGACTCACGCTTAAAATTCAACAAATGATTTGGGCAGAAATATTCAAACCTCGCGATCAAAGACGCATTCCTGACTGTATCAGTGTGCTGCCTGATTTTTCCCTGGGGCATTCCACGGCCTTACACAACCCCTGCCTTGATACAGTTGATGTGATTGAACATCTGATTGAGACGGCGACGGATGTTGCGAAAGCGCAAATGCGCAGAGTTCGAGATAGAGAACGCGAAATTCTCCAGACGATTATTCATAGTCGCGAGATTCTTTACCCCAATTATCAAGCCGTATTTGATTTGCGAAAACTAACTAAAGATAAAGTCGACCAAGTGAAGGCAGCGCAAAGCATCTCTCCGGTTGCCGATGTCTTGTATGGTTTTGAGTCGTTGATCCGCGTCCGAAAAGAGCTTTTAGAGGAGAAATTAGCGGGTGATCATTTGGTTCATATGGATTTCAAATTATTAAGGCCCGATATCCTGTTTGCGATGGCCGCCCATAGCAAAGTGGCTCTTGAGCTCGATCAGCTGTGTCTGGGACTTGGAGTTGCGGGTGCCGTTGAACTTCCAGGACCATTGATGGTGAACATTCTGCCTCGAAATCTTATGCATCTAGAGCGCCTCAGTCATCTTTTGACACCGCGCGGTAATCTTGTTTTTGAAATCAGCGAGTCCGAGGGTTTCTCGAATCCTCGCCAAATGGATAAAATTCGGTCCTACGTTGAGAAGATAGATTGTCTTATCGCAGCCGACGACTTTGGCAAGGGGCATGCTAGTATTGAGAGGGTTATAAAAATGCGTCCCGCCCTGATCAAACTCGACCGCAGTTTGGTGGAGAGGATCCAATCCGAGCCTGCGAAGAAGATTTTCGTTGAAGGCATTGTCAAGGCTGCAAAAATGGTCAACGCAAAGGTTCTGGCTGAGGGTATTGAGACTTGGGAGGAGGCATCCACCGTCCAGGCTATCGGGGTGGATTTAATCCAGGGCTTCTTGCTTCACCGACCCGAGTCGCTTGAGAAAATTCTCGAGCAGCTTAAAGCAGCGGCTCAGCAAAACCTGGGAAGCGTCGCCTAAACGATCCGTTTGTATACCGTCGCATTCTTTCGCAGTTCATTATAATATATCCTGGTCGGAGACGTCAGACGTCCCGATGGAGGATCGATGTCAGACAATAGTAAAGTTATCGTTTTATTTGGTGGAAGCAGTAGTGAGCGAAGAGTGTCTGTTGCCTCGGCACAGCATCTTTCTTCGATTATTCCATACGCTGAACTTTGGTTTTGGTCGCCAAATGGCGCAGTACTGCGTGTGAACCCGGATGATCTTTCTTCGCACCAGAATCCCTACGATTCTGATTTTAACCCCACGCGTGTCGATAAGATCGGGGCTGACATTGACGAGGCTTTGGGCTTTGTAGGCCAGTCAGTCGTTTATTTAGGGCTACATGGCGGTGATGGTGAAAATGGTTGGCTTCAGACAAAACTGGAGTCCAGAAACGTTCGCTTTACAGCGTCTGGTTCCGTGTCTAGCAAGCTTTCGATGCATAAATCCGAATCGAAAGATGTCGTGAAGGCTAGGGGGGTCCTGGTCGCAAGACAGCTTCTTTTTACTCCCAGCCAGTCAGATTTAAGGGATTTACTTAAGTTTCAGGAGACGGTCGGATCTCTGGTGATCAAGCCAGCATGTGACGGATCAAGTGCGGGGCTTGCTTTTATTAAGGATGCATCAGGCTGTAAGACCTGGTTTGAAAAGCACGCCAAATCATCCGATCCTTGGCTCGCAGAAGAAGAGCTCGTGGGCCGGGAATTGACGGTGGGCGTTATCATGCATCGAGGGCTCCTTATGGCGTTGCCGCCATCGGAAGTCATTCTCGATAAGAATGCTCGCTTTGATTTTCAAGCAAAATATCATGGTGTCGGTAATAGGGAGATTACCCCAGCGCAGCTGTCTGCCAGGCAGTGTGCCTCGGCGCAAGCCGTGTCTTTAATCGCCCATGCTTCGATAGGTTGTTTCGGATACACGCGTACTGACATGATCATGACATCAAAAGGAATTTATTATCTTGAGACTAATACTCTTCCGGGCATGACAAAAGCTAGTTTTATTCCGCAACAATTACGCGCTGCAGGAATTGATCTACGGGACTTTGTTGAATCTCAGATTGAGCTGGCCCAAAAACGTTATGAGTGATCTTCGTATTTTCTAGTTAAATATCTGACGCTTTGAGTTCCGTCCAAATTCGGTCATATTTTTTTGTGATTGCACCAAGGTCTTTGATGGTTTCAGACTTTTTTCGGATGACGTCCAAAGGTCCCATGGCTGGCTGATTGCGAAGTTCAGGCATAAGTTTTTCACGCACCCCTTTAATTACCGGGGCGGCTAGGACGTCTCGAGCGAATCTAAGATTGATGTCTGGCCTAAGTAGATAATTTATGAGCACATGGGCTCGTTCCTTATTTCGAGAGGCGGCGGGAATTGCCATGTTGTCAACCGCCATGGTGAAGCCATCGTCTGGCAGTATGAATCTAAAATTTGAGTCTTTTAGAGTTAGGCGCAACGCCTCATTTGAATATATCTGAGCCGCGATCAGATCGCCGTTGAGTAGTTGGGATGATGGCGTCGAGTTGAATTCCCGCGCTCTTTTTTTAATGTTTATCAGGAGTGATTTGATCTGATTCAGTGTGTTGTCGTCTGTTGTGTTGACGCTTTCGCCTTGAGATTTCAGCGCGCTACCAATCATTTCGCGGCTATCGTCCAGGATGCTAAATCGAAATTTCAGGTCGTCGCGTTGAAATAGATCTCCGTGACCTGTGACTGCTTTCTCAACCCTGTTTTTTCGAAAGATGATTCCCGCTAATGACCAAGAGTAAGGCAGGGACCATGTGTTTTTGGGGTCATGATCCAAATTCAGAAGCTCGGGATCAATGTTGGAGGCGTTAGGTATTTTTGCGAGATCCAGGGGTGCCAGAAGTTTGAGTTCCGCCATCACCGTTACCATGTAGTCAGAGGGGATAATCAGGTCGTAGCCGGCTCCGCCTGCCTGCATTTTGGCCAGTAGTTCTTCATTCGACGAAAAGTTCGATTCGATTACATCAATGCCCGTCTCGGCTTTAAAATCTGAAAATATACTTTTAGAAGTGTATTCGCCCCAGGAGAATAGCTGGATTTTTGGGGTATGGACCTGTTCTGGCGCGCCACCCGAATGGGTCAGAAAGTCACATGAAAATAGTAGGACGCTCACCAAAAAACGAGATAACATGCGAATCATAATGTTACGCGGCACTCCCATGACGACAGCGTAATTGGATACTTGAATATTAGAGGCCCATGCTAGAGCTTGTCACTATATTTAAATCCTTTGGGCGAGAGCCAGTCTTGCGTGACGTTTCTCTCACGGTCGCCAAGGGAGAGTTTCTATCGGTTTTGGGTCCGAGCGGCTGCGGGAAGTCTACTCTTCTTCGGATTTTGGCCGGTTTTGAGTCTCCCGATCGGGGGTGTCTCCTTTGGGATTCAAAAGACATCACGCGTATCCCGCCAAACCGTCGGCCTTTTAACATGGTTTTCCAGCGGTACGCACTTTTTCCCCATCTATCGGTAGGTGAAAATATTGGCTTTGGCCCCCGCGTTCAGGGTCAAAGCTCGCGCACGATCAGTGACAAAGTTCGCCACGTTTTGGAGCTGGTTCGACTCGAGAGTTTGGGTGACCGGCGGGTGGAAACCTTAAGCGGAGGGCAGCAGCAGCGAGTGGCCCTCGCCAGGGCAATTATTAATAATCCTCAAGTGCTCCTGCTAGATGAGCCGATGTCCGCTCTTGATCGCAGTCTTCGCGAGAAAATGCGGTTAGATATTTTGAATATTCAGCGAACACTCGGAATTACATTCATCATGGTAACTCATGATCAAGAAGAGGCCATGGCCATGAGTGATCGCATTGCGATTATGAACCAGGGAGCACTGGAGCAAGTGGGTGCTCCAGAGGTTATTTATAAATCACCAAAGACACGTTTTGTCGGAGAGTCAATTGGGACTCTCAATAGGATCGAGATAGGACAAGGGGCTGTTTATGTGCGTCCTGAGCATCTTAAGCTTTTGCGGAAGTCTCCCACGGATCAACGGGGAGCTGAACGAGTTCTGCCCGTTGTGGTTCGAGAGATTTTATTTAAAGGGGCTATGACCCAGTACGTTATGGAGTGCTGCGGTGGTCTGATGATGGGGGCGCCCGTCACGTCTGTGATCTATGGTGAGTCCGAGGAGATCAGGGGTACCACGGTTGATGACCGAGTTTTTGTTAGCTGGGAGCAATCATCGGAAATTCATCTTACTGATTCAGCCAAAGGCGCATCCAAATGACGGCCTCGTCGCGTTTATTTAGATTTGGCCTTGTCCCCTATTTTGCGTGGCTGCTACTTTTTATGCTAGGGCCATTGCTATTTGTACTTCTGGTTAGCTTTCAGGAGAAAGGTCTCTGGGGAGGTGTGATATGGAGTTGGACCACCTCTAGTTACGTTCGCGCCTTTGATCCCTTATATCTGTCGGTTCTTTTATCCTCGTTAAAGTTGGCGAGTATGACGGCTTTGTCTTGCTTGGCTCTCGCTTTCCCCATGGCTTGGTTTATGGCGAGTATTCGCCGGGAGTTTCGTGCTTTGGCCCTAGGGCTTGTGCTGATGCCTTTTATTAGTAACTTTGTTGTCAGAACCTATGCGCTTAAGTTTTTAATTGGCGTAGAGGGGCCACTGAATCGATTCTTAGCGGTATTGGGCATCATCCAAACGCCACTATTTTTAGAGGATGTTCGGATAGCCGTTTGGTTTGGCATGGTAACCAACTATCTGCCATTTATGGTTTTGCCTTTGTATGTGGCGCTCGAACGATTTGATGTCAGCCTGATCGAATCTGCCCGTGATCTTGGTGCGAATTCATATCAGGTTTTTGTAAAAGTCGTTTGGCCATTAGCGAAGCCAGCCGTAAGAACGGGGTTTGTTTTGGTGTTTGTGCCAGCTCTAGGCGAGTTTGTGATCCCAGACTTGCTCGGGGGAGGCAAGACCATGTACATGGGTAACTTGCTTTCCGAGCAGTTTTTGAAAGCGAGGGATTGGCCTTTCGGCGCCAGCCTTTGCGTGATCATGATGAGTGTTGTGATCTTCGTGTCTCTGATTTTCAGGGGGCGCTCTGATCCATGAAACCGGCTCGTTTTCGCAAAGCCTTTTTATTTGCATGTTGGTTATTGGGCGTCACTCTTATGTACACGCCGATTATTACGCTGATCGTTTATTCCTTCCTTTCAAATGGCGATCACGAGTTTGGCTCAGTTCTTAATATGGAAGCCTATCGCCTATTGATGCGCAATGACGAGCTACTAGCAACTCTGCTGAAATCACTTCAGATCGCGCTATTTTCAGCGAGCATTTCGGTGCTTTTAGGTGGCTATGCGGCTATCAGTTTGGGGCGCGTTAGGGTCTCCGGTGAAAAGTCTAGATCAAGTGGGTTAGGACTCGCGGTTCCCGGGATTTGGCGGGCTTCCATAGGGTTTTTGACGATGCTGCCCCTTCTCCTGCCAGAGATCGTCTTTGGGCTTGGCCTTCTGATCTGGTTTGTCTTGCTTCGAATTAGTTTGGGTACCGTATCATTGATTTTGGCTCATGTGACGTTTGCCGTCTCTTATGTGTTTTTAACGGTGGGAGCTCGTATGCGAGTTATTGACCCTGCCATTGAGGATGCGGCGTCAGATTTGGGGGCTTCTTCGTCCCAGGTACTTTTTCGGGTTTATCTTCCGATGCTGGCACCGTCCCTCGCCGCCGGATGGGTGATGGCATTTGCTCTATCATTTGATGACTTCTTGATTTCATTTTTCACGGCTGGTCCCGATACCGTCACGCTTCCGTTGGCCCTCTACAGTTCAATCAAATTTGGGGTATCGCCCAGTATATTTGCCATGTCGACGCTTGTATTTGTCGTGAGTTTGGTCTCGGCGACTGCTCTGACGCGTTTAATGTTTCCCCCAAGAGTCTCCGCAAGGTATAAATAAATCCAATAATATTAGATATTTATTCAGATTCCTAAAACTTGGTCGTTTTAGTCAAGAATGCCTTGAATATTGTTGAGTCCCGGAGTAGACATTTCTCGTTCCGCAGATGCCAACTGTATAAGGGGGGACCGTGAACCTCACATCGAAAAGTCGATATGCACTTAAGATTATGATGGATTTAGCCCACTACGGTGCCAACCAGGCCTTAGTGCGCCGCGGCGACATTGCCGCCAGGCAGGGGGTTCCAACTGACTATTTGGATCAGATTATGATCAAGCTGCGAGCCGGCCATTTAGTAGAGAGCACCCGGGGACGAAATGGGGGGTATCGTTTAGCCCGCAGTCCTGAGGTTATCACAATGTGGGATCTGTTTTCCTCAGTCGAGGACAGTATGATTCCTGTGGAGTGTTTAGCCAGTGGTGAGGCCTGTGACTTCGAAACGAGCTGTTCATCGCGTGAAGCATGGAAAATGATTTTTTCGGCACTCAAATCAAGTCTAAGTAAGATCACCCTCGCCCAGTTGCGTACGGACTGGGAGAATGAAATGACTGTTCAGGGTGGTTCTTTTTCGGCTAATCCCGATAAGGTCGCGATCAGAGAGTGTCGCGGTGGTGGGCGTGCTGATATGAGTCCATGTCAGCACCTTGCAGACGGTTTGAATACACAATGTACAAAACATTCGACGACTAGCGGAGGTCAGGGCCTCCATGGCTGAGATTGTCAAAGAGTCACTCACCGATCGTGAGTATAAATATGGCTTTGAGACAAGGATTGAGACTGAGTTTTTTCCAAAGGGACTGAACGAAGATATCGTCAACATGATCGCCGACAAGAGGGGCGATCCTCCCTTTGTTCGAGACTTTAGAATCAAGGCCTTTCGTCACTGGCTTGGTTTGAAAGAACCGGCCTGGGCCGATGTTTCGTACCCAAAAATTGATTTCCAGGATATTCGCTATTACTCAGCGCCGAAGGCCAAGGCTGATACTAAGGGCCCGCAGTCACTCGATGATATTGATCCTGAGCTTCTGGAAACGTTTAACAAGCTTGGTATACCGCTCAGCGAGCAAAAAAGACTTACCGGAGTTGCGATTGATGCCGTGTTCGATAGCGTCTCCGTTGGAACAACACATCAAGAGGAACTGGCTAGTGTCGGCGTTATTTTTTGCTCATTAACGGAAGCCATTCACAAATACCCGGAACTGATCGAGAAGTACTTGGGAACGGTTGTTCCCTACAAAGATAACTATTATGCAGCCTTGAACAGTGCGGTTTTCACTGACGGATCTTTTGTATTCATTCCGAAAGGGGTTCGGTGTCCACTTGACCTATCAACTTACTTCCGCATCAACGCAAAAGAGACGGGCCAATTCGAGCGAACATTGATAGTGGCGGAAGACGATTCTTATGTCAGTTACCTTGAAGGTTGCACTGCTCCCATGCGTGACGAAAATCAACTGCATGCTGCCGTTGTTGAGCTGGTGGCGTTGAAAGGTGCTGAGATCAAATACTCAACCGTTCAAAACTGGTATGCCGGTGACAAAGAAGGCAAAGGCGGTATTTACAATTTTGTAACGAAGCGCGGACTTTGTGCTGGTGATGGCAGTAAAATAAGTTGGACGCAAGTCGAGACAGGCTCGTCGATCACATGGAAGTATCCAAGTGTGATTCTTAAGGGTGCAAACTCGTGTGGTGAGTTCTACTCGGTCGCGTTAACCAATAACCGCATGCAGGCTGACACGGGCACAAAAATGGTTCATATTGGGCCGAATACGTCATCCCGGATCATCAGCAAAGGTATAAGCTGCGACCAATCGCGAAACACTTACCGTGGTCAAGTCAAGATATTTCCGAGCGCAAAAAATTCCAGAAATTTCAGCCAGTGTGACAGCATGTTGGTTGGTGATCAGTGTTCCGCAAATACTCATCCATACCTCGACGTAAAAAACAGCTCTGCGATCGTGGAGCATGAGGCGACGACATCTAAGATATCAGCCGATCAGATTTTCTACATGAAAAGTCGTGGCCTCGACGAAGAGGGGGCCGTGAGCCTTCTGCTGCACGGGTTTTGTAAGGATGTTTTTAAGACGCTACCGTTGGAGTTTAGCGTTGAGGCTGTGAAGTTGCTTGAGATGAAACTCGAGGGCAGTGTTGGATGATATTTGTTTAAGTTTAGAGTAACCAGGGGTTAATGTTTTATGACCATTTTAGACGTGAAAAATCTTTACGCATCCGTTGAGGGCAAGGAAATCCTTTCCGGTCTGAGCCTACAGGTCAACGAAGGCGAAGTCCATGCGATCATGGGTCCTAATGGTTCTGGGAAAAGCACACTGTCAAAGGTGTTGGCAGGACACCCAGATTACCAAGTTACGGGCGGAACCGTGGAGCTTGAGGTCAATCTCAGGATGCGGAATGTTCTCGAGATGGATCCGGAGGAACGTGCTCGAGATGGTATTTTCTTAGCCTATCAGTATCCCGTCGAAATACCGGGTGTATCTAATACTGTTTTTCTGCGTGCCGCATTTAACGCTATTTGCAAACATCAGGGCGCCAAAGAATCGAGCCCAGATGAGTTCAAAGCTTTACTACAGGAGAAGTGTCGATTTCTGGGTATGGACGAGCGATTCATTGACCGGGAGGTTAATGTTGCATTTTCGGGCGGAGAAAAGAAACGAAATGAAATCCTTCAAATGGCGATCTTGCAGCCTCGTCTTTCTTTTCTAGATGAGACGGATTCTGGTCTGGATGTGGATTCGCTCCGGATTGTTTCTGAGGGCGTCAATAAGTTACGCAGAAAAGATAATGCAATTGTGCTTATCACCCACTATCAGCGCATCCTAAATTACGTGGTCCCCGATCAGGTTCATATTTTATACAAAGGTAAAATCATCAAAAGTGGCGCTAAAGATCTCGCTTTGTATGTGGAACAAAACGGTTACGATCAGATAATCAAAGAAAGTATGAACTAAGGCCGATTGAAAGCAATGAATACGCGTAGTGATTCGACAAAATTTGGATCAATAGACGGCCTAAAGGCGGCTTGGGGTGTGATGGAGCCGTCTTTCATGTCGGTCAGTCGTCAAGCGGCGGAGCGTCGGCGCAGATTTCTTGATGATGCCATAAGCTTTGGTGTTCCAAATACACGAAACGAAGAATGGAAGTATACGAGCCTGAGATCACTTCTTGATGCTGGTTTCCAGCTTGCTCCCGCAGCAGACGAGACGTTCAGACTTTCTGCGGACACAATCGGGGCAGTCAAAGAACGTCTGATCAAAGGTGCAAAGCCCATCGTTTTCATAGATGGTCGATTGGTCCCCGATTTTCCAGGGGCAGAGATTTCTAATGTGTCATTTATCAAAACGCTACGAGACGCAGAGTCTGATTATGACGCGTCTTGGTGGGATAAATGGTCGCCGCAGCTTGATTCATCTAAGATTTTTTGGCGGTTGGCTCTTGCTTTGGCCAATTCGGGCGTGCTGATCGACATACCGCAGGGGCTTCAATCAGATTGTAGTTTTCACGTTATGCATATCTCTACTGGTCGAAGGCGCGGAGATGCTTTCAACTCTAGATTGTTAATTAGCGTTGGCGAGGAGTCCTCTGTTCACGTTGTGGAGGAGTTTTTGCGAGATGGAGCGGGTAGCGAATTAAATGAGTCATGGGATAATGCGTTGACACAGATTCAGCTGGCTTCGAAAGCGCATTGCAGTTTCTACAGAGTTGTTGCTGCCGATAATGGATTTCACACGGGCGGCGTGACTGTTAGGCTTGATAAGTCTAGTCGACTTGACGCTCTATCGCTGGTGACAGGTTCGACGCTTGCGCGAATAGATATAGACGTACTCCATTCATCTCAACACTCAGAGTGCAACTTGAACGGTCTTGTTCTTGTGAAGAAACAAGATCATATTGATCATCATACGGCAGTGAATCATGCCGTTGGTCAAACGCGCACAAATCAGCTTTTTAAGGGCGTGCTTACAGATTCTGGCCGGTCGGTTTTCAATGGTAAGATTTTTATAAGAAAAGATGCGCAGCAGTCAGAAGCCTATCAAACTTGTAAGACTCTTTTATTGAGTGATCAGGCTGAAGCGAATGCAAAGCCACAGTTAGAAATTGACGCCGATGATGTTAAGGCATCTCATGGTGCAGCGATCGGTTCGTTGAACCCAGACGAAATTTTTTATCTTCAGAGCCGCTGTATCGGTAGGGCTGAGGCAACGGCGATTCTTTCGCGTGGATTTGCCGACGATGTTATTTTTAAGGTTGAATACGATCCGGCTCGAACTTGGCTCGGATCTCTAGTGGACAAGTGGTTTGCTGCTCAAGTGGTCGCCCAAAATGAGGCACAAGGCACATGACGAAGTTTGCTCCTCATGGTGTATTGGATTTGCCCGCTCTGAAGAGGGAGTTCCCCGTTCTTGCAAGGCAGGTGCGAGGAAAAAGGCTTGTCTATCTTGATTCTGGCGCTACCGCATTAAAGCCCTTGCGAGTGATTAATGCAATTGAGCGCTACTACCGTGAAGGTACGGCCAATATTCATAGAGCCGTGCATCTGCTGAGCGAGGAGGCTACGGGCTTATACGAGGCGTCTCGTCGTGTTGTCGGTGAATTTATTAATGCTGCGGATGAGAATGAGGTTGTTTTCACGTCTGGGGCAACGGCCAGTATAAACCTTGTAGCATTGTCTTTTGTCGCGCCTCGGGTTAGGCAAGGCGATGAAATACTTATCACAGCGATGGAGCATCACGCTAATATAGTTCCGTGGCAGATGCTTTGTGAGAAAACTGGTTGCAAACTTGTCGTAGCACCTGTTCTGGATGATGCATCTCTTGATCTGGAGG
Source organism: uncultured Polynucleobacter sp. (assembly GCA_964402975.1). GTDB lineage: Bacteria > Bdellovibrionota_B > Oligoflexia > Oligoflexales > RGVZ01 > CAMDKS01. Next base: position 120,498 of record CAYOEM010000006.1, read on the forward strand.
CATTTAAAAAGCTCATAAGCTCCAGAACGAAATTTATCTCCTGCGTTTGGACGTCCAATGCTACGGGAATCATCAACCCGGTCCAGAACATCGTCGGTGCCGCAAAAGCTGCGGGCGTTCCTGTGCTACTGGATGCTGCACAGGCGGTTGCGCATGAGGCGATAGACGTGCAAGCACTGGGTTGTGATTTTTTAGTATTTTCTGGTCATAAGCTTTTCGGTCCTACTGGAGTCGGTGTTTTGTATGGTCTTTATCGCCACCTGGAGCAGATGGAGCCGGTGATCGGCGGCGGCGACATGATAAAATCAGTCTCGTTTGAAAAGACTGTATTTGCAGACCCACCGTCTCGCTTCGAGGCCGGTACGCCAGATATCGCTGCGGTTATCGCACTTCAAGAGGCCATTCGGTTCGTTAGGGACGATGTTGGATTTGAGGCGATCGAGCGACACGAATCAAAGCTGCTAAGGCTTACCACTGAGGCTTTAGCTGAGATACCCGGTTTGAAGGTGATCGGTGTGGCAACGCCAAAAGTACCAGTATTTAGTATGACAGTGGACGGCGTCCATCCCCACGACATTGGTTCTATACTTGATTTAAATGGTGTCGCCGTTCGGACCGGCCACCACTGTGCACAGCCACTTATGACCAGACTGGGGGTTCCGGCCACAGCCCGTGCTAGTTTTAGTATTTATAACGACGAGGCTGATATTGAGAGTTTAGTGAAGGCTCTTTGGAAGACCAAGGAGATGTTTGCGTGAGTCAGGCTAATGTTCTTTACCAGTCTGTGATTCTCGATCACAATCGTGCGCCTCGTGGTGCTCGCGCGCTAACGGATGCAACACATAAGGCAGAAGGTTTTAATCCGATCTGCGGTGATAGAATACTTATGACGGTTAAGACGGATGACAATAAGCTTAGTGATTTGGGCTTCAACTCACAAAGTTGCGCCCTGTGCCGAGCGAGTGCTTCCGTTTTGGTAGATACACTGAAGGCTAAGACCGTAGATGAAGCGAAAAATATTACTCGGCAATTTGAGGGGATGATGTCTGGTGGTGGCTGGAGGCTTGGCGGAGACGCAGAGGCATTTTTGGCCATGCGTGATTTTCCGGCGCGGGCAAAGTGTGTTCTCCTGCCTTGGAAGACATTAACGGCTGCTTTATCGGTTTCTTCGGTAGAAGCTGAGTCAAAGTCGGGTAAAGTGCCGACAGTAACAACAGAGCAGAGTGAGGGGTCTAACTAGCATGTCTTTACGCGTTATAACTCAGTCAACGCCGAACCCGAATGCTCTCAAGTTCATCACGGCAAAAGATGTTAAAAAGTTGGGTAAGGTGACTTTTGTCCATCCGGCGGAATGTATGCACGTGCCACTGGCAACGAATATTTTAGGGCTCCCCAACGTAACGGCTGTTCACTTATTCGAAAATGTGCTGACCGTCACCCAAGATGGTTTTGGCGATTGGCCAGTTCTCGAAAGCGAAATCATTGAAGTTTTGAAGACATACCTCCCAAGTCATGATGCTGAGTTTGAAACAGGTGAGCCGGATGTGGACCAAACAAATTGGACGTCGGAGCGTCGCAAGCTCGAGGAAATTATTGATCGCGAGATACGCCCCGGTCTCCAGGCAGATGGCGGTGATTTGGTTGTTCTAGAACTAGTGGACAATGTTGTGACAGTTAAATACGAGGGTGCGTGTGGTAGCTGTCCTAGCTCCCGAACCGGAACACTACAAGGCATAGAAAGTATTCTACGTCACGAATTCAACCCAGAAGTACAGATTGTAACTGTTGACTAATATCAGTGGGCAGTTGCTCGCTTAGAATCTGGCGTTACTGTGGGTCCTATCGTCGCATCTGCTGGGCAGCTCGAAGTTTTTAAACTTTCGTCGCCAAGTAGAATCCAAGAATCGATCTTATATTGGCCCTTGGACAGTCCGTTGGTCGGGAAGAAAATTCCGACTTCATTGGGAGCACTTTTCTCGGCTCCTTTCCATCCTAATCCGGACTTGAATTCCTTTGTGTCGGCAACAAAGGTCGGAAAAAACCCCATTTCAACAACATTTTTTGGAAGATTCATGGATAGAGCAAATGGTTCGTTTTCCACTTTTCCCATCATCTTAAAGTTACATTGATCACCCTTGCATTGTCGCAATCCGCTTTCTTTAACGAGCGGTGATCCCTTTTTAACAAGTTCGGCCTCAAGCTTTGGCATATTTGATGTGGGATGATCCATCTCAAATGATGCTTTGTCCAACTTGAAGGAATAGAGGGATCCACTGCCCGGATTTAAGTGTTCGTATGCATTTCTGGGCACGTCTACGAGCATGGGAATGTTTGCAGAATTTTCAAAGAAGCTAGCTACGGTATTCATCTTGAGGTCGATTTTAAAGGCAAAGAGACGCAAGTAGAAGGCGATACCCTGCACAACTCCAACTTCGCCAACTTTTGAGGAATTTATGTAGGATTCGATATCGCCATTGTGAAAATGAAGAGTGAAGAAATTTTTGAGATCAAGCCTTAACCCGATGTCTGCGTCGTAGGCGCTCCTAACGATCTTGCCGCCAGGAAACTTCGCGAATAGGGACTCGTAGAGCAGCTGATTTTTTGGGTGGTAGATATAGTCAAAGCGCGGAGATGAAATCTTCCGGTCGCTTGTATTTAGGCGAATAGAGCCAACTTGTGCGTTCGTGACATCGTCTGACGCTCCGGAACAATCGGCCAAGTACCCGAACGTTTTAGTCGGGCTACTGATTTCGGTCAATTTAGATGCGTCGCAAGGAAATTGGATGGACTGGTTCAGCGCCTGTCCAAATTCATCTGTCGCGAACACGAAACGATCCGTGGGTCGCACGGTATCCTGGCCGGATGCTAACGGGCGATCTGAGTCATAAAGATTCTTGTCAGTCATGGGATCGATTTGAAGTGGTATTGATTTCCAGGTGTTGGTTGGCGTTACGGCGTACATTCGTAGATTTTTGAGAGGTGTTTTGTAGATCCATTCAGGGAAGTTAGATGCTGTGACGAATGCGGGACAACTGTACGCAATATCGGCCGAGAGCAGTCCAATTGTCGCAGTGATGAAAAGCATAAATTTTTTGATCAAGTCGCGACCCCCCATCGTTGACGGGACTTATCGGTCTGCCGTGGTAGGTAGTTTAATGTTTTTTTTGACCAAATAGTTTAATAAAAACGCCATATTAAATGGCCCCCGTGTGTAAGGCCTAGGTGTTCTAACCGGAGCTAGGATTATAATTGGGGTTAAGATAGAGGCTCGCTAGTTTTTTGGGATGTTTTGTAACCTCGGAGATTGATCAGTGCTCAGAGATGATTTTAAGCCCCATTGGTTGGTCTCTTCCGGCTTTATCCAATCGATAGCTTGTATTTGGTGGCCGCAGATTCGAAAACCGGGGGGCCTGGCATCTAGGTTTCTTGTCCCCATTGGTGATGACGGCCACTTGTCAGTGATTCAAAATTTGCCGACGTCCTGGGTTTCGCATCAACCGATCGTTTTGATTGTACACGGATTAACAGGGTCTGAGGATTCCACGCATCCCGTCCGGCTTACCCAAGCATTTGTGGAGCGTGGTGTGATGGTGTTTCGCATGAATATGCGCGGATGTGGTCCAGGGGCAGGTCTTGCTAGGGGTATCTATCACAGTGGTCGAAGTGAGGACACTCGGGCTGTTTTAGAGTGGATTGCTAAAAAATTTCCCAATTCTCCTATTACACAGATTGGAATCTCATTAGGCGGCAACGCAACTTTAAAAATGGCTGGCGAATATGGTTCGGGGCGACCATCATTTTTACAAGGCGTCGTGTCAGTGTGTGCACCGGTGGATTTGGCAGCGTGTTCCCGTCTTATAAGCGCGCCTCAGAATAGGCTATTCGATCTTTATTTTTCCAGACATTTGATCCGGCATGTGCACAGGCAAAGTGAATCGTTTCCAGATAAAGTTCCTGGCCTTCCCGACGAATTGCTTCAAGGTAAAAAGAGTTTGGCCAGGTTTGACGATCTTTATGTGGCACCAACATCGGGTTTTAAAAGTGGTCAACATTATTACGATGTCTGCAGTTCCTATCCCCTGCTTGATGACATCTCTTGTCCTGCTTTGCTTCTTGCCGCGGAGGATGATCCCATTGTGCCCGTGGCAACGTATCACAACATCGAAAAGCGTCGGCGCTTGGATGTGATCGTGACCAAGAGAGGCGGGCACACGGCATACATTTCGAATCGTCTCGACCGACAATACGGACGGTTTTGGATGGACCGCGTTGTGGTCGAGTGGGTGCTGGGTCTGGGATGACCAGGGCAGGGTGTAAAAGAGTTGAACAAGGTGTCGGGCAAAGATCAGTTCAAGCCCGATTTTAACCATTAATAACAGGCTATTAGACATGGCACAGAAGGTGCTTTGAAAGAGGGAGCTATATCTACGTTTCAGATGAGGAGTCTAAAATGAACAATCTCGCCATGTTTTTCGCCGTAGCTGTTGTCTTTGGTTCCTGTGCAGCTCGACACCAGCAAGATCCGTTCGGTCGTAGTGGTAGCACGATCAAGTCAGTCACGATAAAGCACCCGGCCTTTCGCGATACCATGGATAAGACGCTGTCGCCAGAACTCGCCAAAGAGGCCGATGCGTTGGTATCGAGACTTATGGTGAAAGTTAGCGCCAAATCGACTGTCTGTGATGAAAATATCGCAGCACAGGAAAAAGACTTTGGTGAGAGTAAAGTGTCAGATACGGTTCTTGATGCGACATACACATTCCGAAAAGGGTGTGATTACATTATCAGCCTAAGTTATTTCGACGGACTGAGCAAAGTCGTGGTCCTAGAATCGGATGGTAAATCGGTGAATCTGACGAAGGCAGAGCTGGAAAAGGCGAAACCGATAGCCCGGATTACATTGCGATCTACTGCTGCTGGCCAAAAGTTCTGGTCCAAAGCTGCAGTTATTGAGACAAATTCACAAACCGATGCCATCATCGAACCAGTCATCCCAAATGGCGTGGCTGCCTCAGATAGTAGTGGTTTTAAACTAGCTATGCCTCAGTGCATGTCGAAAACAGTCCCGACGGTTGCTGCGGGCATTACGTGTATGAATGAGTTTCGAGTTTTCCTTGGGGCGTTTGCTGCAAAATATACCGTAAAAACTTGGCACGCTGCGTACACGTCTGGAGTGGCTGACGTTAAGGAGCTCGTGGAACCTGCAGCTGATGAATCGTCGAAAGCCGTTTTCTGTCTTCGCAATAGCGTCAACAAAGGTGCTCTCATGAGGCTTCCGTTGACCATAGCGGCCATAACGGCTGAAGAGCAGGATTTTGCCCGTGAACTCACTGGAGCGGTTTCGGGCTCCTATGTCTCGGTACAAGATGCCACCTTAAAGTTAATCGGTTGTAAGTGATAGTTAGCGGCGCCAACTACTTCGCGCCGCTCTCATTTGACGTCCACTTATCCTTTAGGCTAACCTTGAGAAGCTAGCGTTTTCAGTAAGATAATAGTCCTTCAGGCAACACTGTCCATGGAGTGGTGGTGAAAAGAGCCTTTGTATCTCTGAGCTATCCCAATTATCGACTTTGGTTCACTGGCCAGTTGATATCCATGACGGGTACATGGATGCAGAATACTGCGCAGGCCTATCTAGCATTTGAATTGACAAAATCACCCGCTTTTTTAGGTGTGATGGCTTTTGCGCAGGGCGTTCCCACATGGATATTCATGATTTATGCTGGTGCTGTCGTTGATCGAATCTCGCGGCGCCAGATTCTTATTGTTTCGCAGATCTTCATGATGAGCCTTGCCATCTGTATGGCTTTTCTCACATGGTCAGATCGTCTGCAGCCGTGGCATATGCTAATCTTGGCTAGTCTGACGGGTGTGGCAAATAGTTTTGATGCACCGGCTCGTCAGTCGCTTGCCAGTGAGTTGGTCGAAAAAAAAGATTTAACGAACGCTTTAGCGCTGAACGGAGCGTTATTCAATCTCGGATCTACTGTCGGTCCTGCGCTGGCCGGAATTATTTACGTTATTTCTGGGCCGATCGTTTGCTTCGTTCTAAATGCGTTATCTTTTCTCGCCGTGCTCATTGCGCTCGTCAAAATTAAACTACCACCCAAAATCAGGCGAAAGACTGAAGAATCAATTTTAGAGCAGCTCAAGGAGGGTGTGGTTTATGCCGCAACCCATCGTGTCATTGGTGTATTGATTTTCCTGGCCGGAAGCATGAGCCTTTTTGGAATATCAGTTGTTACTATTTTCCCGGCTTGGGCCGTCCATCAGTTGGACGGAGATGCACGCGTTGCTGGGTATCTGCAGGCAGGTCGGGGTTTGGGGGCGGTTTTAGGTGCTTTGGGCGTCGCCTATTTTGCATCGATCATGGTGAGAGGGCGCTGGATTGCAATCGGAGCTCTCGCGCTGCCACTGGCGTTGATTGGTTTCTCGTTATCCAGAAATCTTGCTTTGTCGCTTATTTTTGTGGCCTTGCTCGGGGTTTCGCAGATCATGCTGCTGAATCTTTCAAATAGTCTCATTCACTCCGAAGTCGACGATCGTTTGCGCGGTCGAGTCGCTAGCATCTTTGGTCTGACGTTCTTTGGTCTGATGCCAATCGGTGGGCTGATCATGGGTCAGTTGGCGGAAGCGTTTTCGGAGCCATTTGCCGTTGTGGTGGTAGCGATTTTATTCGCCACCTGCGCGTTTGGGGTCCTTTTTTTAAAATCCTACTTAAAAAAAGTGCGCTGAATAGGCGGTGGCGAGGACTTTTTACTTGAACTTAAAGTCCTCGCCTGTAGTGCGTTAGAACTCGACATTAATTCCTCTAACTACAATCTCTTTACCACTTTTTAGCCGAACTATCGCATTGGCTCGATCGACTTGACCGGGCCATATACGGTAGGAACGACTTATGATGTCACTACCTGAAATGGTTGCAGCGTTGTCGCCCAGGATTGCTTGAAACTCGCGGTATCCATCTACCGAATAAGTCACTGACTTAACTTGATTCAAATCTGCCTGAGCGCCAGAGAGCGTTAACGCGTAAAAATATGCTCCAAGTAAACCTCTATAATCTTTCAATTGTGTCACCAATTTGAAGTTCTCATCACTTATGTCTCTGTCGCTCGGGGTCGGCTTGACAGGTGTGGGTACGGGGTTTGTATCAGGCTGAGGAACAGGTGTAGGCATCGGTAGAATTCCTGGCCTTCGGTCTCGAAGCTTGCCCTGATCGTCCATAACTTGTATGTCGTTAATCGTCCAAGCATAGCATGAAGAATATTTGCAGTAACTGAAGGGTAAATAGCCGTAGCCTTTATTTCCCCAAGAAGACCCCCACGAGTTTTTAACAATGAAATAACCTCCGCCGTCGACTCTGGCATCAACGACAACTCCAGTCAGCGCGATCGCATGACCCCCCGAGTGAAAACCCCCTGGGACTATGATCCCGCCCGTCTTTGGATTCATAAATGATCCATTAACCATAAGATTAATGACCACAGGGAGTCCTCCACGAATCGCCTGAACGACGTCGCTTAAGGTTAGTTGAATCTTTTTACTTCCGGTAAGACGCGCTCTTATCCGAGAATCACTCCCCGGTTTTCTTTGCCCGTAGTAAGGCCATAGTTCTTCATCTATAAGTCCGTTAGTCTTGGCAGCATTCAACGATGGGCCAGTTTGATAGACGCCGTACGACTGAAAATGGTGGATCTCACTAAGATCTAAATTCACATCAAAACTTTGTTTGGCCAGATTTTCAATCGCACCGATGGTTGCAAATGCTGTACACCATGGGCGAGAACCCTGATTCCTAATTGGAGTATCGAAGGGCCTCAAGTCGGTGATGTCTTTAATATCCTGTGATTGTATGTCCGTCCCGAGCGAGAAGTCATCGATAACAAGTGAGGGCTGATTTTGAGGGAGTTGATCAATCGGAATAAGTGATTTCTCACGCTGTTCTTGTTCTCCTTTGGAAAAGGTTTGATTAGGGACATTATCAGGAGCCTTCATGATCGTTACAATGTCTTCACTATCCAGAAATGTTTTCGCTTGTTGCAGATCGGCCGATTCTTTGGGTTTTGAGATGCGTGTGTCAGTCATGCTTGTGCCGCAGGCGCTTAGTAGCAAAACGAGCGCAACAACCCGCGGAGGGCTACTGTGCCCTCCAACAAATTTTAAGCCCCTCATAATCTCCTCCTCTAATTTTTTTGACCTGTCTGAAGCCAGGGGTTTCTGGCAAAACATCAAGCTGTGAGTCGGAGAATGGGATGATGGATCTTGAGATTAGGGTTACGCAAACGATTCATGGAGCGGGACAGGCCTGATTTTGCGGTAATTTTTGCGATGCTTGAAAAGAATTGATCCCCCCTCAATTTAGCGCGGTCTTTTATGGTCTTGGATTTTTAGGGCTTATTTAAGCCGCCGAGATCTTAAATTTTTTAATAAAATTGGTGACTTTAGTCCTTGCCCATGCTAAGTCCTCTCACCCCCCAAATGGGTACGTTCTCTGTTGGGCGAACAGGTGGAGTCTTGAAGGCTCTACAAGTCGGGAGAAGCATACAAGTGAAGCGAATTGAGCCATTCGGTGATTTTAAGTTGGTTGGATTTAATAATCTAACTAAGGCCCTTAGTTTTAATCTTTATGATTTCTGCGTGGCCAGAGATGAGTCTGAACGCCTATCGTACGTGAAATATATTGCCGAGCGTTATAATGCAGAGCGAGTGACAAAAATTTTAAGGGGAATTTGCGACATTATTGAAGCCAAAGTTTTGGCTGTGAGTGATCAAAATTACGAGCCGTGGGGAGCTAGTTCCATGGTTCTAATGAGTGATGTGGCAGGTGGGGGCGCAAGTCCCGATGTGGCTACGTTCAAAGCCATGCACCTCGATAAAAGTCATATCTGTGCTCATACATACCCTGACTTTCATAGTGGCGGCAGCATATGTACGTTCAGAATCGATATCGATATTGCAACGTGTGGTGAAATCACCCCACTAAGAGCGTTGAGCTACATGATGGAAAATTTCGATAACGATGTTGTTGTGATCGACTATGTGGTGCGTGGGTTCACCAGGGATTCGGCAGGCCGCCGAATTTTTCGTGATCACGCGGTAACAAGTATCCAAGATTTTATTGACCGCAAGATTCTCAAAGACTACCACTGCGTTGACCTTGCGCTTCAGTCCGAGAATATCTGGCAAACTAAAATGCTCAGGCTGAATCAGGATGTTCAGACGTATTTTCCAGCAAAAGTGGATCCGAAGGACCCAGAGGTCACTCGATACATGGCTGAAATTAATCGTGAAATGCGTGGTATTCTTCACAACTGGCCAGATTGACCAAGGTTTTTACAAAAGTCCCATTGCCTGGCTTTTGGGCTATGTGATACCACTAGAGGATACAAAAAGGGGGAGTTTGACGTCATGGGAAGCATGTCTATCGTTCACTGGTTGATTGTATTATTCGTTGTCGTTCTATTGTTCGGCCCCCGCCGTTTACCGGACCTGGCAAGGGGTATGGGTGAGGCGATCCGCGAATTCAAGAAGGCCATTAATGGCAACGATCAGCAAAAACCTCAGATAACTGAGAACAAAAACACCTCAACGTCAGAGCGGGTCTAATAGGCGTCGCTTCTGGAATGATTGGTATTTTTAGGTTTCTCTAGATTGTTTAAAGTTTAAGCACTATAAGAAGGCTGGGCAGCGTTGCCCGGCCTTTTATGTTTTTAGGCGCCCGACTTACCCCATCCTTGTAGAGAGATGTCATATGAAAAAAGTCATTTTAACGATGTTACTTTTCGTGTCTGGATTTTCAGCCAATTCCGCAAAATCAGCCGATGAACCCCTGCGGACGGTGCCGCATGTGGATATTTCACGCTACATGGGTGTTTGGTATGAGATAGCGTCTTATCCTCAATGGTTTAGCCGAAACTGCTTCAATACATCGGCCACTTACACTCTTCGCAGTGATGGCAAGGTCGACGTGTTAAACGAATGCCACAAAGGAACGCCTCGCGGGCCAATTAAAAAAGCCAAAGGTGTGGCCTATGTCGCCAATACAGAAACTAATGCAGAGCTTAAGGTCTCTTTTTTTGGTCCGTTTTATGGTGATTATTGGATCGTTGAGCTTGGCGATGATTACGAATATGCAGTGGTTAGTGAACCGGGCCGAAGCACGCTTTGGATTCTATCTCGCACTACGGAAATGAGCCCAGAAACATTGGAGGCTCTTCTAGATCGCTTGAAGACCGTCCATGGTTTTGACCTATCGAAACTGAAATTTACAAGAGGTTAATTCCACTAACCTTCAAGCCACGAATTTTCCAGCAGACCATTTAGAAAATACTGGCGGCTAGCTCGAAGTTTTTTAAGGTTATCCAGATCATTTGCATCTGGTGTTAACTTCGGGGTTTTGAAATTGTCATCTTTAGGCGCGAAAAATTTGGCGGCTCCATCAGCGTCAATTAGCGTATCAGTGACCGGACTGCGGAGTATCCATCTGTCGTTCTCGCTTTGAATGAATCGACCCTGCCAATCGGGATTGAATAGTGGGCCTCCCATTAACCAATTTGTCTTAAACTCTATACCCAACAATCCAAAAATCGTCGGTGTGATGTCAATGTGAGAGGCTGTCTTGCTCTCCACACTTTTGGGAAGTCGACCACTAGGATCGTAGAATATGATCGGAACTTTAAAGCGTCCAGGATAGCTATTATATAAAGGATTATCCGAAACGGAAGTGTGGTCGCCGGTTATAACGAAGACCGTGTTTTTGTACCAGGGCTGTCGAGATGCTGTTTCGAAGAACTGTTTTAATGAGTAATCGGCATATCCAATTGATTCGTGGATGACTAGGGTGCCCTTCGGGAATTGACCCTGATATTTTTTTGGAATGATGAATGGATTGTGCGAAGTGAGGGTGAATATGCCTGCCATAAATGGTTCTTGCATGGTTGTCATGACGGATGATGCGAATTTAAGAAACGGTTCATCAAATATGCCCCATTGTCCATCGTCGTCGTCGCCCGCATTAGGGTAATTTTCACGTCCATAATAGTTGTCAAAACCTGCCATCTTTGCAAAGACGTCAAAGTGCATACTGCCGGTCGAGGCTCCGTGAAAAAAAGCGGACGAGTAGCCATGCTTTTTGAGCTCCTGGGGGAGCGGGCGAATATAATTTGCCGCAAACGGAGACTTGATGTAGGGCTGATCACGCCAGGCCGGCATAGCCGCAAAAACAGCTGGCATAGCGTCAATAGATCGTCTGCCGTTAGCGTAGGAATCTTGAAAAAAAATCGCGTCCTTAGCAAGTGAGTCTAGAAAAGGCGTATAGCCAACACCATTATTGAGACATCCCAAATACTCCCTAGCCAGACTTTCCACGATAATGATCACAAAGTTTAGATTTTTAGAAGTCAATGGAGCAGAGCGCGGCATGTCCAGGATTTTGTGAATTTCTTTCATATCGGCAAAGTCATTCAAGGGCTCATGAATTTTTGCCGTCGGTGTCCTTAAAAGTGTCATCCCGGAGTTAAGCACAACATTCGCCAGAGCGGCCGGCTGGTAGGAGTAGGCATGGGTGGGTAGTAGGGGTTTTGTTTGCCAACCGCCACGTATAAAGAAAACGCCTAATAATAGAATAACCACGGCGAAAAGAGCTTCACGAGGCTTTGACCGTATCATGCGCGATTCATGGCGTGTCTGCATCGTGTGCCAGGCCATGGCGGCTGTTGCAGCCGCACCGCTAAAAGTCAACGGCCAGTACTGCATAATAAGAGAAAGCCCCTGCTCTTTGGCGTCTCCGGCCAGATACAACAAGTCAAGGGTGGTTCTACGGCCAGTAAACGTATACATGCGACTATCGATGATACCAAGAACGATCGGGGGGATGTTGACGAGCAAAAATAGAGTGCCAGCCACGCGGTTAACTAAGCGGTTCTTGACGCTGGTCATGTCTGGAGAAAGATTGCGCCTGAGAATAGCCAATTGCAATAAATACTGGAAGGAGGCGATGGGCAAATTGAGTGTGGCGATCACACAGGCGTCATATCGAAAGCCGTCGAGCACCGCGACGATCCAGTCTGAAGTTGAGATATTGGTTAGACTTGCAAAATTGAAATAAACGAACAAGGCGCGTTGAAACGCATAAATTGCGAGTAACCAAGTCAGTCTTTTGTACCATATATTCATAAGAGATCTTTTAGACTATGAATGTACCGTCACTTTGAAGTGGCGCCGCTAAGGTTTAGAGGCGACGATCTTCGGAATAAGTCGAGGCTGTCACGCTCTATCGCAACCAGTATTCCAAGGCTGGCGCAGAACATGATCAGAGCTGTTCCCCCGTAAGAGAAAAACGGCAACGGAACTCCCACGACCGGGAATAAACCTAAGACCATCGAGGTATTAATCATAAACGAGACAAAAATAATCCCGGTCATTCCGACTGCCAGCAACGTTGAGAATATATCTTTGCCTTGCTTGGCGATGGCAAGACCCATGTAAACTATCGTAACAAATAACATAAATAAAATTGTTGCCCCCAGGAACCCGTGTTCTTCGGCAAAAACTGCAAAGATGAAGTCGGTGTGCCTAGCGGGTAGAAACTGCAGCTGAGTTTGCGTGCCTTCGAGAAAGCCTTTCCCAAAAAATTTACCACTACCGATGGCTATAAAGCTCTGTAGAGCATTATAGCCAGTGCCGCTACGGTCCATGTCGGGGTTAATTAGGTTCAAGACCCGAAGTTTTTGATAATCGTGCAAAACGAAAAACCAGGCGACCACAAGTAGCAATAGACCAGCAGCCGCCACGATCCCAACGCTTTTGGAATTGATGCGGATAAATCCTAGCTGACATGCCGCGATCAGCGCACAAACACCCGCTGTTCCGAAGTCTGGCTGGGCGAATATTAGAACGAAAGCCACCCCTACAATGACAGCCAATGGTAACAAGTCTCTCAGGGTGTAAGGTCGCGCGAGCCTCGATGTGTGAAAAAATTTCGCAACCACCATGGCAACGGCTATTTTGGCAAGTTCTGACGGTTGAAATATGATGGGGCCGATTTTCAGCCAGCGCTGTGCTCCCATGGCAATACCGCCCATAACGTCAACGAGAACCAAGAGAAAACAGACAAAACCAAAAAACCAGTAGGCGTAGGTGTTGTAGTGTTTGGGTGGAATAACCCATCCGCAAATAAAAAACACTGACAGAGCCAAAACAAGATTCTTCATTTGAGACCAAAAGAGACTAGTTCCCATGGCGGCGCTGTAAAGATTGATCATGCCGAGTGTTATCAGCGCGCACATGGCGAAAATGATGACCTTCGACCATATTAGGCGGGGCTCACGGATTTCCTGTCCAGGGACCAAGAGCACTGGCTCGTGTGCCATATTTGGGTGAGACGGAGTCTGTTCCCGCGTATCATTCATAGGACTCTCCCTTCCGAACCGATGGCGTTTCGGCGCGTTTTGCTTTTTTGTTGGAGGGATTCGCCGCTGATTTAGATTCGTCTACTTGAGTATCTTTAGGTTGCTCAAGAGCTCCGAGAGCAAGCGACTCCCGCTGCTTTTTTAAATTGAAATAAGCATTAAGTATCTCGCCGGCCACAGGTGCTGCCGAGGCGCCGCCCCCGCCTTTATCGTCATGTTCACTGACGACAGCCACGACGATCTCTGGATTTTCTGAAGGAGCAAAACTAGCAAACATGGCATGCTCCTTCCATAGGACTGATACGTCTGACTGGTTCTTATTCTTCTTCAAATTGACTACCTGGACTGAACCAGTTTTTCCAGCCACAGTGATGCCCTCGACTTGTGCTTTCTTGCCCGTACCTTCCTCATCATTCACGACGGCCTCTAAACCTTTACGAACTAGATCGTAGTTCGCTGGAGAGATGGCGTCGGTGGTGCGAAGAAGTTGAGGCTGGCGCTCTTCGAGGACTTGACCAAAAGGCGTAGATATTCTGCGCACAAGAAACGGCTTCCAAATTTGTCCTTTTGTTCCAATAGCGGCGTAAAGACTTGCCATCTGGAGCGGTGTGGCGAGGTTGTAACCTTGTCCGATAGCGATGGGTGGGGTTTCTCCGGTAGCCCAAGCCTCTTTATGAACCGCTTGCTTCCATGCACTGGTTGGTACGAGTCCTGGGCGTTCCATATTAAGATTTAGCCCCAATTTAGCTCCAAGACCAAGAGCTCGCGCGTATTTCGCGATCCGGTCGACACCGAGATCAATACCGATGTGATAGAAGTAAACGTCACAGGACTGCATCAGCGCCTGACGAAGATTGACGTAGCCATGCCCTTCTTTTTTGTGGCAACCGAAGGTCTGTGTGCCAAGAGAAAATGAGCCATTGCAATAGTAGGTGGAAGAAGCATTAACAATTTTTTCCTGCAGTGCGGCAAGGGCCACGACAGATTTGTACGTCGACCCCGGGGGGTATTCTCCGCCGGTAGTTTTGTCTAAAAATGGGTGCAGTGGGTCGAGGCTTAAAGCGCGGAATTCCTCGGACGACATGCCGCGCTGGTAGATGTAAGGATCCCAGGTGGGTTGACTGGTGATGGCCAAGATCGCTCCAGATTTTGGATCCATAACAATGACGGCTCCATTTTTGCCGCTAAACGCGCGAGTCACAGCCTTTTGCAATTCCAGATCAAGGGTGAGTTCAACATTAGCTCCCGCCTGTGCCGCGACCATTGGTAGCTGCCAGTCTTGCCGCGCTGGATTGGACGCGCGACCGAAGGCATCGACTTGAATAATTTTATATCCCCTTTTGCCGCGAATCTGAGATTCCAGCCGGGCTTCCAGCCCCTGTTTGCCGACGAGATCCCCGATCGTATAAGGATTACCGCGATTTTTGTTGTTCAACTCGTCAAGTAGAGTGGGGTTGACCTCGCCTAGGTAGCCGAGCATGTGAGGTGAGACGTCTGGATTGTACTCGCGTCTCGCGGTTGTTCTGACCTCCACTCCCGGCAAGAAGAGGCGATTGGACTCAATGATGGATACTTCGTGCTGCGTTAGGTTTCGCTGCATGGTGATGGGCATAAAGCGCGGTTGAGCTTTTGCT
This sequence comes from uncultured Polynucleobacter sp., assembly GCA_964402975.1. Lineage (GTDB taxonomy): Bacteria > Bdellovibrionota_B > Oligoflexia > Oligoflexales > RGVZ01 > CAMDKS01. The sequence continues at coordinate 135,541 of CAYOEM010000006.1, forward strand.
TGCTTAAATTTCCGCTCGTACACATCACGAGGTTGGTGCATGAGCCGAGACAGCACTTCAAAGGTCTTGTCTTTGTCATTCATATACTGCGGGATGATGATGAGGTCAGAGCTTGGCGTGTTACCCAGTATGACTTTACCGTAGGCGTCAAATAAAACACCACGCGGAGCAGGTATGTCGATTTTACGAATGCGGTTATTTTCAGATACCTTGCGGTAGTACTCGCCCCTGTATACTTGAAGATGCCACACGCGCAACCATAGCACGAGCACTGCGCCCACCACGACAACGCTGGCGATAAAGAACCGACTTTCGATCATTAGGTGTGGCGAGCGGAACATCTTTTTCATGGTGATGCCGCCTCCCCTTTAAAACGAGACATCCAAGGTTGCGCTAGGCTCATTCCTGCCACGACGCAAAAAGTCACGCGTATGGTTTGCTTTGCAAAGTGAAAGAAGTCGAGTTGATTGGGATCCTGGCGTAAAAAAATCAGTGCCGTCTCAAAGTTAGATAGAAAAAACGATGAGAAGAAGAACGTGACGATCCAAGGTACGGCATGTCGCCACGACAAGGTTTTTCTGGATAATGACAGGATGGCAAAAATGACCCAGTAACCAGTCAAGTATAGCCCCCGAGGAGCACCGGTACTGGTTTCCACAAGTAGCGAGCCGACGATGAGTGCGATGAATGATCGTTCGGTTGGAGCGACCACAAACGTGACCACAAGCCATGGAGTCATAAGGCGAAACGGAAGCATGTTGTCCGTAAGAGCCGGAAGCATGTAGGTGTCAAAAGCACCGATCACGAGTAGCCACAGAATATCGGCCCACAAAATCCCTGTGGCTGGACGAATGGGCCACCAACGGCGACGTTGATCGTCGGTGGTTGAGAAATTTGGTGCTTCCAATGCGAATTCGATATTCACTTAACGCTAGTCCTCGCGTTCATTCAGTCAGTGGCGTCCAACAGGGGTTCTAACCTCCAGAAGCCGGCTTCATAGACTTATCCATCCAATCTGCGCCGCCTGCTTCCGCGATCCGTCCTAACTCAGGGTCTTCCCGCAGCAAAACAACGACTTCGTCCAAGCGTCTGTGATCGATCCATGGTTCCACATAAATAATTTGGCTTACGTTGTCGGATTCAAAACTAATACGAACAACCTTGCCGACCGGGATCCCCTTGGGGAAGCTGCCAACAATGCCTGATGTCACCAGTGTATCTCCGATGCGAACCTCGGCGCCACGCTGCAAGTGGAGTCTGCAGTTTTCATTTGCAAAGCCACCCAGAACTCCCCGAATGCGGTTTCTTTGTATGAGCACATCGATATTCGAGTCGTAATCTACCAGTAACTGAACATCGGAAAATTTAAAGCCAGCTCTGATGACTCGTCCAACGGCGCCTTGGGAGGCTATCACGGGCATTCCCGCGCGCACGCCGTCCAAGCTGCCCCGTGAGATGCGGATTGTTCTGAAAGGCAGAGACTGCTGGCCGGTAAGCACCTCGGCAGCAAGAAATTTGTCCTGCATAGTTTGCGTGAACCCTGCCAGCTGTCTAAGACGGTTGACCTCATTGAGGCGCTCCTCGTAGTCCAGTGTTCGAGCTTTGAGGACAGTTAATTCAGCTTTCAGACGTTCGTTCTCACGGGATTTTCCCGAGAGGTCCACGTAGCGCTCCCATGATTTATCCAGACCTGTTGATAATTCATGCCAAACCCAGGCAAAAGGGTATGAGAGGTCCTGCACAAGCGTAGCGGCCCTCGACCCAGTGCCGTCACCCCACGGAGTCAATTGGGTGGAAAAAAACATGAGGGGAGCTATGAAAACTCCAGTCAGCATCAACCAGAAGCGTATACGTTTTTGACCCATGCTCTGACTACCTCCGAGTGACGGTTTTTAATTCCGATCCCTCTCTATCCCCTGACATGAAGAAGGGCCGAAGCTTCACTGCATGCTTCGACCCGACTCAAATCTTGTTATCCGCACAACGGTCTGACTTTCAGACCATCTTTGGATTTAAGAGCAGGCCTTTATCCCTGAACTGTGACCTGACTGAGGATATCAATCTGGTCTAGCGCCTTGCCCGAACCCAATACGACTGCGCAAAGTGGATCGTCTGCAATCATGATCGGAAGCCCTGTCTCCTCGCGGAGAAGGACGTCTAAGTTTTGTATCAATGCACCACCACCGGCGAGCATGATGCCTTTGTCAACGATATCTGCAGCTAGCTCAGGTGGTGTTTTCTCAAGCGCCACTCTTACAGCTTCCACGATCGTGTTAACTGGCTCCATGATGGCTTCGCGAACTTCTTCGCTGTTTACTTCGATGGTCTTTGGAATGCCCGCAACAAGGTCACGACCCTTCACGGCCATTGTTTTTAGATTTTCGTCTGGGTAGGCGGTACCAATTGTGATTTTGATTTGCTCGGCTGTTCTTTCGCCGATTAGCAGCTGATATTTGCGCTTCAGATAATTGACGATGGCCTCATCCATTTTGTCGCCGCCGACTCGAACCGATTTTGAATAAACGATACCTGCCAGAGAAATCACCGCAACTTCGGTCGTTCCGCCACCGATGTCGACGATCATGCTGCCGCTTGGCTCAGTAATCGGTAGACCCGCGCCAATGGCCGCCGCCATTGGTTCTTCGATCAGGTAGACTTCGCGTGCGCCAGCCGATTCCGCTGATTCGCGAACCGCGCGTTTTTCAACTTCGGTGATGCCGTATGGCACGCAAATAATGATGCGAGGCTTCACCATTGTTCTGCGGTTGTGAGCTCGTTCGATAAAGTAGCGAAGCATGGCTTCAGTCACTTCAAAGTCTGCGATCACGCCGTCTTTCATGGGACGAATGGCAACAATGGAGCCAGGTGTTCTTCCAAGCATCTCTTTGGCTTCTTTGCCAACGGCAAGAATTTTTTTGCCACCGCGGGCATCTCGTTGCACGGCGACGACGGATGGCTCATTTGTGACAATGCCGATACCCTTGACGTAAACAAGAGTGTTTGCAGTCCCTAAGTCAATGGCAAGGTCGTTAGAGAAGAGTCCTGCGAGCCAATCAAAAATCATAACCATAGCCTCCGTAAGGTTTGGGAATAGTTGCCTAAATCTAATAAAAAGCCAACATGGATGAAGTCTCTTAAACTTCAGACGCGTCTTGCGCTTTTCATTATTAATCTCGCCGAAATTAAACCTCAACGGCTCAAGGCGCGCAACATCTTTTCCCGGGCGATTTTCGTGGAATTATTATTTTTTCTGGCTATTAAATAAGCATTCCGCTTGGCATCGCACATTATGTTAGACAAAGCCTAGCAAAATCAGGCATTTTCTTATGCTTGGGTCTTTTTTGAGTGACGACGCTCGTAATCATTTAGTCAGGGAGACGATAGGGCATGTTGCGTTGGAAAAACAAAATTTTTGCTGATTTGGACGGCCAAAAGTTACTTCGAAACTCGGGAGCCTACTTGCTTCTTGGTTTGTCGGTTATTGCAATGACGTTTTTTGGGATCTGCAGTCCGAGAGATAGCTTTATGAGTCTTCCCTCAGGTAGTGCTGCCAAAGTCGCGGGCGAAAAGATCACGGCCATGGAATTTCAACGGGCCTACCGAAACATGTCCGAGCGTCTGCAATCCCAGTATCAAGAGGGTTTTGAGTCTTTGCGCGGCCAGATCCCTCGTTACGTGATGACTCAGTTAATTGATGAGCGCGTGATGTATCAGGCGGCTTTGCGCGCCGGTATTGAAGCGCAGGAAGATGATGTGGTTCAGTTGCTGAGGGACGCCAAAGCGTTTCAGGATGATAAGGGAAATTTCAGTCCAGATGCGTTCAAAAACTATCTAAGCAGTCGTGGCTACACAGAGGCCGCGTTTTCTGAAGAGTTGCGCAGAAGTATTACGGTGCAGCAGTTCAGACAGTTTGTGACAGACGCAGTTTATGTGTCAAAGCGCGCTTCTGCTCTCGAGTACCGAATTTCAGAGGCTAAAATTGACGTAGATTACTTGAAGATTGAGCCTTCGATGGCAAAAGTCTCCGTAGCGGATGCTGACTTGAAGACGTTTCTAAATGATACCGGGAAAGCTAGAGTCAAAGATTACTACGAGAGTCACTCGTCAGATTATAACACCAAAGAGAAAGTGAAGGCTCGACACATTCTTGTGAGCTTTAAAGGGGCAAGAAATGCCTCCGGGCCGGGCGCTCTTCGCACAAAAGACGAGGCGAAAAGCCGAGCTGAAGATGCGCTCAAAAAGGTGAAGGCAGCAGGCGCTGATTTTGCAAAGCTGGCGTCAAGTCTTACCGACGAGTCAGCGGGTAAATCGCGCGGCGGTGACCTCGGTTTTTTTGTGCGCGAAGATATGGTTAAGGAATTTGCTGATGCAGCATTTGCTCTAAATCCTGGTCAGATCAGCGGGATTGTTGAATCTCCGTTTGGTTTTCACGTGATCAAAGTTGAAGAAAAGCAGGCAGCAAAGCAGACCACTCTTGAGCAGGCCACCAATGAAATCGCTCGTAAATTGATTGAACAGGAAAAAGCACCGGCAATTTTGCAGCAAAAAGCGGACGCTATTTTGACGGAGCTGAAAGCCGGTAAAACAGCCGAGAGCGAGTTGAAAAACCTTGGAGTTAAATGGCAGTCAACGGGTCCGGTGAATCTTACGGCTATGTCATTGCCTAAAGTTGACGGTGACCAGGCGATGGTGGATGCGGCGGCCAGGCTTGCAAAAGTGGGCGCTGTCGCTGACAGGGTTTTTGACGCTGGGGGCAATAAAGTCATCTTGAGATTGAAGTCGAGAAACGATGTGGACGAGTCAAAATTGGATGAGAAGAAACAAAAGGAACTCGCCGAGACAGCCGCGTCGACTGCTGGCAATGCCATGATGACGTCCTACGAAAAAGCTTTGAGAAAAGAGCTTAAGATTTGGGAAAACCCAGAGTACCTCAATCTTGGTCAAGCAAGAAACGGGGCCGGTGACGAAAACGTTGGAGGCTAAGCTATAGATGGCTAGCGTTCTGCTTGTTAGTAAGACCTCCGGTTGGGATTGGCATGGACCATGGTTCCAGAGTCAATATGACAAAGGGTCCCTCCCTGATGAGGATTTCAAGCGGATCAAGCTAGCGCATAGTGAGCATCAGACGGCTTTAAAGAAAACCCGAGATGCTCTTGCCCTTGAGGGTTTGGACTTCCGTGAAGTTAATGTGGATCAGGAAGGGTGGACCACTGACGAGGACACCCGGTGGGTGTTGACGCTTGGCGGAGATGGCACGCTCCTGGCTGCCAGTCACAAAGTTCAGTCAAGTCAGATGACACTCATCGGAATCAGGTCTTCTGGTACGAGTGTGGGCTACCTTTGTGCGGGTGGCGTCGATGCAGTCGACCAAATTATAAGAGACGCCAAGGCCAACAATTTAAAAACGCTCCATTCAAGCCGCCTTCAAGCAGAAATTATCCCATCTAATGGAGGAGCCCCGTCTTTTTCGCCGCCCGCTCTCAATGATTTTCTCTACTCGAATGCCAATCCAGCGGCGACGACTCGCTATCGGTTGACCCTTGGAAACCGATCAGAGGTTCACAAAAGCTCGGGCTTGTGGGTTAGCACGGCGCTAGGAAGTTCGGCCGGTATATGCGCTGCAGGTGGTCTGATTATGCCGAAAAGTGACACGAAATATCAGTATGTTGTTCGTGAGCTCATGCGCGCCTCCGGTCGTACGTTTGACCTTGTGAATGGATTCTTTGACCCGGATGATAAGACTCTGATGATCGAGAATCGTTGTGAGAGCGCCATTTTAGCGGCTGACGGTAATCATGGTGTTACGCGTATAGATTGGGGCGATAAGATAAAGTTCCACCGGGCGTCGCCGATTCGGATCGCTCAATCCTAGAGTTGTTGTTTCCAAATTGATTTGTTTTTGAAGGTGTTAAAATGCTTGAGTCGAATGGGTCTAAGAACGATTACGCGCCGGCTGACATTGAGAAGAAATGGCAGCAATTTTGGGTTTCAAATAAAACGTTCAAGACTCCGGAGCCTGATGCAAAAAAACCGAAGTTTTATGCCTTAGACATGTTTCCGTATCCTTCCGGTGATGGGCTTCATGTGGGGCACCCCGAGGGCTACACGGCGACTGACATTACGTCGCGGTTTAAACGCATGCGCGGTTTTAATGTTTTGCATCCCATGGGTTGGGATGCGTTTGGTCTGCCAGCCGAACAATACGCTATTCAAACCGGAACTCATCCGGCTGTGACGACGGCCAAAAATATCAAGCGATTTCGTGACCAGTTGCAGATGCTTGGATTTAGTTATGATTGGGATGGGGAAGTGGACACCACTGATCCTAAATACTACAAGTGGACACAGTGGATATTTCTTAAACTATTTGAACGAGGCCTTGCTTACCAAAGTTTCGAGCCGGTCAATTGGTGTCCCGCATTAGGCACAGTGCTAGCCAATGAGGAAGTCATCGACGGCAAATCTGAGCGCGGCGGTCATCCCGTTGAGAGGCGACCTCTAAGGCAATGGGTTTTGAAAATTACAGAATACGCCGATCGTTTGATAGACGACTTAGCGCTGGTCGATTGGCCTGAGTCCATCAAAGAAATGCAACGCAATTGGATTGGAAAATCTGAGGGCGCAGAGATTCGATTTACCGTCGATGGACACAGCCATACGTCATTTGACGTCTTTACTACGCGCCCTGATACGCTATTTGGCGCCACGTTTTGCGTTTTAGCACCAGAGCATCCGCTGGTCGAAAAAATCACGACTAGTGCACAACGGGTAATAGTCAACGACTATGTTGCGGTTGCCAAGAACAGAAGTGATCTTGATAGGTCTGCGCAAACAAAAGAAAAAACGGGCGTCTTCACGGGTGCCTTTGCTGTCAATCCTGTGAGCGGCGAAAAAATTCAGATCTGGGTCGCTGATTACGTGTTGATGTCTTATGGGCTGGGAGCAATCATGGCTGTTCCAGGCCATGACGAGCGTGATCATGAGTTTGCAGCGAAGTTTAAAATTCCAATTAAGCGTGTGCTAACGGGCGGCGACGAGCCAGATATCACGGTCAAGGCTCACACCGGTGATGGCGAACTGGTCAATTCTGGGTTTCTCGATGGAAAGTCAAAGTTGCAGGCGATTCAGGCCATGATAGCCTGGCTTGAAAGCAAGAATTTGGGACGTAAAAAGATCACCTATAAACTTCGCGACTGGTTGTTCAGCCGTCAGCGTTACTGGGGTGAGCCATTTCCCGTTTTGCACGATAAGGATGGCAATGTGCGTGCGGTGGATGTGGGTGACTTGCCAGTAAGACTACCCGAACTTGATGATTTCAAACCAAGTGGAACGCCAGAGTCACCTTTGAGTAAGGCTAGGGACTGGTTGCCTGTTACTAAAAACGGCCAGTCTTACACTAGAGAAACCAACACCATGCCCCAATGGGCAGGGTCTTGTTGGTACTATTTGCGCTTCGTCGATCCAAAAAATGACAATGAACCTTTTAGCCAGATGAAGCAAGATTACTGGATGCCAGTCGATCTTTATGTCGGCGGAGCAGAGCATGCTGTGCTTCATTTGCTGTATGCGCGTTTTTGGCACAAAGTACTCTATGACTGTGGCGTCGTTTCCACAAAAGAGCCTTTTACAAAGCTCGTGAACCAGGGAATGATTCTTGGTGAAAACGGCGAGAAAATGTCCAAATCTCGCGGTAACGTCGTTAATCCTGATGCTGTCGTGAAAGAATACGGTGCAGACGCGTTACGACTTTACGAGATGTTCATGGGGCCTCTGACGCAAACCAAACCCTGGCAGACAGCCGGGATTGTGGGATGCCACCGATTTTTAGCGCGCGTGTGGCGTCTTTTTGTGGGTGAACAGGGTGCTTTGAAAGTGTCCGCTGAGGCCTCATCGGCTGAGTTGACTCGCGCACTACACAAGACCATAAAAAAAGTGACTGATGACATCGAGTCGATGAGTTACAACACGGCCATCTCGGCCATGATGGAATTTGTTAATCTTGCCTACAAAGAGCCGCATGTGGATAAGAGGACGGCAGAGGTGTTTGTGTTGTTGATCAGCCCCTTTGCTCCACATATCGCGGAAGAGCTTTGGCAGCGACTGGGACATGCGAAAACACTCGCGTATGAAGTTTGGCCGTCCTACGACCAGTCTATGATCGTTGAGGACTCTTGGACCGTATCGGTTCAAGTTAACGGTAAGCTAAGAGGAACGTTAGAGGTTAGTAAGACTGCGTCCCAAAACGAGGTCCTAGCCATGGCCCGGGCTTTAGAGTCGGTTCAAAGAAATATTGAGGGTAAAACCGTACGTAAGGAGATTTACGTTCCGGGTAAGATCGTTAATTTTGTGGCGAACTGATGATGTACTTGTGGGTGAAATGGCTACATATCGTCGCTGTCATCAGTTGGATGGCGGGAATTTTATATCTTTATCGTTTGCTAATTTATCACCGTGAACGGGGTGTGACGTCGCGTGAGATCCATGAGCTGCTATCGGTGATGGAGTATCGTCTCTACACGTATATTACGCGGCCTGCCATGTGGGTGTCGGTTATCGCTGGTCTAGCCATGATTGGATTGAACCAACAGCTCCTGTCGGCAGGGTGGCTTCATGTGAAGCTAGCGGCAGTTGTTGGTCTGATGGGGGCTACGCAAGTGGCTGGAAAGCTTGCCCGTAATGCGGCAAAAGATCCTGAGTCACTGCCCCAGAGTAGAACTTTGAGGATAGCCAACGAAGTGCCAACGGTCCTCATGCTTCTTATTGTTGGCATGGTGGTATTCAAGGCTTTTTGATGGACGGCCCGGTTTAAGTGGTTACAACGGGGGAGTTTTATGACGTTTCAGTATCAGCCGATTTTTGAAAAAGGTGACGATTCCACAGAGTACCGTCTTTTGACAAAAGACGGTTTAAAAGTCGAAAAACTCGGAGGCCGTGAGATATTGACGATTTCTCCGGAAGTGATCGTCAAGCTAACAGATGAGGCCTTTGACGATGTCTCCCATCTGCTTAGGACAAGTCACCTGGAAAAACTCAGCAAGATTTTGAAAGATCCCGAGGCTTCTGATAATGACCGTTTCGTTGCGACGGAGCTTTTGAAAAACGCCGTCATCGCTGCAGAACGTGTTTTCCCATCTTGTCAAGATACGGGCACAGCGATCGTCATGGGTAAAAAGGGTGAAGATGTTTATACGGGCGTTAACGATGAGTTGCCGCTTAGCCAGGGGATCTATGATGCCTACCGCCGAAGAAATTTAAGATACTCCCAGCTTGCGCCGCTGACCATGTATGATGAGAAAAATACGGGAACAAATCTTCCGGCTCAAATGGATCTGTATTCTGTGCCGGGCAATAAATATGAATTTTTGTTCATTGCCAAAGGCGGCGGGAGTGCAAACAAGAGTTATCTTCATCAGAAGACCAAGTCTGTTTTGAATCCTCGTTCCATGGAGGCGTTTGTCAAAGAAGCAATCGGGGGTCTTGGAACAGCAGCTTGTCCTCCGTATCATCTTGCTATTGTGGTTGGTGGGACTTCGGCAGAAATGAACCTTAAGACCGTGAAGCTTGCCTCATGTGGTTACTACGATAATCTTCCGACCTCGGGCAACGCCCAGGGGCGGGCCTTTAGAGATCTTGAAACGGAAAAGTTAGTAGAGACATGGGCGCGAGATACAAAAATCGGCGCCCAGTTCGGCGGTAAGTATTTTGTTCATGACGTCAGAGTGATTCGACTCCCAAGGCACGGGGCGTCCTGTCCGATCGGTATTGGAGTGTCTTGTTCCGCAGATCGACAAATTAAAGCGAAGATTTCAAAGGATGGTGTATTCTTGGAACAGCTCGAGCGCCATCCCGCCCGATTTTTGCCAGAAGGTTTGGATGAGAAAAATAAGGCCGTTGTGGTCGACCTCAACCGTCCAATGTCGGAATTGCTTGCAGCACTAGACAAACTACCCGTAGCAACCCGCATCATGCTCAATGGCCCAATGATCGTGGCTCGAGACATCGCTCATGCCAAGCTTCTTGAGATGCTTGAGTCCGGGAAAGGCTTGCCAGAATACTTTAAGCAGTATCCCGTCTATTACGCTGGTCCCGCAAAGACTCCAAGCGGCCACCCGTCTGGAAGCTTTGGCCCGACTACCTCGCAAAGGATGGACTCCTACGTGGCCAGGTTTCAAGCTGCTGGGGGCTCAATGGTCATGCTGGGCAAAGGTAATCGCGGCAAAGAGGTCACAGAAGCCTGCAAAAAGCACGGCGGCTTTTATTTGGGGAGCATTGGTGGCCCAGCAGCCCGTCTTGGCAGGGATTGCATCACCAAGGTAGAACAGCTAGAATTTAAAGAGCTCGGAATGGAAGCTATCTGGAAGATAGAAGTCAAAGACTTCCCCGCCTTCGTCATTGTCGATAACAAAGGCAACGATTTTTTTGGCGGTCGGGCGCCTGAAGTTTGAACTCAGGTCTTGTGATTCTTTCGATATGTGGCGGTAACGTCTTTTGTTAACTTCAAAGAGGGGGTGCGATCATGGCAGGTTTCCCAAGTCTTGGTGGATCCAAGGACCAAAAAGTATTCAGGTCGATGATCATATCTTTAGGTTTCGTCGTGATGGCTTTTGCTGTAGGCATGGCATGCTCGCCTCAGAAGAAATCAAACAATAATCGTTCATCAAACTCCACACCCGTTCAGGCATGCGAAACATTTTCTGACAGCGCAGCTTGTTCGAACTCTGGAAACTGCCAATGGACGGGATCACTCTGCTCTGGAGATATGGAATACTGCGGAAAATTCGTAGCTCAAAATAACTGTCCTATTTCATGTCAATGGAACATGTCCACATCTAGGTGCCAACCGCTACCAATGCAGGCCCAGAATATCTCTTGCGGCACTTACTCCAACCAACAAGCATGTCTTCAAGTGTCCGGCTGTACCTGGAATGGTTACAACTGTATAACCTCAGCCGGCACTGCAGGGCCTACGACTGGCACGCCATTTCCAACAACTGGTAACCCATATCCAACAACTGGGAATCCATTCCCACCTACGACCGGCGGCCTCCCAACTACTACCACCGGTAACCCAGCGACTACCACTGGTGATCAAGCGCCCGTGACGTTCTGTGCAAATCTTACTTGGTTTCAGTGTCTAACCAATCAAGGTTGCCGCTTGGCGTTTGTGCCGAGTTTTGGCTGCGTGCCGATGCAGTAACTTGGAAAACAAAAGCAGAGCCAGGCATTTTTGTGCTTGGCTCTACTTTTTTAGGTTTCGCTCATTCTGCTCACCCCATTCATGTGCGATACTCTTATGTAATTTTTGTTTATTTGGCTGATTTTTCATTTTTTGCCAAGCCAAGGCTCTCACGATCTTCCCATTTAACGCCGAATCCTAAAAAGGATTTTTCATTTTGGGGAGTTACGGTGGGAACCTTGGGAAAAAATCAGGAGGCGTTGGTTCGGGGTGGTGGGATCCTTGCCCGATTCAAGCCTTTTATCCCGCGTAATTTATTTGCTCGTAGTGACTCTGCAACTTTTGATTTTAACGATGTAAAAGCATCTTCCAGCCAAAACACCCTAGGTTTAGTCATAGCCAGCATTTTACTAATACTAATGGGAACATTTGTAGTCTTGATTGGTTGGCAACGGGAGTTTGCTGATGCTTACTTGGCGACGAACGTGAACATTAAGTCTTTTGAAAACAATCGGCAAGAGTGGCGTGCCGCTCACGCTAGGGGCTCGGAGTGTAACAGCGCGAATGATTGTTATACTTATTTGAAACAGAAAAGCCTGAGTATTCGCAGCTATCAAGACCTCGTTCAGCCATTAAGTAACCTTGAAAAGGATCAGTCCTTGCGAGGTCCTTTATATATTCTGGTGCAAACCACCATCGAAAAGTCAGCTTGGAAACTTTTGTACAAGTCAGGAAATAACGATTTGATGATCGGCTTGCCGTCAGCCCGGTATGAGGAGGCAAATGTATACGTAAACGGAGACTTGGCTGGTAAGTTCATCGATGATGCACGAATCGGCGTGCCGATTCGTATAAAAAGTGAATTAGACGATATTATTATTGATATTGTCTACGAAAAAACGTCTATCAACTCTGGTCTCTTTGACCCTGATGAAGAGCGCCTATTAATCACCTCGCCGATCAATTATAACGCATGGGTTCGAGTGTTAGTGATGCAAAGCGCTCAGCGCGGGAGTTGGCTATCAAATCTTTCATTCATCGTGATGGCTATATTTTTTCTTCTACTTTATGTGCTAGTTGACAGATCTCCGGAAGTTCTCGGACTGGCTTTGTTTGTTGGGCTTGATGCGTTTGCCAGAAGCCTTTGGTATGACTGGTTGCCAACTATTTATACGGCGCAAATTGCCGATATGGCAGACTCCGCAGCGAACATCATGCGACTTTATTTCATGGTTCAGCTCTGCCGATTTGGCTCCGTAAATGTCGTACCTTGGTTGTTTGCTTCCCTTGCTTACGCATTGGTTGTCTCGGCGGGATCTTGGGCGAGCGCTCTAGGTTGGTCACTCATTCAAGATAGGGTGTACGAGATAAATGCTTTGTGTGCCTTGATCGTCGCCATCGTGGGTACGATAATCATCGGGATTACGCTCTATAAAATTCGTAGTTCAAATCAAACTTGGCGAAAATGGGCGCTGGTCATTGCGATGGCATCGTGTGTCTTATACGCAGTTGCGCATCTGCATCATATATACTATGTTTTGGATGGTCTCACTGCATTTCATAAGGCGCGCAGTATTCTTACTCCGCTCTCAGTTTTCTTGCTGGCATCGAGTGCATTCGTGAATATTTCTACTCTAGAAAATCGAGTCCGCGTACTCTCTGATGTAAAAGCCAAGAATGATGAAATTAAAAAAGAGCTCGAGCTTGGAAGAATCGTCCAGAGTGCCTATATGAAGGTTCCTGAGCTGCCTGCCTATGTTGATCTTGCCTGTTATTTTGAGGCGGCCTTTTACGTATCTGGGGACGCATACTTTGTTCACTGGGATGAGTCTATAGGACGCTTGGCAGTCATTGTGGGTGACATGACTGGGCATGGTGTGCAGGCTGCGCTGAAGGCGTCAACACTCCAAGTCATGGCTCAAACCATTTTCAGCGATAGTATGCGGCGGGCCGGTGACTTGGGCGCCAGATTTGTGGTCTATGAACAAGCTGTACGTAGCTTTTTAAGTGATTCCTGGAAGGAAGGAGACTTCCCCACGTTTCTTGGTATTGAAATTGAACTCAGCACGGGCAAGGTCGTGAGCCATCGGTGCAACTTTCCATTTCCGATGATTGTGGAGCAGCGTGAGGACGGGCGTTGGCTAGCGAGTGTTTGGGTAGATCGGACTCTAACTCTAGATGCAAAGAAGTCCGATCGTAGAGTATTTTTTGTCTCAGCATCAGATGGAGTGATTAGTGGGAGCAAGATGTTCCATAAAGTCGCTCGTGATCTGGAGAACAAACTTAATAGTGCGAAATTGGTGAGTGCAGAATTGATCAAGCAGGCGATTTTAGATTATTTAAAACATGCGGGCTCTAGTTCGAATGACGATCGAACGATGGTTGTTTTTGGAACTAAAAGTAACAGCAGTGCTGCTTAGGGTCGTATTTTCCAAAAACTGCCCCCGTTAATTGTTCCTAGCCGCATTCCAATTGTTACCGGCTCTCG
>CAYOEM010000007.1:0-134702 GCA_964402975.1 uncultured Polynucleobacter sp.
CGAGAGCCGGTAACAATTGGAATGCGGCTAGGAACAATTAACGGGGGCAGTTTTTAAATAGTTCAGAGGCCCCGTTGGCTGCGCGCGGGTTGACCTACAATTTCAACTGTCTGAGCCAAGCCCGGAGCGAGCAGGGCTCCAGCCTCGATAGCTTGGATCGGGTGGGTATCCAACTCAGTCGATATGACACTCATATGCCATCTGATAAGATCGATCTCATGACGTTCTTCGAGGTCTCTGCGAACTGATTCCCAGAACTTTTTGGCTCCCTTATCAATGGCCCAACTGACTACTGAGTAGCGCCCATAATCGGCTAATTTATTGTTCAGTTCCTTTGTTATGTGAGAAAGCTCTGCCAATGAAACCGACGGCCAAAGAACCAGTGCCACATCAAATCGGTCTTCTGGAACGATACTAAGATCTGTAATCGCACGTCTGACGACCTTGATTCGTTTTCCATAGCGGCCTAATTTATGTCTGAGATGGCGAAGCGCCTCAACATCTTCATCCATAACGCTGACACGCGCCTCTGGATGCACGTGAAAAATCTCTTCTATAAAGGGAGCTGCTCCAACAGCACCCAAGATGAGAACGTTGCGCATATCATCAAGATCTGCGATGGCTTTTTGAACTGCATCGTGCATGACCCGTGACTTTGATGACAACTGATCAAATCCCATAACATAACGAGCGTGCTTACCCGCTTTTTGAATTCTATCATTCAACTCCGTAAAGAATTTGACGCGCTCGTGCACTGAATTCACGTTCAGAGTTACATTCCAGCCAATCACCCGCCCGGTCAATCGATCGAGCACCGGCGACATAATTCTTATAAACACCATCCGTCCGAACTCGGGGCTCAAAAAAACCACCCGCTCGCGGTCTGTTATGGGAATCATGGCCTCGCCATTGAGCTTGTCCTCACGATTCGGCAAACGCCTAAAGTTATCAATCAACTCATACCAAGCTGAAACTGGCATCCCTCGCTTAACCGAGGGTATGGATCCAAAAACCAACTCGAAACCGATATTCCAATCCACGATAGTCTGGTCATTTGAAATGACAAAACCTGGAACAGACCCTTGAAAGAACGACTGGTCAACCCTGGGGTCGCGATCGTTCCAAAGTCGAATGTCTTGACCGTAGTTTCTCCTATCGGCCGCCGCAACATTCAAGGCCTTGCTAACAATATCCCGCGTAACTCGCTGAAAGGTCGCCAACATATACTGTTATCTCCTGATCTCTGATCTTATCGACGCTAGGGGGAATCCGTCATTAAATGCAAGTCGACTACGCCGCGTACACTGCAATTCATGAGCCAAACTAATGAGTCAAAAACCCAATCCACGTGAATTTATTTTTTTTCCAATAGAATCACAATGTTGCGATGATTCCGAAGGAGAGCTTATCGCTGGCACTGCTATTGCTTAAGCACCGGGAAGACCGACCTCATGTCTAGTCGGTTCAAACATAAATTGATGGGCCAAAGGCCCGATGACAACCGAGCGTAATCATATGAAACACATGATAAAAACCAAGAAAAAGCACCACATAAATTCCCAGTGGATGTTAGCCCTGTCGGCTGTTATCGCACTGTCAGGAGTTTTAACACCTGTCAGCCAAGCGAACGTGGTCGGCTCCGATATGCAGAACTTCAACGCCACGACAAGTGGCCTAGACTTCGTAACTGTTGAGTCTTCCGAAACCTTGGAGCCGGGTTTTTTCAATTTCGGCTTTTTCATGAACTACGCCGTCAACACTCTCCCCTATTTTGAAACGACGGACACGGTTCAAAGCCGGACAAAATTTAACGACACAATCTTGGGCGCAGATCTCAACTTGGGCTACGGCGTGACGCACAATTTGGACCTGGGACTTAGCCTACCGCAGGTCGTCACATCATCTTTAAAAACAAAGTCCTGGAATGGAAAGTTCCGGGACAACGGCAACACAGAAGTTCGCCTGAACGCAAAATATCGTCTCCTTGGAGATAAGGACAGCGGAATCGCTATTCAAGGTGTCGTCAATCTAAACAGAACAAAAGACAATCCCTACGTCGGTAAGACCAATGCGCCGATTTACTCTTTAGTCCTCATCGGAAATAGACAACTGAACAAAGATGTAGGGATGGGTATCAATCTGGGATATCGATGGCGAAAAGCGGGAGACGCCCTCCCCGAGTCTGATCCGATAAAACCATTACCAAATCAGATAATCTGGTCGGCCGCCGTTAATTACCGCCTTGAGTCAATTGACTCTAAACTTGTGGCCGAGATCTTCGGAAGCAATCCTCAGGGGAGTGCCGGCAAAAATGGCGATCGCACGGCGTCATCATCAGAAATGACGTTCGGGATAAAGCATGATTTGGATACAAACCTTGCAATGCATGGCGGCGTGGGTACCGAGCTTGCTAAAGGCTTAAGCTCTCCTGATTGGCGGCTCTTTGTCGGACTAAATTACGCAATTGGACCAACATTCTCTCAACCAGTCAGGGCAACTCGAAAAGACCCGCCAGAAACTGTCTCCGTCAAAAATCCATTCGACACCGAGCCTAAAACCTACGAGAAAATTGTAGTCCACGACATTATGTTCGAATTCGATTCAGATAGCCAGGTTCTTGGTAAGAGCAAGGAGATGCTGGCTAACTTGGCTGAACACCTTAAAAAATCGACTGGCTTCACGAAGCTCGTTGTAGTTGGCCATACCGATTCACTTGGCACAAGTGACTATAACGATGCCCTCAGCAAACGCCGTGCGGAGACCGTAAAGCGCTGGCTGGTAACCGATCAAAAAATCGACGGCTCAAAAATCGAGACTGAAGGCAAAGGCGAAATGGAGCCCGTCGCCAGCAACGGCAACTACCAGGGCAGGCAGCTGAACCGCCGCGTAGAATTCCGCATCTACAGGACGGAGGCTGCGAAAGAAGAAAGAAGCCTCTCCAATCCAAAAGACGCCGAGGGCGCAATAGATCCAGGTGAAAAACCCACGTTGAAACAAAAACCTCATAAAAATGCCCCGGCCAGCTCATCAAAGAAAAAGCCAGTGAAGCATAACTCAAAAAGTAAGAAATAAGGATAACGTTGACAGTGAGAGCAGAGTTCATAAAGCGGAGCGGAGTCAGAAAGGAACCAACAATGAAAACATCGTTCTTCAACAAACTAGACACAAAATTAACTTGGAAAACAATTATCGCAGTAGCCCTCGCACTGTCAGCTTGTAAACAAGCTGGCTACCAGGTCCTAAAGCCAGGATTGATCAATCCCAATTCATTTGACGCATCCAAAACAATGGCACCCACCGCCAGAGTCGAGGTCGTTGATCGTGGGGTCAGCGTCACTTGGGTATACGCGGGAACTCGCGTTGACGTAAGACCAAGTGCAGACACGCTTGATCCAAACTATATCGGTAAATCTAACTGTGAAAATCCGGGTATTATCACCGCCGACTACGAACTTGGCAACACACTAAAACCCTCCGTTAAACGCACCTCTTGCTCAAGCCTTGCCACAACCGGCCATGTTTTCAATACAGCCGGTGACTACTTGATCAAAATGACAGTAAAAAGCGAAGACAACGAAACCGCCGTCTCAACTATGACCTTGCGCGTCGTTGATAAATCAATACCGGCTAGCCAAGTCGAGGGAGGATTCACCATTCATGCAAAGCCTCTTCTCGTTGGACTAAATCAACCAATCACATTCACGGGTATTTGCGAGTTAAAAGGTAAATTAACCATCGATTGGGACTACGGCAACTCGGCAACTGGCGTGGGCGCTGTGACACAACACTCCTACAGCTCGACTGGACAATATGTTGTCAATGCAACCTGTTCAAGTGACTCGGGTAAAAAAATGAACGCATCTGTATCCGTCGTTGTGACCGACGGTGTTCCACCAAACACACCTGAAGTGGCCATACCAATCCCGGGTAGCAATCCAAACCTACCAAAAGGTCAAAACTGCGATCCTTCACAAGGCCCTTGTCAGAATGCATCTCAAAAACCAGCGGGGGGTCAAAGTTTACCCGACAAAAGCGGACCAGCTTGGTATTATAATCCGTTCTGCCGCTGCTACATCAGAAGTTAATAGAGAAATAGTCAAATCAACTACAACCGCCAATAACCTTGGCGGTTTTTTTATCCAGGCCCGCGAACCATGCTGACCATCCTCACCAAATGCCGAGTTTTTCGAAATTAGATAGGGATCGAACCGGAACAATCTCTATATTTTTGTTGGAGGCCACCGATCGTTGCATGTCGCCCTTCAGACTGGCCTCGGGGACATAAATACGCTCAAAACCCATCTTTGCAGCCTCCGCGACACGAATCCCAAGATGCGGACAGGCTCGAATTTCCCCGGATAGACCCAGCTCACCAACAAAACAGTACCGACCTAAAATAGGCCGATCGAGCAAACTTGATGCCATGGAAACTGCAGCTGCGAAGTCGACACTTGGCTCACTAATTTTCAGCCCACCTGCCACCGTGGCATAGACGTCGTTCATACTAAAAAACAGCCCAGATCTTTTCTCAAGCACGGCGAGCAATATGGCGACTCGATTGGCATCAAGACCAGTGACCACTCTCCTTGGATTTCCAAATGCTGTCTTCGAAACGAGCGACTGAAGCTCGACCAAAATTGGCCGGCTCCCCTCCACCGCAACAGTTGCAGACACACCACTCGGGCGCGCCCCTCCTTTCGAAAAATGCTCGAGAAACTGAGCTCCAGGGTCGGCGACTGGACAAAGGCCATCACCATTCATCTCAAATACACCAATTTCCCCTGTAGAACCGAAGCGATTTTTCACGGCACGTAAAATTCTATAACCGCTATTGGGATCACCCTCGAGATACAGAACGCAATCAACAAGATGCTCAAGCACCCGAGGGCCGGCTATGCTGCCGTCCTTCGTGACATGACCAACAAGCCAAACTGGCAAATCTTGTGATTTAGCCACGTCAAGTAACTTTGCTGCACACTCTCTCACTTGACTGACGCTGCCAGGCGCAGACGGCACGTCAGGACAAAATACTGTCTGAATCGAATCCACAACCAACATATCGGGAGAATGCTCTTTAATGGTAGCGATAATAGCTTCCACATTCGTTTCATTGGCGACCATAATGTTGGAATGAAGCAGACCAAGTCGCTGGGCTCTTAGAAGAATTTGAGCTGAGCTCTCTTCCCCAGATGAATAAAGAATCTTCTTACCTTGTTTTGCAAACTGAAATACCGCCTCTAACAGTAGCGTCGACTTTCCAATTCCTGGGTCACCTGACAGCAAAACAAAAGCACCTGGAACAAGACCGCCGCCAAGCACTCTGTCTAATTCCGATATCCCAACCGGGAGCCGCAAAACCTCAGGGAGATCCTGATCCGCATCAAGATGAAAAACCTTAGTGGCCTTCGCCACAGCGGAGCCAGGCTTTCTAAATCCAAGCGAAGGGCCTGCAACAAGCTCCTCCTGCACCGACCCCCAGGTGTTACAATCAGGACAGCGCCCCTGCCATTTTAGATGATACGAGCCACACTCAGCGCAAACAAACTTAACAGACGATTTTTTGGTCATTCCGCGCCCCTGGCAATGAAATCTCGGCCTTTTTCGGTCAAGCCAATACGGTGAAATTGTAATGTACGCCCATTCTTCTCAAATGATTGGCTCGTTCGAAACAACAAGCCGTCCGCTTCGAGTTCCCATATCATCGATTCGTATTTATCACGACTCCACGCCTGCGTCTCAAAACGCTCGCGATACAGCTGCCCGGTTACTTTTGATTGATAGTCGCTCAATGATCGCAGCAGTTTTAGTCTTCCGTCCACATCGCTAGCCATAGTCTTGGAATAATTAGCATGCTCAGACGCAAACGGAGCGCAGGAATCACAAACCCCACAATTATGATCTGCATCCATATCTCCGAAATATCTGGCCAAAGTGGTCATACGGCATCCAGCACTCGACAAAAACCCAAACGCTTTGGAGATAAGCTGCTCTTTGTGAACCCGCTGTGCCTTGTAGCGTTCCTCCCACGAATTGTGACTAACTCTAAGCACCCCTTCATCAGATATTTGAATCCCACCATGGACCCAAAGTTTTTCGACGCCAAGCCGGACATCCTCCGAAGACATGCCGAGTCTCATCTCGATATCAAGACGGCACTCTGCCCCGGAGGCAATTGAGTCGTAAATCTTTCGTAGCATAGCTATCGCCGGATAGTTTTGTTCGAGAAAATAATCGTGGGTTTTCCTGTCGCTTGGCGCGTACATAAGTATCGCGCTACCTGGCCGGCCATCCCGGGCAGCACGTCCAATTTCCTGATAATAAGATTCTATTGATCCAGGCGCGGCAAAATGAACGACCGTTCTAATCCCTGACTTATCAACACCCATGCCAAAAGCGCTAGTTGCAACGACCACGTCTATATCATCGTTCATAAAATCATCTTGTGTTTTGCGGCGCTCATCAACAGCCATTCCAGCATGGAATGCCCTCACTCGTAAGGCCCCATTCAGCTGAGACGCGGTTAACTCTGCTAACTTTCTGGTGGGCACATAAACCAAGCATGGCAATTTACCAGGATCTTGGAGAATAGCTTGTAGCGTTTCAACCCGATTCTCAGGCAGTATTTTCAGAAGCGAGATCGCTAGGTTGTCTCTTCGAAATCCGTGTATGAAGATGTCGGGCTTGCGCAAACGAAGCTGCGAAACAATGTCCTTTTGCACCTCGGGTGTTGCAGTCGCCGTCAAGGCCACAATGCCCGCAGGACGCAGGCGCTCAAGCCTTGAACTCAAATTCCTGTAATCAGCCCTGAAATCGTGGCCCCACATGGAAATGCAATGAGCTTCATCGACCGCGATCAAAGAGGGTTTATTCTTCTCAAGAAACTCCAGAAAACTTGTTTGACTGAGACGTTCAGGCGCTACAAACAAAAAGCGTGCGGCACCATCACTCCATTTCTCGCACGCCTCCTGAAAATCAAAGCGCGACATTCCTGAATGAATGCGAACGGCAGAGACCCCCAAATTGTTCAGCTTGGCGCACTGATCCTCGATCAAAGCAATAAGCGGACTGATCACTAGTGTCCTGGCTTCTTGTCTGGCCAACGTCGGTAACTGATAGCAAAGTGACTTCCCAGCGCCAGTAGGCATGACCAGCAATACATCCGTATTACGCCAAACCGACACACAAACCTCGCGCTGCCGCGGGCGAAACTGTGAAAATCCAAAAACATCGGAGAGAACATGATCGAGCACAGATTTTCTCAGAACGTCTTGATTAGTCATGGCTGGCCACTGCTTTCTTGATGGCCCCAGGCGTTGGAAACTGGCTAAAAAGAAATCCCCTATCTTTAAACCACTCACTTGTCTCCAAGAGTTCCTTTAATTTTTTATCCTTCAACAATCCACGCTCAACGCCAACCAAAACATCACGCGTCGTCTCACGCGTGAGAATTTTCAAGCGCCGCTCAAGTTGCCCTTGATGGCTTCCATGAAACAACTCCACAAAAAACGTTTTTCCATCATGTTTGACAACAAAATCGGGGAAGCAGTACTCCTCGCCGCCGAAATTAATAAAATTTTCGCCTGCGCTTACAGCAAAACGAGCGTCGTTTTTGAAGGCGTCAATGACATGTTTGAATTCAGGGGGTATGAAAGCGCCGGTGGATTTTGCCAATCCAGCCCCAACACCTGACTTGTGATCCAAAGACATTTTTAGAGGCTTATTTTTCCATTTTAAATTCGCCTCAAGACTCCAATCATGCAGAGACGCAACGAATGAAAAAAATCCAGCCATTCTCTGGCTGTAGCCACTGGCGGCTCCAAAAACACCCAGTGGCCCGCTCACATTCACGCGAAATAGCCCGGTAGCTGCATCAACCATAGGTTCACCGACTAAACGAAAAAACCGCAGCTGCTGCATCACAGCTCTTTTCACGGCTAGCGAGGGATTTTTGACCTCGAGTGTTAAATCCGTCGCAAAACATAAAATAGTTTTGATCATTGACAAATTATATAAGTCAACAAGGTCGCAGTTTGTTATGGGCTCAAACGACTTAACAAATCTTGCGCTTGGCAGATCAGAAAAAAGCTTCTCGCGCATGTCTCCAAGAGGACCTCCAAATGTTTCTTGCACCCCTCGTGCAAACAGTTGAAAATCGCCTCCGCATTGATCTCTGAGACTTTCGGCTGCAGTAAATACGCTCCATCTCCAGTCGAGAATATCCGGATCTGGATCTGCGACGCCACAGCGATCCAGCAGCAGTTTTGCCAGCGCTTTTTTCCGCCCAGATCCTACAGAGCTTTTGAGCTCCTCTTCAACCTCACCAAACCTTCGGCCAGGAACCTTAACAAAAAAGTCGCACAGACCTTTAGCCTCAGCCAGGACCTGAGGATCTGAGTTCTTCATAAATTTTGGGAATAGCCGTCCGCTACGAGTTGTAACCTGAACGAGCTCCTTGGTAAGCATAATGTTGCCTTCGTCTCTGATTCACATATTTTTCACTAGTTCCACGCGAGATAATTTCGTACAACACCGCGTTTTTGCCTTCCTGATGCCGAAGAATTCGACCAAGCCTCTGTACATGTTCGCGCACGGTTCCACTTCCAGAGAGAACCACGCCAACGCTGGCCTCGGGCACATCCACGCCTTCGTTTAGTACCTTTGACGTTGCAATAACTCTTATTTGACCTTGCTTGAACGACTCCAAAATACGAGTCCTCTCCAGGGGCTTGGTATGATGTGTCAAAACGGGAACAAAAAATTGTCGCCCAATGTTATATGCCAATGAGTTTTCATCGGTAAACACGATGACTCGTT
The DNA here is from genome assembly GCA_964402975.1 of uncultured Polynucleobacter sp. Lineage (GTDB taxonomy): Bacteria > Bdellovibrionota_B > Oligoflexia > Oligoflexales > RGVZ01 > CAMDKS01. Next base: position 8,815 of record CAYOEM010000007.1, read on the forward strand.
CACCTCGATGCAGCTGTAAAATACGCCAAAGCTCCAAAAGCTTGTTGGACGCGGCGTGGGCCAGTCGTTTTTGCTCCCTGAAAGCCTGCATGGCCGTCCGACCTTGAGGTGACCTCGCCGACAACGCCACAAATTGCGCCCACCCATCGCCATCGGCAAAGTTAATACGCGCCTGTCTGAGAAAAGCTTTGTATACGCTCCGAGCATGGTTATAGCGTGTCAATTCGTCTGGAGTCATTTCGACTTCAACTTGTACGACTTTATAAGGTGCCAGCGTCTTTTCCTCGAGTTCGCCAAATCGCCCCTCAAAAACCAAGTCACCGACCAGGTCATAAAGACGCTCCTCGCCACCATCGGCTCGTTCGATAGTCGCCGATAACCCCAACCTAAAGGGTGCGATCAGCGTTTGTGCAATCATGGAATATCCGGGGGCAGGCAAATGATGGCATTCGTCAAAAATTACAAAACCAAACTTTGGTCCGAGGCGTTCTGCGTGTAAAGCCGCCGAGTCGTAGGTCGCAACTGTAATATCTTTAATATCATGGGACCCGCCTCCCAGCAGACCGACGTCTATTGAGAAAAACTTTACTAACACGTCGCGCCACTGATTCATAAGATCGATCGTCGGCACACAAATCAAAGTCGGACGCCTAACCTCCGACATACACATAACGGCCAGCACAGTCTTTCCGGCACCAGTCGGTAAGCTCACAACACCTCTGCGCCCCGCTTTTGTCCATTCGGTGATCGCCGTGACTTGGTGGGATCTTGGGACGATAGGATTTTTCAAATCAAGCGGCAGTAGATTGTAAGAGCGGGCTAGGTCATTAAATTTAATACCGGATCCACGAAGAGCCAGAGCAATCTCGCGGTAGTGATGGCCCTCCCCTCGCCAATTACGAGTTCTGGTGTCGAACTGAACCCAATCTGACAAGATGGACAAAGCAGCTTCTTCGAAACTTTCGAGAACAATCGTTCCACGATCAAATCGGATGGACGCAGAATTGCCGGTTTCCATAGCCAATGCCTCGAAAACATTGAGGATTAAGTTCTGCCTAGAGCATACATCGTGGGGCATTCGTAGCAACTTAATTCTCTGACGCGTAACGGCTAGGTAACCAACCAAAAATACACCTGAAATAATGCCCGAGGTGCCATGAACGGGAGACATTGAATTTGTTTAGATGAATTTTTGAACACCAAAGATACTAGTGAGACACATCCCAGCGCTTGGGATTTCTTCCAATGATGACGGCCGCCATGAACTTGGGAACGTATTCTGCGGTCTCCTTGGGTAACATATACCGGATCTGCCAGAAGTCGCTTGAGCGCTCTTTGTTTACGGTGGCTGCAATCTGTAGTCGCTTCACGCGATTTTGACCGGTGTTATAGGAAGCCACTGCGAGCAGGTAGCGTTCAGTACCAAACATGCGCAAAAGATCTGTGAAATAATCTGCCGCTGCTGCGGTGGACCTGGATAAGTCACGCCGTTCATCCAGCGCTTTTGAAACTTTTAGATTATATTCTCGCGCGGTTTCCGGCATGAACTGCCAGGGACCGAAAGCCCCAACTGGACTAACAACATCAGCCTGGAAGTTTGATTCAACCCAGACAATGAATCCTAATTCAACGGGCAAGCCCTTGTCCGCGAGCACACGTTCAATTTGAGGCCACATCAAGTCCTTTCTTTCCAAAAGTTGCTTGTGGTAGCCGCCTCTCGTGAAGTTTTTCAGGTGCCGCTCAACTTCTCTGACGAATCGTGGATCCATGGCCGTCGGTGGAGGATCACCGAACCGCCGTGATATCGCCACGATCTCGTCCCATATGAATTTACGCTCTGGGGTCATCTCAACCCGACTTTTTGCAGCACGCTTTGACTTTGTCCCAAACAGCCGCGCACTGAAAGTTCCGCTGAATATCCCCAAGTCACCCTGACTCGGCCGCGTAGAATTTTTACCATCTCCGGCGATTTCATCTTTTTCTGAAGTAGGCAATCTTGCAAATCCCATCAGGCCCCCTCCAAAAAACAACCCACCGGCCAACAACGCCAAAACCATTGTTATGAGCACTCCTGCCAGCACACTCTTCCCATTTGAAAAAGCCGCCTTGTTGGCATGAACGAATCGCGTCGGCAAAATACTAAACTTCGTCAGCTTGGTTACCTGCAAAGCATTCCACCATGAACTTTGAAACGTCGATATTTGACCCAAAGTTATCCGGTCACCGGCCTTGAGAATCACGGGAGCGCCTATCTTCTTACCGTTTTTAAACGTTCCAAACTGGCTCCCCATATCTTTGAATCGTATCGCCCCAGATGGATCATGATAAATGCATGCGTGGGTGGGACTTACACTCGGATCGTCTTTGACTTTGATGGCACAGTTCTCACCGGATCCAATAAACAAGTACTCACCGGGGCCAATCGAAAAGGCCTGTCCCGAGCAAGGACCTGTTTTAAATTTAATGGAAAAGCGGCGTGCCATAAATTGCTTAAACCCTAACGGGCTCCTCCTTGTAATTTAACCTCAAAACGAAGATTTTGATCTCCAAGCCTCAAAACACTACCGAGCCCGAGAAGGCGTGATTCGCCAACGAGCCAGCCATTAATACGGTCTCGAGCAGGCTTTGCTGGAGTATAGATCGCCTTGTTACCATCGATAATAATGGATCCGTGATGAAGCCAACTTATTCCTCGTCCAGATATGGGTATCGATCCGCGTCGCAAGGCCATTTTTGAAAGGACTGTCTCGCCTGGTGGAAGCGGTATGGTTTGACCGGCGTAAGAGCCTCCGATGTACACCAAACGAGCCGTGCAGTTTGGCTTTCTAAATGGACAATCAGAATGATCGGGCTTCACGACCGATCGGCAAGAACTGCAAGAAACTTTCTTGCCACGACGCCTCAAGATCAACATTATTACGACAGCCGTTGCGGCTGACAGAATAATGCCCACGATCACAAAAAAGTGACTGTTATCCTGATGAGCTCCGTCACTAGACTCCACCTCTGAACCAGCTGAGTCTGCCTTCGTTATCCCGGTAGATGTAGCACTCACCCCAAGCTCTGGGATAACAAAACCAACATTGTAGACATTACTTTCAAAGGTTGTGTCGTGGTAGGTGACACTGACACTCAGTTCAAGCGGCTGATCTTCAACGGCAATTGACGGCGCCTGCACATCGACGGCATATTCGTTTTGAAGTAAAGCTATGACATTCTTTACGGCTGCGTTCATTTCAACAGGTCCACTGACCCGGTGAACATAGCCCCCACTGTCTTGAGCTACCGCACTCAAGTCAAACGGGGTTATTCCCACAACATCTCCGAAAGACACAAAGAAGACACGCACACCCTGATCAAGCAGGCTTCGCCAGCAGTTTTGCCCTCGAAATCGTTCTGTTGAGGGAGAATCGCCGGGCGGAGACAACATAACTAAGACTTTTTGATCGGCCTTGCGAAACCCCGACAGATCCCACGCATGAAAGCGCTCCGCTGCCACGCAGAGGGTGTTAGCCATGGCTGGCCCCTCGCCCTCTGCATCCAGGGACTGCAGCTGCTGTAAAATTCGATTAATGTTGTCACTTTTTTGCGGCGTAACATCAGCGATGACCCTGGCGCTATCCTCGGAGATGGCTGCGACTGTTAGCATCTCTGCCGGAAGCTGCTTCAGTAATTCTCCAACGTCTGCTCGAATCTCATCAAGTGCGCGCGGCTTAAGCTTGCGATTCAAACTAAAACCGACAAACATAGCTCGCTTTAGTTCGGCACCAGCCGATCCATTAAGAGTCAAAGACTCCACATCGGCCGGGGCGGCCGAGACGTTGGAAAAATTAATCCTAACCATCGAGCGATCAATCGTGGAAATAGGAAATCGTTGCGCTCCATTAACCTCTTGCGCGCTAAATATTATCCTGATTTTTTTGTTTTCCGCGTGTCGCACTTCAAGAACGTCGACCACCCTATTTGTTGCTGGCCTATCGTCATCTTTCGCCTGAACGGAACCAAAAGTGACACAACAAAGCAGCAAAGCCATCGCCAAGTGACGGCCAATTTTTACGTTAGTGAATTGGGTCAACTGCGAAGCCATTTGACATACGCCTCCAAATGACCCATTTCAACAGCATCAGAGTCGACCAAGACTTGACCGACATTAGCTTCACGACCATTAACGCGAATCAGCCTATAATCCTTTGCCCAATTGATTTTACACTCTTTCGATGATGCTTCGAGCGTCAACACGTGTGCCGAAAGATTTGCATCAGGAATGCAAATTTCAAGCCCTGCCTGGGACCCGATCCGGTTAATGCCATGAATCAGTCGGAAATCCTGTCCGGTGCAAACGCCTCGGTTGAAGACCAACCAACCACACACCATCTCCAATGGCAGAGTCTGGGCCGGCATATGGATCGGCGAGGGTGCAACTGGCATAACATGACCGGGCGCTGAAGGTTCGGCGCTTCGATAAATGCAGTGTACTTCACCAATCGTTATCAGACAGCCATCGTCCAAAGCGCGGCGGCCGGAAATAGCGTCATTGTTGACCTTCACGACACGGTTAGCAGCAACTGGGGTTATATGCGCCTCACCCGCCCCAGCTTTTATGACGGCGTGTTGACTACCCACACCAACGCCAGTGACGATACAATCATTAAGCCAAGACGATCCGATCTGTGACTCCCCCACTGGTAAACGCATATCCTCGCCACGGTGACATCCATTGAGGAAAATGAGCCAGCCTGCCACCTTGGGACCATGAAAGCCCACGGCACTTTGAACAGAACTGATGCAGTGAGATAAACCTTTACTGTTGACGTGTGAGACTCCCCAATCACTGCGCGCCAGCATGGGACATGTTTCGAAATGTTTTCGAGCGGCCATCGCCGGGACCCTCTAAGATATAAAATTTTAACGATTACATGGCATTAGAGTATCGGGTGATTTTGATAATGATTGACTAGACCGCCCGGCTTTGGGGTGATTTTTATGAGGAAATTGAGGGTTTTTTCGCTTTTTCGAACCGCTAGACCTTGGTTCTTTGACGCCGAGTCTCATACATCAGAACGCCTGCCGCCACCGAAACGTTTAGGCTATCGCAGATGCCAAGCATGGGAATCATGCAAACACGATCACTTTTTCCAAGGACCACATCACTCAAACCGTGAGCTTCACTGCCGACCATAATCGCAACCGAACCAGTGAGGTCCTCGCGAAAAACTGGCTCACTTCGAGCGCTTAATGCGGCCGCTACTGTTTTTATTTTATTATGGCGACACCATTCAAAAAAATCAGCGTGCTTTAAAGAGACGGTCGGAACTGAGAAAACTCCACCCAAACTAGAACGAATGACATTTGGATTCCAGACATCAACGCTCGCCCCTAAAACAATCACGCCGTGGACATTTGCTCCATCGGCCGTTCGTAAAATAGCACCTAAATTACCGGGCTTCTCCAAATTCTCGACCACAACCGCAAAAATCGGCTCTGAACCGGCGCGTTTCAAGATGTCAGCGGCCGAAAATTTTTTCTGGTCGAATACTGTTAAGATTCCTCCCGATCCATCTCGCGTTGCAACTTTTGCAAAAACAGTTCGGCTAACTGACGTGCACACATTTTTTGGCACCTCACGAAGGAATGCCTGACCATCTGCGTCAAGAAGCTCCCCGCAGAGAAACAACCTTTTAAGTTTGAATCCCTCGCTCAAGGCTCTCTGCCCCTCACGAACACCCTCGACCAGAAACGAATCGTCAGACTCGTCGCCTTTTCGATTTTTTAACTTAACCAGATCCTTAATCGTCTGGTTTGATGGACTTGTGATCGCGACATCAGACTTGACCATGAAACCTCAACGACGCACAAAAAGAGCACTAGCGCCACTCGGTAAAACTCGGCCAGATCCTTGCTCCTTGACAACCATTTCGCCGATTTCAAATCGCCCCTCGGCACCATCGACAATACCAAGTAAAAGATTCTGAAGCGCAAGCGGCGTGTAACCGTTGCTATGACTCGATAGAAGTATAAACAAGAAATCGTCTGCCAAAATTTTTTGGATGTTATTTAAAAGCGGAACCATATGATCTTCTATTTGCCAGACCTCATTATTTGAGCCGCGACCAAAACTTGGTGGATCTAAAATAATGCCTTGATACTTGCTGCCTCTTCGCACCTCGCGCTCAACAAATTTCTGAACATCATCGACAATCCATCGAATCGGCTTATCCTCAGCACCACTAGCTTTTGCGTTATCCCTAGCCCAGGACACACTCGTCTTTGACGCGTCGAGGTGAACCACCTTTGCTCCAGCCATCGCACACGCTAAGGTTGAACCACCCGTGTAGGCAAACAAATTGAGGACGTTGATCTCTCTGCCGGTGCTACCTCGATTTGCAATGAGTGTGTGGAGTGCATTCCAGTTGGAATCTTGCTCCGGAAATATTCCGAGATGCCCAAAATCCGTGAGCGAAATCTCTAGCGTCACAGGCCCCTGCTCAATCGTCCACTTTTTAGGTAAAGATCGGTTACGGACGGTCCACTTACCGTCCCCCCCTGAAAATCGTTCAAAGACGGCGTCGGCCCCCGACCATTCTTTTTTATCGAGCCTGGGTTTCCAGACTGCCTGAGCCGCAGGTCGGACAATTTTATAAGGTCCCACCTGCTCAAGTTTTTGAAAGTCCCCAGAATCAAGGAGTTTGTAGTCTTGACGCATGATTAATCAGCTCCACAATATCGGGGCTTATTAATCATAGAATTATGTTGAAATCAATAAAATTAGCCAGTAAACGCTGCTTATTAACCGGCCCGCCGGTTTCGTGCGCGTCCTGCAGCGGCCTCTTTTTCTGTGGCGACTCTCTGATGATCGATCAGTGCGTCCCGCAGCTCTTCGTGACAGTCATCACAGATGGGGTGCCCGACAATTTTTCGATCCATGTCGCCCCAGGATACCAAGGACGCAACAGCTTGGTCGCTAAAGTTACGGGGCCTTAGAATGGCTTGATGTTCACAACGTGGGCATTTTTTTGTGTTCACGTGGGGCTCCAGTCTCGCCTCAGATAAGAACTGCGATTGGGGGGAAAACATCGTAATTGCAGGTTATTGCCAAGAAAAATGATAACCGACCCTATCCTCGGTGTAAACCCCCCCGGCTAAGCCATATTTACTATTGCCTTTAGGACGCATTTTGACTATCTTCCGCCGTCTATTCTCATCTGGAGCCGCACCTTTACGGCCCGTAACTATTGAGAAAGTATGGAGACATCGGCAATGAAGAAAGACATCCACCCCAACTACCGCCCTGTCGTTATTAAGGACGCTTCCAATGGCTGGTCCTTTATGACCCGTTCTACGGTAAACACAACTGAAACTACCAAGTGGGAAGACGGTAAAGAATACCCCATGATCACGGTAGAAACGACGAGCGCATCTCATCCGTTCTTCACAGGTAAACATAAAGTTGTAGACACCGCTGGCCGGATCGAAAAGTTCAAGCGAAAATACGAAAAAGCAGGCGTCAAAGCCTGATCAATGTATCCTCCGAAGTTTATCAACCGCTGATTTCAATGATCAGCGGTTGTTTTTTTGCTCGCTTTTTAGGCGATTCGTTTGATTATTGTCGGATAATATTTTGTCTAAAAAATTTAGCTGGTTAGCGCTTTACTTGAAGAATATGGTGGCATCTACCTCTAACTATATGCACATTATCAGGATTCTGTCGTGTCCGTAGGGACTTAGAAGGACGCAAGATCTCTCCTATATATAGATAGAAGAGACCATTCGTTTCAATACATTCGCCTTTGGGAGCGGGTTTTGGAAAAGCATTATCTAGTCATCGTTGAGTCACCCACTAAAGCTAAAACCATTCGGAAGTTTCTTCCCAAAAACTTCACAGTCGAAGCAAGCATGGGACACATTCGTGATCTTCCGCAATCAGCTGCTGACATTCCAGCGAAATACAAGAAAGAACCGTGGGCTAAAGAAATCGGAATTAATTGCGATAATAAGTTTGAGCCGCTTTACATCGTCCCAAAAGACAAAACAAAAATCATAACGACGCTAAAAGAAAAGCTGAAAGATGCTGATGAACTCTACCTAGCGACTGACGAGGACCGCGAAGGGGAGAGCATAAGTTGGCATTTGCTGGAACTACTGAAACCTAAATGCCCTGTTAAACGCATGGTGTTCCACGAAATCACCAAACCTGCGATCGAGAAAGCGCTTAAAAACACGCGAACTGTTGACGACAAACTCGTTCGAGCCCAGGAGGCTCGAAGAATTTTGGATCGCATTGTTGGATACACACTGTCTCCAGTTCTCTGGAAGAAAGTGACTTACGGTCTTTCGGCTGGCCGCGTTCAATCAGCTGCGCTTCGCATGATGGTCGAACGTGAACGCGAGCGTATGCGGTTTAAAAAAGCCAATTACTACGACCTCCTTGCTAAGCTGAAGTTTGACGGCAAAGAATTTGAAGCAAAGCTTCTTTCTATCGGCGACAAGCGCGTAGCTCAAGGCAAGGACTTTGATGAAACGACTGGAGCTCTCAACGCAGCAAAAGACATGATCGTATTAGCAGGGAAAGAAGCTAAAACCCTTGCTGACAGTCTTAAAACAGCTACTTGGCAAGTACAAAATATTGAAGAAAAACAGTCGACCACGAAGCCACAGCCACCGTTCATCACCTCCACCCTGCAACAGGCTGGCAACAGAAAACTTGGTCTATCGACGCGTGACGTTATGAGAACAGCCCAGAATCTTTATGAACAGGGCTTTATTACATACATGCGTACCGACTCTCCGAGTTTGTCGCAGGAGGCACTTACCGAGACGAGAGCTATAATCAAAGAAACTTACGGCGCGGAATATCTTTCAAACGAGGCTAGGCAGTATTCGGCAAAATCTAAAAGCGCACAGGAAGCGCACGAAGCCATCCGCCCCGCTGGAACATTTCTACCGCCGGACAAAACAGGACTATCCAACCGAGAACTAGATCTCTACACGCTTATCTGGCAACGCACTCTTGCGTCACAGATGACTGATGCCAAGAAAAGCTCCATGTCAGTTCGCATCAGCGCACAAAACACGTTGTTCAACGCAACTGGTACCAAAATAGTGTTCCCTGGTTTCATGAAGGCCTACGATGAGGATCTTGAATCCGGTGACGCATCTTGGGGCAGTGATGTTTTGCTTCCTCCAATGAAAGTTGGAGATAAACCTAGCCTACTCAGCGTGTCTCCGGACTCGCACGAAACAAAACCACCAGCTCGTTACAACGAGGCTTCAATTGTACAGGCCATGGAGAAGGCTGGCATCGGTCGCCCATCCACTTACGCCAGCGTCATATCGACATTGTTCGACAAAAAATACGTTACCAAGTCAAACAACGCCATTATCCCAAGTTTCACCGGTTTTGCCGTGGTTCAGCTTTTGGAGCGGCACTTTGATAACTTTGTGAATCTAGATTTTACCTCTAAGATGGAGGAGGATCTGGACAGCATTGCAGAAGGAAATCTGGATCATCTAGATTATCTTGGAAAGTTTTGGTTTGGTCCAAAGGGGCTTAAGGAGCTCGTTGAAGCAAAAATCAAGCAAATTGATCCAAAAGACAGTCGATCAATTGTGCTACCTCAACTCGGCAAAGAGCTGGAAATAAGAATCGGCCGATTTGGTCCGTACCTTTCCCAAACAGACGTTAAAGAAGAAGAGGGTGTATTCGCATCCATACCAGAAGGCATTGCGCCGGCAGATTTGACACTTGATGAATCCAAGCAGATCCTTGAGACCAAAGCCAAAGGCCCAGAAAGCATCGGCAAATATCCACCTACAGGTGATGACATTTATGTCATGACCGGTCGATTTGGAGCATATGTCCAAGTAGGCAAGCAGGTTGAAGGCTCAAAAGAAAAACCAAGGCGCGCCTCGGTGCCTCGTGACCAAGACCTCAAAACCCTTACATTGGATCAAGCACTCAAATACCTAAGTCTTCCACGAGACTTGGGCAAATTCCCTGACAATGGAGAGATGATCACCGTCTATGACGGCCGCTTTGGGCCTTATGTCAAATGCGGACCTGACATGCGTTCTCTCAAGAAAACAGACGACAAATACACGATTGGTCTCCAACGAGCCATCGAGTTACTACGCGAGGAAAAACGCGGCCGTTTCGGCGCAAAACTTCTGAAGCAGCTAGGACAGCATCCTGACAATGGCAAGGACATGGGAATCTACGAAGGAAAATTCGGACCCTATGTTAAATGCGGGACAGTGTCTGCCTCGATCCCAAAAGATTTGGACCCGGCTCAAGTGACGATTGAAACGGCTCTACCTCTTCTCGCTGCTAAGATGACTGCCGGCAAAACGAAGGTAAAAGCTGCATCAAAATCAGCGGCGCCGGCTGCAAAATCAAAAACAGCTGGAAAAACGAAGGCAAAGTAATTGCCATTAGAGACTTGCAGGTGACCGAGTGAACAAGACGCGCATTGCTGTGACCTTGTTTATGGCGTTTCTTGGTGAGGTCGCCAATAAGATTGTTCCTCTAGTAAATCTACATCTTATCGCTAGCAGGTTGGGCGTAGATGCTTTCGGATCGGCGCAATACGCACTCTGGATTTTGGAGTGGGGCATTGTTTTTACAACGTTCGGATTTCCGCAGGTGGCGCCTGTTCTATTGCGCGAAGCTAACACGCGCCAGGACCAAAGTCGCGTCAACGGCAGCGTTGTCTGTGCAAAATTAATATTAGCTTTTATTGCGACCGCAGCGCTCGTACTAATGATGACGGGTCGTGAGAGTTTTGGGCCTTACAGGCTTGCCGTGTTCACCTCACTTTTCATCATGTTAACAAGCGCTCTTGATTCAGCTTGGATATTGGCAGCAAAGCAAAAGCTCGCTGTGCTCAGTTTGATTTCGATTATAGCCAAGCTTCTTTCAGTGGCTGCGGTATTTAGCCTCATTCAGTCACCCGACGACGCTACACTTTTTGTAATCATCACAAATGCCGTGAACGCCGTTATTGCCGTCACTTCTTTTGTGGTAGCCGTAAAACTGGTGGGACTATCGATGCCGAAACTGGTAGACGTGAAAGCCGCCCTGAGCGCTGCCACTCCTTTTGCGATTGCTATTTTAATGTTCCTCATCGTAGACCGATTTGATCTTTATCTAGTCGAAAAAAATCTTGGTTCGACCGCCACAGGCCTTTATTCATCAGCCAGTAAATTAATCGGAAGCATCACACCGATAACCGCGGCTATTTCTGGGGTGTTCTACTCTGAAATGTTGGCGTTATCTGATTCAAAATCAATCGAGCGCCTCATAAACGCGTCTCTTTTTTGGGTCATATCAGTCATTGCGCCACTGATTGCTTTTCTGATTTGGTTCAACGATGAGCTTTTAGCTTTGATTTTTGGTCTTTCCTATTTAGGAGCGTCCGAGGTTTTGACTTATCAGGGTCTGGGTGCCTTCTTTTTTGCAATGATCGTCGTCTTTGGTTTTCAGCTTCTAGCTTTGAAGCGGCAGTGGCTACCATTGGTACTGGGGCTCGCAGTTGGCGCAGCAGCTGGAATCAGTATAGGTTTTGCATTTTTGAGCGAAGGCCGCGGACTTTTAGGTGTGGCTGCAGCAGGCCTGATAGCAAAGGGCCTGACCGCCCTAATTGCAATGGTCGCGGCTGCCACGACGTGGCAACTAAATGCCGGGGGCCTCGTGAGAGCTTTGCTCAGACCGTTACTACCAATTTTTGGAACCGTTATTCTCATGCTTTCAACCAAGTGGCTACTCAATCCCGCCCCGAACCCACTCTCGAATGCTGTAATTATGCTGGGAAGTTATATTGTATTTTTTACGGTTCTGAACTTGACTGAGGCCCACTGGGCGCTGGGTCGAATTTATGAGCGACTATCCAAAAAAGTCTTCTAATTAGCACCGGACAAAGCCACTATTTGATATGAAGCATTTTTCGAGTCATCTGCGCGACGCATGCATGCGTTTATAATGATCACAGCCAGTCGGACCCTTCGGGCAGTTTTTTAGAGGCTCCCATGGCTTAATACAGCAAACGGACTTCGGTGTGATGTGGTGAACGTGAACTTTATACAATTCTGCAGCAGAGCTGTCCTTTAGAATGACGTCTTCTGCTTCAAGCCAACGACCTTTAATGACATTCTTGGCGTACCACGCTGCAGCCTGAGCGTCGGTTTTGATGACGCTTTCGGCCTCCGGCCAAGTCCCTTTCATGACAGATTCAGCATAACTTGCCGCCAAAGACGGATTTTTCAAGAATAGACCCTCGGCCTCCGACCATCGCGTCTTCAAAACGTCTCTTGTATAGCTCAACGCCTGAGGAGGATCTCTGAGAATAGCTTTTTCACCGGCTGGCCACCGTCCACGGATGACATACATCGCGTAATGATACGCACAAATTGCATTGCCGGAGATAGCTTTTTCTCCAGGCTCCCAGCGTCCTCCGATCACTTCAACAGCGTACTTGGTCGCTGACCACGGGTCATTTTTGAAGAAATCCTCGGCTTCCGTCCATCTTTTTCCAGAAATCTCTATAACAATTTTCAGAAGAGCTTCAGCAGCATCGGACCGTTGCGGAGCGTCGACGGACCCCAAACTCTTAATCAAATGCGTACCCAAAAACAGCAGCGTCTCTTTCACACCAACTGGTAACTTCCTAATCAGTCCGTCAGCATTGCTGCGCAATTGCCGCATGGTAAAATTGATGGCAGCTGTCAGGTTTACGGCATCATTTGCGTAAGCTTCAAACTTTTGAAGGAACTTAACGCCATCCAAAAATCCCCAAGCGCTCGCCCAAATCAGCGGGTTTATCTGGGTATCAGAATACGCACAATAATAATATTCAGCGCTCCTCGGGAGTTTCCATGCGCACGGCCCATCAAGCCGTGCCCCCGACATTTTTAGTAGATTCAAGATTTCTAAGTTTTGTTTTCGAATGGCAAGGCCAATAGCCGACATTCCCCCAGGCCCAAAAGAATCTGGGCTGACGCCGCTCTCCAACAATGTCTGTACGGCGGCTTTGTCGCCTTTTAGAATAAAATAAAAAAGAGCAGAAATTTTTAGCCACTCTGGATTTTCAGATGGGTTTCTTCGCACCGTCTCAATTTCATCGAGGGCAGCGTTCCTCGCAAGCGTAACGATTTTTCCGGGCATCTTTTTTGCTTGAAGTAATGTGTCATCGTACAAATTCAAAATATGCCACTCTTCTGATGGCATGCGGTATCCTACCCTATTAAATGACCATGAGCCGGTCGACCCATCGGGAAAATGCACATATCGAGCTGCTGATGCACCGTTCTTTAGCAATCCATCGATAGCGATAGCGTCTTTCTTTGCTAACGCGATATTCATTGCCGTATTAAAGTGATAGTGAAATTCAGGACTGCCGTCATTACCTTGATGAGGCTCTTCATATTCTTCAAAGATCAGAATGGTATTCATGTCAACTTTTGAAGCGAGCATCGCATCAACAAAGTCGAGGCCATTTATTTGATCAAGTACTTTAATAAGTTCATTATGCGGAGAGAGCCTTGGTGGCTCTTGTTTTCTCGATTCAAATGATATTGGAAACAGCATGGTCGGCTCATCCGAAGTTATTTTTATTTGAACTACAATCAGGCTAGATCGGAAGGGTAAGTGCTGGCAAGTAACCGTGAACAACCGTACCTGATATAACTAGCCACGACCAGACACCCGCTCACAGGTCGTCTAAACCTTGGTATTTATTGTACATTATTGCCATTATTCACCCCCCCTAAGCATTTGACCGATTTTATAAGATTTTAATTGCCTATAAAAACGTATTAATTTATTAATCCTTCGATGAATAAAGACGAACCGGAGCCTTCACTGCTATGGCGAGACATTTAAGACTCATCATGACGATCGTTGCACTTCTGGCCACCACCGCTGTTTGGGCTCAGCCTCCGATCGATGCGCCGAGACCTGGCCTCGACGATACCACTCCGCCTGCCGAAGTTACTTCCAAGGCTGTCGGCATAGAATTCTCTCTGGGTGTCGGTCAGTATCCGATTCTTTCGATGCCCATGATGGAAAACTCCGATATGCGTGTCGACGGCTCAACTCATGCCGAGGATTTTAGGATCAATCGGGGCTCGTCGTTTAACTTAGAACTCACGTGGCAAAAGTCTGATTTACGGTACCCGCTAAATATTTCTGGAGGCTGGACTCGCATTGCCACATCTCCCAGTGCTGGCATAGCGACACCATCGTCATACTCCCGACTAAACCTGGAGCTTGGTACGAAATTATTATTAGGTGACTCGGGTCTCTCACTTAGCCCGGCGTTGGGGGCTCGAAGGTCCATGTATCAAAATGTCGACTCTGGACATTACCTCGATACCGTTATTCTTCGGGCTATGCTTGCCTATCAGTTGTCCGAAAAAATCGAGTTGAGCTCCGCTTTTGGTGCTGCGCCGTTGACTAAATTTGGAATCATGCAAGCTCCTGGTCAAAGCGGTTCTGGAGGGCTTCAGGATGCAACGGCAACGCTAAATGAGATTAGATCAACCCTAAGTTACAGCGTCTCTCAACACTCAAAGTTGCTTTGTTCAGCCTCCGAAGAAAGCGCAGAAGTGGAAATTAATAACTACGATGGCTACCTAGCCTACGGACTACCTGTGGCACCTCCCGAACCAGGTGAAACAAAAAAGACTTACGCTCTCAAAGTCAGACAATTGACGTTTGGTGCCGTAACGTTTTTTTAAGAGTGTTGTCCGCTTCGTTTAAGGCATCACTGCCTCTTCAAGAAAAATGACTGCTCATTAATTTCACAAGATGGAATACGCATGTCAGGCGTCATTCCGTAAACATCGTCTTCGCCATCGATATCACAAACATAAAGCCTGTCTCCTACGATCTTTAAACGCTCGTACTTGGTTCGCCCCATGTTTTTAGCGCAAGAAGAATCTCTAAGATTCACTCGTTGACCTTTGACCCACTCTCTAATGCCGCAACCGAACCGATTTGGCTCTGTCTTTGCCGCGAGAATTCCCGCGTCAGTGAAAATCGCGCCGCTTAGTTCTTTGGATGTCACGTCGATGGGAAACGTTTCTTTCAGGAAATCAGGTCCTGGCAAGAACAAGGCGCCAAGCTCAACCCTGCTGGAGACTCTAGTGCCGACGGCACAGTTACTGGAATCATACAAATCCTCGATCATCGTGAATGCACCGTTAGTGATCTTTAGATTTACGCCTTTTGATGCCTGCTTCATGGCGGGATATCCGCCCAACGAATCACCGCCGCCACCGCCGCCGTCATTGCTTGAAGCTCCATCACAGATGACTTTAGGTAAAGGTTGCTTTGGAGCGCTTGGAAGAGAAAGTGCTGGAAATCGGTTGCCGTTACCGTCAACAAAAGAACATCCTTCTGGCGTCCAAACCGTCAACACTTGCCCGGAAGCCTCGGACGCCGGCATCTTAACCAGAGGCCCAAACTCTCCCTTCGGAACAATCTGGGAGTAAGTATCGACCGGTTTTAGGCCGTTGATACTGACCCTTAATTTATACTCTTTGCCGTCGGTTACTGCGCTATTAAATTCGAGAAGAAGTTCACTGCCAGCTGGCCACTCCTGACTATTACCTGACGACCAATCTGGCGCATCGGCACCTGTGGTCATGACATTCTGACATGCAGATGTCCTCCCCGCCGCATTAAGCATGAAACTGTACGTCGTATTTGGATTTAAATTGTTTACCCCCGCCCAGGTTTGCTGCTGAGTTCCTGACGGCTTATCAAGATTAACGAGCGTTTTATCTCCCGTGCAATCAGCACCTGAAAATTGCAGCAGCTCCACCGGATCTGAACTTCGCCATGAAAGCCCAATCCAACGCGTCCCCGCATTATATCGCGTAAAAACCGGCGGCAAGTTACTTGGCAGCCTCGCAGCGATCACGCATATCGGAGACGCGTTTGTTCCCCCTGTGGATGCGGATGTGGATGTGGATGTGGATACATCCACAATCCCAATTGAATTCGTGTCAGGATGAAGTATCAGGTCCATTTTTGTTTGATCTGTATTAATATCGCCTTGATTTCTGTTAACCGTGGTGCAGCTATCGTCAGTGTAAAATTTAAGAGTGTAATTTTCAGTCGTGGGCTTTGGGCTTCTCTGCCAACCAATAGAAAAGTTATTAGCTGAGTTCCCTTTGTTGACCCCCAAATTCCAGACGCCCATGACTGGTCCAGGGGTTATAGTCGGAGTAATCATTCTCGAAAGTTCCATACAGCCAAACACATTACTAGCATCATTTTCATCGACAATCTTAAACGATGCTGCACTCACGATGTTGACAGACCATTCAAAATCGACCCAAGCATAGTCATACATCTGGTTTGCCGTTATTGATTTTAAGGGGGTTCCACCGCAAGTTGAGTTATCAAAAGCGTCAAACCTATAATTACGCCCGCTGCTGGCCCAGGAGGCTACAAGACGGGGCGTTATTGTCGTGGAACCTGGAGCAATCGGCCCCATGTATCTTTGAATACGCTCCAAATCAATGAATGCTTTTAGCGGATAAGCGGCTTGGCACGATTCGGATATATTGCCTGATGCATCTCGTATAGAAAAGTAAGCCGGGCTACGCGACATAAGCCCTCTACCAAGGAATCCTTTAACCAAAGGCGCCGGATCTCCCGACAAGCTGCCGCTGCAATCGCTTCTTAAGTAGCGTTCAACTTTCATTGGCTCAGACTTACCGCGCAGGCCAAGACTCACACCAAATGATCCCACGCTTACACTCGTCCACTGCGGTTTCAAGAATACAGGATCAGAGTAGCTATCTCTGTTAGCGTCACTTTCACACGTTCCCCACGTACCGACCAATGGATTACTGAGGTCTTTTTTGGGAGCGGGGGGCTGCGCAGACTGAACGTTCACGCGCTCAACGATTTTTGTCTCAGCCTTACCAAGCTGGAACACCCCAAACTTCGTGGTCTGAAAACTGACTTTGTCTTTAGAGATAACAACATCCTTGGCCGGAATTATCCCCATCGAGTGCGACGATTCACCATTAACGACTTTTGTCCAACGGTATAGCACCACGATATTGTCATTTGATGTAGTCAACGATAGCGACGACCCCGATGAAAAAGGAATCGACAATGTCAATGGATTGGTTGCCTCAACCGGTTGACTTGGAGTAAACGCGACACTAGGCCCCGCCGCACTGATCGAGTTATTGGTAATCCCAACATCTTGCAAAAACTGCGACGATGATAAGGACTCCCCAGCCCCGACCGTCACAGAGACGGGTATTGAGAGCGCACCGGGAGGAATGGCAATCGCAGAACCTGCAAGCTCTCCTGAACTAAATTTCAAAAGCTGAGTGGCAGATGAGCTGGGGTCGATGTTCGCCGAGATATTTCCTGCTTCGTCGACCGTAGTCGAAATCGCCGCAAGTGCCGACGTCTTGGATCTGGCCGACTGAGCCATAAACTTGTCGTTACAGGCAACGAGCGCCAGGGTCGCAAGGGCAAGCAAAATCTGGAATGTCCGAGAGCGTCCCATGAGCCCCTCCTCTGTTATTAATGCCATCGTCGGTGTGGGCAAGAATCTTTAGGGGGCAGGATAAAGGATTTGTGATGCTTAAATTTATCTAATAAAATCAATATATTAATAAGGTGCTGGGATGCGGTTTTTAGCGATTCCCATGGTTATGGCCCTCGGAGTCGTCGACTGGTCTTAGTAGCCCTATGCGGTTAAACTGGAGAGACATGTCTCTAGCAAAATCCAGCTTTTTGTTCTCGATGGGAACTCTTCTGAGTCGCTTCAGCGGAGTGATTCGTGAATCTGTCATCGGTGCAGTCTTTGGCGCAAGCGTTTTTATGGACGCCTTTGTTGTCGCCTTTCGAATACCCAACCTCCTTCGCGAACTTCTTGCAGAGGGCGCTCTCGGCTCAAGCTTCACAAAAGTTTATTCAAGCCTTTGCGTCGAAGACAAGGAATCCGCCAACAGACTTTTGATACAGACGTTGCAGTTTGTAATCATGGTGAGTATTTTGGTTTGTACACTTGGAATCATATTTTCTGGGGATCTCGTTCGAATCATGACGTTGTTTGATGGCCACGATCCTCAGTTTCACGGGGTCACCGTTGCCCTCACCCAGCTTCTATTTCCATTCATTGGTTTTGCTGCGCTTGGCGCTGTCGTACAGGGCGCTCTGTACCAGCGCGGAGGATTCTTCCTAGCCGGTGTGGCCCCCATTCTTTTTAATCTTTTCAGTATTATTGGTGCGATATGGTTCGCCCCTCTTGCAAGGGACTATTTGCCGGCCGAGTGGACTGAAAACTTCGGCGACGCTGGAATTTTCGGTCTTGCCCTCGGCACACTTCTAGGAGGCGCAGCACAAGCAGCCATTCAAACCTGGGGGCTTTGGAAGCCACTACTCAAGGATCAATCGCTCCTTCCCAAAGTATTTCCTTGGTCTAATGATATTAAAAAAATTCTCCTTCTCATGGGTCCCATGGTTATCGCTGCCAGTGCTGGCCAAGTGAACGTGATCGTGAATACAAACTTCGCAACAAGTCTTGAAACAGGGGCTGTCACCTGGCTTTACTTCGCATTTAGACTAGTTCAACTTCCCATCGGGATGTTTGGAGTCGCCGTAGGTGCGGCAGTGCTCCCAAGCCTCACCAAATCGATAACAGAGGCCGCTGGAACCGTTGATCTAAAAGCTAGCCAGCAAATCATCAACGCCATGGATCTCGTTGCATGGTTGATGATTCCTTGCACTCTCGCACTAGTTCTCGGTTCAGAAGATATCACGCGTATTCTTTACGAGGCTGGAAAGTTTCGAGCCTCTGATACCACCGCGACCGCCATGGCAATTGAAGCTTATAGTTACGGACTTCTGGGCTATGGCCTTCTAAAAGTCATGAATAGCTACTACTACGCCACTAGTCGCACTAGGTTTCCCATGTTTGTGAGTCTCATCAGTATCGCTGCCAACTACATCGCGAATGCCGTATTGGTTAAGGAATATGGTCACAAAGGCCTAGCCATGACCGCTTCGGTCACTCTCACTTTGAACGCCGTCATCTTGATATGCGGCATGTACGCGGACAGGGTGAAGGTCAACTGGAAGCAAATTTTTAAATCACTAGCACAACTGGTAATAGGAACACTGCTAGTAGTCAGTGTTCACAGCGCTTATCAATCGTGGCTTTTGAAACTAAGTTTCGGCGCTCTGGTTGGAGCAACAGAAACCACCGTCATTCTAACCAAATTAGACGCCGCATTAAGGCTTCTCGTGGATTTGACATTGATTGCATCAGTGTTTGCGTCGATTGGACTTTGGAGGCTTGGCAAGAATCCCGCACAAGCCCTCGCCATGCTTAAGCGGCGTCAGTGAGCCCGATTTATAGCTGAAAGTTAACTGCTCACGAGCTACACGATAGGGCAGAGCATCCAGGTTTAAATCTTGCCCATTCAGGCCGTCGTTTGCATAGCTCGTCGTCTCCATCCATATCAACGTAAGGTGAGCGACTGCGCTTCAGCACTTGGCGCAACTTAGTGGTCGTTCCTTGCATGATCTCGTCTATGATTTCCTGCGCAAGATAATTTCTAAAGATAAACTTGGGATTGACTTTGTTCATTAGTGCGGCCCGCTGCTCTTGATCACTACCATCAAGGTCAAACCTTCTGGCATAACGCCTCATCCAGTCGAGCATCTCTTGTTGGTGCGATGGTGGCACGGCTGCTAAATTATAGAAGGAATCGAAAATTTCTTCCAAATTATCCCACGTACTTTTTGCGCTTATTTTAGAGAGATCGACCCCAGCTAGACGTCTAAAGAATATTGTCATGTCCGTCTCGACACTTTTTAAAAGATCCAGCAAATCCGTGATGAGCATCTCATCGGCCCGGTCACGACAGCGTTGCAGACCAATTTTTTGGGCGAATGAATCAAAAAAACTCTTATTGAATGTCTCAACGTATCGATCAAGGCCTTGCTTTATCTTGTCTACCCCAGAATCACCGTCAAATAGCGGCAGCAAAGCCTCACCAAACCGCTGCAAATTCCAGTACGCAATCTGGGGCTGTCTTCCGTAGCAGTAGCGTCTACCGGCAGCATCGGTGGTGTTTGGGGTCCAATTTGGATCAAAACCCTCAAGCCAGCCGTAGGGACCGTAGTCAATTGTTAAGCCCAAAATAGACATGTTATCTGTGTTCATAACACCGTGAACAAATCCCGTACGCTGCCAATCGACCATCAGCTTGGACGTTCGCACACAAATGTCTTCAAACCACTGAGCATACTGCGGATCAGAGCTTGAAACAAAATCAGGGCTAAATCTCGAAATCGCGTAATCAGCCAATGTTCGAAGATTCCCGTATTCTCCCCGAGCACTCAAAATCTGAAAATTACCAAATCTTAAAAAACTCTGCGCCACCCGTGACGTGATTGCTCCAGGTTCCGCGGCGGGTCTTCCGTCATAGAACATATCTCTCACCACGTCATCTCCAGTGAGAACTAGCGACAATGCTCTGGTCGTCGGAATACCAAGACCATGCATGGCCTCACTACAAAGGAATTCTCTGAGAGATGATCGCAGCACAGCACGACCATCCGCATGCCTGGAATATGGAGTCTTGCCAGCTCCCTTGAGCTGAAGCTCCCAGGATTTTCCTTGGAGATCTTTGAACTCGCCGAGTGTGATCGCTCGACCATCACCTAACTGCCCCGCCCAGTGACCAAATTGATGACCACCGTAACAAGCAGCGTACGGGCGCATGCCAGGATGCAAAGAATTTCCTGACAAGGCACTCGCCATCTTTTCATTTTCGTCTAAGAGCGGACTGCAAACCCCAAGAGACTCGGCCAACTGATCAGACCAAGCAATTAATTTGGGAGAGGAGACTTTTGTTGGTGAAACCAAAGAGTAACAGGCATTCAACACTTCCCGCGACGACACATCGGTTAAAGGATCACCGGGAAGGCTTCCAACGAAGTCATCATAGAATTCAAGATCAAGAAATTTTCGCACCAACGATTCACACCTCGTAAGGCCAAAGAAACAGGCGGCGAACGCCATAATAACCTTATAACTTTCTGAAAATACAGATAAATTTGTTCCCGTGACGCATATTTTAAGGTTTGGTATGCTGCGGGGTCCACAAGTAACTGAAGGAATTGAGAAAAACGCCATGTCCACTCCTGAAAATCGCGGTAGCGTAATCATTAGCCAAGACGCCAAAGAACTTCAAAACTACAAACCAAAAAACAAAATCAGGTTTGTGACCGCAACTGCACTTTTTGATGGCCACGATGCATCAATCAACATCATGCGTCGACTCCTTCAGGCAAGAGGCGCCGAAGTGATTCACTTAGGCCACAATCGTTCAGCTAAAGAAGTCGTCGATGCAGCATTACAAGAAGACGTTCAAGGGATTGCCATCTCCAGTTACCAGGGCGGTCACATGGAGTACTTTAAATACATCCGCCAGCTCCTGGACGAGGCTGGAGCGAAAGATATAAAAATCTTTGGCGGTGGTGGCGGCGTCATCACGCTGAAAGAAATGGATGAACTCCACCGCTCCGGCATCACAAAAATCTACAGTCCAGAAGATGGAGCAAAACTTGGTCTAGACGGCATTATCGGCCATATGATCAAGGAGACTGATGTGGGCATGAGCCAATGGGCGGGCCGCAATCAATCCTCTAATGATTGGGTTAAGCTAAGCCGCGCACTCACCCTACTGGAGAACGGCACTGAAAATTCTGCAAGTTTGGCAAAATCATTGCCCGCATCGGCAAACAAAAAAACGAAAATACCCGTCCTTGGGATCACGGGAACTGGCGGAGCCGGTAAAAGCTCCATCACCGACGAGCTAATTAACCGCTTTTTGTGGGATCATCCTAATGTCAAAATAGGACTGATCTGTATTGATCCTAGCAAGAAAGCCACCGGGGGTGCGCTACTCGGGGACCGCATTCGAATCAATAGCGCGAGTGACCCGCGCGTGTTTCTCCGCAGCTTTGCCACTCGCTCAAGCGGCAAAGAAATTGCTCACGCCACTAAGGAAGCCCTCAGCCTTCTGAAAACGCGTGATTTTGATTTCTTGATCGTTGAGACGTCAGGCATTGGTCAGGGCGACACAGGAATTCTTGACGTTAGTGACGTCAGTCTTTACGTGATGACTTGCGAGTTCGGCGCCCAGACTCAGCTTGAGAAAATCGACATGCTCGACTTTGCCGATCTGATTGCCATCAATAAATTTGAAAGACGCCAAGCTCCTGACGCTCTAAGAGATGTCAGAACGCAGCTTCGTCGCACGAGATTTAAAGGCCAAAGAGTCGAAGAATCTGCTTATCCCGTCTATGGCACGATCGCTAGCCGTTTTAACGATGACGGTACGAATGGCTTATACAAAGCCCTTTGTGAAAAACTTAATACCAAACTGGGCGAGGCACGTTTTAAGCCTTCCAGCACCCGTAAATATTCCTTTGAATCAACCCACCGCGGCTCATTGATACCGGGCGAGAAGATCAATTATCTATCCGACATCTCAAGAACCGTTCGGACCTACCATGAACACCGCGCAGCAATCGTCGAGATGATTCGCAAGGCTGATGGACTTGAGAGGTCGGCAAAACACCTAAAAGACACCGGAAAGTCCGATATCGCAAAAACACTCGAAAGCGAGGCTCACGCACTTTGGAAGCAAATCCCAGCTGACGTCAGAGACGCCCTGGAACGCTGGCCGGAACTACAAAAAAACTACAACAGCAAAGAGTTCACCTACCAAGTCCGCGGTAAAGACGTAAACGTCGAGTCGTCGTTCACGACCCTATCCCAGCTGACGTTACCCAAAGTGGCTTTGCCGCGCCTACAAAGCAGAGCTGAAATTGCTGACTATGTGCTAAGAGAAAACATCCCAGGAAACTTCCCCTACACCGCCGGTGTTTATCCATTCAGAAGAACGGGCGAGGATCCAAAGAGGCAATTTGCCGGAGAAGGCGGACCTAACCGGACCAATAACCGCTTCCATTATCTTTCGCGAAACGATGACGCCAAACGTCTTTCCACGGCGTTTGACTCCGTCACACTCTACGGTGCAGAACCGGATCGTAGGCCTGATATTTACGGCAAAATTGGCGAATCTGGAGTCTCAATTGCCACCATTGAAGACATGAAAGATCTCTATAAGGGGTTTGATCTTTGTTCTCCGACCACGTCGGTATCAATGACCATCAACGGACCCGCTCCCATCATCCTAGCCATGTTCCTTAATACAGCCGTGGACCAGCAAATTGAGGTGTTCACAAAACAAAAAGGCCGTGCGCCATCTCCCGATGAGCATAGGCAAATTTATGACAAGACGCTGCAGACGGTTCGAGGAACAGTGCAGGCTGATATTCTTAAAGAAGACCAGGCGCAAAACACCTGCATCTTTTCGACTGAATTTGCACTAAAACTCATGGGCGACATTCAAGAATACTTCATCGAAAAATCCGTCAGAAACTACTACTCGGTCTCCATCTCTGGCTACCACATCGCTGAAGCGGGCGCGAACCCCATCAGTCAGCTAGCTTTTACGCTAGCCAACGGATTTACATACGTTGAGTACTACCTGGCTCGCGGCATGAAAATCGATGATTTTGCGCCAAACTTAAGCTTTTTCTTCTCAAACGGCGTCGACGCTGAATACGGAGTCATCGGCCGCGTCGCTCGGAGAATTTGGGCTGTGGCCATGCGTGATCTATACAAAGCATCTGATCGCAGCCAGATGCTCAAATACCATATCCAAACGTCGGGCCGCTCGCTTCACGCCATGGAGATTGACTTCAACGATATTCGAACAACTCTCCAGGCACTGATTGCTCTCTACGACAACTGTAATTCGTTACATACCAATGCCTACGATGAGGCCATCACAACGCCCACCGAAGAGAGCGTGCGCCGTGCCATGGCGATCCAAATGATCATTAACCGCGAGTACGGCCTAAACAAGTGCGAGAATATCAATCAGGGCAGCTACTTTATGGAAATGCTAACAGATGCCGTGGAAGAAGCCGTCCTCCAGGAATTTGACCGCTTGTCGTCTCGCGGCGGCGTGTTGGGCGCTATGGAGACTCAATACCAACGCAGCAAAATCCAAGAAGAAAGCCTCTACTACGAGCACCTGAAACACACCGGCGAGCTTCCCATTATCGGCGTAAACACTTATCTTAACCCCAAAGTCATCTCGGGCGAGTACGTCAGACCAGAGATCGAGCTTGCTAGGGCTAATTACGATGAAAAAGACGATCAACTAAACCGCCTCAATCAGTTCAAGCAGCGCAACTCCAGCACCCGTGAGCAAGCACTAAAAAATCTTGGGCAGGCTGTTTTAGAGAATCGCAATATTTTCGCAGAACTTATGCATACAGTACGTCATGCGAGCCTCGGTGAAATCTCCGAGCTTCTTTACAAAGTCGGTGGCAAGTACCGCAGGTCTATGTAACTTAATTGGGGACAATCGAATGGTCCCCAATTAGCCCAAATTAGCCCAATTAGCAATGATACTACTCACATCCAACGAGCATCACTTTTGGAAATTTATTACCTTCAGCGCAATACTTCTTAATTTCTGTAGGTGACACGTTTATAAATTCAACCCCCAATGATTTATTCGTCCTCATCAAGGCCTGAACTTTATCAAGCGTCGGCGGACCCTCTATTTTGCCATCATAGACTGAAATTATTTTCGCGGACGTTGGCTTAGGCGTTTCTTCTAAGGGTGGCTTTTTTGATTTATTAACTTGACGCGATGGGAGCGTTTTTATGTAAACGCTAGGCTCCCACCAGCGACTCTTAACCCTACCCCACCGGCGACTCCTAACACGGCCCTCCTCTGAAACAATCTGGTAACCTTTGCTCTCAATCCATTGGTCTATGTAACTTAAGCAGTACACACCGGCAAATAAGCAAACTATAATTAGTGCGAATCCTCTGAGCATTGACTTTGTCACACGCTCATTAGGTTTCAACCGATAGGGCAAGTCATCAAACCAACCTGTTACGCCAACGAGAATTGCATACACGCCAGCAAACAATGGTAGCTCATTGTGAAATACAACTTGGGACTGATCCATCACCTGATTTATTGCTTCATAAGTGGTGTAATTAAGAATAATGATACCAACGGCAAACGAAAAAACTCGCCATGGCCATGTTAAGTTGTTAAATTCTTGCTCATTCTTCTCCATTAAGATAATTTTCACTCCTCGTTTAAAATTGATGCATTGTAAGGACGATCTTCACACTCATAGGTGCATTTCCAGAGACTTCGTCATTGAACAATCAATACTCAATCAGTCGGGTGTCCCCATAAAAGAAAATCCTTCCAGGCATCCTCTGGTTTAAAGGGAATCGTAAAACTGCCGTCTGTGCCGCGAGCCACCACGCCAGGTGCTTTGAGCAGTACAAATCTCACTAGGTGATCTGCCTTCGATTTTTTATCGGCCAATAGTAGATCAAGAATTTCAGCGCGGTTTTTCTCTAGCTCGGAGGTCGACCCCAAAATCGCAAGGAGTTTTTTCTTGCTGGGTAAAACGCCACTTCGCAAGAGCTCTTCGATGAATGAATCGGCCGGCATCGCAAAATATTTCTTGGATAGCCTCAAGGCATGGACCATCCCGGCTGCAACGCATTCGCCGTGAAGAACGCTCACGCCTTTTTTCAAAGCCATGGATTCAATGACATGACCCCAAGTATGGCCGAAGTTCAAAATAGCCCTTTCGCCAGATTCCAAGGGATCACGTGACACTACGTCCACTTTCACTTGAATAACTTTAGCCAGCATCTCTGCGGATAAGTCCCGAACACCACGTTTGGCGCAGTCTAAAAGATCTCGCCAAAGACCGAGATCTCCTGTCAACATTGCGTGCTTCAGGCCCTCGGCGATACCAGCTCTAAATTCCGCTGCGGGCAGCGTCTTCAGCCATTCGGTGCAAATACTCACACCGATGGGATTATGAAAAAGTCCAATTTGATTTTTACCCCAAGGCTCAAAATTAACTCCAACCTTACCGCCAACCGAGCTATCCACCATGGCGAGCAATGTGGTGGGAACATAGTGAGTCTTAAGCCCAAGAAGTCCTGCCGCCATCCCCACCACATCACCGGCGACACCTCCTCCGACTACAGATACCACAAAGTCACTAGTCTTCATGGCAGTAACATGCTCTCGCAATTTAACAATAACTTGCGCGAGCGTTTGAAGATTTTTTGAGCTTTCAGAAAATTTATATGTCACAACTTTAGACAACAAATCACGCGGAATCTGCTGTGAAACGTTTTGATCAACGATTATCAGGTCGTTTTTAGAGAGGGTCTTAAAGCAGTCTTTTATGCTAACGGAAAAGTCGATCACATAAGATGTCGCACGAGAACGCCCATGATGCTCAATGACACCGTTTCGACTGACCGCGACACCGCGTTTGTAGATTCGAGCAGCTTTTATATAAGCATCAATATCGTCTTGAACAATTCCGTCAAGATTCCAGATCACATCTCTCGTTAATCCATGGAAGAATGCGCGCGCCAGTATACTTAGGACGTTGCCATTTTGAAAAATCTCCGAGGACAGCTGCCCTGTCGAGTCATTACGCTTTGAATCGTCGCCGGACCAACAAAAAGCCTCACGGCTAGGTTCTTCCAGAGCTTCTAAGGGCGTATTAATGATGATTTGGGTCATTTGCGACATACGCCCTTTCTTTTCATGAGAACAGTGGGTTAGGCAAGGCGTTTTTGTGGCCTTCGAGGGGCTTATTTCAAGCCTAGATGCGAGATGCCGAGATGTAGAGGGTTCGCGTGATGATGGTCGGCTCCAGGAAGGGGCTCAGATAAAGGACTCAAGGATGAGTTTGAAGCCAAAAATGAATGGTCCAACGGGGAAGCATTTCCGTAAACAGCTGGACTCCATCACGCGCAAAAAAATGTCTGAAAATAAAGTCGTCTCACTATCCGATTTCCGAGATATAAAAAAATCCAAACAAAAACTGACCGTACTCGTCGTTGACGATGAAGAGATCATGCGAAACGCTCTCAAGAGGGTTTTAGAGGGAGAGAACTTCAATGTACTATTGGCTGAAGATGGTTACGCGCTCAGTCACTTTCTTGAGGCCACCTTGCTTGACGTCATCCTACTTGATGTAAATCTTCCCTGGGTCGATGGATTTGAGCTGGTGCATCTCATCAAGTCCCACAGTGTGCTTAAAAATGTGCCGGTCATCATGGTATCCGGGCGAAAATCCACAGAAGATATTCAAAGAGCCATGGCATTGGGCGCCAATGACTTTATAGCGAAGCCCTTTGATGTTGATTTCCTAATCAACAGCATCAAAAAGAACGTCCAAAGCGCTAGCTAGGCTTGCCGCAACCATGCTGAATCACTGAAATATTCTGCCCGTGGGTCCAAGAAAATCATTGACACCCCCGAACCAACTCAGGTATTACCTTATCCTTACGAGTTTTCCTCAGTAGCTCAGTCGGTAGAGCAAGTGACTGTTAATCACTGGGTCGGCGGTTCAAATCCGTCCTGAGGAGCCACTACCTTCAAAAGCCCACCGTCAGGTGGGCTTTATTTTACCGGCAAAGTCGATATTGTATTTGGCATGAAGACACTTACCTTAATTTTGATGCGGCATGGCAAGGCGGAGAAAGACGGACCGTCGGATCACGACCGTGTGCTCGCAGATCGCGGTAGAGAGCAATCTCAGTCTGTCGGCAAGACTCTTAGAAAAACATTTGGTCATATTGACCGAGCCATTGTCAGTGACGCTGCACGTACGCGCCAAACTTTGGCCGGCGTCATATCTGAGTTACCGATTAACCGTGTGATCTTTGAGCCCAAACTGTACACGATCAATAATCAAAGCGAATTCTGTCATGCGGTCACCCAGAATATCTCAAACGCAGAGAAGACTCTTTTGATCATCGGCCATAATCCCTCCATTAGTTCACTTGCCTCAAACTACACCGATCACGGCATTGAACTAGCTACGGGAGAATTCATTATTGCCACGATGGACGCCTCTGATTGGCCCACAGCACTTGAATCCAGTGGTTGTTGGTCTCTCAAATAAATTCACCAATAAACCTCTCAAAAGAGGATGAACACAAATGAACTTTGCAGATCAAATTCTAGACGATGGTGTAGCCATTCGGCGATTCAGTATCGCCAGTGATATCCTAAAAAATACCAGTCGAGCTGGTTACTCACATGTCAGACCACACACTGCATATCTTCCGGCAGAGGCCCTGAAAGGCCAAAAGCTACCGACTATTTACATGCTAGCATCCTGGCTAGGCGCTGGTCGCTCCATGTTTAACTGGGAACCTTTCAGGGAAGATCTGGCGACGCGCCTTTCACGACTGATGAAAAATAAACTGATGCCGCCGTGCGTGATCATCTGTCCAGATCTCTATATCGATTTTGGTGGCAGTCAGTACATCAACAGCTCTTTTGTCGGTAACCACGCAGACCACATCACATCTGAATTGATCCCATTCGTAGAAAATAACTTTCCTGTCCTTAAAGGCTACAAGCACAGAGCAATTACTGGGCGCTCATCCGGGGGATTCGGAGCACTACGGTTTGGCATGGACACCACACAAACATTCGCTGCGGTAGCCTGCCATGCAGGCGACATGGGATTTGAATGGGTTTACCGCCGAAGCCTCATTGACATCCCCGTAGCCGTTGCCAAATACAAAGATCCCAAAAACTATCTGGCTGAACTAAAGAAGCAAAAAAAGCTTTCAGGCTTTGACACTCATATTCTCATGATGCTTGGCATGTGTGCTTTCTACAGCCCTAATCCCGAATCAGACCTTGGATTTGACGTACCCATAGATATTGTCGATGGCCGGTTAATCGAAGCCACCTGGAAACAATGGGAAAGTCACGATCCGCTGGTAAGAATCGATCACAAAAAAGCCCAAGATAACCTCGGATCCTTAAGCAAGCTCTTCATCGACTGCGGTAATCGCGATCAATATTTCCTGCAATATGGATCAAGACAATTGATCAAGAAACTAAAGAGCGCTGGAATCCAGCACACCTACAGCGAATTTGATGATAACCACAGCGGCACAGCGTACCGCTATGATGAGAGCCTGCCGATACTGGCGTCGGTTATAACTTGAAACCTTAAGTCGCAGGAAACGCCAAAACCTTCTGAGCACAGTCCCGCAACCGGAAGCGAACCATCTCGCGCCCGATCACACCCATGGTTTCAAATAATGGCGGCGAGTCTTTACGACCCGTCACAGCAAGTCGCAGCGTCATGAAGATATCTTTCGGTTTCCAGCCGATCTCATCTTTGTAGACTTCGGTGACAGCTTTAAGCCTCTCGTGTTCCCACTCATACAAATCATCAAGCTTCTCAACCAGCCCCGTCAGCATCGTAGAAATTTCCTGCGGTGTTTTACCCTTAGGAATAATTTCAAGGCCTACGTAATCAAGCGCGCCGTTAAAGAAAAAGACGTTATTATCCACAAACTGCTCAAAGCGGCTCATCCGCTCCAAGACATACGGCTTCATCTGACGAAGGTAGCTCTCAGAGAAAATCTCACTTCTGACGTAATCAACAAACCTATCTTCCGTCATTTTGTGCATATAGTGCTGATTCATCCAGGTGAGCTTGACCGTATCAAAGACGGGGCCTCCGAGGTGAATGTTTTTAAACTCGAACTTTTTCACCATGTCATCGACGGTAAAAAACTCAACGTCGTTTCCAAAGCTCCAGCCCATGTTAGCCAGAAAGTTCACGAGAGCTTCCGGCAAAACTCCCGCGCGCTGATAGTAGGTCAAAGCCACGGGGTTTTTTCGTTTGGATATTTTTGATTTATCCGCATTTCTTAGCAGCGGCAGATGAGCAAACTTTGGCTTCTCCCATCCGAAGGCCTCGTATAGCACCACATGCTTTGGAGTTGAGTTAATCCACTCCTCAGCACGAATGACGTGAGAAATTTTCATGAGATGATCATCAACCACATTAGCGAGATGATAAGTCGGATAGCCATCACTCTTTAAAAGCACCTGATCATCCATACGAGTGTTTTCGATTTCAACTAACCCACGGATTTCATCTGTGAAGCTCGTAACACCGGAAACAGGCATTTTTAGGCGAACGACATGTGGCATTTGCTTTCGCATATTGGCCTCCACGTCGGCAGCCGAGAGCCCCCGACAATGTCGGTCGTAGGCAGTAGTTACCCCGGTTTCTCGTTGCTTAGCGCGGACCTCTTCTAGACGCTCAGTAGTGCAAAAACAGCGGTAGGCGTGGCCGGATTTGATCAGCATATCCGTGTGCTCGCGGTAAATCCCCGTGCGCTCACTTTGGCGGTAGGGACCGTAAGGCCCAGGCTTATCTGGTCCCTCGTCCCAGGTCAGACCCAGCCAGCGGAGGCTTTGCATAATCATAGCTTCTGAGCTCGACTTAGCCCTGACCTGGTCGGTGTCTTCAATGCGAAGCAGGAACTTACCCTGATTTTTCTTGGCAAAAACGTAGTTAAAAAGCGCGACATACGCTGTCCCAACATGGGGGTCTCCCGTGGGAGACGGCGCAATACGAACCCGGACCTCTTTAAAATAGCTCATAACTATCTAAACTCTCACTTAGTTGGGCTTGAATCATTTGATAAGCCGCTGTATATCAACGGGCCACAACCCAAAACTTTAGGCCTTCATTAGGGGCAAAAAAACTTTGGGAGACAATGACATAGCAGAGACAGGGCAATCTTTCAAATGTACGGACAGAATTCCTCAATAAATCCTGCTGGAAATGATCAACGGACAGATGAGCCAAGTACTGGTCAAACAAGCACACTTTTTGTGCGAGACGTCGGTAAAATCGACAGCGCCGTCTTTGATCCAAGCCTAGGAATCATCGGTCACAGCTGGTATGTGGACGTTTGGTTGACTGGAACCCTCGATGAGAACGGTTTTGTCTTTGATTTCAGCCCCTTAAAAAACCTTATCAAACAAACCCTGGCCAACACCCTAGACCACGCCTTGATTATCCCGGTCGGGAGTCAGATGGTTCAATATAGCGAATTTGAAAACGGGGAGCGCTGGACCCTCAAAAGCAGGGCTCGAGGCGAGGCCAAAGATGCTCGCTGGGATTATATTTCCCCTAAAGGGTCGGTATTTCCGGTCCACACCGTGGCACTGAAAAATACCGCCATTGAGCAAGAATTCGCCCGCATCCTTCGCCACCGCCTTCCCTCTACAGTGACCCAGTTAGCTGTGAAACTTCGGGAAGAGCAAATTGCGCCCACCGAAGCAAGCTTTCGCTACACCCACGGAATCACCGGTCATAATGGCCTTTGTCAGAGACTTTTCCACGGTCACCGCAGTCGAATGGAGATCTACATTGGCGAGGAGCGACGTCCGGACCTCGAGCACTTTGTCGTGCGGGAAATTTTGGGAAATAACGTCCATATAGCCACCCTGAATCAAATCAAATCCGGCAATGGTGAAGTAGGATTTCGTGGGAAGTCAGAAGAGCCAGTCACTCTCGCTTATTCTGGATCGCTCGGTAATTTTGAAGCGACTCTGCCAAATAATCGCGTATTTTTCGTCGAAGGCGAAACAAGCATTGAGTCGATCGCGAGAGAGATCGCAAGGCTCATTAAACGCGAAGAACGACCAAACGATAAAGTCAGGGCGGTCTGTTATGAAGGCATCGACAAGGGTGCTGAGGCCGTTGTTTAAACCGTCAGATACCGACTGAAATTTTAGCTAGATAATTTAATGTCGAGTCCCCGTTCATCTGGACTTCAGCGGTTGACACGAAAAATGGCGGCAGCACCAAGCACTGCACTCCAAACGAGCGATTACGCCCCACTAAGATCCTTTTAAGACTTCCTTCACCAGTTCTCGTTAGCCCGAAGTCGGTACCGTAATCCTGGCCAGATCGCACCTCAATTTGATGTCTTGAGACACCAATCGTCGTATAAACTGTCAGCATCTTTAGAACCGAATAACTAATAATACCATCAACCCCCATAGCGCTTGCGTCCGTGGTTGCAAGTCCCATTAGCCGACTTAAGCTACCGCGCACACCAACAGCCGGCATTCCTAAACCTTCTATAGCAGTCCACTGCATATAGCCCGATATCAATTTCGCTTTTGTGGCGACCTCTTGCCCCAGAACTAAACCCACATCAAGGGACGCTGGCAGCCCTTTATGCACATAGAGCCGAGGAATCGCCATTCGGTTGGGATCAGCCTGAGTCTGGGAGTTATCTTGCGTCGGGCTTCGCCAGTGTTCACGCAAAATATCTGAATCAACGCCGTGATGATAGACTCCAAACCCTAGCCCTAAACTAAGCCCCATCGTTCCTCGGCTGGCAGCATGTTCAAGAGGCGAACTGTTATTAAGGCGAATCATAAAATTTAGGTAATCGCGCGTAGCTGCTGGATCAACCTCGGCAAAAATCATCTGCGGCATCATGAGAATTATGCCGAGTAAAAAATTCAAGGTGGACGCCCGGACGAAAAACATGTTTTTATCTCCTCTGCCGTTCATAGACAAGACGACGGCATAATTTGACTAGCTTATAGCCTGAGAACCCAACCCCCATTCGGGCAGAATGTCGACTAATTAGATGCAAATTAATCTCATCGACCATTATGACAGCTTTAGTTTCAACCTTCTAGAGTGGCTCCGGGAGGCGAGTAAGGGGCTCGTAACAATCAACAGAATCTGCCACGACGATGTCACGGCCATTTCAAAACTATCCGAAAAACTTACGCCGATTGTCATTTCACCAGGACCCGGCAAACCGAGTGACTATCCTAGCACCCAGCAGTTATTACGAACTGCTATGGGAAAAGTGCCCATACTTGGAGTTTGCCTTGGTCATCAAATGATTGGGGAAGTTGCCGGAGGTACAATCCAAAAGGCAAAAGATCCGTGGCACGGGACGACCTTTAAAGTCACCGTGAAAGAAACAAATTGGATGACCAAAGGCTTACCCCCGACATTCACAACCGTCTCCTATAATTCTCTCGTTGTGGACTTGAAGCATGCAAACAAGAACGACTGGCAGATTTTAGCCGAAGACGAGCATGGGCAATTAATGATGTTGTCACACGCAAAGTCACCAATTGGATCGTTGCAATTCCATCCGGAGTCATTTGCATCCGATGATCTGTCGGTTATTGCAAGAAATTTTTTCAGCGTTTGCAGATAATCCTGCGAACAATTCAGCCGGCAGCCTGCTTGATAATATGGACAATCTTAGAGCAAGCGGACTCTGCCTTGGCCTCAGTCTGACGCGCAATCAATTTATCCGAGTTAGCTCTGAGCTCATTGATGGCCGACTCCAAAGCCTCTGGAGTCATCTTGGTCTCAGAAAGAGTTAAAGCCCAACCTTTCTGGGTAAAACTCCTGGCATTAAGAATTTGGTCGCCTCGACTGCCAACTTCTAATGGGACAAGCAACATGGGTTTTTTGAGAGCAAGAATTTCAAAAATACTATTGGCACCTGCACGACTGACAACCAAATCGGTGGCAGCAAAAACATGTTTGAGATCGTCACCCAAAAACTCAAACCCTTTGTATCCAGACCCTGCATAACCAATCGACTTACCTTTACCGGTTAGATGGACCACATTTAGATCACCCGTGATCCGCGGCAGAATGGTTCTCAAAGCATCATTTATGCGCTGAGCGCCCTGACTTCCACCCATAACTAGTAAGATGGGCTTTTTGTCGGTAAAACCGCAAATAGATCGACCTTTCTCGGCGCTACCCCCAAAAAGATCCTGGCGCACTGGAGTTCCAACCATTTCTGATCGCTGAGCTGGTAGAAACTTCCCAGTTTCTGGGAATGTGTAGAGAATTTTATGAGAGAAGGGCGCGATGATCTTATTTGCCAGCCCAGGCGAGACGTCAGACTCGTGAGTCACGACTGGGATTCGGCAAATCCAAGCCGCTAACGTCACCGGCACAGCAACAAACCCACCCTTGCTAAAAACCACGTTTGGACGAAGCTTAAGCATCAGCATGAATGCCTGGAAAAATCCTAAAACAATACGACCGATATCCAAAAAATTCTGGATACTAAAATACCGCCTAAGTTTTCCCGTAGATATTTCAAAAAAAGGCAACCCCGCAGCGTGTGCCAGTCCCTTCTCAACGCCGCCGGAACCCACATAAGATACATCAAATCCTGCCGCACGAAGCTCCGGCAGAAGCGCCAAGTTCGGCATAACATGCCCAGCCGTCCCTCCACCAGTTAGCACAACTTTCAAAATCATTTTTAGTCCTTACGATTACGAACCATCGACACCAAACTTGGAAGTTGTTTTGACAGAGGATAGTGCTTTTGAATCGCACTTATGATCTCACTTCGTTCGCCGACGAAAACTTCCATTCGACCACCAGCCAAATCGTTAATTTTTGCGACCTTTTCCTCGCTGGTCGGATCCGCGAAAGCTACCTTGACAGTCCCATCACTTTTCAACTCAAACGGAAAAACCGTGTAATCGAGTGCTGTTTCGTAGGGGATGAACTCAAAGACTTCTTTTTCAACAACAAGCATGCGAACGCGATGCAGACGTGGAAGATTTAGATCTTCCGATAGGATGTCCGCCATCTTGCTCTCCTCGACAAGATGCGTCTCGATCACTGCACGAAAAGAATCAAGCCCCCAACGTTCCATAAACCCCAACGCCACTTGCTGAGTCGAGGACGACAGGATGCCCCTAGCCCTTAAAATATCCAAAACTCGATCTTGCCGTTCAGCCGTCATGATCAATATTCCAAATTACGTTATAGTCATTTATACCAGTAAGCCTGACATTTAATCCACTCTTAGAGTCCTGTCGACATAAGCTCACAACCCGCTGAAAAAAGCCCAAAAAACCACCCCACTTAAACTCAGCACAGCTAAGCCCGCCACTAACACCCGGCCCACTTCCTGGAGTGCCATATGGCAAACTGATTTTAACAAACCTCCCGCCATCTCGTCCGGTCATCTGCAGTTGTTGGCCATTATCCTGGGAAACACTAAGCCAGCGCATCCAGGACGCGGGCCAGACACCAGCCACGATGCAACCAATCTCGCTGATCTTCAAAGGGATTGCATACCCCTCAACCTGCAACAAACCATCTCGGCTCTCATCAATCCGAATTTGATCCGGCGGCTGAGTATTCCAATGGCCGCCAGACCGCTTAATATCAAAGATGGTTTCACCCAGTGGTGTGTTAACCTGGAGATTGACGTCATCTGCATTAGCAATCGACCATACAACTGTCGAAACAAATACTCTGGCCCCATCTTTTTCAATTTCAAGCTTGGCTTCAGCTTCTGATGGAAAACAGCTTCTAAACGACGGCTGTAATACAACCGGTATGTTAATTGACTCGCGGATGCTCTGGGACGTTTGGCAGGAAGACGTCAACGCTACTACGAAAACGCCGTATCGCGAGAACTCTCTCAGACGAAGACGTTCACTGTATCCCAACAAATCAGCCTCCGGACAATTCTTTCGAAAGTGATTCGTATTTCTTTTTTATTCGCGCCTCATCACGCGGGTCATTTTTAAGTCGCAACGCTTCGCGGTACTTGATTAGCGCTTTCTGCTTATTCCCTAGCGCGATCAAAGCATCCCCAATGTGCTCCCAAATAACGCCTTCTTCTTTTTCTATAGCCACCGCACGCTCCAAGATCTCTAGCGCCCGGCTATATTGCTTTTTCTGGAAATAAACCCAACCCAATGAATCCATGTAGCCACCGTTGTCAGGCTGTATTTTGAGGGCACGTTGAATTAACTCCTCCGCTTCATCGAGATTTATTCCCTGCTCTGCAAACATGTATCCAAGAAAGTTCAGAGCAGCGGCATTATTGGGATCTCGAGTCACCAAATCTCGGAAAACTGACTCCGCCGAGCGCCTGTCCCCGCTTCGCTCAAAATATGCACCTTTGCTAAAGAGTAATTTAATGTCTGCTGGAAATTTTGTTAAACCGGCGTCCACGGCTGCGAGCGCTTCACTAAATTTACTTTCATCAGCAAGAAACTCTCCCCACAATAAATAAACAGACACGTCTGAATCCTTACGAGCAGACAGAACACGCATCAAAGCAACTGCGCCATTCAGATCCCCCTCCTCTTTAAGAATGACTGCTTGTTGCTTGATAGCGTCAGACTTTAGGGGAGATTCATTTTGTATCCTCTCAAAACGGCTAATCGCCTCTTTTTTTCGATTGGCCTTAGCAAGGGCAATGCCCGCCATGAACGATACACGATCAGACTCCGGTAATTCACGCTCTAGAGCGAGGATAACTTTTAAAGCCTCATCGAAACGCTGCATTTCCCACAGAATAATGACTTTCTGCATTTTCAGCCCCGGCACTTCATCGGAGCTATTTTCAATCATGTCATCAATGAGACTCAGGGCGTTTGATAGATTACCAAGCTCCTTATAAAGAGACACCATGCGCTGTACGAGATCTGCGTTACCAGGATTGAATCTGTATAACTGCTCGTAGAGCTTCACTGCCTCTTTGCCTCTATTATTGAGATCAAGAGTCAAAGCATATATTAATGCAAGTTCAGGGTTGTTTTCTTGCAACTCCCAGGCTTTTCTTGCTGGGTCGACGGCTTCTTTAACTCTTTTTGCTCCGACAAGTAGCCGACTTAGCAGACTCCAACTCTGAAAGCTTTGGGGTATGTTTCTTGTCATTCTGTAAGCTACATCAATGGCAGACTTCATCTGCCCAGAGATTTGAAGACACTTTATTAAACTGTTATAGGCATCCTCAAGTTTTGGATCTAACTCAATCGCTCTGCGAAGCTGCAGCTCACTTTCCCGGTAATCCTGCCTGAAAATCAAGGCCTGCCCATACAACAGCCTAAGATTGGCGTCCAAGGGATAAAGTAGTGACATCCTCCGGGCTTCTGTTAACCCCTCATCACTTTTTGGATCGGTGATAATTTTGGTCCTGACCAATTGCGATCCTGTGAACGCATTGGGATCTAGATTATAGGACATCTCAAAATGACTCTCGGCCGCAGCAGAGTCACCACGGAGTAGCTTGTTCTGAGCAACAAGATACTGATACATGGCATTAGCCCGTCGATTTGCCGGAGACCACATAGCGGCGGCATCACCAAGAACATCAGAGCCTGGATCTTCATCATTGTCCTTAGGTGTATTTTGACTGGCCTCTGACGAGCCTTGTGAGTCGCGGAGAGCTTCCGTCCCTTTCTTGGGGGCAACCGTACGGCAAGCCGTCAATCCAGTCAGAGCAACGCCGAGTATAAAACTTATTTTTTTTGAACGAAGCATCATCAATAGGGACCTTGCCAAAAAAAGATCCAAAAATTTATAACCAATCAGAATACAGGGTTAAATTATACCCGCTTCTTTGGCGATCAAGCAAAGCCAGTATACCCAAATCATCTCCGTAAAATATTCTCATCAAAGTCAAGCCCTCGGCCGGGGCTGTGGCGGGCGCTTTTGTTCTGTCTTTAGCCGCCAAGATGCCTTTTACGTCGTTTTCAGCAATTTTGCCCCGCCCCACTGCAACGAACGCCCCTACCAAATTCCTGACCATCTGCTTCAAAAAACCATCGCCTAAAAATAAAATCTCGATCATAGGTCCGCGCTCTATAAACTGAATCTCCCTGACTCGTCTGACTTTCGTTTTTGCGGCAC
This sequence comes from uncultured Polynucleobacter sp., assembly GCA_964402975.1. Classification (GTDB taxonomy): domain Bacteria; phylum Bdellovibrionota_B; class Oligoflexia; order Oligoflexales; family RGVZ01; genus CAMDKS01. Next base: position 46,502 of record CAYOEM010000007.1, read on the forward strand.
TATCGCTCGCACAGAAGCTTGTGAAGTCATGCTCGCCTGTCACGTGTGACGCTGCGCTGCGCATGGCATTCAAGTTGAAATCCCCGCTTAGACTCCAAGACAATTGGCTGTAGAAAGGTGATTCACCTTGCGAACGCCAAATCCAGTATCGGTAAACTTTACCCGTACAGTTAAAGATTGGATGAAAATTATCAGGCACAGTCTGAGCATTCATTATACGAATATCTTTTGGCAAAAGAGCATTTAACCCCTTCAAGAGCCTCCAGCTATCTAAGCCACTCATGGACTTAAATGTGATAACTTGGTGCTCTGCGTGTACCCCTGTGTCTGTTCGACTAGCGGCCGTGATTCTTACAGGGTGTCGACAGAAAGTAGCCAACGCTTTCTCGATTTTATCCTGGACAGTTTGACCATTGGGCTGGCTTTGGAATCCCTGGTAGGCCGCGCCGTGGTAGCAAAGATCTAACCTGTAAAGTGATTGAGTCGAAATCTTTCCGGCTTCTGGGTGATCATTCAATTTAGACTCAAACTCACTTGAAGGCTTCAAAAGTAAATCCTAGACCAACCACATTCCTACCGAAGTTCAAACCCTCTTTCGACGTCGATTTGACCGTCTCGACAAATCCTGAAAGGTAGACATATCCAATACCCATAGTTTCAATCATAGATCTAACGGTTCGCTCGTCCAGAGGATTCAAAAGCAGATGAACTGAGGCGCCGGCACTGATGGAGCGCTTACGACCCGTCGTCGTGTAAACCTGCGAGGACGCGGCGGCCAAATTAATTGGAGAGAGGCTAAGGGCTGAATCGCTGCGGGTCTCCTGCCACCAGTCAAGCTCTGCACCTGTCCAATAATCAACCACTAACCATTTGCGCCTGAATGGCGAAAACTGCAACTTTGCGCCCAATTGAATAGGAACAAAGAGTAAATTAGTGGAACTATTTTGATCTACACTTAAAGTGTCACAACTTGCCGACTGCGTTGCAGCGGAGGTTCCCGTCACGGCTTTACCCCGCACAGAGTACACACCGAGTCGGGTATAAACTCCAGGATTAACCCACCAATCTAGCGGAAACCACTCACCGGAAAAGGAAATGTGAGTCTGAGGCTTGCCGTAAAATTTGTTGTAACACTTTTGACTGTCATCGAATGTTGGCCTGTTGGCTGCCAACTGAATTTTGTTACGACCAAAGATTCGACCGCCGTAGGTTCCTGTTACAGGACTTTTCTTCTCAGTCGACTCAGGTTCGCTGGTCGCCACAGCTTCTGCAGCTGGCTGATCTGTAGTCGATGCCTCGGGAGCTTGTTGCTGAGCCTTGGATTCATCCTCAGCAGCCGTTGCAGAGTCCGACTGTGCTTGAGTAGGCTCTTCACTCGGCTGTGGGGTCGCCTGCGCTTCGGCAGTGCCATTTTCAGACGTTTCGGTAGTGGAACTCTGGCTTGGGGCGGGCTCAGTCGAGGATTGAGCAGCTGATTCGGCAGGAACCGGGACTGGAGAGTCCGAACCCGCTTGCGACAGACTACCGTCCAAGGTTGCATCCTCAGCGTTGTCGAATTCTTGAACGTCTGAGCCAAGAGAATCTTGAGCGTTCAATAAAGTCGGCCATTGGAAAAGCAAAAGCAGGCCAAAAAGGCGGGCGAGGATTCGCCTAGAAATCGTCAACATCATCGAGTCCTCCAGACCTTATAATGTTAACTGATTGCGCTTAAAATTTGAACCGCGTTGGTGGCCGCGCCTTTCTTGAGGTTATCAGCCACCACCCATAGCTGAACCCAGTCACTACGCTCTCGATCAATAGGAAGCCTGACTCGCGCCACATGCACGCCTTGAGACCCAGCAATGCCGCGCGGGGTAGGGAATTTAGAGTGATCATTCTCCAGACAGACTGTCAGCGCTTGAAATCGAGACAGGCAAGTGAGGACTTCCTGTCTTGATGCAGGCTTGGATAGCCTCACAGCAATAGACTCGCTGTGGCAATGGTAAACGGGAACCCTCACTGTTGTTGCTAACACGTCAAGCTCTGGTTGAGCGAATATTTTCCGGGTTTCACGAACCATCTTCTCTTCTTCAAAACAATGACCGTTTTGGTCTAGGACATCAATAGCCGGCAAAACGTTAAACGCTATGGGCTGGGCATAGACCTGCGGGCTAATCTCTGCAAACTTAAACGACGCTTCTACTTGCGACGATAGTTCACGAATCCCTTTCTGCCCTGTTCCGGATACAGACTGGTAGGTTGAAACGTGAATTTGCTGAACTCCGAACTGCTCCATAAGAGGTTTAATAGCCACAACCATCTGTATGGTCGAACAATTAGGATTAGCTATGATTGATCCGCGCTCAAGGCCTTTTAAAAGAGCACCGTTTACCTCCGGCACCACAAGGGGAACACCATCCACCATACGCCATGCTGAACTATTATCGATAACTGTGACGCCCATATCTGCGATGGCTCGCGCATTTTGCCTGGAAAATGCACCGCCTGCACTCATCAAGCAAGCATCATAGCCCTTTAGCAAATCAAGCTTGAAGGCCCGGACTTCTTGCGCCTTGCCACGAAATGAAACCTGCTCACCAGCACTTCGCTCTGATGCGAAAAGACCAACGTCCACATGCTTAATCGCTGAATTCTCCAAGTCTGCGATCATCTCGCGACCAACCGCCCCTGTGGCTCCAACAATTGCAACCTTCATCACGGCTCCTCATCAAAGCTTGATTCAGCGAAGATTTCATCCTCGCTGGTTAATTTTGTCCAGCCAAATGCCCAAGCTAGCGGACCACTTAACACATAGAAAAATATCAAACCAAAACCCACCATTTCGGGTGCATATGCAACAATCGAAACTAACATCACGAGTATGACGAGCAGCTGAAATGACCTGACAGACCCAAGTCTTAACACTTTATGGGATTTGTAAATGATATTGCTAACCATGAGAAGAGCAAGCACTGGGCTTAAACCGACCAGGAATAACTTTCTTATATCGGTATCAAGCAAGATTCTCACAAAACTGTTATCAGCAAGCGTCCCCATGGCATGCCTTTGATCCAGATCAACCATCAAAGACACAAAACTAGCTACAGCTATGGCCGCCATAGGAATGGGTAGCCCCGTAAAATCTCCCGAGGCTTTACCAATAGAACTTAAAACATTAAACCGGGCTAATCTTAGCGCCCCACACGCCATAAACATGAAGCAAGCAACCCAACCGATGCGCCCAAGCTCTAAAAGCCCGTACTGATACATTAGAAAGGCAGGAGCAACTCCAAATGAAACACAATCACATAGAGAGTCATACTGAACACCAAACTCACTGGTGCCTTTTGTTAGGCGGGCAACGCGACCGTCAAGAACATCAAAAACTGCTGCCAACAGAATCGCAGCAGCCGCCCAGCCAAACTGGCCACTCATACTTTTTATAATTGAGAAAAAACCAAAGAAAAGATTACCAGTCGTAATCAAATTCGGAAGAATGTAAACAGCGCCCCCAAGTCGAACCTGTCTTCCGTCGTTTGTCGCTACTTTATCCATTTGACTCACACCCCTCTAGCACGTCTAAGGCTAATTACTTTCAAAATTATTTTCATTTATGAATTTGCCGAGGCCTTCTCTTCCACCGTCGACTTTCGTAAATATAACGGCATGGGTAAATTCTCAGAATCCAACCCCTTCCAATCAAACGGTTCGTCCATCTTCAAAGACTCGCCGATACTGCGGATTGCTAACTTCACTGCATCACGCCCTTGGATGGCACGAACACTTTCAACCTGGCGAGCGTTAGCCCAATTCATAATTAACTCCCACTCCCCAACCAAAATCCAATTTGCCTTTTTATGATCAAGAAGAAACTTTTCAGCATCACTCCCATTCACATCAAAAGCCTTGACCAAGAGTGAGCCCCGATCAGAAAAAACAACATAACCCGTCGTTTTTGTTGCTGGCAAGAATAGGGCAATGCGCCCCCCCACCTCCCCGACAAGAGACCTCGCGAGATATACTAAGGACGAAATGCCGGAAATTTGTGGATGCCCACCTGCGGACAGCTGAAGGCCGGACAAAAACCCCAGAGCATAACCCATTCCAACCCGGATACCAGTAAATGAACCAGGCCCCTGGGACACGATGACCTTGCCGATCGCGTGCATCTCCAATCCTAAACGACTGAGCCCATTTTCCACCATCAACGGCAATTGCCGCGCACTGTCTGCGATGTCGTTAGCGACCTCTAAAAAGTCCATATTTTTCAATGAGTCATCAAAAAGACCGACGCCTGCTCCAAAGATCGATGTGTCGATAATTAGAGTGTAATTCTTCATTTGCTACCAAAAAGACTGCCAACGATGCTACCCCAGAATCGACTAAGATCGTTGTATAACGCAAGGATCACAAGAGACATCACCATGATGAATCCCAGTTTCTGGAAGTTTTCAATCGTTGTCTCCTCAAGGGGAGATCTTTTTACAAATTCAGCCCCTAGCAGCATGAGCTGGCCACCATCCAGCAGGGGAATCGGGAACAGATTAACCAATCCTAAGTTAATGGAAATCACAGCCATGCTTGCAAGAAACGCTATCCAGCCAGCCTTGGCCGAATCACCTGCAACTTTCGCAATCATCATGGGGCCGCCCAATGATTTTATCGGTACACTCCCGGTTATGATTTGCCAGAAACCGACGAGCATGACAGACGTCTGCTTATAAGCCTCATTTATGGCTACGCCGGCTGCGATAAGCGGGTTTTGCTCCCGAAGCAATTCAGCGTCAGGTAACGACGCCTGACCAAGCATCACTGCATTTAATAGATAAACTTGCACCAACCCCTCGGGGGCTTGGACGTCTAAAGATTTCAGCGGCACAAGGAAGGACATCTCTTTGAAGTTACGCACAACCACTAGACGAACTTCGGAAGACTTCCAACTTTCCATCATCTCCTGTAGGTGGAAAATATTTCGGATCGGGATATTGTTCCACGATACCAAACGATCTCCGGGCTCCAATATTCCAGATAAGCCTTCCCGAGGTAGCCCAACGGTTAGATGACTGTCAACGGCACCAAGCAAGGCTGCATAGGCTCTATCCGTTTGACCCAGATGAGCTGGCCATTTCGCCGTATCGAGGCTCACAATGCGGGCGTCAGATGATGTGATCTCCTGCGCACGACCATCCTTACCTTCAGCAATGGTAATGGGCCTAACCGTCACCCTAACCGGACGCCGATAGTTTTGACCCCACTCAGAAAAAAGTTTGAATGTCTCATGAAGACCCTGAATCTTGTGAGCATTGCCCGATTCATCCAACCACGACTCAATTCTGTCGCCCGTTTTAAGTCCAGCCCGAGCCAGCGGCGAGTCGGCCGAGTTTATCGACACAACAGCGCTAGGATAACCAAGCGCAACTCCCACGCGACCAATTTTTGCTTTAGAACCGAAAATTGTTCGCCCAACAACAGCCTCGGGCGTCAATTTTTTTTCAATTTCTCGACCATCACGTAAAACGATGACGTCGAGTTCCTTCTCCGGATTTTTCTGAAAGGTTCGTTCGATATCTGACCAGTTTTTAACCGTGACACCATCCACGCGTACAAATCTATCTCCCGGCACTATTCCAGCTTGCTGCGCCCGACTGCCCTCAATAACGTCACCCACGGTGGGAGGTGGCTGTTCGATTCCGTGAATCACCATCCCCCAAAAAATCAAAAATGCCAGAATAAAGTTAGCAGCCGGTCCAGCCGCTACGATAAATGCCCGCTTCCAAACAGATGCCTGCCAGTACAAAAGACCCACGACATCGTCAGGAGTATCTTCGTTTCTGGTACCGCCGTAAAACTTCACATATCCGCCGAGAGGAACCCAACCAATAAGAAACTCAGTTTGTCCGCGCTTAAACGCGGCAATTTTATGTCCGAATCCAATGGCAAACCTTTCAACCCCAACTCCACAAAGTCGACCAGCTACATAGTGACCTAGCTCGTGAAACAGAACGAGCGTGCCAAGCATGATGATCATAGCAACAGCAGGGTGATAAAAAATATTCTGCATACGCTCTTCTATCTTCAAGTGATGGGGCAAACTATGCCCCGGTAGAAACTGATTTTAGCTAGTCTTAATAACAGCTCCAGAGACATACAGAATAAACCAAATAACCGGAGCGGCAAACAAGACTCCATCGATCCGGTCCAAAGCTCCTCCATGGCCAGGAAGAAGCCGCCCCGAATCCTTAACTCCGGTGAATCTCTTTATAACTGACTCAACAAGATCGCCTAGTTGACCAGCAATTCCTCCGAAAAGCCCACAAAGTAGCGCCACCACCAATACGGTTCGATCCGTCGGCACAGCCCACAGGCTCCAGATGAAAGATCCCAACATACTCGCACCGAGCCCCACCAAGGCTCCCTCCCAAGTTTTCTTTGGGCTTTTATGCGGCGATAATTTATGGCGGCCCAAAAAGCGTCCACCAAAATAGCCACCCGTGTCCCCAAGCCAAACAATCGCCAAAACCAACAAAAGGTAGATCCCACCAGGAGCGATTGCATAAAGATCCCAAACGACGAGCCAGGGAAATCCAGCATAGGCAAGCGTCAACGTAAAACCGAGAACCCGGGCCATTTCAGCCTCGATACCTCGAGTCGCGAAGGCACCAACCAGAATGGCGATGACAAACCCTAAGACAACGATGCCTCGACCCGCCTCCATACCATACAGAGCCGACACCATAAAAATAGAACACATGACCAGCGCACAAAATAACGCAAGGATTCGGTAATGATACGTGCGCGATGCGGCGACGTATATCTCTCCAGTTTCGCTGCGCCCACCACCTGCGAGGGAATAATTACGCAGCATTTCATCCAAACGAGGCTGAATCATCATGGACATTTCAAATACGGAGACAAAAATTGACGCCAGCAAAAGAATCATGACAGCCCATTCCGGGCCATCGATCAAAAGCCAAAGGAGCAAAGGAAGCAGCAAAAATGCCGTAAATAGCCGCACTCTCAACATGTACTAGCACCCATCCTTGATGGATTCTCAACCCCTGCGGAGGACGGTACGGTCGACTGCCCGAATCGCCGTTCACGGCAAGAATAGGCCAATAGAGCTTTCTCAAACTCCGAACTGTCGAAATCGGGCCAGTTTACATCCGTAAAATAAAACTCGGTGTAAGCGGATTGCCAAAGTAGAAAATTACTAATCCGCAGCTCTCCACTTGTTCTGATTAATAAATCGGGATCGGGAATATTTTCAGTATCTAAGTGACGGGAAACCAATTCTTGGTCAATTTGATCTGGGTTGAGCTCTCCGGATAAAACCTTATCCGCAATTTTTTTCACAGCCCTCGTAATTTCAGCTCGGCCGCCGTAACTTATAGCAACGATGAGCGTGAGACCCGTATTGTCATCCAACATCTCGACCGTTTCTTCGATCAATTTCTGAAGACCCAAAGATAGGCGGGATAAATCCCCAACTGTTTTAAAACGGACGTTTTTCTCAAGCAACGCTCGTCTTTCTTTGCGCAGGTAGTGCTCAAGCAGGTGCATAATCGCCCCCACCTCTTCAACTGGTCTTCGCCAATTCTCATCACTAAAAGCGTAAAGCGTGAGATATTTGACACCCTTCTGCCCAGCACATTCGACAATCTCTCGAACGCGCTCAGCTCCGTACTTGTGGCCGAACACCCTGGGATGGCCTTTTCTTCGTGCCCATCGCCCATTTCCGTCCATAATCACGGCAACATGACGCGGAGCCGCCGAACTTTCGACTTCAGTAGTGTTGGATGAACCAAGGTTAGACATCTAAATTTTCCAGATATCCCTAATTTGTATGGTTTTTCCCTGACATAAACGAGCAACGAGGTGTAACATACGGGATATGGAGCGTCTAGGACAATGCTCCAGAAGTCATAACATTCGGAAATTAAATGGAAAATCAGAACAAAAGCCCTGCTCTTGGGATCCTTTGGATTGCAGCGACCACCCTCGGGGAGCTTCGGGATATACCCCCGCGTTCATTGGAACTTTTAAGGTCTTGCCAGTTTCTTGTGTTCGAAGAGGACAAAAGAGCTCGCCAATTTCTCAAGGCCGCTCAGGTGCATCGCCAGTGGATGAAATATACCGAACAACGAGAACAGTTTACCCTCGAGGAACTTAAACGAGAGCTCACGGCGGGCAACGACGCTATATACATGAGTGATCAAGGAACCCCTGGACTTGCTGACCCTGGACGAGACCTTGTCAACGCAGCTTTAGAGATTGGCGCACCCGTGAAGGTCGTTCCGGGACCAAGCTCCCTTACGGCTGCCATTTCAATTTGTCCGATCGATTGCCGCCGCTTTGTATTTGCCGGATTCCCCCCCCGTGACGAAGAAAGTCGCGAACGTTTTATGCGCCAAACTCTCAGTGAGCCCTGGCCGGTAGCCTTCTTTGACACACCTTACCGAATGCGCCCATTTTTCGAAACAATGGCAAAGGTGCTTCATGGGACGGGACGGAAAATATTTGTAGCTCTCGATATAAGTGGACCCCAGGAACAAACCTGGTGGGGGCGACCCGAAGACATTTTAAAAAGGCTTGCAGCATTACCTGAAAAACTAAACTTCGTAGCTATCGTAGAAGGCACCGGTGTGGAAAAGGAAACGCGGCGGCAGACATTCCATAAAAAAACATCTGAAAAGAATTTTAAGCCGCGTCGTCCTTCATCGCGCCGGTAAACCACTGTGAATCGCGATATAAAGGAAGCACAAGTTTATATAAAGCCTTCACAATCGCCGCCGCTGGTATGGCTAACAAAACTCCGATGAATCCAAATTTTGCTCCGGATGCCAAGACCGTCACGATAACGATCACAGGATGTAAACCAACCTTACTACCGATGAGCTTTGGTGTAATCAGCATCCCATCGAGGATCTGGACAGTACCGATGACGCCCACCAACCAGAAAATCTCCACTGCAGGAATCTGCTGAGTGAAAATGTATGTAACCCCGAGCGTCAAGCCAACGATAACATCTAAATAGGGTATGACTCGACAAATACCCGCCGCAATGCCAATAGCGACACCCGCTGATAAGCCTATGGCCGAAAAACCAATCGAATAAAGACACGCCAGCGTCAAAGCAACTTTTATATGACCTCTGATTACGTGGGTTAACGTCTCGTCGATAGTCGATACCAATCGTGCCGCATAGGGGCGAACATCCCGCGGAGTAATTCTACGAAAACCCTGAAGAATCGTTGCCTTCTCAGCTACAAAGTAAAAAGTAAGAATTGGAATGAGCACAAAATTCATCACAGACCCCATGAGCCCCGCACTCACATCAAAGACACCCTGAGCAGCCATTTGAAACCGAGCCAGCGCTTGATCCATCAAGTTGAAATTACTAATTGCTTGGTCGATCGCTTCAAAGTCTTTAAGACCATACTTCATGAGAGATTCGCGCAAAATTCTTGCTGCATTTTTTGCGAAGTACTCCACGAGACCTGGCACCTGCTTAACAAGACCGACAAGTTGTTCGTAGAGGTAGGGAAAAAGTCGAATTCCAACCCAAACGATGACGCCTGAGATCAAAATTAAAATCAGCGTAGTACCCATGATGCGATTAACTTTTTTCGCCTCAAGCACGTTCACGAGTGGATTCAGAAGATAGGCTAAAAAACCTGAAATCATCAGCGGGGTAAGAACTTTCTCAAAGTAGAAAGAAAACACGAATAGAACTAAGAAAACTAAAAATAAAAAAATCGAAAAGCGCTTAATGGCTTGCCAATTATGAGTGCGTAAATTATGCAGACCAGTCTCTGACATCTTGCACCGGTAATGGTTTTGTTTCGAAACTAATTCAGGGCTTCTCAGCGGACATCACTCGATCTCGACCTGACAAATCCTTGATTACTATTATTTTCCGCCATTTTTTCGCATCGAACAACTGGGCAACTTTTTCAGCCTGACTAAAGCCAAACTCGAGGAAAATTCTGCCGCCTTGATCAAGCAGATCTCCTGCGAACTCCGAAAAATGGCGGTAAAAAGTCAACCCATCGTCCTCTGGCGCAAAAAGTGCGAGGCCAGGCTCAAATTTTAACGTCTCAGGCGAGCATAGCACCTGCTCGTGGCGAGGGATGTAAGGTGGATTGGAAATGATAGCGCTGTATTTAGAGCTACGATAAGCGTCAGAAATAAGAGCGTCGATATTCGAAAAATGGACGTTTTTCGTGCCGATGTCCTTGGCATTTCGTCTTGCGACGTCAAGCGCATCATCTGAAATATCCCACGCATCAACGCTTGCATCTGGAAACTCTGCTGCGATTGAGATGGCAATACAGCCAGTACCGGTTCCGATATCAAGTATTCTTGGCTGTTTTAATTCACGAAGAAAATCTACAGCCGTCTGAACCAAGGTCTCAGTCTCTGGGCGTGGGATTAACGTCGCCTTCGAAACCGCAAACCTATGACGGTAAAAATCGCGATGTCCAACAATCTGGGCTACTGGCATTCCAGATCCACGTTGAGACAACAGAGTCTTAAAGCGCTCCCGCTCCTGCTTTGACAAAGGCCGATCCAGCTGTAAATAAAGCTGCATCCGATCCATCTCAAGCGATGATGCTAACAACATTTCCACATCAAGCCTCGGGCTGCTCAATGCTTCCGAGCTTTTCGCACGTAACCACTCTGTGGCAGACTGTACGACTTTTTGAATCGTCCAAATTTCGGTCTCGATACGATTTTTTTCATTTTCATTATTCAAATTTGAAGCAATCCAACTTAAATTGACTTTTCTAACTGCTCTTTGAGCAGCTCGGCTTGATGATGCGTGCCGAGCTTGTCGAGGACATCATCGAGATCGCCATTTATAACCTCAGGCAAATTATAGACGGTATAATTTATCCTATGGTCGGTTAATCGTCCCTGCGGAAAGTTGTAGGTTCTAATTCTTTCGCTTCGGTCGCCACTACCAACCATACTTTTACGGGTAGCGGATATTTCAGCTGCCTGCTCCGCCTGTGCCTTCTCCAATATTTTAGCTTTTAGTATTTTGAGCGCTCGTTCCTTGTTCTTGAGCTGGCTGCGCTCATCCTGACACTCAACAACAAGCCCGGTAGGAAGATGAACAATCCGGACCGCGGAGTCAGATGTGTTAACGTGCTGCCCTCCAGCGCCTGAGGACCGACAAACTGTAATATCGAGATCTTGCGGCCGAATGGTCACATCAACTTCGTCTGCCTCGGGTAATACCGCAACTGTACAGGCCGAAGTATGAATACGTCCCTGAGCTTCCGTCTCGGGGACGCGCTGAACCCGATGAACCCCGCTTTCAAACTTCAAACGGCTATATACTTTGTCACCCTCAACCATGATGATGACTTCTTTGATGCCGCCGCGCTCAGCTGTCGTGCTTGACAAAACTTCAGTACGCCAACCCGCACGCGATGCGTACCGGGTATACATCCTCATAAGGTCGCCCGCGAACAATGCGGCTTCTTCACCACCGGTGCCTGCTCGAATCTCCAAAACAACATTCTTCTGGTCGTTTGGATCTTTGGGCAGCATCAAGATCGTCAACTCTCGCTCTGATTTTTCCAAATCGGAATTTAATTTATCCAGCTCTTCCTTGGCCATGGACCTTAAGTCTGGATCTTTGTCTTCCAATAATAACTTCGCATCGTCTCGGGCTTGCAGCAGAATTTTGTATGATCGCCAGGCCTCGACCACGTCCTGAATGAGAGCGCGTTCTTTCGAAAGTTTTGTCAACTCGCGAGGATCAAGGCCGTCTTGTGATAACGCCGCCTCGATTTCCTCGAAGCGGCGCTCAAATGTATCTAGTTTAGTAAACATTAGACGATCAGTACTTCAAAATTATCCATTCATGGACGATAAAAACTCAGCATTCGTTTTGGTCTTTTCCATCTTCTCAAGCAGAAATTCCATTGCATCGACCGTGCTTCGAGGCGCGAGTAGTTTGCGTAATATCCACATTCTGTTCAAAACATCGCGTGGCAGAAGCAAATCTTCTTTCCTGGTTCCCGATTTGTTGATGTCAATCGCCGGGAACACTCTCTTTTCAGCCAGTTTACGATCAAGGTTCAACTCCATATTGCCCGTACCCTTGAACTCTTCAAAAATAACCTCATCCATTCGAGATCCGGTTTCGATCAAAGCGGTGGCGATAATGGTTAGTGAGCCACCATTTTCGATGTTACGAGCGGCACCGAAGAATCTCTTCGGCTTATCGAGGGCGTTGGAGTCGACACCACCCGAAAGGATTTTACCAGAGGGTGGTACAACCGAGTTGTATGCCCTCGCAAGACGTGTAATCGAATCCAGAAGGATAACAACGTCATTACCATGCTCGACCAATCGCTTGGCCTTCTCAATAACCATCTCCGCAACCTGAACGTGACGCTGAGCCGGCTCATCGAATGTGGAGCTGATAACCTCTCCACGAACGCTCCGCTGCATATCGGTCACTTCCTCGGGCCTTTCGTCAATCAACAAGACTATTAGAACTACCTCGGGATGATTTTTCGCAATAGCCGACGCTATGTTTTGCAACAAAACCGTCTTACCCGTCCTGGGAGGCGCAACAATCAGTGAGCGCTGACCTTTACCAATGGGCGCTAACAAGTCGATGATTCGCGTCGCTAAATTATTCGAATCATACTCCATTTTGAACTTTTCCATCGGATAGAGTGGAGTCAAGTTATCAAAGATAATCTTCTCTGCACTCTGGTCTGGAGACGTTCCGTTAACTTTTTCAACTTTTAATAGAGCAAAATAACGTTCGCCGTCTTTTGGCGGGCGGATCTGCCCTGAGACAGTATCACCAGTTCGCAAGTTGAATCTGCGAATTTGACTTGGAGAGACATATATGTCGTCTGGTCCCCACAAATAGTTGTAGTCGGGAGCACGCAGGAACCCGAAACCATCGGGCAATGTCTCGAGAACACCTTCGCCGTAGACAATCCCGCCACGCTCAGAGAGGTTCTTAAGGATCGCGAACATCAACTCGTTCTTGCGAAGGTTGCTTGCACCCTCAATTTCAAGTTCTTTGGCTATTTTATTAAGATCGTTTATGTGACGATCTTTGAGCTGTTTCAGGTTAATTTCACCCGCAATAGCATCAACCAAAGTCTTCGGAAGAGGCTTAGCCGCACCGGCCGATTCACCAGCTGGTTTTTCTACAGGCTTTACCGCCTTCGATGGGGCATCAGCGACGGCCACGTCAGCAGCATTGTCATGATCCGCCTTAGCGGCGTGATGCGCTGGTTTAGACGGTCTTGCTGGCCGCTTTCTTGGATTTGAGTCATCACCATTGTTGCCTTGAGTCATGGGCAATCTACCTCAACTAGGGTTGTTAAATGATTCGGAAGTTAAAAGAGCTCTAAATTTTTTTGGAAAATATGGATTGGGCTTACTTTATGATCTGATCTCGACAGGCTTGTTTAATTAGGGCCGCGATGCGGCTTTTAGACTACCTTTTGAAGGCAGGAGTTCGTTATAATATTATTTATTTAGGCTAGCAAGCAAATAATTTTAAAACGCCGCATTGATTTCATTTGTTGGACGTTTGATAATAAAGCAGCTGGGTTTCTACAACCGCTTCTTAACCAGGAGGTACGCGCCCATGACTCGAATTCGACAACTGATTTGCCTCGTTCTGATTGCGCTGGGGACTCAACTATCCGAGCCCGCCTGCGCCGAGTCCGAGCTCGAGGGCAGATTTCAAGATATGTTCGTGACAGCCGGTTACTCTGCTGCTGCAGGCGCAGCCGTGGGAGCTGCCGTTCTTACATTGCAAGACAAACCTGTTAAACACCTAAAGTTTATTTCCATAGGCGCATCCCTTGGTTTTTTGGGCGGCACGGTTTTCGGAGGCTGGATGGCGCTAGCGCCAATTCTCGTTGAAAACTCTCAGCCAATGGCGCCGGCCATTGTGGGAGCGAAACCGTCTCAAATAATCGTCCGACCATGGATTGATGTAAACTCACACGCGCTCAGAGGGATTGAGGCCGGGGCTGTTCTCGCGCAATTCTAGACTCCAAGAGCAAATTAGATGCGCTATCGTCTACTGAATAACACGCCCAACCAGATCGTACTCGTATGAGTCGGTTATTTCGACATACTGGATATTACCGGCTTTTACTGGTCCATCATTTAGATAGACAACACCGTCAACCTCGGGTGCCTGCACACTCATGCGTCCTTGCCACAATAGATCACTTTCATCACTAGGACCAGAAACCAAAACAGGGATTCTTTTGCCAACAAATCGCTTCAACTTTTCCCGGGAAATGTCTTTTTGGAGCGTCATAATCTCTTCTTGACGCTGCTGTTTGGTGTCCTCATCAACCTGGTCTGGCATCCTACCTGCAACTGTACCCTCTTCTTGGCTGTAGGAAAAACAACCGAGATGGTCAAACTTCAACTCTTGGACGAGAGATTTCAAATCCTCGAACTCCTCGCATGTTTCACCTGGAAACCCAACCATGACCGATGTTCTAATGGCCACGGTCGGAACTTTACTTCGAAGCTTGTTAACCGTAGCAACAATCTCCTCACGACTGACATCGCGGTTCATTCTTTTAAGAACGGAGTTGCTGCCATGCTGAACTGGGATATCAAGATACTTCACAATTTTTTCTTCTGACGCGAAGAACTCTAAGAATTCATCACTGATATTTTCGGGGTATACGTAAAGAAGCCTTATCCATTTAAGACCATCAATCTTGACCAAGGCCTTCAAGAGCTGCAGTAGATCTGTTTCATTCAAATCTCGGCCGTAAGCCGCAAGATCTTGGGCAATCAAGTTGATCTCTTGCACACCGCCGTCAACGAGGTTCATAACCTCTTTGACAACACTATGAATCGGCCTACTTCTTAGGCGGCCGCGAATAGCGGGAATAATACAAAAAGCGCAGTTATGCTGACACCCTTCCGCCACTTTTACGTAGGCGCTATAAGCAGTCAAAGTATTCACACGAGGCATGTCCTCGTTATAAAGATAGTTTGTTCTCTTAGCAAAAATTGATCCCGGCTGATGATTCGTCTCCAGAAGATCGGCGATGCGAGAAAATTCGTCTGTACCTATAAACAGGTCAACTTCCGGAAGGCCCTTTGCCAGTTGAGTTTTGTAGCGCTGCGTTAAACATCCCGCCACGACTAGCTTTAAAGAAGGATTTGTTTTTTTTATCTCCGCCATTGAAAGTATCGTGTCGACGCTCTCTTCCTTGGCGGAGGCGATGAATCCGCAGGTGTTGACGACTACGGCATCGGCTTGCTGTGGGTCATCCACGGAGGTCCAACCGTCCCTGAGAAGAGTCCCCACCATCACCTCAGAGTCCACACGGTTTCGAGAGCACCCCAGAGAAACCAGGTGCAGTTTTCGCGGTTGAGACGATGGTGCCGACGTTGTCATAGATAGACCTCATTAATAGAATCAAAGCCTTCTACCATAACAATTTAATATTTCAATAAATTTATGCTTAAATATTAGGCGTCCGTCGCGGGCCCAGTTTGATTTAAGATTTTGATATCATTATTTTTTTCTGTGGAAAGCCAGGTCTGATAGAGCCTGAAAATGTGGTGAAAGACGGCATTGGGCCGGGTTGTCTGCAAGCGATGCTTATCGATTTGAGAAACAGGCACCAACCCCCGAATGCTGGATGTGACAAAAGCCTCATCAAAACGAGGCAATTCATCGATGGTCACAACACGCTCGGTGACAGGTATTTTCGCCGTGTAAAGCAATTCGCAGATACGTCGACGAACCAATCCTAGCAAAAGACCGCTGGCCGATGGTGGCGTGGCTATTTCTACAAGATCACCCGTTCTACCGATTAAAAAAATGTTGGCCCAAGTTGCCTCAGTTATTTCTCCATCACTATTAACCCATAACACATCGTCAAAGCCCATCGTCCGCGCTCGAATGATTTCTTTTTCTCGGTGAGGTCCTAATATTCCCGTTTTTACGTGACTGCCGCGCATCCAGGCCCGGTCAGTGTAACTTAGTAAGCGCACCCCACTCTCAGTCTGCCCTGCAAGCAGAGCATCGCCTTCAAGACTTATAACGTCGATGACACGGTTTATAGATCCAGATCCGTTTTGAAACAGCATAACTCTAACGCGCGAAAGACCTCGTTCAGCTAATCTCTCGAGCGTCGACTGTACTTCAAATTCTAACAACTGAGCGGAAGGTAACTCACAAGCTAGAAGCTCAGCCGCGTGGGATAACAGCCGCTCAATATGTCTGCTAAAATCCACAACAGCATGACCCTGCGCTAACATCGTAGTTATCGCACGTATACCCTGGAAAAAGCTTTCATCGAGGAAGCTTGGACAGTCCTGAATATTGATATCGCGACCATTTAATAAGAGCACTCGCAAGCCAGATGTCTCCACTGCTACGAAAACATAAAAAGGGCAGGCTTTGCAGCCTGCCCCGATCTATCAATTACGTCATGAAAACTCTTAGCCTTTTTTGCCAGTACCGGTCTCAGGAACCGCCTGAGAAGCCTGATCTGCCTTGGCCTGCTTAACTGCCTCCTGAACGCTCGCTGCCTCAGAACCAGCTGTGCGCTTACGCACCTCGTCCATAATGTTATGACGAGTCGTGTAAGAACTAGTATTTAGGATGACTTGCTTACCGCGGCGATTTTTAAGGTTGAATATCAAAGGAGCCTTGAGGTTGGCTGTCATGTTCTGAGGGTTACTTGGAACCGTCACAATCACCGATATAACCAGATCTTCTTCCGACTGGACATCGAGCTCCGCTAGCTCCGCGTCAGCGACTTCAGCAATATACTCTGGATTGAAAAGTAACGGATCAATTAAAACAAAGGCAATCGCACCATCTTCCAGAGACTGAAACCACTTGAAAGGTGACTCCTTGTCGTGGTCCAGGAGGACGTATTGCTTAAGCTCAGGAAATCCGATCAACCCCGAAGGAAGATGGATGACTTCACTTTCCGGAACATCAATTTCGCCGAACCTTGTAGTCTTTACTTTCATCAAGACACGACTCCTTCTTCCCTTATCAACCAAACATCTTTGGTATCAGTTGGTGCACTCTACGCCTGAGGAGACCGACAACTCCCGTCGTCCGCCACAGATTCGAAAACGCCTTAATGTCCCTTTAAGCTTCTTTTAGTGTAAACCAGACTTTCCATACAATGCAAGCACTTTGGCGGAGGCGTGTGCAATTATTTATCACCCTCGCCGTCACCGGGTTTTGAGGATCTGACTACCCTTCTAACACTTGTGGGACTGGGGCTCTGAGGCTTTGAGAACATGAGCCCCGCTTCCTGAACGGCCCCCGCATCAGAGACCGATGCTGCCCGGTTCTCCTCCAGAATTCGCTGATAGACCTCCCCCCGGTGGACCATAATGTTGGGGCTAGCCTTGATTCCAAGTCGAACCTGTTTACCTTTGATCTGCATTACGACGATCGTAATATCGTCGCCAATAGCGATTTCCTCTCGCTCCTTACGAGTAAGCACTAACACCCCAATACCCTCCTTGGTATCGCCCTCCCTGGCGGGGCAAAAAAACTAAATGCTGATTTGGTCATAAGACCAAAAACCGTTCCTATTGTAAAAAGTTCAGCAGTGATGGCTGTAGAACCTTGTTTGACGCCAAAAGAGTACCCTGCAAAGTCGTCTCGGCTTGTTTAAACTCGCTGGTCACCTTGAATGCATCTGCGTCCTCGATGCCGCTTAGCGTTACTTTTGCCGCATCAGAATCACGTATGACTCTCGTCTGAGCATTGTTCATCGAGTTCCACATCCCGCCAATAGTCGCCTGATAGCTTGTCACTTTATCAAGATGAAAATCAAGCTGCGACATACTTTCCTGGATTTTGCTTTTATCATTTTCAGCCATGCCGTCGTATAAGTTCTGAAGCACGGTGATCATGTTTTCACGGCCCTTAAGACGATCAGCCTCATCAGGTACAAATAAGCCTTTGGCCATTAGGTTGATCGGCTTGAACGTACCAGGCGAAACTTCAACAAATATCTGCCCATCATCTCCCGTAAAATTTCCATCCTCTGTCAAAGGTGGCGTCTCATTTCGAAATCCCGCGAATACAAATCTGCTGTTGTACGATGAATTTCCAAGGAGTAGAACGTCATCAATAATTTGACGAATTTCTTTTGAGGCTGCATCGCGACTGGCAGCATTGTTCGTGTCATTAGCCATGCCGATTGCCAACTCTTTGGCTCGTACAATATTATCTGTGATTCCCGAAAGAGCCTGCTCAGTGGTCTCCATAAACCCTTTGCTTAGCTCCATATTTTTGACGTGCTGCTCCAGCGACGTAATCTGATCACGATATCGAATAGCCCTGGAAAGACCTGTCGGATCATCCGAAATCTTATGAATATTCTTCATGGTCGACACGGCATCAAGCGCCTTAGCATTGTCGCTTTTAGCTTTAGCTATCTTATCGTTCGCTTGTCGATATCGCTGATTTTCCGATACTCTCATGCTTCAACTCCATCAGCGTTTCAGACTCAGTACAGTTTCTAACATCTCATCAACTGTCGTTATCACTTTAGAAGACGCGGTAAAGTTAGATTGCCATTTCATCAAGTTGATGGCTTCTTCATCTAACGAAACCCCTGATGCCGCCTCCCGTTGAGCCTGCAAATCAGCTACAACAATGTCATTGGCGTCTTTATTGTGCTCCGACCTGTTGATCTCTGTGCCGAGACCGCCAACGTAGTTAGCGTAAAATTCGACCAACGTAGACTTGCCATCGTCTAAAAACCTTTCGTTCTTTAGAGACAACAGTTCATTTGCAATGATGTTGTCTCCGACCGCAAGCGGTGTTGCCGCAGCAGAAATCGCATTAATATCACTCAAAATTACATCGGAGATGTCCATCTCGCTGGCAGCAGCTCTGATGTCTGAAATTGGATTAAAAAAAGCCCTGCCAGAGATCTCCTCAAAATCACCAACGCCGTACCCTTTTGCATGAATATCGTTGACTCTTCCAACGAAGCTAGCAGCCATTTCGTTATTCTTATCGAGTAAGCCCGAGCAAACATTGTCTCGCACCTCGATAAAGCCCTTGATACGGCCACCTTCCATTTTTCGCGTAATATTCCTTGAGTACCCACTACCGGGATCACGCACCACAACATCGACGAAGCCATCGTTACTATCGTTGCTCATGACAGCCAATTCAGACACTGATGTTTTATCCACCAGCAGAGTGTCGTCAGGGCCACGCAGACAAAAGTTTCCGGCGTCATCCTCATAGTAATTTATCTGAATTTTCTCAGTAAGCTCACGCAGCAACAAATCTCTCTGGTCTCGCAAGTCATTGGCCACAGCTCCAGGCGTGGACTCGGCATCTTGAATTTGCACGTTGAGCTGGCGGATGCCGTTTAACCTGGAATTTATCTCCGCGCACTCTTGAACAATCATCGAGTTCAAATCAACGCGGCTCTGTTTAATATCAGTATCGACTCTTTTAAAGGCTGACGTGACGTTTTTAGCTGATTCACGAACGGCAGCTCTTATCGACTCATCACTGGGCGTCACGCTGAGCTCTTGCAAGGAATTGAAGAAATTTGTTATCTCGTCCGGCACAGCTGAAGCAAGCTCCGGACTGAATACCGATTCCAGAGATTTTAGCGCCTCAAGACGACCATTTGCTTCGCCTCCAACCTGCTGCGCCCTGTTCAGTTGTCTTTCAACAAATTTATTGTGAGTTCTCGTAATGTTTTCAATGTAGGAGCCCGAGCCTGCCAACACACCGCCCAATAGCTGTGGCTCACGCGTTTTTAGATTAACGCGCTGACGACTGTAGCCAACAGTATTTGCATTCGAAATATTGTGCGACGCCGTGTCAACACCTTGTCGGGTGTTGTAGAGCGATTGTTCGCCGATATTAAGCGTGTGAAATAGCCCTGAGCCCATGCAACTACGCCCTTACAAAAATAGTTGATGCACCCTCGGCTGACTTGCTTGGAGTGCCCTGTGGCGAATACGTCGCCTGGGCCTGCTCGGCAAGCTCAAGAAGAACCCTAGTACTATCCTGATAGGATTTAACGACCCCGGTCAATGCGAGTTTGTTCAGCTCTATCTGAGGTTTCACTGAAGAGGAGACTGCTTTAAATGCCAGGAGTTCATCACGTAATCTACCGATCTGCAGCTCAAGTACACCCGCGGCCAACTCGGATTGCCTCTCCACTACGGCCCGGTGAATGCCCTCGAGCATCTGCAAGCAATTGCTCAAATCGCCGGGAAAAGCTGCAACCCCTTCGCAGTCGACGTCACCCCAAATATTGAATAACTGCTGCGTGATATGCTGTAGCTCCTCAAAACACTCCGTGATCTGGGATGCGAGCATGTTTTTCTCGCTACAAACTTCCATGAGGCGATCAGTGTAAGTATGCGCCTTGATCATGGCGTGTTCTTCTTCGATGAGCGAAGGAAACGCGGCATAGCTGTCCCGCATACGCACGACAGCCCCGATAAGCTTCTGAGACAATTCGATCAGGTAGTTAAATCGTGAAGAACTTAACATGTATAGCCCCCTCTTTTTGATCCTTCATCCCTAATGGATCACCCGTTCGGAATACGGGAAGTCACCGATTCCAGCTCCCGGTTTTTTCAACTATCCTTGCTGTTTGCAAGATGCTCCATGATGGCCTCACGTAGCATTCCGTCAGCTATTTTTCCTGAATCGATCTCGTAGGTTCCCGCCAGCATTTTAGCCTTTATTGCGGCCACTTTGTCTTCACGAATATCGGGTGTATTTTTTGCAATCTCAAAAGCTTTCTTTTGCTCTTCAGCACGCTTCTTACCGCTATCACTCAACTGGACGCCAAAATCTCGCCCCTTAATGCTGGACGAAACAGCTGTTTGCGAACCAACGCCTGCAGCTCCAACTTCAGACGCACCCGACTTCTTGGCTGACTCAGCATCCTTTGCCTTGCCGAGACCGGCGCTGCTCACTGATGGCGACGCAACGTTTTTTACTGCCATAGCTGGTACCCCCTATATTCATCATGTAAAACCCAGTTTTCGTGGGTTCTCATGGCTTTATTGTGACCTCTTTTCGAGCCGTCTGCAACGTTGAGCCACTCGTCTTTTGATATGCATTCATGGCACTTTTCTTCGCGACATCTGAGGAAGCCTCTGATTTAACTCCCATTGTCTGCAATAATTGTCGCTCAATCATTTGGGCCAGGCCGGCCCCGCCCTCTCCAGCCATAAGCTTTGCGTACTCCGAGTCGAGCATGGAACGGTAAATCTCCTCCGCATTGCCCCCGTCCACAAGGCCCGACTTTTGAATGGAAGACCGCATGGTTCTGAGCATTTGTTCGAGAAAAATAGACTCGAAATCTTTGGCCAGCTCTTTGACTTTTTTTATGTCTTTTTCACGCCCTGCGCGGGCGGCAACGTCGTCAGCCCTGCCTGCGCTTGCATGTTCAATAGAATTTAGCACCGTTGCTTTAACGTCCATGTCTCAATTTCCATTCGATATCACATAAATCTTAACTCGCCCTGCAGGGCACCGGCAGACTGTAAAGCCTGCATCACTCCAACTAGATCGACAGGTTTCATCCCCATCGCGTTCATACCTTCAACGAGCTTGGAAACGCTACTTCCACCAAAATTCATAAGGGAGTTACCCTTCTTTTTGCCGCTTCCACCATCACCACCAACACTAATACTCAATTCCCCGTGAGAAATTGTAACTGGAGAAATAACAACATCACCACCCATGACGACTGTTCCAGTGCGTTCGTTGATAACTACCACTGCGCGCTGATCAACATTCACTCTTAATGTTTCAAGCTCAGCAATAAAATCCACGGTTCGACCCTGGAATGGTTCAGGAATCTGAATTTCAATACCATGAACATCCTTTGACGAGGCATAAAAGCCCTTGAAATGCTTATTAACCGCCTCCACCACGCGCCGATTGGTTGTAAAATCCGGTTTCTTGAGGCTGATCGTAATAACGCCATCACTGTCTACGACCGGCGTAAACTCTCTCTCAACGGTGAATGATGAAGGCGCCACCGCCACAGTCTGCACTTGAACTCCCGATCCAGATGCTTGGCCAACAACTGCAGGTCCCTGCGCCATGCCGTAAACTTGACCATCGTTGGCCTTTAGCGCTGTACTCATCAACACACCACCAGCAAGACTTTTGGCATCACCGATCGTTGACACCCTGGCATCCAAGCGATCACCGTTTCGAGCAAATGCTGGCAAGTCGACCATGACCATGACCAAAGCGGCGTTACCACTCGTAACTTGCTTGTCCGTTACTTTTAATCCCATGCGTTGCAGCATCGCTGCTGCAGCTTTACTTGTCGAGATAGACGCTACAGAGTCGCCAGTCTTATTTAAGCCTACTACCAGTCCAATACCCATCAGCTGGTTCGACCTGACACCACGCACATTCGCAAGTTCCTTTATTCGCACGTCTTGACCAGCTGCGTTAGACGCCACCAGCATTGCGCCACAAAGAATACTCAATAAAAGTTGCCAGCTAAGATTGATACGCAACATGAATTACCCCTTTTTCTTCGCTACAGGCTTGGCACTGTCTTTTTTAGCGTCTGCCTTGGCGGGAGCCTCAGCCGCAGGCTTAGCAGCTGTTGCAGTGTCTTTTGATTTGGCGTCGGTCTTCTTGCTGTCTGATTTTTTCCCGTCGGCTTTAGCTTCGTCACCCGTTAATTTTGTGGGCTCTTTCGGTTTCATTTCTTCGAGTTTTTTCTCGAGCTCACTGTTACGTTTTTCAAGCTCGGTGATTTTTGCATCATCCTTAGCTTTCTCTTCAAGAAGCTTGGAGCGCTCTGTTGACATTCGAGATCTTTCGCCTACAAAGCCCTTCATCTCCGTCTCAAGTTTGTCTCTTGCTGACTTCAATTGCTCACGCTTTTCATCGATCCCCAAAGCAACTTTGCTCTTCGTCTCATCAAAGCCACTCAAACGCAGACTGTATTCATCCTCCCAGTTGGCACTTTTTCTCTCAGCGACTTCTCCACCGAAACTCTCACGCCAGTCGACATCCGCTAAATCCAACGTGCTCACATTATCGAGACGAGCCAGCGCTTCAGCAGGTAAACGAGACGTGACTGTTACGTCTGCGCCCTGACCTTCTCGAATGCTGCGGCGACGATGCATCACGAGCACATCGCCATTCTCAAACCGCTCGAGGACTTGCATTTTTATGCTTTTGAGAAGAATTGGTTTGTTTTGCGGTGCCGGATCAAGACTCGGCAACGCTTTCAGCAAAGCTTCTGCGGCAACATCTTTGGATTCCTGACCTGCTGCTCCTGGCTTCGCGGCATTTGGGTCAGCTGGCTTGTCAGTTGCTGCTGACTCAGCGCCTGCCGCCTGCCCATCTGACCGGTTGGATGCAATTTTCACATCCACAAACATCCCCACTTCCACAGGGCGTTCAAAACCGAAAAGATATGCGCGCGGATCATTCAAATCCGTAAGAGATCCGGTTGAATTAGACGGCGCTTTACGCCTGATTTTTACATCCTTCTGTCTCACGAACAGATCCAACGGCTTTTGTTCCTTAGGCTCAACGGCAGAAATTTCCTGAACAGGAGCGACGGCCGGCACCGGATCTCGTTGAGATATATAATGGGGCGTTCCGGTCATACAGGAGCCACATGCCATTGCGACAAGCGACGCTGCCAACGCCGGGATCGTGGGTCCAAATTTATGAAATTTCATGGTCATGGACCCCTCCTAAAAACTAACAGCTTCAACGGTTTGATCATTGATGATTTTTGCCCTGACTTTTTTCTTGGTCGATGCATTTACGACTTCGATGATTTGGCCTAGCGCGCCTGCTTGCTGCGATACGGCTCGTGTCGAAATCTCAATGCCACCGCTACGAATCACCATTTTTAACGTCTGGTTACGCGAAATAGCCAACGGACTATCCAAAAACCTAACCGGTATGGGTTCACCAGATGAAAGCGCCTGCCGCGCTTTGCGAGCAACAAGTTGATTTTCCGAAAAAGCTAGATCCTGGTGCCCCCTGCGCATCTGAACCCAGCCCTCACTTAGATTATCTTTCGTCAGAACCTCGCCAGCAGAAACCGACTGCTTGAGAACAGGAAGGCGCATTTCAAGGGCAATGACTGCATTCGCACTAAATCCAAGCTTGTCGTCTGCATCGATTTGATTAGAGACCTTGAACTGGACAGGACGATTACCAACTAGATTTCGAAGCAGCCAATTACGGTCGTTAAAATGGAAATTTTTGACCTCAGGAAATTCGATTTTTGATTGACTTGGCCTTACCAAAACCTGTCCGATTGGCTGGAATCTAAGCACCCTGACTCTAATGTCATCACGACTAGAGAGCCCCTTTAAAATCATTTCTTCAAATCTCTGCCGAAGCTCTTCCTGCGTTAGTTCAACGGCACTAGCCTCTGCGCGGACTGAATCAGCGCCGTTTATGAGCACTTTCACTCCAGGCCACTCTTTAGCAAGAATATCTTCGATAGCGGACTTGTGATAAAACCCTGAGCGTCCAGGACTCGGACTCTGGCCGATATCGATACCGCTAATCTCCTGGCAGCGAACAGAATCACCTGAACACTGGCATAGGTCGGAAAGGTAAATGCGGGATCCTGAAATCGACGTTTTTTGCCGCAGAGAAATATGCAATTCTGCCGCGGCATCAAGGGCTAAAGCCCCGCTTGCAAATCCAAGCAGGGCCTGACCCAAAAAGGCCAAAATAATGTAAATAAACGCTCTACCCATCACACCACATCACCCCAATTAACGAATCTGATTCGTGGCCTGCAGCATTTGGTCACTTGTTGTTATGACCTTTGAGTTAATCTCATACGCCCGTTGACCCGTGATCATATTGACCATCTCTTCAACGATGTTGACGTTTGACGCCTCGAGTCGATTCTGCGCGATACTACCGAAGCCATTTTGATTCGCCGCACCCACAATTGGCTCCCCACTTGCGCGCGTGGCACCGAATAAATTTCTTCCCATGGATGCTAGGCCGGCCGGATTGATGAACGATGCCAGCTGAATTTGACCGATCTCTTGTGTTTCACCATTCACCTTGACGGTCACAACACCATCAAGACCCACGTGAAAATCCGTCGCGCTTTGAGGAATAACCACTTCAGGAACCATGGGAAAACCGTCTGACGTCACCAATCGGCCAGAGTTGTCCTTATCAAAATGACCATCGCGGGTATAAGCGATCGTTCCGTCATCTTTTTGAACACGGAAAAAGCCATCACCTTCGACAGCAAGATCGAGGTTTCTCTCCGTAACAATTGCTGCACCGTCGGTGAACAACTTATCCACACTGCTCAACTTCGAACCGGCACCAATTTGGATACCGCTAGGCACTACAGTCCCTGTCGTTGCACTCTGCCCGGGTGCTCGCAGGGTCTGATAAAGCAGGTCATGGAAATTCGCTTTTGAGCGCTTGAAGGCTGTCGTGTTGACGTTGGCCAAGTTGTTGGCGATGGTGTCAATGTTGGTTTGTTGGGCTTCCATCCCCGTGGCTGCTGTCATCAATGATCGCATCATGGCTGACTCCCTGTCTTTCTTAAATCTGGGCCTACCTTGGCCGTTTTAAATTACGCCCGCACAGTTCCGAGTTGATTGTTACTAATATCCATCATCTTGTCGTAGTTTGAGATCGCTTTTTGATAGGCTTCATACGATCGATGAGCGATGATCATCGATGTCAAATTTTTCATAGCATTGACGTTTGAACCTTCGAGAGCGCCCTGAGTCAGCAAGGCCTCAGCGTTGATTTTACGACCATCGTCGGGGCCACCGTAAAACCATAAATTCATCCCAGCTCTTTCAAGCTGATTTTGATCTTCGAACTTGTAAACCGGAATACGGTCAATCAGCTGCTCGTTTTGATAAACCTCGCCCAATCTATTGACTTCGAATTTCCCAGCTTTGACTGAAATAGCGCCTTTTTCACCCAACACTTGATGTCCAGCAGGCGTCATCAGAACACCATCAGCACTAATCGACAGTTGACCACTTCGTGTGTAACGCACACCTTCCGACGTATGAACGGCAAACATGCCCTCGCCCTCAATCATGAGGTCCGTCGGATTACCGGTCTGCATCACTGGGCCCTGAGATTCGTCGCGTTCAACCCCAGCAATGCCGACGTAGGCGATATCGTTTCCGTGAAGCGGCGCGATCTCATTCAAGTTAACTTTATAGTTTGCTGGTGGAAGCGGTGACTTGTAATTTTTATCCGGCTCAGGCGTTAGAAGCTTGAATGTAACGGAATCACCTTTGAAACCCACAGTATTTGCGTTAGCAAGATTGTTTGAAATGATCTCCAACACCTTTTCCTGCGCTAACGCGCCAGACATCGGAGAGTAGATCGCCTTCAACATAGCCTTGCATCCTCGTGTGGATTATTTGACACCACTGAATCGGATGCATCAAACGTGCCAAGTAGTCGTTATTGGCCGCTGTGAGCCACTTGGGCAACTGTATATCGCTAGATACTTGAGACAATTGAAAGTAAATTTCAAAAATCTCAAAATTTAAATACCATTGTTTTTTGACTGTTACCGGAGGCAGATTTTGCCGCGTGTCAGAGTTTGATCGTCAAAAATTTAACTCTACTACTTTGGACTGAAAACCCTGCGAGGAGTCAAACCTGTGCCGCTTTCTTTTAAGAGGTGAATGATAAATCCGGGCTTCTTTTGTTCATTACCTTTGGTTGGCTCCGCTAGCTCTCTGCATGTTTCGTTTGCATCCCAAGTCGGACAATCCAGACACTGGTCAACTAGAAAACCTTTCAAACTGCCCTCGCCATCCGCCTTAAACAAGTTTTCGTAAGCTTGTCGCAAGACAGTGCTCATGGATGCTTTCACCCCGTCATCCGTACAGTTCACTTTAGCAAGTTTCATGGTCGTGCAACCGACAGTCTTCGTCGTTAAACGCTCATAGAAAAGACCTTTATCAACACACTCTTTGACAGCAGACTTTGTCGCACTGTCAGCGACCTGAGCTCCACCAAAATTAAATGTTGCCTGGTCGGCTTTATCCGCAGGCTTCTCCTCTTTTTTGTTTGCGGATCCGGGCGTATCGGTCTGCTGTAAACCTGCGGGTTCCTCGGGCGCAGCACAGGTCAGTAATCCCAATGCCGCGACAACCAACAAGCATCTCGTGTTTGCGATATTTTGAGCGTACCTGAGCATGGACCTGGGTTCCTCCGTTAGGAATAATCGGCAAGGGGCGGGGTGACCTTTAAGAGAATCTATAAATATATAATTTACCAATGATATTATTGGCTTAAAAAGAAGGCTCCCAGTCTATTTCAAGACTCGGGAGCCATCCGCTTTCTTTGATCCAATGCTGATTTACCAGTAATCTAACTTGCGTCAGATATCACTGCAGAAGTTTAAGCGCAATCTGCGGCAACTGATTGGCTTGGGCCAAAACCGAAGCGCCAGCCTGTTGCAAAATACTTTGCTGGGTATACTCGGCCGACTCGGCAGCAAAGTCCGCGTCCTTGATTCGACCTTTTGCAGCGGAAAGGCTCTCCACTTGAATTGCCAAATTTCGATCGGTTGATTCCAGGCGGTTCTGCACTGCACCCAGCGTTCCCCGATAAGAAGCTATGGACTCCATGGCTTTGTTAATCTGCATAATTGAGTTTTGAGCAGACTGCTTCGTGTCAATTCTGGTGCCTTCGGAGTTTTGGCTATTTCCAAGACCCAGTGATCCCTCACCTTCGGTTGTTGCATTAAAATTATCAAAGCTGAGGCGAAGAATGTTTACTGGATTGTGAGCTTCGATACTATCGGCAGCCGCGTAGTAATCCTTGCCAACCTGAACCTCAAGCGGCATTGCATTTTGGTTGATCCTCATTTCTTCTGGCAGCTCTGTGTTACCAGCTAATAGCCGTGTACCCGTATACTCCGTTGAGATAGCAATACGGTCAACTTCATCTTTGAGCGCCATAAACTCTTCATTAAGATACCGACGCTCACGAGCACCGAGTGTGTCGGAAGCTGCTTGAACCGATAGCTCTCGAAGGCGGATCATAATGTTGTTGATTTCATCCAAGCCACCTTCCGCTGTTTGAATCATGGAGACAGCATCGTTAGCGTTTCGGCGGGCTTGATTTAGTGAGCGAACATCGGCTTTTAGAACTTCGGCAATAGCAAAGCCGGCAGCATCATCAGCTCCACTGTTGATACGGTATCCAGAAGCCAGTTTCTCCGTCTGCTTGGCCATGGCCTTGCCAGACAAACCCATGTGCCGCTGAGCTGATAGAGACTGTACGTTAGTGCGAATCCTTAATCCCATGTCACACACTCCCTAAGGCGTTAATTCAATGCGATGACGAAGATCCGTCTTCTCAAAAAAATCGAAACAGGCAGAAGGCTACTTTTTGACCTTATATGTTAAGAATACAAGATCTCCCTTTAATACGGAAGAGATGCAGGTCATGTGCACGGGGTGGGACAAACCAGGATTCACAAAGTGAGGGGATTTAACCCCTGAGATTATTACAGGACACAAGGTGATTTTTGCAAAATCGACCAAACCTTCTTCGTAGAAGAGTTTATTGATAGCGCCGCCACCAAAAAGTAAAACACGTGTTAAAGACTCCGAATACAATCGATCGACAATTCGGCGTGCCGTTTGCTCCGGGAAAACCCAATTTTCCACGCCATGCTTGGAGCACAGGGATTCGTTCACGGGAGAAGGCGATACCAGAACGCGTCTGACGTCGCGCTGCGTCCAGAAGTCAAGACTGGCATCAAGTCCCTCCGTCGTGAGAACAACCCATATCGGATTGACACCTCTGTCGTTATTAACCCGCCACGTCGACCCACTCGCGCGCAAAGAGTTCGCGCCCGTGATTACAGCGTCCGCTCGCTCGAGCTGCTCGCGGACAAAATCGCGGTCATCCATATTTGTAAAATCATAAGCACGCCGCTCAACATCACTCTCGAGGGCGTGCTTTCCAATCAATCCATCAAGGCTTACGGCCATGACGTTGGTGATTGTTAAACTCATTTTTGAATCCTTAGTTTGGTAGCAAGAGCTTACTGACTTCTTCAGCAACCTCAACCTCAGCCCGTGATTCAGCAGCGCTGATTTCCGAGACCACCATACCAAGCGCCTTCTCGAGCATATTCTTCTCACCGAATGACAGTGGCTTATCTTGCTTAAGAGACGACAAGTCTCGAAGAACCTCGGCAACGTCACTTATGGAGCCCGTGCGCAGCTTATCATTAAACTCTCGAAATCTGCGGTTCCAAGCTCGCTGTGACACCCGACGAGGCGTTCTTAGGATTGAATACACATTCCTCAATGCCGGCTCGTCAGAAAGGTTACGAAGACCGATCCGACTCGTCGCGTTGGTAGGGACCATAAGGCGAGCCCCCGACGAAATAATTTGGACGACATAAAAGTCCATCTTGGTACCTGCAACCTCTTTAGACTCGATGGCCGAAATGACGCCCACTCCGTGAGCAGGATATACGGCCTTGTCGCCAATGTTAAAGGACATGGATACCTCCAATTTGCTGGACCTGATGGACCGCGTTATTTTAATGCTCACTATTTATACATTAGAGGCCCAAAAGTCAAACTATTTTAATATTTCTAATAGAAACTTATTTAAAATCAGCTTATTATCACTCATAAGTAATACTTTTGAATCCGGGTTTTTCCTAAATTTTCCAATCATACCCGTAATTTCTCTTGCCTGACGCACTACCTTTGGGCTAAAAGCGGGGGCTCTGACGCTGCGTTTGGTGGTCGTTAAGAGGTTCCTACTGCACGAGTTGGTGGTTGCGGACATTAGAATAAATCGACTCGACTAATAGATGGAGACGCCAACTATGGCATTAACAACCGATCAAAAAAAATCTGTCCTCAAAAAGTATGCTAAAGGCACCAATGATACTGGTTCACCTGAAGTCCAGGTAGCTCTTCTGACAGAGCGGATCAATCAACTGGGCGGCCATTTTCAAACTCACACAAAAGATCACCATAGCCGCCGCGGGCTATTGAAGCTTGTAGGGCAGCGCCGTCGCATGCTTGATTATCTCGAGCGCAAGAACGTCGACTCGTACAAAAAGTTGATCAGCGAACTGGGCATTCGAAAATAAGTAACGACCGGAAATTATCAGTGCGGGGACGCAAGTAGTAATTGCGCCTCCGCATTTTATTTGGGAAAACGTTAAGAACAAAGAATGATGAAGAAAAAGAATAGAAAGGATCTCTAAGAACATGTCGATCACCCCTATCACCCGCGAAGTCAATGTGGCGGGAAAAACAATCAAGTTTGAATTCAATAAATATGCAAAACAAGCCAACTCCGTGATGGTATCCTGCGGAGACACCCAAGTCCTCGTTTGCGTCGTCGCTGCAGAGGAAGCTAAAGCCGATCAAGACTTCTTCCCACTGACTGTCGACTATTTTGAAAGAATGTATGCATCCGGAAGAATACCAGGCGGGTTTTTCAAACGAGAAACCAAACCAACCGAACACGAGGTACTGACCTCCCGTGTTATTGACCGTCCTCTGAGACCGCTATTTCCAGAGCACTTCTTAGCTGACGTTCAGATAACTTGCACGACGGTATCGTACGACCCTGATCACCACCCAGCGCCGTTAGCGGTTATGGGTGCAAGCACGGCTCTTATGATCTCAGACATCCCGTTTGATGGCCCCGTTGCTGCTCTGCGAGTCGGCATGAAGGACGGACAGTATATAATAGACCCCAAAGAGGGCGAAGCTGGCGATCTAGACCTTAACATCGCTGCAAAGCCAGGCGCTGTACTGATGGTCGAAGCGGGAGCAAACTTCCTTTCGGAAGATCAACTGCTTGATGCCATCACCCATGCTCACAAGCTGATGGAACCAGTTTTTCAGATGCAGCAAGCCATCCAAAAAGAGATCGGCAAAGCAAAGCGTACTGTCAAAGCTCCAGATTGGGACAAGGACCTAGTCAAGAAGGTTAACGACATGGCTATGCCTTTGGTTAATAAAGCCTTCACAATTGCCAGCAAATCTGATCGTAAGAACGCCCTATCAACATTAACGAAAGACGTCCTAACGGCCGTTAACCCCGGAAACGATTCATCCGTCACCAAAATCGTCAAAAAAATTCTTGAAGACGTGCAATTTCGCAGCATGCGCGGAACGATTATCGAATCTCGTAAAAGAATCGACGGCCGCGGGCTCACAGACATTCGGCCAATCACTTGTGATGTCGGCGTCCTTAAACGCCCTCACGGCTCTGCTCTCTTTACACGCGGCGAAACGCAAGCATTGGCCACCGTCACATTGGGCGCTGCTGACGACGAGCAACGTCTGGATAATCTCGTGACGCCGAATGCCACCAAATCATTCATGCTGCACTACAATTTTCCTGGTTACTCAGTTGGCGAAGTTAAGCCGAACAGAGCACCTGGCAGACGCGAGGTTGGCCACGGGGCCTTAGCCGAACGCGCCTTAGCTCAGGTCATCCCAGACAAAACAAGCTTTGGATACACCATCCGTCTCGTGTCCGAAATTTTGGAGTCTAACGGCTCATCCTCAATGGCTTCCGTTTGTGCGGGAACCATGGCACTTCTTAAAGCTGGAGTTCCTATTCAGGAGCCTGTTGCGGGAATTGCGATGGGTCTTATTAAAGAAGGCGACAAGTTCGCTATCCTCTCCGATATCCTCGGAGATGAAGATCACCTAGGCGATATGGACTTTAAAGTATGTGGTGGCCAGAACGGCATCACTGCCCTACAGATGGATATCAAGATTGGTGGTTTGACACGCGATATTTTGAGTCAAGCCCTGAGCCAGGCACAAGCTGGGCGTAGACACATCCTCAGCAAAATGACGTCAGCCATAAATGCTCCAGGCGAAATTAGCGAATACGCTCCACGCATATTCCAAGTCAAGATTAAGCCAGACCGCGTTCGCGATCTCATCGGACCGGGCGGTAAGAACATCAAGAAGATCGTGGCCGATACGGGCGTGAAAATTGATGTAACCGATGACGGCATGGTAAGCATCGTTGCCATGGATGTAATCAGCGCCGAAGCGGCGAAGAAAATGATCCGCTCGGTAACGAGTGACCCTGAAATTGGCGCGATCTATCTCGGTGTCGTCAAAAAAATAATGGACTTTGGAGCATTTGTGGAGATCAAGCCAGGAACAGAGGGCTTGTGTCACATCTCCCAACTTGACAACGCAAGAGTCGAGCGCACGGAAGATATCTGCAAAGAGGGCGAAGAGATGCTGGTGAAAGTTCTTGAGATTGACCGTCAGGGCAAGATCAAACTTTCGCGAAAAGAAGCCCTTGGGAAAAAACCAACAGCTTAACTCCAAGTTAAATGATTTACCTTAAGACCAAACATCCTGAATATCTGCCGTCCTACGCGACATCCGCGTCAGCGGCGGCAGATCTTCGGGCATCTTACGAGTGCGTCATCAATCCCGGCGAGAGAGGCCGCGTGGCCACTGGTGTCTGGATTGACCGTGTGGATTGGGACAAAGTTCCTGAGGGCATGATTCCTGAACTTCAAATTCGTGCACGTTCGGGACTAGCCTTCAAGCATGGGGTGATGCTCACCAATGGAGTGGGCACCGTCGATGCGGACTATCCAGATGAAATCGGCGTCCTGTTGTTCAACTCAGGCACAGAGCCATTCATTATTCAAAAAGGCGACAGAATTGCGCAGATCACCCTGAATCTTGTGGCCCGTATCCCCCAACTTCCCTTAGGCGGCCAGAGGGCTGGGGGCTTTGGATCCACCGGAGTTTAGACATTTCCCCACTAGTTTCGAAGACTTTGGTCGACGGCAAGACTGGATTGGCAGATCTTAAGCCCCTGAAAAGACTGATC
Source organism: uncultured Polynucleobacter sp. (assembly GCA_964402975.1). GTDB lineage: Bacteria > Bdellovibrionota_B > Oligoflexia > Oligoflexales > RGVZ01 > CAMDKS01. Next base: position 79,365 of record CAYOEM010000007.1, read on the forward strand.
CTTTAAACCCCCTTCTGAAGTTTTACTTATTTTCGACCGAACCCTCCTGAAGACAGTAACACGAGGGATTTCGGAGCACTTTTATGACTAGTTCAAGACAACCCAATACACGCTTCACGTTCATCGTGATGGCAGTTGTCGCGCTACTATCAGCCTCATGTAATAGTTCAACTTGGACTGACCCCTTTGCCACGCCTCAGGTCGGTCAAAAGTTTTTCGTACCAGCCACGAGCCCATCGGACAAAACAGCTAAAGCTGATTCGAATACTACCATCGAAGTACGAGCCACCTTCTTAAAATTGAGTGATAGAACAGGTGCTAGCCTGCCCTTTAAATCAATCACCCTGATAAGCCACCAAGGATCTCGGGACGTATATACATCTGAGAAAATAGAACAAAACAACGCATCTGCTAACTGTAAGAGTATCGAGCGAGATTATGTCGATTTTTTTAGAGTATATCCAGGCATGAGTGTCGTTTGTGGTGTAGAATTCACAAAGGCCCTAAGTGAATCTTCGGGCATCGTGTTTACAACCTCCGAAGGTAAAGATCTGGAGTTCACTAGTTGGGGAACCCAATGGTCGGAAATGAACGATTACAGGGTAGCCGTCTCGTCTTTTAGCTTGTGAGGATTTGAATCATGTCCGGATTTTTCAAGATCAAACGTACCGGTAACCTGATTGTTCATACACTTTTGGTGTTGTCATTCGGAGTCACGCCATCTTGTACCGAGACAAACTTCGCCGGAGGCGCTGCGAAGGTCAGCGCTCAGAAAAAAAAGAAACCAAGAGACTCAAGCTCTTCAGGACCACAGAGTCTTGATATGGACTTTTCTGGCGATAAGAAAATTGAGTCCGTCCAAAATTCCAAGATTTGGACTGCCACAAAAAACGGTAAAATCAGACGTTTCAGCGTCGAAGGCGACAAAGTTGAAAAACTTGAGCTGGACGGAGGAAACATTAACGGTAGCGGTTATGGCATACGCACTTACCTCACGGAGGGTGGAGCCCTCGTTGGAGCACGCTTTCCGTACCTTTACTTTGTGGACCCTGTCGCCAAAACAGTCCAGAGTAAGAACATTGTGCCAAGTCCCGAACGTAACGATGACCGAATCTGTATTGCATCTTACTTAAAAGACAGCAAAAGATACTTGATAGCCGTTTGGGGAAACGGTGATTTCATGGAAATACCGCTATCAGATAAAGCACCCTATGCGCCCCAGTGGGATCCCTTACCGGCAAAACAATCGGCGACGGGCTGGCCAGCTGGTTCCATGTGGGGATATAGCTGTTTTATCGATCAGCAGCAGAAAATATTCTATTCGCAAATGGGTGGCGCCACAGTACAAGGTCTTAATCTTAAAACCATGCAGTTAGTCACCGTTGACGTGACAGTACCTAACGCAAAATTCACGTCCGCTAATAGCGAAATCGCCAAGTACACGCAATCAGTTAAACGTTCGTCATATGCCGTATCTGGCGACTCGTATGGTAATCTTTTCAATCATCTGGTCAATGGCGTCAGTGATGGTTACACTTCTGCACATGATAAGGTCTCTGATACCGTATGGTTTAGTCACAGGTCTGGACCATATGAAGGTCGCATTATGGTCATCGAGCGAAAATGCCTGACCTCGGAGCGAAACTGTACCAGCGCAAATTATCACCTTTATCCACCCATACCCCAAGTCCCCTCGCCAGCGATAGGACCAATCAGCGCCCTTAGGGACGGTCGGATCGCCGGCTTGGTCAGAAACTCGGTTGGTAGCGTTTATACAATGAAACTAGCGGACCCCAAGAATATTAAAAGTGGTATTGAGTTTGTATTTGTTGGTAATGCTGATGGTGATCCTTACATGTACACAGACTTCACTGGAGCGACCCTCTATATCAACGAGGCCGAGCAGACCTTCAAACCTGCTGATATGCCGAAATATGCCGCAAGCAAACCTATAAAAATGGCTGTATTTAAGTGGGTACCGACCCCTGCTGCATCTGCGGCGGGTCTTGTTGTCGAATGGAAGAACATCAAGCTCGAAGCACGATGTTATTCCGGAACTACAAAGCCACCATTCGCAGAAGTAGTGAAAGTATACGACTCTGCCCAGGGCACTGCCTTGGATGTCGAGTCATGCAAGGCGCCAAATTACGAGTTCGTTGATATAAAACTTACTCAATTAAATAACGACACAAGTCTTTTGGGCGTGGATACGATCTCTGTTGGTTTCAAACAGTAAAATTACGTTTGGTGTAATCAAATAATTGAGCTCGAGCCAGCGCCTGGAAAACTTTCAATGGCCGACTGATTTCGGTTGATTTTGGGGTGAGTATTTCGGTTTTAGCCTCTCAACGTCCTTGTCTAGGCAGATCGCCACCCGAGTTGATAGCTCACGAAAATCACTGATGGTATCGTCGTCTGGCCACAAGTAATCGTTTAAAATTCTCAACCCAAACGTCAAGAAGAAATCATCCTTAATCTCAGCCGTTATCTGCGACGTCATTATTGACTTGCCCGAAACCGAGGAGTCAAACTTCATTTCTGCGAATGCGCCTTTGCCTGCGTTACCTTTAACCAGACCGTCACCAAATATTTTCGCATATCCTTCCAAATTTCCTGGCATCATAATATCCAGAAATCCTGGTGGGATAAACCCAAACAAACCACCGCGAAATTTTGCCACTGGCACTTGCTGAAGTTTGCTTCGAAGCACAGTGGTTTGACCTTCGCGATAATCGATAGACGCCTCAATCCCTTTATTTTCTATGGTCAAGCCATAAACGCTCGCCTTGAATCCTGAAATTGTCTTTCCATAAAATTCGGATGTAGACGCAGGGTCAAGGCCCCGGGAAAATACGGGTTCACCACTGCGACTTACCGGTATAAGCTGACCGTCTACCGTCTTGAAACGAAATTCTAAGGAGTTCTCGGCCAAATTAAAAATGCCTTTGATCAAGATTAGATCGTCTTTTGTTGTGACGACTGTCGAAGAGACAAAGCTTAGATCGTCTTTAATACTCTGGATATAATCACCCAAATGTGGATACTGCTGCTTAATCTGACCAAGATTGAGCCGCAATTTAACCTGAACGTCCAAAAGCTCCCGACCTTTGCGCTGCTCCGGTTGGAATTTGATGGAAGGTTCCACCAAAGACGACAGCAGTTTAATACTCCCTGGAAACGTTTGGACCAAATCGTCCACATACTTACGCGCTAAACCCGAGACACCAGAAAAGACCTCCGACTTATTCGGAGTCAGGATACGCAAATTAGCGGGATCGATTATGGAAAGATAATTTTTGAACAAATTCCCGAAGAAATTTTGGTTAAACTCATCCACAACTACAACACCTTCTGCCGTAACACCATAACCTCGCTCGGGGTCAGTTTTAATGGATGGATTTTCCTTGATCACAAATTGAAACAGCGCGTCTAAAAAATTATTCGCTTGTAAATCTACGATAGGTCTCCGCACATAGTTGATGCGGTATGCTCCGGACTGCATCGTACTTTGAAAGGGAAAAGCGAAACCACGACCGCGAACCCTTACACCATACGTAGAATCAAGAAACTGATCAAAATCCAAATCCTCAACCGTTTCATTAGCGAAACGATATACGTCTTTAGCTTCTTTCGAGTAGTCAATGTTACGGAGGATGCGCACCTGGGCAGCTGTCAGCTTGTGAATCAAATCTATGCCTGTCTTGTTTGGACCAACGTCCCTCAGGGCATCAAGATTGGTGTATTGCTCTTTTCCTGACTTTGCAAATGCAACCAGCGCCGGGACGACCGTCATGGCGCTCAAGAGCAGGAGGTTTATGTAAAGTTTTTTTGAGAACCCAAGAGCCATAATTATGGATCGGATAAGTCGACCTCGTATCTGAGAAATCCTAGATAAAGCAATTAATTCAGGGCCTTTAAAGAGTCTTTGCAATCACGATTGATTCGTTTAATTCAAAAATAAGGGAGTGACGGGATCGCCAAAGATAGCTACCTTCTCTCTGGCGCCTGCTTGATAAACTGCGCTTTTTTGGACAGGAGACTCTCTCACATGATGCGACGTTTTCAGACAGTTTTAATGAGCACCATTTTAGCTACGCTTTTCTCTTCCGTGGGTCTATCCGAAACAAGATCGCAGCGATTTTTGTATCAGCTCTACGGCTATCCAAAGTCTACTGAGAACTGTCACGTGGAGGCCAGGCAACTAGCTGAGCGTTTTGCGTTATTGACTGGCACAACTGCTACGGGTGAATGCAAGGCCATTCACGAATCATCCGTTGATATCTTCATATACTACTCTGGCAGTCAAGAATTACCCCTGGTTTCAACCTATCCCGATATGGCCATGCAAGACCGAATTCACATTTTCTCAACAGAGGTCTCATGTCAGGAATACCTTGCCAAGGAAGCAAGCTATTTTGAGTTTAAAACTGGACTCACACCCTTTGTGACCTACTGTGTCCTTGATGAAACCTACTATGGTCTGAAATTCTGGGCTATACGGATTGATTCTTTTGGTACGCCTGAGGTGAAGCCTTTCTGGGCAGAATCATTTATGGTCGGACAAGTAGATGGAATGACTGAATCTGCGGCTGAGTCTTTGATAGCCGATACATTCAAACGATCTGGCATCGACGTCAGACGAGTGCACCTAAGAAATGATCCAAAGGGACTTCGTCAGTTTTCGATGCTTTATTACAACACAAAGCCCCTATCCATCGAGATTCAGGTGCTGGCGTCCACATTGGATAGCCGGGAACAGTGTCAAACTGAACTAGCGGCCGTCACATCTGTACTAAACACAACCACTCCAAATACCTTATTTTGCGCTGCAAATAACTATATCAATGCATTTGAAGTCTTAGGCGTAGTTGAATTGACGTCATGGTATAAGTCAAAATTGACTGTGGAGTCTTTTAAGACTTATGCTGAGTGCTCGCAATCAAGGGATCAGGTTCTCGATATTTACCGAAACACCGTTGGTTTAAACGTTGCAACGGGCCTCTGTTACCGAACCGAGGGCGTCTGGCGGCTGAACCTTCTTGAGCGACGCTAATTTTAGGTAAGCACTGACGGTATTTAGTCAGGAGTGTAGACGCCGCCATTTTCTGCGCAGTTTTTAGCAGGGTCGAAGTTTACACCTTGGTAATAACGCAGGTAGACGGCATGATCTCCCTGTTTTTTAGCACAGGATCCAATACGCTGTTCAGTGGAACAGGCGTATCCGAGAACTCCGCCATTTTTTGCACATTCTGCGGTTAAGTCGAGGGTTGGGCTTTCAATACATAGTCGGTAAATCGGTAAATTACATGCCGAGGGCGCCGCCATGGCGGCCGGGCAGCTCAGATAGGCTATGATGCCCAAAAAAATCCGTTTAGACGGTAAAGCATGCAATGTAGGAATCCCCCTCTAAAACGGTAGCAACAGATCATGTTCATTGTCAACGACAACGGCCAAAAACGCTATAAAAAAGGCACCCTTCGCAGGGTGCCTTTGACTTTCACAAAAAAATTCTATCGAAGTTATTCTGCTTTCGTCTTCTTCTTTGTCACAGTCGAACCTACGGGCTTTGCAACCTTTGGCGCCGCGACTTTCTTAACAACACCAGTACCGGCGATCTTTGCACGAAGACGCGCTTTGGCTTTACGCCAAGCTTTGCGTTGACGCACTTTTGGTGTTCTTCGGCTATCTCCACGTCCCATAAAACATTCCTCCCTACGGGTTATTTCAGTTTGAGGCCTTCGCGGCGGCAATAAGCGTCCAAACCAAGCTTGTCGATTGTTCGAATCGCTGACGCACTCACCTTGATAGACACAAACTTCTTCATCTCATCAGACCAAAAACGCTTGGTTTGAAGATTCGGAAGAAACCGGTGGTTTGTTTTAATGTTCGAGTGGGACACACGGTGTCCAACCAAAACGCCTTTGCCTGTTAATTCACAACGCTTTGCCATGAGTTATTCCTCCTCACCAGCGTTTTTGCTTTCAGCGCTTTCTGCACGCTCAGCCGCAAAACGACCCTCATTTCGGTCGCCACCGCGGTCAAAACGACCACGACCGCCGAAATCACGGCCAGCGAGCATGACTGTTGCAGCAGCCATTTCACCAGTAAAGCCTCGTTCAGGGGCATGTGAAACAGAGTAATGCAAGATTCCCAAGAATCTAGCCTGCTTCACAGCAAGAGCGATTTGACGCTGTTGCTTGGCAGTTGCTCCCGAGATACGGCGAGGAATAATCTTACCGCGCTCTGTAACAAATCGTTTCAAAACATCAGGATACTTGTAATCGATGACCAGGTTGGGGTCGAGCGTGCGCTTTTTGCGAGAAGCAAATCTGCGCTTGCGTCGTGGGCGTTCCACGTTTTCCATTGGCTACCTCCGGAAAAAAAACCTTTTGTTAATCAAAACTCCACCATGGAGCCTTTTTCGGAAGGGGCACCTTACCCTAATGGCATCTTTCTTGTAAAGGCATAAAACCCTTGAAAATAGGGCTTTTACAGGTCATTCTGACCCGGCGCCCGTCCCAAATCCATTTGACAGCCATCGATGCACGAGACGGTCGCCACATTTATCAATAATTACGGGCTAATATGGCATTCGAACTCCACGTAGCCGTGGCAACCCCACTGCACAAAACCTTTACCTATAGCCACTCGGCATCCCTGGCACCGGGCATCCGAGTGCTTGTTCCTTTTGGAGCGAGCCCTAGCACTCTAGGCGTCATCGTGGACGGACCCAATCAAGCCAAACCCACAGGCCAGGAACGCACCTTCAAGCTTAAGCCTATCAAAGAGGTCTTAGACCAGGAGCCCGTCTATTCCGAGACCCTCTTAAAGCTAGCGAGCTGGATCGCAACTTATTACATGCACCCTCTAGGCGAGGTGCTGCGGACCATGCTCCCAGCCAGTGCGAAGAAGTCGACGAAAGTAACATTTGAAATAACCGATGCTGGCTCCCGCGCACCAGATGAGGAAGACCTACGTCCGGGGATATTGTTCGCTAGAAAAAAAACGATCTCGTATGCAACGATTCGTAAAAAACTCATAGACCGTGGTTTTACTGCACCTCAAATCGAGGAGTTGCTCAAATCCTGGATTAAGAAAAAATGGATCGCTCCCTATCGCGAAAAATCCATAAAAGCCCGCGATCAGGTGTCGACTTCGGCAGATGTCGATCAATCTTCTTCGATTCAAAGTGAACTCTTTCGAAAGCTAAACCAGCACCAGCAAGCCGCAGCTTCCAAAATCATAGCGGATGGGACTAGGCTTGAACATAACGCTGAGCGAAAACCTTTCTTGATTTTTGGGGTCACTGGCTCCGGTAAAACCGAAGTTTTTCTCCATGTCATCAAAAGTGTTCTTGAGCAATCAGCATCACCTGACGGCACTCAAGGGCAGTCTTTAGTGCTGGTTCCGGAGATTTCACTGACTCCGCAGATGACGAGGATATTTGAGGAACGATTTCCGGGGATGGTTGCCGTGGTTCACTCAGCCATGGACGACAGCGAACGCTGGTTTGAACTCGAACGAATCCGGCGCGGCGACGCGGCCGTGCTAATCGGCCCGCGCTCCGCAGTGTTTGGTCCGTTTGCAAATCTTAAGCTCATTATTGTCGACGAGGAACACGACGGAAGTTACAAACAAGGAAGCGGACTTTTGTACAACGCGCGCGATGTGGCTGTTGTTCGCGCAAATATGGAGAATGCAACGATCGTCCTAGGGTCTGCGACCCCGAGCATGGAGAGTTGGCATAACGCCTTAAGCGGCAAATACCACCTAATCGAAATGCCCGAGCGAGTTAGCAGTAGACCTCTGCCTGAAGTTGAAACTGTAGGGGCAAAACCAGCCTTCAAAGCCGTATCTTTCTTACAAGGCCGCTCGGAGGGCTCCGAGTCGAGTCCATTCTCAGACGATGTCATAAAGGCTCTTGGTGACAATCTTGCAAGAGGGCACCAAAGCATTGTACTGGTTAATCGACGAGGTTATGCCTACTACTTATTGTGCGTTGATGACCGTAAAGCATTTGGTTGTCCCAAATGCAGCATTAGTCTCAGCGTTCACGGCAAACGTAAAACATTAAGATGTCATTATTGCGACTACACCACCACGATCCAGCAAGTTCTGTCGGATTATCCTGACAAAACATGGGCGATTGTCGGCTACGGCAGCCAGAAGGCCGAGGACCAACTCAAAAAGGCACTTCCAACAGCTCGAATAGCTCGACTCGATTCCGACACAGTACAAGACCCCCACGTACTGCCTGAGGTCCTCGCTAAATTCCGCAATCGAGACATTGATATTTTGGTGGGTACCCAAATACTCGCCAAAGGGCACGACTTTCCTAACGTCACCTTAATCGCACTTCTGGAAATCGATCAGCTTCTAGGTCTGCCGGACTTTCGTGGCGGCGAACGAACATTTCAGCTTTTGGTGCAGGCCGCCGGTCGCTCTGGTCGAGGCGAACTACCCGGAAAAGTGATTGTACAAAGTCTCAGGGCAAAACACCCAGTGGTTCAAGCCGCACTAAAACAGGATTTCACGGCGTTTGCCAAGGACGAATTAGAATTCAGACGCGCCATGGGTTATCCTCCGTTTGGCCGCTTAATCCTTTTTGAATTCAACGGACCAGACCCCGTGAAACTTGACCGTTGGTGTCATGCCTTGGAGGTCATGATCTCACAAATGTTTGACAAGCATCCTGATCTTTCTCGCTCGGTCAAAGTACTTGGGCCAGCGCCTGCGCCCATCGAAATTATCCGAGGCCGCTCCAGGCGCACACTCATGGTTTTATCGGAATCCATGCAAAACTGCAGAGCTGTGGCAGGCGCAATTTTTAAGCACTCTGATCAAGCCCCTAGCGACATTCGCGTGAAAATTGACGTAGATCCCCAGTCAACATTGTAAATTTTCAGAGCACGAGCAGACTTAAATGCAATCTCCCGATCATCAACCCATATCAAAATTACTTCTGGCGTTCGTGGCGACTTGGGCTTTTGCAGAGTCTGGTTTTTGGTTTATTGCAGTTGATTTCTTACTCATACCTTATGCTCTAACGTATCCAAGGCAGTGGTTTAGGATTGCTTTAGTGGCCTGGATCGCATCTCACGTGGGTGGCGCTTTGTATTTCTGGTTCTGCCACCAAAATCTTGAACTCGCTGGCAGCATATTAAAAGTAACGCCTTTTGTTACAGAACGCATGCACAACCAAATTATCAGTATCTACGAACGCCACGGCGTTTGGGGAGCCATGGCACAGTCTTGGTCCTTCATGAGTTTTAAAATTTGGACTTATGAGGCTGTAAGACAAAACTTTTCTTTTGCGGCATTTTTTCCGATTGTTATGATTTCTAGAGTCTTGAGGTTATTTGTGGTGAGTTGGGTCGCTTCAATAGCTTCACCCTGGTTGAAGCCTATTTGGATCATAAAAAAACCAATGTCATGGTGTATTTACACCGTTGTTTTTGTTTTTATGCTTATAATCATTGAGGCGTGAAATATTTCCTCACCTGCAAAGGATATGTCGATGAGTAACGAAGGTTTAAAAGTTGGCGATCGTAGGCCTATCCCAGCCCGGGAGTTCAATGTATCCAAAAACATAGCGCAACATCTGGCTAAGTGGGGCGCTACGGCAAACGGTATTTCCATTGCTGGAATGATCGCTGGGGTAATGGCGGGAGCAATGATTGCAGGGACCTCTGTATGGAGAGAATACTTTCCCTGGCTATATGCAGCAGGTGCTTTGCTAATTTTTATTAGGCTTTTAGCAAATATGTTTGATGGGATGGTGGCCATAATCCACAACAGACCAAATCCACTAGGCGAGATGTTTAATGACGTTCCCGACCGCGTCAGTGATGCGGCTATTTTGATTGGCTGTGGATACAGTATTAATAGCTCACCCGAAGCCGGCTACTGGGCTGCCCTGTTTGCTGTCATGACGGCGTATGTCAGGGCTGTCGGTAAAGCTTGTGGAGCACCCCAAAACTTCTCAGGCCCGATGGCCAAGCAGCAGCGAATGTTTCTTTGTATCGCCACATGCCTCATCTGCGCATTCGCACCCACGACTCTCGTACAGTTCCAAGGTGGATCGGAACTCAATGGCGGCTATCAGTCCATTATGGCGCCCGTTCTTTGGATTATAGCGGCAGGCTCCGCTTTAACCTGCGTCAGACGTCTCATTGGGATTAATGCCGCAATAAAATCTGCGGCTAGGTGACTTTAAGATTGAATTCGAGAATCAGGGCTTTTTGGTGCAGGTCACTTTTAGGTTGCCAGCATAACCTTTAACCTGCAGCCGACCACTCATCGTCGCGTTGTCGATTGACAGCAGCGTATTCGGCTTCGAAAAATCATACTCGGTATCAAATGATCCGGACGTGTTGGCTCCGGTCTTAACCTCTGTCTTGTCAGCAGACTGGTTCACTTCAACTCCGGACAATAGGATCAATTCTTGATGCTTGTATCCTGACTTGCCTAGTGCAGAGAAGCTTGCGATGCGCAAGTTTTTGGTGGTCGTCTGAGCGTCGGAATAAATCCAAATGTAATCACTCGACCGCTCAGCATCGGTTGGCCGACATGTGTAATCGGACTGAATTGAAAATTGATCGGCAGCTTTGTTGATTCGCTGCTCTGACGTAATGTGATCTCTCTGAGATACGCACCCGGCCGCAAAAAAGTTCAAAAAACATACGGCCACATGAACGTTTGGTCGTACTTTGGGCAAAAAACGTGAGGTTATGGTCAGTTTAGTGATCATCAAATTTTCTCCGTTTCTGCCAAAATCTTCGGTTGATTGCCTAATTTTAGGAGGCTTGCCCACATCAAGTCAAGGCAGTTCATTGGCTCGCCGGAAGTTTTTAGTTTAAAATTTAAGGCACCGGAGGCAGCCAGCTTATGAATAAAAATAGCACGTTAGATCCCCAATTGAGCTCTACGAAAATTGATTCACATATCACTCCAGCTCGAGGCCGCAGACTTTTGTCGTCTCGACGCAGAATTAGCCCCTGGCACTGGTTTGGCTGGCTAAGACGTAAACTCGTCAAACGAAGCGATCGTGACTTCTACTCCTTGGCTGAAAAACGCAAACATCAGTACGCCAAAATGGCGCAACGCGCCGCCAACCACCATCACGGCTTTAAATTCTAGTTAACCCCGCGAATCACAGCGTGATCGACCCAGCCATATACTCGTAATGGCTGGGTTTTTTGACTTAATAAGCCACCTATTTTTACATTGTTTAAAACGATTTATAATTTGTTTTTTATCTATTTTAGCAACGTCTCAACTTTCCCGATAATTCTAAGGTGTGAGGCCGGATCATATCCCATGACCTGGCAAACTCTACGGAGGGACGATCCATATGGAAAAAGATTTTACGAGACTGGTTGTCAAAGTGATGCGCTACAAAAAACTTATAGTACTGGGAGGGGCTCTAGCGGGTTTACTGCTCGTAGCGGTGATTGCTGGACTCATCATGCTCATTCCCACTCAACAAATAAAAGTCGCAAGTTCTAGCGTTGCCGACTCGGCTACAACATTCGTTCAAACGACCGTTGGAAATAACCCAGAAGCCGGTTTACTAGGCCAAGCTCTGATGTGGGGCGCATCAACATATGTAGAGCTGACTTTGAATGAAGCCGCTCAAGGTAACCACATGGCAGCTCTGTCTTGTGTTGCCGCCATCGGTGGACCTTCGCCTGTGGACGTACTGCAGAACGTGAAATCGCGCCTAACTGACCAAGCACTGTCTCAAAACATTGACGCGATTACCGAGCGAATCAAATCGAAAACAAGTGCATCTGGACCACCGACGAGACCGTGCCTGCAGTGGTTTGTGAATAGTTAATCTAGCAATATAATGAGGAGATCATTTATGGGACTTAGTAAACGGATACTTTTGTTTCTTGGCGTGAACGTGCTGATTATCGCCAGCTTGTCGATCGTCCTAGCACTCTTCGGAATTCAGCCTTACTTAAATGCTCAGGGTATCAATTACCAAAACTTGGTTATCTTTTGCCTCATCTGGGGTTTTGGTGGCGCATTCATTTCACTAGCGATCTCACGAATCATGGCAAAGTGGGCTATGGGAGTGAAGGTCATTGAAACAACAACCCTTGACCAAAACGAACGCTGGCTTCTAACAACGGTCACTCAGCTTTCCGAGAAAGCCGGACTCCCTAAAGTGCCAGAGGTGGGAATCTATCAAAGTGATGACCCTAATGCATTCGCCACCGGCCCTACGAAATCTCGCGCCCTAGTCGCAGTTTCAACTGGCATTATGCAGAGAATGAACCGTCCTGAACTAGAGGCGGTCTTAGCCCACGAGGTGGCGCACATCGCAAACGGCGACATGGTAACGATGACGCTGGTTCAAGGCGTGATCAACGCTTTTGTGATGTTCTTCGCGAGAACGCTGGCTTGGGCCGCAAGCCAATTTGTTGACGAAGAAAAGCGCGGAGTAGTCAACATGGTGGCCGTCATCTTATTTGAGATCGCGTTCAGCATTCTTGGCATGATTCTCGTTGCCGCCTTCTCGAGGCAAAGAGAATTCAGGGCTGACCGCGGAGCGGCTGACTTAGTCGGCAGTGCTAAGATGAGTGCAGCGCTTGCGTCACTTCAGCGCATGATACACGTTGAAGAGCCTCAAGCCGCGTCGATCGCAGCACTGAAAATATCATCTAATAAAAAGTCAGGCATCGTCGCCTTGTTTTCTACGCACCCGCCTCTGGAGGAGCGGATCCGCCGACTCAGCGCACGGTAGTTTGCTGACTTTAATGGAAAGGAGACATCTAGAACGGACTAAAAATTAAAATTTAGACCATAAAAAAAGGAAGACGCGTGAAGCGCCTTCCTTTTTTTATCAATGCTTAAAGTAATTATTCTGCTGCATTCATGTAAAAGTATAGGGCTGCGTCGCCAGCGACAGAAGCTAACTGATTACATCCCTGCTTTGACCAAGCAAAACCGCCATCACCCCAGTCCTCGCCCCATGAGTTGGCAATCAGGAACTCATATCCGCCATTCGGGGCTGGGCGATAACCGGCTAAAGTGACCATGTGATTTAATCCACGGCTTCCGCATGACGTAATTCGACCCTCGTTGTTGGGTGAGAAACTTCCTCCAGCGGCGACGGTGACAGCAATCACTCCATAATCCACAATCGCCTGACGGAGCTCGTCAGCAGACGGAGCTTTTTTCTCCTCGCCAATCATTGCCCATCGGAGAGCTTTGGCAAACTTCGAGCCATTGCATGCGTATCGACCACTTGCGCGGTAGGGACAAAGCTCCTCTGTCGTTATTCCCTTTGACACTTCGAAGCGACCATCCATAAATCCGCCTCGACATCCATAAGAGTTACTGTCATTGACGAGGGCGTCCTGCTCCGCTAGGTCGAGAACATTACCTGCTGCACGTCCTGCAATGATAGACGCCGCTTCAAATGCCTTCGTTCTTGCAAATGACCAACAAGATCCACAGTTACCCTGATTTTTTATGGGAGTAACAAGGCCATGCTCTCGTGAATCATAACTTTCAGGCAAATCGGCCTGTACTTTGATCGTACGATATTCGGCTGGCATGTTTTTAGGGCGAGGAAGTAAGCCAGTGTGATAGGTCTTCCCTGAAATGGTAACGGTTCCGTTATCAGCAAATGCTGTTGAGGCTAAAAACAGCAAACTAATTGCCAAAAATTTCATAATGTGACTCCTTGTCAAAGTTTATCTTATGCCTCCAATTCTACTTTGAACTGGGACTTTTTCATAAAAATTTGTGCATAAAAATATTTTATGGGAATGCTCATTATCATCAAATAGAGTTGAGCATGATTTAAAATTTTATCTTATGAGTTTGCCGGCTGACCCATTAGAATCGCGATCAATCTAATCAGGAAGTCGCCTGAATTTTCGGGACGATCTTTCGATTGATTGCTCGAGGACTGCGGAACAAATTGAGATTGAGGAGCATTTTCAGGGATCACGGCTGGGGCCACAGATGGAGTTTTACTGTTGCTCGCAACGGCGTCGTTTGTGGCCGTGCTGCCAGAGGATCCGCCATTAAATCTTTCATCTAGAATTGATGCAGGTATCGCTCGCCAGAGTGGGGTTTGCGATCCGCCCGCACCGGCAATGGTCGCTCTCTTAGCTTTTTCTAAAATTTCTGACAGTGTCGAGCTCGAATTGGAACGAATCGCATTCATAAGGCTCGCCGTAAAAAGGCCTCCAACTGATGCGCCGAGATCAGATGAATATTCTGATGCTCTGGCGGCAGCGATCACAAGCCCTTCTGCAAACGGACGATCTGCGCCTCTGGCTTGGCTTCCACCGAAATTATAATTATCAAAAAGTCCGCGCTGAGCTCCAACGCCACTCGTGTTTGAGCTCTGTGTCATACTAGTTATGAAGTTTTCGATTGAAAAGTCTTCCTGTGAAGACCCGAGAAACATCGCCTGATTACCGTTCACACTTTGGCCACTGTGGCACGCATCAATAACTGCAATGAAACGCTTAAAAGCGGCCCCACCGGATCCGGACTGTATGGCAGACGCAACCTCGCGAATGGTAAACATTCCATTGCCCTGGCTCACAAGCTGCCCATTCTCAGCGCCATGACCAGCATAAAAAAACAGAACGGTCGATTGGGCTGATATTTTTCCGCCGATTTCACGTGCCTTCGCGAGAATCTGGGTCTTGCTAGCATAATTAATCGAGATGAGCTCATAACCAAGATTACTTTCTTGGATCATCCGACTCACGTTTTGAACATCTCTAGAAACACCTGGCAGATCGTTGGGACTACCAACAACGAATGCAATATTTTTTGCGGATTTGTCTGCGACTGTAAACTTGACCGCAGAGGAATGAGTCGACTCCTGTTGACCACAAGACGACACGGCCAAAGCTAATAGCATTGGTAGCCAAAATGGCATCGGGTTCCTCCAAAAATCCTCTAAGATAAGTGCGTTCTAAGCGTATCGGAGAAACTTGTCAGAATGTTTAATAAAATCGATTTTCCTAATAAATTTATTTAGTTAAATCATCATAAAAATTTATATGTCGCCAGATTTAGTGCGAAAATTGACCGATAGCAGAGCTAGTGTAGAAAAGTGGCGGAGAGAGAGGGATTCGAACCCTCGTTAGGGATTAACCTAAACACGCTTTCCAAGCGTGCGCCTTCAACCACTCGGCCACCTCTCCAAAGATGCGGATTGAAGGAAAAGTGATATCTGATCCATTAGTTGCAGGTCAAGATAATTGGATCACCGGCGGGATTATTTGCTAATAAAACCCTGTGATTGCCTAATTCTTAAGCCCATAGCTTATCAAGGTAAGGGCTGATCCGGGCGTTTACCGGCGGCCTCATACAAAGACCAAACTTCAGCCACCTGCTTTTCAAGGGCCTTGCTGCGATTTGCGGGGTCAGGATGAGTGGAAAGAAACTCAGGAGGAGTTGCACCACCCTTAGCACCCATACGCTCCCAAAAAGCTGGCGCTGCGCTTGGATCGTAACCTGCCTTCGCCGCATAGCGAAGTCCGACCTTGTCAGCTTCCGATTCGTGGCTTCGGCTATAGGGCAGAAGAATCCCAAAACCTGCGCCAATAGCTAGAGCACCCATCCACAATTGGCGGTTCTCACTATCCTGTAGCGAAATATCAGCAGCCGTAGCAAGTCCTGCTATTGCAAGTTGAGAGCTCATGCGCTCTGCACCGTGACGCAGGGTTGCGTGGGCTACCTCGTGACCCATGACGGCAGCAAGTGCTGCTTCGGTTTTAGCGACCGGCATAATACCCGTATAAACAACTATTTTACCGCCTGGCAAACACGCTGCGTTGACGGTCTTGGGTTCATCAATGACATTGAATTCCCAGTTGAAGTCAACGCCGCTCGACTTTGCAATCTCACGCCCAATATCCTCGACCACTTTATACTTCGGCGATGACGGGGGCAGAAGCTTCTTTTTAGCTTTTGCGTCAGACAAAATTTCCTTGTAGGCGTCTACCCCAAGAGCGTTCATCTCTTGATCTGAAACCATGTTAAACGATTTCCGACCTTCGCTATTCGTCACGCATGACTCTGCGTTAAGTAAGCTAATAACAAAGAAGATGATGGTCAAAAAAGCTTTGATCATAATTCCACCTCAATGACTTCAAATTCAACGCTTCGCACTTACCTTAGCAGCACTCACGCTGACGACTCCGGGATTAACGGCCTCGTTAATGATACGCGCCTGCTCTGTGGTATGCGCCTTTGTAGATCCTTCGGCAGTGGTTCCGCTGTCGCGGCGACCGACATATCGAAGCTTCTTTGGATCCGATAGGAGAGCTTCAAGACGTGGACGGACGAAAGTCCATGCGCCCATATTCTGGGGCTCCTCTTGAACCCATAGAACCTCAGACAGATTCTTGTAGCGGCTGATGATCGCTTCTACTTTCTTAGCTGGGAACGGATACAGTTGCTCAATCCGAACCAGAGCGACTTCGCCTTCCGGCGCAGTTGACGTGGCTTCTAGCATCTCGTAGAAAATCTTCCCGGTGCAGAATACAAGACGGGTCACGGATTTCGCGTCTTTTATTCTGATATCATCGATGACTTCCTCAAACTGGCCCTTTTCAAACTCCGAAATGGGACTGACAACTTTCGCATGACGAAGAAGAGACTTTGGCGACATGATCACCAATGGTTTTCTGAAGTCTCTGCAAAGTTGACGCCTTAGAATGTGAAAATACTGAGCAGCCGTGGTTGGAATAGCAACTTGAATATTGGCATTACCGCACAACTGCAAAAATCTCTCTGGTCGACCAGATGAGTGCTCAGGCCCCATTCCTTCATAGCCATGCGGCAGAAGCAAAACTAGGCTAGATGTTTGACCCCATTTCGCTTCACTTGCCACCAGGAACTGGTCGATAACAATCTGGGCACCGTTTACGAAGTCCCCAAACTGCCCCTCCCAGAGTACCAGCGCATCTTTATCAGCAACCGTATAACCAAACTCAAAACCCATGACGCCAAGTTCTGAAAGCGGACTATTGAGAATCTCAACGGTAGCCTGACTAGGCGCAATATTATTCATACTGTAATAAGGCACCCCAGTTTCAAAATCACGCAAGACTGCTTGACGGCTTGAAAATGTGCCGCGCTGACAATCCTGCCCAGAAAGCCTAATATGATGGCCTTCTTTCGCTAAGCTTCCGAAAGCAAGTAACTCAGCCATCGGCCAATCAACTCCGGGCCCATCCTTTTCAACCATCTTGGTGCGCTGCTCGAGCAACTTCTGAAGTTTTGGATGCACGTTAAAACCCGCTGGCATCGCAGCGATTTTTTTACCGATTTCAGAGAGGGTCTTTAGCGATACCGCAGTGTTTGCCGGTTTTTCCATGGCCTGCTCATCTCCGTGCACAGGATGAAAAATCTCGTCGAATACTTTCGGATACTTATCCTTGAACTTGTCACTTTTCGTATCACCAGACTTCATTAGGTCGTAGGCCTGTTGAAGCCTCGCTCTGAAGTCGGTCTGTTTTTTCTTAAGCTCGTCAGCGGACAAGGTTCCTTCGGCCACCAATCGCTCACCGTACTGAGTCAGAACAGTCGGATGTTTTGCAATCAACTTATACATGGTCGGCTGGGTAAAACCCGGCTCATCAGTTTCATTGTGACCATGTCGTCGGTAACCGATGAGATCGATCACAATGTCTTTTTGGAACCGCTGCCGGTATTCTGCTGCTAGCTGCGCCGTCCAAATGACAGCTTCAGGGTCGTCGGCATTCACGTGTAACACTGGAGCCTTCAAAATCTTTGCAATGCCAGATGCATAAGTGCAAGAACGTCCCTCTTCGGGGTTTGTGGTGAAGCCCACCTGATTGTTGATGATGACATGCACAGTCCCACCAGTTGTGTAACCAGCCAACTCCGCCAAATTAAGGGTCTCAGCCACAAGGCCTTGCCCCATAAACGCCGCATCACCATGAATCAGTAATGGTAAAACTTTCTTACTGTTCTTATCGCCAATCAGTCTTTGTCTTGCCCTCGTGAAACCTTCCACCACTGGATTCACAATCTCCAGATGACTCGGATTTGGAGAAAGATAGAGACGGACATTCCTACCACCAAAATTTCTCTCGCCGGCAAATCCTAAGTGATATTTTACGTCGCCGTCGATTTGGTAAGCATTAAATTCACTACCCTCAAACTTCTTGAACATGGCCTCATAGGTCTTGCCCATAAAGTTACAGAGAGTCCCCAGCCGACCACGGTGAGCCATACCCAAAATAACTTCTTCAACACCGTTTGCGGCGGCAACAGTCGTTAGCGTCTCAAGCAGCGGCATAAAGCTTTCTGCACCCTCGAGAGAAAAACGCTTTTGGCCTAAAAATCTCGCCTGAAGAAACGCTTCAAAACCTTCGGCTTTCACAAGAGAATCCAGCACGGCAAGCTTTTCGGATTTTGAGTACTGAGGCTTGTTTCTGCACGACTCCATCTTGTCTTGAATCCACTTCACAAACTCGATGTTGTCACTGTCGCGAAACTCGGCACCAATTTTCCCGCAGTAGGTTTCTTGCATCATTTGGCTTATTTCATCGAACGTCATTGGGGCCGTGGTCGGCAGGTTAACGGCCACGAACTTTCTAGTTTTATTGACGTCTTTTAGTCCGTGATTGGCGGGAGCCATATCAGGCCGCAGCACTGGCTTGGGCGCTAAAGGATTCAGGTGAGAGCTGAGATGACCCAGGACTCTGAATGCATTGATGTAAGCTTCAACCTTACCAGCTTCCTGATCACCCCCTGCAGCTACGCTAGAAACACCCTGACTTGCAGCAAATTCATAACCCTCAAAGAACTGCCTCCAACTCGCCTCAACAGCTCCGGGATCTTTACGAAATTTTTCGTACTGTTCCTCGATGTAACTAGCGTTGGTAGCGGTCGCGTAAGTGAATTTGTTTAAACTCATGGTAGCTAACTTCCCTTTTAGAAATTAAGCGAACGTTTATCGACGGCAAGTGCTGCTTCTTTCATGACTTCAGCTAAAGTGGGGTGGGCATGACTTGATCGGGCGATATCTTCAGAGCTTGCCGAAAACTCCACCCCAATAACAAGCTCCGCGATTAGTTCTGACGCATTTGGACCAATGATATGACCACCGATGATTCGGTCGGTTTT
This sequence comes from uncultured Polynucleobacter sp., assembly GCA_964402975.1. Classification (GTDB taxonomy): domain Bacteria; phylum Bdellovibrionota_B; class Oligoflexia; order Oligoflexales; family RGVZ01; genus CAMDKS01. Next base: position 98,508 of record CAYOEM010000007.1, read on the forward strand.
CTCATCAGCGATTATTTTTACAAACCCGTCAGTTTCACCAAAGGCGCGTGCACGCCCATTAGCCATGAAAGGAATTTTACCCACGCGGTAGGCTAGCCCCTTTGCTTTTGCCTCTTCCTCTGTGAGACCCACGGAGGCGATTTCAGGCCATGTGTAGACAACATTAGGAATGGCTTCGTAGTTTACGTGTCCAGGCTTACCGGCCAAGATCTCTGCAACAGCAACACCCTCTTCATCCGCTTTGTGAGCCAGCATCGGACCATCGATAACATCACCCACAGCGTAAATATTTTCGACAGCAGTTTGGTAATGACTATTTGTATCAATTTTGCCGTCTTTTCGAGGCGTGATACCAACCTTGTCTAGCCCCAAACCTTCCGTGTAGGCTCTGCGACCAACTGCCACCAACACTTTGTCGCATTCAATTGTGACTGGCTTTCCATCTTTTTCTGCCTGTACGTTGACTTTTTTCCCGGATTTTTCGGCCTTTACAAGCTTAGTTGCCAGGTGAAAGACCATGCCCTGTTTTTCAAGGATTTTTTTCATCTCAGCCGAAACTGCGCCGTCCATCGGTGGCAGAACTTTATCTTGAGCTTCGATCACGGAGACCTTTGAACCCAGACGAAGCCAAACACTGCCCATCTCTAGCCCGATCACGCCGGCTCCTATGACGACCAGGTGCTCAGGTGGTTTTTCAAAACAAAGAGCTTCTGTTGAACTAACAATATCTTTACCGTCAAAAGGGGCAATCGACTTGAGTTCTATGGGTATCGATCCTGTACTGATCACAAACGATTTTGCCGTGTGCTCTTCCGTTCCCCCGTCCATTTTGGCAACAGCGATCGTCGTTGCGTTGACAAAGCTTGCCTTGCCCTTGACGTAAGTCACCTTGTTTTTTTTGAAAAGCCCTTCAATACCTTTAGTCAGGCCGCTGACGATACCTTCTTTCCGCTTCATCATCTGCGCAACGTCGAATTCAACTTTAGAAAACTTCACACCATGCTCGGCTGCCTTATGCTGCGCGTGGTGAAACACCTCACTACTTTGCAAGAGAGCCTTCGAGGGAATACAACCCACGTTAAGACATGTACCACCAAGACTTCCCCGGTACTCCACGCAAGCGACATTCAAGCCAAGCTGAGCAGCACGAATGGCGCCAGTATAACCAGCCGGCCCGCCTCCAATAAAGATAACATCGAAATTTGCCATGGTTTAGACCCCCACCAAAATCCGGGTAGGATCTTCAACGTACTCCTTTATCTTAACGAGGAATCCAACCGATTCCTTACCGTCAATAATCCGGTGGTCGTAGGACAGTGCAACATACATCATGGGACGAATCACGATCTGTCCGTTAACCACAACCGGTCGCTCCTCAATTTTATGCATACCTAAAATACCGCTTTGCGGCGGGTTTAGAATTGGAGTCGCCATGAGAGAGCCAAAAACGCCTCCATTTGAGACCGTAAACGTGCCTCCAGTCATCTCATCTACCGATAGTTTTCCATCCCGAGCACGCCGACCATAATCAGCGACGGCCATCTCAAGTTCGGCCATGGATAGCCTGTCGGCATCCTTAATAACCGGTACAACAAGACCACGATTAGAGGATACGGCCACACCGATATCAAAGTAATCGTGGTAAACAATGTCATTGCCATCAATCCAACCGTTGACCGCTGGGTATGATTTCAAAGCCTCGACGGCAGCGCGAATAAAGAAACTCATAAACCCGAGGCCGACACCGTATTTTTCTTTGAACTTTTCTTTGTACTCATTCCGAATTCGCATGACGTTACTCATGTCGATTTCGTTGAACGTTGTGAGGATGGCCGCTGTTTCTTGGGCATGAACAAGACGCTCAGCAATTTTACGTCTAAGCATGGTCATCGGCTCTCGACGCTCTGTTCGCTGACCGGAGACCGCCTGAGGTTTTGTAAAATTTGGCGCTGCTGGTGCTGCGGGAGCGGCCTGACTTGCGCCACCTTGCATATGAGCAATCACATCACCTTTAGTTAGTCTGCCATCTTTGCCGGAAGCAGAAATCGCTGCAGGAGAAATCTGATGTTCTTCTGTCATGCGACGCACAGCCGGACTTAGCGGCATGTCTGATGATGCTGTAGGTTTTGCTGGTGGGGCAGGCACAGACGCGGCACCTGATGGCGCGGGGGCTGGGGGCTGCGGAACTGCTGGTGAGGCTGATTTTGCCGCTGGAGCGGCCGCGGAATTATCGATCCTAGCCATGAGCTCGCCAATGGCGACCGTCTCTCCCTGTTTTTTTATAATCTCGATGACACCACTCGATTCAGCGACGACTTCGACCGTTGCTTTATCCGTTTCCAATTCGACCAAGACGTCATCACGATTAACATAGTCACCGCTTTTGATGCGCCACTTGTGAATAACACCCTCTTGAACGGATTCGCCGACATTTGGCATTTTTACATCAATGGCCATCGACCCAAGCTCCCTTTTTTCACTTTGATGAAGATATCGAACGTCACGGGGCTATTCCCCGGTGGATGCGCAATAATCCCTTAATGATAGAAGGGTTGCAACAACCTCTTGAGATGCCTACCTACTCTTCGGTAGGTAACTCAGAGACTGAACCCTGCCTATTTTTTCCTCTGTCTGGATTTTTCATAAAAAAAGCCGATTCCGTCCATGGAATCGGCTTTTTTCGAAGCAAGCTAAGCTTTTAAAAGCCCGCCTTATTCAGCTGGAATGTGGGTTAGGAAGACCGACGTTTTGGTCACGTCCTCACCGCGGCAAGCACCCTCCGCGCACTTGTTCGACACAACACACGAACCACGGGACACAAAATCGGTCTCACCGCGTACCAAAATACCCTCAACCTCCCAAGTTTGGGTGTTGAAGACAGCCGAGCCGCTATTACCGCCGTAGGTATCGAGGTTTGCAATAAAATAAGGCAAAGCTCCGTCGTTGCTGCGAACTTTTGCGCCATCCGTGATTTTGGTTGGTAGCCCAGATGGATGCCCAATGACTGCAACTGGAGAACCAGGATTTGCAGAACCAGAGCGGCGTAACGTCAAAGGCTCACGCCCCGAGACTGTCCGATCTAAACGAATAACGGCATAGTCTTTTCCAAGTCCACCCTCTTGTTCCCGTTTGATGAGCGTCTTGCAGTAGTAAACATTCTCTGACTCAATAGTAGCGAGATCTTTGCCTTGGTAGTCGTAGCCAAAATCAAAGACGAACCCAGTTCCATCACAAGCGGTTTGGCTGGTGATGCAGTGGCCAGCGGTTACCAATAGATCATCTCCCACCAAAAACGCGGAGCAGAATCCTGGGGTTGGTTGGTCATAAAATGGCTCGTCTCGACAGAGGTTTTGGGACTCGCCAAATGTTTCCATGGGCAACGTAAATTTGCCGGAAGCCGTACCCGGTTTTAGATCCGACTTTTTTACAACAATCGAAGTAGACCTAGCCAACTCCACTAAACGCGGGTTGTTTTTACTATCGAATAAATCACGTCGGTCGTCTTCGCCATAAATGACGTGCGTCTTTGCGAACGCGAGCGAGCTTGCTCCCAGAACAAAAGTAGCGGCCACCATTACCCATCCTTGGATCCTCGACATAAGCCCTCCCTGAGCTCCGGCAAATCATATATGATAGTATGAGTATCTACCCCACACGGTACGAAAAGTTGGCCAACTGGTCAACTGGTTTTTATGGAACGCCTATATTAAGGAAATTTTATGAGAATTCTTTTCTATGCAATTACGACCTTAATCTTAACCATGGCCTGCGCGACAACGCCAAATGCAGACGATTCGGCGTCCACGAAGATCGATGCTGCGTCCGCTAAGGACTTTAAACTGAGCGCCACAAAATCGAAACTCACGGCTGGTATCGTTGATTACAAGTACGACAACCAGAGCTTTAGAGCTCAGTGGTTTCAATGTATCGCCAAACCAGGCTTACCTTTTGTGGCCTTTTTTCACGGGAGTAACGATGCTAACAATCCTCAAACATTCTGTGATGATTGGAATGCCCAGGTACTCCTGAAAAGCGGGTTCAATGTCATTGCGGTAAACCGGCCATCGTTCAAGGGTTCCTCCGGAAAAGATGACCTGTCTGGTCCTCAATCAGTTGCTGCGAATGTGGCCGGAATCAAGGCGGCAGTGGGTCAGGGAACTCTCGTTGGTTTGTGGGGCGTTGACAGCGGTGTCATCGCGGCAGCGTTCACGGCCAAAACATTACCAAGTCTCAATTGGCTACTTTTGGGTAGCGGATTTTACGACCTTGAGAGTATTGAACGATCCTCCAAGAATGAGCCTCTTGTTAAACTCATCGCAACACTTAAAGGCTCCGAGGGCGAGGCCGCGCTGGAACGCCGCTCCGTTGCTTGGGACATAGCGGGCCTTCCAAACCGAATAGCCATCTATCATTCAAAAAATGATGAGACTGCACCTAAGCAGCAAGCCGATGACTTTAATGCGCAACTTCGAACCTCGCAAGCGAAAGTCTTTTATGACGAAGTGGACGCGCCAGCTGGAAGTTTGCCGTGGCAAGCACAATATCAGATTGTCGAAAAAGCTCTTAAGCAGTTAAAAGCGAAATAATCTTAATTGGACGGAAAAGGACTCTCGTAAAAGACATAGGTCGCGAAGTCGCCGACCTCGAAGTAAACCTTTTTCTCATTTTCGTCTGCTACAAAGTTTTGATTGAGATCCATCACTCCGTAACCAAAGCGATAAGCCCGGGCCTCCTTCGGCCCGCCGCCTGTAGATTCGGCTGTGGACAGCTTATCGACATGAATCCAGCGATATAAAATTTTTCCGTCACTAACAACGTCGACCACACCGTTAGTTCCCGTCCAATTTTGAATGGATCTTGAAATCTTATTTTGGGCTTCCTGGGTACAGGCGACTAGAGGCAAAGTCAAAAGTGCCAAATTAATAAAAAGTTTTGTTGTCATTGTGCGTCCCACTTTCTATCAAGCTCTCCACTTAAAACTGAATCTAGCCAAAATCTCCGCTGAGAGACCCCAAATCGACACGGAACCGCAATCATATAAAAAGCTATGCCTCCAACAACCGAACAGATTGAAGGTGAATTTCTTTCGCTTATCAACCGTCAAAAAATCTATTGGAATCAGATGCACCGCATCTACCTCCGCAGGATTGATTTTAAGATCCTGAGCTGAACATGCCGCTTCAACCAAGACGGGATAAACTAGAGATCCATCAATGGCGGGTATGGGCTCAACGCCTCCCAGTATCCTAACGCTCTCCCGACTGATTCCAACTTCTTCGAAGGCTTCACGCAAAGCCGTATCAGACGGCGTCTGATCACCCTGCTCCATCCGACCACCCGGAAAGCCCATCTGACCTTTGTGTGAGCGCAGCTTTGTGCTTCGTCTTATCAGAAGAACTTTAGGCGTCGAAGTATCTCTATCAAACAAAATCACGGCTACTGCACTTGGCTTTCGAGGTAGCGCAAAATAAATCGGATCCCAAGCTTTGGGATCCGAATTTAGCCGATCAAATATTAATTCCGCGTTCATTCAAACCATGCTTTTTAAAATGTCAGGCAAACGAAATATCCGGAACTCTGGCTGCGATATTATTAGGGTGATCGGAACTTTCCGCAACTTGAGCTTGCTGCTGATGAAGCCCGATATCTTTCACATTTTTTCCATCACGACCGCCGGCTTCACCAGATACGGCTGTACGTTTCATGACCGTACGACCGTTGAACAGTGCGCCTTCCTGTACAATCATGCTAGGCGTTGCTATGTCAGCCTGAACATCCGCTGTGGCGCACATCTCAATTTTCCTCTGAACAGCCAAAGTCCCTTCAACGCGGCCATGCACAACAACTTCCTCTGCCTTGACTTGGGCGTTGATCACAGCATCCTCTTCCACGATCAAGAGACCTTCTGCGATGATTTCACCATCGATTGTCCCGCCGATGCGCGTAGCGCCTTTGCAATATAATTTTCCTGAGAAGTGACAACCAGCCGTCAAGATTGTTACACCGCCATCGCGAGCCGATCCGGCTGATGCGCGCTTAGATGGAAAACTTTGACCTTTATCGTTACCAAACATGACATTCCTCCTCGCTGTCTGTGCTATGATCCAAAGACAAGCATGATGAAACCGATGCAAACGTGACCAATCTGGAATATCCCATGCAACATCGCGAACTTGGTCGTAGATTTATCTCTCCCATTATAGCACCAACGAGCTCCATTTCATTAACGGGACCCGGCTGGCGTTGTTTGAACCGTGACAGCTGGGGCGATGAACATCATGTTTTCTTTGCTAAAGATGCCGATTTTTTTAAAAATACCATCTCATCCATTGCCCCTTTCACCCCGGCCTCAAAGCGGGGCTTTGAACCACCCTCTCAGGTGCAGCAATGGGTTATTGAGATCGACAACAGACCAACCGGTAGGGCGCACCTTCAGGTGCTGCGGGGAGACTACTGTCAGGGCATTTTGTTTATTGGAGTTGAAGCGACCCAGCTCAACCCAATCAAAGATGTAACCGCCCAGTTGATCACCCTTGCATTTCTCAGCAAGGAGCTCGTCACCATAAAAATAGTAAACACATCGTTGCGGCCCGAGAATCTGATCAAACCTTTGGACGATCAATTCTCGACGCGCGTTATGACCTTCTCCAAATCGCATCTGCCGGAGGCAATGTTTCAATCCGTCTATGAATTCGATCGCCAAACATGGTTTGATTCAAAGGCGGGACAAACGTCTCTCGTTACACTTGGCTGGCTGAAGAACCGTATGGACCGTGCAAACGCGGTGTCCCAAGTTGGACGTGCAAAAAAATCGCGAGCGTGGATATTTTCTTTATTAAAAATCGGAAAACGTCGCACCTCCTCCGATATGATTCATCCACTGAGCAAAATTCGCCGCTGAGTAAACGAAAAAAGGCCGAAGCTCCTGGCTTCGGCCTTTTGAAATCCATTGTATAATCTTGAGTATTAACGCTTCGAGAACTGGAAGCGACGGCGAGCAGACGCCAAACCGTACTTCTTACGTTCTTTTTTACGAGCATCTCTCGTGATCAGTCCAGCGTCTTTAAGCACAGGGCGTTTCGATGGATCAAGGAGTGTCAATGCTCGGCTCAATGCGTGACGAATAGCACCGGCCTGTCCTGTTAAACCGCCTCCAGTTACGTTAATCGTAATGTCATACGATTCTACGGCGTCGGTAAGCTCTAGCGCTTGTTTCACAATCATCCGTGACGTAGGACGAAGAAAGTAATCTTCCATCGTACGTTTGTTGATGACTATGTTTCCCTTACCTTGTTTTACCCAAACGCGAGCGATCGATGTCTTGCGTTTTCCTACTGCGTGAACTGCTTTTGACTTTGTAGCCATGATTACTCAAATCCTCCTTAGCGGGTCGGCATTGCGACTGGATTTTGCGCCTTATGCGGATGCTCAGCACCAGCATAAACGTGCAGATTGCCGCAAATCTTGCGGCCAAGTTTCGACTTCGGCAACATGCCCTTAATTGCGGCCGCAACGAGACGCTCAGGCTTCGAAGCAAGAAGATCGCGAGCAGCAATCGCCTTGATTCCACCAACGTGTCCGGTGTGATGATGATAGAATTTATCGGTCATTTTTCCGCCGCTTAGTTTAACCCTATTGGCATTCACCACAACGACGTAATCACCGCCATCGATATGAGGCGTGAAATCAGGTTTGTGTTTGCCGCGAAGCACACGAGCGACCTCAGTAGCCAAACGGCCTAGAGTCTTGTCAGATGCGTCAACGACGGTCCACTGCTTCTTGACATCGGCAGGTTTTACACTAACAGTTTTCATAAGTATCCTGTTACTCCAGAAACGGGGCGCGTGCTCGTAATGACTGGACTTTTTAGCTGCCGGGGACACGCTGACCGCGGCGGCTGATCCTTTTGAGAGGGGGCAATATATATATAACCCCCTCACTGGTCAACAGCTAAACCCACGTGATTCAAGGGTTTGAGCAAAAAAATTGAACGATCAAAATCAGGCTCTTACCCGCCTAGAAAGCGATGGTATGGGGGGCCCTAGGACAAGGGATGACGTCCCGGATATTGGCCATGCCCGATAAGTACTGAACAATACGCTCAAATCCAAGCCCAAAGCCAGCATGGGGCACAGACCCGTAACGCCGCAAATCGATGTACCACTGGAGATCTCCCAAGGGTAGCGACATATCACGAATTCGGTTTTCGAGGACCTCGATGCGGTCCTCCCGCTGGCTGCCACCAATAATTTCCCCAATCCTGGGGGCCAAAACGTCCATGGCCGCCACGGTTTTGCCATCGTCATTTTGGCGCATGTAAAAGGCCTTAATATCTTTTGGATAATTATTGACAATCACCGGCCCCTTGAACACGTGATCGGTCAGGTAGCGCTCATGCTCAGACTGAAGGTCGATCCCCCACTTGACCGGGAACTCAAACTTTCCGGCGACCTTTTCAAGTTCCTTGACTGCGTCCGTATAGGAAATTCTCGAGAACTTCGTATCGGCTAAGGTGGCGATTTCTTGGGGCGTCATCCCCTTGTACATATCACTGAGGAATGCCAATTCATCCGCACAGCGTTCAACTGCATACCGGCATAAATATCTGATGAAATCCTCGGCAAGCTGCATGTCATCTTCAAGATCTGCAAATGCCATCTCCGGCTCAATCATCCAAAACTCAGAGAGGTGCCGCGTCGTATTCGAGTTTTCCGCACGAAAGGTCGGTCCAAAAGTATAAATATCGCCCAATGATAGAGCTAAAAACTCGCCCTCAAGCTGACCACTGACCGTCAGATGCGCTCGTTTGCCAAAAAAATCCTTAGACCAATCAATTTGCCCCTTGTCGGTTCTGGGTGGCTGCGCAGGGTCTAGCGTCGTAACCGTAAACATTTCACCGGCACCCTCGCAATCACTGGCCGTGATAATGGGCGTATGAGCCCAGACGAAACCCTGCTTTTGGAAAAACTCATGGACCCCAAACGCCAGAGCATTACGCAGTCTCCAGACCGCACCAAATGTATTTGTTCGTCCACGCAAATGACCGATCTCTCGAAGGAACTCGAGAGTGTGACCCTTTTTTTGCAAAGGATAGGTTTCGGGGTCAGCTTCCCCAAAAAGCTCCAACTTATGTGCATGGACTTCCCAAGCTTGACCCTTGCCCTGGCTGGGTTTTAGCTCGCCCTCGATGCCGACGGAAGCACCGGTTTGACATCGTCCCAACAATTCAAAACCCGGCGTTCCTTGATCAATCACGCACTGCAAAGTGGCTTGGCAAGAACCATCATTAACCACCAGAAATGCAAACGCCTTGGACTCGCGCCGAGACCTCACCCATCCACAAACCTTCACCCTTTGGCCGGCACTACCATCACGCAATAAACTCTTGATTCGATCTCGCCTCATACTCATGGTTATCTCCGTTTCGAAGTCATCAGAAACCGCAGTCTTTTCTCATCCAAAACTGCTGTCTTCGCATTTTCAATGTTTCGCAGCGCCATCCAAATTTTTCTGGGAATAAATGACCTCACTGTGGCCGGTTGATGGGGCCGCTGATTATAAACCTCATGATACACGGCTAGAACACTTCTTGCCACGCGGTACCAGTTAAACCTTAACACTTGCTGCGAACCTGCTTTCACCATCGACTCACGCAGGGACGAGTCCGTCAGAACTCGGTGCATGGCTTTCGTCAATTGATCACGATCACGTGGGTCCACTAATATCGCAGCTCGGCCCACCACCTCAGGTATGCTGCTGGTAGAGCTAGTCACGACAGGCACACCGGAGGCCATAGCTTCAAGAGGGGGAAGTCCGAAGCCTTCATAGAGACTAGGATAGGCCACGAGTTTGGCTTTTCGATAGAAATCACCTAACTCAACATCGGAGACAAACCCCTTAAAAATTACGTCATCTCTGAATTCGCGCGCTTTAAGCTGCACCGACGCAAACAAAGGGCTTTCACCACCGATGAGAATAAGCTTTGTTTTAATCGACGGGAAGTCATGCCGAAGCTTCTCGTAAGCCTCGATCAGGACGTTAATGTTTTTTCTAGGTTCAAGAGATCCTACGTAGAGAATGTAGTCTTGATCTTTCGTAGCATCCTCGGAGTTCTGCTCTGATGGGGGAAGTGAGAACACATCGTCTACAGCCCAATAGACCAGACTCACTTTCTCGGCAGCCAACTTAAAATATTGCAGCAGATCGTTTTTTGAATTGTTGCTGTTTGTTATGACCTTAGTGGCTCGTCTCGCCAACTGAGGAATAACGATGTTATACAACGTTCTAAAAGCAAAACTATACCACTGCGGGTTCACAACGAAGCAAAGGTCGTGAATATTGATGATTGATTTGCCCTTATAAAATAGGGGCGCGATGTTTGCCGGGGAGTGTAAAATATCAATACTGTGTTGCTTTGCCAATCGCGGCAACCAGACCTGCTCCCAGACGTGATTCTTAATACTTTCACTAGGAATCAGGTGATCCCCAATCACAGAGACGTTCGGATAATTCCACTCCACAGCGCCAACTTGCTCATTCCCAGTGAAAATAAAATAATCATTGTCACGGTCAATCTCCACTAACGTCTTGACCAAGTTGTAGGCCGCTCTTTGCACGCCCGTTCTTTTCGCAACCAAAAAACGCCCATTGATGCCGATTCTCACAAAGCCCCCTCAGGATGGAAGACAGCATCTTGACCAGCCGGTCGGGGCCCAACTCCAAGACAACTTTTGTAAAGCTGCAAAGTTTGTTCTGTCATCCTATCCCACGAAAACTTGGCGCGATGCTCAGCAATCGTGCGGGATGATTCATGACTCGTAATGGGATTAGTGATGCCCCTCTCCAATGCTTTAGCAATATCAAGGTGGTCATACGGATTGGCAAAAATGGCATTGTCACCAACAACCTCAGGCAAAGACGACGAGCGCGCGACGACCACGGGAGCCCCGCAACAGAGCGCCTCCAATGGCGGTAGACCAAACCCCTCATAAGTCGATGGGTACACAAAAAGGCGCGTCAGCGAATAAACTGCAGGAAGATGGTCCTCGGCAATAAACTTTGAAAAATAAATGAGATGTTTTTTTCCGAACGAATCGGCGAGACGCAGCAGAGCTCGATCAACTGGCGTAGCCAAAACAAGGGGCGTTTCTATCTTAGCCTGACAGTATGCCCTCACAAGTTGATGTACGTTTTTATGCGGCTTATTATTTGAAACGCAAAGAATAAATTCCTCCGGGAGCTCATAAATCTCACGGACATAAGCTAACTCATCTTGATCGGTAACGGGCTTATAAGCCTGACTCACACCGTTGTAGGTTACAAAAACCTTCTCGGTATCGAGACCGAGGGTTCTGATGATTTCCTTTTTCGAAAACTGACTCACCGTTAAAATATAAGTCGACCTTGCAATGCAACTTTTAACAAAGACTCTGTAATAAAGTTGATGCAACGGCGTATAGAACTGTGGCAGTACCAAGTGATTCAAATCATGAATGGTCATGATCATCTTACACGGCACCATGAGAGGCGCTACGAATGAGGGCGCGTGAAAGAGATCCACCGATCGTCGCCTCAGTATTTGCGGAATCTCTACTTGCTCGCGAAAACTAATCCACGCGGAGTTCACTTGCTCCAAATGAATATGGGACGGCCACGACTCGGACTGCAGTGGGCTATCGCGATTAACCAATATGTAATATTCCAATCCGCTATCGCGCATCGCTAGTCCACGAATCAGCTCGTACACATACCTAGCAATCCCGTGCATACTTCCAGGTTTAATCATCCTGGCATCAATCGCAACGCGCAAAGTCACAGAGCAAACCACCTCTATAAAAAGAACCCGAGCAAGAGCACCACCGGAGCGGCGCCAAGTTGGGAGCCACATCCGGCCAGACGGCTAATTTAGACTCAATTATTTATGTGAAATTACTGCTGCCGCCTACGCTTTTCAGCAGGCCCTGACATCGAGGCGACATACACGACGTCGAAAACGATGTAACATTCTGATTTTTATGTTCTTTAAGAGAGAGCCAAATCTCTGCTCACTTAAAATGCGAACCCAAAATCAAGCGAGATATCAGCCCGCGTCATCATTCGATTCTTAAGGTGAGCGCGTTCCTTTTCGGTTATGGCTGAATAGGTCAGCTGCATCTCTTCTTGCTCCTTAGCCGGGACATCCGAGTCACTCACCTGAGAATTCATATGACGGATACCCAGATGAGCGCCTATGGCAAGTGGCCATTCGCTCGCAACAAATCTGTAACCAAACCTGCAGTGACCGGTAACTCCTTTACCCTGCACCCGGTGATGCAGGTAACCGTCTTGGTCAACAAGCGTGAGCCTTAGCGCCTCTTTCTCCCCCGGCCTTTTCTTCCACTCTGCATTCCAAACTCGGTAACCGGCTCCAAGAGTCCAGAAAAAACCGCCTAGGTTTCTCTCATCAGAATACCTGCTCATGAGTGCAGACACTTGGACACCATCGATGGTAAGCGAGTTTCCTGTCTCTTGAATATCATCCGGAAGCAATTCCTCAACCGCGCCAATTGCAGAATACTCGAGCGCAAGGCCCATGGTACCGCCTGCATTATATTCAGTATGCAATGATCCACCCGCCATAAGTGGCAACGTGAGAAGCCAGTCGCGCCCCCCCGATTTACCACTTCCAGAGGACGAGGCCGTTTTGCCAACGGGAGCAGCCATGAGCTGACCTGAAGTAACGCACATGACTAATGCCGCAACATATCCAAAGCGTTTACTGGCTCTCATCGATTAGCTCCTTTGCTTAAAATATCGCGTTTGCTTTGTGGAAAACTCTGCGCGATCTTACCTATTCCATTGTATACTGACAGGCATATGACAGATCCAGATGCAGAAACTGCCTTTTGAGACGCTGTCTAATGGGCAAGTTTTTCCTACTCCTAAAAGCGAGGCAAGGTATCGATGCTAGTGATAGCGCACAGAGGCAACAATAAAGAGGCCTTTGAAAATAGTTTTTCAGCTTTTGAAAAAAGCGTTGAGTGCGGCGCGCATCGTATTGAGCTTGACGTCGTTCTCTCCAAAGATGGCCACGCCGTTATCAATCACGATGACCACCTAATGCATGCAACCGGCAAAGCGCTTTCCTGTTCAAAACTCACGAAGGCTGAACTGATCAATCTTAAACTTCTGAACGGGGAACCCATCCCTTTTCTCAGCGAAGTCGTAGAGCGTTTTCTCGGACGAATTGAGCTAAATATCGAAATAAAAGGCAACAATCCGGCATCCGGCCGAGCCGTTGGTGAAATCGTTGGTCGGCACTCTCAACGAGACAAAGTTATCGTTTCAAGTTTTTTCCCGGAAAGCCTCATTTATATGCGCGATCACCATCCTGACATACAAAGGGCATGCCTTACAGGAGACGACGAACTACCTTGGCCATATTTTGCACACCTTTCGATACTAAATTTTATGAATATGGCGGCAGCTACAATTGTCCACCCAAGAATGGGGCAAGTTTCGGTTGAATTCATGGATCAGTGTAAATCGAGGAGCTGGAAAGTCTTCACTTGGTCGCCGATGGTGGGCGAGGATCATGGACGAGAGGCTTGGTGGACATTGCTGAAAACTATGGAGGTAGACGGCCATTGCACCAACTTTCCTCGAGAGATGGGAAACTGGTTGCGCAATCAAAAAGCGTTGGACGAGAGGGCCAGGCGCTTGCTAACTTTGGGCAATATTAGAGGTAATCAAGATGCGCATTCACACCATCCGTGACCGCACAAACTCCTTAGACCTGCGTTTTGCTGTTTCGGATAACGCCGACTCAGCCAATCGGTTTCTGGTTTTTGCAAATGGCCGCTCCGAATGGATCGAAAAGTATGAAAGTTTTCCCAACGATCTTAAAGTCAGTGCCGATACAGGTTTTTTGATCTTTGATCATCGCGGACAGGGCGGATCTGGCGGAGCAAGAGCTTGGATTGATCATTACGATACCTATGCTAACGATATGGCCCAGCTCATAAATGAAGGTACGAAGGGAAAGCCGTTTAACCTGATTTGCCACAGTATGGGCTCACTCATATCCCTCGTGGCCATAATTCAAGGACTGATAAAACCGCGATGCGTTGTATTATCTTCCCCACTTCTTGGGCTACCAAATCGCTATATGCCAGCTCCTGCGGCCTATCACACATCCAAGTTTTTAACTCGTTTATCCTTTGGTCATGTGCACTCGGGAGCGGGTCGATATTGGCGACCGCCTTTTGAAAAAAATGTTTTAACGAGATCTCATGACCGATATCAGAATATTCAGAATTCACCGTTCCCCATACCCAGTCCCACCTTCGAATGGATTAAGGCAAGCTACGAAGCAACCCAATTTGTTCACGAAGACAGTAATCAAGCAAAAATAACCGTCCCCATTCTAGTCTTGTGTGGTACCGAGGAGAAAGTTGTGGATGCGGATGCAATCCAACGTTGGGTATCATCAGCTAGCTTGCATGCCAAAGGCGGCGTGGACTTTCACTGGATTCAGGACGGACTCCATGAGTTGCTTTACGAGAGCCGACCCATCTACGAGCCAGTTCTTCACTTGATAAGAAACTGGTTTGACCGAAAAGGCTTCCCGCTCTAAAAATTACCGCTCATCAAGTTCAACCGTGACATCAAATTCGCCACGTTTTGCGAAAATATCTTTGACTCTCTGCTTAATCTGAGACCTCGCTTCGGCGTCTAAGTGAGAGGGAATGACGACCTGCATGGATGCCACGTGATGCACTCCGTCTAGCGACCAAGACTTCAATGCTGTTATCGATTTTGCTGCGGTTGAGCTCAAAACATCGTCCCTAATTGATTCCAAGTCAACCAAGGGTGCCGCCTGTAAAAACAACTGAGAACTCGCCCAAATGTTCCTCAATGACCCCATGATAATAAAGCCAGCTATCACCAAACTCATCGCCGGATCAAGCCAGGGAACGTGGTAAAAACGCATGACGATGCTACCGATCAAAACCGCGATCCATCCCAGTAAATCTTCCAACATGTGCCAACTCAGAGCGCGCTCATTTTGAGTATGACCATGTCCAATTCTCCATGCTGCATAGCCGTTTACAGCTACACCCAGCAACGCTAGCCAGAGCATGCCATCGAGGTGAGGCATCTGAGGCTCGGCGAGCCGCCCAAACGCTGAGACGACGATGATCACTGATCCCGAAAAAATAACCAGACTGGATCCAAGTGCAGATAAAAGTGAAAGCCGTTTAAATCCAAAAGTAAAACGCCCCTTAGCCGCCACCGCCGACCAATGCTGAAGCGCCAAAGCCGACAACAGAACTAGAGAATCGCCAAAATCGTGAATGGCGTCAGCTTGGATCGCCACGCTATGCGTCCACCACCCCCCGACCAATTCGATCAACGCAAAAATAAGATTAAGAAAAAAAGCTATTTTGATATTTTGAATCGAGCTGGCATGAGAATTGATATGGCCATGGGAATGATTGTGCCCGTCATGACCATGGCTTCCGCAATCACCAGTCATTTCGCAGTCTCAAATTGAGATGACGTTTTGCCATCTGGCTTTGATAACTTTACCTGACCAACCGTAATACCGACCTGAGCAAACAAGTCAACCGAGTCGCGACTACGGTAGTCGTGCGCGTACAAGACCCTTCGGACATTTCCAAGATTAATTAAACGTTTTGCGCACATGGCGCACGGCAGGTGCGTCACAAATACAACCTTTTCGGTGCTGCGGGGACTATCACAGTTGATAACTGCATTTTCTTCACTATGGAGACAACCACAATTACCGACCTCGTCTCGATCACATCCGTTGTGAAGGCCACTTGCATTCCCGTTGTATCCAACTGCCAGAACTTTACGAAAATCCGTACTTGTGATTACGGTTCCGACCTTTAGCCGTTTACAGGTTGATCGCTCTGCCAGAGTCACCGCAAGTCGCATATAGATGTCTTCAAATGTAGGTCTTGAATCAGACAATTTTTATTCCCCCCGAGGTCAGCCTCAGCTCGACGAGTCTATCGTCTCCTAGGGGGATCCCTCCACCATTTTTATAAATATTCGAAGCTGCCGAAATAACTGGCCAATTTAGGCCTTGGAGTCTCTCCTCGCTTGACACAAACCAATGCAGGGCGTCAACTGCCGACTGATCCAAGGCCGTTTGATATACGTGCCCACCGCCTTCGAGAAGTAAACTTTTCATACCCATACCCCACAAACTTTTCTTAATCTCAGCCCAAGAAAATACACCACTCAAATTTGGGCGAAGGCGTAAAACTTTAACTCCGTGCTTCATCTCTAACTTGTCAAACGATTCCTCTGGAACAACTAAAAGCGTCTTTTCAGGCATCGTTGAAAAAATCTTCAACGGCTTTTCCACATTTTGTAAAATTCCGTCACCATCTATAATGACACGAAGAGGCATACGTCCACTCACAAATGGATGACGAATATCCAAAGAGGGATCGTCTAAAATAGCAGTCTTAGCACCAACACAAATGGCATCATACTCGAGTCTTAAAAAATGCCCCATCAGCCGCGCCCGCTCACCCGTGATCCACTGACGACTCGTGTTATCACCGGCGATAACACCTGATGGAGTACTCGCGACCTTCATACCCGTAAACACAGAGTTTAGTTTTTGATTATGAAAGAAAACACGGGCTAGCCATTCACATGCTGGCTGCCATGAAGATAGCTGCTCAACCAACTTCCCAGCACTTCTCAGACGCCTAACACCTGCGCCATGGACCTTGGGATTTGGATCTTGCACACCAAAAATCACACGACTGACTTCAGACTTAACAATCATATCCGCACAAGGCGGCGTTCGCCCATGATGCGAACACGGTTCTAACGTAACGTAAATTGAAGCTCCTCGCAGTGACTCAGGACTTACGACGGACTTCAAAGCATGCACTTCAGCATGCCCCTCGCCCCATCGCAAATGCGCTCCCGATCCCAAATAGGCTTTATCATGACCAAGCACTACAGCACCCACTAAGGGGTTTGGAGACACGTTACCAGCACCTTTCAATGCTACCGAGTAGGCCAGAAACATCGCGGCATCATCCGATAGCTTTGTACCGATTGATGGTAGGGCCAGAAGGGCCGCTAACTGATCGCGAGGAGTATTTTGCGCCAATTTGAGCCAGTAGTCCGAGTTGGATTCACTCCAGTTAGGCGCAAGACTCTCAAAATCCATCAGAGTTCACCGCGCAACTCTAGGTACGGAATCGGCGGAACTCCTCTAACAAATTCTTCTTTTGTGAAATCATAGTTCGGATTAACGCCGTAAGCTTGGCGCTTGAACCAGAAGTACTCGATCCCCCAGCGAATTGTCGATTTCCAGTTGTCGAAAAGGATGTCATGACTGCTATAGAGAGACATCTCGTTATAATCTGGCAAACGCTTTCCATTTAGAGCATTAGCAGCACGTGGCTGGTACTTGTCAAGGTTAGCATTATAGACCGCATCACCAAGTTTTGTCGTATATGTATCGCCGGTGTGATAACCCAGCCGACCTCCCAAATCCCACGTTGCCTTTAGCCGGTAACTACCCGTTAGATTTAGTACGTGGGTCTGATCGTTGGCGCCAGGATACCAATCAGAGTCATCATTATTTCTCTCGCTTGTGCGCGAATACGTGTACGACAGCCATCCGAACCATCTCTCAGTTAGGGCGCGCCGCACAAATGTCTCAAATCCGTAACTCTGAAGACGGCCTTTATTATTGTAGTTCACATTTGGATCCAGATCTGGCCGAATAACCAACCGAACGTCTTTGAAAAAGACTTGCAAATCCGTCAGCCAACGTTCCGACCATTTCGATTCAAGGCCTAGAATATAGTGCATCGCCCGGGGGAAGTGTAATTTTGGATTACCTATTTTTTTGGCGGGTTCTCCGTTGCGCGGAAACGTCGAGTACTGTCCAACCGCAGCTTTCAGAGTCTGGCCGTCTTTAACCATCTGACGGTATTGCAATCTTGGATCTGCAGACGCTCGATCGGTCAGATTGAAGTAGAAAGCCCTTAGCCCCGGAGTGATAATTCCACCGTTTCCAAGTTTGTAGTCTCTGGCCAACCACGCCGATAGATCGACCGACGCTCCGGTCTGCTCACCCTCGACTCGAGGGGCTTCTTCCACGTCGTAAAAAGGATCCTCGGGATCAAACAGGGGCAAATAATAGTTCACGTTGAATGGGACATAAGAACCATCAAAACCGGCGTAAAGGCGTTCATCACTACTGATTCTTTGCGTGAACTCGACAGGTAGACGAAACGTGTGCGCACGAACTCTGAACTTCAAATCACTAATATCAAACTTATTATCAGTAAAAACCAACTGCGGCGTGGTGACCATCGTCCAATTGTTTTCCAACCTCTTCGTGCGCTCCAAAGCGATCGCGCCGAAATAGGTTTTGACAAAAAAATTGCCCTTTCCGTTTTCGTCCTGACTCAAGGCTCCAGGAGCCGTCGCACGAAGTCCATCGGCCGAGGCTAGAAGGGACAGCTTATAGTGACCGTCGTCTAGCTTTTTAATATAGATACCCTGGTAGTCACGGAAGTAGGGGACAACGGTCACGCCTGAGTCCTTGGGAAGTACTTTTGGCAATATCACATCAAGATAACTGCGTCGCACCCCAACAAAGATAGCCTCCTGCTCGTTGAGCGGTCTTTCGTGGAAAATTGAGCTGTAAAGAGGCAAATTTAGAGTGAACCGCGTTTTTGGTCTATCAGGTATATCCGTCTTTGAGCGCAATACAACAACACCTCCGGAAGCGTCACCGTATTCGGCCCCGAAGCCGCCCGCACTAAACTCAACATCTTCAATTATGGACGCCGGCAGTACCGATAAATTTCCCACGGAATGGTAGACAAACGGCACTTTTATATCATCCAGATAGTATGCACTGTCAGCTGGTTTACTTCCGCGGATAGTCACTTCCGCCTGACCTGGCTGCGTTGTCACACCTGGCAATA
The DNA here is from genome assembly GCA_964402975.1 of uncultured Polynucleobacter sp. GTDB lineage: Bacteria > Bdellovibrionota_B > Oligoflexia > Oligoflexales > RGVZ01 > CAMDKS01. Next base: position 117,488 of record CAYOEM010000007.1, read on the forward strand.
GTTTTGTCACCTGCCCTGGATCGCCACCAGGAGCGACGCGAGCAGCTTCGTCAGATGAAATAACTTTTTTACTGATTGATGGCCGTCGATTTCCCCTGATGATGATCTCATCCTCAGCACCGAGGGCTGGAAAAAGATAAATCTCCATCTCTTTGACGTTATTAATCTCATCCCACGGTAGTGATGCGGATTCGAAACCTGCCTTATAAAAGCTAATCGGAGCTGCAATGTTGGGAAGTTCGACGGTGACCAAACCGTCAGGCCCGGTGAAAAATTTCTTTTCACCAATACTTACTTCAACCTTTCGAAGTGGACCACCGCCACCCTTTTGACGAATCAAAATCTTAAGAGTCTTAATTTCGCCGAGGTTCGCAGGCCGAGACGGCGCGGTTTCGTTTGTCTGCACAGAATTTATTGATTTAGGAGCGTTATCCGTGATCGACGCTGAATAGCTCGAACTCGAATCCGACAGGATTGACGCAAAGCACAGCAAGTTGATCGTGAAATTCACGAGTTTCACTTTTAATCCCCCCATAAAAAAACGCCCCCTAACTTCTAGAGGCCAGCTCAGCAAGGATAGCCTGTCTCGGAAGACCTTTTTTCTCCTCACCGGTTTTCATATTCTTTAGGTTATATGTTCCTGATCGGACCTCTTCAGATCCCAGTGTAACAACTCTCTCATAGCCCAAACGATCCGCGTGCTTGAATTGATTACCCACTTTGCCGGTTGTCAATCCGATGTCGCACGGTAAACCATTGCCTCGCAACATGTTGGCCAAATCCAGCGCGGACTCTAGCGCATCGTCTGTGGCAATCGCAATGAACACGACGTCCGAGCCCGCAGTTGCCAGTTTGCCCAGCTCTTCCATACCAGCGAGCAAACGGTCAAGCCCAATAGAACCTCCAACCCCTGGCAGTGCTCGGTTGGTAAATCTCTCCGCCAAATTGTTGTACCGACCACCGCTGCTGATACTGCCAAATCCGGGTAGAGAATCTAGTGTGGTTTCAAAGACAACGCCCGTGTAATAACCCAAACCGCGAGCAATGGATAAATCAAGACGGATACTTCCACCTTTAGTGTGCGCGGTAACCGCATTCAAAACTGACATCAGCACAGTCATACGGTCCAACTCTGCCAGCGCCTGAGCATTCGATGCCAATTGTAATTTCACCCACGCCAAATCTGTACCTCTGGCTCTGGCGCCATCAGTTAGAGCACGAATCAAATCGCGCACCTTTGCTGGATCTGATGAGGTTAGTTTCATGAGTAGTTCGACAACTTGATCCGCACCGATTTTGTCTAACTTATCCAAAGCGATCAGCGCTTGCGTTTCGCCCTCTTGGCTCAGCCCTGGAAGAGCCGTCCCAATTAAGGCAGATAGAAGATGTCTATGACCAACCCGTATCGTAAAGCCACCAAGATTGAAGTCACAAAGTATGCGGTAAAAGCAACTAATAATCTCAGCATCCGCATTGACACTGTCGACTCCAATAATGTCTAAATCACACTGGCAAAACTCTCTGTAGCGGCCTTTTTGCGTATTCTCGCCACGCCATACATCACCAATCTGGAGACGTTTAAAGGGGAAAACTAGGTCGCCTTGGTGCTCTGCAACAAAGCGCGCGAAGGGAACGGTCAAATCAAAACGCATCGCGACTTGTCGTCCACCATGATCTTCGAATCGATAAACCTGCTTGTCAGTCTCGTCGCCACCTTGCCCGAGCAAAGTCTCAGCGTACTCAAGAACTGGCGTTCCGATTTCCCGAAAACCAGCAAGTTTTGCATGCTGTCTAATCTTGCTTTGAAGAGATGACCGTACCTCCATCAAGTCGGGCAGGTAATCACGAAAGCCCTTTAGGCGGCGCGGATCAATTTTTTTGGAATTCGTGGTCATTTTATAACCTCTGAGAAAAACCTCAACGATGACGTCGGCTTTTAGGAAACCCCTTAATATGACGATCTAAGCCGAAATGTGCAAGTCGTTGAAAAGCCCCCTTGATCCAGCCCCATGCCCGTGGATTTTTTGGCCCTAATAGACTAGAATTATTTGCACATTTTATACTTCCCTGCCCTCGCCGATGGAGGCCCTACCGATGAGCATTTTCAATGTTGCCTTTGCTGCCCTCTCTGCTGCCGTCTTTAGTTTCTTTGCTTTCAACCTAAGCCGCACGTGGGCTCAGGTCAGTCTTGGCAAGGGAGCAGATGACTCTCGAATCGATAACATCCCGGCTCGGATCAAGGAAACGCTGCTGTTTGGTTTGCTTCAACAAAAAATGTTCAAGGATATGACGGCTGGCATCATGCATGCTTTCATATTTTGGGGATTTGTGACCGTTACCATCGGCACGGGTGAAACCATTCTGTCGGGGATCATCCCAGGATTTAGTTATCAGTGGTTTCTTGGTCATGGAGACCTCTACCGTATCTATGCTCTTTCGCAGGATTTGGGTAACTTTGCAGTGGCGGCCGCCATCTCATACGCCATTGCACGTCGGCTATTTTTTCCTCCAAGGCGATTTCAGGGGCTTTCAAAGGCCAGCCGAGTTGACGCCTATATTGTTCTAAGCGCCATCTTGGCCCTTGTTTTAACAACAATGATTTATATGGGCGCAAAGGCCGGTCTAGCTGACGAACACGCCCTCCCCCGCGAATACCTACCTCTGTCTTGGTCCATTTCCAGCACACTTGCCTCCCTTTTTGGAATCGAAACCCCTGACGGCTTTAAGGGCTTTTATAATTCTTGGTGGTTCATTCACTGTCTCGTCCTGTTCGGATTCACAACATTTCTCCCCTTCTCGAAGCACCAACACTTGATCTGGGTTTGGCCGAACATCTTTTTCAGAAGTCACAGATCACGCGGACGACTTCGCCCCATGGAATTTAAAGATGATGCGACAACATTCGGCGCAGGAAAAATGGAAGACTTCTCTTGGAAACAGCTTCTCGACGGAATGACGTGCGTCGAATGTGGACGATGCACCGAGCAATGCCCAGCAAATTATACGGGCAAACCGCTGGACCCCCGAAAAATCATTCACCACTTGAAAGACTCTCTCCAAGACGCTGTTGCAAATCCTGATCCAGCCAAGCGCAAAACACTGATCGGCGATGATTCATCACCTGGCATTGTTCATCGCGATGAACTTTGGAGCTGCACCACTTGCGGCGCTTGCATGGAAGCCTGCCCACTTTACATCGAACATATTCCGGCAATTGTAGATATGCGCAGATATATGTCGCTGACTGAAGGTAATTTCCCCGAGGAACTTACGAACACGTTCAAAAACCTAGAAAACAACTTCTCCCCCTGGGCCATGCCTCATAGCGACCGCGCGAAATGGGCCGATGGACTAGGAGTCACCACGATGTCTCAAAAAAGCGACGTTGAATACCTATTCTGGGTTGGCTGCGCCGGCAGCTACGACGAGCGTTACAAGAAAGTCAGCAAATCGATCGCAAAGATCATGCAGAGCGCAAATGTTAGTTTCTCCATACTGGGCACAGAAGAGAAATGTAACGGCGACACAGCTCGCAGACTTGGAAACGAATATCTAGCAAATATGGCTATTCAAGAAAACGTGGAGACACTAAAAAAATACAACGTCAAAAAAGTAGTCACTGGATGCCCTCATTGCTTCAACACCATCAAAAATGAGTACCCGGACTTCGGATTTGCAGCCGAGGTTGTTCACCACAGCCAGCTGATAAGCGACCTGGTTAGCAGTGGAAAAATAAAACCATCTGAGGTTCCAGCTGAGGCCACCAAAGTAACCTACCACGACAGCTGCTATCTGGGACGTCACAACGATGTATACGAGCAACCGCGAGACGCCATTCAAGCCGTCACAAAGGCCGAAGTCACGGAAATGCCCCGCAACAAAGAAAAGGGTTTCTGTTGCGGCGCCGGTGGCGGGCGCATGTGGATGGAAGAACACATCGGCAAGCGCGTCAACGTAGAGCGCGCGCAAGAAGCCTTGAAAACTGGCGCCCACACCGTCGCAACTGCATGCCCATTCTGCATGACGATGCTGACGGACGGAATCAAAGGCGAGGGCAAGGGCGAGCAAGTTGCCGTAAAGGATATCGCGGAAATCATCGCCGACACGTTATAAAATCTCGCTTGAGGTACGAAACATGAAACTTCACAAATATTTTTACATACTGATCGCCACTCAGTTGCTTGCGTCAGTGTGCCTAGCCCAAACTAAATCTACTGTTACCCGTTCATACAAACAGGCAGAAGCCTCAAACGGCTTACAAATACTCACGATTGAAATGCCAAAAGTCCCGCTTGCTACGATTGTGCTGGTTGCAAAAGCAGGTGCGATGACGGAATTACCTGAGACCAACGGCTTAACTCACGTTTGGGAACATATGTTTTTCAAGGGCAATAAACGAATTCCCAATCAAGAGGCCTTCAATAAGCGCATTCGTCAACTCGGCATCACCTATAACGGCGACACCAGCGCAGAGATGGTGCGCTATTACTTCACCCTTCCTTCTAAGAACTTAGAAGATGGACTTCAATTTATGGCAGACGCCATTTCAACGCCACTACTTGACAACAAGGAGCTCGAGCGAGAACGCGTCGTGGTGCTCGACGAATACGACCGTAACGCTAGCCAACCTGGTTTTGAGCTTTTTAATATCGAGCGGATGATCATGTATGGCGCAAAAGAACACCTGAGAAATCCGCTTGGCCGACGACGGATTATCGAGACAACTAATCGAGACCAGCTTCTAACAATTAAAAGTGATGTTTTCGTCCCGGCCAATTCTGCACTCATCGTGGCAGGCGATGTAACCGCCGACAACGTTAAGACGTTAGTTAATAAACACTTCGCAGCTTGGACGACACCTCCCGAGTGGAAGCCGGTCAATCGCGGCCCCTTCCCTGATTTTCCACAGACGACCGAGGTGACCAAAACTCACGCCTTAGCGCAGAATGTGACGCAGCAATTCACCTGGAAAGGACCTAGAACTCTCTACGAAAAGTCTGATACTTGGACGGCCGATATTCTGCTGCAACTTTTAGAGCATCGATCTGGCAAATTCTTCAAAAAATTTGTCGATAGTGGACTAGCTTTGGGTGCCGGTCTGTCATATCACTCACAAGGTCAAGCCGGCGAACTCGTCCTCTATGCTGCCTCGCGACCCGAGACCGCCTCAAATATCAGGAAAGCGCTTTTAAACCAGCCAAAGGAGTGGATTAAGCCCGGTTATTTTAACGCCAGTCAACTATCAGATGTCCGACGCAAGCAGCGCATCGGCTATAAAATGGAGCTCAACCGGCCAAGCGAATACGCAAAAACCTTAGCATTTTGGTGGGCTACGAGTGGCTTGGACTATTACGACAACTACTTGAGCAACCTGGAAAAAGTAACTCTAAACGACGTGCAAAAATTTGTGAAAAAATACTTCATAGGAAAACCCTACGTTGGAATTACACTCCTAAATCCTGAGGACGCCAAGGTCGCAAACTACAGCGATAATTCTGGCCCTTACGTTGAAAAGTACCTAACAAACTACTAAACCTGTGATGACCGTGAGGCTATGGCTATGACGAAATTTTTGACTTCTCTTTCTTCGACGTTATTTGTAGCAGCCGCGATGCTAATCCCCGGGCTTAGCTCAGCGGATCCAGAGAAAAATCTCACAACCACAGAAAAACTGCGCAACGACATCGTTCTGATCTCACGCGAGACGCCTGGCAGCGACATCGTTACTCTCTCTGTAACGTTCATGACCGGAAGCGCCGACGAATCCTTTAACAAACGCGCCATCAACGAGCTCGCCATGGAGGCCATGACGTATTCAACAAGGAAGTTCAGCAAGTCAAAAATATTTAGCCTAACTGAGAAATATTCCATTGGCCTTGCTTGTCGCGGCGGAATCGAAATGAGCCAGTGCTCGATTCAGACTGTTGATGAGTACTTACCTCAAGCCATCGAACTTTTAGCCTCCGTTGTTACTGAACCGTCATTTAATAAAGATGACGTAACTCTCGCAAAACAACAACGCGTTGCTGACTACCAACGTGATATCCAAAACCCAGAATCTCACGCGAATACGACGGTCAATACCGTTTTTTACGATCTCCATCACCCCTATAGACTGCTTCCCCAAGATGGCATAAAGCAAACAGAATCCTTAACGTCAGATGACTTGAAGACCTATCACCGCTCCCTGCTTGACGCATCGAAGATTTTTCTGACTTATGCCGGCCCCAAGATGAGCTCAAAGATCCACAAGAACATCGTGAATAAGTTCGAAAAGATTCGAAAACTTAACTCACCAAAAAAGATTGTGGCAGCCCCCTTGTTTGAACCCAAAAACAGCGTCGCGTTTGAACACCGGCAGATTCCAACCGCCTACATAAGAGTTAAATTCAACGCCCCATCGATACTTGCAAAAGATGCTCCTGCTGCCGACATCATGTTTGAAATATTGAGCCAGAAGCTACAGGAAGAAATCCGCACGAAAAGAAGCCTATCTTATGCGGTTTATGCCGGCACTATTCAATACAACCAGGGTATTGGAGTGCTTTCCGTTTCAACTTCAAAGCCCAAAGAAACTCTGGAGACTATGGCGGCGGTCGTCAAATCGTTCAAAGAACGCGGAGTCACCCAAGAGGAACTCGATGAGTATCGAAATATTTTCACAACAACCTACTTCTTGACTCTTGAAAGCCACGGCAGCCTAGCCGGCGCCTTGTCGTCCTCTCAATTTTATTTTGGAGACGCTCAAAAGCTTTATGAAATTCCGGAAAAGATGTCGGCTGTCACGACTAGCGACATCCAGAGGATAGCTAAAGATGTTCTTAAGAACTTCAGAGTTGGGGTGGTTTACGACAAGGAAAAGTTTGACACAAAATGGCTGGACGTTTTAACAAAAGCCTAGTTTAGCCACTTGATAGCCGGTCAAACGCTCAACCGAAAGCGCTCACCAAGGACTTAATTCCCTCAAATCCAAAGAAAAAAAACGTCCCAAACAAAGCGACGTTAAGGATTGTCATCAGGTATCCAAACACGATGAGGGCTCCATCGCGCTCGATACTACCTATCGACAGCGCGATAATGGCCAATGCCGGCGGAAGGTTAAAACCAGGAGGCATTGGCAATGCAAGCAGCAGCGCTAAAAGCAAAATGACGGCACCATTAAATCGCACAAACCCAGGATGCTTTGCGAAGAACTTGAATCTTGGTTTTACAACTTTCTCTGTTCGCAAGAGAATTTTTTTTAGCACCTCCAAAATCCGAATGATCAAACCAGTTGATATCTGACGTGCTCGCCAGCTCTTTGGCACCCAAGGATCTTGCCCCATCAGAATTTGGCTACCCCCGATAGCGATGACGAGCCCGAATACAGTTGATAGACCCGGCAGAGGAACAGGCAGCAAGAATGGAATCGAAAAAATTAAACAAACCATCATATGGCCGTAAAGATTTAGCTCGTGAAGAAACTCGCCCAGTGTGAGCGACTTCTTTGCGCATAAATTTAAAAGATCATCCACAACAACCGACAGCCTGCGGGCATCGCTGCGGAAAGCCTTCTGAAGATTTTGTTTTTTAGAAGCGTCACCATTCATTAATATACGTCTCGATCTTTAGCGGCCAAAATCACGTGGCAGAATCAAGCATCACAGTCACTGGACCATCATTAACCAGTGACACTTGCATATCCGCACCAAAACGCCCCGTTTCCACTTTAATAGATTTTGCGCGCAGCTCAGCCACAAAACGCTCGTAAAGCGCCTCAGCCTTGGCCGGTTCGGCGGCATCCGTAAAGCTTGGTCTCCGCCCGCGGCTGCAATCGGCATAAAGCGTGAACTGACTCACCACGAGAATTGACCCAGACACGTCTGCCACTGATAAATTAAATCGCCCCCCAGCGTCCGAGAACAATCTCAGGCCTGCAATCTTTTCAGCCATTTTGGCAATTTCATCCCCTGTATCAGATCGCGAGACGCCCAGAAAGACCAGCCACCCCTGGTCAATTTCTCCAACAATATCAGCGGCTACTTTCACTTGAGCTGATTTGACTCGCTGAATCAAGGCCTTCACTGGACAACCCCCGTGCTCTCTTTATATAGTCGGCGAAGACCAGCTTAGTTCGCCTTCTAGTCATTTGCCTCAAAGGCCCCGACAAGTTTGGCGTTTTTTAAGAAAAAGAGCGATAAAAATTCACTCTCGGTCAGGTTTTTAGTCGAGTCGCCGGAAGTTTTGTGACATAAGGATGATCCTTGCTGTCGGAATGAATTGTGTAACCGATTCGGCGCCGGTAAGAGCCTAGTGTGATAGCCAGATCCCGGATGGTGCCCGCCTGCGAACCCCGCCAGGACCGGAAGGTAGCAACGGTACCAGGATCTGGCAGGTGTTCGGTGCATCTGGCTATCACTCTGGGCTCTTGAACTCTCATAGGAAAGCCCCATGACAGCTCTCAGTTACATGCCTCTTGCACGTAAATATCGACCTAAAACTTTTGCTGAACTCTGTGGGCAGGGCGCCACCGCGACCGCTCTCGCTAATGCGATAAAACTTGGGCGTGAACCGCACGCGGTTATTTTCAGTGGCGTCCGCGGGGTCGGCAAGACGACATCGGCTCGTCTCTATGCAAAGGCACTTAATTGTTCAAACCCAAAGCTTTCTGAACCATGTAATGCCTGTGATAGCTGCGAAGCCATATCCAGCGGCACCCACGAAGATGTGATGGAGATCGACGGCGCATCAAACACCAGCGTTGATGATGTGCGAGCCCTTCGAGAGACTGTTTCGTATGTACCCCAGCGATCAAGATTCAAAGTATACATCATCGACGAAGTTCACATGCTGTCACAAAGCGCCTTCAATGCGCTTCTCAAGACTCTTGAAGAACCGCCCGCGCACGTCGTATTCGTTTTTGCAACCACAGAACTTCAAAAAATCCCCCAAACGATCATGAGTCGCTGTCAGGTCTTCCACTTGCAAAAATTATCATTGAATGCAATCCGGGAGCGTATTCTTCAGATTTTGAGAGAAGAGACCATTGATTTTGAAGAAAAGGCTGTGCTAGCAATTGCACGCGAAGGTCACGGTTCCATGCGAGATGCTCTGACTCTTTTGGATCATGTCATCGCGGTGGGTGGCGGCAAAGTGACCGTTTCCGCGTTGGAACGAATCATTTCGTATGTATCATCCACACAATATATTAACCTTTTGGACGCACTCGTATCGAGGAATCCAGCCACTGTGATCGAATCTTTGGATCAACTCGAAGATTCCGGGGTTGCCATGACGGACGTGACGGAGAAAACTGCCGCGATGGCGCGACACTCCTTCATTGTTCGCGATGTCGGAACAGAAAGCTTGGACTTCAAAGCGCTAGGCATGGATGATGATGAAGTTAGACATCTGAACGAGATCGCGATGCGTGCAGGACCAGCTGATTTAAATAGAATCTTCCGAACCCTCACGAAAGCACGACTGGATTTGGATGGTTCAGAGATGGATCGCTACATTTTGGAAAATTATGCCTTGGAATGGTGTCTGGATCCAGGAATCCTTCTGAGCCAAATGTCATCCACACAGCAAAAAACCGATCAAGCATTCTCTAACCAACGCCATAATTCGACCCATTCGTCTAGCGCCGCAGCGACAGCACCTTCAGCGGCAAAGCTGACCATGGCCGAAATTCGCGGATCATTAGGGTCAAAACCTCAAAATCCACCTCTTATATCTCAAAAGACTGATGCGCCTCCAACTTTGACAACCGCTCCCAACAACTCCACAACTGAGAGCAAGCCCGTCAATGTGGATGACCGGAATTTACACCAAAAATCTCTACCGGCATCATGGCGTGAGTGCGTTGAGGAGTGGAAAAAACATCGACCCCTCCAAGCTAAGAAGCTAGAAGACGCTCACCCGATCACCTACTCTAATAAATTAATAGAGCTGGTCATCCCATCTGATAGTTTTCTGTCCGCGACACTCCTAAAGGCAGATGAGCAAAAAAAGCTTCGAGACGCTTTTGCTGAAATGTTTGATTACAAAGGCCCGATCGTTTTTAAAGCAAAGAATACCGACCCTAAAAACACATCCGTACCTGTAGCGCCACTTCCAGAAAACCTTGCGACCATCCAGCAGCGCGAAAACCTAGCTAAACGTGAAAAAGTCACAATCGATGCACAAAATAATCCCATAACTCAGGATGCCATGCGTTTATTTAATGCTACAATAGAGACCGTGGAGATTAACTCCGACACCTGAACGGGACGTTTAATCGTGGCTTTCACTAATTTCGAAACTAAAGAAATACACTGCAAAGTTATATACTTTGGCCCGACTGGTTCTGGAAAAACGGAAAATCTGAGATCTATTTTCAATCAAACATCGGTCGAAATAAAATCTGGCCTGCTCGAATTACAAGAGCAAGATGGGTCGACTAGGTACTTCGACTTTCTGCCTTTGAGCATCGGTCAATTGGGCGACTTCCACATTAAAATGCATCTATTTACCCTACCTATTTCCAGCCTCTATCACAGCACCAATTCCGTAATTCTGCGTGGTGTCGACGGGTTTGTATTTGTGGCGGACTCCCGCGTTGAATGTCTCATAGATAATGTCAAAGCACTGAAGAAATGTCGCAAGGTGCTACAGGAGGAAGGCTATAATGTTCAAGATCTTCCGAGAGTCATCCAATATAACAAGCGTGATCTTGATGGCATCCTTCCGGTCTCTTTACTACGCCGGGAGCTCAATCCAACGGGCGGCGCCGATGTAGAGTCCTCTGCAACGACCAACAAGGGTACTGTTGAGTGCCTTGAAAGTCTTGCGCAGCAAATCATGGATAAACTCGAAAATAGTCGTAGGCATCCCGCCTCCATAAGTCGAAACGATGGTGTAACTGATGACAACGTTGATTCACTGTCCAACTGACAAAGTGATTCTCCTGCTCGGGCTGAAGCGCGACGACGGGCTGATTTTACTCCCCTCTGATTCAACCGAGACTCCAGGCATACTGGCGAGCGTTGATGCGAGGTTACCGATCAATCCGCAGCTTCTTGAATTAGCTCACAAGCGATCTGGTTTACCGTCGATTGAGATTTATATCTGGCAGGAGTTCCAGGAGAGCGTAACATTGCTCGACGGAGCCACTGCGACATTGTATGCCGCAAAAGCCCTGGCCTACCCTGAAGCCATACCAGCCGACGCTATAACGCTACCTGAAATGCTTCGTAAAATGCCGCCCAACCGCAATCGCGTGGCTTATATGAAGGCACTCCAGGTCTTTGCCGGAGGCCTTGAGGAAACCACCAAGGCACTCGATCTTGAAGAGGTTCGTCGTCATATCAATGGGTTAGAGCCACCTACGAATGGTTAAAATTCATTGAATTAAGTCTTAAAATAGCTTAAAAATCTCCCGCTGGCTAATTTTTAAACATGACCCGGCATCAGCGGGTAAAGGTGTTCGTATTAAAATCGCAGCCCTCATTTCTGGTGGAGTCGATAGCTCCGTGGTTTTGAGTATGCTCGCCCGAGAGGGTCAGCATGACATTACAGCATTCTATCTGAAGATCTGGCTTGAAGATGAGTTGCACTTTTTAGGTGAGTGCCCCTGGGAAGAGGATCTTCGATATGTTCGCTCTGTATGCGAGCAGTTGAATATTCCACTAAAAATTATTCCGCTCCAGCAAGAATATAACGATCATGTCGTTTCATACACTATTGATGAGCTTAAGGCCGGACGAACACCGAGCCCCGATATCTTTTGCAACCAACGAGTGAAGTTTGGCGCATTTCTTAAGCACATCGACGACTCCTATGATCGGATTGCCACAGGCCACTATGCCTCTACCTATGAGTCAAATGGTCGCGTCTACCTTCGCCAAGCCGTCGATCCGATCAAGGATCAATCTTACTTTCTATCGCATCTAAGCCAAGAACAACTTCGTCGCTGTCTCTTTCCCTTGGGGCCTCTCACGAAGCCCGAGGTTCGTGACCTCGCTAAAAACATGGGACTAACCACTCAAGACCGACCCGACAGCCAAGGCATCTGTTTTTTAGGAAAAATCAAATACAACGATTTCGTAAAGTTTCATCTGGGCGAAAAATCTGGCGACATAAAAGAGTGGGAAAGCGGCAAGGTTTTGGGTCGCCATCAAGGACTTTGGTTTCACACCTACGGTCAACGAAAGGGAATCCGTCTCCACGGCGGTCCCTGGTTCGTGATTGATAAAGACATAGAAACTAACACGCTCTACGTCTCACATCGTGACCTGCTAAAAACCAACTCCCGATCAGAGTTTCTTGCAACTCAAGTGAATTGGATTTCCGGCGAGCCATCGTCGCTGCAGCTCAAAGTCAAACTACGCCATGGGCCAAGAATGAATGATTGCCACCTTGTGCCGCAAGGTAACGGTTGCTTCAAAGTAAGTATGAATTGCCCCGACCCCGGCATCGCAAATGGACAATTTGCCGTTTTTTACGATAATGACACATGCCTCGGCGCAGGTATGATTAAATTGTTACCTCAAGCGCAATCCATATCAGATCAGCTGCCAAACTAACTAGACCCCAAAGATTAAAAATCAGTGTCCCACATGGTAAAATGTGAGGACCTTTTAAATTCATTTGTTTAGGGGATCGTCCTCATATGATTAAGAAAATTGGCCTCACTGTTCTGACTTTGTTGCTGCAAACCTCAGCCTTCGCCCAACTCGGAGAAACAGGCGCGCACGGCCTGGCGCTCGGAACAAAACCAAAGTTTGGTCCGGATCTAAAATTCACATGGGCCAGTGATAAAGCGGTGCCGGGTGGACGAATAACCCTAGGCGCAGTCGGCACTTTTGATTCTTTAAATCCCTTCGCCGTAAAAAGCATAGGCGCCGCATACCTGGCCGATTTGGGCGGCAACGGTCTGGTGTTTGAAAATCTCACCATGAACTCTCTCGATGAACCATTTGCCACTTATGGAACTGTTGCAGAGAAAATTGACGTGGCCAAAGACGGACTATCTGTAACGTATCATCTGGCACCAGATGCAAAATGGTCCGATGGAAAGCCCCTGACATCAGACGACGTGATATTTACCTTCAAGACCCTAACCAGCGCAGAGGCGCCTCCCATGTATCGTCTATATTACGCTGACGTCAAAGGCGGCGAGGCCCTGGGTAAATCAAAAGTAAAATTTACCTTTAAGACATTCAATCGCGAACTCCCGATGATTATGGGTCAACTACCCCTAATACCGCAGCATGTATACGGTGCGACTGGTAAAAAGTTCTCAAAGTCATTTGCAAAGCAAATTCCAGTGGGAAGTGGGCCTTACATTGTTAAAGCATTCGAGTTCGGCAAGTATATTGAATTCGTCCGAAACCCAAACTACTGGGGCAAAAGCAAAAACTTTAACCGAGGTTCTTGGAACTTTGATTCGATTTATATCAAGTACTACAAAGACCAGACCGCGATGATGGAAGGTTTCAAAGCTGGTGACTTTGACGTCAGACAGGAGAACTCATCCAAAGCGTGGGCCGTCGATCACGCCGGCGCTAAGTGGGATAAGAAATGGATCGAAAAAGCGTTGTGGCCTCACCATCAAAATCAAGGGAGCCAGGGCTTTGTATTCAATCTACGAAAACCGATTTTTCAAAATCGTTTAACCCGTAAGGCTATTGCGCTAGCCTTTGATTTTGATTGGACCAATGAGACCTTGTTCTACAAACAATACACGGTTTCAACCTCGTTTTTTAACAACAGTGATTTCGATGCAAAAGGCCTACCCGATGCAAAAGAGTTGGCACTGCTAAATCCACTAAAAGACAAATTACCTCCCGAGGTATTTACTGAAGCGAAAGACGTACTCGGTAAAGGATTGACTGGAAAGCGACGCCTTGGCGCCGCATTGGAAACGCTAAAACAAGCGGGATGGGAGTTGAAAAACGGAGTTCAAACAAACAAAAAAGGTGAGAAACTAGAATTCACGTTCCTTTTGGATAGCCCAGTCATGGGGCGCATTGTTGAACCGTTCATTGCCCAGTTAGATAAAATCGGAATCAAAGTCTCGGTCAAGACAGAAGACGATGCAAATTACGTCAAGCGGATTGAGAAATGGGATTTCGACATGATTAGTGCGCCGTTTGGGCAAAGTGAATCTCCTGGAAACGAACAACGAGACTACTGGCACAGTGTCTCCGCATCTCAATCAGAGAGTCGAAATTTTATGGGGTTAAAAGATCCAGCTGTTGATGCTTTGGTAGAAAAACTCATCGCTGCAAAAAGTCGCGACGAGCTTGTCATAACGACTAAGGCACTAGATAGAGCTCTCTGGTTTAACTACATTATGGTGCCGAATTGGTACGCAACTTCTCACCGGGTATCATGGTGGAATAAGTTTGGCTTACCGACTAGTAAACCCATGCAATATCAGCCAGAAGATCTAATCGTTCGTTACGGATGGCTTGATCAAAATCGGAACAGCGCTTTGCAGAAAGCTATAAAAGAAAATAAAAGTATTTAGTGCTACGAGACCTAACCGCATGCTGACTTATGTTATCAGAAGACTTTTACTACTTTTTCCAACGATCTTGGGCATTGTTCTGATCTGCTTTGGCGTGATGCAAATGTGCCCTGGAGGACCCGTGGAACTCGCCGTCAGATCACTGCGAGGCGGGCATACGACCGAGTCAGGAGCCACCGGGTCATCCAAAAATGTGCTCCGACCTGAACAAATGGAAGAACTAAAGAAACTCTATGGATACGATAAGCCTGTAGGAGAAAGACTTGTCACCACCGTCACCAGTCTTTTTACGTTTCAGTTTGGCGAATCGTTTAACTATCACGAAGATGTGGTGGACTTGATTAAAAAGCGCCTTCCGGTCTCACTGACACTGGGTATACCCAGTTTGTTTTTAACTTATTTGATCTGCATACCACTTGGAATCGCCCAGGCTCGAAGGCCGTGGAGTCGCTTTGACACGTCCACAACGGTAGCACTCATGGTTTCAAGCAGCATCCCCAGTTTTGTGATGGGGATTTTACTGCTCGTACTATTTGGTGGAGGTTCTTTCTTGCAGTGGTTTCCCCTTCGAGGACTGACCAGCGATGACTTCGAATCTTTGACGACTTTTGGCAAAATCAAAGACTATGTCTGGCACATGGTTCTGCCGGTGTTTACTTATACGTTTTCGGGATTTGCCGGACTAACGCTTTTAACGAGAAATTGGTTTCTTGATGAACTACAACAACTTTATGTTCAAACTGCGATGGCCAAAGGAGCAAGTGAACAGACTATACTTTACAGGCACGTTTTCCGAAATGCGATGATTCTAGTCATCGCAGGATTGCCCGCCGCATGTTTTAGCGTCTTCTTCGCTGGAAGTATTTTTGTGGAGCAAATTTTTTCCTTAGACGGAATTGGTCTTCTAACTTGGGAATCGACAACTAGAAGAGATTACCCAGTTGTAATGGGAATGCTTTTCATAACGTCTCTGCTCGGACTTGCGCTGAAAATCATCTCAGATTTAATCTTGGTATTTGTCGACCCTCGAATCAGTTTGGATTAGTGGCTAGAAAGATTAATGGCAAAAAAACTACCAAAATCTCGAATATCACCAGAAACCAAGCGAAAACTGCTCGCATTTAAGCGACGTCGACTTGGATATTTTAGCTTTATTCTTCTGATAATACTTGTTGTCATGTCGATGGGCGCTGAACTCATCTCTAACGATAAGCCTATTTTAATTCGGTATAACCACGAGTGGTTCGTGCCGTTTGTCAAAACTTACACCGACAAGGATTTAGGCGGTATTTTTGAAACCGAGGCCGACTATCATGACCCTGACACCATGCAGGCAATCTCCTCAGGAGACAATTGGGCTATCTGGCCCATGAATCGATGGAGCTATAAGACCATTAATCAAAATCCGAATTTACAGCACCCAAGCCCTCCATCCGTATACAACTATTTTGGTACGGACGACCGCGGGCGCGATGTTTTTGCACGACTGCTTTACGGGATTAGAGTTTCTGTCGGCTTTGGTGTCGCGGGGGTTCTGATATATACCCTGATCGGTGTCATCATCGGTGCAATTCAAGGTTACTTCGGTGGCTGGGTTGACATGACAATGCAGCGTCTCATCGAGATCTGGGACTCCATGCCCTATCTTTACATGCTGATTATCCTGGCATCGATATTGGAGCCAGGCCTGGGCGTTCTTCTCATTCTACTTGCCTTATTTAATTGGACCAGGGTTCAAGAGTATGTACGTGTGGACTTCTTCAAGGCGCGGAATCTTGACTATGTGAAGGCAGCCAAAGCTCTTGGCGTCTCCGAAGTGGGCATCATGCTGCGCCACATTTTGCCGAACTCATTAACAAATATCATTATAAGACTACCTTTTGCCGTCATCGGAACCATCGAGGCGCTCGTATCACTCGACTACCTGGGATTTGGCGTTCAAAGCCCCACTCCTAGTTTGGGTGAGCTCTTTAAACAGGCTCAATCACACCTTGAAGCGTGGTGGTTACTCGCATTTACAGGTGGGACACTACTGCTGCTGACACTTTTGGTGACCAACATTGGTTTTACAGTTTTAGATACACTAGACCCCAGACGAAACACTTGAGCATTCATTGAGAACCCTATGACAGTACTTCACGTAAATAACCTCAAGACTTGGTTCCAAACCAATGACGGTCTAGCAAAGGCCGTCGACGGCGTATCATTCACGATCGAAAAAGGCAAAACTCTGGCAGTTGTTGGCGAATCGGGCTGCGGAAAAACCGTGCTGGCGACAAGCATCATGCGTCTTTTCAGGAGGTCTGGTGTTTCCCATCCGACAGGACAAATCCAATTTAGAAACCAGGATCTTCTCACATTTTCGGAAGCTGAAATGCAAGCCGTACGCGGTCGTCATATAGCCATGATCTTCCAGGAACCCATGGCTGCCTTAAATCCTGTCGTGAAAATAGCAGACCAGATCGCTGAGCCTATGATCAAGCACTTAAAAGCCTCACAGAACGCTGCTCACAAGCGTGCTCTTGAGCTTTTAGAGCAACTAGGCGTACCAGCGCCTGACCGCGTCATGGATACTTGGCCTCACACACTTTCCGGGGGGATGCGGCAGCGCGTTGCAATTGCCATGGCGCTTTCGTGTAAGCCAGACGTTCTGATCGCTGACGAACCCACCACCGCACTCGATGTGACAGTCCAAGCACAAATTCTTCAAATCATAAAAGA
>CAYOEM010000008.1:0-26096 GCA_964402975.1 uncultured Polynucleobacter sp.
AACGGCGCGTACGCCGTCGGATTGAGCAAGTCGGAGCAATTAAGTGGGCCAGTTTTAACCGCCTTGCAAAGATCCTAGAAGCTTTCAGGGGTTTCCAAGACTCTTTATAAGACACACTAAGCAAAGCGTGGCACAAATCGCGACCAGATAGACCCAAAAGCGATTTGTATTCAAAGAATTCGACTCATCTCCGAGCCAAAAGCTTCGGCTTTTGGTCACCCAGGATTTTTCATCGGAATCGATTGGGGTCCGAGACAAATTGAAAGCCCTCAAGAAAAGCTCAATAGTCTATCTACGATCAGGGCTCCAAATACCCCAAATAGGTAAAGACAAGAGTAGTGAAACAAAGGCATCGCAAATTTATTATCACGGGAACGAAACAACTTCCAAGCCATCCAGGCAAAATAAGCTGTAAAAAGCAACGCACCACTCAGGTATACGACACCAGCGGCGCCAAACCAGGTCAAGCTAGCGATCACGGGAAACAGGGTTAGCGTGTACAGTAAAATCTGTCTTCTTGTAGCCTCTTCTCCGCGAACTACTGGCATCATAGGAATTCCAGCGGCAGCATAATCATCTTTATACTTCAATGCTAAAGCCCAAAAATGGGGTGGCGTCCAAAGAAAAATAATTAAAAACAAAACAACTGCCGGCCAACCAATCGTTGAATCTACCGAAGCCCATCCGATAAGTGGGCCAACAGCTCCAGCTGCTCCACCGATAACGATATTTTGCTCTGTTCGCCGCTTAAGATACATCGTGTAAAAAAGAACATAAAAAGCGTTAGCCAGTACTGCAATCAGAGCAGCTACTAACGAGGCGCCAAACGTTAAGACCAGAAACGACAGCAATCCTAAGGATGCACCAAAGATCATGGCGTTTGCATTGGGTACTCGGCCACTTGCGACCGGACGCCGACGCGTTCGCACCATATGCCGATCGATTTCTGCATCGACCAAGTGATTGAACACCGCGGCAGATGACGATGCTAACCACGTCCCCACCAGGCTGAAGACAATCAGACTCATCTTAGGTAGTTCACCGTCTACTGCCAAAAGAATCCCTGGCAAAACAGTGACCACCACCAGTAACGTGATTGTCGGTTTTGTTAGATTAAAATAATCCCGCCAAGTGGCTCCAGCAATGCTAGTCGCCGATGGGGGGCAAGCCGTCACACTCGAACTCATAGTCCACCAATTACCAACGCGGAGTCATTCCGACCCAAATAGGAAAGAACACGCAGAGATAAAATAATGCCGGGAACATGAACATGATGATAATCATGGCCAGCCAGCCCTTACCTTCCCTCTCCAGATCACGCACAGGCGCATTTTTCGTAGTCATATGGCAGCACTGCTCCCGAAGCAATCAAGGTTTGTTGAGACGCCTATCATGGACGTTTCTTAGGAAAAAAGCAAATTCGATTACTTAGCAAAAAGGGAAGGTCTGATTAATTATTAGTCAAAATGTTAGCGCGACAGGTACTCGTACACTCTTTGGTTTCTCAAGACTCCCTTCACGTAATCTCTGGTCTCCTGATAGGGAATCAACTCGATGAAGACCATCGGGTCATCAAACAGTCGCCTTGCGATCCATGAATCGACGGTCTGAACGCCTGCATTATAAGCAGCGTAAGATTGAGCTTTCTCATTGCGAAACCTAGCATGCAGCTCTCGAATATAGTCGGCCGCAAGCCTAATGTTAATCTCTGGTTTCATCAGATCTTGAGGAATATTCAGCCGATCTTTGTCGGGCAATGCGGCGTTTTTTAAAAGCCTTTTGGCCGTGTAGGGCATCAGTTGCATAACGCCATACGCATTGGCTCCGCTCTTAGCATCCGCCTTGAAACTGGACTCTTGTCGAGAAATCGCAAGTAGCTCATTGTGGTCGACTCCGAGTTCCTTGCCCACTGATTGATAAGTATTGAGATAGGGGCGAGGGAAATATGTGAGTATCTGCTCAGGCCAATCACGCCAAAAGTCGCCGGTTTTCATCATCTTGGTAGTCATAGAGATCGAAGCAAGCCAATTACCTACCGACCCGTGTAATCTAGAAACATATACAGCCCATTTTATATCTTTGAATCCGCCACCTGATGGCTGCTCGATTGAGCGCTGAAGCTCTTCGACGGCCAATGTAGATAGTTGGGGAGTTTTCAACGACGCAAGAATTTCAGCTCGTCGCAGCAGCCTACCCCGATCTCGATCTTCACGCAGATCATCAACATCGATACGCTGCCAGTTAGATAACTTTCCGACAAGGTCTTTCACGTCTTCAAACGGCGTCTCCCAAGACTTCGCCTGCTGACCGCCCACCGTTGACAGAGCGACAACGCTATAGAAGCTTACAGGATAATCCTCAGAAAGCGTCTTTGCATAAAACGACGACTCTGCGGCATTACCAAGTTTATGATGAGCGCGAGCGAGCCAAAACAAAACTTGCGGACGAATCTTTTCGTCGGTTGTGTCGGTCAGTAGCTGCTCCCACACCCTCCGAGCTTGATCAAAATCGCCGGCCAAGAAGCGGTAAAGACCCTGACTCCAACGAAATCGGGTCGTCCACTCATCCGGAAGTCCTGGCTGCCGCAACGCGAGCTCAGCAATATTAAAAGACTTATCCCAATCACGCGCCTCTACGGCCAATCGAAAGGCAAGAATGTGATAAGTCTCTGCAGCTGCCGACACAAGATTATTCTTCTGCTCTTGGCTTAAGGCGAACGATTGAAGAAGCGCTGAATTCACATAATTCAGCACATCATCGGCGAACGTTCTCGCTGAATCACCATCACCGATGTTGGCTCGAGCTCGTGCAGCCCACAATGTTTCTTCAATTCGGCGCTGTTCGAAAGCCACCCTCGACAAGGCTAGGGTGGACTCGTTAATCGCAGGGTTTTTCCAAAGCTGCATGTAGGGTATGTACAAAGGTGCAACGGAATCCCTTTCGCCCTGATCACGCCGCATTCTGATCATGCGCGAATACGACTCTAAAGCCAAAGGCATCAGTGAAGCTTGGGATGCGAGGCGTGGCGCAATTTCAGAGAATGCCGCTAGGGCTTTTGCGGGTTGGCCAGAGCACTGATCGGCAAGGGCATCAAAATATTTTGCAACATCTGGTAGTAGCGTCTTTTTCCAAGTTTGCCAGTTTGACGAAACATGGCCTTTATATCGACAATAGTCCTCGGCCAGAGCGGTCAAAACTGGATCGTCTGGCGGAACGCCCTCCGTCTCGGGGGGCTCAAGCGTAGCGTCAGGAGTAACTCCGTTCAAAAATTCCGGTATTTCTTTCAACAGGATCGGTAGAATCTTCTCCTCTGTCTGTAAAGATCGACTGAGCATCCAAGGGCCAAGACTACCCCCTCGTGTTTCAACTAATACAATCCGAGCCATCTCACGACGATCTAACTTACTACCGTTAAATCTTGATTTTGCAAAAGCTCGAACCCAGCCAGAAAAAGCGCGCTCTCCAAAGGCTCCCTTCGCTACTGACACTGCCTCTAACCAAGCCGTCAAGGCTGCAGCAGCATCACCCTTAGCTTCAGCATTCATTGCATCGAGCATCGATTCAACATCTGCTAACAATTCGCGATCCGATGGATTTTTCTTGAGGTATTGACCTAATAAATCTCGACTTTTGCTAAAATCTTCGCCGACTAACTGTGCCGGCGATAGGACATCCAGAGAGACTTTTACGGGTCGGAGTGTGCTTGTGCAACCGCACAAACCGGTGAAAATAAATAATGTCAGGGCATTTTTAAAGCTGGTCCAGCGCATACTACTGTCATGATACCCTGTTATCCTCCAATCGTCACACGAAAAACCCTCGGGGCGACGAGCGACGAAGATACAACCATGTACCGATCATCTTCAATGAAATCAACGCTCTGCACATCCTTAAGACGTTCTTTGCTGTAAAGCTTTCTCCTGGACTGGAGATGCATGAATTCCACCGCACCATCGTCAAACGTCAGCACATGAAATGCCTTGGCTGCGCCAAATGTGGAAATCTTCCTTTGGCCCGTTACCGGCACGACTTGTCGACGCCTGAAATCTTGATCGAATATGATGACAGCCTTGTTTGTCCATGCGAACAAATCGTCACGATCTCCCGCCACGCCGCGAAGTGGCGACTTTGCCGAATATGCTGATTCATAGGTCCCGATTGATCCAGATACTGTGAATTTTATGAGGTCTCGTTGTCGCGAAAACAACAAGGTTGTTTGTCCCGATTTGTCACTACGAACTATTGCTGAATGTGTTGCCTGAATATCGGATTTTGCTCGATATAACTTGGGAGTTTGCTCCTTCATGGAAAACAGATAAATGCCGCACCGACTGAATATGTAATAGATCCCACCATCAAGCTTGCCCGCCGCAGCCGTGGTTATCGCAGGACATTTAGAATCAAACTTCGCTTCAAGCGTACGCCACTTTTTAGCAGAATGATCAAAAATCCAGATGGCAACTTCATCAAAACCTAAGACTTCCGCCGAGGTAACATCTAATATTCGGAACAAAGACCCGACGGCTAAAGGCATCTCATAACGGGTCACCGAAGATGTCTCCAGATTCCATCGCCACATGTTTTTGGCACCAGATACCCATAGTTCCCTAGAGGCTCCGTTATATACAGGTCGTCCTTTTAAATTATCAGACATCATAGCTTCACCCTGTAAAGTGGAAGGCTTTAGCTCTATCATGTCTATGTTTGAATAATTTGCTTGGCCAGAGAAAAGACCCAATGCCGCAAGCGGCAAAAAAATGGCGAACGCTTGGTTCAGCATGGAATAACTAACCTCAAGCTCCAGCGAGTGCTTCGATAATTTGAGAGAGAATGAGTGATTCATCAATGCCCGAAGATTTCAACCGACGATCCGCCTCAATGCATGCGTTCAGACCTGCCATCCCCCTAGATCGAACGCCACGCTCAACTTGCTCTCTTGAATAACGAGAAAATATGCCGTTGATAGCGACTGCTGACTCACCTCGATTAAGGAAACTTTCTGTCAAAAGATGAGCCTTAGCTGTTTTCTTTTCTCTCAGGAGTTTGAACAAATCAAAAATATCATCATCTCTGATGTTACCAAGTGAGGGTGCTACGTCCTCTTTGTCGATCTGACGACTAACATCGGCGAACTGAAGACTGAGTTTCAAAATCTCGTTTTCAATCTTCATCAAGTCCAGACCGGAGGACTCTAAGATCAAATTCAGAGCGTCAGATGACAAATTGACTCGATGACGGGTGGCGAGTGCAGCTGCTATCTTGGAATAGCCCCCAAAACTCTGCGGCTCAAAACAATTCACAATTTTAGCACCTAGTCTTTTCATGTGTTTTTGGATATCGACAGGTAATTTTTCACCCGCATCGATCACCAACCATGACTTAAGGGCTACGGCATCAGGCAAAGTGCTGAGCCAAGTACCAAAGGTTTTTAATACGGTGGCGCGACGAAGAATGTAAAGCGTAGTGGGTTCAAAGAGACTCGACTGCATGCAGATGGACTGAAAATCACGCTGCTCAATCTCGCTACATTCAACTGAATTAACCTCACCCAACTGATTTTGAAGCCAAAACTTCTTAATGCTATCAAGAGTTTTTCCATGAAGATAATATGAGGGGCCTACGACACATATAATTCTCGGAAAAGTTTGGGCTGATTTGGCGGCAAATAACGCGCGCATGTCAGCCAGGTAGTCGTCGTAGCTTGGCCCATTCGAAATTTTGCTCTGCCACGTCACTCTTGACCGTCCCGCTTTAAAGTTAATCAAAAAAATTAATGACTCATCCAAGATTTTTTAGAGTGGCGGCGCTTACTACTTTTGAGCAGCCGCTCAGCTAATTTGGCAGAGGATCTTTTGGTTTTTACTGCCTTTTTCTTGGATGACCTACGCTTCAGTCCTCGCATAGAGCAGCGCTCATAGTCCACCATAAAATGCCAACCTATTGCTTTTTCAAGCGCATCTCGCTCCCTTTCAACCTGCTGGAGCTCCACAAGCGGGTCCGCCCGATCTTTTACAATGAGCCGCAACTCTGGCGACTTGCCTCTTTTTAGGGCGATTCCTTTGAACAATCCCCGGCGAGAACGATTGAGGGCGACTGCCAATCTTAGTACACCCGCAAGAAACTCCACCCGTTCAAACTCATCCTTATGTAAACCAGTTAGCTCACCTTGATCAAACTTTGGTGAAGCTTTCCTATGATGAAGAGCCACTAACGCAATAAGATGACGCTCATCCTGGGTGAAACCAGAGATTCTTCCATTGTTAATCAAATAATATGTATGCCGATGATAGGATGACTGCGCGATAAACTTACCGGACTCGTGTAGCCACGCGGCGACATGGAGTAATTCGCGATCACCGAGCCATTGAGACTTAATTTGAGACGGATGCAAGTGACTCACAAGTTTGTCAAATATTTCTAAAGCTAAACTGCTCACGCAGTCCGCCTGCTTCGAATCTACCATCCACTGCTCACCAAGCGCTTTTATACTATCCCAGCGTATGTCCCTGGCACGGCCAACTTTCTCTCCCGACATTCTCCTGTAGCTATCGACAACGATGCCCTCGCGCAGACCAAATGCGGATATTGTCCACTCCTGCACGGAAAACAACCGCGAAACCTCATTCATTACAGCCGCGCCTGCCATGATAATATCCGCACGCGACGAGTCCACGCTTAGAACGTCCCGGATCTTCTTGGGATCTTTCAGTCTTTCCATAACGCCCAAAATGGCCCGAAGGTCTTTCGATGGCAAACGGTAACCATTCTCATCTATCAAAACACGCTTTCTAAAAAACCTACTATGTAACATTGCCAAGGCTTTGGCTGTGCCCGAGGATGCAATAGCTTTTCTGTAGGAACCTTTTTTTACGCCGCCCGCCAGCGGAAGTAACCTTAAGTTTATGTACTCGTGCATTTTATTGATATTAGAGGTCGTGATGTTCTTTCTCAGATGCTTTGCAGTCAAAGTCACTGCGCCCAGTTTCAAGCTGGTCACAAATTTAATCTCTTCTCCCCGCGCTAGAATAATCTCGGTGCTACCGCCACCGATGTCGATACCTAGGCAGGGTGTTGTCTCCAAAGGCAGCGCGTAACGCATCCCAAGAAAAACCAAGCGCGCCTCTTCCACGCCGTCAATCAACTCAACTTTCACTTTGGTTTTTTTATAAATCTCGTCAATCAAAAGCTGATGATTTTTGGCCTCACGCAGCGAATGGGTCGCCACGGCTCTTATTGCTGCCCCGTAGGCCGATGCGATTTTCACCATGTGCGAGACCGTATGAAAAGCTCGTTTAAAGCCCTCTGGAGACATATTTCCGTCTGGAAGTAAAAATTCACCCAGACGCACACTGATTTTGTCCGTGTCTAAAACTTCCAAGTGCCCGGTAGGGTCCATTCTAGCGACGATTAAGTGTATTGAATTGCTACCAATATCGATGGCCGCGACCGTTGTGGCTTTTCCAGTATTGGAGCGAACGTACATAGGGCGGTTAGTCCTGAGGAATTTATGGTTTCCAAACAGTATACCGAGCTGCCGCCTTCTATCAACAGAAGTTCAATTTCGATTTTGCCATATCTACATCACGTTGGATTTGCTCACGCAAATCCGAGACATCTTGAAACTTTTTTTCATCTCGTAAACGAGCGCAAAATTTCAGTTCAACATTTTGGCCGTAAAAGTCTAAGTCGCCTTGCGTACGATCGTAGACATGTGCTTCGACCGCTACGCCCTTATTTTGCATGTCAAACGTTGGTCTCAGTCCCACGTTAATGACAGCCCCCATCTGGTCTATTCCCCGAAGTTCAGAGGAGATGTCGGATTTGACTGACAAGAACCCTGCATAAACACCTATTCCCGGAATCAACTGGTCCATGTGGTCTAGGTTTGCAGTCGGGAAGCCGATGCTACGGCCTAACTTTTGACCCTCTACCACCATTCCGGTGAGGGCAAATGGCCGCCCCAACATCTTATTGGCCAAGTCCACCCGACCATCTCGTAACCACAAGCGCACCTGTGAACTACTTGCCACGATATCGCCCAGATGAACGGGCTGTACAATGACACATTCAATGCCCTTCTCAGCGCAGAATTCTCTCAAAAACTTCGCATCCCCCAAACGGCCTCGTCCAAATCGAAAATCTGTACCGACACTTATTTGCCGGACAGACGCCGCAGACGTGATCCCTTCTAAAAAATCCCGAGCTGACGTCTCCGCCAGTGCTTTATCGAATTTAAGCTCAAGCATGGCATCAACGTGCAGCCCAGCCAGAATACGGCGCCTGATACTTTGACTATCAATTTTCTTGAAACCTATGGTCTTTGAAAAATAGTGCGATGGATGTGGATCGAAAGTCACAACTACACTGATTTGTTGGCGACGTTTTGCTGAAGATACGACGCCCTCAATCAACTTTTGATGACCTAGGTGGACGCCATCGAAGTTACCCAGTGCCATATAGAAATCGGCGGTACCAAAAAATTCTTTCAATGATTCTAATGAGTTAAATATATGCATTAAAATTCGGGAAATTCTATAGTCAAAATACTATTTTTAATGTTAAGAGGTTCGCTCTCTGACGTCGCTTGACACCGTGAATTAACGGTCAAAAAGCGTTTGGTCAATGTAATTTATTGGAGATTGCAGATGGATAGTATCGGGATTGAAGCGACGACGGCCTCCTCAGGGGACGTGCACGGCCTCAGCATCCCTGCAGTGATTGGAATTTTAGCGCTCGTTCTTATTTTGGGTCTGATCTCGTCAAGACGATTTCGGGTCCGGGGTCTCGGCGTCCACCACTTATTTCTCAAAATCGCACTGAAGCGGGCTAACGAGCAATTAGTTGGTTTTGTCCGTTCGCTGGACCTTGACGAGATGAACTTAGTCATGGGTGTCGCACCTCGCCGCGGCGAGGCCTTGCAGTTTGATCTCTCTTCTCTGCCTGGGTTTCCTGGTGAGGGCAAAATGGTCACAGGCAAAGTCAGTCGAGTAAAAAATATCGGGGAAAACAACCATAATTTTCTTGTGAGTGTTTCGCTCGAAATTCCATCTAAAACTGCGGAAGTCGCACTGAAGCTGTCTGACTACTTACGACAACTGCACGGTTAATCCGGCTAAAACGATATGGCACTCATAACCGGGGATACTAAGCTATTTGGCCTCTTGGGCCACGAAACTAGCTACACCCTGTCACCAGTCATGCATAATCACTCCGCGAAGATCCTTCACCGAGACGCGGTCTATGTAAATTTTGATTTGAAAGCCGAGTACGTCAAGGCGTTTCTGGACGTTTTTTGGCAATTGGGCGGCATTGGGCTAAACGTGACGGTGCCGCACAAATCTCTAGTCGCGTCTTTAGTACAAACCGACGCATTAACCGCCGTGAACACACTGGTGCGCAGCGAAAATGGATGGATCGGCCATTCGACTGACGGCGAAGGCTTTATCCAGGGTCTTTCGAGAGCAAAAGTAACTATTCATGATTTCGCAGCGGTCATCATCCTAGGTTCGGGTGGATCTGCTCAGTCGATTCTTGGGGCAATTGCGCAAGCCACAAGCGAAAAACCACCCATAACGGTTATTCATCGCCGGTCAAAAAGTCATGACTCGAACATCCATGAAGCGGTCGGTAAAGTACCGGTGCAGATATTAACATTCCGAGAGCTAACTCCAGAGGCAGTCTCCGATACCCTGGAAAATCTACAAGGCATCAAAAAGCTCGTCATTCAGGCGACCAGTGCGCCGAAAAATGGAGATCGGTTGCAACGGTATTCATCGGCACTAAAGCTTTTGACTCCCGAGGATCTTCTGGTCGACATAATTTATGACAAACCAAGTGAAATGTATTTTGAGGCCATCCGTCTTGGGCTAAATTGCCTGGACGGCATGCCTATGTTGATTGAACAAGCGCGCCTCAGTCAATTCCTGTGGTGGAAAAAATCCGCGTCCTATGACGACATGCTATTTGCAATAAAGAGTTCGGGCTGGCAGCCTCGTTAAAATTGTCTCACCGACTGCCAGCTCGCCAATTAATCGACCAAATCTAGCTTCAAATCAACACGTTCATTCCCAACTGTAATATTCTCCGATATTTCAGCTCCGTTGATTGCGACACTAACCCTGTACATGCCGGGCTTTAAAATCGCATGGAACGTCCCGTCAGCTTTAACCGGATAGGTCTGGTTTGTGTCCACTATTTTGTTATCAAGACCCAACGAGGTAATTCTAAGCTGACCCTCAGCTGTCCTTTGACCGTTCACTGTGACCACACCCCGAACACCGCTTTGACTTAGACGATCTAACATCAATGCCCAACCTGGACGCATGCGCTCAACAGTCGACTGGCGCCAGCTGAACGGCGGCTGAAAGCCCTGACTACCGGAATTCACCTCGATCACGTAGGGCAGCACGCGATATGTATTGTAGTACCAGTCGATATCGCCACCATCCACGGAGTAAAGAAGCTCCCACGACGTCCCAGCTTCATAAGTTCCCGACCCGCTATCCTTCACAAGTTTGCGACCAAGCTCGCGCCCGAGCCCCTCGACAACATCGCGATCCTCCGCCCGCTCTCCATCACAGCCATATGGATAAATCACGATTTCACTGTAGGAGTGATAGCTCACTGAAATAACTGGCTGGATCCTCGCCACCAAGCTCATAACGGCTTGCGTCTCTGGCTCACTGCCAGCGGATGGGCCACGGTAGGTGTCACTATACGTGCTACCACTGCTCCCACCGCAGGAACCCCAGGCATATGGATAATTCCGGTTAATATCGACGCCGTATCCTTCTCTAGTATTTTTACGCCACATACTGTTTGACGTCCAAACGCGGTTGTTACCATCCGGATTTACCATGGGTACAATCCAAATTTCGTTTGAATCAACCCAATTCTGAACAGATTGGTCTGTTGTATACTTAACAGTTAACTGATCGATAATATCAATCGCAACTTCAGTCGTCATAACTTCACGCGCGTGATGCATGGCGTTAAAAAATACTGCAGGCTCGTTTTCACTTTGACTCACATTGTCACTAATTTTGACCGCCCAAATATCACGGCCTTCATGACTTTTCCCAATTGACTCCACACGAACCAATGTCGGAAAGCGACTTGCGTAATTTTGCAACATCGACGTCAGCTCTGCATGAGTCGTATACCGGGCGTCCGGCGCCACATCCGGATCTGCATCTTTCGCATTTAAAACCTCACCCAGCCCTAAGCTCTTAATAGTCGAAATAGAATTTTCACTCACAATAACGTCGGCCGTCCCAGCTTTGACATCGACACCGGCAACATCAAACCCCTCAGCAACAAGGATACCAAGCCCCGAGTGATAGTCATTTAAATGAATTGTGACGATTTTGCGCCTTCCACCCTCGACGCCCAACACTTTCGAAGAGGGAGCGTGACCAAAGCTCAGAATCAGGCATAAAAAAATCGTCAACCGACCCACTAGCGAAACAATTGAAAATCCTTGGTTTGGCATCGTGACTCTCCTTTTAAAAGACTGCTGATTTAGCTGGTCGTTTGCTCGAAATTTTCGGAAAATTATCTGACAATTGTACGCCAGCAACACGAGCATGGTCAATTTTCAGTCCCGAGGTCAGGTTGCAAAGCCAACTCATAAAACTTGCTGATATCTACGACTTCGTCGGCAAAGCTGCCGAAAGCGAAGGCCTTCACTTTTTAGGCATTTCAGACTTAAACGTCACAGATGACTTCGTGCGCTATCGGGCCTGGTTAGACGAAAAACGTCACGCATCTATGGCGTGGATGGAACGCAACATGGAGATTAGGGAAAAACCTGATCTCTTGTTGCAGAGAGCCACCTCTGCATTCATATTTGGCTTCCCGTATTACCTTGGTGATCGATGGCACCGTCCTCTGTCGGGGCAAAAACCATTTATTGCACAGTACGCAAGACTTAAAGATTATCATTCATTTCTTCGTCAAAAGGTATCCCGAGTCCAAAAACAAATCGAAAACACCTTTATTTCAGATGCTAATTGGAGAGTCACCGTGGACTCTGCGCCCGTTCTTGAACGCGCTTTAGCTTTTAAAAGCAGTGGAGGGTTCATCGGCAAAAACACCTGCTTTATCCACCCCGAGCGAGGAAGCTTCTACCTTCTTGCAGAGCTATTCACCACGCTACCAATCGCGCATGATGGAAAATCTGCTAAAACGTCTGAGCACAAACAAAGAACCGATCAAGGCGGTTGTGGTTCTTGCAGACGATGCCAGGTCCACTGCCCGACGGGAGCACTCGACCAGGACTACCGAATCGATGCAGGAAAATGCATCTCATATTGGACGATTGAGCATCGCGGCGTGATTCCCGTAAATTATTGGAGGTGGGTCGGCCACTATCTATTTGGCTGTGATATTTGCCAACTTGTGTGCCCGTATAACAGGGACCTTGCAGTATCAGACGAAGCTAGACAGCTAACGAGGATACAATCTACACCAGATCTGATCGACATGGTTCAAATGGACCAGAAGTTCTATGAAAAAAATTTTGGCGGAACACCGATGACCAGAGCAAAAATGTCGGGTCTTCGGCGCAATGCTGTCATCGCCTGCGTAGTCAAAGATGATCCACGTATTTTTACATGTCTTGACGCGTTAAAATCCGACCCGGATGCCGTCGTCGCTGAGACCGCTCGACAAATACCAGACTACCTACAATTGGCTAAGACAGCGCCGATTAGTCCTTAAATGCTTTATCGATTGCGCTAAACTCGCGCGCCTGGTGCCACAATGGAATGATCTGCCTGAGTAGATCTTCCGCCTGACGTATTGAGAGTTGAACAGATTTATCACTTTTAGCACGGGCGGGTTCTGGATGAACCTCCAAAAAATATCCTTGAAGATAGCCGGTAGCCGTAGCTGCCCGCGCGAGCGGGGGCGCAAAGCGCCTATCACCTCCGGAACTTTTACCACCATCACCTGCGGCTGGCAGTTGTGTTGAGTGAGTGATGTCAAAGATGACCGGCACGCGGGCCTCCGCCATCATCGCAAAAGACCTCATATCTACGACCAAATTGCCGTATCCAAAGCTTGCCCCACGCTCTGTTAAAGCAACGCGCAAAGGTAGGTTTTTATGCGAACAGGCCGCACGCGCTTTCTCCACGGCATTCAACATTGCGTCGGGTGCTACCATTTGGCCCTTCTTGATATTGACCATTCTTCCGGTTTCACACGCAGCGACAATTAGATCCGTTTGCCGACATAGGAAGGCTGGAATCTGAAGCACATCCACGACGGCGGCACATTGGGACGCCTGATACGTCTCGTGAATGTCAGTAAGAATGGGCACTTTATATTTGTTTTTTATAGACTGAAACCACGTCAAAGCCTGTTCGAGGCCAGGACCTCGGTAGGAATCAACAGCCGTTCTGTTTGCTTTGTCAAAACTTGCCTTAAAAGTGAGCTCAAAGTTCAACTCTTTTGATAGTTTCAACAGTGGCTCCACTACGGTTTCGAGCAAGCCTAAAGATTCGGCCACGCACGGCCCAGCATAGACGATTGGCCTTGTGATTTCTGATACTTGCATAGTTTTTACCCCCGCATCGATCTCCTATACCATAAAACCGGCTAAAGCTCCTTGACTAAATGATTAAGCACAGTTACAAAAACGCTTCTCTAAGTGTGCGATGGCTCTTTAGCTCAGTCGGTAGAGCAATGGATTGAAAATCCATGTGTCCCCAGTTCGATTCTGGGAGGAGCCACCACGTTTCCCTCCTTAATGATACAAGGATTGCAAATGGAAACTTTCGTTACTGTTATTCACGTTATAGTGTCGCTATTTTTGGTGCTCGTTGTACTGGTACAGGCCGGCAACGCTGGCGGCGTCGGAGCGGCTTTTGGTGGTGGTAACTCATCGGGGGTGTTCGGCGCATCGGGAGCTAACCAGCTTCTAAGCCGACTTACTTACGGCGCTGCGGCCGTATTTATGACAACCTCGCTGGTATTGACAGTTGTTGCTGCACGGGCCGGAAAGACAGGCCTGATGGAGAAACTGCAAGTGACTCCAGCTCCTGCAGCACCAACAGCTCCAGCAGCGACGACAGAACCTGCGGCGGCCGCACCAAGCGCAACTCCAGCTCCGACACCCTCAGGAGAGACCAAGAAATAGCATTAGGCAGACCAAGGCATCAGCTCTCTCGAAAACGGCCGATGACTTAGAGTGATAAGCAGTCGTGGTGGAATTGGTAGACACGCATGTTTGAGGGGCATGTGAGGCGACTCGTGTGGGTTCAAGTCCCACCGACTGCACCAACTAAAAGCTTTAAGAAGACTCAGAGTTCATCCGCAATCGATTTTAGACTTTCTCTAACGACATCATTTGACTGAGTATAGTGGCGCGTTATGACGCTCAAAAGCGCGTTCAACTTGTCAAGCGATAGCACATCCTGACCAGAGAGCTCTTCCAGCCGCTCTTCCTCAAAATTCAGAGGACAGACATCCCGGAACTCATTCGTTACCCCATCTCCCGCGCTCTCTTCTACCCATGAAATGGGAGCCCCATGTGTTCGGCAAATCACGGGTCGGGCCTCGTAAATACCGCAAGCCCCCTTTGCATCTAAAAACCTACAAAACTCGGGTTCATTTTTCATTTTCGAAAGGTCTTTGATTTTAGCCGCTCTGTCAGGATGATCTTGAAGCCAACGTTTTATAAAGTCTGCTTCTACCCTGGATACAGAAAGACCCTGACGGCAACATCCATAACAACCCACTGCGCAGCTAAATTTTTCTGGGTGCCGGGCGTACACTGAGCGAAAGAATTCATCGACCTTCGTCAAAAGTTGAGCATAGTTTTGGAAGACGTTATGCTGTGTCATGGTCACTATTCGGGCGCTGAAAGGGTCAAGACTTAGCCCCAGACGATGGGACCAAAAATGTTGTTACGGAGAGGAGTTGTAGGCGCGTGACAAGTAAAAATCAAGAAACGATTATCAGGCTAATCCGCCTCGCGTTCGGATTGGTTCTAGGCGTTACTCTTTACAAAGTCGCCCTTATGTATGCCTCCGTCGACTGCCAAACCATGCAGGACAGCGTCCGCAATAGCGGCTACAGGGGCGCCTTAAAAATATTAATAGGCCTATTTACACTATCAAGTTTAGGAGTCCCGGCGGCTATAGCTGGATTACTAGGCGGTCTGTTTCTAGGTCCGGCCCTGGGCGGGCCTTTTGCTTCACTGGCCGTTCTTATCAGTTCGGTTTGTCTCTGGTTGTTGGGAAAGAAAATTCAAAATATATCGTGGGCTAACAGCATTATAGAACGACACTTAACGTCTCAAGCTTGGTTTCAACGGGCGATGGAGCTCCATTCCACATCTGGATTTCATTGGCTCACTTCACAAGGCATCATAGCGAAAGTCCCACTTCCTATTTTTGCATTAATGATCGGAGCGCGAGTCAAACATCTGACGACTACATCATTTGTCGCTGGTATATTTGCTGCATCGGTATTTTATTCAGCAGGATACGCTCTAGCCGGCGCAAGCATTGGCTGCTCAGTGATAAACCATGCTTTGGGCGTTTCATTTGACCAATATAAAACACTAACTTTAATCAGTTGCATCCTGCTTCTGATTTTGTCCAAAGTTCAAACTTACGTGCAAGGAAAAGTTGAGTCATGACAGAAGAGAGACGCACATTATCACGATGCCCTATATGTTCGGGGCCAGTCAGAACCAACCCGAGTGAACCGAATACCGTTCGCTGTCGTAACAGCTCATGCAAACAAAACCACTTAAACGTGACCTGTCCGCGTTGTAAAGCATCCGACATCGAGCAGATCGCCTGGCGCGAAAGCAAGTGGCACTATACATGCGCCGACTGCCAACATCACTGGTCGTCCGTTGAAAACAATTAGTTTCCGATGGTCCCGCCGAGATCGAAGACCGGAAGATACATGGCAATCACGAGAAAGCCCACGAGACCACCAATTCCAACGATCAGAAGAGGCTCAATCATACCAAGCATTGTTTTTATAGCCTGATCGACCTCATCTTCGTAAAACGCAGCAACTTTCATAAGCATCTCGTCAGTCTTACCCGCCTGCTCTCCCACTTGGATCATAGAAACAACCATTTTAGGGAAAATCGGATTTTCACTAAGCGGCACGCTCATCTGTTGGCCTTTCTCTATGCGGGCCCGGCACTCGAGGATGAACTTTTCCATAACCGCATTTCCGGACGATGCGGCGCATATATTCAAAGCTTGCAGCAGGTTTACACCAGAAGACAGCATGGAAGACATGGTTGAGCAAAATCGGCCAACGGAAATTTTCTTGACTACATCGCCGATGATAGGCACTTTCAGCATGAACATATCAAACTGATAGCGGCCTTTTGGCGTTTTCGTGTATTTCACGAGCCCAAAGCCGGCAATAATTATTCCACCAAGCAAGACATACCAACTGTTTACGAAAAAATCAGAAATATTAACAACCATCTGAGTGATAGCTGGTAGCGGTTTCCCCGCATCGACAAACTGTTTTGTGAATGCTGGAACCACGAAAATCATCAAACCTGAGACTACAGCAAGCGCCACAACTATAATAAGCGACGGATATACCATGGCCGATTTTAGCTGCGATTTTATTTTTGACGATTTCTCGATGTACTCCAAAAGTTTCATCATAATGTCAGAGAGGCGGCCGCTCTCCTCTCCCGCCTTAATCATGGAGCGATAAAGCGAATCAAAGCAAAGTGGATACCTCGCTAGCGCCTGGCTTAGGCTATTACCCTCTTCAATCCCTTTACGAACACCGGCCAAGACCCCACCAAACAAAGGTAAACGTTGCTGCTTGGACAAGATATCAAGTGACTGATTTAAAGGAATCCCACTTTCGAGCATCGTGGCCAGCTGCTTAGTCATAACGACCAAGTCCTTATCAGGCACCTTGAAAGTACTGACTGAACCAAACGTTATATTACCTTTTGCATCGATCTTGAGTTTTCCGCCCAGTAAAACGATTCCACCGGGCGCACCTCCTCCATCGTCGAGCGATGCTTCCTTCAAAGTAACAACTGATAATCTTTTTCTGGAAAGAAGAGTTTTGGCCATATCTTTAGATGGAGCAGAAATTTTACCCTCTTCCGTTTTACCGGCTGAGTTACGCGCTTTGTAGATGAATTCTGCCATGGCTCAACTCCCTATCTCTTTAAGGTGGCTTGAACCTTAATTCCAAGCTTGCTTGAAAACAGCATCTCTAACTCCTGCGGTTCATTGGCTACTTCCAAAGCCAGTTGCGGCGTGATCTGTTTCTTCTCAACTAATCCCAGCAAACACTGATTCAGCGTCTGCATACCTGTCTGATCCTGACCACCCTGCATAGACGAATAAATTTGATTGAACTTATCCTCGCGTATTAGATTGCGTATTGCAGCGTTGGGAATCATAACTTCCATCGCCAAAACACGCCCTCCAGTGAGAGCTGGAAGCAGCATCTGCGACATCGTCGCCTGCAGAGTTGAAGCCAACTGGTTACGAATCTGACTTTGCTGTTCCGCCGGAAAAACATCGATAATACGGCTAAGAGTCGATACGCAAGAATTCGTGTGAAGCGTGGCAAAGACCAAATGCCCCGTCTCTGCTGTCGTAACAGCCAGCTTCACCGTCTCAAGATCGCGCATCTCTCCAACCAAAACCACATCGGGATCCTGCCGAAGCGCGCTCTTGAGCGCCCTATCAAATGACCGAGTGTCTTGCCCAACCTCTCTCTGGTTAACCATTGACTGCTTATGCGAATGCAAAAACTCGATTGGATCTTCGATAGTCAGGATATGCTCCTGTCTGGTTTCATTTATGTGATTAATAATGGCAGCCAACGTCGAACTCTTGCCCGAACCCGTTGGTCCGGTTACAAGAACCAGCCCCCGTGGCAGACTGCAAATTTTTTCTACAACTGGCGGCAAGTGTAGCTCTTTGAGGCCGTAGATCTTAAACGGAATGACTCGAAAGGCCCCGGTAACGCCACCTTTTTGCAGATAGATGTTGGCGCGAAATCTCGCTAAATTCTTAACGCTAAACGCGAGATCTATTTCATGATTCTCTTCAAACTCTTTGCGCTGTGCGTCAGTCAAAATGCTGTAACACAACTGCATTGACTCCTGCTGATTCAACGGTGGCACATCAATCGGGAGAAGAGAACCATTGATCCGAAGCCGGGGCGGTGTATCGGCGGCGACATGAAGGTCGCTACCGTTCTGATCAATCAGGGCTTTCAATAATTGTGGTAAAGTGAAATTCATTTTAGCCCTCACACCTCGTCATCGACAGACTCTCTGTCGTCATCCGGCATAGTCATGGATACAACCTCTTTTGCCGAGATCATGCCTTTTGCCATTTTCATCAATGCAGCCTGCCTTAAGGTTCTCATTCCCGACGCCATGCAAACCGTTTTCAACTGCATAGGCGGAAGCTTTTTAGCAATGGCGTTCTTCACTTCATCAGTTATCACAAGAACTTCATGAATAGCGGTTCGACCTTTTTCTCCTGAGTTGTTGCAAGACGGGCAACCTTTGCCCTTCATCGGAACCACTTGCGCTGCGTAGTCTGGATGAAAGCCAAGATCAATGAGCACCTCCATTGTCACATCTGGATCTCGCTCGGCACACTTTGTACAAACTTTTCTAATTAGACGCTGCGCAACAACGCAAGTTAAGGCAGAAACCACGTTGAAAGGTTCTACCCCCATATTTAAAAGACGCGTAATTGTTTCAGGCGCGCTATTAGTGTGCAACGTAGAAAGAACCATATGCCCCGTCAGCGCCGCTTTCATGGAAATTTCAGCCGTCTCAAAATCCCGTATCTCACCGACCATGATGACGTCGGGATCTTGCCGCAAGAACGCCTTAAGGGCTTTAGCAAAAGTAAACTCAATCTCGTTTCTGATAGGAACCTGGTTTATTCCGTACAGCGTAAATTCAACAGGATCCTCGGCGGTGACAATGTTGTCTGTGATCTTATTCAATTCGGCTAAAGCGGAATATAGCGTCACGGTTTTACCGGACCCGGTTGGTCCAGTCACCAGAACCATGCCGTTGGCTTGGCTGATGCTGTTTTTGAATTTTTCGAGATCATCTGGTTCAAAACCTAATTTCGTCATGTCAGTCTGAAGACTGCCCTTGTCCAAAATACGCAAAACCATTTTTTCTCCGAACGCGGTCGGCATCGAGCTGACGCGAAAATCAATGGGCCGACCGCCAATCAGGAGGTTCATGTTCTTATCCTGCGGAAGTCGCTTTTCAGCGATATCCATTTTTGCCATGATTTTTAACTTTGTGATTAATGGCTCTCGCCAACCAACCTTCAGCTTAGTCAATTCTCGTAAAGCGCCATCAATTCTCAAACGAACGCGCAACTCCGTCTCATATGCCTCGACGTGTATATCTGATGCGCCTAGCACCATACACTGCTGCAGAAGATAACTGGCAAGACTATGGATACCGTTGTCGTCGCCTTGCTGCCCAAGAATCTCAACGCGATTAGAGTCATCACCTACCGCTTCATCAATCTTCAATTTCGAGATGTCGAGACTGCCTGTGTAAAACTTTTGGAGCACATCGCTGATTCTATGCTCACTTGCAAGGACTGGTTTAATGAAGAAATTAGTTCGCCTTTGAAGTGCTTTTATTGTCTCCTGGTTAGTCGGGCTTCCCATGGCAACAATTAAATTATTTGCACTTCGCTCGATTGGAATGACGCGAAGCTTCGTCGCGGCATCTTTGGGTATGAGGTCGATGATACCCTGCGGGAAATCGCGATCTTCCAAGTGAACCACCGGACACCCATAAACCGGACCCAAAGTCTCAAGAAGTAATCGAGTTCCAACGCGTCCAAGATTTTCCAAAGCGTGAACGAAGCTTATTTTTTGGCTGCTGACAGCCTGATTGGCACGCACCAAGTCATCTTCGGTGAACCCAATCGAAATGAGCTTCTCGGCTGTTATGTCACGAGCTGGTGCACCCATAGAAAGCACAACCCCCCTAAAAATCTCGCAGGTTACACACTCGGGGGTTTCGGCAGTTTACCGAAAAGGTATGAGTGCGGGATTGCGGTCATTTTCGTGGGATTAAAACGAAATATTACTATAAATAATAGCGGGATTAACGTGTTGCATTCTTAGAAACCGCATATTAGTGGCTGCCAGAATCCGCAAGACATCGTTAGGCTTAATCGTCGGATTCTTCTTGAACTTCTTTATAAATTTGTGAATTTCTTTACTGGCCGGATCTGGATGTACAATTAGCCCCTGACCCAGAACTCGACGCTCGAGATTGCCGAATACAAAGCCCTGAAATATCGATTTCCGCTTAAGGTACTTCAAGGTTTCGCCCGCCTTCGAAGTAACTGTAAAAGAGCGTTCTGAAATCAGATCGCGTACGATCATGGCCTCATCACCAGCTTTTTTTACTTCAAACACTCCATGCAAAAATCCGCTGACGCTTACCCACACATCTGCACCGTCCTGGGAGGAGGATGTCAGATGAAAGTTCTCTTCCAGGAATCTTGAGACTGGAGCCAACCCACCGCCAGTTGAAGTGTTCATTGGACGCTCCAGAACACTATGCTCAATAAAGTAGTTCATGCGTGATTGATAAAACTCGTCTTCTGGATTGACCTTGCCATATTTGTTCTGAAAGTCTTCAAGCAAGCTTGTAAAGTAGCCCTTGCCAACTGTGTTTTCCACCCACCCAACAAGAGTCTCCACACAGTCATCGACCGTGATGTTTTGTTTGCCATGAGGATCCCCGCAAAAATCTGTATTTTTGCTTGAAAGACCTCGCGAAGTATCTTTCACGAGCTGATGTCCGGTTTCCAGCACCATTCTTGAACCCTTTCTCCCAAAAAAGGAACTTTCACGTTTAGAGGCAACCAAATCGCAATGTCCCGACCACGCTTAAGCCCTCGACAAGCTTTCGATAGACTTGCAAAGGATTGCTTGTCCATCTGGTGCAGGCCATCACCAACAATTATATCCTCTAATGGGATATAGAAACCATGATCTAAAAAATAGCGCTGCTCCTTACGCCTCAGAGACAGCCTATCGGGCTCAGAGTTTATAATATCCGACATCTTAACGGTCGGATGATTAAGGACCGCCCACGCAACGAGCACCACATCCCACACTGATATTGTCAGCATAAAAATCGACGCTACGAACCACGATAAGATCACTTTTTTTTGTTCTGAGCCCATAGCACCTCAGGTACCCCCAGGCGTCTGGATAATTCTCGACTTAAAACGAAAAACCAATCACCCAAGCGGTTGAGATAAATCCTTATCTCATCACGAACAGCATCCTGCTCTGACATTCTGACGACTGCGCGTTCCGCTCGGCGGCAAACAGTTCTTACTAGGTGAGCTGTGGAGTTGGCCATATGACCACCAGGTAAAACAAAATTTTCAAGCGGACGAAGACTTTCGTTAAATGCATCCATTTCACTCTCAAGTCGGGCAACATCTCGCATGGAAACAACTTGCTGACGCTCAGTGTCCAAAACATCGAGAGGCACTGATAGCTCACCACCAATATCAAATAGTTCGTTTTGAATTTTAGACAATTTTTCACACAGGTCTAGCAGGCGGGAATCCATCACGATGGTATCCCTCAACATTGCAACCGTGGAATTTAGTTCGTCTACTGTGCCGTAAGCCTCAATACGCACATTACTTTTCAACACACGTTCTCCGGTGGCAAGTAGAGTCGATCCCTTATCACCGGTTCGCGTATAAATTTTTGAGAGTCTTACAGTCACTATGTTTGTTTATGAATTAATCGTCCGAGTTGCCGGAAGACTTCAGAAGGTCTGTTGGAGGAACCTGTCGGTTAACACAATCCCTTAGTTTATCTGATGGATGGAAAGTCACGACTCTTCGAGCCGTGATCTCTATTTTTTGACCAGTGTGGGGGTTACGACCCGGGCGGCTGCGTTTTTCCTTAACAATCCACTTCCCAAAGCCGCTGATCTTGACTTCTTTGCCTTTTTCGAGCTTCGCCTTGACCTCTTCCAAGATCATCTCGAGAATTTCCTTCGCTTCCTTGACAGGATATCCGACCTTGTCGCGAATCAACTCGATGAGCGCATCTTTGGTTAGCGTGGACATTTCAAACATCTCCTCTAAATTCAGTTCGGCGACGGGGCCTTATTTTGAAGACAGCATTTACGACGTAAGTTACTAAACATATTATGCAACTTTGTCCTAGCCACATGCAAGCCCGTCTTGATTCAGATTTAGGCTTAAATTTTTATTCTATAATTACATGTAGTTATGACGACACCCCTGGGGGTTTCCGACCCTAACGGCAGAGCTACATAAGCATCTAATAAGATTTGACTTTTCTAAATTAAGCTGGTCCTCACCTTTAAAACCTCATGGCCTCATAAAACCGATTTCAATCCTCTGCCGGGCGAAGGCGATCGTCTCTGCCCACGGCCAGGGCGAAGCTCCCCTTTTTTAATTTAACTCTCAGAAATCAGCGGCTAAAACAGTTGTTAGCAATTCTAATTTCGGTATCTTTGTTGTCCAAGGATCAATTCGAATTTTTGTAATGTGAATTTTTGTAATCGCGGCGGAGGAACAGCATGATTGAAGTATCAGCTTTGTCGAAAAATTACGGCGAACTCAGGGCTTTAGATAAGGTCTCGTTTTCCGTGGAGAAAGGACAAATCTTCGGCTTTCTCGGCGCAAACGGCGCTGGGAAGTCCACGACCATGGACATTATTTGCGGATGTATAGGCGCAGATCATGGTTCAGCGAAAATTGCAGGCTATGACATTACGGAACAACCGATAGACGCGAAAAGACGGCTCGGCTACCTGCCAGATGTGGCTCCCCTGCATGAGGATATGATTGTCGAGGAATTCATCGAATACGCCGGCCAACTGCGCAAAATCCCCTCCAGTGAGATAAAGTCCAGAGTTGAATCAACAATTGAAAAGCTGGCTCTAGGTGATGTGCGTCATCGGCTGATCGCTAATCTTTCAAAGGGGTACAGACAACGCGTAGGTCTTGCTCAAGCACTGGTGCATGATCCAGAAGTTTTGATTTTGGATGAGCCAACAGAAGGCCTTGATCCAACTCAAATCATTGAGATCCGAAAACTCATTAGGTCACTGGCCGGCCAGCACACCATCCTTTTATCCTCACACATCTTGAGTGAAGTACAAAATACTTGCGACAAGATCATCATCATCAATAAGGGCAAGATCGTTACTCAAGGCACCTACGACCAACTATCCGCATCTATGGAGTCAGGCCACATCTACAAACTAAAAGTTGCCCGTAACGGCACGAATGCGCTGACAACTCTCGGCAGGATTGGTGTTAGCAACGTAAAATCGGGCAGCACTCCAGAAGATATTGAATTCGCCGTGAGTCAATCGGCTGGGGATAATATTCTCGATGACGTCGCCAAAGCCATAGTTGATGGCGGGTTCGGTCTTCGTGGTCTGACTCTCAAGACCAGGTCTCTTGAAGACATTTTCATGCAACTAACCAAGTAATCACCACAAGGAGCACATCATAATGAGCGGTATTTTCCTTATTGCAAAACGCGATTTAAAGTCGTACTTCGCGTCTCCGAAAGCGGCTGCGATTTTTTGGTTTTTTCTGTTGTTCATGGGATTCTTCTTCAATAATTTCGTGAACATGTTCATGAAGATGGCCAACCAGGCCCCGATGATGGGCGGACAGGCTCCCACTGTCGAGCAACTTTTGAAAGCTCTTTTCTATAACCAAAACTTTATATTTTTGCTGATTATACCAGCGGTCACTATGGCTAGCTTCAGCGAAGAGCGACGTAATCAATCGCTGCGTCTCCTGCTAACTGCCCCCTGCACGTCTCTTGAAATTGTGCTTGGAAAATTCATTTCAGCAACATCGCTGATGTTAATTGTGTTACTAGCCTCGGCGGTGTATCCACTTTACACAGTGTTTTATGGCAACCCCGACAAGATGATGATTCTTACTAGCTATCTAGGACTCTCCCTACTTGTTATGTCCCAGATTGCATTTGGTCTCTGGATCAGCTCCCTCACCAGCAATCAATTCTTAGCCTTTGTATTCACGATGTTTGGATTGTTTCTGCTGCTCATCCTTAACTGGATGGCTCCAAACATTGGTGGCGGCGGCCTGTTTGAGTCCGTCCTTAAGTACGTTGCTAACACGGAGCACCTAGAAGCATTCTTTAAGGGCACTCTCTCTGTCAGCCATACGACCTATTTCCTGATTTTCACCGGATTATTTCTATTCTTCACAAACGTAACACTTGATAGCCAGCGTTGGAGGTAAGACTTTATGCGCAATGCAACTTTGATTCTTCCGTTTCTCTCAATATTTACAGCCGCGGTTTTCACCGCCTTGGCGTCAACTTTTTCCCAGCACGCCGCAACGCTTCGCATCACCGGTCTTAGCGTTAGCGTTCTTTTATTAGCAATATGGGTCCTTCTTGACCTCAACGGTTTCAAAACCATGTTCACTCGCAAAGGAGCGAAATACGGCGCGTCTTCCGGCGTGATCATCCTCCTTGCTCTGGGAATCTTCGTTGGACTTGGAGTCATCACAAGCCGGCCTCGCTTTGATAAAAGCATAGACTTAAGCCGAGACAAAACGAACACGCTGTCGGAGCAATCTGTCAAGGCTATTGAATCTCTCGGTAAAGCCGAAGGAGAACTTTCAATCCTCGCCTTTTTTGACGACGACGCTCAGGAGCAAGCGTTTCGCGATTTACTCAGACTTTACGCAGCCCGAACTAATAAAATCACTACAAAGTTTGTGAATCCGCAGAAGGATCCGGTTTTAGCCAACTCAGAAAAGCTAACTTCCGCAAACACCGCGATTTTCAGACTTGGCGGTCGAGAGAACAGAATCACGACGTTTAACGAAGAAAAATTCACAAATGCTCTCGTAGCAGTCTTGAAAGAGGGCTCAAAGAAGGTTTACTTCACAACCGGACACGGAGAAGGCCAACTGAGCGGTCAGGATGCTAGCGCCTTTGAAATCGTTTCAACCGAGCTAAAAAACAATAGATTTGACGTGGCCGAGCTGAATCTTTTAGAGGCGGGAAAGGTCCCTGATGACGCATCAGTCGTGGTGATGTCGGGAATGAAATACGATTTGAAAGAGCCCGAAGTCAAATTTTTGGATGATTTCATCACGCGAGGCGGGGCGCTTATGACCATGATCGACGCCATGACTCCTGTTGAAAACGTCAATAAGTTGCTCTCGAAGTATGGACTTAAATACAACAATGATTTCATGATTCTTAGACCAGATGACCCACGCGTGCAATTTATTGGTTCAAACAACGCCATGGTCGCTGAATTTGATGAGTTCAATATTATTACGAAGGATTTCGCCAAGAAAAATGCCGTTGCACTGCTCTTCCAAAACACGCGTACAATCTCAGAAGTCACTGACAACGCCGCCAAATTTAAAGTTAGCTTAGTCGGTAAAACGGCCGCCTCAACAACGGTTCGCGTCAAAGACGTGTCGTCGCAAAACGATCTAAAGAATGTATCTCCATCTAGACTCGAGCAGGGTTCATTTGCGGTTATGGCAACAGCCACTGGTAAGTCGGCCGAGAAAGATGTACGCATCCTCGCTTACGGCTCAGCCCAAATTGCCAATAACTACGGAGCAAGAAGCCCAGAAAATCGTGATTTAATGACTAATTCCATCAGCTGGCTAACTCAGTACGATGATTTTGTTGCAATCAGACCAAGGGATGTGACGAAAAGCACCTTAACCATCACGTCAGATGGGGCTCAGTTAAATTTGCGGTTTATTAGCTGGTTTTACCCATTCTTGTTTCTGGCGTTTGGCGTCTTCTATTGGTTGAGAAGGAGGCAGGCATGATTCACAAGGGCAAACAGATCTCTATCCTACTGATCGGACTCATCGCCCTCGGCGCAATCGCTACTTGGGATGAGTGGCAGACAAAAAAAGACGAGACGCTCAAAGAGACAACGGGGTTGATCATTCCGGACGTAAAATCAGAGGATGTTACGGCCATCCATTTTCTTTCCTTTGGTGATCGCGATACGGGCGGGGATAAAGCAACTAAGATTGATGCCA
>CAYOEM010000008.1:26196-37244 GCA_964402975.1 uncultured Polynucleobacter sp.
TTTTCAGCGGCAGTCAATACATTGCAACCGCAACGTTGAAATCACTCTTTGACCTTCGCAATAAGCGCGTTATGGCGGGTTTAAGCACTCAAGAGATCACCGGTGTCCTGATCAGCAGCGGCAAAGACCCAACAACTCTAGAGAAGGTTGATAACGTCTGGCAAATAACCGCTCCTACGAAGGCCAAAGCTGACACGGTCTTAGTCAATAATCTAATTGACGATATAGCTGGACTAAAGGCCACGGAAATCATCGATGAGCCGACTGCGGCGCTTCGGGCCCTATTCGATGGCAGTAAGGGCCTGGCACGTATGACCATTCAAACCCCGTCTTCAAAGTCTACCTTGCGTCTTGCCGAACAAAAGACAGATCTTTACGCCATGGTGGAGGGTCAACCGACTGTCTACAAGCTAAGTGCCGAGGTTAAGAGTAAAGTCATCAAAACTGCTAAAGACCTTCGTGATAAACGTATTTTCTCATTCCAGTCACCTGAAATCAGTGCCGTGACCGTTGATGGCCAGAATTTCAAGCTAGTAGCTGGCGACTGGTATACAGAGTCTGATGCCGGAAAACTTGGTCCTGATGGCAAATTTTCTGGAAAGCCTGAAGACAAGCCCGCCGCGGCGTCGCATATCCGCGGACTTATTGTTGACCTTGAATACGCACGAGCTGAAGATGTGAAAGAGGATCCCAGCGCGCTGAAACTACCCAAGGCACCAAAACACCAGATCATCCTAACACGGTCAAGCGACGCTACTAAAATAACGGTTGATGCGTGGCTTGGAACCGGGGCTGATTCTGAAATGATTTGGATTAAAACCGCGGACATGGGCCGGATTTACAAGGCAAAAAAATCGGTGATCGCTAGTATAGCGCCCCAAGCAAGCAAGCCGCCTGTCGGAGACGAGTTAAGCTTGCCTCCGATAT
Organism: uncultured Polynucleobacter sp.; assembly: GCA_964402975.1. GTDB lineage: Bacteria > Bdellovibrionota_B > Oligoflexia > Oligoflexales > RGVZ01 > CAMDKS01. The sequence goes on from CAYOEM010000008.1 coordinate 27,124, forward strand.
CTAACTAAGACTATTCGCACCCCATACTCGCTAGCATTGCAGAAACATCGCTCAACCGCCGGTAACTTCACCGGCGGTTTTTCGTGCTATTTGCATGACTGGTTCTGGGAAGACCGTTCCGAGTAAGATAACCATTAGAACACTCACCAAAACAACACTGACCGTTGCTAGTGACTTCTTAGGCTTTATCAGGGCGCCAAGCACGGGAGTAGCGTCTAGCATGAACATGCGAACGATGATCCGCATATAGTAATAGAGTGAAATCGTGGAACCGAGGGCTGCAATGACGACAAGACCAATCAAGCCGTTACTCAGTGCAGCATTGAAGACGTATAACTTACTGATAAATCCAACCGTAGGAGGCATTCCGCCTAGGCTGAACATAAAGACAGCCAAGGCAATAGCCGCTCTTGGATGTTGTTTCGAAAGGCCTGTCAGGTCATCAACGATCACATTTTCGCAGCGCTCATTCTCAAGCCACATAATAATGGCAAACGTTCCCAAACTCACTGCGATATAGGCTATCAGATAAAAGAGAATTGAAGGCACTGACATACCTCCCCCAGCACCACTCATAGCACTTAGCGCAAGCGCCATATAACCACTATGTGCAATCGACGAGTATGCTAGCATGCGCTTAACACTCTGTTGAGCCAACGCCATAACGTTAGCGAACAGAAGCGAAGCTGCCGCCATCAAGCTTAGTGTAGATAGCCAAACACCGTGAACTCCGTCCAAACCGTTCTCACAAAGTCTGATCGTTGCCACCACAATCATCACTTTCATAGCCGTTGCCATAAAAGCCGTAAGACCTGTGGGAGCGCCCTCGTAAGCATCGGGAGTCCACATGTGAAATGGGACTAAAGCCATTTTAAAGCCAAGCCCTGCGATTGTCAGGATTGCGCCCAGTTCAATCCATGAATGGCCACTAACTTTTCCAATAGCCCTGCTGATTTCACTTATGCGCAAAGATCCGGCGGCTGCGTACAGAAATGCAAAGCCAAACAGCAGTATCGCTGCTGCGATGGAGCCTAAAACAAAATATTTGATTGCTCCCTCTTGCGACAACTTAGTAGGCCTCGTGTATCCGATGAGCGCATATACACCAATGGACGCCATCTCAAGACCCACAAAAAGAGTGATCAAATCATCGGTTGCAACCATGGTCAACATTCCCGCTAAGACCATGTGAAACAACGACACAATTTCGCCACGAAAAAACTTGGGACTGATATAGCTGTCACCAAGTAATATTGAAACCACCAGTGCACAGAACAAAATTAACCCCTGCCCCCAAAAACCAAGCAGACCTGCCGTAAATCCACCACTTAGATAAACTTCGCCAGCTCCACCCGCGGTCGCATACTGATAAACGGCACTGCCTAGGGCCACAATAATTGCAAATAAATTCAGACCGTAGTTAACCTTGAGAGTGTTCAGCTTCGACACACCCAACAGCAATGAAACTATTGACGTGGCCACCAAAAAAAGAATTGGAAAGGCAGCGCCATAAAACGGAATAGACAGTGACGGTACTTCGAAATTCACAGCATGACTCCTTAGTTTGCAGACTGGTCGCCCATGTCGCGACCCATGCGGTAATCAAGACTATAGCTCTTATAACTCTTGGCTAAACGCTCGATTGATGGCTTGGTTTTATCCATGAAACAGTTAGGGAAAACTCCCATAACAATCGCCAATACGGCTAAAGGAACCAGATATCCGAACTCTTTAGCACTGAGATCACTCAATTCTTTGTTCTCAGGATTATCCAGTGGCCCGAAGAGAATTTTGCGACAAAGCGTCAGCATGTAAACGGCACCCAGCAATACACCAAGTGATGCGAGCATCCCTGCGATTGGCGAAGCTTGGAATACACCATTCAGGATCAAAAACTCGCCAACGAATCCTCCAGTACCAGGAAGACCGACGGAGCTCAAAGTAGCGACAATTAAAATCGTTGCAAACCAAGGCATATTTTTGGCAAGTCCGCCAAAATCGACCAACATTCTCGTGTGACGGCGCTCGTAAATAACGCCAACAAGAAAGAAGAGTGCGCCGGTAGAAATACCGTGGTTAATCATTTGGTAAGTTGCCCCAGACAAGGCCTCTATGCTTAGTTCTCCGCCTGCCATCACAGCAAACGTACCTATAACAACAAAGCCTAGGTGGGATACAGATGAGTATGCGACCATTTTCTTCGCGTCTTGCTGCACCCAGGCGGTTAATGCACCGTAAATGATCCCGACAACCCCACAAAAAATCAAGATGGGCGCAAATTGCACCATAGCGTCTGGAAACATGGGCACTGCAAAACGCAGTAAACCATAAGTACCCATTTTAAGGAGAACGCCGGCAAGAATAACGGAGCCAACCGTCGGCGCCTCCACGTGAGCATCAGGCAACCAGGTATGAAATGGCCACATGGGCACCTTGATCGCGAAAGCGACAGCGAAAGCGCCAAACATCCAAAGCTGAGCATCGATGGGCAACTTTACCGAGTAGAGATCAAGGAGGCTCGTCGAGTACACGCCCGTTTGCCGAAAGTGCGCGAGATAAAGAACAATTGCAGCGGCCAACATGAGCAATGAGCCCAAAACCGTATACAATACGAACTTTGTCGCTGCATAAATGCGGCGCTTGCCACCCCACACACCAATGATGAAGTACATGGGGATCAACATGGCTTCCCAGAATACATAGAAAAACACTAAGTCCATCGCCACAAGAGCGCCAATCATTCCAGATTGTAGAGCCATTAAAAGAGCTAAGAAAGGACGTTGGCTCGGCTCCTCTGAATCAGACCATTGGCTTAGCAGCACTAGCGGTAACAGAAACGTAGTGAGCACCACAAGTAATAGGCTAAATCCATCAATGCCAACGATATACTTGATACCTAAACTCGGTATCCACTCGTAACTCTCAACGAACTGCAAAGCGGCAGATGATCCATCAAACCAATACCAGACATGCAGACCGGCCAGAAGACCGAGCAATGAGGCCCCCATGGCAAGCCACCGAGACACTGCCACCGAAGGCGACACGCAAATCAATGCGGCCGTAACCAGCGGCAAGAAAATCAAAAAAGAGAGAACGTGGGAGTTAATGAACTGCATACCTAGTGAAACCCCTAAATTCGCGTTAGTTAATGACCATGACCGAGAGGAGGCAAACCAGCCCGATGACCAAGACCATGGCATGTCGATGAACAGATCCCGTCATTTTGAAACTGATGCTGCCAGCTACAAATCGGCACATCTCCGCCACGCCGTTGACCGCACCATCAACGATCTTAACGTCAATGAACGCCCATAGAAATTCAGCCATATCCCGGACAGGCTGAACAATATTGGCAAAGTAAAACTCATCGACGTAATACTTATTCCAAAGCGTGTTATAAACCCCAGAAAAAGAGGCTTTCCACTTGCCCAAAACCTCGGAAGGACCGCGAGCATAAAGTACAATCGCGGTTCCAGATGCGATAAGCATCACAACAACTGAAGCACCCATCAAAGCCATTTCCAAGGAGTGGCTATAAGTCGCCTCTAAGAACGCCCAGTGCTCGTGCGCTGACTCAGGTATCAGCATGACTGGTTTGAGATATTCCTCAAAAATATTATGACCACCCAAGACATGCGGTACACCTAAAAAGCCCACCCCAGCACTCAGCAAAGCCAAAATGACTAGCGGACCCCACATGTCAGCCCCTGTCTCATGCGGCGTGTGACTATGACTTCCAAGATCATCTCCGTGACTCTTCGCATGACTAGCATGAGCGTCATGATGATGTCCGTGGTCTGACGATCCACGGTGCTCCCCATAAAATGTTAAACAAAGCAAACGCACCATGTAGAAGGACGTGCAGCCAGCCGCAATAGCGCCAACTCCCCAAAGAATCGGGCCGCCTCCAATAAACGCTTTCCAAAGAATTTCGTCTTTCGAGAAAAAGCCCGCAAAAGGCGGCATCCCAATAATTGCAAGCACGCCAACCAAGAAAACTGCGTGCGTGACCGGCATGTATTTTCGAAGCCCGCCCATCTTAAACATGTCCTGCTCATGATGCATGGCAACAATAACGGATCCAGCCCCCAAGAACATCAGAGCTTTGAAGCAAGCGTGGGTGAAAAGATGAAAAACACCCGCCCCAAAAGCACCAACACCACAAGCCAAAACCATATAGCCTAGCTGACTGACCGTCGAGTACGCCAAAACCTTTTTGATGTCAGACTGCACCAGTGCAATAGTGGCTGCAAAAAGAGCCGTCAGAGCGCCAGTAACAGCTACTACCTGCATAGTCATCGGAGATAAATAGAACATAAAATTAAGACGCGTCATCATGTAGATACCGGCTGTAACCATGGTCGCAGCATGGATCAATGCCGACACTGGAGTTGGACCTGCCATGGCATCAGGCAGCCAAACATAAAGAGGAAGCTGCGCAGATTTTCCAGTAGCCCCAATAAAAAGACAGAGCGTTATCCAACCAACCGCACCGAGCTTCACAGCGTCCAATGTACCGGATCCGATGATATCCCTCAGTTCAGTGAAACTGACCGTACCAAAGTGACGATACGTCAAGAAGATGCCAAACAAGAAGCCGATGTCACCAATCCGATTTACAAGGAATGCCTTCATCCCTGCTGCGGCGTTATTGTCATCTTGAAACCAATATCCGATTAGAAGGTAGGAACAGAGGCCAACACCCTCCCAACCTACAAACATAACCATGAGGTTATCGCCCATGACCAGTTGGAGCATCATAAAAACAAACAAATTTAGATAGGTAAAGAATCGGGAGGTAGACGATTCCTCATGCATGTAACCGCCGGCGTAAATGTGGATCAGCGTTCCAATCCCGGTTACGACGAGCATCATGAGGCCCGACAAGCGATCGATAATGTATTTGAATGGCGCATGGAATCCGCCAGCATCTAACCAGTTAAACGCCAGATAAGTTTTGGGCTCACCACCAGACTTCATCATGTCCATAAACAGATAAACAGCGCAGCCGAAGGATACTGCCATCGACGCTACAGCAACCAAGTGACTGATCATCTTTGGCGACTTGCGCAAAATGAGCCCATTTAAAACAGCGCCAACTAGAGGTGCTAGCAGCATCATCCACAAAATCGTCACTTGAACCCCCTCGTTACCCACGGAGCAATCTAAGAATATCTGTATTCACAGTGCCATATTTTCTAAACAAAGCGATAACCATGGCGAGCCCCACAGCCGCCTCACAAGCAGCGACCGTAATCACAAAAAGAACCATGATTTGACCGTCCAAATTTCCAATCGAGCGCCCGGCAGCAACGAATACCAGATTCACCGCGTTTAGCATGAGCTCGATGGACATCAAAACCATGATGATATTACGCCGGAAAAGCGCGCCAAAAAGGCCCATTGTAAAGACCACACAAGCAAGCATGAAATAAAACTCAACAGGTACCACGGTTCACTCCCCGATGTTGTCTGCGGCCATCACGCCGGTTGATCCTTAGTATCTTTCTTTGCGATGACCACAGCGGCCACAATCGCAAGAAGAATAAGCACTGACGCTAACTCAAAAGGCCAAATAAAATCCGTGAGCAGTTTCATGGCGACCACGTAAGTGTTTCCGCCACCGTCGGCAACAGCATCAACGGTTAGTGAGCCATCACCCAGACCGGTGGGCTTACCAGCAACAGAAACACCGATCATGATAAACATGCCAATTAATGACAAAATTAGAGTCACAGCCTCCGGAGCGTTGAAACGAAGCCCTCTGAGCTGGTCCGGCTGAAGATTTAGAAGCATGATGACAAAGAGGAATAAGACGACAACCGCACCCGCATAAACTAAAACCTGGATAGCCGCCACGAAATGACTCTCGAGTGTCGCGTACACAGCGGCCAAGAGAAAGAGGTCAACCACTAGGAAAACTGCGCTCTTGACCGGGTGTTTAGATGCCACCACCATGAACGAAACCAACGTGATAAGACCGGCAAGTGCATGAAAGACGGCATGCGACATAAAGTTGGATAATTCTGACATCGCTTTAAAAGCTCCTTAGCTAAATCTAACCGCGGCCAAAGCCAATGCAGTGACAACTACGTTAATCAAACCCAGTGGGATCATAAACTTCCAGCCAAGACCCATGAGCTGGTCATAGCGAAAACGCGGGATCGTCCAGCGCACCCAGACGTATAACCACATGAAAAAAGCCGCCTTCATCAAAAGAGACCCGAAACCGACCAATGCCCCTACCCCGGTAAAACCAACCAATTTGTCGAGCGAAGTGATGTCAAAGAACGGCACCTGCCATCCACCCAAAAATACGGTCGACGCAAGACAACTCAGTACAAACATACTGACATATTCACCTAGAAAGAATGCCGCAAACTTGGTCGAGTTATACTCGGTGTGGAATCCCGCAACCAACTCACCTTCTGCTTCCGAGAGATCAAAGGGTGTTCGATTGGTTTCGGCAAACATTGCGATAAGAAACAAAATAAATGAGATGGGAGACAAAAATATCCCCCACTTCCAAATGTGGGTTTGAGCCTCAACGATTTTATTAAGATCTAGCGATCCATAGATCAAAACAATAGGGATAAGTGACATGCCGAGGGGGATCTCGTAGCTAATCATCTGAGCAGAGGCTCTGAGAGATCCAAGAAGCGCATATTTGTTGTTTGAAGCCCAGCCGGCGATCGTAACTCCATAAACGGCAAGAGAGCTAATCGCGAAAATAAAAAGAAAACCTACGTCCACTCTCACCACGGACAAGGGTATGGTGTGGCCAAATACTTGAATGTCAGGACCATACGGAATAGCCATGGCGATTAAGAAGGCTGGAAATACGGAAAAAACGGGTGCCAAATGGTAAAAAGCTTTTTGCGCTCCTGTAGGCACCACCTCTTCTTTGAATATAAGTTTAATCGTATCTGCAAGAGCCTGCATGACCCCGTAAATCCGGAAGCCGAAAAGCCCCACACGGTTTGGGCCTTTTCTCCTCTGCATAAACGCAGGGATGCGCCGCTCCACGAGGAGCATGACGGGAGGCACTTGAAGTAGCATTCCAGCTAAAATTGAGAATTTTAACAAAGTGGAAATGAACTGAACTGTAAACTCATCGGCCGTCAATCCCATTCCAGTGCTCCCCGCTTAACCACGTAAATGTATCCAGCAACTAAAATCAGCATGAAAACTAGTATTTCCGCTATGCCAAACCAACCGAGCTGAGGAAAAGCCATCGCCCATAGGTAGAGGAAGATTGTTTCGATATCAAAGAGAATAAAAAGAATGGCGGTCAGATAAAACTTAACGCTCATCTTTTCGTTGGCACTTGTAACCATAGGAACACCGCACTCAAAAGGCTCGCTTTTGACCGTGCTCGGCTTTCGCGGGCCCAAGAACGCGGCAAGCGCACTCAGAGCACCCCCGAGAACAAGACCGAAAGACAAAGAGATCAAGACCGGAATGTAAGGGTTCATTTATCTCCACCTGTCAGAAAATCTGGTAAACTAATGGCCAGTTAACGTAGGATATTTTGGGACAACACACGCATGATTACGACGCCAACAAAAGGTCGCTTTCTCGTACTGGGAGCCGGAAATTTCGGCACCTGCTTGGCATGTCATCTGGCCAGTCTTGGATGGAGCGTTGACCTGTGGTCAAGATCAAAGAGTCTGGTTGATGACATCAATAGTCAGCACAAAAATCCTAAATATCTTAGCACGATTACCTTAGCACCCACGATTCAAGCGATCAACCACATCAATACGGAATCAGTAAACAATTACGCCGGCATCGTGATTGCCGTGCCCATGCAGGCCGTGCGTGAAACGATCAATCTGTTTGCACAACATTTGAACACAAAACCTTTGCTGATCAGCGCCGTCAAAGGCATCGAGATTAGCAGCTCCAGCTTCCCGATCGACGTCATTGCAAACACGTGCGGACAGGACATTGCAAACCGAGCCGTCGTTCTATCAGGACCAAGCTTCGCTATCGAGGTTGCTCAAAAACTGCCCACGGCTGTTGTAGCTGCCAGCAAAACGCTCAGCAGTGCGGAGGCAGTTCAATCCATATTCCATCATTCCTACTTTCGCGTTTACACATCTGAGGACCCCGTAGGCTTAGAGGTAGCTGGCGCCATGAAAAACGTGATCGCCATCGCCGCTGGTGCTTGCGCAGGGCTTGGTCTTCAAATGAACAGCATGGCAGCTCTCATGACAAGAGGCCTTGCCGAGATAACCAGATTGGGCATTAGACTGGGTGCAAATCCTTTAACGTTTCAGGGCCTCGGCGGAGTTGGCGATCTTCTGCTGACCTGTAGTTCAAGCAAAAGTAGAAACTACTCTTTAGGATTTAAACTAGGACAGGGCCTTTCCGTTCACGACGCACTGAAAAGTTTAGGGTCGGTGGCCGAAGGTTTCACCACGGCCAAGGCGGCTCATAAGCTAGCCAAGACCTTAAAGGTCGAAATGCCTATATCGGAGCAGGTTTATGAGGTACTTTATGAAAGGAAACCTGTAAAAGAAGCACTCATCGACTTGATCAATCGTGACGCGAAAGCGGAGTTTACAGTATAAAAATGGCAGTCCCTTTAAACCAACCTGACAAAGTTGCGCTAATCTCCATAGGCACTGAAATCTCCTCAGGAGAAATCACCAACACGAATGCCGCTTGGATTTCTTCACGCATCACTGAGTTTGGTCTCATCTGCGACACTCACATTACCGTACCCGACCGTCGAGATCTCATGCACTGGGCCCTCGAGGAGTCCATGAAAGATCATGGCATTGTGATAGTGACCGGCGGCTTAGGCCCCACGTCAGATGACTTCACCAGAGAAGTCATAGCCACATCTGCAACCACGAGACTCATATGGAACGAAGACGCTTGGAATCAAATAAAAGATCGACTGCAACGAGTGGGAGCCCCAATTGTGGAATCAAATAGGCGTCAAGCCTACTTCCCCGAGGGTGCCGCCATTTACCAAAATCACCACGGAACAGCTGCTGCGTTTAGCGTTAGGTGCGGACGTAGTATTATCATAGCTCTTCCTGGCCCACCTCAAGAGGTAGAGGGCTTGTGGAAAGATCACCTGAAGAACTTTATTGCAAACTTGGCACCAGCATCCAAAAGTCAAAAACCGCTTCGATGGCGGTGTTTAGGGGTCAGTGAATCAAAGCTCGGAGAACTGGTTGAAGACGCTCTAAAAGACAGTGCCTTTTTAATTGGGTACCGAACTCACATGCCCTACGTGGACGTGAAGGTTTGGGTTCCAGAAAATCGCAAGGTTGAATTCGAAACGAAATGGCAGCAAAAGCTCGAGACCGCGATCGAAAAGTGGCTTGTTAGCCGAGACAGCGAGGATACTGCTGAGAAATTTCGCCAAGCCTGCCCACTCGCAGTTCCCATTTACATACTTGACCGAGCCACACGAGGCTACCTTGCCAAAAGAGTTTATGCAGAACCACTGTCACCCGGCTGTCAGTTAACGGTTATTACCAGTGATAGCACATCACCCATGCCAACCGTCGAACAAGGCTGCATGGTGGTCACCATTTCCGCTAACCACGAGTCCGGCGCTTGGCAGCTCGCCTTAACGGGAGAAGGGCCCCACGAAAACTTCAGTGAACAAACGCGCTACAAAGGACAAATCCAGGGCGAGAGGCTGGTGGCTTATATAGGCGAAAAAAGCATGCTCAAACTCATAGACTGGCTGGCCCATCACAGGTAGCCTAACTCAAAAAAATTCAAAGAAATACAGTTAGTTAACATTTTACTTCAAGTCCTACCTGGCAAAATCCGATGGTTCTCCTTGGGAGGAGTCCGTCCTTTTATATGATTCCACGTATTATTTTTACGTTAACTCTCATAGCAGCCAGCAGTTGGCTACTCGGCTGCTCTAACTCCGATTTTGCCGGTTCCGTTGGTAACTCCGCCAACAAGGGCGCCTGCGCTCCTGGAGCGAAAAACTGTAGTCCGGGTTCCGGCACTCCAGGAAAAGACGGTCCCGGAGGTGTGCAGCAAAGTCAGGCCGTACTCGCGGTCAGAGATATTTCCTGCGCTTTTTGTCATGCTCAAGTGACCTCAAACGTGATCACAGACTTTGCGGCTAGCACTGACGA
>CAYOEM010000008.1:37344-50067 GCA_964402975.1 uncultured Polynucleobacter sp.
CCTGAAGATATCAAAGCCATCGTCGGAGCATCAAAACTTTCATCCTCGGGAATGGCACTAGTTGGCGACAGTAAATTAACAGGTATTACTGGTTCCTCACAGAACGGATTCTCGGCCAGCAACAACGTTACCTGTGAGGGTGCTGTCGTGTTCGACGGACCGGTGCTTCTCAAGGACGCACAAATTACAACTGAGAATGGTTGCAGGATTTACAGCACGGCGTCCATCTTTGTATTCGGTAACACCAAGGTGACGGAAACATCAGCTAACGCCAACCTGCAGTTAATGAGCCCACTTTATATTGGGATTGAGATCGGACTAGCGGCGACGCGGGCAAGACTCCTGTACAACGTTAACTCTCAGGTGCGCGTGAGCAGGGGCTCCGGTAGCGACGTGGCGGATCTCATCAGCGCAGATGCTACGAAACTAAAGATCACGAGTGAATCGGGCGAATCGAGCACTGCTTACGCCCGCATTGCCGCTGCGGCACCAGTGGTTTACTCTCGCCACGGTGGTAACTTTTCAGGAGCCATAGTGGCAGAACACTTCATCGGACGAATTGGAAAACTATCGTTTACGTTCGATCCAGTCTTTAAAGACGGGGTGACTGCCTTATTCCCAGAAATCAAGAGAGCACTTGTCGTCACTGAGTGATCCTGTAAGATCAGGCGCCGACCATCTTCGTTATGATATCTTTTACGGTTAGAATCGAATCGATTGTCTCTACGCTTTTACCAGCCTGCCAAAAATCTTTGTAACTTGAGCCTTTCTTATTGCTCTGCTTGAGCTGCCACACGCTTTTAAGCGTGTACATGAGACGCATGTAGTGTTTAAAAGTCGGATGCTTCAACAACCACTTGGCAATGGGACCTGCCTCGAGGCCAAGCTTTTCAATGTGTGGAGTCTTGATAACAGAAACTGGCACGCCTGAAATCTTTGCTGTAGCGACAATATCCGCTGCCCTAGCGTTAATAATCGCCTTTTTATAATCCTCATGGGCCGAACATTCCGCTGATGCGATAAACCTTGTACCTAATTGTACGCCCTCGTAACCCAATGCCATCATCTGATCAAATTCAGCTTTACTGCCAACACCACCTGCACAGATCAGTGGCAAATTAAACTTTTTTAACTCCTGAAGTAACGACTCAGGAGACTCGTTTCCAAGGTGGCCGCCTGCACGATTATTGACACAGATGAGACCATCAACTCCGTAATCGACGGCCTTCTGTGCCCACTTTAAACTGGTCACATCATGGTAAACGACTCCGCCAAGCGGGCGCACTTTTTCGATCACCCAGCTTGGGTTGCCGAGCGCCGTTATAAAAAACCTGACGCCCTCCTCTATTGATATGTCTAGCCACTCTTTTAAGCGGTCCTCATAGCGCTTTGCACTCTTCTCAACCAAGAGATTCATACCTATCGGCTTACTCGTGAGCGTACGGATATAGCGAAGACCTTCACGGTAATCGTAGCCATGGGCAAATACGAGGGATACGGGTTGAACGATACCAATTCCACCGGCTTCACTTGCCGCGGCTACGAGCTCAGGATTACTGCAAGGGTACATGGCACCGCAGATCACCGGATATTTTATGCCAGCTTGTTTTGTGAACGTATTAGGCCATTGTCCCACGTTGTGCAACTCCGTAGAGGGTGGTGATGGATCACTAAACCAAAAATTTCAGTGTGTTAACGCCTGGCTCCATCATAGTCTGACTTTATCTCAAACTCCAACTCCTGGGGCAGACAATCTAAGCTCGCGCGCACAAGGGGGTTGACGAGTCGTGAATTTAACTGTTTCAATGGCGACCTCAATTGTTTCAGGCACTTTGAAGAACAAAGAGAACCCCCTAGGGACGATTTTGCCATTTTTTTAGACCTTGGAGCCAAGTAATGACTAAAAAGTCATCAAAATCTGAACCTGCGTCCACCCCCAAGCCTCGCGGCAGCAAAAAAATCACATCCAGCTCAACGGCTGAATATTTTTCAAAAAACCTCCAGCAAGTGGGTTTTTCTTCGCCCACGAAAGCCGTCTTAACCACCGTAAAAGAGGCCATGGACAATAGTCTTGATGCCTGCGAAGACCACGGCATTTTGCCAAATATCGGCATTTCTATCGAAAAGCTCGGTGCTGGTACGATGAAAAATACGGATAAATTACGCATTGTCGTTGATGACAATGGCCCGGGAATTCCAGAAACCGACATCGCAAAAGTATTCGGCGAGTACTTGGCTAGTTCCAAGTTTGGCCGCGGTCGTTGTAGTCGCGGTCAGCAGGGCATCGGTATCTCTGCTGCGACAACTTGGGCCCTGCAAACAACCGCCACTCCGGTTCGAGTCATCACAAAGACAAAAGATCAGCGTAAAGCCGTCACGTGCTCGGTAGAAGTCGACCTAAAAAATAACAAAGGCATTACCCGGGACCGTCAAACGATCGACTGGGACAGACCTCACGGCACATCCGTAGAATTCATCATGGAAGGCCGAGTCCAACTTAACGGCGAGGCGGGGCTATTGTCCTATCTACGTGGCAATGTTCTCGTAAATCCTCACATGACATTAAACTACAATCTTCCCGAGGTCGGAACAGCGACTTATGAGCGGGTAACTAAGGATGTCCCTCACGTTCCGGACGCAACAGAACCGCACCCTCACACAATGAAACTTGGAGAGTTCCTTGCACACGCGCGGCTGTTTGGCCGAACCAAGATGCAAACTTGGCTGAAAACTGGCTTCTCAAGACTTAGTGATAAAGTCATCGCGGACATCTGGAAAGAACAAAAATTGACAAGAGCCCTCTTGGACAAAGGTGTTGAAACTGCGTCTGACGAGGAGTTGAAAGGCGTCTATGCAGCCGTGCAAGCCACATCTCTCATGGCGCCGTCGACGCAAAGCGTGGTCAGCATCGGCGAAGATGCTATGTCTTTATCAGTTGAGCGTCTTGGCGAGATCGACTTTTTTGCCGTAGCCACAAGAAAACCCACGATTTGCGACTTTAAGCCTATTCAGGTTGAAGTGGCCATCGCCAGAATACAAGGCGGCAGCAGTGAATCCGATGAACCTGTGCAGGTGCTGCGTTTCGCCAACAGAGTACCCTTGCAATTCGACAAAGCCGCCTGCGCCATCGTCAAGGCGATAACCACGGTCAACTGGCGCTCATACGGACTGAAGCAACCAAAAGATGCTTTGCCGACTGGTCCATATATTCTTGCAGTCTCAGTGGTTTCGCCTTTTATTAAATTCAAGAATGCTTCAAAAGAAACGATAGACGCCTCCGACGAGTTGGTCGAAGAGATCCGTAGAGCCCTCATGCAGGCCGGCCAGCGGCTTTCGCGTCACTTATCGCGCGAAACGAAAGCAGCCGACTTGGAAGAAAAAATCCAGCACATCGAAAAATTTGGTCCTGTTCTAGTGGACACTTTGGTGCGCATCACAAAAAGTCCTGACAAAAGAAAAACTGCAGCCTACGAGGGCCTCAAGAAAATCTTGGGACGGGACACGGACGAAGCTCAGACGAAACTTGCATCCGCTGAAACCGCTCTTGATGAGGCCAATTTAGCGCGCAAAAAACGTTTAAAAGCGTTCCAGGACGAGGATTCAGCCCTAGAAGCACTCCATACGCCACCTGAAGAGGAATCTGAAGCGACTGAGGAAAAAGCCGAAGGCGACACAACTACCGACGATGACGCAGCTGAATCAGGGACGCGAAGATCTAAGAAAAAATCCAAGGACGACATTCTCTCGGTTTTTGCGTCAGAAAAGCCCACCAAGGCGGGCTCGGCAAAGACCGGCAAAAAAACTGCGGCAAAATCTACATCAAAAAAGACCGCGGAAGAAAAATCCACCAAAACCAAATCTGCGGCAAATAAGAAATAACGAAAGAAAGGTAGGTTTTTGAAATGCCTTCTGTTCACTCGCCTCGAAAGGGCCGTATTAATACTGACATTATGAAGCAATGCCTCGGGCTTTGCGATCAAATGCTCGCCGACCTCGAACGCGCAAAAAGGCCTATTCTAAAAGCCACTAAGTGTAGCCTTGATAATTCTCTTTACGATCATAAGGTCGGCTTCCTGACTCCGGGAGACAAGAAAGTCAGCACTGAACTCAACGTCAGCTCCGTTAAGAAAATGTCTCGAGCTGTCTTCATGCTTGAAATTCTGCTGCGAAACCTCGAGACAGGAAACGTCGCAAATAAGCGCGAACTCTACTACGTGAGTAAGGGTGAAATTAAGCACAATCAGATACTGAAGCCTTTGGACTTTGCAGATCAGGATGAGTCGGATGAGGTGATTGACTTCATTTGTGAAATGATCGAGGCTTACCGGGAAGAACTTAATTGCTTTGCTAACGATCGCGGCGGACAGACCTACTCTCAACAATTAGTAGTAACCGAGACCCTTTCCGATGGCACAGAAGCAGTGATTGATCTCAGCCAATTGGGCACCTCTCCATTCCAGCCCAAAAACAGACCACAGAATCTTAAGCTAAAGGCCAAAAAGAAAATTGACTTCGGGATCATCATTGAATCCGAAGGTACGGCAAATACCCTGGTAGCGAATGGCTTCACCAAACGCCACAATTGCATCGTCGTGGGCTCTCAGGGCGTACCGTCCAATGCCGTGAGAGGCTGGGTCAAGAGAATTCAAGATCAGTTAAAAATCCCGCTTTATTTCTTCGGCGACTTGGACGCATACACACTACAAAACATCTATCGGACCCTAAAAGCTGGATCTGCTTCATCTTTGATTCGTAACAGCGACTTTTCAGCCCCTGAGGTCCGATTCCTGGGCGTGCTACCGGACGATATCAAAAAATACGACCTCAACGACTACTCCGTAAACGAACGAGACGTACAAGAGGCCAGGTCTTTGAAAAAGGCCAGGGACGCCTTACAAAACGACCCATTCTTCAAAGACAAGCGCAACAAAGGTTTGGCTGAGATCTTAGAGTGGCTATATAAAAGCAAGCGCCGCTGCGAGCAGCAGGCCTACTACGCGGTCGCTCCGCGTGATCCACAGATCGCAGAGAAGATTATTGTGGAAAAGATCAAAAAAGGAAATTACGTCTAGGTCTAAGATTGAAACAAAAAAGCTCTCCTCAACGGAGAGCTTTTTTTGACAACATCAACGATAACTCAAAGTTTCAAACGTGCGCCAAAGTGTAGATTGATATGATTCAAATCAACACCAATGTCGTCGCTCTTGCTTACACTTCCAGTAGTAACTTCTGAGAACGCGAAGCGGTAATGACGAACTCCAAGACCACCGTAGAATTGGCCCATACCCAGACCATACACGACATCATAATCACCCGAGATGGCAAAACCCATCTTATTGTCAGTTGAAGATTTGATGCTGTTATCCTTCAGCGACATTTCACCCATCGCAAAGCCAAAGCCCACGCGCATCAAGCCAAAAAGTGCGCCGCCAAGGGTATTCGCTAGACCAAATTTCGGCATGACTAACATAGGGTCAAGAGTGGCACTAGCTGTCTTGCTGCGCTTCCAACTTAGTGACTGCTTTGAAAGCTCGAAGCTCAACTCCATGCGGCTCCATGAATCCGACTGAATAATGTAACCTGCCTCAACACCAAGACCAAATCCCATACCGCCAGTGCTTTTCGGCTCAGCATCAAATACAGGACCAAAACCCGTCACGAGACCAAAGGTCAAGCCACCGCGTGAGTTATCATCAACTTTAATTTCGGGTGGCTTGCTAGCCTCTTTCATTCGTTGCTGGAAGGATTTGGAGGGATCATTGTAGGTTTTATTGTATCCATCATCGCCGATAACTTCCTCTTGAGCTGTCGCAACTGACGCCAAACCTGCAAGAGTGACAGCGCACACAATTGATCTAAAATTCATGTTCAATATCTCCCGATGATTTCATTAATTCCGAGCTCTTATGCTAACACGATTTCGTAATTTTTAGGACTCAGAAAATAGTCTTCGCAGGTGTGCAATGGCGTCAACCGTAGTTGGGTATTTCGAAAAAATATGTGAATTCTTCCAAGGATGATCCCTAAAGTCAGGCTCATCACGCTGCCTTGGAATAACATGCCAGTGCAAATGTTCATGGACATTACCAAGGGACGCGTAGTTCATCTTAAAACTCTTAAAACCCTTAGCCACCAGCCTTCCCACGTTCAAGACATCGCCAAATAGCTCCGAGGCGTCCTCTTGGGACATGTTGTGCATCTCCCGAATATGATTTCTCGCAATCACAACACAGTAGCCGGGGAAAAATTGATGATCCCCAGCAATCACAATCGAACGCGGGGTCTGATGGACTAAGGTGTCTAAAGTACCTGCGTCCGCTTGCTTAATTCTTAGGCAGTGCGGGCATGCTTCCGAGGTATGCTCTAAAATCGTTTTGTCGCGATCTATCAAATTAACCCCCCTTTGTTCCCGGTACCTTGAATAGTATCAGGCAAGTGATTCCCAAAATCGTCTTCATATTGCAAACCAGACGGTCACTCTATAATGTAGCAGCCTATTGCTTTAAGGGGCCAGACTTACTTGTCTTTTCTGGAAAACAAAACCGATCAAGCTGGCACGTCTCTGATTGAAATTCTTTCAACATGGCCGAGTCAGTCGGAAGGTTTGAAGGCAGCGCAAATTTCGGGCAGCTCGCCAGCTGCCACGGAACTGCTTACGCTTTTTACGTGTCGATCATGGAACAAGGTCCTAATTATCGCGCCGACACACAAAGACGTTTCTTCCTTGCTGTCCTTTATCGATCGGAATGCGGAGACTCTGAAGGCGATCGGTGTAACTGCCTCACACCTCCCGCATCTCTCCATGTGGGGGTCTGATCGTTTCATCAACCCAAGCTTGAGTCGTAATCAGAGATTAGACGCCTTATTTCGTCTGCACACCTCGACAGAACGCAATATCACGGTCACCACATTGGCTGGCTTATTCCAGAGCACGTTTCAATCCGCGGACCTCGACACTTTCACTCTACACATCAAAACAAATGACGAGTTTGACCAAGACGAGCTGATAAATCGTCTGAAAACGGCCGGGTACCGCGCATCATCAATTGTCGACGAGGAGGGGCTCTTTAGTATCCGCGGTTCCGTAATTGACGTCTTCCCCCCTAATAGCTCACTCCCGCTACGAGTTGAGTTTTTGGGAGATCAAATTGCAAGCATTCGAAGTTTCGATTTTGAGGATCAAAAGAGTAAAGCCTCTTTAAATGAGGCTTGGCTTGGACCTGCCAACGAAATCTTAATTTCCGCTCATCAAAAAAAAGAAACCGCCCAAAGACTGCACGAATTTCTACTGTCTCTTGAATCGGTGCCTAATCCTGACAAAGACGGTTTCCGTGGCGCTTTTCTAACTGAGTCCAGACCTCCGGGCTGGGATCTTTTAGCGCCGATTCTACGAGAACGGAGTGCTTCAGGGTTTGATTTACTTCCAAAAAATTCATGTATCATTTTTCCAAACGGAATCGATGCCGTAATAACTGCCTATAACGAACTCACAGAAAATTTTGCGGAGTCTCACGAGCGCGACCTGGCCGCGGGCAGAATATCTATCGACCCAATTCAACACTTTCCAAGCTCCGAGGCGATACTGACAACGATTACCAGTCGTCACACCACTATTGAATGCGGCAACCCTGTGGCAAGACCTGGCTTCAAGCAAATCCGGATAAGCCCTGACAGGCACTTTGAAGGAGTTAGTCAGACTGCTTCCGCCGCGGCGCGATTTGATTCATGGGCTCAGAGTATTACAAACTTTTTAAAGCTTGACCAAGGTCGCGTCTGTATTTTGGCTTCAAGCGCCGAGCAAGAAGAGCGTATCTCGACGCTATTTACGCACCGAGATCTTCCCGTATGCCGAAAGAGAAGCTCATTGCTTGAAGCGCTGGAGCTCGGAGAACACGGAACCATTCACGTCATGGAGGGGTTTCTTAGTACTTGGCAATCTTTCGAAAAAGATCGCACTTTGATCATTCCCGAACACGTCATTTTCGGAGTGACACAAAAGAAGCAAAAAAGCTCCAGCACGAGGCTAAAGAATTTTCTAAGTTCTTTTCGTGATCTCAAAGTTGGAGACCTCGTTGTCCACGTTATTCACGGAATCGGTCGCTACAAGGGCATGATCAACCTCACCGTTGGCGGTATAACTGGAGACTTCTTGCATATTGAGTATGCAGGTACGGACAAAATCTATTTGCCCGTGGATAAGCTAAATCTTCTGCAACGCTACAGTAGCGGCGGCGAGGGAAGTGGACAGCCCGCCCTCGACCGACTTGGCGCTGGGCACTGGGAACGCAAGAAACAGCAAGTCAAGCAAGCCGTAAAGGACATGGCTGAAAAACTGCTAAAAATACAAGCGCAGCGAGCACTCGCGCACATTCATGTTTTCTCGCCACCATCGGATGATTACTTCAAATTTGAAGCCGAATTCCCCTATGAGGAGACTCCCGATCAACTAAAAGCCATTGCCGACGTCAATGCAGATCTACAGTCGTCAAAAGCCATGGACCGACTCGTCTGCGGGGATGTGGGTTTTGGAAAAACAGAAGTGGCCTTAAGGGCCGCGTTTCGGGTAGCCAGCGAGGGCTACCAAGTCTTGGTGTTAGTACCTACGACGATTCTTTGCTATCAACATTACCGGACGTTCTCTGACAGATTATCCCGACACGGCGTTCGCGTCGCGCAACTTAATCGGTTCGTGCCAGCGAAACAACAACGTCAAACGCTTGACGATCTAACCTCCGGTAGAGTTGATGTCCTGGTCGGCACTCACCGTATTTTAAGTGAAGATATAAAAGCAAAGCGGCTTGGACTGATTATCGTCGACGAGGAACAGCGCTTCGGAGTTGCTCACAAAGAAACCCTCAAGCAACTTCGAGCCGGAGCCGACATTTTGACCATGACGGCCACACCAATACCACGGACATTGCACATGGCCATGCTGGGTCTTAGAGATATTTCAATTATTACAACGCCACCATCGAATCGACTGGGCGTTAAAACATATGTCGCGCAAGCTGATGAAACCCTGATTAGGGAGGCCATAGAACATGAAATAAACCGAGGCGGTCAAGTTTTCTATCTGCACAACCGTGTTGAAGACATTGAAGCAACCTGCCTCTGGATAAAAAGCCTTGTTCCGAAAGCTAATGTTCGGTTTGGACATGGGCAGATGAAAGATAGCGAACTTGAAAATACAGTTATCGATTTCATCGAGAATAAATTTAACGTTTTAGTTTGTACGACCATTATTGAATCTGGCATCGATATGCCAAACGTCAATACTTTAATCGTTGCAGATGCCGACCGCTTCGGACTGGCTCAACTTTATCAGCTGCGTGGACGCGTTGGACGATCATCCGTGCAGGCCTATGCTTACTTCATGACAAAAAATCCTGCGCTTATTACAGACGATGCACGACGCAGACTTGAGGTGCTGGCCGTTCATCAAGAGCTTGGATCAGGATTTCAGATCGCAAGTCACGACCTGGAAATAAGAGGAGCCGGCAACCTTCTGGGGGCTGAGCAGTCGGGACAAGCATCGCAGGTCGGCCTAGAAATGTACACGGATCTACTTGGCGAAGCAATTACCGAACTTCGCGGGCAGGTCGTTGAGAAGCCAAAAATTGACACGGAAATAAAACTGCCTGTCACTGCATTATTACCAGAGTCTTTTATTGGGGATGAGGGGCTTCGCTTGCAGTTTTATAAGGCTCTTTTTACTGCTGACCGTTTGGACGAATTACGAGCAATCGAAGATGAACTTCGTGACCGCTTTGGCACGCCGCCTGAGACCGCACAAAAGCTCTTCCAAGTAGCCAGAATTAAACTGACCTTATCTGTACTGGGAGCAAGTCAAATCAGCATGAATAGTCGCGCTGGGTGGTTTGAAATTAGATTTGGATCCCTCAGGGAACATCAGATCGATCGTCTTGTTAAAGAGGCCACACGCAATCCAAATCGGTATCGACTTTCTCCGGACTACAAACTGTATGTATACTGGGATAACAATAAAGGTAGTCCTTCTATGGACAACTCATCAGAATCTTTGATACTTGCTGAGCTCTTGTTGGCAATAGAGCCACTCACGGCGGGACTGGAGACACCATGAACAAGAACTACCGCTTCATCATCCTTGCCGTCACATGTTTCGCGGGTGGAATTTTTGCATGGAAACACTTTAGTAAACCACTCCCACTTATGGAAAGCCTACCAACTGATCCGGAAGGCCAGACTGCTGAAGACAAGAAAAAATCCTCCAGCTTACCGGAGCTCACGATCGGTTCCACTACAGTCACTCCAGACGACCTGCAATGGGAAATAGACCTTCACTCTGCTGGCGCAAAGTTTACTCTGGACCCCACCGATAAGGATATTCCCTTAGCACTGACTGAGGAAAGTCGAACGGAGTTACGCGACCGCGTGGTCTCTTCCGTCCTTGAAAGGAAAATCGCTTATCTCTATATCACCCAAAAACTGAAGAATTTTAATATTGATGATCCGGCTAGATTTACAAAATGCGTCAGCGCTATGAACGAGATCAGTAAAGAGAATCCGGACTTTTTCTCTTCAAGCAAGAGCCGCGAAAGACTAAAAAACAAACTATGTGAGCAATCGGTTATCGAACAGTATCTAGAAGAAAAGGTATTTAATTCGGTTAGCGTATCACCCGCAGAGATAGCTTCTTACTACCGAACCCACGAAAAAGACTTCAAAAAGCCCCTTCGCGTGACACTACGTCAGATCGTCGTATCCGACGAGAGCCTGGCGCAACGCCTCAGAAAAGAAGTTAAGCCAAGTAATTTCAGTGAGTTAGCTCGAAAGCACTCCATCACTCCCGAAGCCGCCAAGGGGGGTCTCATTGGCCCATTTTCCAAGGAGCAACTGCCGACACTTTTTGATATCGTCTTTTCAATGGGCCTAAGCGAGATCAGTGGTATTGTGAAATCTGAGTTTGGATACCACATCATTATGCCAGTGGAACGACATCCGTCTAAAACGCTAACTTTGGCGGAGGCCTCAAGGCAAATTCGGGAAGACTTCCAAAGAACCAAGCGGCTTGAGGCCTACCAAAAGTGGCTAGCCTCCGCCATGAATTCAATACCAGTGACTGAAACGCCATCGGGGATATGACAAATGAGAAAGATCACTCAAACCATAATTTTCGCAATAATCATCGCAACCATTCAGCTCACGACGACTTATTCCGTCTGCGTTGCAAGTAGCGATGAGGTCCTAATAGACCGAGTTTTAGCAGTTGTTAATGGCAGACCGATTTTTTTTAGTGATATTAGACGTAAACTACAAGTAGGTCCCCTAGTTGTGGTCAGCGAATATCCGGCGACCAAGGACGCCAATTCGCAAACAAGAGCCTTGAATGATGCGATCAACCTTGAACTGATTTTGGGGGCCGCAAAAGATCTCGACATCGACATCTCTGACGAAGAACTAACGCAGGAGATGGACCGGCACTTAAGTGAACAAAAAATATCTAAAGATAAGTTGGGCGAACTTTTAAAAAACGAAGGCGAAACTCTTGAAAATTATAGACGGGATTTTCGCAATCAGTTAGTGCTTCGCAACTTCCAACGGCGCATCATTGCTCCGTCGATCAAAGTGACTGACAAAGATATTGAAACTTACTATCTTTCACAGTCCGGGGAATCGGCGAACGATCTCGTTGAAGTGAGCATTCGGCAAATCCTGATAAAAATCGAACCCAACATGAACAAAGAGTTGGCTGGCGCTAAACGAGAGCTTGCAGACGACATCTTCAAAAAACTCAAAGCTGGCCTGGACTTCACCGACGCGATTGGACTCTACAGCGATGAACCTGGCGCAAAAAAATCGGATCAAAAACCAATTGTCGTTAAACTAAAGGATCTGTCGCCCTCGCTGAAATCAAGTATAGAACCTCTAAAACCAGGAGAGGTGACGCAGCCGATTTCTACGCCAAGAGGCTTAGTTATTTTCCAACTCGTGGAACGCAAGCTCGGTGAAAATCGTGAATTCACGGCTCAAAAAGACAAACTACTTCAAGAGCTGCGGATGCTTGAACTTATCAATCAGACCGGCAAATGGCTTGCAGAGCAGCATCAGCGTGTCACCGTCAAGCGCATGGATGATTGATCAATTTGATTAATCGCGTCTTGAACGCCAGGCCTGTACGATCACAACTGCAAATATAAAGAAATCGGCAAACCATCCGGCAATAAACGGAGGTATAGTGCCTCTCTTACCAAGTGCTTTAAATGCATTAAGCACAAACCAGTAACTGATACCAATCAAGAAAGCCGTTAACACGCTTCTTGCTGTTTCAGTTGTTCTTTCTGATCGATAGCCGAACTTAAGTCCAATTAGGCTCACAACAAATGCAGCTAATGGGTAGGCCAATTTAACCTGAAGATCCACCTGGTAGGCGAGCGTGTCCGAGCCGCTTTTCTCACCGCGACTTATGACATCCCTAAGCTCGTTGACGCTCATTTCCTCAGGGGTTCGACGATCACGCATCAATTTCTTAGGATCAACTGTTAGATGGAGCGTCATGGACTTACGTCGCTCCGAAAAATCAATCGCACCGTTATCGGCAAAATAAGTGATCAGGATATCGTCAGCGTCCCAGACGTCGGCCTCGGGGGAGTATTTTGCGGAAGCCGCTTCAATGATTCGATCCGGCTGAAAACTACTTTTTACATCGACGATATTGAGACCGATTATTCTCTGAGACGGGAT
>CAYOEM010000008.1:50167-73932 GCA_964402975.1 uncultured Polynucleobacter sp.
AAGCGAAGCTATTGGCAAGGCCTGACTGATATGCGTAGGTAATTGATAGAGATACATCTGGATAATCAGATCAGTCGATGGCTTATACTGTGCAAAATATTTTGTTGTCTTATGAATGAAGTCAAACAAAACAAAAAGAAACATGCACAAAACAAGGGTGCCGATCACATACTTAATAAAATCTTTGAAAATGTAGAGGAAAAGCCGCATTCCCTAGCATCATCCCCCACGGATTGCATTAGCTACTAGATAAACATGCCCTCGTTCACTATTTTTCACTTCTCCGTGGACATACAGTGATTTTCCAGCGCGTGGAGGAGACTGATTACTGTCTGCACTAATCCGGGTTAGATCAATCAGCATTCGGGCACTATTATCACTGACCACAACGTACGTACCACCTACGCCGGACATCTCGACACGACCCTTTATAAGTACATCGCGATTAATTAGCCCCGCTCCAGCAAGATGGACGCCCCTCATCTCTTCCAAGGGTACAGAATCAAAAATCATCATCCCAGCGTTTGAGAACGTCCAAAGATCGATACTTTCTCGAATAGTACGTGCCCGTCCACCCTCAGACCGACTACACGAAAAACACGAAAGTATGACTGCCAGCAAACCCAAAGCTGAAATCACCTGTCGCCCCACCATGGATGTCCCCCCGCAGTCGTTAAGCACTTCGTCTTTTACATCAGAAGTAGATTCTAGCATCAATTCAACGGTCACTCATATCGGAATGAGGCTCTTCAGGAAACCAGTGCGCAAAAAAGCCGGGTTTGGACTACTATCCAAACCCGGCTTTTACGTTTTCATCATCTTATTTTATGAAGCGGAAAAATCCAGCCCTTATAAACGTGATCTCGGTTACTTACCGTCGCCTTTTGGAGCGAAATCAACGAACTCAAGGGTCGCCAAATCAGCGGAATCACCCACGCGGAATCCTCTCTTCAGAATCCTTGTGTAACCACCGTTGCGCTCTTTGAATCTGCTTGCAAGACCAGAGAAGACTTTTGCTACAGCATCGTCATCAAAGAAAAAACTAGATGCCTGACGACGAGCATGCAGGTCTCCACGCTTACCCAAGGTGATCATCTTCTCAACGAGTGAGCGAACTTCTTTGGCTTTTTGAAGCGTAGTATCAATACGCTCATGAAGCACAAGTGACGTCGCCATATTGCGAAGCATGGCCTTCCTGTGTGCGGACTTACGGCCAAGTTTACGGTATCCATTTAAGTGTCTCATGACAGTCCTCGTTCCAATCGAATCTCAAGCGATATTAATCGTTATGCTGATGTCCATCCCGGCTACGTAAAGTGCTAGGATCAAAACCGTCAATTTTCATGCCAAGCGACAGGCCCATTTCCGCAAGAAGATCCTTGATTTCGTTCAAAGACTTGCGTCCGAAGTTCTTCGTCTTCAGCATTTCGGCTTCAGTCCTGGTGACCAGTTCACCAATGAACTTGATGTTGGCATTTTCTAGGCAGTTAGCAGCCCGAACGCTAAGTTCGAGAGTGCTGACTTCCTTGTAAAGATTATCATTCATAGCAACCGTTGCAGGAGCTGCTGCAGCTGCGCGAGCGGCATTGTCTTCTTCAACTTCGTCAAAATTGACGAATATTGTCAGCTGCTCTTTCAGGATTTTTGCAGCATAAGCCAAAGCGTCATCAGGGCGCTCCGCACCATTTGTCCAAACTTCCAAGGTCAGTTTGTCGTAGTCAGTCATTTGGCCTACGCGCGCATTAGATACGCTGTAGGACACACGACGAACAGGAGCGAAAATCGAATCAATCGCAATCATGCCGACTGGAAGCTCTTCTGATCGGTTGGAGTCTGCTGAGACATAACCACGACCCAAACGAACAACCATCTCCATGTCAAGCTTACCGTCAGCGTCAAGGTGAGCAATGACTTGTTCTGGATTAAGGATCTCAACGTCGCCGTTGGTTTCAATCTGTCCAGCCTTGATAAGACCTTCACCGCTCGCTTTTAGCTTTACAGTAGCATCGCCGTTGCCGCGGTAACGCATGTTGACTTGTTTCAGATTTAGAATCAAATCTGTGACATCTTCTTTTACGCCAGGAATCGTAGAAAACTCGTGGTCAACACCAACGATACGAACTGCTACAATCGCAGCCCCATTCAGACTTGACAAAAGGACACGGCGAAGAGAGTTGCCGAGTGTAAGACCGTAGCCGCGTTCAAGTGGCTTAGCGACAAACTTGCCGTACGTCTCGGAACACGCCTCAGTCTCGAGGTTTTTGGGAGTAATAAGATCTTGCCAATTGCGATGCATTGTTCAATCTCCGTCTCTAAAAGTCCACGCGCTACCTGAGTCAGGCAGCTCGTTTATTATTTGTTGTACAACTCGACGATCATGCGCTCTTTAACGTTCAGATGGATATCTTCTCGTGTCGGAGCAGCAGTCACTTTACCCGTAAAGCCCTTGTGATCAACGTCAACCCACTGAATGGCGGCACGTTTCGAAAACAAGTCAGCTGCAAGCGGGAAAACCGGCATGTTGCGGCTCTTCTCAACGACGGCAACAACATCTCCTACCGTAAGGCGTGCGCTTGGAATATTCACACGTTTGCCGTTTACCAAAATGTGATTGTGACGCACGATCTGGCGCGCTTCAGTTCTGCTTCTTGCAAAACCCATGCGGTA
Source organism: uncultured Polynucleobacter sp. (assembly GCA_964402975.1). Taxonomy (GTDB): domain Bacteria; phylum Bdellovibrionota_B; class Oligoflexia; order Oligoflexales; family RGVZ01; genus CAMDKS01. The sequence goes on from CAYOEM010000008.1 coordinate 52,835, forward strand.
GACAACATTGTCAAGGCGTTGCTCCAGGTTGCGGAAGAAAATATCAGAAGTCACGCCTCTAGTTGCAGCGGCGCCATCAAAAGCCAAACGCATAGACTTCTCAGTTAAGCCGTATACGCGGCGTACTTTTTGCTTCTCACGAAGTTGCTGTCCGTACTCGGAAAGCTTCCCGCGTTTTTGGCCGTGCTGACCAGGAGCATACGCACGACGCTCAAATGAGCAGCGCTCGGTGAAGCAGCGATCACCTTTCAGAAAAAGCTTCTGGTTTTCGCGGCGGCAGAATCGACATACGGGACCATGATATAGGGCCATTTTGTTTTGACCTCCTTAGTTCTACTCTCAGTTCACATCAAACACGACGACGTTTCGAAGGACGGCAGCCATTGTGAGGAATCGGCGTAACATCCTTGATCATCGTTACTTTAAGACCAGCAGCAGCCAAGGCACGAACAGCGCTCTCGCGTCCCGAACCAGGGCCTTTAACAAGCACCGCAACTGATCGCATGCCAGCGTCCATTGCACGGCGCCCAGCATCTTCCGCTGCTACCTGAGCTGCGAAAGGAGTACTTTTACGGGAACCTTTGAAACCTTTTCCACCTGAGGTTGACCAAGTAACAACTTCGCCATTCAAGTCGGTTATCGTAACTATGGTGTTATTGAACGTCGCTTGAATGTGCGCAACGCCAGCAGGGCTAGCTTTGCGGGTTTTCTTTTTCTTGGCGACTGTTGCAGTCTTCACTGTCGACATCTTATCTCTCCGATTATTTCAAGTTTCGGTCTTGCGTCAAATTAACCTGTTGGTGCTGCCTTTTTCTTGTTGGCAACCGTCTTACGAGGACCTTTACGAGTCCGCGCATTTGTTTTTGTACGTTGTCCGCGAACTGGAAGACCTTTCCTGTGGCGCGCACCACGGTAGCAGCTCAAATCGAGAAGACGCTTGATCGAAAGACCAACTTCACGCTTGAGATCACCTTCCACAAGTAAAGATGCTTCGATGACTTTACGAATTGCATTGGTATCGGCCTGATTGAGGTCACTTGCCCTCTGATCAGGACTCACACCAGCCTCAGCCAAAATACGCTGAGCTTGACGTCGGCCAATGCCGTAGATACTCGTTAATGCAATCGTGATTTTTTTGTTACCCGGAAGGTCAACACCGGCGATACGTGCCATCTGTGGTTACTCCAAAACTTAGCCTTGAGTCTGTTTATGCTTGCCAATAGAACAAATCACTCGCACGACACCGCGACGGCGAATGACCTTACACTTTTCACAAATCGGTTTAACACTGGTTCGAACTTTCATTTCAACTACCCCACTACTTCGTACGATAAGTGATGCGACCACGAGACAAATCATAAGGAGAGATCTCTAACTTTACTTTGTCACCTGGTAAAATCTTAATGAAGTGCATGCGCATCTTTCCACTGATGTGAGCAAGTACTTCATGTCCATTCTCAAGAGTCACCTTGAACATCGCATTGGGCAAGGGTTCCTTAACGATCCCATCAACCTCAATTACGTCCTCTTTCGCCATGCTTTTCTCTCCAAAACACAGCCCCTGAAAATTGGAGGCTGCACCATACACATTTTTCGGCCCAATTTCAACAACTTTGTCGTCAATTTAGACAGGTTGCGAGGGTGCTAGTAAGTTCCTTGAAAATCTCGTCTGTTACGCCAGACCCGTTTATCCTGCGGTAAAGGCCCCTTTTACGGTAGTAGTCCAAAACAGGCTCCGTGGCCTTGTCATAGACGTCCAGTCGCACAGAGATGCTTTTGGGGTCATCATCCGGCCGCTGATAGAGGGACCCCCCACACTTGTCGCAAATACCAGCCTTTTTAGGAGGGTTTGCGGTCACGTGGAAAGATGTCCCGCAGCCAGAGCAGGTCCTTCGACCGCTAAGGCGAGAGACGATATCTGCTCTTTTCACGTCAAGATGCATGCAGCCAACTACCGCATGGGTTGACTCTACCACGTCTCGCAATGTCTCCGCCTGAGATAGATTTCGGGGGTAGCCATCAAGAATGATCAATTCTTTTTGGTTGGACCCAAGCTCTTCTTTTAGCACCTGAAGAAGGACATTATCTGGCACTAACTCGCCGCGTGCCATTATCTCACCGGCTTGTTTTCCGACAGCAGTGCCAAGCTTTACATGCTTGCGAAGTGCGTCGCCAGTTGAAAGTTTCCGGTAACCAGAGCGCTCTGCAAGCAGATCTGCCTGGGTGCCTTTTCCAGCACCCGGCGCTCCCATGAGAACGACGATCATACGCCGCTCCTGCGAGGCTTAATAACGCCGCGCTTTACAAAAACGTCGTAGCGCAGCTGTTGGCGATGGGTTTCAATTTGACGATAGGTCTCAAGAGCGGTTCCAACAACGATCAACAAGCTCGTGCCACCAAAATAAAATTGAACGCCAAACTGATCAGCAAATATACTCGGAAGTATGCAGATACATGACAGGTAAATAGCGCCAATCAAAGTCAAACGGGTCACGATCTTGTCAATAAATTCAGAGGTGCGAGCGCCAGGCCTTATACCAGGAACAAAGCCGCCATGCTTTTTAAGATTTTCTGCAATGTCGTCAGGCTTGAACGTAATCGACGTGTAAAAGAATGCGAAGAACACAATCAAAATCACGTCTACAGTATTATATAACCAGCCGCCCGGATGAAACACAGACGTCACAAATTGGGATGCTGCTGACTGCGGGTAAACTGCAGCTATGGTTTGAGGAAACTGAAGCAAAGAGCTTGCAAAGATGGGCGGTATGACACCAGCTGAGTTAAGACGAATGGGTAAATAAGACGTCTGACCGCCAAAGATCTTGCCGCCAACCTGACGCTTGGCATACTGCACAGGAATCTGCCTGACGCCTTGCTCCATAAAAGCCACTCCAGCGATGATGACCACAACCAAGAGGATGATCATCAGCACGCGGCCCATGTCCATCTGACTTTGCGCATACTGGGAATAAGTGTTCGCCACGATTCTGGGCAAACCAGCAACGATGCCTGAGAAAATAATCAAGGACATTCCGTTACCAACACCAAATTCAGTGATTCGCTCACCAAGCCACATCACAAAAGCCGTGCCGGCCGTCAGACTCAGCGCCGTCATAAGTCGCCAAGCTAGACCACCTTCAAGTACGAGCCTGCCGCCTTGGAAGCTCTGACTTTCAAGACCAGCTGCGATCATGTAACCCTGAAACAACGCCAATACCATGGTGGCATAGCGTGTATACTGATTGATTTTGCGACGACCCGCCTCACCTTCTTTTGAGAGCTGCTCCAGGTAAGGAACAACTACGGTTAGAAGCTGAGCGATGATGGACGCAGAGATGTACGGCATCACGCCAAGCGCAAACACGCTAAAGCGCTCAAGAGCACCACCTGAAAACATGTTGAACATGCCGAAAAGGTTGGCGCCCTGAGTTTTGAAGAATTCTCCAAGGGCTGGGGAATCAACTCCAGCGATCGGAATGTGAACGCCGACTCTGTAGATCGCAAGGAAAAGCAGCGTGAATAGAATCTTTTTTTGAAGAGGATTTAGCGTTCCTTCGGGAAGCTTACTGATGCCTTGAGCCACAACTCACTTCTCCTTTAGTTCAACGCTTCCGCCTGCCTTCTCAATCGCCGACTTCGCAGTTGCACTAACCTTGTGAACAGCTACCATCAATTTCTTCTTAAGCTCACCGTTACCAAGCACCTTCACTGGGTTGGCAGGGTTACGAAGAAGTCCCTTTTCATTCAATAGTTCCGGAGTCACTTTTGTGCCGGCATCAAACTTGTCCAAAATCGACAAATTCACGACGTTATACTCCACGCGGAACGGACTTGTGAAACCACGTTTTGGAAGACGACGATAAAGCGGAGTTTGTCCACCTTCAAATCCGGCGCGAATGCCGCCACCCTTACGAGCCGTCTGGCCTTTGCCACCTCGAGCAGCCGTCTTACCGAGACCGCTTCCTGGTCCACGACCAAGGCGTTTTTTCTTCAGGTTCGAGCCGGGAGCCGGACTCAAATTGCCAAGATTTTTCATTTCAGTTTTTGCCGTCATGTTCATTCACCCTTTTCCCGTACAAACGTCTCTCGCATCAAGCTTTCAATTGATAAGTGACAAGGTGCGTGACCTTGTTGATCATGCCACGAATACAGTTGTTATCTTTGTGAGTCTTTGTCTTACCGACACGACCCAGCCCGAGTCCTTTCACAATCCGTCGGTTAGATTCCGACTGACCGATCAGGCTTCGCTTTTGTGTTACAACGATCTGGCTCATACTAAACTCCTGTCAAATTCTGCCCGTCAAACTCTGGTTGACGCGGTCTCTAAACAAATTACTTCTTAGTCGCTGCTTTCGCCTTGGCGTCTGCCTTCTTTTTATTTTTAGAAGCTCGAACTTGCAGAACTTCCGGAAGGGTCTTGCCCCTCGCAGCTGCGTAGTCCTCTGGCGATACCAGTTGAGTCAGGCCGTTAACAGTGGCGCGAACCACAGAATGGTAGTTCTTCGTGCCATGGACCTTACAAACAATATCCTGAATTCCGGCCAATTCGCAGATGATACGCACAGCACCTCCAGCGATTGTTCCGGTACCTTTTTTAGCTGGGAACATGAGAACTTTTGCCGCACCGAACTTGCCAGTGACGTCGAAAGGGATAGTTCCATCCAGCGAAATAACCTTAACGATATTTTTCTTAGCCTGGTCAGCGCCTTTTTTGATTGCATCTGGTACTTCACCAGCTTTGCCAAGACCAAAACCTACTCGGCCCTTACCGTCACCGACTACTACAAGAGCGGAGAAGCTAAAACGACGGCCACCCTTAACCACTTTCGCAACACGTGCGATATGGACAACTCTATCCTGAAAGCCATCACCTTCAGTTGGTTGGTCAGCTTTTCTTGGCTCTCTTGGTTCTCTTGATTCTTTTTGCTCTTTTGCCACGAGACACTCCTCGAACTAGTTCTATTGCAAATAATTTTTAGAAGCTCAGACCCGCTTCACGCGCGCCATCAGCAAGTGCTGCTATGCGACCGTGATAACGGTAACCGTTCTTGTCAAATACTACCGCCCCAATTTTCGCAGCTTTGCACTTAGCCGCAAGATCAGCTCCCACTTTCTTACACACATCCTTGTTCGCCCGGTTGCTGGACTCATAGGAGTGAACAGTTACAAGAGTCTTGCCAGTGCTGTCGTCGATCACCTGAGCCGTTATATGGCGGGCAGACCGAAATACAGACAACCGGGGGCGTTCCGTCGTACCGGAGACTTTCTTACGAATGCGGAGCTTACGACGGAAACGAAGCTCATTCTTTTTTGCGACTTTATTTGCCATGGATCCCTCACTTATACAGCAGGACGATAGTAGTGATTACTTCTTACCAGCTGCTTTACCAACTTTAGTTACAATGACTTCGTCCGAATAACGGATACCCTTGCCGTGATAGGGCTCGGGAGGACGAATACCTCTGATCGATGCGGCCAACTGACCAACGACTTCCTTCTCTGGTCCACTGACAATAATGTTGACGGCTTTGTCAATCTTCAACTCTACGCCAGCTGGAGCTTTCACTTCCACAGGATGGCTGTAACCCACGTTAAGAGTAATATTCTTACCGCTCTGGGCAGCTTTATAACCAACACCAACCAATGTCAGGCTCTTTGAAAAGCCTTGTGTGACTCCAACGACCATATTGGAAATCAAAGTTCTAGTCAGACCATGGTAACGCGCTGATTCCGCACCCTCAGTCTTAGGCACAACCTTCACGGCTCCGCCTTCAACAACTGCTTTCATGCTATCATGAATCTTACGCTCGACTGCTCCCTTGGGTCCTTTAACTTTTACAGTCTGGCCCGCGACGCTGACTTCAACGCCTTTGGAGATTTCGATTGGTTTTTTTCCGACACGAGACATGTTTATACTCCTCAGCCAATCAGTACACGGAACAGATGTGTTCACCGCCGACGTTGAGCTGGCGAGCCTCACGGTCAGCCATCACACCCTTCGGGGTCGATAAAATTGCGATACCCAAACCGTTTTTAACGTATGGGATCTTGTCTACACCAACATAAATACGCTGACTTGGGGTGCTGACACGCGAGATGTTGCGAATTGCGCCTTTGCCTTCGTCTGTGTACTTCAGGGCAATTTTGATCACGCCCTGCTTACGGTCACGGATACACTTGTAGTTTTTGATGAAACCCTCATCCTTTAGAATGTGGGTAACAGCAATCTTCACCATAGATGCAGGTACAGAGACCACTTCGTGGTTTGCCTGCTGTGCGTTGCGGATCCTTGTCAAAAGATCTGCGATTGGGTCATTTGCGCGCATTTTAGTTATCTCCAAAAATCTTTATTTCAGTCGGTTACCAAGAGGCCTTTTTGACGCCTGGAAGCAGGCCCTTCAACGCCATCGAGCGGAAGCAAATCCGGCATACACCAAACTTGCGGTAAACCGCCTTTGGACGACCACAGTTGGTACAACGAGTGTAACCACGTGTGGAAAACTTAGGTTTCTTATTCGCTTTTTCTATCATGGCTTTCGTTGCCATCGTGAACTCCTATCCTCTGGCGTCCTGGTTACTTACGGAACGGGAAGTTAAATTTATCGAGAAGAGCCCTTGCATGAGTGTCACTCTCTGAGCTTGTCACGATCGTGATGCCCATGCCTCTAATCTTGTCAACTTTATCGTAATCAATCTCTGGGAAGATGATTTGCTCTTTAACACCGACAGTGTAGTTACCGCGACCGTCAAATGCCTTTGGAGTAAAACCTTTAAAGTCGCGAACGCGAGGAACAGCGACGTTAATAAATCTGTCCAGGAACTCGTACATTTTTGCACGACGAAGCGTCACGGAGCAGCCGATCGGGGCGCCTTGGCGCAGCTTAAATGTTGCGATACTTTTCTTGGCTCTGGTCAGAACTGGCTTTTGACCGGTAATAGCAGCCAACTCAACTGCTGCCGCCTCGAGAGTTTTAATATTTTGGGTCGCTTCACCCTGACCAATGTTAACCACGATTTTTTTCAATCGAGGCACCTGCATAACATTCTTCAGACCAAGTTCCTTCACGAGAGCCGCGCGAAACTCGGTTTCAAACTGTTTTTGTAATCTTGGCATATTCATTGTTGTTCTCACTTTCGAACAATCGGTATTTGTAAATTACAGTACTTCGGGAGCAAGTGACGCAATGCGCCCAAACCCTGCTACCCGAACTTCACGCGCCACTGGACCAAAAATACGGGTACCAACAGGCTCGTTGTCCTTGCCTTTGATAAGTACCGCAGCATTTTGATCAAAGCGAATCGTTGAACCGTCTTTTCGTTTGATTTCTTTAGTCGTGCGCACAACTACTGCTTTGTGCACAGATCCTTTTGCGACCTTGCTGTTGGCCACAGCCTCTTTTACAGAGACTACGATGATGTCGCCTACGGAAGCATATTTCTTTTTGCTCCCTCCAAGAACCTTGAAGCACTTAAGCCTCTTAGCTCCCGAATTGTCCCCGGCTGCGAGGACTGTTTCCATCTGAATCATAAGCGTTCGCTCCTGTAAGTTTCGCACTTGCTTGATACAAATGCCCAATCGAACCTTTTTTTTAAATTACGCCTTTCGCACAACTCGTACTAAGGTGAATTTCTTTCTTGCACTCATCGGACGCGCTGGACGTACGATCACTTCGTCTCCGACGCGAGTTTGATTTGTGTCGTCGTGGAACATCAATTTGGTGCGGCGTCTGATATACTTACCCGCTAATGGATGTTTCACCAAACGCTCAACAACTCCAACGCGTGACTTCGTCATTTTGTCGCTAGTGACGACACAGCGAATTTCTTTGTGAGGTTTTTCTGTCTCGGTTGCCTGGCTCATTGTTGCCTCTTACTATCTGAGTTTATTTCTTTGATTTACCGGACTTATCAACACTGACCGTGAGCACGCGGGCCAGAGTTTTCCGCAAATTACGGGCTTTTGATTTTGCCTGCGGACCGGCGTTATACACGTCCATGCGAAGGCCCACAAGCTCTTTGCGGATGTTTTTTGCGGAATCCTGAAGTTTTTTGGAATCCATGGCCCGTATTTCTTTTGTTTTTAGCTTATTCATATCCATAACTTAACCCCACGGATCGTCGTGTCTAGTGATGAGTTTTGTCTTCAAATTGAGCTTAGCAGCAGCTAGGCCTAGGGCCTCGGAAGCAACCGCCTTGTCAACTCCTGCCATTTCATAAAGGATTTTGCCGGGTTTAATCACAGCAATGTAGTACTCTACGCCGCCTTTACCTGAACCCATTCGGGTTTCAGCTGGCTTCTTCGTGATTGGCTTATCTGGGAAGATTTTTATCAAAACTTCGCCACCACGCTTGATATGGCGGGTCATCGCAATACGGGCCGCTTCAATCTGTCTTGCCGTAACCTTGCCAGACTCAAGAGCCATCAGACCATAATCACCTTTGGTAAGCTCCGTGCCACCTTTGGCTTTACCCTTGATGCGGCCCTTATGGGCCTTGCGGTACTTTAATCTTTTTGGGGCTAGCATTGTCGCTTTCCTCTCAAATTATTGAATAAATCAGTTAGTTAGAATGTCACCCTTGAAAATCCAAACTTTCACACCTGTAAGACCATAAGTCGTATAAGCCTCAGCGGTGGCATAGTCGATATCTGCACGCATAGTGTGAAGCGGCACGCGACCCTCCATGTAACGCTCAGTACGAGACATGTCAGCACCGCCAAGACGCCCTGAAAGGCTGACCTTTACGCCTTTGGCACCAGCCTTGATAGTTTGACCCATAGCTTTTTTCATGGCTCTGCGGAAGGAGACACGCTTTTCAAGCTGTTGGCGAATATTTTCAGCGACGAGCTTTGCATCAAGGTCAGGCTTCTTCACTTCAAATACGTCAAGAACTGGGTCAGCCGCCTTGAGGTCGCATTTGGAAATGATTTCTTTTTTCAGATCTTCAGCGCCCGCACCTTTTTTGCCGATAATGATACCAGGACGGCTGCTGTGAATTTTTATTTTCAATGTTCGGCCAGCACGCTCAATCTCAACATGTGCAACGCCTGCAGCTTCAAACTTCTTCTGGATGAACTTGCGGATGGCAATGTCTTGCTTGAGGAACTCCTTGTAGTTGTTCTCTGCAAACCAACGGGATGACCACGTACGAGTGATTCCCAACCTAAAACCAACTGGATTTACTTTCTGTCCCACGCTTTCTGACCTCTTCCTTTCTTAGTTTAATCAGACTTCCTTGACACGCAGAGTAACATGCGACATCCGCTTCTTAACGGGTGTTGCACGACCTTGCGCGCGAGGAATGAAGCGCCGGAGGGCCGGCCCCATATCTACAGTCACTTCCGTAATATGTAGACGATCCACATCAATTGTCGCCCTGTCGGAGGCATTGCTAATTGCTGACTTCAAAACCTTCGACAGTATGCGAGCGCCTTTTTTGTTCGTAAGCTGCAGTGTGTCCATTGCGAGCTGAACCTGCTTACCCCTAACCAAATCGGCCACGAGACGCAGTTTGCGCGGAGAGATTCGAACATTTTTTAGTATTGCCTGATACATAAGTTCTGCCTTCTATCAATTAGACTTTAGGAGCTTTTTTGTCCTCACCGTGACCATGGAAGGTCCGGGTAGGGGCAAATTCGCCAAATTTGTGACCGACCATATGCTCGGTAACAGGAACCGTTACAAACTTGTTGCCGTTGTGAACGGCAAACGTCACGCCTACAAACTCCGGCAAAATCGTAGAGCGGCGGCTCCATGTTTTGACAGGTTTTTTATCTTTCTTAGCCTGTTCTGCTTTTTTGAACAGGTAACCATCAGCAAAAGGACCCTTTTTTAATGATCTAGCCACGTGCGAACCCCTCCTATTACTTCACGCGACGATCGCGAAGAATATTTTTCGCGGTTCGCTTGTTTTTACGAGTTTTGTAACCCTTGGTTGGTTGCGCCCAAGGTGACACTGGGTGCTTACCACCCTTACCACGACCCTCACCACCACCGTGCGGATGGTCAACAGGGTTCATTGTACAACCGCGAACGGTTGGACGAATACCAAGCCATCTGCTTCTACCAGCTTTACCGATTGTTTCATTGAAGTGATCTGGGTTACCCACCTGACCAATCGACGCAAAACAGTTCTCAGGAACACGGCGCATTTCACCGCTTGGCATACGAAGCTGTGCAAATCCATCCACACGCCCCATCAACTGAGCAAAGACTCCAGCCGATCTTGCCATCTGTCCGCCCTTACCGGGACGCATCTCGATGTTATGAACAAACGTTCCGACGGGAACATTGCTCAGTGGCATGGCATTACCAACTTTTACGTCGGCAGTCTTCGAGCTGACGACTTGATCACCCTTGGAAAGCCCGTTTGGACAAAGGATGTAGCGACGGTCACCGTCTGCGTACAAAATCCTCGCCAAGAATGCGCTTCTATTTGGATCGTACTCAACGTATTCGACCTTGCCTACGACATCGAGCTTGTCTCGACGCCAGTCGATCACACGGTAATGCCGACGAGCTCCACCACCTTGATGGCGAATCGTGATGCGGCCAGTGTTGTTACGGCCGGAGTGCTCCTGCATACTCTCAAGGGCAGTTTGGAGCGGCTTGACTTTGTCCAGCTTGGAGAAGTCAACAACGGAGGCGCCACGACGCCCTGGGGTTGTTGGTTTATATTGCTTGATTGCCATTTCTGATTTTCCTTATCAGCTTGGTTCTGGTTATTGCTCTTCAAAGAGTGGAAGTTTTGCACCCTCAGCAAGGGTGACCACTGCCTTCTTCATTTTGCTAGTCATCGAAACATGATTTCCACGGCGAACGACCTTACCGCGAGTAATCAACGTCTGAACAGCCTTCACCTTCACACCGTAGATCGACTCAATCGCAGAGCGAACGCTAGTCTTGGTTGCGCGCAGATCAACATGGAACGTGTACTGGTTTTGATTTTCACGAACCAACGTGCTCTTCTCTGATAGAACCGGCTTTGAGAGTACTGTAAAAGGATTCATTATTTACCCCCTTGGAAGCGCTGTTGGAGAGCATTTAACCCCGTCTCGCTAATCACGAAATTTTCATATCTCAGAACATGCTCGGCATTCACCTCTGACGGAGCAACGCATGCTGCGCCGTGGATGTTGCGAGTTGAACGGAAGAGAAGATCATCTTTACGCTCATCGAGAACCAAAGCTTTCTCAGCTTTCAAAGCTTTCAGAGCCTTAACAACGTGCTTAGTGCTAGGCTTGCCTGACACCTTGAAGTCATCAACAACGATGAGACGGCTGTGACGAACTTTCTCGCTCAGAGCGACTGCTAAAGCCGACTGCTTGGCACGAGAGTTAATCTTTTCGAAATAATCACGGGGCTGAGGTCCATGAGACACGCCACCACCTGGATTAAGCGGAGATCTGCTAGATCCCTGACGAGCTTCGCCCGTTCCCTTTTGTTTGAAAGGTTTTTTACCGCCACCTGACACCATCGCCTTGGTCCTTGTGGCGTGGGTGCCTTGACGGCGATTTGACTGATACGCCTTCACAACGAGGTGCAGCAAGTGCTCGTTCATTTCAACGCCGAAGATTTCGCTTGGCAAAGAAACTTTTTTCAGAGCTTTACCTTGAATGTCTTTTACTTGAATTTCCATTTGAGTTCCCATCTGTTACCTTCCTTCCTTACTCGCCGATCAAGCTTTGACCGAAGGGTTGATGAAAAGGTAACCGTTTCGGTGTCCCGGCACGGCGCCACTTAGCGCGATTAAGCTATTCTCTTTGTCAACGTCGACAACACTGAGGTTCTGGATTGTAACTTGCTCAACGCCGTAATGACCTGGAACAGGCTTACCTTTAAATACACGACCTGGGGTCGTTCTAGTTCCCAAAGAACCAGGGCTTCTATGGAACCTGGAGCCGTGAGACCAGCGGCCAACAGCCGTATTCCAGCGCTTAACAGAGCCTGTGAAACCACGGCCCTTCGTTAGACCAGTCACATCAACAGATGTAACGCCATTAAGAAGCTCAGTTGTCAGCTGCGCGCCCAACTCAACAGCTACCGGAGCTTCTGTACGAAACTCCTTAAATTGGGTGAAGTTGTCGCTAACATTGACCTTACGCATACGCGCAACATCGGGTTTAGCCAGATTCTTTTCTTTAGTCTCTTTGAAGCCAACTTGGTACGCGTCATAGCCGTCGCGTTCCTTCGTCAGAACTTTCGTAACTTTTTGGTTTTCAACTTGAAGAAGAGTGACCGCAATCAATTGGCCGTTTTTATCGACCATGCGTGTCATTCCGATCTTTTTTGCTACCAGTCCTTTTGGAGTAGTCATTTCTCAGACCTGCTTTCTACGGGTTAAACAAAACAAACGTTACCTGATTTAGTTGTCGAGTTCCTTGAGGGTGACGTCAACACCAGATGACAGATCAAGCTTGTACAAAGCGTCAATCGTCTGCTGCTGCATATCAAGGATGTCGAGCATACGTTTATGAGTACGGACTTCAAACTGCTCACGACTCTTCTTGTCCACGTGCGGAGAGCGCAAAACCGTGTAGCGGCTAATCGATGTCGGCAATGGAATCGGGCCAGCAACGCGAGACCCAGTGCGCTTAACGCGCTCTACGATTTCCGCCACTGCATTGTCGAGCAACTTGTGATCATAGCCACGTAATCGAACTCGGATGTTTTTTTTCATTTTTAAGACCCTGAAAAAGTTAATCAAATTAGCACAAGCTAAACCTTGGATCTTTTTTCAGGAAAGTCGACGCTTGGAGAAGCGTGCACGAGAAAGGTGGCAGAGGCTTGTCAGACGCAGGCTTGCCTGAAAAATAGAGTGGCGTATTTATCTTTTGACGCCCCGTGGTGTCAAGGATTTTTATGTTTATTATTGGATAATTTCAGCCGCCTCGAAGACTGGCTCAGGCTGCCTTTTTACTATACCAACGCGCAATCGCCAAACGTTCGACATCCGAAGAGTTTTGCAGATGGCCATGCCCACTGATCCAGGCGCCTGGGCTTGCAGCTGATCTCAACAAAAAATCCAAAAGATGAAGGTGGCGTCGTAAAATGCGTGATGTCCTATGGGGAAGCAGTGGATTAAAGATTCCAAGTGCCGAGAATAATTGGCGCGGATTCTTTTTTATCCAGAGCCAGGACCCTAGCTCAAGGGTTAACGGCAAAAAGAGAGACCCCTTCGACTCACGTCGTCGATCGTATAAATAATCCCAGAGATCTCCGTGCGTTGTATAACTAGCGGCCTGCGGCTCCACCCTGTAGATGTGATGTGGATAAACCGAGTCGAGTAAATGTGTAAGTTTATAAATCTCCTGAAGATTTGGGAAGGGTTGCTTCGTCCGCGCATATGGAAACCAGAGCCTATCCACGGATCCGAATCCGCTGTGCACATCAAGAGCAATCACACACTTGGATCTCGAAAATTGCTCCTCAAAAAATTTAACGATCGCCTTAGCTTCCGTCTCCATCTCCGAGTTCATTTGGCCCCGATACCAGGGCAGCCACGGGGAAACGCGATGCCCTGAGGCAAGCATTAAGGAGCCGCCGTCGTCCGCCTCCACGGGTGCGTTGCGCATAAGATCGACGCCGTTGCCATTAGAGCGTCTGCTCAGGTACATGCCAACCGGGTTGACGATAGGAACAACCGATAGACGAACCCTTTCCAGAAGATGACGCGTAGTGGGATCCCAGCTTGCCAGCTGGGTCAGGGTCTTTAGATATGAAATAATGACACGCGTCCCTATGCGTTCAAGACCATGAACACCGCCGGTCAGGAAAAACACCGGATCTTCCGGTCTAGTTGATCCAAACTCGAAGGCGTGAATGGGAAGAGACAACTCACCATGTTGTACATTCGCCAGTTCTGTCACCCGAATCAGCCCCTTACCAGCGTGAGCAGCTAAACGCTGAATCTCAACCAGCTCGGGAAGATGCATGAGTAAGGAACGCGACACAGTAACGGCCATAAAAAATCGCTCTCGTCGACAAACACATTGGATTTTCTGATAAATTTTGGCCTGCCGTTTACCCGGGCAGCACCAAAAGATCGTCTAATTACTATTCTAATGCCACAGTAAAAAAACTCCAAACCCCGCTCATAGCTTGGCTTAGAGGGGGTTTGAGGGCATTGAAAATGCGCATAAAAAGCGTCAGTTTACCTGATACTTACGATTGTAGAGTGACGACATCTTTGAAATATCCAAGACGACAAACAAGTCCCCGCAGTTGAAATCAAAATCGACAGCGGGATCACCAACAATAACCGCACCGGCTCTTATGTAGGAGCGAACGAGCGTTGGGACCAGACTCCTCGATTCTTCGGACACCGCCGCAGAGCTGAGCAACGCATCAAAATCAGGAATGCGGAATCCGTCTAAAGCTCTAATATCAAAGGAGTAGTCCACGGAGCCCTCCTCCTGCAGCGTCTTGTAAACAGCCGCTAAGCTTGCCGGATCAACCGTCTTTACACTTCCCATACCGAATAGCCACCGTGCTCCACTTCGCGTTAAATACTCCATGATTCCACGCCAGAGGAGCGTTATGACGGCTCCATTCCTGTAGTCTTTATGGATGCATGCTCGACTAAGCTCAACCTTTCCACCCTCACGGCGTAGAAGATCCTCGATATCAAACTCCGTCTTTGAGTAAAAATCTGACGTTACAGAATCCGAGATCAAGCGGTATGTACCAACGATTTTATTGATACGATTGTCGATAATGGCAAGGTGATCGGCATGGGCGTCATAACGATCCTTGTCAAAGCCAAAGGGTCTCTTCTTATGCATGTATTCGCGATGAAAAACTTCGTAACGTAGCGTCATCACTTGCCAAAGCTCGCGCTTTGATTGGACGGTTTTGACCGTGAAATGCCCCCGTGTAAACTCCACAGGAACTCGGCTTGCGAAGCTTTTTTGCGCCGGGTTGAGCCACCCAAGCCCTTGCTTGACACCTTCGACCGCTCGCGCTGCGTAACTCATGGTTAGATCCTCACTGGGTAATAAGGTGAATAACTCATTTTGCAGACCAATCACAACCAGACAATTTTCTAAATTTTAAGCACTAATTGTTAATAATTTATTAAGGCGCTATTAAAATTTTACGGTATTAAATAAATTATGACAATGGTTACGGCAGGTTAAGATTTGTGCTTCGATTCACCACCTGCGTTAGCAGACTAGCCAGTCCATGTAGGATTTAGCTACAACCTGCCTGGCAAACGCCCGATCCGAGACTGTTTGTAATTATTTATATTAATAATTACAGGTTGTTGCGACTTGGCCCAGGGCTTGCTTTAAGAAGCTTAACGGCGTGCCTTGAAGAGGCGCCCGCAGCTTTCTGAAGGATGAACATCTGAATGTCTTGGAGTGCAATAAAAAAACTATGATGACTGCGGCAAAAATTGTTGTTGATGTGGTGCTAGATGCTGAAACACTGAGTGAGATTGAAATGCTACGAAGCATACGACTAGCTCACTATGAACAGATGGCCCAAAACCCAGGCGTTGCTCTTGAAAATCTAAAAAAAGCGGGCCTTCGTGAAGCGAGCTCGTCAGCTGAAATCGCTGCCAACGCGCTGGCTAAGATTCGTGAATTAAAGGATCGCATTGAGACCCCTAATGTTATCTACGAAGACGAACTCGCTATGTACGTACACACACTGTCACTTGCTGACCTAGATAACAAGAAGGATTCACGGTAGCGTCAGAATTTCTACTGTTCCGTTACTACGTATGGCAATAGTGTGTTCGAATTGGGCAGATAAACTTCGATCAACTGTTACGGCAGTCCACTTGTCTTTAAGAATTTTGCAGCGGTAATCACCTGCGTTGATCATAGGCTCGATTGTGAATGTCATGCCCTCTTCCAAACGAACGCCCTTACCGGCATCTCCATAATGTGGAACCTGAGGGTCTTCGTGAAAAACTTTACCGATCCCGTGACCAACAAAATCGCGAACAACACTAAATCCATATCTTTCCGCATGCTGTTGGATAGCAGCTCCGATATCTCCAACTCTGGCACCCACCTTCACCTTCGAGATGCCGATCTCTAGACACTCCTCAGTAACTTTTACAAGTTTCCTGGCGAGCGGCGAAATATTCTCCCCAACGAAGAACGTTTTGGACGAGTCCCCGTGATATCCATTCACAATCGGGGTGACGTCGATATTGATAATATCCCCATCTTTTAGAATCTGTTTGGCATCGGGGATGCCGTGACAAACGACTTCATTGACTGAAGTACAGATACTTTTTGGAAATCCCCGATAATTAAGCGGCGCACAGATGGCACCACGCCCGACGGTGAATGCGTGACAAGTGTCGTTTAGGTGCAAGGTGGAGACGCCTGGGCGCACATGCTGTGCGATCATGGCAAGAGTCTCGGCAGCCAACCTACCTGCTGCCCGCATCGCGTCTATTTCAGCATCGGACTTGAGAACAATCACGGGACGTGGAACTTTCCTAGAGTAAAATTTAGCCGCGGAATGGTCCGCATTAATCCATCACAACACTGCGGAACCAATCGGAATCCAAAGAATTCAGCTTCTTTGGAATCTTAACGCCCCGAGCATTAACACAATACTGATGCGCCAACAAAACGGTCCACGGTTCCAGGTCATACCACTTTTGGTGGACCTTTCGCAGCAACTCAAAATCCGGATCCTCCGGTTTTGTTAATTCTCGGCTGTAGGAGTCCAGCAGGTCATCCAGCTCTTTATCGGTAACCGGAACAAAAGGTAACTCATTTTTGCCTTTGGCTTGAAGCACACCAGAATGAGCCAGCGGCCTTAGATCTTGCGATGTCCATGGGATAAAAATACTGGCTAGGGCGGCATCAAACGTTACACCCGGTGTCCCTACATCGTCAAACTGGCTGTTAATCCCAAGGGATGCAAAGGAATCCCCTATCATCTTCTCGACCAGATCTTGGCGACCATTCATTCGGGCAATCCTAATCAAGACGGGCTTGTCCTGACCTTGGGACCTTGGAAGCCCGATATGCTGCTGTTTAAATCCCGATTTCTCAAAGCCCTGGGCCGCAGTGTCAAGATTGTACGGTTTCACCAAAAGTT
This sequence comes from uncultured Polynucleobacter sp., assembly GCA_964402975.1. Taxonomy (GTDB): domain Bacteria; phylum Bdellovibrionota_B; class Oligoflexia; order Oligoflexales; family RGVZ01; genus CAMDKS01. The sequence continues at coordinate 69,907 of CAYOEM010000008.1, forward strand.
TAGCGTTGTAGCCAGGATGGGTTCTTAAAATCGGAGCCGATACCAAACTACCAATATCGCCCGCTGCGGTGCGAAGAATCTCGCCCCTCGGCGTTGCCCGAGTCAGCGAGTCTCGTAGTTCTGGTCTGGCAGCAACCGGCGAGGCCGAGTTCCAAATTAATGCGGTCATGAGCGGCACATCAAGCCTTGAGTCGCACGAGTTGGTCTTGATACTGGTTCTCTCGACCTGCACCCTCTTACCAGCCATCGAGAACATGATTCCCTTTTTTCCGTTGGGAATATTTTCCGAGGCTGCGAGAACCTTTATTTTTGAGTACTTAGAGGTGTACCCCTTGCTTACAGACATCTCAATGCCGCCGGGCACTTGAACTGCAGAATAAAGGCCAGCACACTCAAAAAGTCCGCCACTAGTTGGTCGATAAAGACTAGCTCCCGAAAGCACATAGGGACCAAAACCCGGGGGCTTTGTCCAAGACACTTTCACGGACGATCCGCCAGATGTCGACACCTCGAATAAAGACGTCACATCCTCACTTAAACGATCTTTCACGATTGAAACCAGGTTTGATTTAAACCATGTAGCTAGTCCATCGGCGTCCACGGTCACACCACTCCACCATCGAAGACCAGGACGGATTGTGAAGGTCCAAACTTCCTTGTCACCAACCTTATCAATTTGGGGAGGACCTTTTAGAAGGGCCGGTGTGTTTTTTCGGCGATCAACCTCAAGACGCACAATACTCGGGCAGGCCAGTCGCCCGATCACTGCGTCATCTCCGAGCCATATGGGCGGCTGGGACTTAAGATCAACTTGAGCGGCCGGAGCCCAACCTGCAACGATCATGGACTCTGCGCGCGCCTGGGAAACATAACCCCCTAGGGTTAAACTGATGAGTGCGACTTTAAGTATCGCTAAGTGATTAGTTAGTGCCTTCATTTTGCTTCCCAAAATGTGAAACTTGAAGTGGTGATTACACACGAATCCTTCGCTATTGGCAAAGTATTATCCTATCATCGGGGATAGCCCTTTAGTATAGCGGCTTGTGAATCTTTTAGGAATTATGAAATCTTACGACGTTATCATTGTAGGTAGAGGATTGACCGCCCTGAGCACGGCCTGGCACTTAAAACGCCTAGGAATTAGGCGCGTCTGCCTCATTGGACCCACTCCGACGCCGGATAACTGCCATTCGCTGCTGGCAAACTATGCATTAGCGTCCCTTCACGACAACGTCACTCGTGCAGTTCACAACTTAGGGCCAGAGGTCGCAAGGGATTTGATGCTGCTGGCTAGGTCGGGCCTTTTCGAGCTAACAAATCATCTGGAGCGTTGGAATATTGAGAGGGCCTTTGGACAAATCATACGCCTTGGCCTGAGCCAACACGAATCCCAGGAAATGAAAATAGCCACCAATTGGCTAGAAGCAAACGGCTATCCCGCCCACCACGAACAAAAAACCTCCGAGTTCAAAAACTGTAATTCCGTTCAATATGACGGAGCTGCGTCCATATCTTTTGACGCAGGCGCGCTGATACGAAAGTTAGAGATACATTCAGAATGCGACGTCCAGTCGACAAACGTGCTTTCAACTGAACCGATCGGTAGCTCAATCAGGTTGAAGACGTCTTGCGGTCAAATGTTCGAATCCGAGGTGGCCGTATTGGCTTGTCATCAGGATATTAAAAATCTTTTACCGGTCCTCGCTCCAACCCTGGTGAATCACGCGGATCAATTGGTAGAGTTTGATATCCAATCGGGCATTCCTGGTACAAATCGGGGTGATCATGTAATTGCCGGACACGGCCAATTCTGGTTCACGCACACCTATAAGAATACGCTGGCGGCTGGGGGCGCAAAATTCATGCGGACCTGGGGCGGAGTTGAAGCTAGGGAAGCCAATGCCTCGCTTCCAATTTCTCTGAACATCAAACAAACATTTGAAAAGCTATTGGGAGTGAAACTTTCCGAGCCCAAATCAGCCGTGGGATTTATAGAACTTCTAGCTTGCGACGAGCTTCCGATCATCGGACCGATGTTTGGAAACTCAAGAAACTTGATCGCTAGTGGATTTATGAACTCAAGCTTATCTTTCAGACTGGCGGCCGGTCGGGGGATCGCAGAATTTATCGCAGATGGACGATCACAAACGGTGCCTGAAACGTTTTTACCGAGGAGACTTCGCAGTTTACCGGAATCAAGTTAAGCCTTTATGGTTGACTCAGCGGTCTCTGAATAATTTTAAATTCTTCGACGAGCTTACCGCCGATTAAATGCTCATCAACAATTCTTTGACAAACCTCGGGTGTCACGTTTCGGTACCAAACACCCTCGGGATAAACTAAAGCGACCGGACCCTGACGACAAACGCGCAGGCAGGATACTTTTGTTCTATATATGCCGGAGTCCATAGCTTCTTTGGAGGCGGATCTCTCCTTGAGGTAGTTCCAAGTTGCAAGCCCTTCCTCGGCGCTACAGCACTTCTCACCAGCACATAAAAACATGTGACGATTGATTTTTGAGAGTTTTAAACGCTCAACTGTTTTACTTAATTCATCATTATTTTGATCCAAATGTCGGCACTCCAGTCATGGCGTTACGGGACTCGATTCGGCGATCAACTGCCTTGCCAATTGAGGCCAGAGAAAAGACTTTCTTGCCCCGATCTCGCGCCTTTTCCACTCGCTCTGGCAAGATCTCGCTGAGGATGAGCAGAAGATCATCTACTGATGCGCATTTTGAAAGCCAGCGAGTGATTCGAGCTTGATCGTCACGCGACAAAAAGTGTCCATGGCCCATAACGTCTATAACATACTGCGAAACCAGGCCTGAATCGGTCAGGGAATTGACGTCAATCAAACTCACTGTCCGTCTGACTCCTTTAGAAGTTTTTGGAGCTGCTGCTCCATGTCCTGAACTTTTTTTGCCATAACAACCGATACATCGGTCATTCTGCGAACCTCGTGCAAGTGATCATGCAGCCGCAGGAAATTAGCGACACGAACCGGCAAACTAGACAAATGATCAGGCTCCACAATATCAAAATACCAGTTACCATCAACCGCCCATCGAAGCAGCTCTCTTTGGGTTGGAGCTGATACGACGCTAAAAATAATTGCGGGAACTGGTATGCCGTGAGCTCTGGGAATTCGGGCACTTATCCCCTTTATCCACTCCGGAAAGAGCTCATCATCAATGCCTTCTGCTGAAATAATCAGCAAATCGGCTGGGTGCACCTCTGGATCGTCAAGCGACTTAACTTTCACCAAGTCAAGTTGGATGAACTGTCTTAACTGCTGATCAAATGCCGCCGAAGCAGCACTCGCAAATCCGGGTGTCGCCGCCCATGAGCACACGCGCATGCGTCTGTTTTTAAAAAGATAGTCAACAGTCACTGAGATTATGCTCCCCTGAAATGCTATGTTAATCTTAGCACATATCCAGCGGAGACATTCAGATATGTTAAAAGTGACGGCTGTAGCACCAACACGGGTTGACCTTGCAGGAGGAACCCTCGACCTCTGGCCCATCCATAACCTTCTGGATCGCAAAGCGACTGTGAATGTCGCTGTGAGTCTTAATGCCACGGTCGAGGTTTCATCATCTCCCGACAAACTCTTCCACTTTCGCAGCGAAGATCAAAATTTAACTGATTCAGGGACCTATGCCGAGATTACACGCTCAAAAAAAATGTCTCTCTTCGGTTTTCTACTGAGCGCACTTTGGCACGAAAGTCTCCCACCGATTTCAATTAAAACTAGTGCGAAGTCACCAGCCGGAGCTGGTCTTGGCGGCTCAAGCTGCCTCGCTGTAGCTTTTTGTCGAGCCGTTGCCGACGCAAGACATCAACTTGATAAGACCTATGACGTCCCCCATGAAGATGTGCTTGTTAGAACAGCCCAGGATGTCGAAAGTCGAGTCATACACGCCCCCACAGGCGTTCAAGACTACTGGGGCGGCATGCGTGGCGGGATCAACATCTTGGAGTATCCCTTCGGACAAACCGTGGTGAAAACACTTCCGGGCAA
>CAYOEM010000008.1:74032-83814 GCA_964402975.1 uncultured Polynucleobacter sp.
AGGGAAGCAGGCGCCACCTTTACCAGAGTCTGCGGGGCTGGCGGCGGCGGCGTTATGGGCGTCATATGCCCACGCGACAAAGTAGAAAAAATCACGGCGGCAATGAATGCCGCCGGAGGTTTGGTGATGGACGTCGTCGTCGGTGGGCCTGGCGTCACAGTATCACCTTCTTAAGATCACTTGTTGACTGCGACAGCTGGTGCTTTCTCCTGAAGTTTCGGCGCTAATTGACGACTTAATTTACGCTGCAAGTAGAGATCACCGGTAACGACACCATCAGCCAACAACATGTGATCCCTTGGCTTCTTAGAGTTTGACGACACAATGAAATTGATCACTCGCTGATTTTTAACTGGCGGTAAGACTTTAAGAGTCGTCAATTTCTCGTATTTACCAACGGACGTGAGGATCTTGTCATTGATCGTAAGATCAGCTGCCGATTTTAAACCTCTCTGAGTCTCAAATGGGTGCTGAGTCGTGACTTTCACATTATTTTCGCCGACGCCGACCATGATCAAACCAATATTCTCCTCAGGTCCATAGACCACCTCGGAAACGGTCACCGATTTTTTGGTGATTGGGTTTAACAGACGGTCACCTTTTTCAACGTTCACGGCGAGCTTCTCACCGCCATCAAACAGCTTGATTTTCGTTGATAACGCGAAGCAGCCGCCTTTGTCGATATCAGGGGGATAGCCGGTGTTAGGATCAACAGTTGGAGAGTAGGTCGCAGGGCCGCGGGAGTAATACGGCTGGCGCACAGCGTAAGCTAATGCTTTACAATTGGAAGTGCTAGCCTGCTTTATTTGGATTCGGTACTCATGCTTAATTGCCAAAGGCGCTTCGGCACCATTTCTCTGAAATGCATGCAAGCTCCACTCGTCTGATGCACGGTTGACTCCGACCACTGCGAGATGCGCTGGTACGGACCATCTGACCGGAGCAGCAATCTGTGCCCGATTACGTATCGATCCATCGGGGTTTAGCTCAGCAGAAAACATTTTGTTTTGCATAGCTCCACCAGCACCAGCAGGTCCCTGGTAAGCATTCAAGTCAACGAAGAGGTCGTCACCTTCCTGTACACCACCTTTAAGGTCACTAGGTTTTAGTTTGATTGGGGGACCGCCAGGAATAAGGAATCCGTCTGTCTCCACAGTGATGTCGGTGAATTTACACTTGCCTTCAATAGCTCCATCACCGTTCACGACAAGCGCGTCTTGATCCAGTGATTTTACCGGGTCTTTACAGGACTTAGACTCCGAGGGAGTGCACTTTTTTGTAATTGGGGTTTCGGCAGTTCCAGTGAACTCCCCCGTTGAACAGGCTGTCAAAGCCGATAACCCAAAAAAAACTGTGATGAGTTGTTTCATTTGTGGGCTCCCTCTCATGAAGCAAACGTGCGTGGATGAAAATGCTCTCGTCAAAAGCCGTGATTTTCTAAAAAATTTCGTGATTGGCATTTGTTTTCAGCGTTTTATCTGGCCAAAATAAAAACCGTAAAAATCTTAAAATTTTAAAATCTGGGGCGAGCTCGAACCAGACAAGGACGTCTATCATTTGTAATAAATCAGCAAATTCAGTCCCTTAAAATCGGCTTCTGGCGCATTTGTGAGCAGTTGCGGGCGAAGATGGCATGGATTGTAATATCCGCACTTTACAAATTACGGCTTCTTGGGTTGAATGCATCCAAGAGTTACCGACCAAGGAGTGAAACGATCATGGGACAACACACCGTTAACGTTACCGATGCTAACTTCGACGCCACCGTACTTAAGTCAACCGTACCGGTGCTCGTAGATTTCTGGGCTCCTTGGTGTGGCCCTTGCGTGGCCATTGGACCAACACTCGAGCAACTTGCCGAGGAGTACAAAGGTCGCATTACAGTGGCTAAGATGAATGTCGATGAGAACGCAAACACACCATCACAGTTTGGTGTGCGTTCTATTCCTTACATCGTGTTAGTCAAGGGCGGCAAGGTAGTCGACAGTGTTGTCGGAGTTGTGCCGAAGGCCAAATTATCTGAGATGCTCGCCAAGGCTCTCTAATACCTAAAGCTGTTTGCAATTAATTGGGACTGAGTTGTGGTCAATAGCCCGTCCAAAGGACAGATCGAGCGCGAGCTCTTAGCTGCTGACTTATTGCCGGCTGGCGTCGACGAAGTTGGACGTGGTTGTTTGGCCGGTCCCGTTGTCGCTGCGTGTGTGGTTTTGAACTACGACAAGCTATGGTCTTTGGACCAAAGCAAGCTGTCCCAAATCCGTGATAGCAAAACATTGTCCTCCAAACAGCGAAGTGAGCTCATCGAACTTATTAACGACATCAGTATTGATTCAGGAATCGGTACGGCGTGCCCTCGTGAAATAGAGTCCGCAGGAATACTCGGGGCGACCTTTCTTGCAATGAATCGGGCCATCTCTTGCATCAAGATGGCCAAGCCAGACGTGTTGCTTGTCGATGGGAATCAGAAGATAAAAGACCAAAGGATCAGTCAGCAAACAGTCGTTAAGGGTGACAGCCTTTGCTTTACGATTGCAGCTGCTTCAATTCTTGCAAAAGAATTTCGCGATCATTACATGCGTTCTCGCGCTGAGGATCTAAGGTTCTGGGGTTTTGAGAAGCACGTCGGCTATGGCACCGCTGAACATCTAAACGCCATTCAAGTTCACGGAATCTGCGAACTACATCGCAAAAACTTTGCGCCGATTCGCACGATGATTCAGTCCACGTAAAGTCACTGGCGGACTGTTCAAAAGACGCATATTCATCAAGTTATGCATCCAGCTTTTTGGAACACGATCCCCGCTAACGGCGCCTACCACCGCGCAAGGTTCCCGCTTAATTTGCAAGCTAAAAGCCTGCTGGAACTAACGCGGTCGGAGCTTGCACGGTTGGGCGAAGACGTTGTCGGCAAATCAGCCGAGCTGGCAGGATGGACTATCATTCATCGAGGCCTCAGGCGCGCCGGATTTGAACTTGATCTGGTGGTCTTACGCGACGCCACAGTAAGGGTGCTTGAGGTTAAAACCATTCGCAATAGGCATCAAGATCCCGACCTCGAGCTAACTGCGGGCTGGTTAAATCATAGAAAAGTTCAAGCTATGCGTCGCGGCTGCCAGTTTGTACTGCAAAGTTTCAAAAGCGCAGGCTTTGATTTTCACAGTTTAAGCTGTGAACTTATTACGGCGAACTTGCGAACTGATGGCACAGTAACGTTGTACCGATGGCCCAATGCATGTGACCTACCTGATCTGTAAGCAATAGACCACGATCTCTAAGAGCATTAAAAAGCCCCGCCAAAGATCGGCGAGGCTTTTATATTGATCCGACTTCTGTGTTATTTCGCAGGCTGCTCTTTGGCTACTTCTTCTTCAATGCCACTCAAGTAGCGACTACGAACCCGAGCCGCTTTTCCGGATAGATCGCGTAGGTAATAGAGCCTACTGCGGCGAACTTTACCCTGAGCCACAATTTCAACTTTGTCTATCAGAGGGCTGAACGACGGGAAAACGCGTTCCACACCAACTCCACCAGCTGAAATCTTGCGAACCGTGAATGTGCTTCCTGCTGTTCCCTTGCGGTAACGAGTGACTACACCTTCGTACATTTGGATCCTGAATTTGCTCGCATCAGAACCCTCTTGAATTTTATAGTGGACTCTGACTGTATCTCCAGAGCGAAACGCCGGCAAAGCTTTCGCGTCTTTGAATACGCGCTTTTCAAATTTATTGAGAATTACGTTTTTCATTGAAATCACCTAGAGACCTTAGAACAGTTTTGGCCCTGACTCACACCTGTTGCGAGACAAGATTTTTCATGCAAGTCAACCGCTTACGCGTCAAATAAACACAAAAACACGATGCGCACAGTCGGTAGAGGGTCAGATAGATAACCCAAAAGATTCAAGCCGGTCAAGCGCTTATTGTAGAAGCCACTTTGGCCACACCTTGGGGTTTTGACCCTTGGGTACGGGCATTTGGTGCTCCAACCCGGTAATCAGCTCGGTAATCCAAGGCGATCTCACCGATATCCTCGCGAACCGGCGTGGCAACAAGCTCACGCACAAGCGGTAAAACAGCCCTCTCCATCTGGTCTAAGTGCGCGGATAGCTTACGAAACAGCTCAGCACGCTTTTGGTCGGCCAAGGCCTCACTCTTTCTATAGCCCGCAACGATCCGCCCAATAGACCGCAATTGGTCCTCGGCTACGAGAGCAACGGCCGCAGCACCTCTACCCGCATCGATGACCTCGGGCAATATCAACTCAGCACCGATCCTCACCGCTAGGTCCAACCGAAGCATGAAACGTTTCAGGGGTGCTCCGACTAAAGTCCCGGGCAAATCTCCAGCAGCCAATTTCGGCAAGTCTAAGCGAATGGCTGAGTACTCTTCCTTCATAAAATGCAAAATATCCATGAGACGTGATCCTCCAAAAGCAGCAACAAACTCAGACGCTCGGGCAAGACAAACTCGTCTACAGGAGCGACCTTCTAGTGAGTTTGAGTGGAAGATGCAAGCCTTCCTTTCCCGCTCAAATTCATGATTTTGTTAGTTTTTAAGGCGAATAGCCCATCTTTGTATGCGCTGTCATTAAAACGTTGAAATTATTTTTTAATAAGAAAACCCAATTTTTGCGTGCGAAAGGTTAATTTTTATCTATATTGCTGGCAGCGAACGCGCGGACTCAATACCACATAAAGCGCGTGTGGCAGGCTATAAAGGGTCATATCTCCCAATGGGCGTCATAGATTCTATAAAACAAAAAATCAAAGCTGGGCTTCCAATCAGCAGAAACGATGCAGCCACGCTATATCTTGAAGCAGACGCAACCATACTCAGCGAACTTGCCAACCAGGTCAAAGCACGCTTTCACCAAAGCCACGAAGCGACCTACCTTATTATGGCCATTGTTAACTATACGAATGTTTGCGTGGCTAAGTGCGATTATTGCTCCTTCTTTAGATTGCCACACGACAAAGAAGGCTACCTCCTGAGCACGGATCAGGTTTGTGCCAAGATAGACCAGCTGATCCAGCATGGCGGACAACTGATCGGGTTTAATGGCGGGTTTCACCCAAAACTTCGAATTAATGACTATGCCGCGCTCTTCTCAGAGGTCCGCAGGCGGTACCCGCAATTGGAATTTTACGAGATGACAGTCGCGGAATTCATGTTCAGCTGCAAGGTCTCAAAAATCACCTATGACGAGGGCGCTAAGATTCTAGCCGACAGTGGAACTCGCTGGGTCACCGGCGGTGGCGCCGAAATTCTTGATGACAGCTTTCGCAAGCGTCATAGCCCGGGCAAGTACACGGTCGCTGATTACTTCAATGCTCAAGAGGCTATTCTTCGCGCGGGCATGGGGTCAACGGCAACGATGGTTATTGGATTTGACGAGACGCTCGATGAACGTCTTAACCATCTGGAGTCCCTTCGCACGTTTCAAGACCGCGTTGGTGGCAGCCTGGCAAGCTTTCTCTGCTGGACTTATAAACCTTGGAATAACGAACTGGGTGGAGACGAAATCTCAACCGATGACTATCTTCGTTGGCTTGCCGTGAGCAGGATTTACCTTCACAACTTCAGAAATATTCGCACCTCTGTTTTGACGAAAAACGAGGACGCCTTAAAAGGACTGACCTTTGGAGCCAATGACTTTGACCTACCAACGGAAGACGAGGTGACCCAGAGAGCGGGGGCTACCATAAGCCTTGATTTTGAGAGAATCCTGTCGGCAGCCCGCGGTTTAGGCCTATCCCCCACCCTCAGACGGCCCTGGCCTCAAAGATTTAGACCCGATTCCTTGCCTCAATAACTTAGTAAATTCAGATAATTACAAAATAGATTAAAGCTTTGCCTCACTTGGTCCGAATTGAGCCAAAGATGTCTTGGCACGAAAGGAGTGCATCATGAAAAGCGGTCTATATGTTATAGGTCTCGTCACTTCGGTTGTGGCCTTCGTCACAGCTTGTGCCGGAGACAACGATAATGCGAGGCGAAAGAAGTTCTTTGGCCCTGGTAGCGGTAACGAGTTCACTACGGTCGACGTAGAAGCTGCAGCCAATGGGGAAGAAGACGGTCTATCCCTGGCAGGCGAGGCCGTTCAGAACATGAAGCTGAAGGTAAGCTGTGATGGTGTAGCTGAGGAGGTCGTTGAAGACTCCAAGTTTGACCTTCCAGTCGGCTCGAAAAACTGTAAAGCAAAACTGACATCGCTAAAGATAGGTGAGAAAACCTATGTTGAACCTGCGGGCGGATCTGGCTTCGATCATTATCTCAAAAATGACCGCGGCAGACTCGTTAATCAGGCTGATTCAAAAGACATTTTGTATGTACGAGTTAAGCGCCAACTCCCATCTCCTTTAACCGCAGATTCAAGCGTCCAGTATGTTTACTCGGCCACAACACAGTTCGACACTATTGAGGCATCGACTGCAGAAGTCGCGCAGACGGTAACTCCATCTACTGGCGGAGTCTCTCCAAAGATTAAAGCTGTCAAAGCTATGATCAACACTTCTAATGAGTTGATCGTATATATCGAATGTACGGCTTCTCCTGGGTTTCAGGGAGAGAAAGTAGACGCTCTCACTTGTGACGGTAAAAAACTTTCAGATATGAAATTCGCGACAGCGATCAAAGATGAAGGATCTGACACGTCTGACGCTAAGCTCGCAGAGATTATGCGCTCTGGTAAGACTGCGAATAAATTAGTAGACGCGAACTACACAGCTACTAACAAGCAAATTCACCTCAACTTTGGAGCAGCTGCAGATAGGAAGACCCGCATTTTCGTGGCTAGCCTTGGATCAGGGACGAATATTGGATACGCCTTCGGCTTCATCAAGCTTAATGGGGCAGGGAAGATCGCCAATGAAGAATGCCAAGCTCAAGGCTCAAGGGCCAACTTTGTAGCCGGCGATGTCACGGTCGCCTCGGGTGTGGGTCGTTGGATAGACACATCCAACTGCTGGGTCTGGAGACGCATAGTTACAGATAAGGTTGTATCAAGAGATCGATTCAAGTCTTGCCCCAGAATAAAAGATGATCCGACACCAAACTATCCGACACTACCTTACTTTAGGGAGATGAAGGCCGCTCGAGATCGTAACATCCAAGTACTTGCCAAAGGCCCAGCACCAAAATTAGGTGCGAGTATCGACGACGAAACCTTCTGGCTTGCTGGTGGCCGCGTATTCAATATGAAAGACGGCTCAGTTCGGGAAGTAAAGGATATCAGAGCTGGTGAGAGACACAGCGTTCTGTGCGTGATCAAAAAAGATTAATTGTTGCAAAAAACCGGAGGGGTCTGACGACCTCTCCGGCTTTTTCGTTTTAGCAAACTAATACGCTCACCAGAAAACCCACCAGGGTTTTTGAGATTCTTCGTAAGCTTCGACTCGTTTCTTTAATTCATTATCTGACATGTTATAGATACGAATCAGTCGAGTGACCAAGCTTTCCCTCTTATCCACATTGCTGTACTCAATCACACGTCTTTGATCAGGACTATGATTTCTCAAGTCTCGCATTTTTTCTTCATAGCGAATAGCTGCTTTCTCATCACCCATGGCCATCGCGTGAATCCATGCGTTGCGAAGAGAAATGGCTTCGCCAACTAGTCTGATCGCGGAATTTTCGATCGGCAAGTTCGCAAGTTTGGCCTTACTCCAGGCATAAACCTCGTCTGGAGATTTGCCTTCCCAGACCTTGCCGATCTTGTCGAAGTCCACCAGCTCTTTGTAAACAATACGAGCCTTAATGGTCTGCATGATGTTAGGGTCTGTGAAAAATGCCCCAGACTTCACAGCGCCGTAAATCTCGGCTGCAATCCGCGTAACATCAATACACGTTCTCTCAATATCCCAGTTGTTGCCGGCTAGCTCATAGACGCAGAAAATGGGTTTATTCTCTTTAACAAACTTCACAAGGTCAGCATTTTCCTTGAACTTCGTATCGGCGAGGATATTGGAGATAAACTGGAGCTCTTTATCCGCCTCTTCAAAACTCATGACAAAATCGATATCGATATCTTTCCTGGCAGATGCGCCTTTTAGAAGCTCAATTTTCTTCAAAAGAGCATTTTTAACAGCCTGACCCATCTGATCATCAGCTTGAATGGCCTTTACCGCGGCTCCAAGATCACCTTTGTGCTTGGCATAAATCTCGGCAAAGGTTTGAGCCAGAGCATTTCCGATGACGTCTTGATTGGAAGGATCTGGAGGCGTTGAATCAGCCGTTAATCTCGCAAGGTCTTGATCTCGTCTCGGCTTACAGCTTGTTGACCCAAGCATCATCACCAAGAGAAAATAGACCAAACGCTTGAACGCCATAGAACCGTCTCCTTAGGATTTTCGAGATATCCTATAGGTTACCAAGGCGTTTATCGCGGTGCAAATCAGCTAATCAAGTTTGGATATGGCGGTCCCGGCAGGAATCGAACCTGCAACTACACCTTCGGAGGGTGCCATGAGATCCATTTCACCACGGGACCATTGAGAACGGGATGAAGATTTAGCAACATTCGGGACTAGGCACAAGCGCACGTAATTTACATCAGGGTCATATGCCTGTATTCTTTATTGATAACAGCATGTTACAAACATTTGGCAAAGTCCGAAAGGATGGCAGAATGCGCAAAGGTTTCATCATCTTCGCCGTCACAGGCGTCATTGCAAATATAGCTCTAGGCCTTATCTGGTTTCCTGGCTTTTACGGATTCATGTTTTTGATCCCCATACTTGGCGTCGGCTTTCACGACATGTTTCAAAGCCACCACTCCATTAGAAGAAACTTTCCGATACTTGGTCGAGCTAGGTGGGCTCTCGAATCAATAAGACCTGAGATTCAACAATATTTTATTGAAAATAATACGGACGGAAGACCTTTCAGCAGAGAACGACGATCCCTGATCTACCAACGAGCTAAAAGCGACGTTGCCACACTACCGTTTGGCACACAACTCGACGTCTATAAAACTGGCTACGAGTGGGTCAACCACAGCCTGGTACCCAAACAAGTCGATCACCGAAGTCTGCGCGTAACCGTCGGTGGGCCAGCCTGTAAAAAACCCTACAGCGCATCCATATTCAATATCTCAGCCATGAGCTTTGGAGCCCTCAGTAAAAATGCAATTCTAGCTCTAAATCATGGCGCCAAACTCGGAAATTTCGCCCATTGCACGGGTGAAGGCGGGTTATCTCCTTATCACCTAGAACCTGGGGGCGATATCATATGGAATATCGGCACGGGATACTTTTCCTGCCGTAATGCCAATGGAAAATTTGACGCAGAAAAATTTGCTGAACGCGCAAATCTACCTAATGTAAAGATGATTGAGCTTAAGCTTTCTCAGGGTGCGAAACCCGGACATGGCGGTATCTTGCCCGCCAAAAAACTCACTAAGGAGATCGCGTCTATTCGAGGTGTGCCTCTGGGACAGGATGTACTTTCACCACCAGCACACACAGCATTTTCTACACCCCTTGGACTACTGCATTTTCTACAACAACTCCGTGATCTTTGCGGCGGAAAGCCGGTTGGCTTTAAGCTTTGCGTAGGCAAACGCCGTGAGTTTTTAGCGATATGTAAAGCCATGGCCGAAACCGGCATCTACCCTGACTATATTGCCATCGACGGCGGTGAGGGCGGCACTGGCGCAGCTCCTTTGGAGTTTTCAAATCACGTTGGAAGTCCGCTGAATGAATCTTTGGTTTTTGTTCACAACGCTTTAGTAGGGATAAACGCGCGCCAACACATCAAGATCTGGGTGTCCGGTCGAATAACAAC
>CAYOEM010000008.1:83914-105556 GCA_964402975.1 uncultured Polynucleobacter sp.
TTGACTTGAAACCATGGCATCTCATGAGACGATTTGGCCCGTTTGAAGTCAAACACTACGGAGAGATTTTTGACTACCTGAAAGGTGGAGAACTCTTAGGTCAAAATCCGCCAAAGGTATTCGATAGAGCTTGGAAAACTGCCCGGGCTGACTCATTTGACTCGTCCACGTCGAGTTAGCAGAAATCCAAAGCCAATCGACGTAGCAGCGATCAATACAATCAAGATTGTAAGACCTCGGGCCTCCGACTGCTTACGAGCATCTTTCCCGTATTCTCCAAGTCTCGGGGCAGATTTCAGCCACTCCCGGCGAAGATATCCTAATTCGACCTGACAATCCCCACATTCACGACCCAGATTTTTTAGTCGCTCTATAAGCTGTCGATCAGATAATCTGGCCAAGTCAACAAGCGAAAAATGATCACCTCTCTGCTTAACCCAAGTAGCCAACTCCGGACTAACCTGTCCAACCTCAACACTCAAACGAAGAGTCTGCGTATAAAAAGCTAACGACCAAAGTTCGTCAACGTCCAATACGTCCACGAATGGCATCATTTCAGAATCATCGATGCCGTGGACTAACACTGCATATAAACCAAGCGCAGTTTGTGACAAGTTATATCTCGGCTCCTGCAAGGCCTTCGGCTTCATCTTGAGCCTAGACGAAAGTTGTCCAGGAGCACCATCCTCGGAACCGTGACAGCTCTGGCAATGCTCTCGAAATTTTACAGCTGCAGTTTCAAAGTTTGGGACCACTGCAGGGGCTGCATCACTGGCGAAGTCTGCGATAAGCCTGCTCTGTATGGATAAAAGATAAGATTTTACTGCCTCAAACTTGAGGCTCTGAACGTCATTTTTTGCGTCTCGAACCGCGGGTAAAAACTTGTGGTCGTAATTAGAGGCTGCGGCATCTACCTCGATGGCATGGCGCTCCGCGTGATTCAATCGGACTGTCAGGCAGCGCGTCAAATAATCTGGATCGTCAAAGCAAGTCAAGCCCAGGTGCGTGTCAGCAAATAAACCCCAAAATGCTGCTCTTGCGGCAGCTTTCTCCTCTAAAGTTTTCCGGCCAAAAGCGGCCGTAGAAAATAGAGAAAGACAACTCAGAAGACAAAGAACGCGAAACCTTAATGACATGAATCGAAAAAATCCCAAGGCTTAGCCTGTCCGTAAGTATATGATTTAGTTACATCAACGGAGCAAAGAGTCTCATAATCCTACGAAAAAGCAAACGACCAATCCGTAAATTTGACACATCACTAGATGATAGGGGAGAGCAGTCTTTGGCGACGGACTCCATTATAGCCACAACTTGTAGGGCAAGTTGTTTATCTCTGACAAATAGGTCGGTTTCAAAATTTAGAAAAAAGCTTCTGTAGTCCATATTTGATGATCCAATCAAAACGACATCTTGATCAGCAATAATCATTTTTCCATGACATACTCCGTGAGGATAACGGAGCAGTTTGATTCCATAATGATGAATCTCCGAAAAATACGAGTGCGCACAAGTGTCAGTAATCGGATGATTTGAGTGCCGAGGGACTATGATCTGAACATCAACCCCACGAACAACTGCGAGCCGCATGGCATGGAGCAATTGTTTATCAGGCACAAAGTAGGGTGTCATAATCCACACGCGCTGTCGTGACTCGTGCAGAAGACTCACAAGCGTGCTGTAAAAAGGTGCGTTATTTTCTGATGGTCCACTAGCTATAATTTGCGTGAGAGGCCCAGAGCTTGTCGACTCATTATCGTTTACATACTTTGCTCCGAGAACCTCGGCCGGGAGTGACTTGCCCGTTGTGAAGTGCCAATCTTCTGCAAACAGCGCGAGAAAGTCGGATATAACAGGACCATTAACCCTAAAAGCCATATCAAACCACTTAGGCCTTCCGGGATCTGGCCCCTCTAAATACATCGCACCAACATTAAATCCACCGGTGATCGCCAGCTGGCCATCCGCAATAATCAGCTTGCGGTGGTTGCGCCAGTTGATTTGAAATCGTCTCTTAATCGGATGAATCTCTAAGAAGCGATGCATTCTCAAGCCACGCTTTCTGTATGATTCAATGAGTGCATTTTTTATACGATGAGAACCGAGGCCATCAAACAATACGAAAACTTTCAAGCCTTGCTCTGCTTTAGCAGCCAATTTATCCAAAAATGAAATGCCAATCTCATCTGCCTGTATCTGGTAAAACTGAAAGACGATAAAGTCTTTGGCTCCATCGATTGCTTGTGACATTGCCTCGTAAGCTTTGGTGCTGTTCACCAAGGGCGATATAACGTTGCCGTGCTGGAGAGCTTGGCCTTGCAGCATCGACACCCACATCGCAGTCCGCTCAAAGCCTTGATATCCAGATTTTCCCATGACGGCTTGATTTTCTGGACCTATGACTTCCGCGTTTTTTTTCGGCCGTTTCAGCCCGGCTAGATGTTTGGATGCACGTTTACGTGCCGCATATTTTTCAAATGGATTCAGGCCAAAACCCAAGTAACAGATCGCCGTTAACTCAGGAAACAATGCGACTCCAAGAAGCCAGCTAAGGCAGACCACTGGGTCTTGTTTCTTCATAAGGATGTGGGCGGCAAGCATAACCGACAAAATAAGCTTTGCGATTTGCGTCAATTCATTCAGATTGCTTTGGAATTTTACAAAATCCACAGGCTTGCCCCGCCATCATCTTAAACATTACCTCTGGACAGCCTAAACTATTGGCAATATTCAAGAAATTCTATATGTGATACATTATAGTCCTGTTCCCCCGAACCGACAAATGGAGGGAGATAAAATTTAAAATGGCAAACGATTCGAAAGACAACCTTGAGGTTTGGAACAAGCTCGCTGTAAAGGAACTTCACGGCGCACGCCTGAGCTCTCTGGATAGACAAACTCCTGAGGGTTTTCCCGTTAAACCCCTTTATACGCGTGCAGATATAGCGTCCCTCGATAAAGCCATCAATTCTTTGCCAGGAATTGCGCCATTTCTTCGCGGCCCCAGAGCTACCATGTACACTCATCGTCCATGGACAATCCGCCAATATGCAGGATTCAGTACCGCCGAGGAGAGCAATGCCTTTTACCGCCAAAATTTAGCCGCAGGCCAAAAAGGCTTGAGTGTTGCATTTGATCTTGCCACTCACCGCGGATATGACTCTGACCATCAGCGCGTGCGCGGTGATGTCGGAAAAGCTGGCGTGGCGATCGATTCGGTCGAAGATATGAAAATCTTGTTTGATGGCATCCCCCTAGGCGAGATGAGCGTGAGCATGACCATGAATGGCGCTGTACTTCCGATCATGGCTTTTTATATTGTCGCAGGCGAGGAGCAAGGAGTTAATCAAGCTAACCTTTCCGGTACTATCCAAAACGACATTCTAAAAGAATACATGGTCCGAAACACATACATATATCCCCCGGAACCTAGCATGCGGATTGTCGGTGACATTATTGAATACACCGCAAGGTACATGCCCAAATTCAACAGCATAAGCATTAGCGGCTACCATATGCAAGAAGCTGGAGCCGATAGCGCTCTAGAACTGGCTTATACGATAGCCGATGGTCTTGAGTACGTTAAAACCGCCTTGGCTCGCGGACTTGATATTGATCAGTTTGCACCACGCCTATCATTCTTCTTTGGCATTGGCATGAATTTCTACATGGAGGTCGCAAAACTCAGGGCCGCACGGCTCTTGTGGTCAGAGTGCATGAGCGAATTCAAACCGAAAAACCAACAATCACTTATGCTACGCACCCATTGCCAGACTTCAGGATACTCTCTCACGGAGCAAGATCCCTACAACAACGTTGTTCGCACAACGATAGAGGCACTGGCGGCCGTGCTGGGTGGAACACAGTCTTTGCATACGAATGCCCTGGATGAAGCTATCGCATTGCCATCTGAGTTTTCTGCAAGGATCGCACGGAATACTCAACTCATAATCCAGGAAGAGACGGATATTTGTCATACGGTTGATCCGTTTGGCGGCAGCTTTTTTATGGAGCGATTAACACATGATCTGGCAAACAAGGCACGCTCGATCATGAAGGAAATTGAGGATCATGGCGGCATGGTCAGAGCGATCAATAAAGGGATTCCAAAACTTCGGATTGAGGAAAGTGCTGCACGCAAACAAGCGCGCATAGATAGCGGGAAAGACATTATTGTTGGCGTCAATAAATATAAGAATGCGGCTGCCAAAGAGCACGTCGAAGTGCGTGAGGTTGATAACACAAGCGTACGAGACGCCCAAATTAAGCGACTTCAGACCGTGAAGTCAAAACGCAACACGGAGGAGGTCTCAAAAGCCTTAACCGCAATTAAACAGGCGGCGGAGTCTAATTCTGGAAATCTCCTGGAGTTGTCAGTTATTGCAGCGCGAAAAAGAGCAACACTCGGCGAAATCAGTGAAACTCTTGCAGGCGTCTATGGGCGGCATCGTGCCCAGGTGCAAACGGTCAGCGCGGTCTATTCCGCATCTTACGGAGGACTTGATGTGATTGAAAAAATCAGAGCTCGAACCAACTCGTTTGCAAAGAAAGCCGGCCGTAGACCCAGAATTCTTGTTTGCAAGCTTGGTCAAGACGGACACGATCGTGGCGCAAAAGTCATCGCAACAGGACTTGCCGATCTGGGTTTTGACGTGGACATCGGACCGATGTTTCAAACTCCGGAAGAGGCCGCCAAAGAAGCGCTGGAAAATGACGTCCACGTTATTGGAATTTCAAGTCAGGCAGCAGGCCATAAAACACTGGTGCCTGAATTAATCGGACAATTAAGAAAAATCGGCGGAGAGCGCATCAAGGTAATTGTCGGTGGTATTATCCCGGCGAATGACTATGAATTCATGACCAATGCCGGTTGCGCCGCCATATTCGGCCCCGGCACACCCATACCCGAGTGTGCGGAGCGTATTCTTGACATTTTGGAGAGAGATTTGCGATGACGAGCAATGTCGATTTGCTAAAGTCTGAAATCGCTAAGGGCTCACGTTTGTCGCTGGCCAAAGCTATAACATTAGTGGAAAGCACTCGAGTCGATCACCGACGGGATGCTGAAGATCTTTTATCTCAACTCATCTCGACAACGGGTCAATCTATTAGGGTCGCGATAAGCGGACCCCCAGGAGTCGGGAAAAGCAGTTTCATCGAGGCGTTAGGCCTCCACCTAGTTAAGTCCGGAAAATCCCTGGCTGTGCTGGCCATCGACCCGTCATCACCTCTCACTGGTGGAAGCATTCTCGGCGATAAAACGAGGATGGAAGAATTATCGAAGTCCGACCGATGTTTTATCCGACCTTCACCCTCTTCCGGAGCACTCGGAGGCGTCTGTCGTCATACACGCGAAACGATGCTTCTGTGTGAGGCGGCTGGATTTAATGTTGTTCTCATTGAGACCGTGGGAATTGGTCAGTCCGAATTCGTTGCGGCAAGCATGACCGATATTTTTGTTCAGCTCCATCAGCCATTCAGTGGTGATGAACTTCAGGGCATCAAAAAAGGCGTCATGGAGCTGGCCGATCTGGTTGTGGTGACAAAGGCCGATGGCGATTCGCTTTCGGCGGCAGATCTTGCAAAAAAGGACTTAGAACGGGCGATATCACTCATTAAAGCACATGAGGAAGAGAAAACCGAGGTCGTTACAGTGAGCTCTATAAAGGGCACATCAATTGCGTCGACCTGGGACAAAATTGAGACAATTTATCAGTCGCGCGTCAAATCCGGAGTTATTTCGAAAAAGCGAATTAATCAGAAGCGAGAGTGGCTAAATCAGGAAATAGTTAACGCTCTCCAGGACTGTCTGACAACTCATCCTCGATACGAAAGTCTCCTGCAAAAAACTTACGATCAAGTTGAGAAATCAACTGAGCACTGCGCAAAGGCCGCACGAAATCTCGTAGCTTCTCTTCTAAGGACAGCTGAATAGTCATTTGTGCTCGATGGACCTCCAGTATTTCTTTTGATCAAATCCTGGCGAGTGAGGCGGCGTGTGACACTCAGCACATGATTTTTTTGGATCGATCGCCTTCTCGTCCGTACCGCTTTGCGTAGGATTTAGAATGTGAGCCTTTCTCGGACCATGGCAGTTCTCACATTGAACGTTTGAAAATTTGGGACTAATCATTTCACTCACGTATCCACCTTTTTGTTTGAAACCCAGAACGTGACATTCAACACAAGACGGGTCCTCATGTCGCTTCTTCAGCAAAAGAGTATTCATCGCACTAGAATGGGCGGACTTCTTCCAAACCTCAAATGAGCTCGCATGACAGCTCGCACAGGCCTCCGCTCCTACAAAATCCGAATCCTTCAGATCTCTTGTTCTGAGCATTGCAAGACTTTTAAACTTATCACTCTCACTACGGCGCAACTCGTCGAATACTGCATTGACTTCAGCAGGAACGGCCGACTCTTCCTCTAACCTTAACCAATGGATAAATTTCGCTGATGAAAATTGGGGGAATTGGTCTGACTTCGGATTTAACAACGTGAATCCCGTTGGTGCACTGGTCGGTTTGGTGTCAGAAAAAATTAAGGGCCTTGGTGTAGGAAAATTCTCAAGACCAGCAACTCTTAGCAAACCTGCGCCTCCGAACGGAACAGACCAAACCACATGTTTCTTGTGACGAGTAACCAACAAACGCTCATTCCTCTGCTCAGCGTCACCGATCTCCACCCCAAAAGGAACCGTACTGGATCTTATAATGGTCCCGAAGAAATTCGAGTCTAAAATTTCAGCAAGATCTTTATCGTTACCCGAGAAAAGCAAAATCCGTTTCGACGACGCCGGCACCCGAGACTGTTTCGTCCAGGTTTTCAAAAGGGCCGGAGAAAATTGCTGAAGCCCTTTAGATTTCAGCCCAAGGTAACCGAAAACTTCATAGTCAAAAACATCGAGACTTCGCTTCCAGGACGCGCTCTCCCCTTGCTCAACAGAATTTGAAAGTACCCAGTTAATCGATGGCAGACGCTGCTTTAACCCAAGCCGTTCCCACTCGTTAATATTAATAAGCGACGCGTCAGGGCCAATAAGACGCAGAACACGATCAATGACCTCAGTTGAAGAATCATTTTTAGTTGCGTTTAATCCATTTCCCATATTCAGCACTGGTATTTTTTTAACCTGTGAGCGATACCTAAAAACTGCAGCTGAAACCCGCTTAAGGCCACCCACGTCCGTCCTCGGATCGCAGCCACACGGCTCCAGATGACCTCGTAAATCGCCAAAAGCCAAAACTCCTGATTCGGAGCTGCCATACACGACATTGGATAGCGTCGCACAAGCCATCATAAGAGTCATAAAGGCCCGAAATTTAAGAATTTTTAGCAAAATACCCCCGCGGATTGGTTTTTCACTTCACTTGAAAACATCTGTACAGTATACGATGCAACGCAACCTTTGTTAGTAGGAATCTCCACTTTGAATCCGAAAATTCTAGAATTGACACCCGCCGCAATTGAAGCAACTTATGCATTTCGCGGCAATCATGAAGAGTACAGAGACAAAGATCTGAGGCTCTACCTCGCAGGCAAAGGCTGTGACGGCTTTGAATACGGCGTCACATTTGATGAGCGGGAATCCGATGACGTCATCGTGCCTATAACCAATAAAATTAATCTTTTATGCGACTCTAGAACACTAGAATTCGTACGCGGCAGCACAATTGACTGGGTTGATGACGAACGAGGAAAAGGATTTTTAGTGGAGAACCCAAACCACCGTAAATTCCGCGGTAAATTCTACAAAAAATCTGAGTGGAAGACGAAAGTCCTGGCGGAACTTCGCAATCAGTGATGCAAAGTTATTTATAAGAAACGATCATAACCTTCTCAGTAAACATCTGAGACGAGATCGACTTTATGAATGCGGCCACTTCTTGCCGCTCCTCGAGAAATACACGACTAACGGCCACTAGATTTCCTGACTTGTGAAAATATATTTTTTTACCCTGTGCGTCCGAGCGAGAGATCAGCCCTCGCAATTCATCAGCAGTTAATTTACTGCCATCATAAATGGCCTCGCGTGATCCCTTGAAAACGATATCCCCTGATATTTTTTGGCGAATTTTTTCCGCGCTTGCGCTTGTAAAACCAGCACCTGCTAGCTGCATAACAACTTTTCCAGCCCTACTGATAAAAATTCCACTCGGTGCAAGACCCTTAGATGATGCGACCCTAAAGTTATCGCTACCAGCGATCATCGGCAAAAGAAGCTGAAATTGCGATGGGGTTGTTACAATCATTTGGAATTTCAGATCAGCAGCAGCTGGTCTTTTAAATAGCTTCGCCCGCCGCACTTTTCCAGCCTCTAAGCTGCTCACCCCTACCACCAAAGGCATGGCTGACACTGCGTCTTTATATGAGCAAATAAGAACTTGACGAGTCTCACCTGCAAACGACCAAATTGGTTTTTTTCCAGGCTCTGAGATTTTCGCACCACCTCGCATCTCAAGCCGCCCACATGGAATGCCGTCTTTTCTTTCTACGTCCTGCAAATCTCCAAAATCCTCTAATTTCAGGACAAAGCTGCCCGCCCGAGGCAAGGAAACCTCCTTACGATTACCCCCCTGTTTGAGCTCAACAGCAGGAGTCCACTGGACATTGGAACTTCCCATGGTGGGCTCGCGCCATTTCAACAAACCAATTTCACCGCGAATCTCTTTCAAGGACTCAAATGAATAGTACTCTCTTTCAAGGCTAGAGAGATCTAATTCGATCTCAGACCCCGCGGCTTGAGCCGGGGGCGAGGCAACGGGGACCACAGGCGTTTTAGGAATCTTGGGCTGCGCGGGCTTTGCTAGATTCTTTTTCACAGCAAGTGGCGCTGGCACTTCTGAGCGTGGTGTTGCTGTAGCTGGAACGTCCTCAATGGCAGCCGGCGTGGCCAGTGGACTAGCCTCTGAAAGAGGATCACCCGGAATTGGCGTATTTCCAACGACAGCGATTGGAGCCTGCTCGATAAGACTAGCCACAACTGTTGTGGGGACGGTGATTTTTGGCGTCAAGTTAGTCGGCGCCTGTTCTACGTCATTTTTCGCAGTTCTTGGCGGAGGCTTTCGACCCACAAACTCTTTTACGCCTTTTTCATCCCTAGATACACCGCGCTCTTCACCTGGCTCGACTAAGTAGTCGCGCCCTCCCGTACGGATAATGACGGGGAATACGGTTTTAGCGCTCCGATTCAAGATGGTTTTTTTTTGGATGGCCACGGACCCTTTTGAGAGATTAATGATGTAAGTTAAACCACTTTCTTGACGAATGGAGCTCACAACCATATGTGTATTTGGACCGACGTTTGCTGCACGGCCGTCACCAAAGTCGATCACGGCTTTGGATCTAGGACCGGTCGCCAGCTTATCACCGTCAAAGACGCTCTGGCCGCCACCACCTATGGTCTTCCAGCGGATATCGTCCTCGCCACGGTAAGTTACGTCATGCTGAGTTTCAGAAATAACGGCAATTGGCACACCAGCGGTGGCAAAAAACCGATCTTCGTGCCAAAGGAGCCCAATAACGGCACTGAGACCAACTAGCCACATCCCGATGAAGAGATTTTGCTTAGATGCAGAAACCACTAAGACTACTCCAATAACTGAGATAATTTATGCAAATAACAATTCATTTCACGCTATCTCAACTTCTCATCGGCTGCGGCGTTAAAAAGTTTAGTATCCCTCCAGCCTAATATTTATTCCAATTAATCCGAAGCATCAGTGCGCTTAATGACTATTTGGGAAGGGACCATGGCCGAACGTCTCGGATCTAGATCTTTGTCCGCCAAACTGGGCTATCTGATGACCATCGTCATCAGTTTTACTGTCATTGCGTTAACCGTTCAGTCAGCTGGACGATTCAGCTCATATATAATCCAAAACATAGAGGAATCATCCACAAGTTTAGCTGAGAGGACGGCACGAGAAGTTTCATTTATTATTGAAAACTGGCTGTCACAGATGGCGGTGACCGTATCGCGCTTACCGGCACAAAGCGGACAACAGACGAGCGCGGATCCGGGACTGACGGCGGCGCTGCGAGCTGACCGCGATCTTCTGGCAGCCAACCTCTATGTCATCACGAACGGCCAGGCGCAATTATTGCGCTATGCACAGCAACCAGCAAAAGATGCCTCCGCTCATACTAACCCAGCCGCAAAGCACCAGGCCTTAAAAGTCGCCATGGATTCGTTGGCCAAAGAAGCCGCTGGCAATCCAAAAATTTTTACTGACGACCGCGTCATTCTAAATGTAACCCCAGAGGTGAAGTCACCGACCATTCTTATGGCTTTAAAGCTGTCAATCCCTGGCAATGACAGTAAGTTCGCTGTTATAGCCGTAGTGGCTGACATGACGCGAATTCAGCTCAGTTTACCTCAAAGTCGAAACACATCAGGATTTATCATTGACCGTAAAGGATTTTTTTTCGCTTCAACAGAAGAAGAAAAAATTGCTGCTAAAAAAACAGCCCGCAACAACGAACTTGTTAGAAAGGCCTTGGAATTGCGAGCACCATCTGGATTTCTATCAAATTACTCGAGTGGTTCCACCCGGGAAAAAATCGGAAGTTATGCTCAACTGCCAGGCTCTTTACCTTTTTTTGTTATCGTTGAACGAGATAGGGCTGCCGCATTTCAGGCCGTCACTAAATTGTATGTATCATCTGCACTTTGGGGTATACTCCTAATTCTTCTTGCCGCGATGATTAGTTATTTGACGGCCGGTACAATAACCAAAAATCTTAAGAATCTCGTATCGGCAACGAAGCGAATTGCCGGTGGCGATTTCGCTGTTCGGTTACAGCCCAGCTCAAATGATGAAGTAGCCCTTCTCAGTCATAGCGTCAACCACATGGCTGGAAAGATTCAGTTCCTCATGAGTTCAGAGATTGAAAAAGCCCGGTTTGAAAAAGAGCTGGAAACCGCACAAATGGTTCAGTCGACATTCTTCCCTAAAAAGGAAATATCAAAAGCATTTTTTAACGTGACAGGCAGTTATCAACCCGCTACCGAGTGTGGTGGAGATTTATGGGGCCATTTCTCAGTCAGTGAGGATGTCGAATTAGTGTTTATAGCTGATGCGATGGGACACGGAGCACCGGCTGCTCTCGTAACAGCAATTGCATTTGCCGTTTGTAAATCAGTTGAAACAATTCTAAGGGAGGACTCAAAAATCGACGCTTCCCCATCCCGTCTTTTAAAAAGACTAAATGAAATCATTCTAGATGCGGTCGACGGGAAAATCAGCATGACCTTCTTTGTTGCAGTTATTGATTTCAAAACCGGAACGATGACGTATTCCAACGCGGGTCATAATTTCCCGTTTGTATTGGCAACCAGCAAGGACGATCCTCGCCTCGGAGCCGCGGCGAAACGATCCGCCTCGCAAGGTGGCACGTTTCCGATCACACTGACTTTGCAGGGCAATCCGCTGGGCGTAGAAAGGGGCAGCGAGTTTAAAGAGAAGACTCTTCAGATTGCTGCTGGTGATAAGATTATCCTATTCACAGACGGACTGATCGAGAACACTCGCAACGGAAGCGAACCACTTGGACGAAAAGCGCTGATCAATCTGGCTTGTCAGGGAGAGGCCATCTCAGCTGAGGGACTTAAAAACTTGCTAATATCTGAAGGCGCCGCTCGTTACGGATTCGACAATCTTACTGACGATGTTACGATCGTTGTTGCAGAGGTCGCTAGCCACTGGAAAACGCAGGAACATCCAAAAATTGATATCGAGCCGTCCAATGTCGTAGCTTCTACACACTTGCCCGATATCGGCGGTTCAGAGCTTGAAGTATCGATACCGCCTCCTCCGCCACCAGTGAAATCAATACCGCTACCTATCGAAGCACTGGTCATTGAGAAAGAAGCGGTGCTTGATCTAGCGCCTACAAGTGATGTACCAAATTTCTCCTTGTCGCTCACGCCAGATGCTGGCCCTCAGGCAGAGTTGCCGGTCTCTGCGGCATTTGACCTTGGGTCCGACCCAACGCCAGAGGCGGACAAAAATCCCGAAACACCACTTGCGAGCAAACCAATTCGGTCAACCGGCTAATCCGTCGCCTGGCTTCTTACAGCAATTTTCCAGCCGTTACCATAGTGGGTTTCTAGTCGACACTCGAAACTTTGCTCGATCTTTCTGCGCAGCCGCGAAATGTGGCTATCAATAGTACTCGCGGAAACTCGAACCCCTGGCCAAACCGCTTTAACTAGTTCATCTCTACTAATCGTCTTATTTGCGGCAACTGCCAGGACATGTAAAATTCTTACTTCCTTTGGGGTGAGAGGTTCTTCGAGACCCGAGGCTGCTACGCGCAAGCGAGCCAAATCACGATCAACCTCAATGTCACCGATTTTTATTATTCTCTCCGTTACAATGGGCCCTTGATCGCGCTGGTTGCTGGAAAATATGCCGCGAAGATGCCACGCTATCAACTTCGGCTCTTGCCCATTGGATACATGTGGGACTTTAAAAACATCCAATAACTGATGCTGGGCGTCTGTTAGGTCCCCAAGCACGCAGACCTGCGTGCTTTTTATATGGATCAAACACATGGAAAGAGTTGCGTGAACTTCGGTCAATGCATGATTTTGCGACAAGTGAATGAGGCATAAAAAATCATCCGCTTTCGGGATTTCGCCCAATTTCAAAAGTCGACTTAAGCTTTGTAAGCTTGCGATTCGCCGAACTGCATAAAGCCCTGCAAGCACGTCCGACAACTCGGAACTCACAGTATCGTTCGGGGCAACAAGCCATATCATGGACATGACAGACCCTTTGCATTTATGATTATGGTCTGATATTTGAACTTCTGTACTTATTCTAACCTATTCTGGTACATTATGACGATTCAAGACAACTCCCGGCCCCAAGATTGGAAAATCACCGATACTGAGATAAATCTTCAAGAAATTCGCGCCGCTAAAGGTCGTATTGAAAAATATGTACCCATCACCCCGGTGACCAAAAGTCTGTCTAATTCCCAAAAACTTGGGTTGGGCGTATTTTTCAAGCTTGAAAACTTTAACATCACAGGCTCTTTCAAGATCAGGGGCGCTGGAAATGCGCTACTTTCGGATAGCGCTGGAGACAGAGAATCTACAGTTATCGCAGCCAGCGCGGGAAATCACGCCCAAGGCGTGGCATATATGGCGCGACTTCTAGGCCGGAAAGCTACAATTTTCATGCCCGAGAGAACCCCTATGGTCAAGGTGGTGGCTACAAAATCGCACGGCGCAGAGGTGATACTGACGGGGGCTGTTTATGATGACGCCTATCAAGCTGCCGTTGAATACCGTGATAAAAACGGGGGAACAATTGTTCATGCATTTGCCGACGCCCCCGTCATCAACGGCCAAGGAACGGTGGGACTCGAGATTATTGAGCAACTATCTAATGTAGGCGTTGTTATTGTTCCCATCGGCGGCGGCGGCTTGATCGGCGGCATTGGTTGTGCTGTAAAGGCTCTTCGGCCCGATATCAAGGTTATCGGAGTTCAAACAAAATCCTTTCCTGCCATGAAAGAATCTTTAGCAGCAGGTCGAATTGTTGGGACCACTTCAGGCATGACTATCGCAGATGGAATTGCCGTTAAACGCCCAAGTCCACGCACATTGTCGCTGGCGCAGCGATACGTTGATGACATCCTGCTCGTTAATGACGACGAAATCGCTGCGGCTATCATGAGCCTTATGGAAAAAGATCATGTCCTAGCCGAAGGGGCTGGAGCTGCCGGCGTCGCAGCCATTCAAGTTTACGGCTCCCAAATCGCTGCTATGGCTAATAAGAAGGATATTTGCTGTGTGATATGTGGCGGAAACATCGACGTGACCCTTCTCGGCCGAATCGCCAATCGCGGGTTGATTGCAACAGGACGGATGATGCGGTTGACTGTAAGAATGGCGGACAGACCTGGACAACTAGCGGAGCTTCTGCGCGCCCTTGGCAACACCGGAGCCAATCTGATCGACCTCAGGCATAACAGGCATTTTGGAGCGCTTTATTACAGTGACGTCGATGTCGAGATTGACCTGGAAACCATCGATTTCAATCACCAAGATCTCATTAAAAAAACTTTGGATAAGTTAGGCATGCACTACCAAGTGTAGTGTCCTACATCATCCGGCTATTCCATGGTTTATACAGATTATGCGACAAGCCAAGTTGCTCTAGAATTTTTCCGACACAGAAATCTACTATGTCTTCGATCGTCTTAGGTTGCTGATAGAAACCAGGCATTAGAGGAATAATCTCCGCGCCAGCTTCACAAACTGACGTCATGTTTCGCAGATGAATTAGGCTCAAAGGCGTCTCTCGGGGGCATATTAGCAGCTTTTTACGCTGCTTTAAAACGACGTCCGCACTTCTCTCCAAAAGATTACTTGAGATACCCGATGCAACACGCGCCAATGACCCCATGCTACATGGCGCGATAACCATTGCATCGGGCGCAGCCGTTCCGCTCGCGCATGGCGCAAACAAATCCTCATTTTTGAAGACTCTGATTGTTTCTTTTTCTGCCGCGTTGAGTTGGCCGGCCATAGCTCGTAGCAACAAGCTTTTCTTACCTAATTCATGGGCCGCAACTTTAGCGCCACTATCGGTGCTTACAAGGTAGATACGGTCGACATGATCGACAAGGAGCTGCAAAAGTCGATCAGCATAAATCGAGCCTGACGCACCAGTAACGCCGACGAGGATTCGATTCATACGATTTGATGTTGAGTTAATTTTTGACATAAAAGTCTACCGCAACAAAGAAGAGAAAAAGTACGCTCACCATGGCATTTAAATTGAAAAATGCCATATTGATTTTATCTGATGTTCCAAGTCTCATCGCATCACGAATCAGCCAATGCTCAACGGATAATATCGCCGCAACAACAGCAACGCCAGAATACCAAAATATCCCGCCACCAGCCGCCATACCAGCAAAGACTAGGGCAACCATCATAACTGCGAATGACGCGCGACTAAGCCAAATCGCAGCTATATGACCAAGTTTAGCAGGCGCACTGTGAAGACCGTGCTGGCGATCAAAATCCTGGTCCTGCAGTGAGTAGAGAAGATCAAAACCGGCAGTCCAAAGAGCCACAGCTAAACCAACCAAGACTACGGGTGTGGTTACTCGACCAAAAAGAGCAATCTCTGCCGCAAGAGGTGCCAGCCCAAGACATAATCCGAGGTACCAGTGCGTCAACCATGAGAGCTTCTTCATAAGGCTGTAAAACGCCAGAACAACCAATAAGGGCGGAGACAAATATCCTGCCAACTTAGAAAGACTGAAAGCTGTGGCGATGAACAGGACTCCACAGGCCGTCGTGATAATCAGGTAGGAGCGTGGAGACGCTGAACCTGACGGTAAAACTCGCATCTTTGTGCGGCTGTTGGCCGCGTCAATATCTCGGTCCAGAAACCGATTCATACCCATAGCGAAACTACGAGCAAGAATCATACAAACTACAATTTTTAAAAACTTAAAAGCCGTAATATCTAGAGGTCCGGAAAGTAGCAACGCCACGCCAACAAACGGTAGCGCAAAAATACTGTGCGATAATTTGATATCACGGGCGAACGCTCGTAGGTTTTGCATAAAATCCATACGCCAATCTAAAGAGATAACTTGCATAACTTGTATTTCCAAAGATCTTTTTCACGGTATCTAAAGGCGCCAACGCCATCCTTAGGCCCCAGGTAACCTGCTGCCAATATAGCGCCCCGCTCAAAAACACCCGCATCTGGAAGTTGCGTGGCACCCGCACCATCAACTTTGACCCGACTAAGCACCCCCTCAGAGTCGACCCACTGCATGAGGTTCACAAAGGCACTGGTTCCATTGGATAACCATACAGGTTCGCCAACGTGGACATCAGCAAAAGGAAATTCTTTCTGCCAAACAATTCGCGATGCTGAAGATGACGGCTCGAGGGAAGCAACAATCAGAACGCCTTGCCCCACCATGGAATCACCACGAACGCTTGCCATCATAAGCTTATTACCCAGCATCGTAGTCGACCAACTCTCCATACCACCTTTGGTTGACAGCGAGAACTTACTAGTCGCCTTAAACGACCCAGAGGGATCGAGACTTGTGATCGAAAAATTAGACGTATTTACGTCCTTGGAGCCACGTATATTTTCTATAACGTAAGCAGACGTCCCACTCTGGTCACCCACAAGTGATGCATATCTCGATCGACTCTGAAAACTCGAAATGTTAAATTGCCACTTTGCATCCGAACTGACCGATGCGAACACATATGAAGCTTCTTCGTCACTATGGCTAACCTGCAACCACCAGCCATTACTTACCGCGACAACTCGACCAGTTTCCGCCTCCATCGGTAATGATGTGGCCATTCGTCCGACAAGCTGATTATCCTGCACAGATCTGACTTCGAGCCAGGCTCTGTCTTTTTTATTCTGGATAACAAACGCCAGAGCATCCTTGCCCATGTCGACCGGAGCAAGGACGAAAGCATCATACCCAATTGGTAGAGGCGTTAAGTCATCTACACTTAAGTTCACAGAGCCCTCAGTTTTTGCAAAAACTGGCATCCGACTCCCGTTACGAAGTCGAATACCTGCGACAAAACCACCGGTTTGAGTCGCGTTGGCGGCCATGTAACTGACATCCAATTCACTCTCTTTCAGTGGCCATGGCTTGCACTTTAAAGTCGACACCGCCGTAAGATGTGACCATTCGGACTCCATAGCCTCGGGCGAACTGCCCGTTGTACAAGAAAAGAAGGCGACCAACGTGAGGGCTAAAATTAAAGCTTTTTTGGGTTCTTTTTTCATAATCTCCAAAAGCGGCTTTGACACAATCACGATACCGCTCTCTTTCAGGGACTGCTACCCCGCTAAAGGTTTGTCGAAACTTACCGAATAACTCAACAGGTTAGGAACTTTTTTGTAGCACAAAAAGAGAACTGATATGAGCTCAAAATTCTTAAAAGTACTGGTGTTCCTAGGGTTGCTGTTAAGCACTGCATCTTGCAGAGGCGTCTTTTTCGCCCCGGACCTGACCCCCGGTACTGTCCAGCTACCATACATGAAAAACTCAAGCAATGAATGCTACTTTCTCGACGAGTTTATGCCGACTCCGGATGCCCTCATAACGGGCCGTAGCGGCAATCTATCCCTCCGTTATTACTCCTATAAAGGGGCAACCTACAAGCAGTGGGAAAACACCCGCATCAATCTATCTTTTTATTCAAACGACACCCGTTGCTGGTCTCTGTTTGAGGAATTTTACACGGTCCAATAGTCGATATGTAACGAGTCCGTGAACCGCGTCAAGGCCAGTCCTATACGCGGATCGGACAAATTTTTGATATAATTCCAGCAGGCAACACTCTTAATTTGGAGAATTTCTTCTATGAGCCGACTCAGCCAATGCTGGATTGCTCTGTTATTAACCACGCTGTGTGCGTGCTCGACGACATCTCAAGCCCCCGCGCCTTCGGATGCGAACAAGAAAACGTCTCTATTGATTCAAGCCAATCAGTTCGCGAGAGAAGGCCTTCTTAGGGAAGCAGTTGATGGATACAAAAAGGTGATAGCTAAAGAGCCAGACAATATGGTCGCTCGACGAAACTTGGGAATAGTCCTGCTTAAAGCGGGAGACCCAAAGGGCGCTATCATTAATCTTGAGTCCGCCATCAATAGCTTCGAACAGAATTTTGAGACCAATTTCTTCCTTGCTGAAGCTTATCGGGCTGAGGACAAATATGCGGAGGCAATTTATCGCTACAAAAAATCACTTAAAATTAAGCCAGACGAAACTCGCGCTTTGAAAAGTTTGGCGTGGTCGTATTTTAAAATCCGCTTCTACAGTGAAGCGATTAATATAGCCACAAAACTGCAAAAAAAAGCTCCTAACGATGAGCAGGCTTTGATGATTTTTGCGCGAACGCAAATCAAATTAAAGCGAGAGAATGAAGCTATTACAACCCTGACACGTGGTCTTGAACGGGCCTCGCCCATCTCGAAGCCATACTTTGAAAGTGTTATAGCGGAAGCTTATGCGGCGCAGGGCAAAAGACAGGCCGCTCTGGAAATGTGGCAGCAGGCTCTCAAAACTCAGCCTTTGATGGCTGGCGCACTGATGGGTCTGGGACGAGTGCTTCTTGAATCGGGTCGAGACAAAGAGGCTGTCGAATACCTAGAGAGGGCGGTTAGAGTGAAACCGAAAATGACGGAAGGTCACTATTGGCTCGCTAGAGGTCTTCAAAGTTCGAACCCCGAAAGAGCGCTTCGCTACTATAATGCGTTCAAGAAAAACAGCGCCAATGACCCTGAATTTGTCGAGCTTGTTCAGGATGCAAAAAAGCGTGCCGCTTCCCTACAAAGTCGCCCGCGATCCGAGACAAATTCATTCAAATAACACAATTGCGGCTTAAAGCAGTTTCATTTCCGCTTTTTGATAGCTCAGCAGGCTGCGCTTGGCATCGAAAAGATTTTTATAGCTTTCGTAACGAACACGAAGCTTCTCGGCCTCGGCACGAGCTGTAACTAACTTCATCAGAAAATCTTCGTACTCAGGATCCGTCTCCATCAGCCGACGAAGCTTCGCTTCACTATGCGAACCATCATCCAGCCGAATCGATATTCGCGCGCGAATGGTGTTCTTGAGTAGTTCCAGTCGCTCGGCTTCCTTGCGAGCAGCTACATATTCTAGCCCAACCTTGTTCGCCAAGTGCACGATGTCTTCTAATCCTAGACGATCCGTTCCTGACGTGGCGACCGCTTGAGCTAGCTCCGCCTGGTTTCTTGGTAATGGTTGAGTAGGTTTTTCCATACCAGTAACCTAACACCCTCGGGGGATCTAAAACCACCAGACATTGCTCTAACAGCTGGCTGATAGGGCTCGAAGCAAAGCCCGAAAAATCAAGGGATGGCCCCTTTAAATAGCTAAATAATTCAATAATTTTAGAAGGTTAAATTTTTATCTCAGCTAACCGCCTGATTTTCCGAAGTAACTTATAGAGGGGAGTATTCAACTGGCTGGCCAACCAGGTGTATAATTAATACACAAGCCGCGTTTTGCTGTGAATGTTTAACCCAACTGCAAAGCCCCTGGGGATGGCGGGGGGAGGTCTACGGTGAGCTCAACATCGCTTGATTTAAGTATAAGTCCGCGCGAATTTTTTCACGCCAAAATTACCGAAGCTTCGAGAGATTTAAATATCAAACTTGAAGAACACGTCGAGTTCTATCTCGTAAATCTTTTAACAAGTTTTATCCAAAGAACAACCACCGGAGACGCCGCTGAAAATTCTGACATGGACGTACTGTCAACTCCGCTAGCATTCATGCTTAAGCGAGCTCTTGAGGCCCCATTAGAGCGTCAGCCACAACTTTATCGTTCACTTGGTGACGCCAGTCTCTACGTATCGGGATTTTTCCAAGATTATTTTAACCGTAAAACCTTCGATATTAACTACTACATGAACATGGGCGCCTCGGCTTATGAACAGGCGTCTTCTTTAACTCGCTCACAACCGCGCGAGGACGGTTTTCACGAAATCATGGAAAGCCTAGCCAAAAATTTTAGTCAAATTGTCGATGTAGTAGCCCAGGCGTCCGACTCAAGTAATATGAATCAAGACTCAAGCATTTTGGTGCTTTACGACCGTTGGAATCGTTCCGGTTCGCAGCGCATCCGAATGATTCTTGAAGATAAAGGCATCAACCCTATCCACGTCCCATTCCGGCAGGCAAATTGAATGGAAGATAAAGTTGAGAGTTTGGCTTCTGACTCTCCGGTTTATGGAACTGCCTCTGTCATTGAAACTCTTATTAGTGATTACCGTGGATACAAGTTCACAATCTCTTCCCTGCCTTACATCCGAACCTACCCATCCGATTTTCTAAAAGATCATTGCCCAGAAGCACAGTCTCTACATGCGTCTCTCTTAGTGACGACTCTTGAAGATGAATTATTCATCGGCATCCATCTAAGTCGAAATATTAATTCTGTTTTATCTAGGTTTGATTGTCTTGACGATCTCTTGCAAGACCGCGAAGGTCTCAATGCCTTTCTTATTCTCACCGAAGAAATTAGTCACTTTCAATACTATATCCACATGACTGAAATGAAGCGCGCCATCACGAATTTTGATCTGGAGCTTCAAGCAGAGCTTGATAAGATCATCGTCACATCATTAGTCATGAAACAAATATTTGGTCAAACACATATGCGAGAACTCGTTTTGCTTCTTTTCAACGAAAGCAAGGTGATAGGCAATTTAACGGATTATCAGTTAGCATCGCGAATCGCAGAGAGATTTTGGAAAAGTCACATATCTGATTTTGGGCCATCAATGCTGTTTGACCGGAGAATACGTGCTCACTTAAATCGGATATTTATGGCCACTGGCGACGAGAAGCGGCAGATTTTGCGGGCAAACATTCGAGCTGCCTGAACGCGAAAAATTACATTAATTTAAATGGCTAAATATCTGTCTTTTCCATGGTTTCAGATAAATCGCGAACCGCTTGAGCGGCCTTACTTTGGCCGCTCATCTCGAGATTTTGAATCACTTCGTTTAGTTGTGACTGAGTGACTTTGCCCGTGACAAGAGCGACTTTGATGTCATCTAAACCACGGTCGGTTTCTCCCACCTGAAGCAGTAGTTGTCCCCGATAAAGCCGAGCAACTTCGTTCAAAGGCTCAATCCGAAGTGCATCAGTATAATCTTGGTATGCCTCTTTAGCTGAATCTGCGACCCTGCCGGCACTTATATATCGATTCGTCACCCTCTGCTTATCAGTGCTCAAAAATACAGAAACACAGGCGAAAACGAAGATTATAGCAAATATGGCATAGGTAACTCTGGGATTTCTTGGCCTCAACCTATTAGGCCGCACTCGAAGCATGGCTTCAGTAAGTAACCAGCCACTCACAAGTCCGCCTATGTGTGCAGAATTGTCGATCACCGGAATAATCAGTCCTAGTACGATGTTTGTTATAACGAGCCCCGAGTAAATGCGCTTACGCGGTTTTTTCTTAATGTCTTCACGATCAAACGCATCACTAAGCAACCCTTCTATGCGGTAACCGGACCCGAGAAGGCCAAATATCGCCCCCGAAGCACCCGCACTAAGCGCTAGTGAAAATAGACAACTTGAAAGATTGCCCACCACACCTGCAACCAAATAGATCAGGAGAAACCAACGAGCACCCAAAATATATTCCAGTTGGTAGCCGATGTAGTAGAGAGCCATCGTATTGAAAAGAAAGTGAATCGCGCCAATGTGAACAAAAATAGGCGAAATAAATCGCCAGTACTCACCCATTGCGATGTTAGATAACGATTTACTACCGAAGTCTCGTATGACCTGCTGACTTGGCATCCAGAGTGAGGACGGTTCAACAGCGACCATTACGATAAAGACAGCAAGGTTTAAAAGTAAAATTCGTCCAGACCACGTGCCAAGATAATACTGAAGGCCCGCAGGTTGCCGAACAACTGGGAGCACTGGCAACTCTGCAGATTCCTCTTGCTCCACTGGTCCACCCAACTCAGAAAAATTCAGAGGCTAATTAAAATACAGCATAATCAGTTACAGGCGCGTGAAGATCGAGCAACTTGGCAGGTGGATCTAAACGCGGAGCTTTGCGCGACAACATCCA
>CAYOEM010000008.1:105656-122014 GCA_964402975.1 uncultured Polynucleobacter sp.
CAACGAAAAAATCATCTTGTACATAAATTGACTCCCAAGTCTTTACCGAACGGCTTCCAGGGCTCCGCCATCCATAATCCATGAAGACACTTTAATAATATCTTTATGCAACGAGCGATCTGTTCCCACCCCGGGAGAAAGACGCCTGATTCTATCATGAATTTTCGTAAGAGGCAGGGATGGTTTTAATGGCGTATGTAAATCAACACCTTGCGACGCGGTAAGAGCCTCAATAGCTAGAATATCCGCTACATGTCCACAGATTTTGAGAGCCTTTCTTGCGGCAATTGGACCCATGCTGACGTGATCCTCTTTGTCAGCCGATGTGGGGATGGAGTCAACCGACGCTGGGTGGCACAAAACTTTGTTCTCTGAAGCGAGTGCTGCGGCGACGACATGCGGGATCATAAAACCACTGTTAAGACCAACATCTTTGACGACAAACGCGGGCAAACCACTCATGGCGGGATTGGTGAGTTTCTCGATGCGCCGCTCCGAAATGCTGCCCAGCTCAGAGATAGCTATACCTAAAAAATCCATAGCCATTGCTAGCGGTTGACCGTGGAAATTACCGCCGCTAATGACCGCTCCGTCTTCAAAAACTAAAGGATTATCAGTTACGGAATTCAAGTCTCCGTCAATCCGCTTTGCAACAAAATCAATGACATCGCGGGTAGCACCATGGACCTGAGGCGCACAACGAAAACTGTAAGGCTCCTGCACACGCCCGCAGTTAACGTGGCTCGCCATAATTTCATCGTCACCAGACAAAAGACGCCAAAAATTGGCGGCTGAAGCTCTCTGACCTGATTGATCCCTCGCCTCGTGAATTCGCGGGTCAAAGGCTGCCTTAGTGCCCTTAATCGCCTCCAAGCTCAGGGCTGCTAAAATATCTGCCGTCTGAGCAAGAACGTCAGCTCGATGTAGGGCAAATGAGCCAAGGACCGCCATAAACTGAGTACCATTTATGAGAGAAAGACCCTCTTTCGCTGCAGGAACCAGGGGAGAGACGCCTGCATTCTTGAGAGCAACAGCTGCGTCCATGATCTCCCCGCCATAGTAAACATCGCCCTCACCGATGAGTCCAAGGGCTAAGTGGGCCAGAGGCGCAAGGTCGCCAGACGCACCCACACTACCCTGCATGGGTACGACGGGCAAAATATCATGCGCCAAAAACTCTAGGACCTTCTCAACTGGCTTTCGACTTACCGCACTGTGTCCTAATAAAAACGTATGAGCGCGCAGAATAAGCAATGCCCTCACGACATCCTTTGGCGCATGGTCGCCAACACCACATGCGTGACTTCTAATCAGATTATACTGGAGCGTCTGAAGCTTATCTTTGTCAACTTTTACGTCAGAAAGAAATCCAAAGCCTGTATTAATTCCATATATTGTTTTACCAGACTTGATCGCAGACTCGACTAGCCCTCGATAAAGATCGAGCTTGGACCAAGCCTGTTCCGAAACTACTAGGTTAGGCTTTGGTTGTGCTGCGAGTGATACGATTTTCGACCAAGACAATCGATCAACACCAAGGGAAAAAGGCTTCATGAACAAAGTCCTCTGAGTGTCCGGGAACGTTATTTTAAATTTTTAAGAGAATTGATCGGCTTGGATCGATCTTTCGCCCCGTAGACGTAAGTTCCTGCCACCAAAACCTTTGCGCCGGCCGCTACCACTTTCGCCCCAGTCTCATCGTTAATTCCGCCGTCAACTTCGATGAGAACCCTCTCGTCCAACTTATTCTTTGTCAGCCAGTCTTTGAGAGCGCGAACCCGTGTAACCGTGTCTTCAATAAAGCTCTGGCCACCAAAACCTGGATTTACCGACATCAGCATGATGACATCCACCTGAGGCGCCAAAGCAAAAGCGAGCTCTAGGGGCGAACCAGGATTAAGTGCGACCCCGGGCCGAGCACCCTTTTTGCGAATCGCATCCGCCAACCTGTGACCATGCTTGGCCACCTCGGCGTGGAACACTAGAATATCAGCCCCCGCCTCCACGTATGACAACGCCACATCGTCTGGATTACTCACCATGATGTGCACGTCTAGCGGCAACGTTGTTATTTTCTTCATCGCTTTCACAAGCGGCGGCCCAAATGTTAAATTCGGGACAAAATGACCGTCCATTACATCAATGTGATGCCAAGAAGCGCCGGCCTGTTCTACAGATTTTATCTCGTCACCAAATCTCATGGGATCTGCTGCGAGTATGCTAGGCGCCACAAAAATACTAGGCTTCGACATTAACGTTGCCCCTTTTCAGCATCTTCGTCTTAATTCTCTCGGCCTTCAGACGGCTCATCCGCTTAAAAAACACGATTCCATCGATATGATCGATCTCATGCTGAAGACACACAGAAAACAGGCCGTCTGCGTGCACCTCAAACTGCTTACCAGTTTCATCATAGGCTGTGATCCAAACCTCTGCCGCCCTATCGACGAAATCAAAAATCTCAGGAAAACTTAGGCAGCCTTCCTGCCATTTTATGGTGCCGGCTTTTTTGGTGATGATCGGATTTACAAAAGTGAAACGCTTGTTATGCCACCACTTCGGCTCTCCGTCGCTTTCGCTACCAGTGTGGGGAATCTCTATAGTTATGACACGACGTAGATCTCCGACCTGGTTTGCAGCTAGACCGATGCCATTGCTGTGCTGCATGGTTTCATGCATGTCAGTGACAAACTGAGCCAGTTCGGCATTGAACTCGTTGACGTCTTTGGCAGGGGTCTCAAGAACCTTAGCCGGCCACTCAACAACTTTTAATAAGGCCATCCGCCAGATCTCCCGCGGGTTAACACGAGTCTCGAAAAAGAGAACGCCACATCAAGCTTTCTTGTTTGTCAGCCTTCCGGAGTACCCTCAATAGAGACGCCCCATGGGATAGCATAACAAGCTGCAAGTGGCGAGAACCTTTAGACGATCAAAGCTTTAAGCTCTTTATCTTTATAGGTTTTTACTGCGACCGCTGATGCGATCGAAGGTGTTAGAGGCCAAATTCACAACTCCCTCGTAGGCGTCAGCTAGCTGACGATCAATAGCCTCAACTATCTGATTTTCAACCAAAATATCGTGAGCATGATAGAAAATAGTCTCACTACCTACCCGGATCGAGAGTATATAAACCCATAAAACACCCATGCCAAAAAACTTCAGCACCTTCTTTGTTCGATCACTCATGATTGGTCTCCTAAAGCTGGATATTTGGCCTACTTAGATCTTATCTCAGGTTGCCTCAAACACCAAAAACCCGAACCCCTAAGAGGGATTCGGGTCTCCAAATTAAAACCTTTCAGCACCCGTCAGCTGGCTAGATCGTTTTCGCCTGCAACCCGGCGACGTCCACGGAGAGGAATGATCTCTTTGCTTGCGGCAGACGTGGCAAACATAATCTCAAACACTTCCAGATAGGACTTAACAAAAGTAACCTTTATCTTCTTGCGGATATTAGCGGGAAGAGCCTCAAAATTAGCTTTATTCTTTGCAGGCACCAGCACATGCTCCACACCCTCTCTCAAAGCCGCTAAAACCTTCTCGCGAAGTCCACCGATCGGCAACACCATGCCATGAAGTGTAATTTCACCAGTCATCGCGATTTTACCGTTGGGAGCACGTCCCAAAATCGCCGACAGCATCGATGATGCCATGGTAATGCCCGCGCTTGGACCATCTTTCGGCACAGCGCCAGCAGGGATGTGAACATGAAGCTCATTCTTATTCAACACTTCAGGGTCAAAACCGAAGTCCTGAGCTTTCGAGCGCAAAAAGCTTAACGCTGTTTGCGCGCTTTCCTTCATAACATCTCCCAGTTGACCAGTTAACACGAGTCTCGGTGCGGATGCTGGCAAAATATTGGTTTCAATTGCCAACACTTCTCCACCGTACTGAGTATACGCCAAACCAAGCGACACTCCACGCATCAGATCATGGTGACAGAAGCTGTCACCATACTTGTTAGCGCCCAGATGTTTTTGTATCATCGCGGGCGTCATCTTAAGATTTCCGCTACCAGTTTCCGCCGCCACAAACTCGCCCGTCTCAGCATATTCCCGAGCTAGTTTGCGACATACACTTGCGATTTGCTTTTCCAAACCACGCAGCCCACTCTCCCTCGTGTATCCGTTAATAATTGCGGACACAGATGGTTTTGTGAACGAAATGTTAGCCTTCTCGAGACCAGTTTCTTTGATCATTTTCGGAATCAGATACTGGTTAGCAATAATCAGTTTTTCTTCCTCGCTGTAACCAGAGACTTCGATAATCTCAAGGCGATCGCGCAATGGGCCAGGGATCGTGTCCAACGTGTTAGCGTTCGCAATAAACGTGACATCGGAAAGGTCTACGGCCACACCAAGGTAATGATCTATGAAGTTTTTGTTTTGCTCGGGATCTAAAACTTCAAGTAGAGCACTTGACGGATCACCGCGGTGATCGGAGCCAAGCTTGTCGATCTCATCAAGCATGATCACGGGATTCATCGACTGCGCTTGCTTTAAGCTGTTAATAACACGTCCGGGATATGCGCCCACATATGTTTTACGATGGCCGCGAATCTCGGCCTCATCACGCACGCCTCCAAGCGCTATTCGAGAAAACTGCCGCCCCATGGACCTTGCGATGGATTTGCCGAGGCTGGTCTTACCCACACCAGGAGGTCCAACGAAACAAATGATTGGACTCTTCGCACCTGGATTCAGCTTTTTAACGGCTAGGAATTCCAAAATCCGGTCTTTCACCTGATCGAGGCCGTAATGATCCTCATTCAGAATTTTTTTGGTACTGGAGATGTCGATGGCCTCAGTTGATTTTTTGCCCCATGGAAGCGAGAGCATCGTCTCGATGTGAGTGCGCGTCAACGCAGCTTCACTCGTATCTTGATGCATACGCTCAAGGCGTTTGATCTGACGAGTGACTTCCTCTTTAGCTTCTTCCGTGAGGGCAACACCTTCCATGCGCTTCCAGAGGTTTTCGACCTCGTCTTTGCCGTCGTTGTCGCCAAGCTCGTTCTTGATGACCTTGATTTGCTCGCGCAAGTAATGCTCGCGTTGCATCCGCCCAATCTCTTCCTTGGCCTGGCTCTGGATGCGGACCTGCATCTGATAAACCTCGATCTCTCGAGAGAGATATTGATGGACCCGACGCAAACGTTCCAAAGGATTTTGCACTGCGAGGATTCTCTGCGCATCGGCTACTTTAAGGCCCAGATTCGACGCTACAAGGTCGGCCAATCGGGATGGGTCAGATATATCCTCGAGAATCATCAAAATATCAGGTGACAGCACTTTGCCAAGCGAGACAACTTTCTCAAGGCTTTCACGAACAGCTCTCACTAGCGCCTCTAACTCCGGCGATGAACTAGCTACCATCGCATCAGCTATTGGAGCTACACGCACCATCGGGAAACCGTCGGCACTGACAAGTGACTTGAGTTGAGCTTTTTGAATACCCTGGATTAAAACTTTTACGCGGCCATCAGGAAGCTTGCGATCCCGCATCACCGAACAAATAGTTCCCGTATTGTAAACATCAAACGGCGGCTCAGTGCTACAATCAAGACCTTCTCCTTCCTCACCCGCAACTTTAAACGCGGAGAGAAAGATTCTGCCGTTTCCTGCTCTGGCATTCTGAACTGCATTGATGCAGAGATCTTCGCTAATAAAGACTGGCACGATCATGTGAGGAAAGACGACGATGTCCTTCAGGGGAAGCAGTGGCAAATCGTGGGCGAGATCGAGAGATTTTTGATCGCCATTACCGCTCATAACATTCTCCTCGTGCCTAAGGCGCTAAGCAGCGCCAGTTTGTTCGTGATTTCCAGTGGTCACAGGTATTCAGATCGGACACCTGGCAGGAAATCTTAATTGGGCATGAAGGGTTGGATTTTGACGGTTGGTGGCAAAAACGCGAAAGGCGGGGGGTTCAGACAAGGGTGACAAGGACTTGCCGCCCTTGGCACATCTCTAATTCGATCCTCCGGGCACTTTGACGCTTACCATGGCCGGCCTGACGAGCCGCCCGTGCAACGCGTAACCCTTCATGAATTCGGTTGCCACTATCTCCTGAGTGACATCTCCGGACTCAATGCGCTGGATGGCCTGATGGAAGTTTGGGTCAAAGGTTTTTCCGACCGCCTCGACAGGTTCCAGTCCGTGCTTTGCGAGGGCTGCAAGAAATTGCTTATGCACCATGGACATTCCCTCACGAAAACTAGCCTTGTCGGCTTCGTCTCCAGCTTGGGAAGACTGGGGCAGCGCTTTGTCGAAACTGTCTAGCACGGGAATCATGTCTTTAAGGATTGACTCGGTGCTGTACTTTATAAAGTCCGCTTTTTCTCTTTCGAGCCTTTTTCGCATGTTGTCCATTTCGGCAACACTGCGCAGCAGGCGGTCCTTCATTTCAGCCAACTCACGGCTGAGTTTTTCGACATCTTTGCCACTCGCATCTTCGGTCGCTTGGTCGGGGGAAGCGACTGCCTCGGATAAATCCTCGGCGCTCTCAACCGCATGGCCATTGGCTCCTGCGATAGGGGACTGGTCAGAGTTTGATTGGTTGCCGGCTGGCTTTTGGGCTTCGTGATTCATGTGCGTCTCCGAAATCAACATTC
Organism: uncultured Polynucleobacter sp.; assembly: GCA_964402975.1. Taxonomy (GTDB): domain Bacteria; phylum Bdellovibrionota_B; class Oligoflexia; order Oligoflexales; family RGVZ01; genus CAMDKS01. The sequence goes on from CAYOEM010000008.1 coordinate 112,267, forward strand.
GTAGTTCAGACACAGCACTATAATCACGTTTTCACCGGAGGCAAGACGAGAAACTCCTTTTCAAGAACTTGCCTTATAATCTCTCTCTTCATTTCTTAGAATACGTTGAATATGTCTTATTGAAAGCGGGCAGGAATTTCCTATCATTTTCAAACGAGGTTCTCTTTCAGTGAAAGCAAGTAAAATAAAAGGCAGTAAGGTAAATTTTTTTGCATATCGCCAATTGACAGCCTTGCGATGCCTTGCTATTTGATGAGTCCCGTTTTTCGAGGACCTTTTATTCAAGGCAGTGAGCGACCCGACTAGGGACGTAAACCGCAGTAGATATAAGGAAATTGCAGGGCGGCTAAGTGCCTGGTTTTTATAGTCGCTGGTATTAGTGCCAGCTTGTGCTCTAACCTACTGAATTCTAGTGGAGAATTTCCCGTGGAAATGCAGACCGTAAGCAGCTCAATGTCACCATCCAAAATCGTCCCTTCAACCGCTGTTCGCATGGACTCTGATTCGACCCGTTATGCGACCGCTTTGCCTTTCGCTTCCGATGGGGAGTTCACAGGTAAGCTGGATAGCTATTCGCTGGAAGCTGTTGTTGAGCACAAGATCTCCAAGTTCCTGGACCAGGTTGGCGGCATGTACCCAGAAGACCTCCACAGCTTGATTCTTGGCAAAGTTGAGAAGCCTCTACTAGCCCAAATTCTTCGTCGCACCGGCGGCAACCAAGTTCATGCCAGCCGAATCTTGGGCATTAACAGGAACACGCTTCGCAAGAAAATGAAAATGCACTCCGTAAAGGCTTAATTGTCGATTTAAAGTTACGGTTTATTAAAACGGGGATGGAAGTTGAACTTCCATCCCCGTTTTAGTTAAAGAATTAACTATTGTATAAGATTATAAAACGAAACGAAGTTCAACTGACACGCAAGTTTAATATCGGAAATCGCCCCATGACGATTTTTAGCAATGATTACCTCAGCTTTACCGGCATCCTCTGAGTTCGGGTTATAGACCTCGTCTCGGTAAATAAACATAATCAAGTCAGCATCCTGCTCAATAGCTCCAGACTCCCGCAGATCACTCGTCTTTGGGCGATGGTCGGTTCGGGTATCAGCACTCCGGTTTAACTGGGACAAAACGATGATCGGCACATCCAATTCCTTGGCCAGAGCCTTTAGTCCACCCGATAGCTCAGCGACCTCGCGTTCGCGACTGTCGGCCCGCTTACTAGACGTGCCCATCAGCTGAAGATAGTCGATGATGACCATGCCCAGTCCAAATTCCTTCTTGTGACGTCGTAACCTAGAGCGCAGCTCCACTAGGGATATTCCACCCGTATCATCGAGACTTAAAGGCATATTCATAATCGCTGTGGATGCGGCACTCAGTCGGTTCAAGTCGTCGTCGGTCAGATCACCCTTTCGCAAACGGCTCGAGTCAATTCGACCTTTCGCAGAAATTAAACGCATCATGAGCTGATTTTTTGGCATCTCAAGACTGAATACAACCGTAGGAATACCCTGCTCAGCCGCGTTAGACGCGAAGTTCAGCGCCAGAGCCGTTTTACCCATGGCTGGCCTTGCAGCCAAAATAATAAGGTCACTACGCTGGAACCCGCCCGTGAGAGAATCCAAATCACGAAATCCGGATGGCACTCCCGTTGGAGCTCCATTGGAGTTAATACGCCGCTCGATTTCTTCCAGAGTACTATTCAAAACGGTCTCGGAGGACGTGATTCCGCCTTGCCGATCTTGTTCGCTAAAAATAGCTAATATTTCGCGCTCAAACTCGCCTAAAAACTCTGTGACATCACCATCAGCGCTAGCGGCCCGTGAGCTAACACTTTGGCCCATTGCGACAATACGGCGTAGGTACGCGTGCTTTTTAACTTGAGTGGCGTAGTAAATCGCGTTTTGAGCAACGGGAGCATTCTCCATCAGTTCAATCAGATAACCCCAACCAACCTCCTGGCCTTGGGCATTGGAACCGCGCTTAAGTCGCTCAGCAACTGAAACAAGATCTGTTGGATCATTCGTCGAATCAAGATCGACCATTGCCTCAAAAATCCGGCGATGAGCATCCATAAAAAAATGTTCCGGCAAAAGGCCATCTGCACACACACCACTGAGGTGTATGGGTTCTTTCAGAATAGCCCCAAGGACCGCTTTTTCCGATTCTTGAGAATGAGGGGGCGTAAAACCCGCCATGATCTAGAACTCCCCGCGAGGAAACGAAACCAACTTAAAACCTGGCCAAAAAATAACCCGCGGACTCGTCAATTTGCAACTGACTTCTTAGACCGCGGGTATTTTTTCTAAAACTCAAAATTCGCTGACCGTTCGCTATTTAGCTAGCCTCGGGCCTTATCACTGCTTAGCGACAACCCAGACCTTAAACTTCGCCGAAACTTCAGGGTGCAATTTAACTTGGCCCTGATAAACACCTACTTTTTTGACGTCTTCGACTAAGGAAATGTCACGTCTTGAAACCTTGAGACCCTCTTGGTTGAGAAGCTCCTCAAGCTCAGCCGTTGTAACAGATCCAAATATTCTCTCATCTTCACCAGTTTGCTTGTAAACCGTGACTGCTGTTTTTTCAATTTGTGCAGCCAAGGTTTTAGCTTCAGCCATAAGCTGAGCCTTTTTCTTGTCTAGAATTCGGCGGTGATGCTTGAGAGCCGCTTCGTTAGCTTCATTTGCTACTGATGCAACTCCACGCGGTAAAAGGTAATTACGAGCATAACCATTACGGACATTCACGATTTCGCCAATTCGGCCTAGTGTCGAAACATCCTGATTCAAAATAACTTTCATCTTAGTTCTCCTGCTTCAACAAAGGCTATTATTCGCGGTCACGGAATTCATTGGCAGCTTCACGGGCAGCCAAAGCGATCTTTGCCAGTTGCTCCTTACGCTTCGAGACGTCTACATTCTGTCCAATAAAGACAGACATGTAACGAAGAACATCTTCATCGATGCGCATCAGACGTTCCATCTCTGTAAGGTTGGCAGCCGTGCCAACAAAATCATAATTAACGTAATTTCCGCGGAAAGCTTTCTTCATCGGGAACGCAAGTTTCTTGACGCCCCAGTTGCTTTTTTGAAGAATTTCTCCACCATCAGAAGTCATAAGCTTTTCGTACTTCGACAAAAGCTTTGAGCTGTCCGACTCAGCCAGATCTGCACGAGCGATAATTGTTAATTCGTATTCTCTTAACACTGTTCAATTCCTCCCTTATGGTTTAAGCAGCCAAGCATCACAATCGAGCCCAGCAAAGGAGCTAAAAACCGAGGCGATATTGCCTCTATCGTGAAAACAGCAAAACTATTTCTGCTGTCTAAACACCTCTTTCAACCGCAACATGACGTCGGGCATTACAGCTTTGACGTATTCCGTTGCTTGATCAGCTGGCATAGCTTTAAGAACGTAATCAGCTACATCCATCATCGGTTGTCCGTCTTCTAGTTTCGGCGGACGTCCGACACCCAACTTGATCCTATGGAAGTCATCTCTACCCGACTCTTCCATAATAGAGCGGACTCCGTTGTGACCGCCGTGGCCACCGCCCGCTCTTGCACGAACCTTACTCGCCGGCACATCAATGTCGTCGTGTAAGACGATCCAGTCTTTCGACGGGATCTTAAAAAACTGGGCTACCCTCACTACAGATCGCCCACTGAGATTCATAAACGTTGCAGGTTTTAGAACCAAACAACTCTGATCAAGAACCTCGACCTTGGCTAACTCTCCAAGGAATTTATCTACAGCACCAGAATCCCAGCTAGCACCAACCGATCTTGCAATCTCGTCAACAACCCAAAAGCCAGCGTTGTGTCGCGTGTACTCGTAGCGTTGCCCAGGGTTTCCAAGCCCAACGAGAAGTCGCAAGATAATTACGCCTTCATCAAATCCACATGCAAAGCGTGACGCCTTACCGGATCCACTTGAAGCTCCTGAATCTTGACTGGAATCGTTTTACCGTCCAGAACCAAGTTAAACTTGCGTCCTCCAAACTTCCAAGCTTTTGGCAGAAGTTTTGGATCGAGCTCCAAATTTGTTGCTTTGCCAGCGTCAAGCATCACAGCGGGAATCTTGCCTGCTTTACGCAGTTTGTGAGTGTAGCTTTTGCCGGTTCCAGTGCGAAGGCTCGCTTCAATGGTAACTGTAGTTGCTTCGGACATAGTAGTCTCCAGGTCTCAATAAAAATCAGGTCCTCTGTCTAACACTGAGCTAGACACCCCGTCCAGCCCTAACCATCGAGGTCCGTTAGTCGAAAAAGGGAGGAACTTATACAACCGCCGGTTATAATTGGCAACGAAAAACGCGAGCTTTTAAGGCAAAACCCTCCCGATTCAGGAGGGTTAACAGAGCCTAGACAAACAAGGAACTGATGGAATCGGCGTTGTGAATGCGCCGCAGGGCTTTTCCTAGCAGCTCCGCGATACTTAACTGAACGATTTTCTTGCACTTTTTGGCCTCAGGCGACAATGGAATGGAGTCGGTGCAGACGAACTCCTTAAGCATCGACTTTTCAATCCTCTCAACCGCCGGACCCGAGAGCACTGGATGACTCACGCAAGCCCTGACCGATAAAGCTCCTTCGTCCATTAAGGCCTGGGCTGCTTTAGTCAGGGATCCCGCTGTGTCACAGATGTCATCAACGATGATGCAATCCTTTCCCTTAACCTCACCAATCAAGTTCATGACGTTGCTTTCGTTTGGCCGATCACGACGCTTGTCAATAATCGCAAGACCGCAATCAAACATTTTTGCAAGTGCTCTTGTGCGTTCGACACCGCCGGCATCCGGAGAAACCATCAACATATTTTCAGTTTTGCGGAAGTACGTACTAAAAATCGGCTTAGCGAACAAATGGTCAACTGGGATATTAAAAAAACCCTGGATTGCTCCCGTATGAAGCTCCATCGTTACTAGCCGCGACACCCCTGCAGCGGATATTAAATCGGCCACGAGCTTTGCCGTAATCGGCGTACGTGGTGCACTTTTTCGCTCCTGACGAGCATAACCGAAATAAGGCATGACTAAGTTCACGGTTTTCGCGGAGGCCCGTCGCGCTGCATCCGCAATGATAACCGCTTCCATGATGTGGTGATTCGCAGGAGAACAAGACGACTGGATAACGTAGACGTCCCGGCCACGAACGTTGCAACCAAGCTCGACTCGTGTTTCACCGTCTGCAAACTGTCCTACCGTTGCAGCACCGAGAGATATATCAAGATAGGATGCTATTTTTTCTGCAAGCGGGCGGTTGGAGTTACCGGAGAAAATAATCATTTCCGTTTCCATAATCCAACCCCTGGGCAAGTATTAAACCAAAAGTCAGCACGCCTCATCGGATGCCGTGAACAGCGAAATTGGAATGGCTGGGGCGGTAGGATTCGAACCTACGAATGCTGGAATCAAAATCCAGAGTCTTACCACTTGACGACGCCCCAACAAAGCTGACTTATCGCTGGACACAGTGGTTTCAGAAATTAGCTATTAGGGTCAAAGGTGTCAAGCGAATACCCGCCTGAATTTATAGACCTTTGGCAGCGGGAAGCAGCGGCGTTTCCCCTGAGCCGGGACGCCACAAAAGTCTTCCAAATTCATCACATTCGATGACCCAGGACCCCGTGAACTTGTCCGGCTCCTGTATAATTTTTTCGCTAACGGCATCCACAACCATGGCCTGGAAGGCCCTCTTCAAGGCCCTGCCACCAAATCGACCATCCCGGGCCACATCAATCAGGCGCTCCCTGAGCTGCCGTCCAATATAGAGACGGACAGCGCGGTCCTCCAAACGGGAGTTAAGACTACCGAGCTGCTTGTCAACAAGCCGGCTGTAATGCTCAACTCCTAAGCTTCTAAACTCGACAATTTCGTCAAGTCGGTTCACAAATTCCGGTCGCAAAACATCTGCAAGCGCGTGTCTCAGCATTCCTTCTCGTGTGTCGGCAAACGAAGCGTGTCCCAAATCTAATTTAAGATTTGACGTGAGAACGATCAGGGCATTAGAAAAATCTACAAGACGTCCATTGCCATCTGTCAGTCGTCCAGCATCAAATGTCTGGAGCAATATGTCCAATACTCTGGGGTGGGCTTTCTCAATCTCGTCAAATAATACGACTGAATATGGCTTTCGTCTCACCGCCTCTGTCAATTCACCGCCATTGCCGTGGCCGACGTACCCCGGAGGCGCGCCAATCAGTCGCGACACATTGTGCTCATGCATGTACTCTGACATGTCTATACGCACGATCCGTGAGTCGTCGTCAAACAGCTCAGCCGCAAGGGCTCTGGCCGTTTCTGTTTTACCTACACCAGTTGGACCCATAAACAAAAAGACTCCAAGGGGCCTTCCCGGCTCATTAACACCGGCACGTGATCTCCTCACCGCACGACATACGCTTTTTACGGCCTCGTCTTGACCGAAGACACGGCTTGATATGCGAGCCTCCATCGTCATGAGGCGAGCGGAATCTGATTCCAGCATTTTATTCACTGGAATTGACGTCCATACACTGACCACTTCCGCAACTTCACGACGGCCTACGATCTGTCTCAGGAAATGATGTTGCTTTTGAAGGCCGTCAAGCTCGTGTTGTACTTGCTTTATCTCAGACTCAAACTTAGGCATCTCTGAATATTGAATTTTTGCTGCAAAGTCGTAGTCGCCGTTGCCTTTGGACTGTTCAAAAAGTTTGATCAGCTCCTGGCGCTTGGCTTCCGCTGCAGTTAGTCGGTCAAGTAACGCTCGATGTGATCGCCAAATCGTATTCATGTGTTCAAAGTCATCTCGAGCTTTGCGCAACTTGACGTCAATGCCCGCGATAACCGCTTTGCTTTTGACACCCGGTGTAATGGCCTGGCGTTCGATTTCTAACGACTCTATCTGGCCACGCAAAGCATCAAGCTCCGAAGGCATGCTGGCTATCTCAAGCTTTAGCCTGCTACATGCTTCATCGAGAAGATCAATAGCTTTATCAGGCAGTGTTCTAGACGTCAGATAACGAATGGAAAAATCAACGGCCGCGATCACAGCTTCATCGTCAACTTGAACACCATGATGAACCTCATAGTGAGCTTTCACGCCCCGAAGAATCGCGACGGTGGCGTCGCGCCCGGGCTCATCCACGGTTACCGGCTGAAAACGCCTTTCAAGCGCCGAATCCTTTTCAATATGCTTGCGGTACTCATCAAACGTAGTCGCGCCGATACAATGGATCTCACCTCTTGCTAGCGCGGGCTTTAAAAGATTGGCCACATCAGCGCCACCCTCTTGATTACCGGCACCTACAATCATGTGCAGCTCATCAATAAATAAAATAATTTGGCCTTTGTGGTTCTCCATAGCTTTGAGAAGGCTTTTCAGTCGATCTTCAAATTCCCCGCGATACTTAGCACCCGCAAGTAGGCTGCCTAGATCTAGGGATAAAATCCGTTTGCCTTTAACGGTCTCTGGAACTTGGGATGCAGCAATTCTAAGAGCCAAGGCTTCAACCACGGCACTCTTACCAACCCCAGGTTCACCGACCAAAATAGGGTTATTCTTCTTTTTTCTACCCAGAATTTCCAAAACGCGTCGGACTTCGCTGTCGCGTCCGATTACGGGATCCAGCTCACCGCGCTCCGCTTTCGCTGAAAGATCGACCGTGTATTTGACAAGGACATCGTCAACTTTTCGGGATTCAGCCTTCTGCTGGACTGGCGGAGAGTCTTTGTCTTTCTGATTTTTGCGCTCTCCTTGCTTCGTTCCAGCAGCACGAGTCTCCTGGTCTTTCGTAGACTGCTTTTCTACTTTTTCAGACCCGCCCGATATCGAGTCAGGGGTGATTTTTTGAGCTGCTGTTTTTAGAGTGGTCGACTGCTTAAAAAGTGCGGACCACAGTGATGCGGGATCAACCAGACCGCCCGCAAATTCACGCTCCACATCATCCAGAGCTGCATCAAGTCTTAGTCCAAAGCCAACTCGTTCAGTTCCAAAAACTCGCGACTGCCTCTTCAGGTGTGTCTGCAAAGCCGAGAGAAAGTGCTCAGACAGATTGATATCAACTAAAGATGCGTCATCACGTAGCAGCGCAAAAGCCACATGCTCGACCTCAAGGGACTGGTGGCCGTAACTTCGCGCCAACTGAAGCCCTTGATGAAAGGCTTTCTGACATTGAAAATTGTACTTACTTAAATCCATAGCCAATTCCGCCCACTCAGAGGCCGACCTCTGCTCAAGTGGGGGTATCGGAAGAATTGGGTGAGGATGAAGGAGAAAACCTCAATGCATCCCTAACAGATTAAAACTATTGGCTATTTATTTAGTACCACGACTTTTCTCAATAAATCGCATGCGCAAATCAATTAGTAGCTGCCTCAGAAGGCTCTCTTCTTCATCGGAGAGATTACCCTTTGTTTTTTCCGCCAGTAACGCAAGGATTTCAATGTTTTGGTGAGCCATCGGCATGTTTAATACCGGCGCTTGTCCATCGATGGCAGACTCGCCAAGGTAATGCAGCGCTGCACCAGAAAAGCCAAGAACCAAGCCCCTGAAATCAACGGCACTGTTATTTGGTTGTGAGGACATTTCCAAAAACTCCTTTTTTCTCCAATAAAGACATATTGGTTATTTGCCATACCGGCTGCAACATGAAAAACACACAATCCTAATGATTCTCAAGATTTTCCCGATAACACAGACGTTGTTTGATTTATTTTTTGTAAGGACTCATCCTAGGTGGCGGTATCAAATCCAGCCCAGAAGAAGGGCGAATACAGAGCTGTCCTTTACACGGTCTCAGGCTATGGGGCAGGAGATGCTATTAAGCTGCGTCGAGATGCCACCATTCTCGGACGTGAAAAAGGTGATGTCATCATTACCGACCACGAGATCTCTTCCACCCATTGTCAGATTCAAAATATTAATGGCGTGTACCATATCTTTGACATGAATAGCACCAACGGTACGTTCGTAAACAAAAGCAGGGTCGTAAAATCCCGACTGAACCCCGGCGATGAAATCACCATCGGAAAGACCGTTTTCCGCTTCGCTTTGGAAGAGGATACTAAAGTCCGTCACATTACTACGATCTTTCGAGGCAACCAAAACTCCGAAACCGCCTCCCGCGGAAGCTTGGTCGATACCATGATTGAGGACAAAGTTAAGAATAAACAACAATACTCTTTGTGGCTCACCATTAAGTATGGCAATGGCGTGACAGAGACGATTGAACTGCCTCAAAAACAGATTTTTCTCGGACGAGCCACAAGTTTTGGGCAATTTGAGAATGATGTGGAAATTAGCCGAAAGCATCTGCTGATCAAACTAAATGACCACGGTGAGGTCTTCGTTGAGGACCAAGGGTCCACGAACGGAACCTACTTAAATGGCACGAAAATTAAGGGCATGCACCCCCTCAATGCCAATGACACCATACGTTTGGGCAGCATTGAGGTCAAAGTGAGCGTAAAAACCGGTTGACGGCAACCCCCGTAAAGTGTGATACCAACCGTCCTTAGGCCTTTTTTAAGTCCTTTTTTGCATGGGGATGTGGTGAAATTGGTAGACACGCTGGTCTTAGAAGCCAGTGCCGTAAGGTGTGAGAGTTCAAGTCTCTCCGTCCCCACCATAAAATAACTAAACAAAAATTATTTAAGACTTCAGATATCTCTGAAGCCTCCTCCGACTAATAATGTCGACCAAACCGGAAGAATGGAACAGTTAGGGCGATGACCCCCTCCGTGATTGATCCTTTCGGCCCAT
>CAYOEM010000009.1:0-112776 GCA_964402975.1 uncultured Polynucleobacter sp.
TACAGATAGACGGAGAGGGAGACTAACTATGAAGCAACAAACCATCATGAAATCTATTTTGATTGCAAAAGTGGTTTTAGTTTTTCTAGCGCTTGCGATGCATCAAGGTTGGATCCATCTCGGGGATCGGCCATTATTCGCCGAGGAGCCGAAAGGCTCTGCTAAGGGTGATGCCAAATCCGGGGAAGCGTCGAAAAATGACGACCTGGACGACGAGGTCGAAACCAAAGAAACAAACAAACGAAAAAGCTTCTTATCCGATCTTTTTGAGCTGCCAAAGTTAAATGCGAAAAAGGTTCAAAAAGAGGAAATCGGCAAATACATGGACATGGCGGAGAGAAAAGAGCGGCAAATCTCCGATCGCTCCGCACAGCTGTCAAAACGAGAAGAGCAGCTAAAGTTACTTGAAAAAAGTATCGAGGAAAAACTCTTAAAGTTAGACGACGAGCGAAAGTTTATAGCCAAAACATTACAGCAGGAAAAGGATCTCAAGGGAGAACGACTTGATAAAATTGCGGAGCTCTATGACAAGATGGATCCTAAAAAGGCTGCGCCCGCATTTGAGAAGCTGGACAAGGACCTCACAGTGGCGCTCTTCAAGAAACTGAAGCAAAAGCAGGTCACGACCATTCTGGAAGCGATGCCGCCAGAGAAAAGTGTCGAGCTGACTGAGTATTTTGCGCGAATAAAAAGCGCCAAAGAATATGATTTATTGAAGGAACTAAACGAAAGCCTTCGCAAGGAGTTTCAGGACTGCAAAGGCATGCCTGTCGCCACGGCAGCTCAAACGCCAGTCTCGCCGCGCGATGGTCAACCAACCACACCGGCAAAAGATGGGACTGTTGACGGTAAAAACCAAACAAATAACGCGTCTAAGCCCTAATTTGGCATGAGCGGAGCTCGAATCCCAGCATGTGGACTATCTTCTTTTCAATAGGTTCTCTCTTATCTGCAACCGCAGTGGGACTAGGCGCTTTTGGTGCCCACGCCCTTAAAAGTCGCCTCACTCCAGAGGATTTTTCAATATTCGACACCGCGTCTCGATACCTGGGCATGCAGAGCTTGGGCATCATTGGATTTTCACTTTTGATGGCACGTCTTGATTCGCTACCACTGAAGATGGGGGCTTTTGCGCTCACATCCGGTAGCATAGTGTTCTCGGGGAGCCTCTATATCCTTATATTCACCGGAACCAGATCCTGGGGCGCTGTAACGCCCATCGGCGGTCTTTTGCTGATCATTGGCTGGTTGCTCGGTTGCTGGTCAGCACTTAGTGCAAACTGGTAGTTACTAATTTATCACTTCGGCTTGGAAGATGCGTCGTCGATAAAGATGCCGCCAAGAGCGCCCTCTTTGAGGGGAGATTCCTTCGGCAAAACATAATCGCACCTGATCCCAGCTAAACCGTTTATGGTGCCGTCCGACTGTAGTTGTTTAAACTTCGCTCGGCAATGCTCGCGAATAGCATTTGCAGACCACTCGCTATCAAGTCCAAATCGCAAAAGGACCGCAGCGCCTTTTCTCGAAAAAAGGCTAGCCGCATACACTAGCTTCTCAGTCGAAAATTTGGGAGCCAGTGATTCAAGTAGCGTTTTCCCCCCAAGAAGTTTCCCCTGTTCAGCCACGATCTCGCCGGTCACAGGAAAACTCAGAAATTTTCCACCGTCCAGTAGTTTAATGGCGAGATCATACAGAATCCAAGCGGATATCGGCTGTTTGGCTGCAACTTGTGCCGTCGCAAGCTCCCTCCACCCGAGGAAATCTTTGCCCGCGTGAGTCCACTGCTGTACGTGCCAAGCGCCGATCAGCCACTTATCTTTAGACGGCACAAAGTCCGCATAGACCCTAGAAACTTCCTCTTCCCCTTGGACCTGAACCCAAGCGGCGGCTTGCAGTTTGTGCCCATACAAGGAACGAAGTGATAATGAATCCTCGGTGCACTCAGCAAGTTCGGCGACACCATCAGGATTATTTAAAGCGTAAGCACGGAATAAGCTCGCCTGCGCTGCATTGCCTGAAATTCTTGAGATAGAGGTCAGTGCGGCTGCAACCTGGCGACTTCTGACTTTCAACTGCGGATGAAAAAGCGGAACCAAGTCGCTGGCAGAACTCCTGTTAATACCATCAACCAGCTTTTGTAACGCCGCCGTCAAAGCTGGATCCGCTGGGACGGTGCCCGCCGGGTTTTTGGAAATAATGATACATGCGCGCGATGAAAGGCGCTCTCGGAATAATTGCCGACGAAGCTCTTCGCGAGGACTTTGTTCTTCGAGCTTAGCTGGTGCAAGCACTTCAGCATTGGATTGCGCGGCGAGAGCCAGGTAAAATCCCAACACAACCAGTCTCACGATCCACTCCCCTTGGCCACGCAAGATCCACATCCAGATTTTGCTGACAGATCAATCAACTCCCATTGCCCAAACTCATCGTTAATCACGTCTAATGCATCACGCAAAAACTCAAATTCACAACTATAAAGCTCAGTCAGAATTTTTGCTTCAATGCAGTACGCATTATAAGTGTAGCTATCTGAATTTGGATCATAGACTTCGCTGACACCAGCCTGACGATCGCGAAATTGCAAAATAGAGTGGGTATAATTTTCTTCGTTTAGCTTCCACGTGTCATTCGTAGGCGCTGCCTGTTTCGCGTTGAACTGACTCATACTAATTCTCCACCGATATCAAGTCTGGCGTGATAACAGATGCCCCACAAAATTGATTAATCGATCCGCAGAAACATTTCCAGGGATTAAATTTATAGCTTCGTTCGTCTTCTCGCGGGCAAGCGCCAAGACGTCGTCTGCAGCAAATAGTGTCATATAGGTCAACTTTTTCTGATTTTTATCCTTATTTGGGGTCTTCCCCGTGGTTTCATTTCCATCGATCGCATCGTCGATAGCTTGAAAAGCCAGGCCCACACTAACTCCAAACTTTCTCCAGCGCTCAACATGATCCAGCGGCGCACCAACGGCGATCGCACCCATGGCGCACGCTGCGCCAATCAAAGCGCCGGTTTTTAATCGATGAATAGTCTCTAATGTTTGAACATCGCAATCACCACGCCCCGTCCAATGCATGTCCATATCCTGACCATAGACCATGCCCTGACCGCCAGCGGCGGCTGTTAACTCACGTACTAGTTTAACTCTGTCGGGCACTGCAACAAATGCAGCGTCGGGAAAGAGCTCGTCATCAACCAAAACCCGCATCGCATCTGTTAAAATCGCATCACCTGCCAGCAAGGCCGTGCACTCGTCAAACGCGCGATGCAGTGATGGTCGCCCACGCCTGAAGTCATCATTATCCATACACGGCAAATCATCATGGGCAAGACTGTATGCGTGAACCATCTCAACCGCCAAAGCCGAACTAAAGGCCTGCCGACATCCCCGTCCATACGATTCACACACCAGCAAGGTGAAATTTGCCCGAATCCGCTTGCCCTCACCGCTTAAACAGTACCGAATTGCTTGATGCAACCTTGATTCGCGATTTGACCAGTTCCTGCCAACAAAATTTTTGAAAACGTGAGAAAAAAGCTCGATTGTTTCGCTACCAGAATTCACGCCCAATCTCCCTGCGCATCAAGTTGCGCTATGTTTTTTCTAGGCAAAAGACCTTCGGCAATGCCACCAACGGTTGCAGGCAATAGCTGACATTCGGCCGCAAAAACCCGTTGACCAAGAGACTCTGGAGTATCCTGGTCCATCACGGGTACTTTTATTTGCGCTATCAAGTCGCCCTCGTCATATTTCGCATTAACAAAATGAACGGTCGCCCCGGACGACGTTTCTCCGGATTTTAAAACGGCATCGTGAACGTACCACCCGTACATGCCCCTACCCCCGAACTTTGGCAATAGAGCTGGGTGAATATTGATAATCCGTCCGCCCCAAGACTCCTTGACTGGAAATAGTTTTAAAAATCCGGCAAGCACTACCAAATCGATCTTATGAGCTTCCAGCGCAGCATAAATGGTATCTTTAACCTCAACGCCACGGCCGCGCGAAAAATCTAAAACTAATAAAGGCAAATGAAAACGTTCGGCAACTTTATTTGCGCCAGCCTTCGGCGATGAACTGAAAATCATCTCGACTGAATACGGATAATTATTTTGTTGTTCGATTAAATTCTGAAGCGATCGTCCAGCACCCGAGACACCGACGGCGATTCTTATTTTTTTATTAAAATTGTGGGCCACTGGTTCCAATGTCCTTTTCTTGCTAGCCCTGAAATTGCAGATTCGATCGATCTTTTAAACCATTCCAAAATGCGGCAGCATCCATCTCTTTGCCACCGGCAGGCTTGAGCTTGTTGACGCGGATGCTCCCTTTCCCGCAATGAACCAACATCGATTTATTCGATTTGTCATATCCAAACGTCCCGGGATTATCTTTCGGTCCCGCATGATCCCCAAAACTCATCTCGGTAATAGCAACGACCTTGGAGCCAAGGGTTGTATAGGATCCCGGCCAGGGATGAAAAGCTCTGTATCTGTTAAAAATAGTTACGGCATCCATGGACCAATCGATCTGGCCCATCTCTTTTGAAATCTTTCGGCAAAACGTCGCAGCGGCCGTATCCTGAGGCGAGCCTTTGAAACCAGGATTTTTTGACAATAGACTTAAGACCTCCAGCAGCATGGGGCCACTTTCTGAAAACAATCGCTGCGTTAAAGCAAGGGCGGTCTCGTTTGGAGAAATTTCAAAAGTCTTTTGTAAAATTATATTGCCGGCATCAAGCTGCTTGACGGTAAATAAAATCGTGACCCCTGTTGTTTTTAAGCCATCCATCAAGGCCGCTGGAATAGGGGTGGCTCCGCGATACGCCGGAAGCAAACTTGGGTGAATATTGATGGTCGCTATCTTCGGAATTTTAAGAAATTCGTCGGTCAAAATTTGTCCGTACGCAGCCGTAACAATGACGTCAGGTTGCAGGCGCCTAATGCTATCCAAAAAACCGGGGTCTTTGGCACTTTCTGGCTGGAGCGTTGGGATGGACCTTTCCCGACCAAAAATGGCCACCGGTGGATCAGCTAATTTTCCGCCCCGACCCGCCGGTCGCGCCGGCTGACTGACGATGCCAACCAGGGTTAGTGAGTGGGCTGCCCCTTGTTCATACAGACTCTTAAGTGGGGTCACCACTTCGGCAGGAGATCCCATGAAAATAACTCGCATCATTAGGTGAAAAGTCCGGTCAGAAAAAGGGTTTAGCCAAACTGCCGGGCGACTATAGGCAACACCCCCCAGTCTGGTCAAGATAAGTCGTAATATGCTAGGATCTTCTGCTCTGTGAGTCGAAAAACACCAATAATGACGCCAGCAAGCGGGGGGCGGTACATGGCCAAGGATTTGATACTATCCATAGATCAGGGAACCACTGGCAGCACAGCATTACTCTTGGACATATCAAATCCAAGTAAACCCAAAGTAGCCAGCAAGGCTACCGTAGACTATCCGCAACACTATCCGTCACCAGGTTGGGTTGAACACGACCTCAATGAAATCTGGGTGTCAGTCTGTAAATCAATTGAGCTGGCTGTGGATAAGCTCGGTGGAAAATCAGCCTTAGACCGAATCGCAGCAGTCGGAATTTCCAACCAAAGAGAAACCATCTGCGTTTTCGATAGAAAAACATCTGAACCAACTTGCAAAGCAATCGTTTGGCAATGCCGTCGAAGTAGTGACATCTGCTCAGAGCTGAAATCAGCTGGACTCGAAGCCATGATCCGAGACAAAACAGGCTTGGTTCTGGACCCATACTTCAGCGCGAGCAAAATATCTTGGCTCCTGAAAAACAACTCTATGGCTCAACGGGCCATTATGTCAGGCACTGCGATTTTAGGCACAATCGACTGTTGGCTGCTTCACAAATTATCCGGCGGTACTGTTCACGCCACCGAATCAAGTAACGCCAGCAGAACCATGCTTTTTGACATTAAAAAAAATGCCTGGGACGGCGAATTACTGAAGCTTTTCGGAGGAGTTCCGACTTCGTCTCTTCCGGAAATACGTCCAAGCGCAGGCGTTTTTGGTAAGACCAAAAATACCGGCATTCTACCGGACGGAATTCCCATCACGGGGATCTTGGGAGATCAACAAGCCGCACTAGCGGGGCAGGCGTGCTTTGCCTCGGGCGAGGCGAAATGCACATTTGGAACCGGAGCGTTTCTACTTTTGAACACTGGGCGAACCCCGGTTAATGCTGGAAAGGGAATTCTCTCTACCGTCGCTTGGAATCTGTCGGGCGAACTCTCTTATGCTCTCGAAGGAAGCTCATTCATAGCCGGCGCTGCCGTGCAGTTCGTTCGTGATCAACTCGGATTTTTGGCGACGTCTAAGGAATCAGAAGAACTTGCTCCTAAAGGTCATGCGGGTCCTGATCTTTACTTCGTTCCGGCTCTGGCAGGTCTTAGTGCGCCGTGGTGGAACCCGCACGCGCGCGGTGCATTTCTTGGCATGCATCGCGGAACAACCAAGCAGGATCTCGTGCGGGCCACCCTCGAAGGCGTCGCCCTACAAGTCACCGATCTAGCAAATGCTATGCAGGATTTGCTAGGATCCAAATTGAAAATTCTTCGAGCGGACGGTGGAGCTGCCGCCAACGACTTTTTGATGCAAATGCAGTCTGACCTGATAAAGGCGCCCGTCGATCGCCCCCGTGATATCGAATCAACCGCCATCGGAGCAGGTCTTTTTGCAGCTCTGGGTGTCGGGGTCTATCGTGGTCTTTCCGACCTCGCGGCCGCCCGCGCCTCCGAAAAAATATTTGAGCCCAACCAATCTCCGGATGTTCAGAACCAGATTCAAGCTATAAAGCAGGGCTGGATTCGAGCCGTCAAAGCAGTTCAGGTATTTTCAGGCCAAGCCTAATTGGTTCCCAGTGCATTTATTTCTTCGAGCAGAGATGGCCGCAAGCAGGTGCCCAGTTTTGTCTGTCGATAATGCCCTGGCGGACGACCATAGACAGCCCTGAAACGCCTTGTGAAATGCGATGGCGTTTCAAACCCACAGTAGTAAGCAATATCACTGCAGCTCCATGCCGGCTGTTCGTGCAGTAGTTTGGCCCCTAGGTCGACCCTGAAACGCCAAAGCCACCGGATGGGAGTTGCGCCAAATTGGCGGTGAAATGCCCGCAGTATGACGAAACGCGAGACCCCGGTGACTGATTCCAAGTCATCAATGGAAATTTTTTCCATATAGTTAGCTTGCATAAAGTTCACTGCAGCTAATGAAACGCTAGTGCCCGACATGTATGGCTCCCTTCCAGATTTTTCGCAAATGACCAATTCAGCCATCCTGCGAAGCAATAGAAGTGCCAGCATCGTCGCATGTCAGGGCTCCAATAATTACGACAACTTATTCTCTTGAGACGCGGTGACCACGAAAAACTCGGCCGAGACTCGGACACTGCGGCGGCCGAAATCCGGTCATCTGACGCCAAGCCTCCTTCCGAGCGGGATGCTTCAGGGAATTTCTTGCCTACTGGGACCAGCTGTGCCGGCTGATAGCATATATATAGGGAGTTTGCGCGCAAACCTTGTGCAGGAAGGTGTGCATTGGCGGTCACGGCGCTTCAACAGTTAATGGATCTTCAACGATCAATGTACGATCGTGCGATTAGTGACGCGCGCGAAAATATTGGGCATGGCAACGCATCAATTCTAAAATACCAAAGAGAATTCGAATCAAGCCTTCCAAATCAATTCAATCGGATCAATGCTAACAAGGTTCTCGAGGCTATCGACCGTAATCCCATTATACTTTTTGGTGATTTTCACAGTCACAAGCAAAGTCAAAGGGCATTTTTGAGAATTTTACGGATGTATCAGAACCGCCCCGATCACGCACCCGTGGTCGTCGGTCTTGAGATGTTTAGATCAAAAGACCAAAAACATCTCGACAAGTGGATGGAAGGTTCAATCACCGACCAGGAGCTCCTTGACGTGGTTGAATATGAACGGACCTGGGGATTTCCTTGGGCCAACTTCCGACCAATCTTGGAATACTGTAAGTACAATGCCATACGTGCCGTTGGGCTGAATACAAATAATGGCGGTAAAGATTCGCTTAAAAAACGAGACGATCACGCAGCAAAACTACTAAACGAAATTGTACAATCAGACCCTCGCGTGCGGATATTTTGCTTAATAGGCGAATTCCACTTAGCTGACCCCCATCTGCCTCAGGCCATCGAAAATCTGCGGCGGGATGCGAGCCAACCGCCACTCAGAATCTTTGCCAACCTCGATAAGTTTTTCTTCGCCATTAAACACGACAAAATTCATCACAAGGACGAGTATTTATCGCTCAACAAGAACACGTTTTGTGTTATTAACTCGCCACCTTGGATGAAATGGCATTCACATTCCCTGTGGGAAGAAATGCGGAGGGTTGGGAGCGTTAAGTTTCTTGAGGAGGCGATAGCACCCGATGATTTCGAATCTGACCTCGACACTGACGGTGATGATGCCTACACCGACGAGGTTCTTGATTTAGATTATCACTTACGGCATCTGCAAAAACAGATCTGTAGCTTTTTCAAACTTCCATTATCATCGGAACAGTTCGAACGATTTAACGTGAGCCATGATAATCTCGACTCTGAGCTTTTAGACATGTCCGCATCATCCAGAGACGCCTTTCTAACCCGCGTCAGCCTGGATGGTTTCGCCGTGGATTACCAACACCGCTTGGTTTATGTACCAGAGGTAACAATTAACAACCTCGCGGGCGCTGCAGGTCAGATGCTGTTTGGGGCACGAACCCAAATTTGCGAGGACTCAAGTAGCCCGGAGCAAATTTTCACCGTACAATGCCTAAAATATGCATTTGGCTTCATTGCAAATAAAATTTTAAACCCGCGCATACCGCTACACGATAAGCGGACTCTAGAAGCGTACATATTATCGTCGCGTGGGAAACGATTAATTGGTCAAATGCGTCAGAGGCGCCATTTAGCAAAGTCTACTCTCGCAGCACAAGCTTGGATTGAGAAAAACTGGCTACATCCTAGAACATCTCGCCGCTCTCTGCCGCATCTGCCTAAGCGTTTCATGATGCTGGACATGTCAACTGCGCACGAGCTATCTCGTAGTCTTGCGCAGGTGATTGCTGCGCCGGTTTGCAACGGTTTGGTAAAGGGAAAGCTTGACACCACTGATGTAGCCAAATGGCTTACTCAGGACTGGAAGAACCCAGATACCATCAAGAAAACAATCGCATCGATGATGGCACTTGCGCTTTAGTAAATGCACGTCATTTCCACAAAGACTCGAACTCAGTCTTAGTGGGGTCAAGCCTAGTCTTAGCCATCCGCGCTTCAAAACTACCTTTCGGCGCCTTTTCAGCTATCTTCTGCCAAATTGTGGTCGCATCTTTAATCTTGCCTTTTTGATTTAACTGCTCGGAGAGTGCCCAAGCTGTCTCAAGCCACGGCCCTTCAAGCGGCCACGCCACGCGCTCCTCATACTTTTTTTGCAAATCCGGTGTCTCGAGGACCTTTGCCTCAAGATCTAACCATGACTGAAAACAAGACGCGTCCGCTTTACGAACATTTTCTAGTAGTGAATCAGGAACACTCTTAACTCTCGATCGAGCCAAACGACGTGCCATCTGGCTGGACTGTTTATCCGCAAAAACCCTTGAGATCAGGGGGAACAACGTCTCACATGTACTCTGCTCATCGGATTTGTACCAGGCGTCTTGTATACTCAGAAGCCAAGGATACGCCGAGGCAACACCGGACGTCCCCAAGACGCGCTTCACGTATCCAACTTGCTCTGCGTTCGGTCTTTTCGACCAAGTCCGATTGTTCAGCGCCTGATTTAACTTTTCTCGTTCCTTGATTAGAAGGGGCGTCGACTTGGCCGACGTCGCCTCAAACAAGAAGGCAGCCTGCCGCAGCGCTTCCACATCACTCTTAATCTCTCTGGGCTTAGCCGGCCAAAACTGCAGAGCATTCGCACTCCGCCCAGTAGCCACGTACGCCGTCCATAAATTAGCGGCTACATCGTTAGG
Organism: uncultured Polynucleobacter sp.; assembly: GCA_964402975.1. Taxonomy (GTDB): domain Bacteria; phylum Bdellovibrionota_B; class Oligoflexia; order Oligoflexales; family RGVZ01; genus CAMDKS01. The sequence goes on from CAYOEM010000009.1 coordinate 10,022, forward strand.
AATAGTTTGAAATAGCGCTGCGCGCTTTTGCTCAAAAAAATCAGTAGCACTAGCCCAATCTTGTTTCGAGAAATAGTCATTGATCTTGGTCGCCTGTACGGTCCGGACTGACGGTAGCATCGCGTCCAAATAACGGCTGCGGGGATAACGCTCGGCGAATTGGCGGACTTTGGCTACCATTTCGTCATTTTTTTCTCGGTCGCTGTAACTAGCCGCGTCGCAGGCCCAAACTAATTCCATGAGTGCCGGAGTCGCTTCATTTTTGCGCTTAACATCTTCGAGAAGCTGCCGCGCGTGCTTCACATTATTTCCTTGGTAACTTGGCAATTCTAAGCATGCGCCGCGAATGGCGGCGATTTCGGCGGCTTCTGTCTTTGGAAAATCAGACTCAACCTTAAAATACGCCAATCTTGATTTATCCAGCTGCTGCGTCCTATCCTTACCGGTTGCTATGACGGACTTTGCAAGCATCGCGTCTGCGATTCGAAGTGCCGCCCATGGTAGATTGTAGGTAGCTTGTACAGACGCGCTCGCGCCGGACTTTAAACTATAATCAACCGCGCTTCGCAGTAGCTTTTCAGACTCATCAAATCGACCAAGCCAGAATATGCTTTCTGCCCTTAATACCGCTTGCTCAGGGTTATAAGTTAAGCGCTCCCGGTCGATCGCGCTCGACATGGCGTAAAAATCCTCAGCCAACTCATAATTATTCAAGTCATAATATATGTCTGCGGCTCTGCTAAACATGCGCGTTGCTTGGATCTCGTTTGGATCTTGACGAATCGCCGTATCGAGCTCTTGGATCGCGCTAAGCAAATCGCGATTTTTAATATACGCCTCGGCTAATATCTGCCTTAACTCAGAGCGATGCGTTGCCGCCCCTTGCTTGAGTAGAGTCGATAACCCTTCTTGTGCAGCGCCGTAGGCGCTGCGCATTCGTCCGAACCGGTAATAAACTACAGCTAAATTATAAAGACCCCAGGACGCGTAGCGATCAATCTTTTCGTCGGGAGAATCCTTTTTTTGCAGATACGTCGAGGCGAAAAAGTACGCTAGTCTCTTGGATAGTGCCTGGATCTCTGCATCCTTAAAATCATATTGAACCAATTCGGCTCGCGCACGGTAGGCCGCCATGGCATTGACTGCGAGGAAAAAGTCGAACGTACGCGTTAACTTTGGATCATCCTTGAAGTCTTCGCGACCTGTCAGCCATGCCTGGTGAGCTTTAGCGTAGTTACCACTCAAGAACTCGACTCGGCCGATATTCAGTGACTCCGCACGAGCCCCACTACCTTTAACCTGGTACACCATGGAATTGAGGTCCACTTGTTTAAAGTCGAGATCAAAGGTTACCGGTGCGAGCTTGAATGGATATTTCCAGAAAACCTCTTTTGAAACGGGGCGCTCATCAGGCTTAGTTGCAAAGTCTGCTATGAAAACATAGTTGTCTAAAATTTCCTTAAAGGATTTTTTACTGAAGTCAAAGGGCTCCGTTTTCTCAGGCTCTTTTTTTGGTACTTTTTTTGCTGGCGCCCCGGCCCAACTTACGTCTGCCACGCTAATAGATAGGAGAGCGGCGAAAATAAGTTGGTGGCCTATCATGGACCTGGCTGCCCCTCTTGCCCGGAGGTTTCTGGATCGTAATTGATATGAATCTCAATTCTTCGATTCATTGCACGACCCGCATCTGACGTATTCTGCGCAACGGGCTTTAGGTCAGCATAGCCGGCAATCGATAATTTCGTAGCAGGAAAACCAGCCGTCTTAATTAGATATTTGGCTACTGAAGCCGCTCTTAGAGATGAAATCTCCCAGTTTGTGAATTGTCCGGCAGCAGGCACATTATCCGTGTGACCCTCCACAACAATCGGACGACCAAGCTCGATCAAAATCTGACCGAGTCGTTCCATCTCAACTAAAGCGGCGCGTCTCATCTGATACTCGCCACTTTCAAAAAAATGCCTAGCGGCTAATTGTAATTTGAAGCCTTGTGGAGTTTTCTCCACACTAACAATTCTGTCTTGCCCCTTGCCGCCCTTCTCAGGGTATTTGTTCGGACCATAAAGGCGGTCTTCGACCATGAGCTTTACTTTGTTCATCTCAAGGTCAATTACTTTTGGCCGTTCACCTGCTTTGTATTTTTGAATCAAGGGCTCTCGGATTTGATCTCCCTTAAAATTCTCAAAAATTCCGAAACCCTGCGACGTGGGGCCTACTTTTCTATCAACTGGAATATCAGGCAAAGGCATGTTCAACGCATCCGCAACTGAAGCCGCTACAACTTTGTTAACTTCGGGGGCTTTGGCGCCTGCCTCTTTGAGAGCATACAAAACGACGAACAACGCGAAAAGCATCGTCACCATGTCGGCGTAAGATACCAGCCACCGTTCGTGGTTCTCGAACTCAGGGCATTTTTGCTTACTAGCCATCGATCTCCTAGCTCCAAACGGTCAGCTGTCGTCACTGATACTAGTGCTTTTCTCCGCCGCCATGATCATGGACAAAGACGGATAATTTTTGCTCAATGATCTTGGGATTCATCCCAGTAAGGATGCCCTCGACACCAATGATGACCATGGCCCTTGCGTGCCCATCGATGACGGCTTTACGTTTTAGTTTCTTACCAACCGGAATTCCGATGATGTTAGCCGCGCCCACACCATATAAAGTCGCGACGAAGGCGACCGCAATACCAGGTCCAATTTTCTCTGGCTGCTGCAAAACACTCATTACGTGCTGCAATCCGAGTACGGCACCGAGAATTCCGATAGTTGGGCAAATCGCTCCGAAATCCTCCCAGAATTTTACACTTACTTCTGCTTCTTCAAAGACAACGTGTGCCGCGGTCTCCAATGTGTCGCGAATAATTTCCGGCGCCGTACCGTCTACGGCAAGCCCAATGGCAAGTTTCAGCGGCTCGTAAGACAAGGCATCGCGCTTCTTTTCCAGAGCTAGAATCGACTCTTTTCTGGCCGTTTGAGCGCAGTCAAGAATCTCTGCCATGATCTGTGAGGGGTTGGCTGATGGATTCTTGATAAAAACACCAAGCGCTTTTACCGATCCAATCATATCAGCAAGCGGATAAGCCATCATGAGAGCGCCGATGGTGCCCCCAAATACAATCATGACCGCTGTGATCGCCCATAGCTGCGAGAGGTGACCGCCTTCGAGCAACATGCCCCCAATGATCATGGCCCCTGCAACGGGTATACCTAATAAACTGGTCAAGTCCATGATGCTCTATCCCCCGATGATGTCGTTGTCGCTGCGTTATTCGACGAAATAGACGCACTTGTTAGACACTTGGTCTTAAATTCAAAAACACGGTCTGAGACCTCTTGAAGACTCTCGCTGACGATGAGCATATCGCCGTTGATGAAGCGAATGAGAGTGTCCGGCGTGGCTTCCGCGTATTTGATGCTGTCGATCAGCACCAAAACCTTCTGCTTGTCGAGTTTTGTCAGTAAAATCACGCTTGCCTTTCAGCTCGCAAAATTAACAATTTAAGATCACTGCTAATTTTTTGCGTTGGCTCATCTGACCAAAAATTTATGTGGAATTCGTCCTGTCTTACCATTATGTTACGGCTCCGCTTCTTTAGCTGTCAATCTTGGTGCGAAGCGCAACCCGCTAATTATTTGGGGGTTTTGACTCAAATCCAAGACATCGCGAGGTTTTCCAGTGGATTTTCATGATCTCTCAAGCGCAAAGCGCAACCTAAAGGAAAAATTTCTGAGAATCAGGGGGTTTCTTTGACCTCGACCAAAAGGCCGAGCGCCTGAAGGATCTCGAGGCTCAGATTGAGGGTATGCCGGATTTCTGGAATAACCCGAAAGTCTCCGCTCCGGTGCTTAAAGAGAAAAAATCCCTCGAAATGGCGCTCGACAGAGTGCGTCGACTAGAGAACTTGCAAGGTGACCTCGATGCGGCGATGGAATTCGCTGAAGCCGGCGAGGCGGAGTATCTTGAGGAAGCCAACACCCTGTACGACGGTCTAGCCAAGGAGATCGAAGCTCTAGAGATTCAAAGCCTCTTGAGTGGCGAGACTGACATGAACGGCGCCATCCTGACGATCAATGCGGGTGCCGGCGGCACAGAGTCTTGTGACTGGGCGAGCATACTGTTCAGGATGTACCTACGATACGCCGAGCGCAAGGGTTGGCAAGCAGAAGTCCACGACGTCTTGGCGGGCGAGGAAGCCGGCATAAAGAACGCCACCATAGAGATCAGCGGCGATTTTGCTTACGGCCTCCTCAAAGCAGAGAACGGCGTTCATCGTTTGGTTCGTATAAGCCCTTTTGATAGTAATGCCCGGCGACACACTAGCTTTGCATCAGTTTTTGTGACTCCAGTTGTTGACGATAGCATTGAGATCGAGATCAACCCTGCGGACCTCCGCGTTGACACCTACCGCTCCTCGGGTGCGGGGGGTCAGCACGTCAACAAGACGGACTCGGCCGTACGTATAACCCACATGCCCTCTGGAATTGTAGTCGCGTCTCAAACTCAGCGATCACAGATACAGAACCGTGAAAATGCCATGAAACTTCTCCGGTCCGCCCTCTACGAGCGCGAGCTTGAAAAGCGCCGAGCCGCCCAGCAGGCCCTAGAGAGCACCAAAACTGATATTTCCTTTGGTCACCAGATTAGAAGCTATGTTCTTCACCCTTATAAACTGATCAAGGACCACAGAACCGACCACGAATCACACACACCGGACGCCGTGCTTGATGGTGCCCTTGACGAATTCATAAATGAGTATTTGGCCCACGCAAAAGAGGCCTCCAAAGCCACGTAAATAGCGCCCGCCCTTTTTTTGACAGTCTTTCACCCCGTCTCGTACAATATAAAGTGAGGCAGTGGGGTGTTTACGCCCGTCTAAAGGAGGCTTCGATGAACGCCAAGGAAATTATCTCAACAGTTAAAAGCGGTGGGTTCGAAAAGCAATACGCGGAACTCCATTGGAATGGCTCGTTTGAGGAATACCTAAATATGGTCATCGAGCGACCTCAAATTGCACGAACGGCGTTTCAGCGCATGTATGACATGATCGCCAGCTACGGCAGCCGCCAGTTTAAAGAGTACAAAAAGGAGATCACACACTGGAACTTCTTCGATGATCCAATCGACGGCGGACGCGACGCCATTTTCGGCCTAGACGTTCACCTCATGAAACTTGTGAATACGATTAAAGCCGCCGCTGCAGGATATGGCCCAGAAAAACGCGTCATCTTGCTCCACGGCCCTGTTGGATCTTCGAAATCAACCATTGCACGACTACTTAAAAAGGGTCTCGAGGCCTATTCCAAGACGCCCGAAGGCGCGATGTACTCCTACACTTGGATCAATCTCGCCGAGATTCTGAAGATGGAGAACATCATGCGTTCTCCAATGAACCAAGATCCCCTTTATCTAATACCGCCAGAAAGACGCGAGGACGTCTTGGCCTTGATAAATAAGAATCGCGACCGCGCAACGCAAGTCCGCATGGAGGGCGACCTCTCTCCGGCTTGCCGTTATATATACACGGAGCTCATGCGACACTATCAAGGTGACTGGGAAAAGCTTGTAAAAAATCACATAACGGTGCAGCGCCTTGTCCTTAGTGAGCGCGACCGGATCGGAATCGGCACGTTCCAACCGAAAGACGAAAAAAATCAAGATTCAACGGAGCTCACAGGCGACATCAACTACCGCAAAATAGCAGAGTACGGCTCTGACTCCGACCCGCGCGCCTTCAACTTTGACGGTGAATTCAACATCGCCAATCGCGGCATGATTGAGTTTATTGAGGTATTAAAACTCGACGTAGCGTTCCTCTATGACTTGCTGACGGCCAGCCAAGAACACAAAATCAAGCCCAAAAAATTCGCTCAGTGTGACATCGACGAAGTCATTATCGGGCACACCAACGAACCGGAATACAAGAAGCTCCAAAGCAACGAATTCATGGAAGCCCTCCGAGACAGAACCGTGAAAATCGACGTGCCTTACATCACAAAACTAAAAGAAGAGGTCAAAATCTACGAAAAAAGTTTTAATGCTAATACCGTCCCACACATTCACATCGCCCCTCATACGCTAGAAATGTCGGCCATGTGGGCCGTGCTAACTAGGCTGGAAGAGCCAAAAAAAGCCAACTTGACGTTGATGCAAAAACTAAAACTCTACAACGGCAAAACTACGCAGCAATATACGGAAGACAACGTTAAAGAACTCCGCAAAGAGGCGGTAAGAGAAGGCCTTGACGGCATCTCTCCGCGCTACATCCAGGACAAGATTTCATCAGGTCTCGTTCTCGATAAGGGTAAAGGCTGCATAAACCCCTTCATCGTGCTTAACGAGATGGAGTCTGGGCTTAAAGGACACTCTTTGATCAATGACGAGGAGCTTCGAAAGCGCTACCGGGAGCTCTTGAGTGAGGTGAAGCGCGAGTACGAGGACATCGTTAAACACGAGGTGCAAAGAGCCATTTCAGCCGACGAGAACGCGATTGATAAACTCTGCGGCAACTATATTGACAACGTGAAAGCGTACATACAAAGGGAAAAAGTCAAAAATCCCTACACAGCACAAGCCGAAGACCCCGATGAGCGCCTTATGCGTTCAATTGAAGAAAAAATCGACATCTCGGAAAATCGAAAAGATGACTTCCGTCGAGAAATTATGAACTACATCGGAGCCATGGCCATCGAGGGAAAGACATTTGACTTCAGAAGCAATGAGCGGCTTCACAAAGCCCTAGAGCTCAAGTTATTCGAAGACCAAAAGGATACGATAAAACTCACAGTGCATGTATCAAAGGTGGTCGACAAGGAGGCACAAGCTAAAATCGATATCGTGAAGAGCCGTCTGATCAAGAACTATGGCTACTGCGATATCTGCGCCAGCGACGCTCTAGGTTTCGTTGCAAGTATCTTTGCCCGAGGGGATGTGCTTAAGGATAAAGATCGGCATTAATGAAAGGCATGGTTTATGCCAAACAACATGGAATCGGATCTAAACCGATTTCGAAAAATCGTACGAGGTAAAATCAAGCAAGAGCTTCGGCGCTTTATTGCTAACGGTGAGCTCATTGGTCGCCAAGGCAAAAAGATTGTCAGCATTCCCTTGCCTCGTATCGATCTCCCCCGTTTTCAATTCGGCAGCGGTGAAGAGGGCGGCGTAGGACAAGGGAAGGGAGATGTCGGAGAAGAAGTTGGCCAGGGCGAACCCCAGCCCGGCCAGGGCGAAGCTGGTGATGGCGAGGGTCAACACTCCCTTGAAGTTGATGTGTCACTAGAAGAGCTCGCATCTCTCTTGAGCGAAGAACTAGAGCTCCCAAACATTGAAAACAAAGGCAAGAAGAACGTAGAAAGCAAGCACTACAAGTATACCGGCATCGTCACTAAAGGTCCGGAGTCGCTTCGCCATTTCAAAAAAACATACCGCGAGGCGTTGAAAAGAACGATATCTCTCGGCAACTACGACCCCAACAACCCGATCGTCATTCCCATAAAGGAAGATAAGCGCTACCGCAGTTTTAAGATATACAACGAGCCTGTTGCCAATGCCGTCATTATTTACATGATGGACGTTTCAGGGTCGATGGGTGACGAGCAAAAAGAGATCGTTCGGCTGACCAGTTTTTGGCTAGATACATGGCTGCAGAGTCAATACGCGGGCCTTGATCGGCGCTACATCATTCACGACGCCACTGCGCGCGAAGTCGATCAGAATACCTTCTATCGAACTCGGGAGTCCGGTGGCACACTAATTAGCTCCGCATATCGTCTTGCGCTAAAAATTATTGAGGAGAACTATCCGCTCGACGAGTGGAATATCTATTTGTTCCATTTTTCCGACGGCGATAATTGGTCTGGTAATGACACTAACGAGTGCATGAAACTCCTTGAGGCCGACATCATGACCCGCGCCAATCTATTTTGTTACGGACAGGTGGAAAGTCGCTACGGTTCAGGCCAGTTCCTTCGAGATTTACAAAAGCATTTTGGCGAAAAAAACGACAAGCTGACGCTGGCACAAATCAAAGACAGAGATTCGATTATGGACGCCCTCAAAGTATTTTTGGGCAAGGGACGGTGACATGTACGTTAACACGAAACTGCCCCCCGACCTAGCCGATGCGGTCGCAACCCTGGAAGAAGTGGCGCGCGGCGCAGGCCTCGACTTTTTCCCGACGATATTCGAACTCGTCGACTACAATCAGCTTTCTGAAATTGCATCTTACGGCGGCTTCCCCACTCGCTATCCTCATTGGAAGTTTGGGATGGAGTACGACAAACTATCCAAGAGCTATGAGTATGGTCTAAGCATCATATACGAAATGGTTATTAACACGAACCCATGCTATGCATACCTGCTGCGAGCCAACAGCTTGGTGTTTCAGAAAACCGTGATCGCACACGTTCTCGGTCATTGCGACTTCTTTAAGAACAATTATTACTTCTCAAAGACTAATCGTAAAATGCTCGATCAGATGGCCAATCATGCATCATTTGTTCGCCGGGCCATAAATGAAATAGGTCAGGATGTGGTCGAGTCGTTCCTCGATACATGTCTAAGCATAGAAAACCTCATAGATATTACGGCCCCCTATCGCGCTGCACCCCTATCCCTCGATAAAGGCGGTCTTGGCGCTGATCAAGCCGTGCACGTTCCTAAAATTGAAACTAAAGGGTATCTGGATTCATACGTCAATCCGAAGGACTTTCTCGACGCGCAAAAAGACCGGATGCAGCGTGAGCAGCAAAAAGCTAAAAACTTTCCGGAACGCCCCGAACGAGACGTCCTGAAGTTTCTGATCGATCATGCGCCCGTTGCAACATGGCAAAAACGCGTTCTTGAAATCATTCGAGACGAATCCTACTATTTTGCACCGCAAGGACAAACCAAGATCATGAACGAGGGCTGGGCGACCTACTGGCATTCCATGATGATGACCAGGCTTAGCCCCCTTCATGGCAGCGAAATTATCGATTATTGTGACCATTACGCAGGGGTCGTCGCCGCAGCCCCCGGCTCGATCAACCCCTACAAAATTGGCGTCGAGCTTTTTCGTCACATTGAGCAGCGCTGGGATCGCGGGCAATTTGGCTTAGACTACCTGAATTGTGACGATCCTCGAAAACGAGCTGAATGGGACACCAAAGCTGGTCTTGGTCGAAAAAAGATTTTTGAAATCCGTCGTTATCACAATGATCTGACTTTTATCGACGAGTTTTTGGATGAGGATTTTTGCCATCATCACCGACTTTTCCTTTATGATTATGACAAGCGCTCTGGAAAACACGTGATATCGACCAGGGAGTTCAAACCTATCAAACAAAAGCTACTACAACAGCTCACTAATTTTGGACAACCAATTATCAGCGTAGTCGATGGCAACTTCAAAAATAGGGGCGAGCTACTTCTTGCCCACGAGCATAACGGTATGGATTTAAAGCAAGACTACTGCATGGAGACCTTGCGAAACATTCACAAGATCTGGTCAAGACCAGTTTATCTGGAAACTTACATTGAAGATGTCAAACGGAGAATTTCATTTGATGGGAAGAATCATGATATCGAGAAAGTTTAGAGTCATTCTGTCAGCGCTCTTTTTGTCGTTATTCGCACATGCCACGCTGAGTATTGGGGCGCAGGGCCCCGCAGAGCTGCCAACGCTTTACTACGTCGGCATAATACCCGTTCAGTGGGAAAAAAGGGTCGATTGGAAGGACCTCGCGGACGCACGACGAGCCATCGACAATAACTTCACCAAGGCAGTGCGCTCAAGTCACCGCTTCTCATTCCTAAATGATGATCTTGTTAAGTCACTTTGGACTACCGCGAATGGTCGAAAGGAACTGGAAGATGATTACGAAGTAAGCTCTTATGTTAGCTTGGACATGGGCACCCGCGGTGACATGGCTGTAATGACCGTAAGATTGTTATCACCCAAGCTGCAAACCCAGCTTCAAGAGAGCGACGTGGTTGCAAAGAGCGCCCTCAGAAGCGCTAGCGCTGACAGCATTGCATCACGAATGACGGACTTGGTGCAGCGAATGCTTAATCGTCTACCGATTGATGTGCATATAACTAGCGTCAATGGCGGTTACGTCACGCTATCCGGTGGTAGTACTCAGGGAATAAAAAACGGTCAAAAATTTGATGTCTTAGCTGCTAATATTTCGAGTCTGCATCCGGTTACCGGCGGCTGGCTTGGTTTTGGAACAAACCGCACTGGATCTATCGAGATCGTGGAAGTCAAATCGCAAAGCTCAATTGCGCGAATATCGTCTCTTGTAAAAGAGAACTCGGTTAGAGTAGGGCAAGGCATCCGCATAGACGATATCGCCGGCCGAGCAAGATTCGCAGTGTCTGATCCCAAAACCGCAAAATCCGCGCAGCCCTTTGAATCCTCCACAGCAAGCTCCGCATCAAAAGTGGAGACTTCAGCGCCCACACCGCCGCCAACCGTTTCCGAACCAATAGCTAAATCTCCTCCGCCGATTGAAAATAAAGCTAAGGACGCGCCGAATAAGCCCGCAGACGTCCCAGCGCCGGCCGAGCAAAATGTGGCAAAAGAGCCCAGCGCCAGTCCGACTCCAACGCCAGAGGGGGCGCCTGAAACAGATAAATTTACGGCCCGAATTATGCCTAAGGGAAGTGAAATGCGAACTTGGGCAGGCATTCGTATGTGGTCCATATCTGGATCGGCCAAGGCGAATGCATCGCTTCCACCATGGCTGGTTAACACCGTCTCAGGCAGCATCTATCGCGATTTTTCTGACACCATCGACTATAATTACGGCGTTGATTTTGGATATGGGCCAACAGGTGACGGCAGCTTCTTTAGCTATAATTTGCACAGTGCTGGGCGTTGGCACATGTACATGAAGGATGTTCTTCCAGGTGCCGATGACGTCAATTTTGGATTGATGGCCAATATGACCAGTGCAAACATAACGGGCGAGACTAGCGGCGGCTTCGATCTTACGATGATCCGACTGACACTCGGCGTTCATGGCTGGGCCAAGCCAGATTTTATCGGACAAAAAATTGAATGGACCGGTGAGGTATATTACCCACTTTACTATTCAGGACAATTCGGCGTGAAAGGCAAATTCCGCGAAATTGTTTCGGGCTCAAGCATGGCATACCGCATCGGCATGTACATCGGCGATCGACCGGCCCAGGGTTGGCAATATGGAGCTGCATTCGATCTCGAACAAAACTCCTGGTCACTGAAAACGGGAAAGAAGGCTGAACAAAGCTCGATTGGTTTACTGGTTCTAGCCCGTCGCAATATTTAAGCCGTCGGGTGTAGACGCTGAAATTCGCCATTAGATAAAACCACGATGCAAGACGGTTTGTCCCAACTCGTCACGCTGAGAAGCCGTCCGTTTTCCGGCAGCATTTCATCGTAAGGATGGTGAAAATGTCCAAAAATGATAACGTCCGCACATTGGTTGCGTAATTGTGATTCAGCCATAGCTTTTATCCGGTCGTGTCGCAGCTCACGGTACTTGTCTTTCTTTCTGGACGTAGACGCCAACCATAAAGTCAGTCGATCAAGCAAAGTTTGGGGAAAAAGAAAGGCAAAAAAGCTAACAATCCGGCTGCGCATAATAAAACGAAAGATTCTGTAAGGCAAATCTGGACTCAGCAAGTCGCCATGTGCAACAAGAATTCTCCTCCCATCAGGCGCCATGACGATTCGACCATCACTCGGAATGATCTTGAATCTAAAGTGTCGACTGAGTCCGTCTAGTGCAAACTCGTGATTACCCTCGACAAACCAAACATCAGCTCCCGAAGCCGCGAGCGTATCCATCATCTCCAAGAGCTTTTTGTATTTCGTTCGGAAGTGGGCTCGCCAACCAAAAAAGAAGTCGAATATATCGCCATTGAGAACAAACGTCTTCGCCCTCACTCGAATTGCTTCTTCGACGAGCTGACAAAGCAATTCATACCGCTCATCGTCGGCGGTACGGATATGAACGTCGCTGGCTACGATGAGCGCTGGGTTTTGAGGTAATTTGAAACTAGGCAATCTTGAGGTCCCACGTGCATCGTTGATTAAGCAAGGTCGATGTAATACCAGTGCAAAACTTAATTATTCAATAGATTACCAAATTCGCTCGTTAAATAAGACTACGCTTTCAGCCGACACCGACTCTATGGGCACAAGTATCTTAAATTTTTGGACATTCTGTCATTCGCAACAAGTCCTGAGAGTGCGCTACGGCGTGCTATGTCTGGCTCTCTTGTCCAATCCTTGTGCGGGTGAATCAACAAATAAACGCATGATCATTCCCGGTGCACGCGCACAGGCAGTTTCTGGAGCCTTCACCGCTGTGGCAAACGATGCCTCTGCAGGATGGCACAACCCAGCTGGGCTGGGGTTTCTCAAGGGTCCAGGCGTGAGTGCGTCGGTGAATAATTACTCGGTTTCAAAAAAAACCGTCCAGGGCGTGGCCAGTAACGTGGAGCTTGGCGAAAATTCATCATCGATTTATCCAGGATTTGCCGGTGTAAACACCACGCTCGGGCCGCTCAGTGTGGGTTGGAGTTACTTCACGATGGATGAACAAAACACCGACGAGTCGCAATCTATGCAGGTCAGTGTTCCTACCGGACTTCAAGCCGCAGGTCAGCTGCCTCTCGCGGATACTAGTTTTAGATATGATCGCATCCAATTGACGTCAGGTAATTTGATTCACGCTGGCGCAAGCGTGGCATTACCGATCGGCAAAAATATATCTCTAGGTCTCAGTGAGTTTTACTACAGACGTCAGAAACAAACGAATCTGAAGGAACGCTCCACATATGAATCTGGAGTTTTTTATGACAGCTTCTCCCGCATGAGCACAAAAAACGAGGGAACGATCGCCGTTGCTGGAGTTCTCATCCGACCGGGAGCATTTTCAATTGGTGCTTCTGTCCGAGTTCCACGAGCTCTTAGTGACAAGACCGATTATGAAACAAGCCAAGTTATCTACACAGGGACCACACCTGAGTTGGCGAGCCAGAATATTTCCACGCACCGCGAAGATGAACTTACCACTCGTACCTGGAATTTGGGCATCGCCTGGACACCGACGGAGCATGCCACTATCAGCGCTGATGTCATCCATTACCCATCTACTAAAACACTTTGGGAAGGAAGTGGCGGCTTTGATACCCGAGCCACGACCGACTGGAGTCTCGGTGCTGAGTTTCGTTCTGATTCTGTAATTATTGCGGGCGGGGCATTTACGAACAGTTCTTTGGTCAAAAAACCCACGCCTTCACTTGTCTCGTCAGACCCATCCCAAATAAACTTTATAGGTTTTTCCGTGGCAACCGGCCTTAAAACTAGACAATCGGAGAGTCTATTCATCATGACCCGCCAACAGGGGCAAGGATATACCCAAATGGTTCAGGGCGATCTGACACTGCAAGGGGTCAGCATAGAAACTCAGACCTTTAGTTTATCGAGTTCATATAAATTTTAATGAAAAATCATAAGAATTTTATAACCACCCGTCCTTTGGGCTTGGGAATTATATAGTTGCAAGGCGTGTGGAGGCTGAGTTACAAACTATCTTCCAAAAATGTTCATTGTGGAGATAAAAATGAGCAACCTGTCTCTAGAGGATCGCGTTAAGCAATTAGTAGTTAAACAACTTGGCGTCGAAGAAAGCGCTGTAGTTGGAAAAGCAAAATTTATCGAAGATCTTGGCGCAGACTCGCTGGATATAGTTGAGCTGGTCATGGCAATGGAAGAAGCTTTCGGAGTCGACATTCCAGACGAGGAAGCTGAAAACATCCGCACCGTAGATGATGCGGTCCAATTTATAAAGCGTGCTGGCGAAGCTTAATCGACCTGAGAAACCGGGGCCCATGATGGGCCCCGATTGCTTTGCTAACAACGTCCAGTCAAAAAAACGCAACCGCTTCACGGAGTCGATGTATGGCCCTCACAATCGGAATTGCCGCTGATCATGCTGGCAAGGAACTAAAGCAACTTGTCGTTGAAATGCTGAAGCTCTCCGAACACCAAGCTGTTGACTACGGCGTTGCGGCTGATTGCAAAACATCTGTTGATTATCCGGATTACGCTGCAGCCGTGGCTTCTGATGTCATGTCTGGAAAACTGGACTGCGGCATTCTTATTTGTGGGTCCGGAATCGGAATGCAGATAGCCGCAAACAAGTTCCCCGGCATTCGGGCTGCGGTTGCTTGGGATGAGCTTTCTGCCAAGCTCGCCAAAGAGCACAACAATGCAAATATTCTCTGTCTTGGCGCGCGCCTTATCAACCATATGCGAGCTACAGAGCTTGTGAAAACTTGGCTAGAGACGCCATTTGGAGGCCGAAGGCATCAGATTCGTCTCGACAAGATTCGCGAAATTGAGCGAAAAGTTTCAAATCTCAGAGTTAAAGACTGACAATTGGGCAAGGAGCGCACTCAATGCATGGACAACGGCCTTGGGATATTCTGCAATCTAAAGACAAAGACGTTTTTGGCTTGATACAAGGCGAGCTGCTCCGCCAAAAACATGGGCTTGAGCTTATTGCATCAGAAAATTTTGCATCGCCTGCGGTGATTGCGGCCATGGCGAATGTATTAGCGAATAAATACGCCGAGGGCCTGCCGGGCAAACGTTACTACGGTGGCTGTCAGATCGTAGATCAGATGGAAGATCTCGCCATCAGCCGTGCGTGTAAGTTATTCGGAGCCAAATTTGCAAACGTTCAGCCACACTCAGGAGCCCAAGCAAACGCTGCGGTTTTTCTTTCCCTCTTGAACTCTGGAGACCGTATCCTAGGGCTCGATTTATCCCACGGTGGACATTTGACTCATGGTAGCAAGGTAAACTTTTCGGGAATCCTCTACGAATCTCACTTCTACGGCCTAGACCCAGAGACCGAGACTATTAACTATGATCAAGTCTTAAAGATCGCTCGAGACGTCAAGCCTAAGATGATCATCGCTGGAGCCAGCGCTTATCCCAGAACTATAGACTTCAAAAAATTCCGCGACATCGCTGACGATGTGGGAGCTTATCTAATGGTGGATATGGCCCATATCGCAGGTTTAGTTGCGACCGGTGATCACCCTAGCCCTGTGCCACACGCCCACGTGACCACCTCGACGACTCATAAAACCCTGCGCGGCCCTCGTGGTGGGATCATTCTATGGAACGACGAGACACTAACCCCAAAAATCAACAAATCCGTCTTTCCTGGTATCCAAGGCGGGCCGCTGGAGCACATCATTGCAGCTAAAGCTGTTTGTTTTGGCGAAGCGTTGGAACCGTCATTTAAGGCCTACCAACAAAAAGTTGTGTCCAATGCCAGGGCTCTCGCGTCCCATTTGGTAGGAAAAGGGGTCAGACTCGTTTCTGGCGGTACTGATAACCACCTCATGTTGCTTGATCTTTCTGCGACTGACATTACGGGTAAGCAGCTCGAAGAAGCGCTCGGCAAAGTAGAGATTACAGTCAATAAGAATACAGTGCCGAAAGAAAAAAGGAGCCCATTCGTGACCAGTGGTGTGCGGATCGGCACGCCTGCCATCACCAGTCGAGGCCTGGGCGTAGCTGAAATGCCGATTCTAGGCGAATTAATTCATCGGGTTATCAAAAATATAGACAATGCGGCCGAACTCGATAGAATCCGGCGAGATGTGCTTGCGCTGGCTGAAAGATTTCCGTTATATCCGGAATGGGCTGTGTGATCTGATTTTTTAGAAATGGTAGGTCTTTAAGTGCGTTGTCCTGGTTGTGGTCATGAAGATACGAGAGTGCTGGAGAGCCGCCTGTCCCATGAGGGGCGAGCCGTCCGCCGTCGTCGTTCATGTCCCGATTGCAACTACCGCTTCACAACCTACGAGCAAGAAGAAGCATTTGTTTTTCAGATCAAAAAACGAGACGGTCGAGTTGAAGCCTACATCCCTGACAAGGCACTAAGATCCATACAGGTCGCCTGTCAGAAACGCCCTGTTACCATAGACCAAATTGAAAACATGCTCGCTCGCATCGAACGCAACATACAGGATGCAGGAGAGCGAGTCGTAGCAAGTGAGAAGCTAGGTGGAATGATTCTCGAGGCTCTCACAGCCCTCGACAAAGTTGCCTACGTGCGCTTTGCATCTGTTTATAAAGACTTTAAAGACACTGAGCAGTTTATGCGCGAACTAAGCGCAATCCAAGCTCCGCCCCTCTGAATAAAATGTTCACTGGACTCGTTGAAAGAACTGGGCGTGTTGTCTCCTTGAATAAAACCAACGGAGACTTACTGACACTGATCGTAGATCCAGGTCATGATTTTTCAAGAGATCACGGCGACAGTATCGCTGTTAATGGTGTTTGCTTATCTGAGGTGGGAGATGTGACCCAGGCAAACTTGTGTTTTCACGTTAGCCCCGAAACGCTAGCAAGAACATCTCTGGCAGCCTTGAAAACGGGAAGTATCGTAAATCTTGAGCGCTCGCTTCGACCAAACGACCGTTTGGGTGGACACTTTGTTCTGGGACACGTTGATGACCGCGGTGTGATTACCGGTCTAAAAAACGAAAATGATTTCCACCTTCTTGAAATCAAAATATCCAAAGACTTTGCCAAGTATGTTGTAAAAAAAGGTTCCATCGCCATTGACGGCATTAGCCTGACCGTAAACTCCGTTGACGACAGACCTGATGGTTGTTTCCTGACGTTCACGATTGTGCCGGTCACTTGGCAAACAACTCGCCTTTCACAAAGTAGGATCCACGATATCGTCAATATTGAAGTCGATATGATCGCCAAGCACTTGGAGCGCCTGACCGAGGCCTGGAACGCAAAAAAATGAAGGTTCCCATCTAGAGAGTGGGCATGACCTCGGTCGTAGCTTCTAAATTCATAGAATCGAATTAAACAAATAAACGCCCGTAAACATTGATCTTTAGTCATTTTCTGGCCGCGTCGCGAACCAAATTTATTAAAATTATTGCTTTTTTCTTAATCACGATTCATATAGGTGCAACCGGCGGGCTTTAAACACTGCGCTGATATAGCCAGAATCATTGGCGACCACATGACCAGGTTGGTCACGTTCTTTGAACTCTACGCGTCGAACAGTCATGGCCCGTCCACGGGAGATTGGTGCGACGAAGGAAGCGGGAGACTGTTTTCATCATGGACAAGAGTATTGCTCGTGTCATCGAAGCTATTGAGACCATCCGCAAAGGTGGAATGGTCATTATGGTCGATGATGAGGACCGCGAAAATGAGGGTGATATTGTTTTCGCCGCTGAACACGCAACCGCTGAAAAAATTAATTTCATGGCAAAAGATGCGCGTGGACTCATATGTTTGCCTATGGCCCCCGATTTCATTAAACGTCTCCAGTTACCCCTGATGGATGACGTGTCAAAAGGATCCGGCGGGCACACCACGGCGTTTACCGTCAGTATTGAAGCGCGCCACGGAGTTACAACTGGGATTTCCGCAGCTGATCGGGCCCACACGATTCGCGTTGCTGTGGCAGATCATACAAAGCCGGAAGATCTTTGCGTTCCTGGACACGTGTTTCCTCTGCGCGCAAAGAAAGGCGGCGTGTTGGAACGCTCTGGACACACGGAGGGATCTGTAGACCTAGCACGACTAGCAGGCTGTAAGCCTGCCGCTGTCATCTGTGAAATTATGAATGATGATGGTACGATGGCTAGAATGCCTGATCTCGAGCGATTTGCGCAGGCACATAGACTGCCGATTATAACGATTGAAGATATCATTGCATACCGGCTGATGCGGGATAGTTTGGTGCGCCCCGTCGATGAGGGCATCGTAGAAACCTCTGAGGGGACCTTCGAAAGTCTTGTTTTCGAGTCCGTTCTTGATGGGTCACAACACCTAGCCCTTATTAAAGGGAAAGATCGATTTGCCACGTCTATAGTCGACGTGCGCGTCCACAGACAAAAGCCATTTGTTGACGTATTTGCACGTGGGCTTTCCAACAAGCGCGACATTGTGGCGTATGGACTCCAAATGCTGAAGTCTTCCGAGGCTGCAGTGCTGATTTATTTGAGTTATCCTCAAAGGTCGACGGCCATGAACAACTTGGACGCGAGCCACTCACCAACCCACAAAGATGACGAGAGCGCAAAAAATATGGATGCGCGTTTACTGGGTATCGGCGCGCAAATCATCCGGTCCCTGGGCATCCAAAGAATGAGAACGCACGTCTCTCAACAGCGGACTTTCAAAGGCCTCGCAGGTTTTGGACTAGAAGTTGTGGACCATGTGGTCATCGGTAGCAAATAAAGATCTGGAGACATCAAACATGCCAAAAAGCCCATCAAAAGTTGCTAAAAAAACCACGGATCCTCGCTATCTCATAGTCGTGGCGCGGTTTAATGAAATGATCACCCGATGCTTATTGGCCGGTGCCGAGGATGTATTTCGTGAAGCCGGCTTGACTCCAAATGTTGACATTTTATGGGTTCCCGGCTGCTTTGAGATTCCCACTGTGGCAGCACAGGCCGCTCGCTCCGGTCGCTACATGGCAGTCGTAACTTTGGGAGCCGTCATCAAGGGCGAAACGCCTCACTTTGACTTTGTTGCTGGCGAGTGTGCTCGTGGCGTCATGAATGTCGCTGTTGAAACAGGTGTCCCGGTTATTTTCGGTGTTTTGACAACCAACACAGTTGAGCAGGCTCTTAATCGCAGTGGCATCAAATATGGAAACAAAGGCCGCGACGCTGCACATGCTGCAATTGAAATGACATCAACGATGGCTTGCTTGAGAGGGGATGTGCAAACGTGAGCACCCTGAATCCAAACTCTCTGTCACGTGAATTTGCTGTTCAGTTTCTCTATCAATGCGAGGCGGATAGGATCTTTTATTTTTCGGATGAGCATTTCCAGACGTTTTTACAGCATTTTAAGGTCGAGAACAGCGTCATGGACTATCTTCTAAAGGTCACCAAAGGCGTACTATCTAATATTAATAAACTGGATGAAATCATCGCCGCACACAGTCAGAACTGGAAAATCAACAGGATGGCAAGTACCGACCGTGTTATTTTGCGCATGGCCACCTTTGAACTTCTTGAGAAACTAGCCCCAGATAAGGTAATCTTAAACGAAGCCATTGAACTGGCCAAACGCTACGGAACAGAACACTCCGGCTCGTTTGTGAATGGTGTCCTTGATGCGGTCGTAACAGATATTCACCCAGTATAATACGTGCGAAACTCGGAGGGAATTTATGGGGATGGGTCAGGAACCTTCAATAAAGACCGCAGAAACGGTTTTAACTACTCAAGACT
This sequence comes from uncultured Polynucleobacter sp., assembly GCA_964402975.1. Lineage (GTDB taxonomy): Bacteria > Bdellovibrionota_B > Oligoflexia > Oligoflexales > RGVZ01 > CAMDKS01. The sequence continues at coordinate 29,303 of CAYOEM010000009.1, forward strand.
CCTCTGGTGTCATCGATCCCACTTCCAATACGAAACTAAATCCAGCTGGAACGATCACCTTATCATTAGCTATAGATGATGCAGATTTACGAGATCACCTTGTCGTTACTTTTGCAAAAACCGGGAATCTTGAGTGCCCCGACATGATTTCCGAAGCATCCACTTCAAAGCTGCTTTATGAAATCGAACTAAAAGGCCAAAACGTCACAGAACCATCACTAATGGCAATCGCTGGCGAGGATGGTGTGGCGAGGCGCGTTTTTGTGACCCCTTGTCCTGCTCCAAACTTTCGTGACTACGCTGTTTGGGTCGGCCTTGTCACGGAGACAGTGCAAAACCTGAAAGCTCGAAGTGTCGCCCTTTATCCATGCCACGGATCCTTGACGGATGAAAACTCGTTTGAACTAGTCGGACAGCTCGTAAGAGCCCTTCTTGATGCGAAATGTGCCGACAGCGTCGCCCTTATCGTTGGTCGCTACAACTACAACAAGTTGCTGAATCTCGCTCTAGAACTGAAAACCGAGCTCAAATCAGAAACCACGTCCATACGAGTGGTCCACTAGCAAGAGAGATCGACGTCATTTTTAGCTTTACGCCAAAAGTTGCAAGCCCGGTTTTACTCCAGGTCATGAAAATGAGGCACATTCTTGGCAGAAATTTACGATGGCTCATTCACCCCGTCAGCATTTTCGTTTTCATGCAGATTATTTGGACAGCGATTCTGACCCTGTGGATTATATGGTTTGTTGATCGCCGGCGTGAAATTGAAAAAATTGCTGCACTAATAAAACCCACATTACTTCCGACGAACGATACGAGTGTCGTGGTTTTGATCGTCGTTGGAATCGTTCTCCTGTCAATGCTGGGTGCAGGTTCAATCATGCTTTTCACATGGGGCCTTCGTCAAACATCACTGATCCGCCAGCAGCGAGATTTCGTCTCCAGCGTGACTCATGAACTCAGAACCCCACTGGCTAGCATTCACTTGGCATATGAGACCTTGGCATCTCGCAGCCTATCCGATGACACGCGTCAAAAACTTTTGACCATGAGCCTTGTCGATATTGATCGACTTATACGACTGGTTAATCAAATCCTGATCTCATCCAGACTTGATCGTGGACTCACCATGTTCCAAGACGATATCAAAGACGTCAATATCAAAGACTCTATCAGCGAGGTGGTGAAGACGTTGTCATATTTGGATCAACAAATTTCTGATCGCATTCTGACGGATGTGAAGGAAAATCTGACCTGGCGGGTCAGTTTGAATGCTTTTAACATGGTGATCAGTAATCTTATCGAAAATGCTATCAAATACTCGCCTAAAAAAACTCCGGTCGAAATTAAATGCTCGGTGATCGACGGTGGCTTGCTGATTGCAATAAGAGACCATGGACTAGGCCTTACACAGCGAGAAAAAAAGAGAATTTTTAAAATGTTTTATAGAAGTAGTGATGCGTCGAAACGAGCAATTCCCGGTACCGGTCTTGGCCTATTTATTGTAAAAACAACTCTTGACCAACTCGGCGGTAGCATCTCTGTTGAGAGTGATGGCCCAGGACTTGGTTCACAATTTATAGCAACTTTCCCAAGATGAAGACAAACACTACAAAGCAAAAAATTCTTCTAGTTGAGGACGAACCCCACTTGGCTTTCATCCTTAAGTTAAATCTTGAGGCCGAAGGTTTCGATGTGGAGCACTGCGCAGACGGGGACTCCGCTATTTCCGCATTTTTACAGCACAGCCCCTTCGATGCCGTCATCCTTGACGTCATGCTACCTGGCAAAGACGGGTTTGTGGTCGCCAAGACCATACGCCAAGTCGACCAGAAACTTGGAATTTTGATGCTCACAGCACGCAGCGCTGAAGAGGACCGATTGGTTGGTTTTGCCACAGGCGTTGATGACTATATTACAAAGCCCTTCCATCTGGAGGAGCTGATTGCCCGGGTTCGTCGGATGACGGAGCGAGCCAATCTTTATAAGTCTGAAGCGAAACCGCAATCTTCTGGCCAAATTAAGGTCTCAGGACTCCTGCTTGACCATGATCAACTGACACTACACTGTGATGGGAAGTCTCATCCCGTAACAAAACTTGAAGCGGACTTCCTACATGAGCTCATGTCCAACCCGGGAAAAATTGTGAGCCGTGAACACCTTCTTGAGAAGGTTTGGGGGCTAAGAGCTACGACTGAAACCAGAACTATCGATAATTTTGTGGTCAGACTTAGAAAAATGATTGAAGTTGACCCCCGGGACCCTAAAATCCTAGTGAGTGTGCGTGGACGTGGCTATAAGCTTGAAAATAACATCAAATGATTGCGCAGGGCTTTTATGTTAATCGACTTTGAGAAATGGCACGGTGCGAAAAATGACTTCATCGTCACCTGGATCCTAACCACTGATCGTGATCTTTTAGTGCCAACCTTGCAAAGGCTTGCGGCAAAAATTTGCGCACGCGATGGCTCTGGCGTCGGGGCTGATGGCATTTTAGTTTTAGTCGCAAAAAACCGCAAAGATCCTTTTGCCGAGGAATTAGTCATAATAAACAGTGACGGCAGTCTCGCCAAAAATTGTGGGAATGGTCTTCGCTGCGCAGCTAGTAGTGCGCGTCGACGGGCTCATCGTGAGGCTGTTTTGGAATTTGATGGGGTTAGTTTTAGCGTCTCTGGCAATTCGATCGACTGCAGATTCATTGGCGATAAGGCCAATCCTTTTGTGGCTGTTACAATGCCCCAACCGAGCCTAGGCGACGATAATGATTGGAATCGAGACGTCATGGAGCGGGCCAAAGAATTGCAACAAAAGCTACCGCAATTGAAGGGTGACTGTATGACTGTGGGGATAGGAAATCCTCACGTCGTATTCACAGTCGAGACCTCGACAGCCGAGCTTGCTCAACTTGCCGGGATACCCATGCAAGCAAGTCGCCAAGGTGACGGAATCAATGTTCATATCGCGACCTCGTGCGACATCAGCGAGGGTGATCTTCAGAAAGCCCGTCGCGATATCGGTGAGCCGATCGGGGAATTACTAAAGGTATTCCCCTGGGAACGAGGTGTTGGGGCAACGCAAGCTTGCGGAACCGGTGCATGTGCTGTGGGTGTGGTAGCTCTGGAATCAGGATTGATTGAACGTTCAGATTGGATCGGAGTTGACATGCCAGGTGGGCGTCTTTACGTCAAACAAACAAGCCCGGGTGATGAGATTGTTTTGGCAGGGCCGACAGCGTTTGTATTCGGCGGCAGTCTGGACATTTAATCCAACACGGCTCGTCTTTTTTGGTAAATCACAAAAATCAGATCTAACTTCATTAAAATTCGAGAGTTAATCGGGCCGTTTTGTCGCGGCCTTTGGCGTGTCTATCACCCGTGTGTTAGAATGTAGCAGTTCTCTTTCTCAATCACGATATCCGTAAAGTTACTGAATCAGTTGGAGGTGGGTCTTGTTACGCCATTTATTAACAGCATCGATTATAGTTTCAGGACTAAGCTCATGTAAGACCGCAAGTGACTCTACAACACAGTCACTGGGCGGGATGGCCGGTGATAAGACACCGTACACATGTTCAGCTGCCGGCGGCGATAAGTTTGCTGAGCGCTACGATACATTCTGGGCTCAGAAGAGTGTTCAAGCACCTGAGGGCTACAAAGACTCGCTTCGCGGAATTTTTGCAGCTGTACCTATTGAGCTGCAGTCTTGGTTCTTCTTGAAAGGTGGAAACGTCCAGCTGATTGGTAACCCCAAAGAAGCCTGTGCCTCCCAGGAATCAACGCCGCTATTTTATAGCTCGGGCGACCAAGGCGGTTGCGTTATGTTCCCAAAGGAAAACGGCCTAGCAGGCATGCCAACCATCTATGTCGGCGTTACTGCTAAAACCAAAGCTGAGCAGCAAGAACAGGCGAGTCTGATCGTTGGTGGATTTGCCGCAGTTCTAAGCTCATTCTTAACTGAAGTCGCGATGGCCGATAATGTTTCGGCGCAAAATGATCTGGTTTATGAGTTCGGAGCCTACGATAAAGAAATGCGCAACGTTAAAGCCGGTTTGGCGTTCATGGTGATCGAAGATCTGATCAAGAACAAGAACAGTGATGGCAAGACCTTCGCTGAGTCTCTTCCTGACAATTACAAGACTATGATCTCCTCATCGAAGGTGCTTGATGCGAGTGTTGATCGTGACACACGCTGGAAAGCATACTGGGGTGCTTACAACGACGCTGGCCACCGTGAAATGACCAACTTCCTCGTCGCACAAGTATTCGAATCAGCCTGGTGCTCGGATACATCACGCGCCGTCCTTTTTGATGGTAAAGCTCCTTTTGCAGAGACTGGTCGCTACTTCAAGAAGGAAGTTGAACCAGTATTCACTGACTCATTCTCAGGCGAAGCTGCAAAGAGCGATCTTGGTCTTGCGGATGCTTCCGACTCCAAGTCATCTGCTGAAACGATGAGTGAAGCGCCGAATGGACGCACAAGCCTAGATCTAGGCGGCCGCCGCATGTTCCCAATCCTAGGTGCCATTGTTGCTGCCCCATTCGCAGTCGGCAGGTATTTTGTTCAAAATCGCCCGGTTCGTACATGGTTTGGGACTCATAGACCAGTAAGGCGAGTCTTATTTGGCGCAGCTCAAGCGATTGCTGCAGTTGGGCGCGGTGCTGTAGTTTTCACAGGACGAGCCGTTATGGGTGTAGCCCGCGTCACAGGTAATGGCCTGGCACGCGTTGGCTATAGAGTGCGAAACGGCTGCTTGATTCGCCGCTGGAGATGCTGAGACCGTCTATTTGTGAGATCAGAAAAAGCCGGGGCTAATCCCCGGCTTTTTTATTTGAGAAACCCACCAAAACCGCCCCTCGATTCAATGGGACGATTTAAATTCAGTCTTCGGCCCTCGACTTGCCCGTTTTGAAACGCACCCTGATCAAGGCGTCCGCTACCCCATGACTTCTTTGAAAGCCGCGGATAACGCGCCTCAACGTAATCTTCCAAAGATGAGCGTTCAACTTTTTGTAAAGCCGCGACGTCCTGCACTTGGTGGATTACGTCTTTGGCAATTTTTTTGTCAATGGAACCAGCCGACACGAGCTTGTCGTCAAAGCCACTGAGAACACCCAACTGATAGCTTCTGCGACGTGAGCCATGCACTTTTGTGGATTTTTTATAACTAGACCAAAGCGCGTCACACTGCTGTCGTAAAAATTGATAAACATACTCAGCCATTAAAATATTTTCTCGCCGGCCAAGTAATTCCGCTGCTTGAAACTTGGTGCATGTAGCAGCATCAAATAGTGACGTGTGGATGACCCTGACCGAAAAATGCTCGTTTATAATCGATAAAATCTTAGCATCAACGGGATCCGTTTTTTTCTTTTTTCTGGATAAATACATACTATCCAAGGAATCGTCGGTTTTTTGTCGAAGACATTTATCTAGATTATGTTTCGCGCAGATCTCCCTTGATTTTTGCATGGCCAGGAAGGCTTCGTGCTCGTTTGTCGACTGTGACAGAGACAGTAATTTTTCTACCCGGTCAAGCAGTCGCTGGTCTTCAGGGCTGACCACCCTCTGACGAATGCACGGGATTTGCTCGCCTGGTAGATCGCCTGCGGCGCGCGCCGCCCACGAGGCAACACCTAACTGTTTGCATGCCCTTTTAAATGGCTCGCCATGGTCGGTACCATCCATATCTGACAAATGCTCGGAAACATATTGATGAGCCATCTCGTGTTTGAGTATTTCCACGACGACATCCCAGCTATGGTTTTCAATGAGCCGAACGCTCAACGTAATGGTTCTCAGTAATGGGTCCCATTTGCCCCAAAATCCTTGCGTATCTGACAACTGAATAACGACCGGACGCAACTTCGCGCGGTAAAACCAAGAGATGTCGTGATGCTCCCGGTAAAGCTGCTCGATCCATAAGTAGCGAACGTCTTTGATGTCTTTGGGAGTTTCCATGGCAATTATTGTTTCATACATGTTCTTTAGCTGTTTCACGCATCAGCGCTTCCATGCGTCTGACAATCTGCGCGTGAAATTTGTCCACTCTCTCTGCAAGAACCTCTGGGTCTTTGGAATTTGGCGGTGGATGAAGTGGTTCACTCAAATAATGCGTCAGCTTTACCGGTTTAGGAATGGCGGTAAAACCGAGGCCTTTGGCAAAGAACAATGGAATCCTAAGGGTCTTGTAAGCCCAAGCTGTAATATGACTCGGGGCAACGTCATACAGGTCGTCAGCGGCGGGACAAGCTGCTAGCACGACTGGGACGCCGGTTTCAATGGCCAGTTTGACGAAGCCTTTGCGCCTCTGCCAAATGATCTTATACTTTTCACTTGATGGTCTTAAGGCCTCTCGCATACCACCAGGAGCAACGACCAGAATTTCGTTTGCATTCAACATGGCCACAGCATTCTCTCGGGTTCCCTCACGGCTACCAAACGCTTCCATCAACTGACCTAGTCCAGGTACTTTGAAAAAAAGTCGATCAATGAGAGCGCGCGGAACCCGGTTTGAATATTCATAAATCGACGCCATAAGAAGAGCTATATCGTAGCTAGCAAGACTGTGATTTGCCGCGATGATGAATCCTGATTTTGGAATATGTTCAAGACCTACAGTGGAGTGTTCGTGATACACGCGCATTGCAGACACGATCGGAGCTATCTTCAGCAGATACTCTTTGTTGAGCGGCAGATCTTTTAGGGTTGGTTTGGCGGTCATAAAATCTTGATTAACTATTAAGAAACGTCGCAGTCATTAAAGCCCAAACCATCTAATCCTTAGAGGAAAAATAACGGTTGAAACGGGTGGCAAGTCTATCCTAAAAACAAGGCTACGGTAAACGTCATTGATGGGCCCCGTTGACGCCTTGATATTTTAATACCCTGTTTTTATTTATTTAATTAGGATCTGACGCTCATGAAAGAATCCCGCTGGTCAGAGGAGACGAGACGCCTTGGTCTTCCCGTGCAGACTGCAGAGACGGGCAAGCGTCTTGACGAGTACTTGGCAGCGCATTTTCCTTTTTTTAGCCGCGCAGGTTGGCAACGTGAAATCAATGAAGGCGTTGTATTAGTCAATGGGGTTCGAGCCCGAAAATCCTCTCAACGGTTACAGCTGGGAGATGAGCTACGACGACTCCACCCGTTTGACGAGGAGCCGGCCGTTGACACCAACATGCAAATCCTTTGGTCTGACGGCGAGTTAGCGGCACTGATGAAGCCTGCTGGCCTTCCCATGCACGAGGCGGGATATTACCGACGGCGTACTGTGGCTGGTGTTTTGCCAAATATCTTGGGCGATGGCTGGACCCCGGTTCATCGTCTTGATCGGGAGACAAGCGGCCTTTTGCTTTGCGCCAAGCGGCCCCCTGTTCGGGCACAGTTAACTGAAATGTGGACGAGGCGTGAGGTCAAGAAAACCTATTTAGGCATCACGGTAGGAGCGCCGAGTCAGGACACGTGGACAATAGATCTCTCCATAAAAGCCGAGCGAAAATTTAGAACCAATCGAGCTGAAATCTCAGAAGACGGCGCATCGGCCGTCACAAAGTTTAGGGTGCTATCAAGGGGACTGAGATCTGCGCTCATAGAAGCCTCACCCATAACTGGAAAAACCAATCAGATTCGATTGCACGCTGCGGCGGCTGGATTTCCACTCATCGGTGACAAGTTCTACGGTTCAAACACCGAAATACTTGACCTCTACCGTGCGGAGGGAAATAGCTCGCGTGTCAAGGACCTCGCTGGATTCCCGCGACATGCATTACACGCCTGGCAGCTATCTCTCACCCATCCGCTGACACTTGAAAAACTGGAGCTTCGGTGCGATCTTCCCTCGGATCTTCTTGAACTTTGCCACGCTGAAGACATCAAACTTGACGCGGCGTTATTCAACATTTAGTGGTTTTAATTTCTTGTAGATAAAAATTAAAACCAACCCACCCAACATCGAAAAAACACCCGAAACAAATAGTGCGAATCCGAGACTAAACTTTGCCGCTATCCAGCCGGTCATCAGATTCGCTGGAATAGCTACCAATGCCAGAACCGTTTGAAATGCCCCGTAGCCCATACCACGCTTTCGCGCCGGAAGTAAATCAGACAGCAAAGCTTTCTCAACACCTTCTGTAAGCCCATAAAAGGCACCAAAGCACACAAATCCCATAGCGAAGATATTGCGATCACCCGTCATAGCCATTACGAAATAGCAAATTGCATAGACAAACCAACCGAGCAGGAGAAAACGTCTCCGGCCAAACCGATCTGACCACTGCCCCGCGAGCCAACCGACTACGGATGCCATAACATTATAAAGAATGAAAAGACCGAGTATGGCTCCGAAATCAAATCCAACCTCTTTAGCTCTCAGCGCCAAAAATGCATCGGACGACGACCCAAGAGCAAAAATCATAATCGCAAAAAGGAGCGGCCTGATCTCTTGTGGGACGTGCCAGGCAAGATACGTCTTGGCGTGAGTTTGACGGGGTATATTAGGCACCCACAAAACTAGAACCACAACCGCAAACCAGGCAAATGGTATAGATGTCAACAGCATGCGCTGAAAGAGATCCGACGACATATCACTTGAGCCGATACCCATAATAATGGCTATTGATAAGCCACTCACTGCGCCAATAGTATCGAGACTGCGAGCAATGCCAAAGGCACGACCTACATTTTTTCGGTGCGAGTCATCGGCGATAAGTGCATCTCTTGGCGCGGTCCTAACACCTTTTCCAATCCTATCCAGCACGCGTGCTGCCGCTAACAAAGGCACAACACTGGTAAAAAACATCAAGGTGCGCCCTACAGCTGACAAACTATATCCCAGAGTCACAAGAGGCTTTCTTGAGGGCATGCGGTCACTAAGCCATCCAGAAAACGCGGTGACAAGAATTGTCGTCGTTTCTGCAACACCTTCAATTAGACCCAGTATGGTTGGATTAACCCCTAAACTAGCGGATAAGAATAACGGCAGAGATCTAGTCAAAATTTCGCTTGAGCAGTCGTTTAAAAAAGACACAATCCCAAAGCGAACCGGCAGGGATGGTTTCAAAGTCTTTTTTTGTTCAATAATTGGTTGATTATTTGCCAATGATCTAGCCCCTCAAACCCAAAGATTTGCCCAGAGCAGTCTACTAAAAACCAGAAATCACGGCTCTTGAATTAAGAGACTTTCCAAAAGTAATTTTCGGGCTGACCGCGACTTGGAACTCCCGACAAAGTGAGACTTTTGTGCTATGCTTACAAGTCAACTAGCATCCTAATTTTATTGGCTAAAATACCGCAGTGAGGGCCACTTCATGATATCTGAAATCCGAATTGAACATGTCGCCACATTTTGCTTTCTGTCTGCCGTTGTCCATACGTTCTTCACGAGATGGTTTGCTGATTTGGCGCGAAGGTTTAGAGAAGGCTCCCTTATGGAAAATCTACTGCACTACTTGGCAGAGATCGAGGTTGTCTTTGGCTTGTGGGCTATTCCTTTTCTTGGATTTCTCATCATGAAGCAAGACTTGGACGCAGGTGTTCGATACCTAGAAAGTGTCAATTTTACAGAACCGGTATTTGTATTTGTCATCATGACCATGGCAGCTACTAAACCTGTCATGCATTTTTGCGAAACGACGGTTGGATCACTCGCGAGGTTTATGCCAAGATCCATGCAAAGTTCGGCCTTTTTTATTTTCTCGCTAACGCTTGCTCCTCTGCTTGGATCCTTCATAACAGAACCGGCAGCCATGGTGGTCGCCGCCTTATTACTAAAACCGCTTATTTTCACGCGTCAAACAAGTTCTTTTTTACGTTACAGCACACTTGCAGTTCTTTTGGTTAACATCAGTATTGGCGGAACTTTGACTCACTTCGCAGCTCCACCCGTCATCATGGTCGCCCAGAAATGGAATTGGGATTTGTGGTTTATGCTTGAAAACTTTGGATGGAAGAGTGCGATAGCGGTCTGCGTCAACACACTCGGTCTATACATACTTAATTTGTCGGAAATTCGTTCAAAGACGATTCATCAGGGCCAATCTAGCGGCCATATTCCTTTTTGGATGTTCTTTAGTCACATACTGTTTATCGCTCTGGTCGTGAAATACCACTCGAGCATGGCGTTTTTTATCCCCCTATTTTTGCTATTTCTTGGCTGGACTGACGTTACCCGTGAATACCAGGAGCCACTTAAACTTCGAGAAGGTCTACTTGTAGGGTTTTTCTTGGGCGGGCTGGTGACTCTTGGACAGCTGCAGCGTTGGTGGATCGAACCAATTGTAAGCTCGCTCGGCCCGCTACACCTTTACCTAGGCGCTACCGCTTTAACTGCCATAACGGACAACGCTGCCTTGACCTACCTGGGCACACTTGTGCCAGGACTCAGCGATGTATCCCGCTACGTTTTAGTCGCCGGGGCCGTGGCTGGCGGCGGCTTAACGGTTATCGCAAATGCGCCAAATCCGATTGCTCTTGGTCTCTTAAAGGATGCTTTTCCAGAAAAAACCGTCCATCCTTTTATACTCCTCTTGGCTGCCATCATTCCAACGGTTGTCGCCTGCTTGGCTTACTGGTACCTTTAGCCATAAATAACTCAAAACTAGGTTTGATCCATGAATTTAAAAGGCAAAAAAGCTCTGGTTTGTGCTGCAAGTAAAGGCCTTGGCCTAGCAACTGCCACGAAACTTCACGCGGCTGGCTGTGACATTCTAATTTGCTCGCGCAATACCGCTGATCTTGAGGCGGCAGCAAAAACACTCGCTAAGACGCATCCTGACAAAAAACCTCCAAAGTTCCTGCCGATCGATCTATCAAAACCAGACAATATTGCCTCATTTGCCAAGGATGCGAACACGGCCTTAGGCGGCATCGATATTCTAGTCAATAATGTCGGAGGACCACCTCCATCATCTGCAGTGGCCACCTCCGTCGAAGACTGGCAAACCGGCTTTAATCAGATTTTTCTAAGTTCTGTGCTGCTAACCCAAGCGATTATTCCGGGCATGAAAGATAGGCGTTTTGGGCGCATCATTACGATTACGTCCTTGTCGGTATTTGAGCCCATTGACCATTTAGTAGTTTCGACATCTATGCGAACTGCGGTCACAGCATACATGAAAACACTCAGCAAAGAAGTCGCTTCGTTTGGAATCACGGCGAATACGGTGCTCCCTGGCGTGATTCAGACTGACCGCATCATGAACCTTCGCAAGGCGAAAGCGGCGCGGGATGGTACAACCCTCGAATCAGAAATTGATAAGACCATTAAAAGCATTCCGGCCGGAAGGCTTGGCAAACCAGAAGAGCTCGCTGAGCTTGTGACATTTCTTGCAAGTGATGGTGCCAGCTATATTACAGGCGCTAATATTCCGGTAGATGGTGGTATGCGGCATTCTTGGATATAATCAGCCGCCCAGCATAACAGCAGCACCTGTGCCGTAAATTGCGCCGTAGGCTTTTGTCATGAGTCGCCGACCAGGTCGACATGCTCCTGCACCCTCGAGGAATGCAAGAGCCTTTAGCCCCATGTCAGCTTTTGTGCAGCGCGTATACTCATCACGCATTGCTGCCACATTCTGCCAAAGACCATCATTCATAGATGCTAGCAATTTTTGATTCCATTGGTCGTCAATCGGGTCTCGAATGGCATCCGACTTATAATCGATGCTATCAGTAAAATATCGCCCCGAAAGTCCAGATACCGCGACGATGGCCGTTTTGCCATCTAGCTTCATAGCAGCATCCGCGGCGAGTGCTCCAATTTTTACGGTCTCTAAGTAATCAGAATAGACGCAACAACTATACATCGCCGTCTTTAGGCCGGAGTTGTTGAGTAACGTATTTGCGACAATAGTGCCTGTATCAATCGGAAAACCCTCGTAATCGACTGCCCGCACTTGAAAGCCAGCCTGGCGAGAATTTAAGATCAAATTTTCGACGAGACCAGAATCAATCTCAAAATCAAATTTCAAAGAGGCAATGTCATACCAATTTTCATCGACATGTAGCCCGGAGACCCTTGGTCTTGCCTGAACGGACTGACCCAAGACGGAAAGCCACTGGGTTGAGTAGAAAAGGATACGCGAGACCCCTTGACGCTTGAACTCGCTGCCAAGATCACGGCACGCCTGAGCCAGCTTGCCGTAGCCCTCATTGAGATCTGGCCTCAGTAAATGCGGCAATCCAGGAACCCACGCGTAAGTGATTTTATCGTACGACTTCATGGCGTTGCCTCAAGATCCCACTCCATGACAGCATTACCCGTTCCAATAACAGATCCATAGCCATGAAACTGTGCGCCGGTCTTTGGCATTCCCATGGCCGATAGCATCCAGGTAAGACTTCCTGCCTTTACTTCGGCGAAGGTTTCTTTCATATAAGTCGGTAAGCATTCAAAATAACTCTTCAAGTCTCCGTGGCGAAGCATGTTGATGACTTTCATATCCCACTCATACTGGACTTGAGAAAAAATATGCTCTCGCGACATATCTTCCGGAAGCTCCGGATTAGGCTCTTTAGAAAAATGAAGATGAGACAGCGTGTTACTTGCTGCCAAAATAGCTCTTCGCCCAGTTTTCTCAACGGCTCGGCGCGTGGCTTCCCCTAACCGCAGCATTTGATCCTGGGCAACGTCATCGTCATAAAAGTAGGGGCTATTGTTGGCAGAGATCCCGACAACTGGAATATCCCAATCAGGATTCATCATATGAAGGGTCACGATCGTTCCATAATCGACTCTAAAATCTACCTTTTCCATCTTCTGCATGGTGAGACCACTAGCTCGGCCCTCGTCATAAATGGCCCGCGACAACTCACAATCCACAGTCAGATCAAATTCATAACGGAACAGATGTGGGAAAATTGGATCAACTGATAGACCTTTAAGTCTAGGAACGCACAACACGTGATGGCCGACGACTGTCTGCCAATGGGGCGAATGAACGATTATAACGTCTGGTTTTTTTTGCTTTAGACTTGTGCGACAGGCCTGGTAGGCATGCCTTAAGGTTTCCCAGCCGCCGCGAGATTTGGGGGCATTCTGCTTTGGATTTTCTGCATAGACCAGGTGAGGTGGATGGGGCGCCAACCATCCACTTAGTATTTTTCCAGCTTTGTTTGAAGCAGGCATGAACCACTTAACCCTTCCAACTGATTTGCTAATCAGCCCGATGGATTATAGACAGTCAAAGTCTTTACGGCAAAGGCATTTTGGCCTGTGAGGATCGATTTATATTAGGGACACACCTTTGGTTTATTCACCTTAGTAGGATCAACGCCTTGACTGATCGTAGCAAAACTCGTGCATAGACTAGGACAATTGGCGGTGTTTATAGTCGGGCATGCCGTTTCAATCTGCTTGCCAAGTGAATTCGCATAGGCTTGAGTAATTTGTCCAGACAGGGCCTGAGTCTGTTTGGTCGTCGGATCACCGGTCGTAGGAAGACTTGAAGCTGTGTTCTGAAGATTTGTCAGTTGGGTCGTGATCACAGATGTCACCGACGAGGGGACACCAGCCGCCTCAAACGATTTGCTGACTATGATTAGCCCGTTTAGAGCCAAAGCGATTTGTGATTTAGGGTTGCCCGTATCGAACACCTTTCCAACCACATCGGCAAAATCTACGGCCGCCAAAGCAAGATTTTTAATGCCGTCCGTTGAGCGTGTATCAACGGCAGACATCTTCGTTGAAATGGTCTGAACCCCAGTGCGAGTTTCACCTGAGGTAACCCCGTCAATCAGGACACCCTGCTGAAACACTAAAGCTTCTACAAGATGCAAAAGCGCAAACGAAATGTGCGCTTTTGGACTACTAAAAGACGTTTTTGTGCGATCCGGACAGATGCTAGCATTTCTGTGTCTTTCATCAACCGACGCCGCCAACATGGCCCGGTCTACAAATGGGCACAATGCGCGAATGCCCTTGTCAAGCGCCCCCAAGACACCAACTTTGGATCTCAGATTATCATTGACTTCATTTGGAATATAAACCGACGGGACATCGATCGCTTTCAGCCCGGTGTAAGATGTGACATTCGCGCCGAGTGCGTCTTTGTCATCATTGGTTAGACTGAGCAACAAACAACTCATTTCGGTCAGTACGCTACTTGCACTTTGATTATTCCCGGATGAGCTTTTACATTTACTGGTCGTGGAGCCACTCGATGAGGATTTTGAGGAGAGAGTTGAAAGTTTGCCGACGAGCTGGAAAATGTCGATTCCCGCCTTGCTGAGATAAATATTGCCGAGCAAGACGCCCGCATCACCATTATTTTGAGCGCGTCCATATGCCTTATTTGCAAACTCCTCTGCCTGAGAAAAATCGCCGTCGTCATAGGCAAACTGAGCTCTTTGCAAGAGACTTGAGTATGATTCGTCCTCCATGCCAAATAGCTTGTTGACGTTTGCGCTGCCACATGAATTTAGCAAAGTACAAGCTACTAATAATGACATTCCAAGTTCACGCATACTGGCTTCTCCCCAAGCTGGTTTTAGTCAGCGTAGTAAATAATCTTCTCATCGTCATCGGTGACATGGTACTTATCCCTCAACACCTTACGCGCATACGACTTGCTCTCTTTTATACGCAGTATTTCTTGCGACAAGCCCGCGTTTTCCGTTTCAAGTTCCGAGACTCGTTCTTCGAGTATATGTTTGGATTTTGTTAGCGAGAAATATCGAGCTATAGATGTTTCACCCCGAAAGACGCCAATACATATGACTACGGTCGCAAATCCGTACAAAAAACCGGCTCCGCGATCTAGTAGAAAGCTAGCTACGCTGGTCCTTTTGGTTTGTCTACGATTGACCACCAAATTCCCCGTCGATTGAAACGTTCATATCTATAGATGTGTAGATTATAGCACCACCATGACGTCAAGTCGTCACGGCCTAGGTTCTAGATGGTGTGGCTCAACCCTTCTAAGCCCAACGTCATTAAATCGGACAAGAATTTTGGTACGACCAAAACTCGATTCCACTTCTTCAACGGTTCCGGAGCCGTAGGTCGGATGCGCGACCTTCATTCCGCGTTTAATAGCCCTTTGGTTACTTGACGAAAATTCATCACTTTCCGTTGAGTAATCATAGTATTGGGTGTCACCATCATCATGACTATCACCATCACCCCACTCGATCGGTGCCTCAGCCCCTCCTGGGGGCGTCAAAATATTGACGTACTTGGGTGGTAACTCCTTTAAAAAGCGCGACACATCATTAGCCTGAGTCTGCCCCCATGTTCGGCGCATATATGCTGCTGACAAAGAAAGCTTCTTCTTAGCCCTTGTCATTCCAACATAGAAAAGACGCCTCTCCTCTTCGAGTTCAAGTTTGTCATCACAGCTATTGAAGTGGGGCAGAAGCCCGTCCTCAAGGCCAATCAAAAAAACCCGCTCGAACTCAAGACCCTTAGCCATGTGAAGGGTCATGAGACTCACCCCACCAGCATCACCTTCCACATCACTAGCCAGCATAATGGACTGCAACCAATCACTGAGCGTGGCTCCCGGCGTTTCATCTACATATGCAGCTATGGCGCTAGCCAACTCCATGACGTTGTCTTGCTTATCCTCACTTTGATCGGGATATTTTTTCGCCAAGTAAGCAAAATAGTTAATTCGCTCAATCAAGGCCTCGAGGAACTCGGGGAGCGGCTGCGCGTCTAAAATTTTTTTAAGGTCATCAATCAAAGCAACGAAGCTCTCTAATTTTGACGATAACCGCGGGACGCCTTCCATGGCAAGTTCGCGCGCCGCAGCAAAAGCCGAGATGCCTTTATCGCGGCCGCGACTTGTGATGGCAACCTCGGCCGAATCCCCAAGACCGCGCGCAGGAGTGTTCATAGCGCGCATGAAGCTCACATCGTCCCGCGGATTCACCAAGAGCTTGATGTAAGCTAGCACGTCTTTGACTTCCACGCGGTCGTAAAACCGAACGTTGCCATAAATCTGGTAAGGGATTTTTTCTTTTCTTAAAGCGTCCTCAACAACCCGGCTTTGGCTATTCGTACGGTAAAAAATCGCAATGTCATCATAATCGAACACAGAGCGCTCAGATTTTATCGTGTCCGCTAACCACCACGCCTCAAACTCACCATCGGTCTCATACCTAAAATCAATCAGGTCACCAGGGGGATTGTCGGTGCGAAGAGTTTTTTCCGCTCGCTTTTTATTATGGGATACTAACGCAGCAGCAGCATTCACAATATTTGAAGAGCACCGGTAGTTTTGTTCCAGCTTACAGACTTTCACCTTGGGATACATTTTCTCAAAATCAATAATGTTCGCCGGCACAGCGCCCCGCCAACTGTAAATCGACTGGTCGTCATCACCCACGACAAATAGGTTGCGATGATCGGCCGCGAGAAGCTGCAGTAGCTCAATCTGGGGCTTATTCGTATCTTGATATTCATCAACCAAAATGTACCGGTACCGACTTTGCATGAGAGAACGCACACGTTCGTTGGTTCTAAGCAAAAGCACCATATTCATGATCAAATCACCAAAGTCCATGGCGTTTGCTAGCGCCAGGGTCTCCTGATAGGCTGCATACACATCAACCCCACCGGTTGGCATGAATTCCTTAAACGCAGCCCTCTGGGAATCTCTATCCTGAGGAAACAATCCAAGGGTTTTGGCGTGATTAATACTGTGTCGATACTCTGCAACGGTCACTTCTTTATCAAGCCGGAGGTTGCCTCGTTGCATAATTTTTTTGATCACTGAATTTTGATCAGCATCATCGTAAATCGTGAAGTCTGACGTAAACCCGAGCTCAGGCGCAAACTCCCTAAGCCACTTTGCGCAACCAGAATGAAACGTCGAGATCAGAGCCTTGTCGGCTACTGAACAAAGTCCGAGCACGCGGTCCCGCATTTCCCGAGCTGCTTTGTTTGTAAAGGTTAATGCCAAAATCTGCCATGGCGATACACCCTGCTCAATCAACCAGGCTATGCGCATGGTAATGATTCGCGTTTTACCACTGCCGGCTCCGGCAAATACCACGGCCGGACCGTCGCGGTGCAAAGCGGCCTCGCGCTGAGCTGGGTTCAAGTTGTCGAGAAGATTAAAGCTCAATGGAGTTACCTGCGCCCCTGCCCCGCGGCCAGCATCACTTCAAAAATAGACGGAGCCATAAATTCCGAAATCATTCCACTGTCACCGATTTGGCCAGGTTTCGAGGTTGGTCCACGTCAGTGCCGCGTTTAACGGCGATATAATATGATAAAAGCTGCAAGGGGATCACAGACAAAATCGACTGCAACGCCGAGTCTTTAACCTGCGGACAAGGAATATACTCCAAGGACAGCCCTCGAAGGCGCTCGTCTTGAATATCCCCCACTCCGATAATCTGGCCTTCCCGAGCCCGGACTTCCTCGACGTTTGAGATCATTTTTTCGTAGTGAACATCATGAGGCACAACAGCCAAAACTGGCATGTGCCGGTCGATCAATGCAATGGGGCCATGTTTTAACTCACCACCGGCGTAACCTTCGGCATGGATGTAGGAGATCTCTTTCAATTTAAGGGCACCTTCAAGCGCCACCATATAACTTGGGCCTCGTCCAATAAAAATAAAATTAGACGCTTCGTAAAATTTGGCTGCGACGTCTTCGATCAGCCCAGCGGCATTCACCGCGCGATCGACCGCACTGGGTAAGGCCTTTAAAGAATCGATTGCCGCCGCATAAGTTGCACCCGTTACTCGACCAAACTTGCTACCCACCGCCAAACCAAACAAGTAATGGCACAACACCATACTCGTAAACGCTTTGGTTGACGCTACACCCACCTCCGGTCCAGCCTCCATATAGAGAGTCGATTGCGCTGCCCTCGGGATACTGGAAAACCGGACGTTGCAAACAGCATAAGTCTGACAACCCATTTTGGCGGCGTGTTTTATACAGGCTAGTGTATCCGCAGTCTCTCCAGACTGGGTGACAGCTATCACCAATGTCGAGGAATCGAGATACGGGTTTCGGTATCGAAATTCACTGGCCAACTCCACCGAAACCGGCACACCCATAAATTGTTCCACGGAGTACTTGGCGATAAGAGCCGAATAGTAGGCCGTACCGCACGCCACGTAAACGACGCTTTTAACTCTGTCAAAATCAACACCATCAAGTCCAAGTTCTTTAGTGTCAATCTGACCAGTCTTAGCATCAACGAGACGACTAATAATATTTGCAACCACAGCAGGCTGCTCATGAATTTCTTTAAGCATGTAGTGACGGTAGCCCTGCTTCTCAGCACTGGCAGCGCTCCAATTCAAAACTGATGGCGCACGATTAATCTGCTTTCCTGAGAACGTCCAAAGCTCTACCGAGGACTTCGTTAGCCTTCCAATTTCGCCATCATTAAGAAATACGACCGACTTTGTAAGCGGCAGCATGGCAAGCGCGTCACTTGCAAAATAATTTTCGTTCTCACCAACACCGATCACGATCGGAGAGCCTTGTTTCACCAAATACAATGCATCGGGCTCTCCAGTCCAAAGAACACCCAGTCCGTAGGCCCCTTCCAACTTGGAAATAACTTTCATGAGGGCCTCGCGCATCTTGGGCGTGGACTTCAACTCCTTGGACAATAGATGAAGAACCACCTCCGAGTCCGTTTCAGACTGGAACTTATAACCCTCACTCAGTAGCTGGTCTTTTAGCGTTCGGTAGTTTTCGATAATACCGTTGTGAATGATAGCCAGTCCGCCATCAACATGTGGGTGTGCATTCTCGGTGGTCGGAGCTCCGTGAGTAGCCCATCTTGTATGACCCATTCCAATTGTACTTGCAGAGGGTAATTTAGTCAGATGCCCCTCTAAACGGGACAATTTGCCATCACTTTTGACGGTGCTGATTTTTGAATCTGAAAGTGTCGCTATTCCTGCGCTGTCATACCCACGATATTCTAATCGTTGGAGACCCTCAAAAATTACTTGGACACACGACCTAGCGCCGACAAACCCAACCACTCCACACATCCACGAACCCTCTCTATCACTTGCGGTGTCTATGCCAACTATACTTGTAAATCACCACAGGAGGCTAACGGCGAAATCGTCTGGCCAGCTGAGATGCTACTATCCACCAAAACCGCATGAGCTCCGACTTTGACACCAGCTCCAAGCACCGTATTCTCTAGAACGGCTCCTGGCCCCACGACGCAGTTCCGGGAAACCCGACTCTTACCGATCAGACAAACTCCCGGAAAGATTTGCGTATCCGGCTCAATAACAACGTCACCATCCACGTATACCGTGTCTGGCAAATGAAATGTGACGCCGTGTGCCATAAATTCTTCAATCCGTCGACGCATCATGGTTTTCTCAATATCTGCGAGCTGCTTACGATCATTAACTCCGGCAAATTCAGAGGCCGCCAAGGTCTCAAAGACAAACGCGGGTTTACCTTGCCGAGCTGATGCCTCAAAAACATCTGTCAGGTAATACTCGTTTTGAGCATTATTTGGAACAAGGCCCTCAAGTAATTTGAAAAGCCAGGACACCTCAGCAAAGACGACCCCACTATTACACAATGTGATCTTTTTGATCTCGGAATCGGCATCACGCTCCTCGACAATTCGCGTAAGACCGCCATTCCGATCTCTCACCAATCTGCCGTAACCCGTTGGGTCAATCACATGCATGCCCAAAACCCCCAGGGCTTGAGACGACCCTAGGCATGCGGCGATAAACTGTCCAATCGTGTGGTGACTCATGGCAGGAGTATCCCCAGCACAAATCAAAACATAATGGGCCGAAGACGGCTGACCTTTCAGCAATTTTCCGTGAGACCACTGTGGAGTTGTGGCGCTAGTGTATGCCTGTGACGCGGCCGCCACTGCGTCACCGGTGCCGCGTTGACCACTTTGAATCGCCACGCGAAGCTCTGGGTGGAGGCTTAACAAGTCGGAGAAAGGGCCCATCTCCTGCGAGAGGACGAGGGTAAGGTCAGTTGCCCCAGCTTTTTTAACGACGTCCATCACCCAAGACAGCATTGCACGGCCCATAACAGGATGAAGCACTTTCGGTAAGGTGCTCTTCATGCGAGTGCCCTTGCCGGCTGCAAGAATCAGTGCCGATATTGTGGGGCTGGAAGCTGGCGAATTTTTTGGGGACATACGACGTTTTCCATAACCTTTTTTGACGAATTTTCGCTTGCAAAATATGCAGTTTAGCCCTTTTACTTGGGATGGTCACAGTTTTTTTGCTAGACTGCCATCGCCCGACAAGATTGAACTGAAGGGCATGGTCAGGGAAGGATGTATTTTCGTGGGACTATTTGATTTTATTAAGAATCTCGGTGGCAACCAGGAAGCGCGGATCACGAAATCTAGTGATATGGCCAAAAACCCAAAGGCCATTCGCGAGGATCGTTGGGCTGCCATTGAGTTTTTGGCTGACGAGGTGGCCGATACAAAAGCGGCCGTTCAGGGACTTCTTGCTCGTTTTGAGTTCAGCTTGGAACACGGAATTAACGACACGCGCGAGAAGGAAAAAGCGTTATCGGGAATCATGCGTCACGGCGAGGCGGCATTACCCATCGTTCTTGATCATTTAAAGACGACAACACGTATTGCATGGCCCATTAAAATTCTGAAATCACTCGTACGAAACGACGAGCGGGTTGTGGAATGTTTGCTTGGCACTCTTGATTATTCGGATGTGTCATTCGATCAGGCAAGAACTGATAAAAACTACGACATCCTTTGTCACCTTGCTGATTACAAGCGACATGGCCTGAAAGATCGAATTAGTCATTTTCTTTCCGCCCCTGATGAGCGGGTCCGCTATGCGGCGGCAGAGGTTTTGATGGAACAAGACCTTGAAGAGGTCGGGGAAACTCTCGAGAATCTGATGCGCGATGAAAATCCTGATAACTCCAGAATTCGCCAAGCGGTTGTTCAAAAATACTTGGATCTGAATTGGGCCATCCAGAAACCCGAGGCTTTTGCGAATCGTCAGGTCATCGGACCAGTTTATATAAACGATAAAAATCGCTTGGTGGTGAGCCAATCGTAGAACTATTTTAGGTTCAAACTGTACGCAAGACGGCTGGCGTCAGCAAAAGAAGAGGCGAGATCAGTGACAGACTTCACAGAAATTGACCCCAAGAAATTATGCCAAGTAGAAATCCACACTGCACGGTTGGATGTGAGTCGAAAATTTTACGAGGAGGTTTTCGGCTGGAAACCTGTTCCGGCGGAGATTCATAATTACGTCGTGTTGGACGTTCCGGAAGATTGTCCGTTTGGAATCAGCATCGTTCCGTCCATGGGCGCAAAGCCATCTTCGGGTCAAATTATTCTCTATTTTGAAGTAGAGGGTGCGGCACAAATAGCCGAACGAGCATCAAAATTTGGTGGCTCGAAGAAATTTGGTCCCACTAGACTACCTGCCTATGGGGAAATCTGGCAGATTACAGACCCAGACGGTCACCGTTTTGGACTGTTTGAAAAACAAGCGGCCAACGTTAAACGTGGCGTTCCATTGAAGTCCTAACCCGAATGCATAAAATCAGATAATGCGTCGCTGAGCCTCGGGATGAATGCGAGACAGCAGCTCGTAATGAATTGTCTGAGCCCAGCCGGCCAGGTCCGCCGCACCAATATGCTCTGATCCATCCTGACCAATGAGGGTCACTAAATCACCCACACAAGGTGGTGCCGTACAGTGAGTGATGTCAACCATCATCATGTTCATACAAATTCTGCCCACTATTGGGCATCGCTCCCCCCGAATAAGCACATAGGCAGGACTGCCAGACGCCATACGAGGGTAACCTTCGAAATATCCGACGGGCAGAACAGCCACTTGCATGTCTCTGCGCGCACGATAAGTACATCCGTAGCCGATGTATTGCCCTTGAGCTACTTGATTGATGCTAGTTACCTTTGTTCGCCAAGATAAAACTGGCTTTAAGTCAATCAGGCCACCATGAAGCTGTTTGTATGAAATCTTTGTGGCCTGACTAGGCCAGAAACCATACAAAGAAATGCCGACGCGCGACAAACCAAAACGGCTGTCATCAAGAATGAGTGTCGACGCCGAGGAAGCTGCATGCGAGATCACTGAAAACTTTCTTGCAATAAACTCTGAGCGTGCCGCATCAAATTTCTCCATCTGGAGCTTGGCATAATCGTGTTCAGTCACGTCCTCGACATTCGAAAAATGCATGCACACGCCACGAACGTGCTTTTTATGCGGTAAAAGCCTGTCGGCTATTTTCCGCGCATCAACTGGACGAAAACCTTGACGACTCATGCCTGTATCAAATTCGATATGCACGTCTGGTCGTTTTTCCGACAAAAGCCAAGCGGCTAGTCCCTCTTCGTGACCCAAAAAAAGCTCCAATTTGTTTTGGGAAGCCGTCATCATCTGCTCCGGTACAAATGGACCTACGACGAGGATACGTCCGTCAAAACCTAACTGACGAAGCGAAGCGCCTTCTTCGACATAATTGACACAAATCCACTCGACACCCTCGGAAGCTAGGATACGGTAAACTTCCGATAATCCATGTCCGTAGGCGTTGCTTTTTAGAACAACAGCCAATTTGTCCTTACCGACCATCTCAGCCAGCAAACGAAAATTGTGCCGCAAATTTTCCGGATTTAACTCTATCCAATTAATCATATTGATCCCGACTAGCCTCAAGGCGTGACGACAGCCTTGTCTCTAGTCATTGTATCAATTGAGAATGGTTCCGAAAACTCTTAGTCCAAAGACCTTGGGAATAGGCCCTCTCTCGGGAAGCACGAGCGGCGCGTCACGTCGCTGATTAACATTAGCGGAAGATGCCTGGCAGACTGACTGCCTGGATCCAACCATAACCCCCAAGGCGTTATTACCCCATGTATCCACTCCGGCCAAAACGCCAAGAGCCCGGGTACACTGCAAGCCTTTGGCAGTTACGGTTAATTTGTCGCCATATCCACGGCGAACAGAATCCACGGACACCGCTGGCAAAATCTGATAATTCAAATCGACACTTTTAGCGAGTTCAGCCAAATCCTTGGCCGCAATGGGTTTCGGCTCCACGTTTACCGGAGTCAGCAACCCAGGAAGCTTGTACAAGTCTTTGTGGTTTCTTTCACTGTTGCACACCAATGATGGAATGAACGCCGTTACAACTGCTACCTCGCGACCAGCCTGGCCAGTAAAAAGCAAGCCCAGTGGTGTTTCCCTGCAGTTTCGCTGCCACGATGCTAATAGATCTCCTCGCCTAGAAACAGCAACGGAATCAGGGGCAACAACTCGTAAAACATAAGATGTTTCAATTTTACCAGGACGCTCTGCCAGTATTAGGGAATCTGGCGAAAGGTTCACTTTGGTAAGAGTGATTCTTTTCACCTCACGAGGACAGTTTGTTTTTGTGCGCACATCCTGGTCGTCTTTAGCGCCTAGGACTACTGATAACTCAATTTTTGGGCTGCGTTGTGACACAAGCGGTCGAAGCAAAATACCCTCAACAGGTCTGCATGAGTTCTGCCAACCCACCGACAACCCGCCACGGGAAGACCCCACGTCGAGCGCCTCATCTAGCGTCACCCGACGAGGTTCACTGATGTCGACAGCACGGACCTTGGATCCTGCCGTAACGGGTATAGAAAATGACGTCTCACTCGGCAGCGATGAGCAAAAGGTCTCCCCGCGGTCCACGATAGCCGCCACTTCAAGGATTTTTACAAGGTTGCTGCCACTGTTTGATGCATCTTTAGGCGAGCCGGCGTCCAGTGTGCGCTCACGCACAAGAATCCCTCTAAAGGTTTCGCCGCAGGCCAAGGGAAAGCTTGCCTTAACCGTTGCACCCAATCCGGAATCAACTACGTCTAAAAGCTTTACTGGCTTCATCAAAGCTAACCGAGCAACTTTTTTGGGCCCAGCTTCGGCCGAGGTGCCGACGACCAAGCCAGCCAATGCGGCCGCCACTAGCAAAGATTTACCACGAAGAATCATACCGTCTAAAACCCCATCAGTGGTTTAGAAGATTGAATTATTTATTTAAAATGCCATTCTTTCTAACAAATTATTAATAAAAAGTCAATATATTTTATGATTAATATCCGGCCACCGGCAAAGAGCCCTTGCCGCCTGGGACTTGGACATA
Source organism: uncultured Polynucleobacter sp. (assembly GCA_964402975.1). Lineage (GTDB taxonomy): Bacteria > Bdellovibrionota_B > Oligoflexia > Oligoflexales > RGVZ01 > CAMDKS01. The sequence goes on from CAYOEM010000009.1 coordinate 53,400, forward strand.
ACTAGCTAGAATTGGTTGAAAATAAGCCTCTCAAACAGATGGTTGCATCCCTGACATGTCTCTGGTAAAGTCCAGCCCTCAACCGACGTGTATAGTTGTTAACCTGCTGGAATAACACGTCTTTTAAACAACTGGAGTTTCGGACAACCTATGAAACGTACATTTCAACCTCACAATAAGCGTCGTGTTCGCACTCATGGATTTCGTGCACGAATGAAAACTGCATCTGGCCGGGCAGTACTAGCTCTTCGCAGAGCCAAAGGTCGCAAAAAAATAGCTGTTACCGCTTACGAAAAATAATTTGTTTACCTCAGACCGCTTATGATCGGTTTGACTTGTTGATCGCAGCATGGCCCGTAGATTTCAGGCCGATGTCATGCACTGCGTTTTCACGTGTAACTTTGCTTCAGAATCAATTTTATGGAAGGCCTAGCAACTTATGGCCCGATTTACAAAATCTCAACGGCTACTCTCGAGCCGCGACTTTGACCAGGTGCTCGACAGCCCGGGAACAAAAGTGACTTGTCCGGACTTTGTGCTGGTGGCTTCCGTGCAGAAAAATGAACGTCCGACCAGTCGGCTCGGACTGATCGTCAGCGGAAAAGTTGGTAATGCCGTGACTCGCAATAAGATTAAACGTTCAATCAGGAGCGTCTTTAAGGAAAATCTGTCCATGTCGCAAGAGCTGGCTGGCCACGACTTAGTCGTTATTGCAAGGCCGGCCATCGTTATGAAGAACGGCCGCTTAAAAGAGAACATTCAGGATCGATTTCTGTTGTGCAGCCAACGCCTCATGAGGCAAGTCGCGTCAAAATCAGGGACTTTCAATCAAGGAATCAAAAACCATTGATCAGTTTGATTTTGAAAATTTTGGTTCGCTTATACCAGGTAACCCTGTCACCCCTTCTTGCTTTGCTTGGGGCCGAGTGCAGATTCCATCCATCATGTTCACACTATGCGAGTCATTGCTTGGAGAAAGATCACCTTTCACTGGCTCTCGGGAAAATATCCCGACGCCTACTCAAGTGCGGACCGTGGCATCCCGGGGGAGTTGATCTACCATGAGAACTCAAGAAAAAGAGATGGGCTCTAATCGCGGCACGCTCGTAGCCATGGCACTTTGTTTTGGGCTATTCCTTCTTTGGAATCAGTATTTGACCAACAAATATCCAGACTATTACCGAAAAAAAGAACCCGCGACTGCTCCGAAGTCTGATACGTCGGCAAGCCCGAGTAACCAGACCACAGACAGCACTACACCATCATCGCCTTCTACAGTGGCCACCACGCCGGCACAAACGGCGTTGGCCAACGTCAGCAAACTACCGCCGAAAGATCTTATTTTTGACGGTCGAGATGCAACGTTCACCTTTTCCCAAGAACTCGGCTCTCTGACGTCGGCCAAGTTAAAAAACTATCGCGAGTCAAATCGACCCGACAGTAGTCTTGTCGAGCTTTTTGCGCGTCCAGCATCTGTTCAAGCATATACGGTCCCAGCACCGTCAAAAGATCAAGCATTACCTTTCTCAGCTGAAAAAACTCCGACTGGTCTGGTGTTCTCCCGACAAGAAGGTGATTGGATGATCAGACAGGCTTGGACTCTACCAACGGAAGGCTACGCCGGGAGTCTTGAAATCTCTTTTACCAACACATCCAAAGACGCAAAGCCTTTGACGGCTTCGATATTCACGGAGTTGGGGGCCCGCGTAGATGTCGCGAAAGGGTCGTTTCTGGCGCCTGCAACTCCTGGAGAACAGCCCAGATTCCTAAGCCAAGCTGACGGCAGTGACGAGTTCACCAATCTGGAGGACTTTTGCAAAGATCAGCGGTTTGAAGTGAAGGCACCCAACCGTAAGCTTGATTTCTTCGGATTTGACACACACTACTTCGCTTTCGCTTTACTTCCCAAGGCACCCGCCTCATACCGCACGACTTTTGCTGGCACTGGCGCTCCAGGCTCTAGTCTGTGCGAAATCAGCATAAACGCTCAATCTGATCTTGGCACCGTTCAGCCACAGCAAACAGCGAAGATCTCGTATGACATGTATATTGGCCCCAAAGAGGTTGAGCTACTCACAGCTTTTAATCCGAAACTTAAGACCACTTTAGGCCTAGGTTGGCTTGACATGATCGCTCATCCTCTTCTTCTCTCGATAAAAGGTTTATTTAAGTTCACTGGCAACTACGGCGTAGCCATCATTTTGCTAACGATACTTCTGAAAATTCTATTCTTCCCTCTGACAAAACAAGCAGCACAAAGTGCTGCGAAAATGAAAAAGATCTCGCCAGAGATGGCAAAACTCAAAGAAAAGTATCAAAACGACCCTCAAAAAATGCAAATGGAGCTTATGAAATTCATGAGCGCCCACAATGTGAACCCCATGAAAGGGTGCCTCCCAATTCTGCCAACGATCCCAGTTTTCTTTGCGCTATTTAGGGTTTTGTCAGCTTCGATTGATCTTCGTCATGCGCCGTTTGTAGGCTGGATCACTGACCTTTCGGCAAAGGATCCGTATTTTATAACACCCATCATTTTGACTGTGTTCATGTTCATCCAGCAAAAGATGACGCCTATGACAGGGATCGATAAAACGCAAGAACGTGTACTTATGTTCATGCCCCTTATATTTGGGGTCATGATGATCACTTTACCTTCAGGGTTGGTGTTATACATGCTGACAAACACCATCGTTTCTATCGGACAGCAGCAGTACCTAAACAGGAAATTCGCAAACATTTAAGACGCAACTCATAACTTGAAATCATGGTCTAAAAACAGGAGTCTAAACATGAACACAAACAGAAATCGACAACCCATCCGCATCGAAGCAAAGTCCGTTGAGCAAGCGGTCACCCTGGCTTGCGTAAAGCTAAACTGCTCCAAAGAAGATCTTGAATTTAAAGTCCTCAAGGAGCCAAAGCCTGGTCTTGTCAGCTTCTTCATGGGGGCCAAAGCTGAAATCGAGGCATGGCCGAGGTCCACGACGAACAGGCACCGACATGATCGTAAGGGTGCTGAGCACGGCACTCGCGAAGGTGGACGCCCACACGGAAGGTCTCATGACCACAAAGATCGCCGCGGACACTCCAAAATGGGCGGCCGTGATCATGGCGAACGAAAAATGGATGGCCGCCAGCCACGAGAGCCAAAGGCTCCCGCCGAACCTCTAACCGCTGAAGCTCAAGCGCAACTCGAACGCGACATTAGTCAGTTCTGCAAAGAGCTTTGTGAAAAAATCGTTGGTGAAAGTGTGGATGTTTCCTCTGCTATGCTTGACGGCAAACTCAAGATCGAAGTGGATAACGCTGCCGTTGCCAACATCATTCAAACAAATACAAAATTCGTAGAAAGCCTCGAACACCTTCTACGCAAGAAGCCCCGCTACCTCAAACAGGAGCTGCCATTCCGCATCTTCATTGACGCCCAAGGTAGCCGCAAAGGCCGCGAGGAAGAGCTTATCCGAATCGCTCGCGAAAAAGCCGAAGAAGTCGTATCTACGGGTCAAAAGTGCGTTCTTGACTATAAGAGCGCAGCGGACCGTAAAATCATCCATATGGCGCTCGAGAACGATACTCGAGTCTACACTAAATCAATCGGCAACGGACCAAGCCGCAAATTAATGATTCTTCTCTCGCGCGGCCGCAAGCCTGAGGGTAAAAACGACCAATCCGAGGAGGCTCTCGAGGCCAATCATTGACCTGATGGCCTCGTGCAATCTTTATGTTGCGCCCCTATGATGAACACCCAATAGCAGCGCTCGCCAGCGGCTCCGGTCCCGGAGCCGTTGGTGTTATCAGGGTCTCTGGCGCGGGCACTCTTGAGCTCCTAGCCGACTGCGTGTCGGTTGGAATGACAGAGACAAAACCGCGCTACGCCCGTCTAGCCCATGTACTTGATCCATCAACAAAAGAGGTCATCGACGAAGTCCTTATAGTGTTCTTCCGCGGACCAAGATCATTCACAGGCCAGGACACCTTAGAGATCTACTGTCACGGCGGCCCTTACATCATTCAAAGAATCCTGAGTACCATCTACTCGTTGGGCGTGCGTCCAGCTCAGCCAGGTGAATTCACGAAGCGCGCGCTCCTCAATGGAAAACTCGATATGACCGCTGCGGAAGGCCTCAGGGATCTGATCGAGTCGCAGTCTCGGCAGCAATGGCTAGCCGGTCGGCAACTTTATCAAGGCAAGCTAAAGTCACAGATTGAGTCGCTACGAGCTGAACTCGTCGGCGCCATGGCTTTCCTAGAAGCGATGATTGATTTTCCAGATGAAGGTGACACTCAAAGCGTGAAACTAAGTCATGTCAAAGATCGGGCGGCCAATGTGCAGACTATGGTCGCTGGTCTACTCTCCACTTTTGCCAGTGGAAAGGTTGCCAGTAGGGGGCTCATGGTCGCGCTAGTAGGCGCTCCTAACGCGGGCAAGTCGACGCTTTTGAATAGCCTGCTTGGACGTCCGCGAGCGATTGTCAGTGAGCAGGCCGGTACTACACGGGACTACATTCAAGAATCTTGCTTGCTCGACGGACGACTACTCCAATTAATCGATACAGCTGGTCTAAGAGATACCGATGATCACATCGAACGACAAGGGATCTCTCTATCGAAGCAAATGATGGCAGAGGCAGATCTTGTGTTGTGTCTGATAGCTTCAGACTCGACCGAAAAAGTTCGAAACGATATGCTGGGGCAAATATCAGAATTTGGCAAACCTTCACTCATTACAGTCACAAAATCTGACATTACAAAACCACTTTGGAGCAAAGATCTAACAACGATCAGCTGCCGCACTGGAGAGGGCTTGGCGGCACTGAAGCAAAAACTGATCGACTATGTTGATCAAGCGACCGGGTCGATCGAAGAGCGACCTTTCATCACCTCTGCCAGACAAGCTGCCGCTCTAGAGAGGGCGCTCGAATCACTCCATAGATTCACAGATGCGCTCGATTCCTTGGCCGGTCACGAAATGCTTGCATTTGAACTCCAGGAAGCCATGAGAGCTTTGGCATCTGTCATTGGTGATATCACCAACGAGGATATCCTGGATAAAATTTTTAGCGAATTTTGTATCGGAAAGTGACTTAGCGCGGCGTTGCACTATGGTAAACGTGCAAGCGCCAGTGCCGATTCAAAGCCGATTGTATCATCAGCATGTAAAAGGGCGGAAATATCGCCAACATTGTTGCCAAGACCGGCTTGACACCGCGATATCCATTCTCCATTTCCATTTTGGAAACCATGTTGGCCAATAGATAGGCCAACACTAAATGGACACCTGGGATCATACAGCACCATATGGGCAATACAAAATTCACTTTGCTGGAACCGTTCACGTGCCAGCTGACCTCTTCACTGGATCTTGCAAACCAGTCCCACCAGTATCCGCCCAGCGTTAAAGGCGTATAAACCAGAGCTCCCATAACAGGGGAGAAGACCCGCCCAAGCCTCAAACGACCCCGAACCGTGAAGTAATGTTGCGCAAAAAGTGCAGGATCCATGAGTTTCTGCGACCTGGAAGCTGACTGAGCAGCCTGAATTTGACGCCTTAACTCCTTGCGAGTTCTCGGGTCATCCCCAAGGGCTGGCTCGTTAATGTCACCTGCAGCCTCACTGACGTTGACGTCTGCGCGAGGTATCGTGAGTGAATGCTGCAAACCAGCGTGTTCGGCCAACGCTGTAGACACATCGTCTGGATTGCCAATCGAATTACTGTCCATGTTATTGGCGCCAGAAATCTCGGTTTGAGCTGCTTGGACCCTCGTTTCTGCCTCGGCAACTGTATTTTCTAGGAAGAGTTCTAGATCTGAAGGGCTCTGGTTGCTATTTTCATTTGAGACCGCATCTACCGCTACTGATATGGTTTTACTGTGTGGCTCAAACCTATTTTTAGTCCGCGAGGCTTGATCATTTGCACTATTTAGTTGCTCAGAATAGCTACCGATCATGGCATAAATTTCTGCAAAATCCTGAACCGGGTACCACTGTGTGAAACCCTTTCGACTGACCATTCGTGCACTGCTGCCGTCATTGGCAGAGGTCTTACCCAATGCGTCTTGAACGTTCAGAGGTCCAACAACTTGGCCGTTTTCAAAAACATACCAGCCATGTTCCCATGAACTTTTATTTGCATTTAAAACCGAGGCGTTATCGTCGTGGTTATCGAGAAAATTCGACACGCATAGCCTCCCTGCTATAAGTAGTGCGTTGGTATAAGTTGAGCCACAGTAAAGTGTAACCCAAGCCATGAGAACTGACAACCTGCGCCCAAGCCCAATAAACAGCTACGATTTGGTTTACCCTTGTGTGATTTGGGTGCTATTCTTGCCCGTCTTGAGACGTATTTCTTTTTGTTTGAACCCCCAGCTTTAAGGATAATTAGTCAAGTGGACACCTCGATCCTATCTCGCGCCAAATACTGGTCAACAAACGCGGCCTTTGACGAATCCACAAGGGGGGAAGTGCAAAGGCTTTTAGATTCCGATAATTTGACGGAAATTTCCGAACGATTTTATAAAGATTTGGAGTTTGGAACCGGTGGCTTACGGGGCATATTGGGTGCTGGATCCAATCGGATGAATATTTATAATATCCGCCGCGCAACCACAGCCCTAGCCCATCACATCAAAGAGGTCTCTGATAAGCGCTCAGATCTCAAAGTCGCCATTAGCTATGACTCTCGCAACTACTCCAGAGAATTCGCCCTCGCTGCAGCGGAAGTGCTGGCTGCCAACGGTATCACAGCCCTTGTAACCCAAGAACTGCGCCCAACACCGATGCTGTCTTTTATGGTCCGCCATTATGGCTGTGCGGCAGGGATCTGCATCACAGCCAGCCACAATCCGCCCGAGTATAACGGGTACAAGGTTTATTGGGGTAATGGAGCGCAAATCATTGCACCGCACGACTCCGCCATAATCGCTAAATACGGCGCACTTAGCGATTTTGCCTCGATTAAGTTCATGCCATTAAAGGAGGCCAAGGCCGCAAATCTTTGCAAAATCATTGGCAGCGAGCTCGACGAGGCATATTTCAAAAATGTCCTTGCCTTAAGCCTTCGAAAAGAGGGTCGCTCGGGCTTCAAAATCGTATACACACCCCTGCATGGAAGTGGACTCTATCCAGTTACAGAGATGCTGAGCAGGTTCGGCTTTGAGAATGTCTTAGTTGTGCCTGAGCAAAAGCTTCCGAACGGTAATTTTCCGACCGTAAAGTATCCAAACCCCGAGGAACCCGAAGCTCTCAAAATGGCCTTAGACTTGGCCCGCCAAGAAAAAGCTGACCTTGTACTGGGCACCGATCCTGACACCGACCGGATAGGGATAATGGTCCGCGAAGGGACGGACTACACATTTTTCAACGGCAATCAGATAGGCTGTCTTCTCGTAGACTTCTTTCTAGCCGCAACTCAGGCGGCTGGTTTGATGCCTGAAAACCCGCTTGTCATTAAGACGGTCGTCACAACCGATTTACAGGCCGACATAGCCCAGGGATACGGCGCAACATGCGAAGAAACTTTAACCGGTTTTAAGTGGATTTGTGGACTTATCGAAGACTACGAATTAGGCCGTCGCAAACCTGCCCGCCAATATGTTTGCGGGGGAGAAGAGAGCTATGGATTTTTGGCCGGGACATTTGTTCGTGATAAGGACGCCGTGAGTGCTGCCTGTATTGCCGCAGAGATGGTCGCTTATTATAAAAGCTTAGGCCTTACCTGCTCACAGATGCTCGATAGGATTTTTCAAAGACATGGGCTCTACCAGGAATCTCTCAAAACTCTCACGATGCAAGGCAAGGAGGGCGCTGAAGCCATCAAACGGATGATGGAGCGCATGCGAAGAAGCCCACCACGTGTAATTGACGGTATTAGCGTGGAAAAAATGCGCGATTTTGAAACCTCGCAAGAGTTCCTGTTCACCGAAGGTGAAATCAGGCCCGGGCAGAAATTGACGCTTCCTCGAAGTGACGTGTTACAATTTATTCTAGTAGACGGCACGAAGGTGAGTGTTCGCCCATCTGGAACTGAACCTAAGATCAAGTTTTATATTTCGGTCAAGGATCAGACGGCTAAGGGTGCATCCCCTCGCGAACTACAAACCATGAAGACAAACGCTCTGAGACGACTGCAACGGATCGAGGAGACATTTGTCAGTATGGCGAAGAGCTAGTGGACTGCCGTCTCAAGTAAAGAAATCCGCAAGTATCACTCACGAGCGGACATTTGAGGGGCCACCACGTGAACAACAAGTTCATAAAATCAGCAATCGTATCTGTATTATCTGCGGCGGTATTTTTTGGCCTCACAGGAACAAAAGCACTCGCGGCGGTTGGCGGCTACAAAAAAGCCACCGAAGGCGAAGACGTTATTAAGAATAAACTCTACCCGAAAAAGGGCAAAGTTGAGCTGAATGGGCCTAATCTTGGACTCATTCTCAACCAAAGCTACATAGATAGCTATCTCATCAATGCTGGCATGAACTACTTTTGGAGCGAGTCTTGGGGCATGGGCGCCGAGCTCTCGTTTGTGATGAATAAAGATCGGTTTGAGCGCGACTGTGTTGAGAATTTTTACAACGATCCTGACTATGAAATCTCTGACGAGTGCGGAGGTCCCGATAAAATTGTTGACGGTGATGGCGACGGCGAGAAAGGTAACTACGGACCGGCTTACGTCAACATCCGAGAATACAACATGCTATTGACAGGAAACGCCATCTGGAACCCCATTTACGGAAAAGAGATTTTCTTCCTTGCAGCAGTCGTCAACTTTGATGTCTTCGTGACCATGGGTGGTGGGCTTGCCATGACGACATTCTACCCATTAAACACCGCCCTCAATAATGGCAAAGAAAGTCGCGGAAACTTCCCTGCACCCGGAAGCACAACGGGCCAGCGCCCAGGAGCTGAGCCCAATGAAACGGACTCCTACGGAAAAGCCGGCCGTCCAGCGCCCCAAAAAGAGTCAAAAGTATTTTTAGATGCTGGTATCGGCCAAAAGGTTCACGTCAGTCAAAAGCTGAACTTCAAAGCTGAGTTAAGAAATCATATCGTTCTAGGAACGCCTGGTGGCTTTGATATGTTTTTCACACTGTGGGGCGGCATGGGACTTCGATTCTAATTCTGACGTAGATAATCGACGCCAAAAAACAAAGCCCGCGAACTTCAGAAAGTCGCGGGCTTTGGCGTTTCATGTGCAACACGATCAAAACGGAATATCGTCAAGCCCTGCTGTCTCTGGGCCACCAAATCCAGTGACATTGCCGCCGCCGGTCATGGGCGAGCCAATATCAAATTCTGGAATCGGAGTCGAAGCGGCATAGTTGCCCGACTGAGTCGTAGTAGCCTGGTTGGAACGTCCTGCGTAATTTTGTCCAGTCTGTGTATAGTCACTGCGCTGACCAGGAGAATTCAAGAACTGCACATTTTGAGCGACGATCTCTGTTTGGTAACGCTTCTGTCCAGTTTGTTTATCATCCCAAGAGCGGGTCTGAAGTTTACCTTCAATGAAGACCGTGCGCCCCTTCGCCAGAAACTTTGCGCAATTTTCTGCCATTTTGCTCCAGACCACGACACGGTGCCATTCCGTTGTTTCCTGACGTTGTCCATCTGCTGACATTCGGTAGTCCGTAGTTGCAACGCTGAAGGTCGCCACAGGGGTTTGGTTTGCTGTATAGCGAAGTTCAGGGTCTTGCCCTAGATTGCCTATGATCATAACGCGATTGAGCGAGCCAGCCATGCTTAGTCCCCTTATACAACTTCATCTTTGAAAATTAGATCGTCTTCCTAAAGATAACTCATAACCCAGGCCCTTCAAGGGATACAACAAAAACCGTCAGCCTCGCGGAAAATATCCGCCAGAGGGGCTCCATGCAATTACAACGGCCCGAAATTATTTGATTTTTAATTCAAACGTGTCTTTTTCCCATATATGGTGCAAAATGGTATGAATTTTGCCCGTTTATTAATCACAGCACTATGGCAAGGAACTTGGGTAGCATGGCTGGAACTTGTAGCATTCAAATTGTGAGATCAACGATTGTTTTCTTAAGCCTCAGCACAGGTTTCGTGGCTTGTAAAAAAGAAGAGGAATTTCCTGCTCTTGGAAACCGCGTAGCCAACCCTGTCGACGTCGCTGTGGATTCAAGTGAAACCTACTTCTACGCGCTGAACAGCGACTATCCACGAGATTTTAATCAAGGCTCCCTACTCGTGTTGGACACCGAGGGAGCAAAGGTGAACTCGTTTGCTCTGCCACGCTTAGGGCGAAGCCTTACAGTCGCAGGGTCAACACTCATAGTGACCCTATCAAACTCAGGCGAATCGACGCCGAAGATACTCTTGTTTGATATCTCTACCCCCCAAACTCCACAGTTGGCTAAAACCATCGAGCTGACCGAATGTAACCCGCTAAACGCCGTTGCCAAAGCGGGATACAAATATTGGGCTGTTAGTTGTTCAAACGGGCCAATACTTGCGGGGGAGCTAACGAATCCTCTCGCTAATTCAACCCTAAAAAAAATCCGAAATTTCAGAATGTCCAGGAGAGCTTTGCATCTAGACACCACGCGCAACCTGCTTTTGGCGTTTCCGACGGACTTTGGCAAACAAGAATTTGGTGATATTCAAGCCGACGATAGTAAGACTGTAAATGAGTCCGATGACTCAGAAGTTGCACAACCCAATGAGATACCCGATCAATACGAACGTTCACGACTTGAACGCGCAAAAAAATCTCGCAATGAAATCCATCAGTTCGCTGTCATTGATCTGAACGAGTCTGCGACTGCTGGCTGGGCAGAAAAAGACCTGACATCGTCCATGCAGGATCTGCGCTGGATTTATTTCAACCTGACAAACTCCGACGGCACGCTTGATATGCCGGCTACCACCACCAATCAAAACACCAAGTATTACCGTACTAACTTTTGGGAGGCAAAACCTGACCGCGCCGACGCTAGCACGTTTTATCTCTCCCACCGCGGCACGATGGATAAAAACGTCTCGGTCTCTCCTCATGCCAATAATGTGATCAGGGTAAAAATTACTGGAAATATCGCTGACCGCAGCGCAAAAACCAAGGATGTCATGACCTTTGAGCGTATATACGGGTTTAAATCAGAGCTAGAAAAAAGCGACCGTCACTTCATGGGTGACTTCGAACTAGCCACCGTTCAGGGCAAATCTGTGCTGCTCGTCAATCATTTTAGAGACCTAGTCAATTGGCCGGAGCAAGGCTACTTTTCCGTCGCCGCTAAAATTGTTGGGGACAATACGTGGTTTGATGAAGACTCGTCCACGTCCAGCGGTAAATCCTTTTATCAAGTGGCCCTGACCTCCTCAGGCCGTGCTCTTGCAGCAAACTTCTACGGAAACTCGCTTATTCTCTTGGACGTTACGCCTGGGGTTGGTATAACGGAAAAAGCAATTAACATTCAGTAAAACCTGGGCCTTTTTCGGCAAAAAATCTCGGTCATACAGGGATCGATGCCAGACTTTGGAGACTGCCAGTTATGCATCTGAAAAAAATTACAATCGACGGTTTCAAATCATTCGCCGACAAAGTCGTGTTGACTTTCGACAAAGGGATCACTGGAATTGTTGGTCCTAATGGTTCCGGGAAAAGCAACGTGATCGATGCAGTGCGTTGGGTTATGGGCGAGCAAAACGCCAAGAACCTGCGGGGCGAGAAGGCCATCGATATTATTTTTGCCGGATCAGATCGCAGAAAAGCGCTTACACTCGCTGAAGTTTCCCTGACATTCGACAATACCGAAGACACTGGCATCTGCCCGCCCGAATATAGACACGAACCAGAAATCACGCTCGGACGACGCCTTTACGCGGATGGTGAGCGCGAGTATTTCATTAACCGCAAAGCTTGTCGCTTGAAAGACATCGTTCAGTTTTTTGCGCTAACCGGCCTTGGCGGACGCAGCTACTCCATGATTCAACAGGGCCAAGTTGACAGAATACTAAACGCCAAACCCGAAGATGTCCGTGAAATTTTGGAAGAAGCCGCTGGTACACTGATTTATAAACAAAGAAAACTCGAGGCGCAGAAGAAACTCGAGGAAACCAGCCTAAATTTATCCCGCGTAGATGACATCCTAAGAGAGGTTGAAAAACAACAGAACTCTCTTGAAAACCAAGTTGAGAAGGCACGACTCTGGAAGGAGCTTGCGGATCAACTGCGTGAATTGGAGTTAAAACTTTTCAGCCACAACTTCCACTACTTCAAAGAAAAACTAACCGCCCTCGAAGAGCAAATGACTGAAGAGCAAAACCAGGAGGTCGCACAACTTTCAAGTTTGGCGTCTTGGGAGTCCAGGTATGAAGAGCTTCAGCAAATCTTAGCGGACGCCGACCCCGAACTTGCTGTCCTCGGTGAAAAGTTTACTGTTATCCGCGAGAGCATCGCTCGCGCAGAGGCACTCATTTCAAGCAGTTTAAGCAGAGTTGGTAACAACGAAGAGCGTTTGGCCGATATCGATCGCGAGCTGTCAGAAGAGACCTCTCATTTACGCTCCCTCGAGGAACAAGTTGCTAAATTTGAGCTAGAACTCACAGAGGCCGAAACAGACGCGGCTAGACTAAGGTCTCTAATCTCTGATTTTCAAAACGAGGTCGACGCAGTAGATGAGTCGGCCAATGTGTTCAGATCAAAAATCGACGACTATGAAGACGAAGTCAAAAACATCGATCGTCTCCTGGAAAATAACAAGCTTCGTCAGGAATCTATAGGGAAAGAGGTCGAAAGAATCAAAACCTCGCGCCACTCTATGTCCGAGCGTATTGATCTTTTAGAAGCGGAAGCTCTGTCGGCACTGGAAGCGGTTGCTCGATGGGAAGAAAAAGCTGCAGGCCAACAGTCGGGGCTCGACAAAGAAATCCGCGAAAAGCACGAGCGCGAAGGGATCCTTGCGCAAAGCTACAATGAGATGAAAGACGCCCAGGTCGTGCGTGATCAAGGGCGTGAAAAATATCACGAAGTCAGGGCGAGATTAACGTCGTTGGAAGAGCTGGTTAGCGGGGCCACTGACGTTGCCGCAAGCTGGGCAACTCTTTGTGAAAAAGAGGGCGATCTCTCTGCCATCTCTCCAGGTCTCATTGCACATCATGTTGCATTCAAGAATACGGCCGAAGAACTCCCGAAAAAGGTGCTTACAGCGTTTGAAAACTGGAGCGAGCGTCTAGTGGTCACTGATGCTGACTGCATGTCGGACTTGGTTCGTATGTGCCAGCGTCACAATGTGGGTGGTATGCCGGTTATGCTGCTGAACAAACAGCGAGCCGTTAATCCCGAGAGCATCACCGCTTGGACAGCCAAAACTGGTGCCGAGCGTCTAGGGCAGTATCTCAATATAGGTAACGCTCCGCAGGAAATCCGAGATCTAATCGACTGTGTTTACCTTCTACATGTCGTTCAACTCGACGAAGCGACGTTGACTGACATGCCTGAAGGTCTAGTCGTGTTCACATCTCAAGGCTTACTCATCCAAGGATCGACCGACTTCTTTATCGCCGGATCCGCAACGGGCGGAATTTTGTCACGCAAGGCAGAGCAAGAAACTCTGGCCAAACAACTCAAGGAACTTGAAAGATGTGTGGCGCAAAGCCAGGCCTCAATCGATGAACTAGACCTTCGTATCAACGAAAATCGCCAGATCGTCGGTGATATCGACCAGAAGCTTCAGGGGCAAAATAAAGAAGTCCTAGCTGTGATGGCAGAACTTCAATCAGCCCGTCAAACCTCCGAAAATAAAAGAGAGCTGGCAGATCAGGCAAAAACCCAAGTGACTCAAATGAGCGATCAAGAAGCGCAGCTCGGCGAAGAGCTTTCGGGTCTGGTCGAATCCTTTAAATCCATGGAAAAAGATCGCCAAGTTGCCGCCGAAGAAGCAGACCAACTGCGGCAAGAATTTGCGTCAATCGATGACCGGCGAGAAGAGCTGGCAAGACAAAATCAACAACGAGAGATTGACCTAGCAAAAGCCGAAATGCGGGCTCAACAGCTCCGAGAGAACCGCAAGCTGTCTCAGGCGCAGCTGGAGCTCGTGCAAAACAAGCTAACTCGGCGCTACGAGGAGCAGTCACGACTGAGTGCTGAGATCGATGAATCCAGACTCGCTCACAAGAAGGCCGAGTCAGACATCGAGATTCTCATTCTTGAAAGAGATGACTTGCAGGCAAAAATCAACGAGAAACGCGACGCAAATGCGTCCGTACATGAGGAGCTCAAGGTCGTTGATGGTAGACTTCGCGAGTGCCGAGATCTCCAGGCAAAACTGCAAAAGTCTCTCAATGAAAAGAATCTTGAAGCCGAAAGAATCAAGCTCGGCATCGAGTCACTGATGAGCCAAACGCAAGAAAAGTATCAGCTCGTACTTGCAGACATCCCATTTGTGAGAGATGAAGAGTTTGATCTGGATAAATCGGCTCGTACTTGCTCACAACTGCGATCAAAAATCGACAACATCGGACCTGTCAATATCATGGCGATGCAGGAATACGAAGAGCTGACGGAACGCCGTACGTTTATCACAACTCAACGCGATGAAATAACGGCCTCTATTGAGGTGCTCAATACCGCGATCTCAGAAATAGAACTTACGAGCCGAGATAAATTTGAGGTTGTGTTCCAGGTCATAAATAAAAACTTCGGCGAACTTTTCGCAATTCTTTTCCCAGGTGGCGAGGCGTCACTAGAACTTACCAACAAGGAAGACCCCCTTGCCGGTGGTGTTGAACTTATGGTCCGCTTGCCGGGTAAAACCCGCAAAAGCATGTCCCTCTGTTCAGGGGGCGAAAAGGCCCTAACCGCGATATCCCTCATCTTCGCACTTCTCAAGACAAAGCCCACGCCGTTCTGCTTTCTTGATGAGGTGGATGCTCCATTGGACGAAGCCAACGTTGGACGTTACAACCGCGTTCTTGAAGCGCTTTCGGCTCAGTTCCAGTTTGTGGTCATCACTCACAATCGCCGAACAATGGAAGTTCTGGACTCCCTCTACGGCGTAACAATGCAAGAGGGCGGCGTATCTACCGTGGTTGGTGTGGACATGAAAAAAGACCTCCCCGCTCACTTGAAGAAAGCGTTTAAAGACATCAAGCCTGGAACGCAGGTGCGATCAGTTGAAGCTGCTCAGGCCCATTGACCACTCGCCCGTCCCATCTGAATTGAAAAACCCCCGACAGCCCAGAAGCGTCGGGGGTTTATATTGTTTCTGAATGTTTCTCAGATGTTGTGGGGCATCTCGGCAAAAAGACTAAAGCTGTTGTATAATCCCCAAGGATAGCCTGAAAGTTTTTCGAGGGTGGAGTCATGCGAAAGTCTGTTGTTTTTTTGTTAGTTACCAGCTTATTAACCGCCGCTTGTGGCGTTCGAGACAATGACAAACCAAATGACTCAAGTGGGCCTGATCTCCAACTGTCGCCTTTTGAGCAACTAGTTGGGGAGTGGTCTGGCATATACCGAGCCATTGAAAACGATAAGCCTTTCGGTGATGCCTCCGAGGCCTTGATGAAATTGGGCGCTGACGGTAGTTTCAATTTAAACCTCAATAGCCAGGACGAAGCTCGCGTTGTCGGTCAATGGAATGAATTCCAAGGACGATCGCTCATCATAAAAATTCAAGGCTCATCGGTACCCCGTATCGGTTCTGCAGGAAAATTGATTGAGCCAATATATGAAATGCAAGGCTCTAATCTCCGTATTTCTGATTCAAAGTTTGAACTAAAATTAACTCGAAAAACTGACAAGCCTGGGGACACGCCAAGCTCAAACCCAACGACTGGTGTTCTAGGATCTTGGAGTTGCTCCAACAACGACGGGCGTCGGGTGCTGATCAAATTATCTAACGATAACTCTTTTGGCCTAACGTCTACAAAAGAAGGAGAACGTTTATTCCTCGCTTCGGGCAGATTCTCCGATGAGGGTGGCGCCGGTATAAAACTGACTCCCACCCAAACTTCAGACCGACTGCCGGATCAGTCTTATTTCCAATTAAAATTCGTATCAGGAAAAGGCGAGCTTAGACTGAAGTCCGACGTCGCTAACGTTGATACAACTCTCGGCGTTTGCTCCCGATAAGAAGCTAAAAAACTAGCTTATAAGGCTGAAAGAACTGGTTTAATCCAATGCTAAGCCCACGGCTTTTGGTATTACCAACGGATACGCCGTAATCAACTCGGATGATAAATCTGTAGACCTGGGGAATTGAAATGCGAACCCCTCCCCCAACAGATGTCTCACGTCCCTTGGAAAAATTTGCCCCCCGCATCCAAGCCGAGCCAGTATCTAAAAAAATGGCGGGCTGGATGTGCGCATATTTCATTTTAGCGGCGATAACTCTCGCCTCGAAATTTCCGTAGGCAATCGTATCACCGTAATGAATCCCATCGGGAAGACCGCGAACAGAATCAAAGCCCCCAAGGTAATAAACAGCGGCCACAGTATTTTGGCTAGTGGACGCTGCGAAAAGACGGCCGGCCAAATTCACATCGCCAGGCAACTTCAAGAAGCCATACAATTCCGACTCTGCGAATCTCCCCGTACTATCAGCCCCGCGGGCACCACCTAAAGAGAGCTTGCCCTTGATGCCCGCATAATTTAGACCCTCAACCGTTAAGTTGTCGTATGCAAGCATTGGAGCAACGAGAGCTCCGTAACCTGCATTTTCGTTGACACTTAGGTCTGAGGGGAGTCCTTTTTTTTGGCCTTCGTATTCTCGCTGGGCGTTAAAGCGAGCAGGGTTCTCTCGAAGAATTTGTGATTGAAATCCAATTTGCCAACCATCGTCGACGTCATCATGTAGTGGATATAACAGATGAAATTTTCCCGTCCACGAGTCACTACTAACGTATCCATAAATGTTCTCGTCATCGTCAAAAAAATCCCTGCGCCGACGATCGAGCCAAAGCTCTCCACCCCATAGACCTCGTCCACGCCAGGCACGCGGGGACTTGAAAAAAAAGAAAGCTCCTGGCGCCATACCGCCGTAACGCCTGACTTCACCGCCCATCGCAAGGAGGCGTCCAAAAGAGTTCGTCTCATAGCCACCAAGAATTAGAAGGGGAGTGCCACCGCCGTAAGCACCTCTAACGACGGGGATTCGGGTCCACTTTTCCTTTAGTTCAATCACGACCACACATGTGCCAGACATCCCTGCGGTTTGGATATCCACCGCCGTGAAGATGTCTGTTGTCAAAATTTTTGCCTGAAGTTTATCTTGATGATCCTGAGACCATCTATTTTGATTATCAAGTGTGAGATAGTCTCGAAGCCACGCCTCATCCGTACGCATTAAACCTTGGATCTTGAATGTAGGATTTTGACAGTCATCGGTCTTGGCATGGCCTTCTGTTTCAGCAAGCACACACATGACAAGAGACAGACTGATCGCGATAAATCTATTCAAAGATATTGATCTTCTTTTTGTAGATAATTACAGACGTAGTCTAAGATGCCCTCTTCGAGGGAGCTCATCTTGCCTTTGTAGCCAGTTCGACGGCGCAACTCATCTAGATTTGCCTCTGTAAAATACTGATATTGATTCCGCAACTGTAGAGGCATCTCAATCCACTCAAATTTTTCTTTTTTGATCTGCAGGGCCTTGAATACCGCTCGACCGAGGTCAGAAAACGAACGCGCTCGCCCAGAACCAAGGTTAAAAATCCCGCTGACTGCAATACGTCTCGAGTGATAAAGATGGTAGAGAACATCGACAACGTCTTTAACGTAAACAAAGTCTCGTTTTTGCTCGCCGTTGGCATAATCAGGTTTATAGCTCTTAAATAGTTTTAGACATTCATGATCACGGACCTGGGGGAAAGCGTGGAGCACGACGCTGGCCTGGGATCCCTTGTGATATTCCTGAGGCCCGTAGACATTGAAGAATTTCAGTCCAGCCCAAAAAGGCGGTTTATGCTGCTGTCTGAGCACCCAAGTATCGAATAGGTGCTTGCTATAGCCATATGGATTTATCGGTCGAAGGCTTGGTATTTTCTTAGCGTCATCGCTATAACCTAGTTCGCCTGCACCATAAGTAGCGGCCGACGATGCGTAGATAAACGGGATCTTATGCTTTGCCGCAAAATCCCAAAGGCGCATGGAAAAGTGAAGATTATTTTCGACAAGATAGTCCACATTAGCTTCAGTCGTTGACGAGCAGGCGCCCATGTGAAAAATAGCCTCTATACGAAGCCCTTTCGGGAGACTCTCCAGCCAGTCAAAGAATTTATCTTTGTGGACGATATCGGTGATTTTTCTTTTGACTAGGTTTTTCCACTTGGGCCCCTCGCCCATGTGATCGACAACAACGATGTCGTTTAGCCCTTTTTCATTGAGCTTCCAAACCAACGCTGAGCCTATGAATCCGGCTCCGCCGGTAACAATAATCATTTACGGCACCCTCCCTTTGGGGCTAGACTCCCATCCTGCCACAGTTTTCGGGCGGTTGGAATTGTTCTCTATACAGAGGTATCCCGATTTATGGGTTTAGGCATACTGGAAATTTTGATCATTGGACTAGCTGCTATGGTGCTTATAGGGCCAAGTCGGCTACCAAGCCTCATGCGACAATTTGCAAAAATATACGTACATTTACGCCGAACCTCAAATGATTTCAAAAGTGCCTTCGACCATGTGATCCATGAGGCTGAGGCGGAGATGGTAGGGGCCAAACGCCACGCTAGTGAATTCGCGGGGTCAATAATGGCCCCCAATACTACGACGGAGTCGAGCACATCAGCTCCCGCGTCCCTTTCAATGGGAAGCCATCTGCCTTCGCGCACGGACCAACCCTTCAACTGGGATGCGGACCGGGCACATCAGAATCAGTCCTAATGCCATTCGCCTAGGGAGTGCCAAGATTTCAACGATGACAACACATTTCCCCGGTGATCACTTTCAGAGAATTGACCGCAAGCTGCACTTAGGCGGTATCGAGCTGTCGCAGTTAGCTGGGCAATTCGGTACTCCTTTATTTGTTTATGATTTTGACCGGGTACGCAGTCTCGCCAGTCAGATTACACGGGAACTGAAAACGATCAGCGCGGGATCGCGCGCCTTCTTCGCTGTAAAAGCTCTGGGCAACTTGTCTGCCTTAAGAGTCATCCATCAGCAGGGCCTTGGCATGGACGTGGTTAGCGGCGGAGAAATTGAGCGCTGTTTGGCTGCTGGTATTCCCCCCGCCGACATCATCTTTTCAGGAGTAGCTAAGTCACGCAGTGAAATTGAAATTGGTGTTCATTCCGGCATCTCTTGTTTCAACATCGAGTCACCCCACGAGATTGATTTGCTAGATGAGATCTCCAGTCGTCGCCATCAGAGGGTCAAAATCGCACTGAGGGTCAATCCGGACGTAGACGGCAAGACTCATAAAAAAATTAATACAGGCCCGGCTGACACTAAATTTGGCTTAAGCCCTGAGCTTGCCAGGTCGATTTGCAAAAAAGTTTTGAACACCAAGTATCTTTCGCTCGAAGGATTAAGTTGCCATATCGGAAGTCAGATTCTTGATTTGTCTTCGTTCAAAAATGCCGCAAGCGAAATGCGAGACTTTGCGCGTGATCTTATGACGATCGGCGCGCGCTTGCGTCATATCGATATGGGCGGAGGTGTCGGCGTTGCATATCGACCATCTGAGTTGAATCAGGTACCAACCTTTAATCAGTGGGTAGACATCTCAAGGAGAGCTCTTCCCTCGGACGATCTTGATCTTTATCTGGAACCTGGCCGTTCAATTGTCGGAGACTGTGCCGTGCTGCTTACTGAGGTGCTTGACATCAAATCTGGGGCAACGAAGAAATTTGCTCTCACGGATGCTGGCATGACAGAACTAATACGGCCCGCCATGTATGATGCATATCACCATATAGAGCCTTTGTTGTTTAAAGATAGCGAATCTGCCGATCAATACGATGTAGTCGGTCCGGTCTGTGAGACGTCCTGCTCACTTGGAAGTGACATGCGACTTGGCTCTCTAAAGATTGGAGATATTTTAGCGGTGTATACGGCCGGAGCTTACGGGATGTCGATGGCATCAAACTATAATTCAAGACCAAAGCCTCCAGAGGTGGCTATTGACCAAGGTACAGTCCGTCAAATAAAAAAGCGGGAAGAACTCACGACCCTTTGGTCAGATGAAATAGGCTATCTCAACCGTTGAGTCGAAAAATAAAATATGAACCTGGGGTTTTATTTACCCCACGCTCTAATCATAGCGATCAGGCCTTTGACCTCATCTTCACTCAAAACGGCGCCCCAGGGCGGCATCGTGCCAGATAGCCCAACAGAGGTTCCACCCTCTTTGATCACTTTTGCAATATGGTTATCATCGACTTTAGCCTGCCAAACCTTGTCATGAAAATTCCTTGGCTTGGGATTCATGGCAGCAGCTGCGGCACCATCTGCACGCCCGTCAACACCATGACAACTGGAGCACAGTGCAGAAAATTTGCCAGCAATTGGATCGGCGTTCGCCGTCGTTGCCTGTGTTACATCAGGTATCTCGCCTTTTTCTGTCAGTTTCATCTGCTTAGCGCTGGTGAGCTGACGCTCTTGCGTGAACTGCTTCCAGTAAGGACGTGGGTCGTACTGCTCCATACATCCAACTAA
Source organism: uncultured Polynucleobacter sp. (assembly GCA_964402975.1). GTDB lineage: Bacteria > Bdellovibrionota_B > Oligoflexia > Oligoflexales > RGVZ01 > CAMDKS01. The sequence continues at coordinate 74,017 of CAYOEM010000009.1, forward strand.
AAGGAACGCGGCCACAAAAACATGAAACGACGCTTTCATAAACGACACCACCTCACAACGACTTCGTGATCCAAGACTGGTAACTATAGCAAATCCATCGCAGGTAGTTAACCAGGTAATTTCACTTGATAACACAGACCGGTAGTAGAAAGAAGAGCCTTATCTTAACGCTGTTCGTCTAACGAAAACCCATTACTAGGCAGGCACAACCCGCCACCTGCCTAACTTTATAGCAAAATGCCCGGGTTTTGGGCGCGATGCCTTCCACACGCTAGGTGATTATTTTTTAGCCTCATGACCGACGATGTTCTCGCCCCCCCGGTGTCAGAGAATTGGCGCAGACCGGGTCAAAAAGCTGTCGCTAAGCGTTGGGAAATTGTCAGGTCGCGGACCACCACCTTGCACCTTGGGAATCTGACAAAAAGATAAAAGTCTTTGAACAATTTCGTCCCTCTGAAGGCCGATCCACAGCTCAACATACCTAGGAAAAAATGACCTCGATAGTTTTGGCACAGCTCTTGAATCAGTTCCTGTGAATCAGTGTGTCTGTCCGCAGAACATGCGTGCATCGTATTGCTCGCATTGGAGCTTGGTATGGCGAAAAAAGAAGAAAAAAAAGACGACAAAAAAGCGAAAGAACCGCTCACCCCAGAGCAAGCAGCAGCTGCTGCAAAAAAGAAGAAAATAATTATTGCCATAGCAGCTGGGGTCATTGTTGTCGCTGGTGGCGCATTCGCTGCCATAAAAATGCTTGGGAAATCTGACAAAGAAAAAGCTGAGGCTCATACCACAGAGGACGCTGAACATAGTGACAAACGCGCTGATGCGGAAACAGATGGGAGCGTCGAGGGTCATGCCGAGGGAGACGCGCACGAAAAAGCCGACGCCAAAAAAGACGAGCACAGCAAGGATGAAGGTCACAAGGCTGAGGGTGGTGACCACGCCGCCAAAGAGGGCGAGAAAAAAGACGACGCTCATGGCGGAAACGATGCACACGCCAGCAAAGATGACGGGCATGGGGATGCTAAGGAGGCCTCTGGATCCTCGACTCAAGGAAAGTCAGGTCGATATTCTGGAATTGGCCTCATGTACGACATGAAACCGTTTCATCTCAACTTGGGTAATCCTCTTGAAAATCGTTACGTCCGACTTGAAGTTCGATTTGAATACCCAAATGAGGAGCAAAAATCTGAGCTATCCGCAAGAGACAGCCAAATCCGCGATGCCATCGTTTCTATCGTCAGCCGCAAAACGAGAGAGCATCTTCTGAGTCCTGACGGGAAAGATCAACTGCGCCTCGAAATTAAAAACAGGGTGAACCAATATCTGGAGAAGAAGATCACGAACGTTTATATCACGGATATTCTCATCGAGTGACATCTAGGTTCCCGGAGCAAATGAACTCAACGGAGAAAGCCATGAATCAAGTTTTATCTCAAAATGAAGTCGACGCGCTGTTGTCTGCAGTGTCGGATAACCGCGTAGATGGCGGTAATTCTTCCGCGGCTGGCGGACTTGGCGTTATTCAATACGACCTCGCTAACCAAGACCGCATCATCCGTGGCCGAATGCCCACATTGGACATTATTCACGACAGGTTTATCCGCCTATTCAGAATGACATTGTCAAATTCGTTAAGGAAAATGGCTAACATTTCTGTCAACTCGACTGGACCATTGAAATTCTCGGAATTCATGAACTCTTTACCACTACCCTCATGCCTGAACATCCTGCGCCTAGACCCTCTGCGCGGGGCCGCCGTAATGGTTGTAGAGTCCAAATTACTTTATGCGCTGGTTGACAGCTTTTTTGGCGGTAACGATGTTCCTTACACAAAGATCGAAGGTAAAGACTTCACGCAGATTGAAATAAAGATCGCCCGACGACTAGTCATGACGGCGATTGACGACTTGGAAAGGGCGTGGGAGCCCGTCTATCCATTGAAGATCGGATATAGTCGAACCGAAATAAATCCACAATTCGTCGCGATTGTTCCGCCATCTGACGTCGTGATCGCTACAACGTTCGATGTGGAGCTGGAAAAGGTTAGCGGAACAATCAAAATAGTAATTCCCTACGCAACTCTGGAACCCATCAAATCAAAACTTTCCGTAGGATTCCAAAGTGAGCAGCTCGAAGTTGACCTCATCTGGATTAATCGAATCAAAGAAAAGATCATGGAGACCAACGCTAATCTGCTAGTCCGCCTTGGAGCTGCTGACATCAAGGTGCGCGACTTACTAGAATTAGAGCCCGGGGACATTATCCAGCTGAATTCAGATGCAACAATGCCGCTGGAAGTTCTTGTAGAAGGAAAGCCTAAGTTCAGAGGCGTTCCTGGCCTGTCGAAAGGCAATCGTGCCATAAAAATAACGGACATCTTGGGCTAAAACGAAACATCAAATCTCTAGGAGGGCGCTATGTCGATGGATGGAGAAGTTAAGCCGGAAAATTTTGGCCTCGGTGGAGAGTTGGATGACGCCATATCAAACGCAGGCGGCTCCGACGGAAGAAAAGCCTCGGATGAGAGCGCGAACGCAGCCAACGACGCCCTCACGGGACGTTTGAGTAAAACTGATTTTTCCAAACTTAAGATGATTTTGGACGTCCCACTCAAGGTCAGTGTTGAGCTTGGTAGGACCAAAATGGCAATTAATGACCTCCTCCAATTGGGCCAAGGCTCAGTTATCGAGCTAGACAAAATTGCTGGCGAGCCAATGGAAATCCTTGTCAACGATAAGCTAGTGGCTATGGGGGAAGTTGTCGTTGTTAATGAGAAGTTCGGAGTTCGATTGACCGACGTGGCTAGCCAATTTGGTCTGGCTGACTTTGGGCCAGAAAAAGAAGCCGTTTAATATCGAATTGGTTAACCACAACTGGGTAAGAGGATCACCGCAATGTTTCGACGAGCAGCCCTATTATTTGTGATAACTTTGCTAGCGACCAAGGCTTACGCCGAGGATGGGGCGAAGGTAAATCCAAAAAATTCAGATACCGCCGATGCAACGAGGCTTGAAAAGCGCGCTGACGAATCAAAGAATGCGTCAAAGTCATCCGTGCTCACCCTCGGGGCAGTCACCACCGATGTCGACGGTGACTTGACGATTGTTACGGCTCGCCTGAACAGAAGCCCAGACTGGAAAAATCTCGAGCTTGAAGAGCACGGAACATTCCTTCAAGTTAAACTACCGAACACTCAAGTTCCTGCGTCTGGTGAATTTCTCGACGGCAGTGGCCCGTTTCTGCGAAAACTAGCCTCATTCCAAACTGGCGTCGATGACGGCGCTCTGAGGCTATTCATAAACCAAGACGCCGCAAAGGCCAAGCTCGCCTCTTCTGCAGAGCTGCTTGGCGACCGCATTGTGATCACGATCGACCATAAAAAGCTTGAACAATTAATATCATCGAACGATAGCAAAATCGCGCCTGCAGCTGCACAGCCAGCCGTGTCCAATAACGCTCAAGCCACGTCAGCTTCGCCTGCAGCTGCACAGTCAAATGTGCCCACCACAACTGACGCCAAACGTTCAACCGAATTGCCAAGTCAAAACCTTTACACCCAATTAACCAAGGGTGCGGCTGTATGCGCCATCCTATTCATCGCACTGCTTTGCGCGCAATTTCTTAGAGCTCGAAAAACACGTCGGGGTGGTGTCGCTAAAAATGGGGACTATCTTGAACCCGCCACGATGCGTGTTCTCTCCACTATACCTATTGGACAAAAGCAGAAACTGACGCTTGTTCAAGTTGGCGGACAGCAGCTGCTTTTAGGGGTTACCTCTGAAGCAATAAATTTACTAACGCAAATTGACTCTCGCCCCTCGGTCGCACAATTCTCCAAAGCGCTCGAAAATGCGAATCCGGACGCAGAGATAAAACTGAAGAACCCGGCAGAGCTAAATGCGCCTACTAAGCGGCAGCCACTAACGGCGTCCACCGTTAAACCGAGAACCTTAGGGCCGACCAAGGGATCCAACATTAACGTCGCTATTGGCGAAGACGGCCCTGTGAACGTGCGCGGCAACCCCAAGAAAGATGATGACATCACGAAGATACTACGCGACAGGCTACGCAATCTTCCTCCTGGTTGATAAATTTCAGATATGGGGGCGAGGATGAAAAACAACGATAACATGCTGAAATTAGCCCGATGGTCGGCCGCGTTACTAGCGTTGGTCGTACTAGGCCTGTTGGTCACCCAAACGTGTTTTGCGGAAGCGGGCGTTCCGAAATTACAGGTCAACCTAAGTCAATCGGATGATCCTAACGCAGTTGTACCGGCACTAAAGATCGTTAGTATACTGACGGTTTTGAGTGTTGCCCCTGCCATCTTACTGATGATGACTTCCTTCACACGAATCCTCGTCGTTTTAAGCTTTCTAAAGCAGGCCATCGGAACCAACACGATGCCCCCCAACCAAGTTGTCTTAGGCCTTTCCTTGTTTTTAACGATGTTCACCATGGCGCCTGTGTGGGGCCCAATCAATGACCGGGTCATTACGCCCTTATCGCAGAATGCGATCTCCCAAGACCAAGCTTTGCAGGAGATTTCAAAGCCAGTTCGAAAATTCATGTTGGCCGAGACCCGCGAGTCAGATCTCGGACTCTTTATGAATTTATCTAAACTCTCGAAGCCCGCCACACCAGACGACATCCCCATGAGTGTATTGATCCCCTCCTTCATGATCAGCGAATTAAAAACTGCCTTTCAGATTGGATTTCTTATTTACATACCATTTCTCATTATCGATATGGTCGTATCTGCAATTTTGATGGCAATGGGGATGATGATGCTTCCTCCGACAGTAGTATCGCTTCCCTTCAAGCTCGTGCTATTCGTGCTAGTTGATGGTTGGTCGCTGATCGTCGGCGCCCTGGTGAAAAGCTTCCATACATACTCGTAGTAGGAGCAGGCATGACAGAACAAACCGTCATTGACTTGGGATTGAGCGCTATCTGGATAGCAACCTTGATATCTGCGCCAGCTCTTCTTGCGATTCTTTTGACCGGGCTTATCATATCTGTTCTTCAAGCTGCCACGCAGATCAACGAGCAGACGCTAACTTTTATTCCAAAGATACTTGTCATGACGTTGGCTCTTGCAATTACTGGCCCTTGGATTCTTGAAACGTTCATTCACTTTACGATCGGAATATTCAACAAGATACCAACGATTGGACGATAGGCGGTAGGAAAGTGTTAGCATTTGAAACATCGCAAATACTGACCGCAGCCGCCATATTTTTGCGGATCTCATCTATTGTGGCCCTGCTTCCGCTTTTTGGGGAAAATAGCGTGCCAATCAGAGTGCGTATCTTATTGTCCGTCGCCCTATCGGCAGGCATCTACCCGATTCTCCCCAGCGCCTATGGAGCGGGGGTCGCGCTTGCTCTTAAAGATGTCGCGGGGCTATCGCTGCTCATGATGAGGGAACTGCTCATCGGACTAGTTCTTGGGTACACAGCAAAGCTTGCATTTGACGGTGTCGTCATGGCCGCGAATATGGTTGGACTTCAAATGGGCTTTAATACCGCCAGTGTGTTTATGCCAGACAGCGAGGAACAAACCAACGGATTTACTGCTCTTCACAAGATGCTTGTCGTCCTCATTTTTCTCGCGCTGAATTTACACCATATCTACATCAAGTCGATCTACGAGTCCTTCAATCTGATACCGATTGGTCAAGCCGTTATTCGCGGCTCATTGAATGTACAGATGCTGGAGATATCCGCTGGAATATTTGCGACCGCCGTTCAGCTGGCAGCGCCGCTGCTGGTCGGGCTTTTGTTTGCGACGGCGGCCCTTGGTCTTATAAACCGAGCAGTTCCCCAGGCAAATGTGTTTGTCATGAGCTTTCCTGCAAATTTCTTTGTCGGTTTGTTCCTGTATATGGCGCTGATCCCGCTGCTTCCTGGCTGGCTTGAAAATCACTTCGCAGGGAGCCAGCAGCACTTTGCAAATGTTCTCAATTTGATTAGTCGATAGAGGGGATGTCAGTGGCTGAAAATGATAATGACATCGACAATGAAGACAAGACCGAAGAAGCCTCGGCGGAGCGGCGCGAGGACTTTCGCGAACAGGGGAGTGTTGCGCACAGTCACGAGCTTAGTCAGGTTGCGGGTCTCGCGGCGATTGCAATTTTTTTGGGATGGTATGCTCCGCAGATTGTTGTTCGAGCCGAGAAAATTCTCATTAATAATTTTAAGTCGATCGAGCATTTCCGAGTCAACGAGAGAAACCTTTTAGGCTATCTCGGAACGCAATGGATGGAGATTCTCTATATTACGTTGCCGTTCTTCTTAGTGGCAGCTGTTGCAGGCAGTCTATCATCCCTTTTACAAACTCAGTTTAACTGGTCATGGAAAAAGCTCGAGCCAGACTGGTCAAAGCTAAACCCGATCACAGGTCTCGGTCGACTTTTTTCAAAGGAAATGCTGGTCGGCCTTCTGAAAACAATCGCTAAACTTGCAGCGGTTTCCATCATCGCATGGCTTGTTCTTGCTGGCGAGTGGCGAAAGGTTCCCTCGTTACTTCATGCGAACTATGCCGCATCTTGGATGTATTGGACAGAAATCACACAGCACCTTCTTTGGGGTGTCGTGGGTTTGATGCTCTTCATCGGCGCAGCCGACTTCATCTATAGTTTCATCACTATCGAAAACAAGATGAAGATGACCAAGCAAGAAGTAAAAGAGGAGACAAAACAACGAGAATCCGACCCACATGTTAAAGCCAAACTGCGACGCATGGCCCGAGAGATCGCAACCAGAAAGACCATTGACAACACTCGCAAAGCGACCGTTCTCATCACAAATCCAACTCACTATTCCATCGCTATTCGATATGAACTTGGAATGCCTGCGCCGCTAGTAGTTGCGAAGGGTGTAGATTTTCTCGCACTGAAGATGCGGGAAACTGCAAAAGAGTTGGATATACCCATCGTCGAAAATAAGTCTTTGGCCCGCGCAATTTACGCGTCTGTGAAGGAAGGTGACGAGATTCCAGCCGGCATGTACCAGGCTATTAGCGAAATCATCCGATTTGTCTTCAAACTAAAGGGCATCAGCATCGCGAAAAAGTCAGATAAAACCGCGCAGCAGCCGGCGCAAGACGTGTAGATATAAGCAGGAGACCCCATGGCACAAGCAACGGGAAAAGCTGTTAAACAAAACAAAGAGGCGATGGGCGTTCCCAGTCTCAATTTGTTGGATTTCTTCAAAAGTACCGACGTTCAATTTGCTGTCGGTATCGTTGCCGGCGTCTTCTTAATGTTAGTTCCACTCCCACCCGTACTCATGGACATGCTTCTTGCCATCTCTATAACGATGGGTGTTTTGATTCTGTTAATATCGACCTACATCAAAGAACCTCTCGAATTCTCTACGTTCCCAACAATACTCCTCTTGACCACAGGTCTGAGGCTGGCTCTTAACGTCGCAAGCACCCGTGCCATCTTGTTAAATGGCGCAACGGGTAATGTGTCGCACGTTATCCAAGCTTTCGGCGAATTCGTGGTTGGCGGAAACTATTTTGTAGGCGTAGTTATTTTCTTGATCTTAAACGTAGTTAACTTCTTCGTTATCACTAAAGGCTCTGGACGCGTCGCCGAAGTAGGTGCCCGTTTTACGCTGGACGCTATGCCTGGCAAACAGATGGCCATTGATGCTGAGCTTAATGCAGGCGTTATCGATAGAGACGAGGCGAAGCGGCGCAGACGAAAAATTGAGCGGGAAGCAGACTTCCACGGAGCGATGGACGGTGCGTCGAAATTTGTTCGAGGCGATGCAATCGCCGGCATCATAATTACGCTCATCAACATCATCGTTGGCTTAGCCATTGGCGTCATTCAACATGATATGTCTTTTAAAGATGCTGCTTCCAAATTCATGCTGCTCTCAATAGGTGATGGGCTTGTTGCGATTATCCCGTCTCTGCTGATTTCGATCGCCGCAGGCATCGTGGTTACCCGTAGCTCGACTGAATCCGGCTTGAGCGACGAGATCCAAGAGCAGATAGTAGGCCATACAAAGCCGCTTTACGTGTGCTCCGGACTGATGCTTGTCCTGAGCTTGTTACCGGGATTTCCATTCCTCCCCTTTCTTGCACTCACAATACTATTCTTCTTCTTAGGTCGATACAGCGCCGCCGATGCCGCAGAGAAGTCGGCAGCCAAACTTGCCGAAGAGGCCAACAAAAGTCGGCTCGCGGAAGGAACATCTGATTCGATCGAGAACATGCTGCATGTGGATACCTTATCCCTTGAAGTGGGTGTGGGCCTTGTTCCTTTGGTTGATCAAAGCCAAGACGGCGAGGTGCTCGAGCGTATTGTTAGTGCCCGTAAGCAGTTCGCACAGGACCTTGGAATCATTGTTCCAATGGTGATGGTGCGCGATAATATTCAACTGAAGCCAGGAGAATATCAAATACTCCTTAAAGGCAATGTCATCGGACGTGGCAATCTAATTGTGGATCACTGGTTGGCTATGGATCCGGGCGACATCACAGATCCTGTTAAGGGAATCAAAGGCAAAGAGCCGGCTTATGGGTTGGACGCACTATGGATCAAGACGTCCCAGAAGGACGAAGCAACCTTCCGCGGTTACACGGTGGTCAACTGCGCGACGGTAATCGTGACGCATTTGACGAAGCTGGTCGGAGAAAACGCGCACAAGTTACTCGGCCGGCAGGAAACCCAAAAACTGATCGATAATCTGAAAGTCGACCACCCCAAGGTAGTTGAAGAAGTCGTGGGCGCTGATCGTTTGAGTCTAGGTGACGTTGTGAAGGTCCTACAAAATCTTTTGGCAGAATCGGTAAGTATACGCGATATTCACAGCATTTTCGAAACCCTAGCGGATCATTGCAAAAAAGTCTCACACCCCGACATACTCACCCGCTACGTCAGAAAGGCGCTCGGTCGTGGTATAATAAAAAAATACCTAGCTAATGAGAACACGCTGCATATTGCCACGCTTGATCGAGCTGTCGAGGATGTATTAGTTGGAGCGCTTCAGACCGCCGAGGATGGCTCCACGTACTTTAATATCGACACTCGCTATGTAGAGCGCTTGTTAACGCAGATCGCAGAGGCAATGCGTAAGTTTGATCCGTTGGGAACGATGCCAGTTTTAGTTTGTGGTTCTCGCATCAGATGGGATCTGAGGAAATTGATCAACAGGTTTGTACCGGGAGTTGTGGTGCTCGCCTTTGACGAAATACCCTCGGAAATACAGACGAATAAAGTGGGCGTGGTGTCTATTTAGACGAGATAACGACGAGGAGACGACAATATGCAAGTACGCAAATTTGAAGCGACAACGATGCGCGATGCCATCTCTGCTGTTAAGCGCGAACTGGGAGCAAGCGCAGTAATATTGTCCACAAAAGAGCTCCCACCATCAGACGCTGGTCTGCCGAAAATTTACGAAGTCACTGCAGCAGCTGCTGTTTCATCAAAATCCGGCGCAGAGGCTCGCCCTTCGGCTAACGAAGCTAGCTCGGTAAGAGACTCCGAGGTTATCGCAAAGCTTTCAAACATAACGGACACTATGCCTTCTGCTCGGCAGGTTCGCCTGCTTGAGAGCTCCGTGCAGGACGTGCGTAATTTATTATTGGATTTGTTGCGCGAAACTCGCACCACCGACACAACACCTCCGCATCTTTTTTCTCTCGAACAAACTCTTAACGGCAGTGGCGTTGATCGTGTCATCACAGCCGAACTGATTCGACACTTATCGTCTTATGCGCCGCCATCAGCTAATCAAGCCGCCGATGATCTGGAAGCACATTATTCAGAAGTCGCCAGTCGTTGGCTAATGAAAAGAGTCAAAATTGCACCGAAGCTCACCAATGTGCAAGGGATGACAAATATTCACGTGTTTCTTGGAACACCTGGGTCTGGAAAAAGTACTCTGGTCTCAAAGATCGCAACCGCAGTGGCAAAGCGCGAACGCCACAGTGTTGCGATTGTTAGTTGGGACCCGGAAAAACTTGGCGCCGCAGAACAAACTCGCGTTTTCAGCAAAATTCTTGGTATCGAGCACATTTGTATATCACGACCAGAGGAATTAAAGCCTACTGTCATGAAGCTTCGCAACACAGATCTTTTACTCGTAGATACGGCTGGACGTAATCCAACCGATACGGCCAGCCTTGTTGACCTCGAAATCATAAAAGATCAGGGATTGTCGATTGAATTTCACCTAGCACTGAGTGCAACGGAGAAATCAACGCTTCAAGATCGTGCCATTCGCCACTTTAGCACCATCGGCATATCAAGTGTGGCTTTCACGAAACTTGATGAGTTGCCTGCATGGGGAGATATATTCAATGCCAGCAGCAAGTGGTCGGTGCCACTGAGCTGGCTCAGCTACTCTGCACAGCCATCGCAAGCTCCAGAGCGAGCCTCCCGCGAGACCATCGTCAGCAGCCTACTTAAGACCGAGCTTTGATCGCATTCGCGGAATCGCTAAACCTCATTATTTGAAGGGCTACACATGGGCAGAATCATCGCGATAACAAGTGGAAAAGGCGGCGTCGGCAAGACGATGTCCACCATCAATATGGCCTTGGCGTGTGTGAAATCTGGATCCAAAGTGTTGATTGTCGACGGGGATCTTGGTCTTTCGAATGTTGATGTTGTTATGGGGTTTGAGCCCAAAGGCACATTGAAGGACGTGCTGGATGGGCGTTCACAAATCAGTGACATCGTCACTCGTAGCGCGCCGGGCATTGACGTGATCTCGTCCGGATCTGGTGTGGGGCAATTAGCAAACATGACGCCACTCAGCCGAAGTTTTCTGGTTCACGAATTATCTCGGCTGCCCGACACATACGACTATGTGTTTGTCGATACCGGAGCAGGGATTTCGGACTCTGTACTAACGCTAAATTCGGTGAGTGACTTGTTTGTCGTTGTGACGACACCTGAGCCTCACGCAATCACTGACGCATACGCGCTCATTAAGCTCATGGCGGAGGAGCATGATCGCTATGAGTCGGCTTTAGTTGTAAATCAAGTCTTGACCCATGAAGAGGGTCGACGTGTAGCTTCAAAAGTTGCAGAGGTCGCAAAAATGTATTGTGGAGCTGTCGTTCACCACGCGGGTTCGGTGGTCACTGATCATAGCCTGATCAGAACCATTCTAGCTAGAAACGTAGGCTCGGAAAACGCCTTGAGTTCCTTGTGCGGACAAGGCTGGGGGCAAGCTTGGTGCAATGTTTTGCAATTGCTAAATAGCAGTCAATTGCCAATGCGTTCTGGCGGTTTAAGCACAGTCTGGGCGGCGATGTCCAATCCCGGAGAAGGGCGTCAAAATCTTGACCCGTAACGGGTGACGAGCACTCTGCGGTAAAATATTAAGGGAACTTAATTGGGGCGGCGTTTATGAAATCACTCGTAAAAAAATATAAGCAGGAAAACTCCGCAGTCGATGGCAAGCTCCGCGATCAGTTGATCATGGATTACTCGCCGCTCATTCGATTTGTGGCACAACGTATTGCTTCGCGCCTGCCAAGCAACATTCAGATTGAAGACCTGATCAGCAGCGGCGTTATTGGTCTCATGGATGCAATCGACAAGTATGACCCAAGCCGCGACAATAAATTCAAAACATATGCTGAATTTCGTATTCGCGGAGCAATTCTTGACGAACTACGCACGCAAGATTGGGTTCCTAGATCTGTTCGCGACAAGGCAAAGAAACTAGACCGAATGTCTGCAGAGTTAGAGCAGCGCTTTGGTCGCAAGCCCACCGACGACGAATTGAGTCAGGCACTCGGCATGCCGATTGAAGATTTTTTCGACATGAATGCGAAAGTCAAGGGCGTGCAGATGTTCTCGATTGACGACTTCGGCGGAACCAACGGCACGGCCGAACGTCGCAGTCTGCTTGATTCGCTTGAAAATCCAAATTCAAAAAATCCATTCACACAATTACGAAACGCTTCGGCTCGGGATATCCTTCGAAAACACATCGACGAGCTGCCTGAAAAACAGAAATTAGTTCTTCAGCTTTATTACTTCGAGGACCTAAACCTAAAGGAGATCGGGCGAATACTGGAAGTGACGGAGTCGCGCGTAAGCCAGCTTCACACTCAGGCAATTGAGAAGTTGAAAAAGCATCGCGCGATTCTATCTGACTGATCCACCCCCGTTCAAGATGTGAAAAAGGAGATTTCGCACCATGGCATTAGGCCGCCCCGACATGAAGATTCTTGTTGTCGATGATTTTCCGACAATGCGCCGTTTCGTTAAGACTTTGATGCGCCAAAATGGCTACACAAACTTCGTGGAGGCTGAAAATGGTGCGCAGGGATTAAAGGCTCTCGAGTCAAATCCTGATATTGAATTTATTGTCAGTGACTGGAATATGCCGCAAATGTCTGGTCTAGAATTTCTTAAAGCTGTGCGTTCTGATCAAAAATTTTCACAACTACCCTTCCTTATGGTGACCGCGGAAACAGAAAAAGACCAGATCATCGAGGCCGTCAGAAACGGCGTGAGTAGCTATATTGTAAAGCCATTCACGGGCGCGACCCTTCAAGAGAAGCTTACAAAAATATTCTCAAGTAAAAAAGCCAGTTAACCTAATCTTAGGATACAGACATGAACCCAACCACGCCCACGCCATCCTTGAATGCAGACAATTCCCCCAAAGATCGCACTGACGGTGTCTCAGATAACACCACGCCAAGTAATTCATTGAAATTTGATGCTTCGCTTATCAAGAAATACCCCCGGAGTTCGCGAAAAGTTGGGATGAAATACGGCGCTTATAGCATCTCTGCAGATGAGGCAAGCTTGGAGTCGACTCAAAGCCTACACATAAGCCCACACGGTATTGAGTTTCAAACGACTGCTTCGTATAGTCCCGGAACCCTGCTCAGAATTCACCTCGACATTCCCGACTATTGGCAGCGAAAACTGCGTTTCGTGCAATACAGACGTATCGATCAACCTGCGCGATTTCCAATCCTCGCGAAAGTTGTGAGTGTTGAAGATGTGGGTCGACGTGGCAAAAAGAAAATAGTAACCGTCCAAACCGTCAGTATTGACGAAACAGACGAGCTCGTTTTGAAAAGTTACCTTCAAGAGGGGTGATCCATGATTGGGATAGTTCTCGCGGCTTTAGCTTTAGCGGATATCGTTTTGATAGTGGCTTTTCTGAGTTTGCAGAGACGGCAGACTATCAGTCAAAATCTTGTACGCGAACTCACAGAAGAACGAGCATTACTCGCTGACTTGAGAAACAGCGTTCGTGCTGAGCTGGCTGAGGCACAAAGCCATGCCCGAACCATAAAAGGTCAGATACAGGTTCTTGCCACCGAGGCTGAGCAGGAAGTAAAGCGAGGCGTTCAACAAATTGAGCAAGAAGCGAATGCGATTATCGTCAATATTTCCAGCAAGCTTGATGCCCCCTTTCAAGAGCTCACCAATAAGCAACACTTCCTTTTGAAACTATCAAAGGACGCTGAAACTCAGCGTGAGCTTTTGGCCAGGGTAGTTGGGCGAGCGGAAAATGCTGCCAAGCTGCTCAAGGCTGCGGAAAACTGGGAGGATGTTGTCGACGAACTAGAATCGCGTCGATATCACGATATCCGCGCAATGCTTTCCAAAGGACTAAGCCCCGAGAAGATCGCAAAAGAGCTCGGAGTGACCGAAAATGAGGTCCGTCTCGTTACGGGGACAATTTAAGAGGCACTCAAAAACTCGAGCACGACTCTGTATAGCTCTTTGGGCGATTCCGCTAATAGCAGATGACCTGCGTTAGGAATCAAGTGGATTTTTGATTTTTGAATCCTCTCAGCTAACAATTCCGCGCCCTTTAAATCTACAACTTGATCTAGTTCACCGTGCACAATCAACGTTGGACACTTGATCTCCCCAAGGCGGTCCGTCCAACTTGCGCCGTGCATAGCCTGTCTTTGCAAATCCGAGTTTTTTTTGAATTTGCCGGATTCAATCGCCTGCCGAATCTGATTTATCATAGTTGAAAAGAGCAGGGGATTTCGGTCAACAAAGCCAGGAGCAAAATAAGAACGCATTTTTTCCTCTAGAAGGTTGCCTTCCACAGCCCAAGCGCCACCTGTCGGACGAATAAAACCCTCTTCAGAGGAGGTTGAGACCAAGATCAGCTTTTTAATTCGGTCCGGCACAGTAATCGCCAAACCCTGGGCGATAAATCCGCCCATGGAAATCCCGAGTAGGGACGATTTGTTGATACGCAAATAATCCCAAAGTTGATGAACATCGTGACACATATCATTTATAGAAAAAGAGCCTGTCGCTTCGGATCGGCCCGCTCCGCGGTTGTCTAAGAGAAGCACAGTGAATAGACCGCTATCCACCAAGATACGCGCCATCATTTTGAAGTCAGTACTAGACCTCGTGTGACCATTAATGAGCGTGACCCAATGTCCGCCCTCTCCATGCGTCTCATAGTGTAACTTCGCGCCAATAGTTTCTAAGATGGGCATTTTGGCCTCACGCAGGCTTACAAAGCTCGATCAGTTATCCGAGCGCTTGGCCAGACTCAACGGAGATTTGTGTCTGACCGATTTTTGATTTCACATACAGATAGGGGATAAACCCTAATAAGTTAAGCACCAACTGGCTCAGAACATATATATTAAAAACGTTTGCTCCACCGGGCAATCCGACTAAATGAAATAGCTTATCAAAAGCCGCATGGCCGACTCCGAGGCCGCCGGGCGCCAAAGGAATCGCCGTGGCCAACGTGCCAAAAGGAAATACAGGAGCCAATAGCGCGACATCAAAAGCCTCGGAACCATAAAGAATCCTGCCAATAAAGCCCATGTAGACCAAAAATATAAGCTGGACGACAACCGATATGGAGATCGTAGCAAAAATTGTTAGAGGCCTGTGTCTATAGGCGCGCAAAGCGTCATAAATCCCTCGTAGTAATTTAAAACCTGGAATTCGCAATGAAAGTAGCCTCTCAAACGGGTCTCGTCCGTCGGGGTGAGGCATAAAAACAACGCCAAGAAATACAACGCTCAGCGCCACGACGAGGGCTAGCCCCACCAGTAGCTGACCTGTAACAGGATTTGATACAAGTTTTTCATAAGAGCTCGCTGCAGCAATAACACCCATCACGAAGAGACCAATGAGTCCGATGATCCTGTCTAGAAGCACCGTCAGCATAGCAGGCGTCTTTCGCATGCGCGTTGGTTGGTCGCGCACGATATAAATCGCCTTGACGATGTCGCCACCAACAGCCCCCGGCATAGCCGTATTAAAAAAGAAACCGATAAGCTGCAACTTAAGCGCCCTGAAATAAGAGCAATCAAGATCTGCGCCCCGCAACAACAGCCACCATCTCCAACTGCCTAGCAGTACGGGACCAAAAAACCATACCAAAAAACCGGCGAGCATCGCGTCTGGCCTGTCTAAAATGACCGACATCTCAGCAAGCGACAACTTCCCCGTTGCCAGCATCCAAGTAAGCAGTGCCGCAACGATTAAAATTTTTACAGAGTTAATGATCCAGGATCGTTTGATTCCCATGGGCTTGCTCCGGTCAATATCAAGCCATTTGTATACCACGTTTTGTCGCGAGCACGCATTAAAAGTGTAACGCCTGAATCATATGACTCAGGCGTTACAATAATCTGAAATTACGGATTATTTTCCCACCATCTTGTATGTGATGACCTCGACATCGACCCTGGTTTCTGGGGCAAGGGACGCCGCGTCTAGAACTATGACCGATCCTTCCCGCCTAAAGTCTTGGGTGCGGACACCATCCACATAAACTTTCCATCCCATGAGGGGGTCTTCCGGGTTGGCATCTGCCGCAAGCTTTACCGCAAATGCACCGGTTCTCTCGACTTCCTCTAGGTAGTCTATTTTTAGCTCTGCATAATCGACACCCGGTTCGCATTTTATGTAAACAGTGCGGCCCTTGTATCGTGCTTTCCAGTTCTTCGCGTCTTTTTCCTCTAAGGTTTTATCAGCACTCACAGCACCACCTTGGTCTCCGTCACTCGGTGGCGACGTCGCCGAGCATACTCCTTCGCGCCCGTCAGCCAGTACTTTGACGACGTCGTCAATACGCTCACTTGGAAGGGTGATAGATCTTGCCTGCGACTTCTCACCAAAGTCGACCGTAAACACAACCGTACGACTTTCAATGACGTCAGCGGAAGCAAATTTTAGGTTCACACCATCCCACTCAGCCGGGACGGCGCTGCCAGAGGTTTTGTCCACAACTTGCCATGATACTGGTCGACGAGGATCACTCAGGCGAGCGGCATACTCTCGTATTTTGTGCTCCTCCGTACGCCAGGAGATACTAACGACTGAAGCATCCGAAGGAGCCACGAAAAATTCAACCCCGGTGTCGTCATAACGGAACTCATCTTTATTCTTCACGGTATTGTTGACGGTAACCTGGAGCGTTTCTTCGCGAACACCCGATAGGTTTGCGGGAAACTTTGTTTGAAGAGCTTTATTTTCGAGATAAGTAATTTGGATTTTGGCATCTTCTGGAGGCATCACTCTAAATGCCACACGCCTCGAGGACTCGTCAAACTGGTAGTCATAGCCCGATGCTAACGTTGCGCCATTCATAACGACCTTTAAGGTCTCTAGGGCTGGCGACGCCTTAAGAGTTACATCAGAAAACATAGGAATGGCGTCATGCGTGTATCCAAATTTTATCTTTTGGCCGTCTTTGAATGCGGCTGGATCGATGGTAACGACTTTGCCGTTAACACTAATAACACCACCTGCGACTGCCTTTCCATCGACAAAGACATTGAATTGTCCCATGTCTGGAGAGGCAGTTAGCCAGAATTGACGTTTAATAATACGGCTAACGTCAGTGGAGACGCTTCGAAGATAGGTTCCGTAGCCGCCAACAGCCGAATAATCATTACAGATTGAACCAGCTGTGCCGCCAGTTTGTGCCAGAGCATCTAAATACATGTAGCCAACGCCACCAGCATCACGGCACGACCCGTCTTTATCCACAATGGCATAGAGTCTACCTTGGTCGGCTGGGCGAAGCGCACGAAGAGCTCTGACCATCTCTGCAGCATTTTTTCCCTCGATGTTCGAGCAGCGCTCCAACTCACCCGGATCTGAGCCGCAGTTGTCTTCATCACTGACGAACAAAACGCCGACGGAAGAGCCCTCTCTTAGCCATGGACGCGTTGAGCTATTGCACTGTCCACGTAGCGCTTTAATCGCCATGGGAAAGCCTTGCTCGGTAGCCTGCCAGTCAACAGATTTACGCACGGCATCGGCAAATTTTGCACTGGCGTTGGCATCCGTTTTTTTGATGAGGTTTGTGGAGTCAATACAAGGATTTGACATCGAGACAACGGCGATCTGCCAATTTGTGTCACTGAATGATGATATTAAGGGAGCTAGGCCGCGGCCTACCATGTCACGCTCATCATTCATCGAGCGAGAGTTATCTACTACCACAAGGAAGTCGAGCATCCCTGCCTCGCTTAGCTGGAACTCCTCCTCCGAGTACCTGGCAGCATGGCCTTGCAAAAAATTATCGACAAAAGATTGCCGTCTAATCTGACGCTGGAGAACTTGGGATGGGGCTCGTTCCGCTTGTCTAATATCCAGCGACGTGTAGCGCCCGCCATCAAGAATAGACATGGTCTTGGGAATAATCTTCGATGACTTAAAGCCAAAGACCCGACTAGCCACCTGATCGTAGGATTTGGCTCCACTGCTTCCAAATTCTGCCTCGGAGCTACAGGATGTCGCGAGGTAAACAATGCTTATGCCCAATAGTGTTGATAGCCTCGCCAACATAAAGTTTTTCCTCTAAATCAGAAGTGAGTTTGATCACGCTCCGTGACCGTCCATTAGGGTCTTCGACCATCTCGCACAAACCTTTAGCAAATTCGCCAAATAGGCCAATATATCCAATAAATACAGATATTTATATTTTTTTAAAAACGCGCCATTATTCGACCCCTCTTTGGGCAACTGAGGACCGAAGGCCAATTATCAAAAACATGTTGAGCGCAAAAAATATTTTATATTGCGATTTTGGCAACTTGCCGAAGCCTTGGTCTTCCGGACTTAAGAAACTGATATCGAGGTCGATAGCCTACATGGTGGATTTGCAAAAAAAAGCGCGGATCTTACCATCACAATCGAGATTTATGCATGACTTTTGAGGCAAAATTCAAAGATCGAAGCTTGCGCATCCTGGCCGTGGAGCAATCTGCGTCGCTTCGGCAGCTTATTGGCGAGGTTCTGCGATCTGTCGGTTTTGTAAATGTCGAGACCATGGCATCTATTAGCGACTCGCACCACTTTCTTGAGGCCGACCATGCTGATTGGTTGATCTTGCCGCTTCAGCCAAACGAGTCCCGCAACGGTCTGAATTCCATACGTATGATTTCGAGCGCCTCGGCCTTGCGCGGTTTAAAGGTTTCACTATTGATCACGGAGAATGAGGAGTGGTCCATTGCGAAAGCTTTTGAGCTGGGAGCTTTCACGTTTCACAACAAGTTCACGACTCGCGACGAGTTGAAAGTTGAGTTTGACGCTCTCGTGAAAAAAATGGAAGCCAACCAATATGACTCTACAAAGACGTCAATCGATTATTTGCGTGGTCACTTGAGTAAAAGTAGTAGATTTCAGGAACTTTTGGATCTCGATAAAAATGCACTTTCCGTTTATCCAGGTGACGGCGAGTGCCTATTAAATCTAGCTGAGTCTTGGATACTTTGCAGCGAAAACAATAAAGCTCTAGCAACACTGAGGCAGCTCGAGCTTATGTGCCCCGAGAAGATTGCGCACATCAACTCGCTGCGCGAAAAAATCATCAAAGAAAACCCCCAATTCGAATCGCCCAAACAGGGTATTGACGCTGATGCAGGGCAAAATTTTTTAGGGCTTGAAACCGTCGTTATCGTAGACAGCGACGACGCGAGCCGAAGCGCAGTCAAATCAATCATTCGAGAGCTAGGATGTAAAAACATTTTAGACTTCGCCGACGGTGACTCTGCGTTTGCTTGGCTAGATAAAAATGGAGAACCCGATCTTCTTTTGATGGAGTGGCGCATACCAAAGTTGTCAGGCCCCATGCTGCTTCAGAGACTCCGCTCGAAAGGTCATCTCAACAAGCCTGTAATCATTTGCAGCTCACTTATAAAAACAGGTGACATGCCTATCATTCGAGAGCTAGGGATCTCAAACTTAGCCCTTAAGCCAGTGGAGAAAAATACGCTTCTCAAAGTCATCATCTGGGCTATCCAACAAGATCGAATGCCCTCGGATATGTATCAGCTTGAGAACAAGATTCGCGGGCTGCTAACGAGCAAGTCCCTGCAAAACGCTGAACCGCTGGTTCATCGTTATTTGGACGACCCGACTATCCAAAACGCGCGGAAGACAATACTTCGAGCAGAATTTGCATTTGCCAAGGAGCAGTATCAAGAGGCCCGCGACCTAGCAATTTCTGCCGTAAAGCAGTCTGGGGAATCACTTTTTGCACTCAATATCCTAGGCAAATGCTTGATGACGCTGCGCCAATACGACTCTGCTTTAAAATGCTTTAAGAAAGCCCAAACTATATCGCCAATGAACATTGAGCGTCTGATCACTATGGCCGAAGTGCAGGCAGAGCTTGGAGAAACCGAGAATGCTGCGGCGTCTTTAAACATGGCCAAGGATATTGATCCCGAAAGTAGGGTCGTCGCTGAAGGTGCAGCCCGGGTTGCCATAACATCGGGTTCAAGCAAGGATGCAAAGACGGCCCTTGCGTCTCTGGAATCTAATTTAAACCTGATTAGGTATCTGAATAACAAAGCCGTCGCTCACGCTAAATGTGGTTTCCCCAAAGAAGGTATCGAAATCTATGAGAAAACACTGATAGCAATGCCGCTGCGAGAGCACGAGCTAATTTCTATCGTTCATTACAATACCGCCTTAGCTTGGGTTCGAAGCTCCGATCTTGCTGGTGCAGTTCGGCAACTTGATATCCTTCTTGCAACGCCCAAAACAAGGATACACGCCAAGGCTGCAAGCCTTAAGTCACGCATCGAAGAAGCCATCGCTCAAAGCAAGAATTTCACTCTTCTAGATTCTGATGACACAACGAGCTCTAGCAACAAAGAGGTGGCCTCAATCGCCGCTGGCTCGACCTCGTCTGCATCAACTTTAATCAACGGAATTCTTGAATATCGGCCTGGGGAGCACTGCTGCTTTTTGCTTTTTAAATCAACAGTTCCAGATGGGCCGGAGATCCAAAAAGCCCTCCGGTCGGAGCTCCAATTTAGGCAAAGGAAGGCGTTGGAGCGGGGCGAGAGCTTCGATGGGGCTGCCGGCACCAAGGTCGCAAGCTAAAGACCCCCTTGCCAACCCCCCCTGAACCCGTGATAAAAGCGGACTTTCGAGCTCGTATGCGGCTCAGCTGCAATAAATTGCAACAACGGCCGTTGTTAAATTTTCTCCCCTTTCATCCAGGATGCTTCCATGACAACCACAAACAAGGCTCTCGACGCATGGGTGGCTGAGGTAGCCGCTCTAACTAAACCCGACAAAATTCATTGGTGCACGGGTGACGAGCAGGAAAAGAAATCACTCATTTCACAGATGGTCGCCGCCGGCAGTTTAATTCCGCTGAACCCCCAGTCGCATCCGGGTTGCTACCTGCACAGATCCGATCCTAGTGACGTGGCGCGCACGGAGCATCTGACTTTCGTATGTTCTAAGAATAAAGATGATGCCGGTCCAAACAACAACTGGCTTTCACCCGCTGACGGTCACAAGAAAATTGACGCTCTGTTTGATGGCTGCATGCGCGGCCGTACCATGTACGTTATTCCTTACTGCATGGGACCTATCGATTCGCCTCTATCCAGATGCGGCGTTGAAATCTCAGATAGTTCGTATGTTGTCATTAACATGCGCATTATGACTCGGATGGGTAGTGCTGCGCTCAAGCGCATCGAAAAAGAAGGTCCCTTTGTCAAAGGCTTACATTCAACGGGAGATCTTTCGCCCGATCGTCGTTTTATCATGCACTTTCCTGAAGAACTCACGATTAAGTCGATTGGATCTGGTTACGGCGGCAACGCACTACTTGGAAAGAAATGCCATGCTCTACGGCTTGGCTCCTGGCAAGCCCGTTCTGAGGGTTGGCTTGCAGAGCACATGTTAATTGTTGGTATTGAAAATCCAAAGGGCGAACGACATTACGTAGCGGCCGCATTCCCATCGGCCTGTGGAAAAACCAACCTTGCGATGCTGATTCCACCTCAAGCTTACCGTGAGCGTGGGTGGAAGGTTTTCACCGTTGGAGATGATATTGCTTGGATCCAGCCAGGGAAAGACGGTCGTCTTTACGCCATCAACCCGGAGGCTGGGTACTTCGGTGTTGCTCCAGGTACTGCGGCAAATACGAATCCAACAGCACTGAACATGCTTAATAAAGACGCCATTTTCACAAACGTGGCTGTTACCAAGGACATGCAGCCATGGTGGGAAGGGCTTTCAAAATCCATACCTGAAGGCCTGACTGACTGGCAGGGACGACTTTTCGAGGCCGGGAAAGGGCCTGCTGCACACCCAAACAGTCGCTTCACCGTTGCAGCCAAACAGTGTGGCAGCTACACGCCCGCAGCTGAAGACCCCACAGGTGTGCCGCTCTCAGCGATCGTCTTCGGTGGTCGCAGAAAAGAACTTGCTCCGCTTGTCGTAGAGTCGGTTTCCTGGGCACACGGAGTATTCCTCGGAGCGTCCGTTGCTTCCGAAACGACCGCTGCTGCTACCGGCGCAGTTGGAGTTGTCAGGCGTGACCCGATGGCCATGCAACCATTCTGCGGTTACAATTTTGGAGATTATTGGGCGCACTGGCTATCGTTCGGAAAAAAATACCAAAAATTACCTAAAATATTTCACGTCAATTGGTTTCGCCAAGATAAGGCTGGCAAATTCATGTGGCCAGGTTTCGGAGACAATATGCGCGTGCTCGAGTGGATTTTGAAGCGCTGTGATGGGTCCGGCGAGGCGGTCAGAACTCCCATCGGCTACCTTCCCACAGCTGATGCTATCAACACTGATGGCACCGGCCTAACGACGGAAACCATGCGCGAGCTTTTATCTATCGAAGCACCTGCGTGGAAATCTGAGATGGCTGGCATCAAGGATTACTTCGACAAATTCGGCAGTCGAGTCCCGTCGGAGCTCCTCAGCGAACTAAAGCGAATCACAAATGAGTTGAACAGCTAAGCTGGGCCAAAGTTAAATATCTTGCCTGGGTTTAAAATCCCCTTGGGATCCCAGGCAAGTTTCATTTGCTTCATCCACATGACCTCGTCTGGGCTACGAGTAAAATGTAAGTCTTCTTTTTTGGTCAGACCAATCCCATGCTCAGCTGAGATGCTGCCCTTAAATTCTGCCAGCAGCTTAAAGACTTTCTCCTCAATTTGCCTGGCACTTGCATGAAACTTATCACTTGGCACTTGTCGAGGCGCAACATAATTGATGTGGAGATTGCCATCACCAATATGCCCAAACAAGACTAGCGTTACATCCGATGAGCTGATCTTGCCTATTAATTTTTCAAGCTCCCGAACAAATCCTTCAAGCTGATCGATAGCGAGCGAGATATCATTTTTACGGACCTGCCCGTGAGCGGCCAAAGACTCTGTGATGTTTTCTCGAAGACCCCAAAGCTCCTTGAACTGCTGAGAATTGGCCGCGATCGTCGCGTCAGTAATTAAACCGGCACTAAATAGCTGTTCAAGTAATGATTCCATTTCCGGAGTATCACCAGGTTGCTCAATTTCAAGCAAGACATAGAATGGGGATAAGGATGCGAATGGAGTTTTGGCACCATTAAGATGCTGCAAGACTATTCTGTGGGCCACATCTGTAAAAAACTCGAACGCTGTAACGGCGACGCCCGACTGACTGCATTGATGCAGAATCTTAAGAATACTTGAAAAGCTCTCCACAGCCATAATTGACAACTGCAAATTCCGCGGTTTAGGTGTCAGCCTGAGCACGGCCTTTGTCACAATCCCTAGAGTGCCCTCACTTCCGATAAATATCTGCTTTAAGTCATAGCCTGAGTTGTTTTTTCTTAGACCCACATTCATATCCAAAACGCTGCCATCTGCGAGAACGACTTCTAACCCAAGCACTTGCTCTCTCATGCCGCCATAACGGATCAATTTCACTCCGCCGGCATTGGTCGCTATGTTTCCACCAATTTGGCAACTACCTTTGCTAGCTAAGTCGAGGGGGAAGAAAAGCCCCACATCTCTTGCTGCGATTTGTAGAGACTCTGTCGTTGCGCCAGCCTGTGTAGTGACAGTCAATCCGACCGAATCCACTTCGATGATTTTGTTCATTCTTGACATGTTGACTACCACTTCGCCCTGACTGGCTACCGCCCCCGCACAAAGCCCGGTCCGGCCACCTGATGGGGTGATCGCTAATTCGTTTTTATAGCAATACGCAATAACCTCAGAGACCTCGCTTGTGCTCGCGGGTAGAACGATGCACAAAGGCTTTGGCTCATAGACCTTTGTCCAGTCTGTGCCCCAAACTTTTAAGTCATCTGGCGCGGTCAGTACGTGAGTTTGGCCCACAATCGCGGTTAAATCCTTAATGGCCTGTTCAGACGAAACCTTGGGAGAAAGATGGGTGTGAGGCATGACATTAATTTCCTGTTAAGGTGCAACGAATTAAACTTTTTTATGCTTAATTCGATTGCCGTTCTGATAAAAAATCAGTAACACGAATTTAGCATATCGCTGCGCTGCTTGGCTAAGTTTATTATTCCGGTTATTTGCAAGGCATTTTGGATCGAGATTATACCGTTATCTTAATGGAGTTAATCGATGACAAAACGTCTCAGTGACATTCTTCAAGATCTCGTGGCCCAACCGACTAATGCCAAACTTTGGGACCACTACACATGGCGTGGCCCTACACAGTCGGACGTGGCATCCTGGCAGGCGCAGGGTTTTGGTGTCTATCAGGGTAAGATCAGAACGGTGCTAAGTCGTGATGGCCGTCTGCAGCTCCTTCACTCCGACAGACTCACCGCCTTCGATTGTCTAATCGACTACGTGCCGCTGAAGGGCGTCATTTTATCTGCTATTACTGATTTTTGGTTCAAATCACTCTCAGGAATAGTTCCCAATCATTTCGTCAAACAGCTGGGGCCGCGGGCTCTGCTCGTCGAAGCTTTGCGTCCAATCAAGGTCGAAGTTGTTGTACGAGCCTACCTTGCAGGTGCAATAGCCCGTGCGTACGCCACGGGACAACGGAGCTTTTGCGGAGTCAGACTGCCAGACGGACTCCGTGTTAACGATCGATTGCCTGAACCAATCATCACGCCGACCACGAAAGCTGCTGCGTTCGAACATGACGAAAACATTTCGGCAGATGATGTCGTAAAACACGGTCTCTGCTCCCATGCCGAATGGGAGCAAATCTGTGTGATGGCACTCAAGACATTCAGCGTGGGAACTAATGTTTTCAGTTCCAAGGGATGGATATTGGTTGATTCAAAATATGAATTCGGTCGCAGTGCCGATGGAGTTATCAAGCTTATTGACGAGGTTCACACGCCGGACAGTTCGCGCCTTTGGGATAAGGCGACTTACTCGCAACGTGTGGCCGCTGGCCAGGAGCCGATCATGCTTGATAAAGAAAACGTCCGCCGCTATTTGCTACTGCAAGGTTTTTCTGGTTTTGGCGAAGTCCCAACTGTACCGCGCGCGCTTCTTATTGAGTTGGCGCAAACATATCTGGCGGTTGCGGAAAAATTGACTGGAAATCCCTTAACAGTTTCAATTTAGTTTTCGTTTATTTTAATTTATGGACGGCTCTGTCCACTGCTGTCTTGATCTGTTTTGCAAACCAATCTGGGTCGTCCACCGCAAGCTCATGTCCCGCGCTCGAATGTCGGACGAGTTCCGAGTTTGCGATCTGCTTGTGAATAAAGTCACTGTTGCGTGGATCTACAAATTGATCCTGATCACATCGAAGTATAGTGACTGGACAGCTTATGGCTGACATTTCAACGAAACCGACGAATTTCCTGGCCGCGGCCAGCTGCCTCCATAATCCCGTCAGAGGTATTTTTGCGTCGATATCTATTTTTTTCCACTCTGTGGCAAGTTTCTTGCGCTTCTCATCCTCAGCACCAGGTGAGAGCAGGGATCGAGACAGTGCGCCATAACTATGACTTTTCGAAACAAGAGCGCTTGCAATAGCCAGCATGGCTTTCGGGCTAAGGCGCGCAATGCCCGAGCCCCCCACACTTGAGTTCACCATCATAAGACTACGAACAAGCTGGGGTTTCATGGCCGCAAGCGCTAACCCGATCATGGCGCCAAGAGACAGGCCAACGATATGGGCGCCCGCAGGCGATTCTCTTGAAATAATCTGCGCTACATCGTCTGCCAGGTCGTGAATCGTCGTGTTTTTTTCAATCCGAACTCCCGAAGATTTTCCAAAACCGCGATTGTCAATCGTCACTACGCGGAAGCCTTGCTTGATCACAAGCTCCTCGAAACCAAGCCAATGCGCCGACCATCTCGCCAAACCCCGCAAGAGTATAATCGTATGCTGACCCGTGCCGCCCACGGAGTAATGTATGCCGTTTTCGGCCTTATCTAACACCTCTGAATTCATCCTTTTTTAAATTATATCTTTAACGGCTGATCGTCATCGTGAGTACCCGCTGCAACCTTATTCAAGATAAGCCAAGCGTTGCATGACGGAAATACGGGATACTTCGCTTTATGCCGTCTTCAAGCGAAATAGACGGCTGCCAAGGGGCAATAATTTTTTTTGCGTAAGTAAGATCGGGACGTCGCTGCTTGGGATCATCGACGGGCAAAGGTTTAAATGCGAGCTTCGACTTTCCACCAGTATTCCGGAGCACAACATCCGCCAGTTCCAGCATCGTGAATTCCTTGTCATTACCTAAGTTCATCGGGCCAGTGGCATTGTCGGTCAATGAAAATTTGAAGATCCCCTCAACAAGGTCATCCACAAAGCAAAAAGAACGCGTCTGCTTTCCATCTCCAAAAATAGTGATGTCCTCGCCACGAATGGCCTGCACCAAAAAATTACTGACCACACGGCCGTCATCAATAGCCATGTTAGGGCCGTAGGTGTTAAAGATACGCACCACGCGGATATCGACGTTGTGCATTCTGTGATAATCAAAACACAGCGTTTCGGCGGCGCGTTTGCCCTCATCATAGCAACTTCGTGGTCCTATCGGATTGACATGACCCCAGTAGGTTTCTTTTTGGGGATGCTCTAAGGGATCGCCGTAGACTTCACTTGTGCTGGCTTGGACGAGGCGAGCGCCCGTGCGCTTGGCGAGCCCCAGCATATTCATGGTACCAAGCACACTGGTCTTCAAGGTCCAGATGGGGTTGTGCTGATAATGAACTGGACTTGCGGGGCAAGCGAAATTCAGAATCAAGTCGGCCTCGCACCTGAGCGGTTCAACAATATCATGGCGAAGAATCTCAAATCCGGGATTCTTAAGAAGCGGTAGTACATTAACCTTCCTGCCGGTATGAAAATTATCGACAGCAACGACCTCCCATCCCGCCTCAAGGAATTTTGCGCACAGGTGGGAACCTATAAAGCCGCAGCCACCCGTTATGAGAACCCTGTTTCTTCCTAGTGCCATGGTTTTAACTTTCATATGCGGACCCAAATAGTCGCCGTTCGGCTTATTTCTAAACCCCGATTCTAACCGGCGGCCTGCAGACGAGTCCATCGTTTAAGCACGTGTTTTACGCAAGATTTTATTAACTTTTGCTCCCTTTATTTTATCAAAAAGCCCGAGTACAATGGCCCTCCTAATATTGCGCAATTTTTGCTCATATCCCGACTGGGAAAGGACTCAGCAAATGAACATCCATGAATACCAAGCCAAAGCTCTGTTCGCCCTCAACGGCGTAACCGTTCCTGAGGGTTATTTCGCGGCAAGCCCCATCGAAGCTGAATTCGCCTATCGTCGCCTACCTGGTCCGGTTGCCGTAGTTAAAGCGCAAGTGCACGCCGGCGGCCGCGGGAAAGGCGGGGGCGTTAAACTGGTCAAAACAGCCGAAGAGTGTTTTAACGTGTCAAAAAACATGCTCGGCATGACGCTTGTCACACCTCAAACCGGCCCCGAAGGTAAACTGGTTCGTAAACTTTACATCGAAGCTGGCTCAAACATTGAAAAAGAGTTCTACCTTGCCATGCTAGTCGACCGTGACACTGCAACGATTGCGGTGATGTTTTCAACGGAGGGCGGCATGGATATTGAAGAGGTCGCTGCAAAAACCCCTGAAAAAATCGTAACCGTAAATATAGATCCAACCGCTGGTTTACAGGGTTACCATCTGAGAAACCTTTCTTTCGCCATGAAACTGTCAAAAGAGCAGACCAAAGAGCTGCACGCACTGGTGCCAAAGCTCTACAATATGTTCTTAAAGTACGACTTTTCACTACTCGAGATCAATCCTTTGGTCTGGACAAAGGAAGGTAAATTTATAGCTCTCGATGGCAAAATGAATTTTGATGAAAACGCGCTATTTCGCCATAAAGACATTGCTGCCATGCGTGATTATCAGGAGGAAGACACTCGCGAGGTTGAAGCTGCAAAATATGGCCTCAACTACATCGGCCTAGACGGCAATATCGGATGCCTTGTCAATGGGGCGGGACTAGCCATGGCTACCATGGATATCATTAAACACTGCGGCGGCTCGCCAGCAAACTTCCTTGATGTCGGTGGTGGAGCAACCGAAGAAATGGTGACCAACGCCTTCAGAATTCTATTCTCTGACACACGAGTTAAAGCCGTGTTCGTAAATATTTTCGGAGGCATCATGCGCTGCGACGTGATTGCCAATGCAGTGGTTAACGCCGCAAAAGCGCTGGGCCTTAAAGTGCCGCTAGTGGTTCGCTTAGAGGGCACGAACGTAGAATTAGGCAAAGAAATTTTGAAAAACTCAGGCCTCAAGATTACACCGGCCGACACGATGGAAGACGGCGCTCGTAAAGCCGTCGCCGCAGCCAAGTAAACTATTCAACCAGGAGTGAGATCACCGTGAGTATCATCGTAGGCAAAAACACAAAGGTCATTACACAAGGGATTACTGGTAAATCCGGTGAGTTTCACACAAGGCTTTCCCATGAATACGCTCCAAGGTTCGTTGGCGGCGTCACGCCAGGCAAGGGCGGATCCACGCACTTGGGCCTGCCTGTATTTGACACGGTGAAAGACGCTCGCAAAAATACGGGCGCAAATGCATCTATGATCTTCGTGCCTCCGCCGTACGCGGCTGATGCCATTTTAGAGGCCATCGACGCCGAAATAGAGACCATCGTCTGTATCACTGAAGGCATCCCCGTCATGGATATGATCCCCGTTAAAAAAGCTCTGGACCGCAGCAAAAAGTCCATCCTAATCGGCCCCAACTGCCCCGGAATCATTACACCAGGAGAATGCAAAATTGGGATTATGCCAGGACACATTCATAAGCGTGGAAAAATCGGAATCATCTCTAAATCTGGCACACTAACCTACGAATCAGTCGGCCAAACGACGGCCCTGGGGTTGGGTCAGACCACGTGCATTGGTATTGGTGGAGATCCAATTGGCGGCCTTAGTTATATAGAGTTGCTCGCGATGTTTGAGAAAGATCCTGAAACCGAGGGCATCATTATGATTGGTGAAATCGGCGGTGACCTTGAGATAAGGGCTGCAGAGTTCGTGAAGGAAAACATTAGCAAGCCCGTTGCAGGCTTTATTGCTGGTCAAACAGCGCCTAAAGGAAAGCGAATGGGGCACGCTGGTGCGATAATTTCCGGTGGTCATGGCACCGCAGCTGAAAAAATTGAAGCCATGCGTGCAGCTGGTATCACCGTTGCTGAATCGCCGGGTGACATAGGAAAAGCGATTGCGGCTGCACTAAACAAAAAAACCATGTAACAAGCACACGGGAGCTGATCGTCACATTGCTTGGTCTGCGCCGCTTCAAAAACGTCCAAATCGACATCTGGCAAGGCGACATTGATGCATTTGCCGCTGATGGACAACTGAAGTTGACGCCGTCAACTGAGCTGGCCGTTGGCGTCGAGTTAAACGGAAAAGACGCAAACACCCAAGTAACATTGCTTGCCAGTTTATCTACCGTCAACTCAGGCGATGCCGATAAAATTGATCGGCTTTATCACGAGGTTTTCTCAGCTTTTGAAAAAACAAAGCTTAGACATCTGATAATGCCCGGCATTCCTTCAGAGCTTGGACAAAGTTTTAATCACGATAGATTTGTCAGGCTATGCATGACGACGCTGAGACATTTCATTGATTCCGGCCTTTCACGATCCATGAGACGGGTCACATTTGTAGCCGGCGATCTAAGCGTGTACGATATGTTGCAAAAGCATTTATTTGCGGAGTTTGTGGATGAACTTGACGAAGAAGGTTACTAGTTTCCTGATAATCGGCTTGGCTGTCACTTGGGGCCAAGCATCTTTTGCTGACTTTAACGGAACTGTGATCCAAAAAAAGCTATCGTCAATCAAGGCTGCCGATCAGTCCGTTATTTTTTCTCGAATTAGAGATGGCAAAGTCCTATTTGAGAGTAATGCTGATACTCTTCTTTCGCCGGCATCAGCCACAAAGGTTCTAACCAGCGCGGCTGCGTTGGCTTATTTTGGTCCAGCCTTCTCTTTCACCACACCCATTCTTTATTCTGGAAAGTTTGAGCGCGGTCGCCTGCGAGGTGATTTATACGTGCAAGGAAATGGTGACCCATTTTTGGTCTCCGAAGTCCTGTGGCAGGCTGCCGTTGATTTGCGCCACCTTGGCATACGCGAAATCTCAGGTAACGTGATTATCGACAACACCCTTTTTGATACCGAGTCTCGCGATGAAAGTCGGCTTGAGGGCACACAACAATCTGTACATGCCTACGATGCGCCAGTATCGGCATTTGCCGCAAACTTCAACACCGTAGCGGTCGCTTTTGCTCCCACGATCAAGGGTAAAGCGGCCATATCGGAAATTACACCATTTCCTCTAAAAAATGTGCGCCTGGCATCTCGCGCTATGACCATAGGGGGTGATGATAATGCGCAAGTCACCGTAACACGCAGCACTCTTCCAAATGGCGGCATCAGTCTGAAAGGGTCTGGAACCATCGGAGCAAGTGCACGTCTGAAAAAAATCTATCGTAGCGCTGCAGATCCTGCCGTTGCCTCGGGTGATTATCTTGTCGGTTTTCTCGAAAAGGCCAACATCAAGGTCTTCGGCAAAGTACGCACCGGCAAGACCCCAAGCAGTGCAAAGCTTCTACACGAAATTACTGGCTTTGAAATGCGGCGTATTGTTCAAGGGCTGAATACGTTTTCTAATAATTTTATTGCCGACATGCTTACAAAGCGACTGGGGGCGGCGTTTGGGGATGAAACGCGGGTGGATGCGCCGGGCTCCGGAAGTCTGAAGGCTGGAGTGCAGGTGCTTAGCGACTTTCTTCGTGGCGACGTCGGTATCAAGACAGACTTTAAGCTTCTCAATGGCTCTGGTCTTTCAACTGAAAATAGGCTGTCGGCTCGACAACTTCTAACAGTTTTGAACTATATGGAGTCACGGGGAGAGCTATATCCAGACTTTCTGGCCAGTCTTCCTGCCAATGGTTGGGACGGTACGTTACGGAAGCGGATGAATCGCGATGGCGGGATGGCTGGTCAGATCCATGCCAAATCAGGCACCCTAACAGAGCCTATTACTGTGGCGTCACTGGCCGGCTACTTTCGGCATCCCAAGGAGGGTTGGGTCTCGTTTGTCATGATCGGCAACGGTCGAGAGGGTAAAGGCCAGCCGGGACTTCAAGAATTACGAAACCTTCAAGATGAGGTTCTCAAAGGCGTTTTTTCAAATTGAGGTTCGTCCAAGTTTGCACTTGACCGAACTGCCCGTTGTTCACTATAAGCTCAAGTTCCATGTTTAGGCCTGTAGCTCAGGTGGTTAGAGCGTTGCCCTGATAAGGCAAAGGTCGGCAGTTCGAGTCTGCCCAGGCCTACCAACAACTGGAACCTAGAAAGCCCACTCAAATCACTGCTGCGATGGCAGGACGCGCTCCGTCAACCGAGTAGGTCGGGGCATCGGACTGCGGCTGGTTTACGCTTGGATTTCGCTCCTCGGCATATTGTTTTAACTTTCGTTGCAAGGTACGTATTCCGATACCCAGCAGCCTAGCCGTTTTTGTCCGGTTGTAGCGGGTTCGCCTCAAGGTGGCCATAATCAAATATCGCTCCACGTCCTCTAGTCGGGCTTGGCCAGGCTGAACCACTAAAACGGGGCTATCTTGGGTGTCGATGATGCGGATGGATTCCATGTGATCGTCTCCTCGATTCAATTTTAAAACTTTGACTCAGAGCGTCCTCTCGTCCTGATATCCTTATTCATAGCAATCCCGATGCCAGCTCGACACTCCTGCCACTGGGTCATTAGTTTCAGACAGTTAGGGTGATCTCCAGGCTTGAAGCAGCCCACTTCTGCTGCAACTGGTCGCAAATGAATACCAATGAAGGGCGTCATTCGGTCACAAAACTATACCGAACTCCAAACGCAAAAGCCCTGCCGCAACTTACATTGCGGCAGGGTCGTAATTGAGAGACGTTCAAAATGGACTGCGTTGCTTGGATTAGCGAAGCAACTGCATAACAATTTCGGGCTCCGTATTTGCCTGGGCCAGTACCGAAGCACCCGCTTGCGCAAGAATGCGGTTCTGAGTAAAGGCTGCCGTTGCCGAAGCAAAGTCAACGTCACGGATACGGCTATTGGCTGACTTATAGTTTTCAACCTGGATTCCGAGGCTGTTGATCGCAGAGGTTAAGCGACTCTGTTGTGCACCCAAGGTCGCTCGTGTTGAAGCTACGCGTCCTAAAGCCTGATCGATCGTCTGCAGTTTTTCAGCGGCCATCTCGCGTGTAAAATGATCCCCTACGTTTTCAGGACCAATCTGACTTCCAGAAGCTCCGAGACCCAGGTCTTCACTTGGGATCAAGCTCATCTCGTTGATATCAAGCTTAATCGTATCCCGGTTAGCCATAGTACCATCACCAGCACCTACGTGAATCGTGATGAGGTCTTCTCCGAATTCGGTGTTGTTTGATGCGCCCTGCAGAACTTTCAAACCGTTCCATTCGGTGGTGTTAGCGATACGCTCAATTTCATCTACCAATTTGGTGTATTCGCGATTGGTATATCCTCTTTCCGTGTTGGAGACCGTGTCGGATGCGGCTTGGGTTGCCAGCTCGCGAAGACGCGTCAAGATGTTCGTGATTTCGTTCATTCCCGACTCAGCAATGGACACCAGGGAAACACCATCGTTAGCGTTTCGCGCTGCTTGCTCAAGGGAGCGAGTTTTTGCCGTGATGTTGTTTGAGATCGCGAGACCCGCGGCATCATCACCGGCCTTGTTGATGCGGTAGCCGCTGGATAGCTGCTGCATGTTCTCGCGAACGGCGCCATTTGTGGTCGACAAGTTTCGTTGCGCGTTGATCGAACTGATGTTGGTTTTAATTCTTAAGCCCATAGTGCCTCCCAATAATTAAAAACTTAAATTGTTTTAACGTTGGAAGTCTCGGATTATGATTTTATAGCTTTAATAATATTTTTAAAAAACTTTAAAAATATTATTATGAGGTGGCCTCACCTAGCTATCATCAAAGGGCTAATTGTTTGTTTTTAGTTTTTGACAAAGTGAGCAAAAAAACGTCGAGCGGCCAGCCAGCGTCAGTCGCAGAACCTCGCCACCGCAGCGAGTACAGGGCTTGGTGACTTTCCCATATACTGAAAGATTTTGTTGGAAGTACCCTGGCTTACCGTCTTTGTCGCGGTAATCGCGAAACGTCGTTCCACCCGCTGCGATCGCCTGATTCAAGACGTCTCGAGCGGCGTCAGATACTTTTGAAAACTCATTGAGCGAGATCGAATTAGCCGGCTGCTCAGGATGGATTTTGGAAAGCCACAACGCTTCGCTGGCGTAAATGTTGCCGATTCCGACTACGACTGAACTATCCATCAAAAAGTTTTTAATTGGCTGCTTTCGCGTGCGGGATTTTTCGTACAAGTACTTCGCTAGATCAATAGATTTATCAAGCGGTTCAACACCCAAACCAGCTAGAAAGGGGTGATCGCTTGTTTGATTTTTTTCGACGCTAAACATACGCCCAAAACGACGCGGATCAATGTACCTAAACTGAGTCTCAGAATTAATTTCAAAGCAGGCGTGGGTGTGGGTCAGCAGGGGTTGCGTTGGATCACTTTTCACGAATCGCCCGCTCATGCCTAAATGGACACCCAAAAATCCTTGAT
This sequence comes from uncultured Polynucleobacter sp., assembly GCA_964402975.1. GTDB lineage: Bacteria > Bdellovibrionota_B > Oligoflexia > Oligoflexales > RGVZ01 > CAMDKS01. Next base: position 107,382 of record CAYOEM010000009.1, read on the forward strand.
CCGTTCCAATCAGAAAATACTTGCCGCGACGAAAAACATCGTGGATTGTTTGTCCTAGCAAAATTTGTCTAAGTCGCTTTTGTGGAATTTTTTCGCGCAGGTCTTTGCGGTAAAACTCAATTTTCGAAAATGATCGTCCAATCAAATCAGTTCGTATTCCTCGAACCAACGATTCAACTTCTGGTAATTCAGGCAAAACTAATCTCTCCAATACCTACATCAGTTCAGGCATTGGTACCACCTTGAACACAACACGTCTAGCTTGATCGCTCAAACCAGGTTGCAAGACATCACTGATCGGCTCCGATTCTCCCAAGCCAAGAGCTGTCACGCGAGCTTCATCAAATCCAAACTCATCGATTAAAACTTGCCTGACCGTTAGCGCACGTTGATAGCTTTCCATTTGGTTTCGATTCCGCGAACCTTTTGAGTCCGTGTGACCCTCAATCACAAGCATCCCTGCGTGAATTTTTGCTAGACGCTCCGCAATTCGTGATAGTTCGCGGCGGCCGCTGACGGTTAACTCGTAGGTGACCGGGTCAGCCTTTGGATCATCAAAGATTTTGCTGAATTTAACCGATATCTCTGGTGAAACAACTTTGGCCGGAGCAATGATCAACTTTTGTGATACGGCGAGATCTCCGGCCATAACACCTGCAAAGTCTCCGTAGATGGCCGCACTCTCGGTCGTCCCCTGACGAATGACCTCTGCGATTACTTCCTGCTCATGAACAGCAACAACTTTTGCAAGACCCGTTTCAACAGGGACATTAACGCCCGATCGTCCAGGTCGTACAATCCGAAATACTTCGCCCGTTTTGACGCCTGATTGGTGGCCAGCTCTTATTGAGACAAGCTTTGAGTCCTCTCCACTGTTGAGGTAGCTTTTCACGGTAAAGCCGCCGTCGCCTGTCGCCAATGCTAAGCAGGACCAGAGGGCGCCAAAAGCTGCGACACTAATGTGGCCGAAAAACGTTTTCATGGTGCCTCCTCTAAGCTGGGTAACCTTACTTTGTAGTTCCAACGTGCCACGTACGGGCTCTGGTTGAGTACGGCCGTTGAACCACGTCTTCACGAAACATTTACGCTGACAAAAAGCCTTTCGACACGTGCCAAAAACTATTAAGCCGACGGGTGCAACCTCCTGAAATTAATGGTTTTCATTGGTGAATTCTCATTTAGGCAAAATTTGCCTAGTCATCCGTAACGGGCTATTTCCGCTGACGTATCGCCTTGAGTGGTTTATCTTTTCTCGGGTATAGACAAAGAGACTCGTTGAACGCCGACGGTCGCATTTATGCCAACGAGATCCTCCGATCACGTTTCTTTGGACTCGAGGTCTTGAGATGACTCAACAAAAAAACCATTACCTGGACTCAGGTGTTGATACGGAAAAATCTGACAACCTGGTCGACTGGCTTCAGTCGGACAGTAAACCCATGATTAGTCCATTTGGATTCGGAAAAGTTGTGGATGGCATCGGCGGATTCGCAGGACTATTCTCTCTCAACACATCAAAGATGAAAAAACCAACCCTTGTGGCCTCTACTGATGGCATCGGTACAAAACTGCTTCTTGGTTTAAAAACTGATCGTATAAGTACCCTTGGGCAAGATCTTGTGGCAATGTGCGTAAACGATCTCTATACCGTTGGAGCCACGCCACTATTTTTTCTCGACTACTTTGCAACCGGCCAAATTAGTTCTAGTCAATTTAAAAGCATCTTAAGCTCAATCAAAGCGTCTTGTACGCATTGCGGCATGGCTCTTTTGGGAGGTGAGACCGCAGAAATGCCCGGGCTCTACGCACCTAAGCACTTCGATTTAGCTGGTTTCGTTGTAGGTATTGTTGACGAGGAAGCAAGACTTGGGCCACACAGGACCCGGAGAGGAGATTTACTAATTGCATTCAAATCTAGTGGATTTCACTCGAATGGTTATTCATTGATCCGAAGTTGGTTATCCAATAAAGATCGGCCGGATCTAGCTGAACAGTTGATGACGCCAACTAAGCTATATGCAGCCATTCCAGACCTTCTTGCAAGACATCCAGAGTCTTTTCACGCTCTGGCAAATATAACCGGTGGCGGTATATCGGGCAATTTGCCTAGAGTTTTAGGTTCTGATTTAAAGGCACAAATTGCGTTTGAGAAACTGCCGACGGATGATTGGATGCGACAGTTTATACGAAGCAATGGCGCTGCGGAAAAAGATGTTGAGACCGTTTTTAATCTTGGCGTGGGGATGATCGCGATTGTCGATCAAAATCATGGCGATAAATTCATTAGAGACGCCAAAGAACTCGGATTGGATCCGCACCATATAGGTGACGTGATGAGTGGGCGCGGAGCGGCAGACGTTGAATTCATCTAGAGCATTAATCAATCAAGGGGGCGCAATTTGAACAATCATGGACACATTCTCAGCGCATCGCAATTTGACCGTCCATTTTTGGATAAAATATATAGCCTAACTAACAAAATACGACGATTCGATAAGAGCAAAGAAGGACTCTTGTACCTCCAGAGCCTTCTTCCGCACAAAAGGTCCATACTTTATTTCACCCAGCCCTCGACACGAACATTCCTATCTTTTCAAAGCGCCTGTCAAATCCTTGGAATGAAGACGTCTGAAATTCGAGATGCCGCGACGAGCTCGGAACGAAAAGGTGAGTCGGTGGAGGATTCTCTTCGCACGTTCAGTTCGTATGTTGACTTGATTGTAATGCGCTCACCCGTAAGAGGTCTTTGTGACAGGATGGCAGCGATTTTAGACGCCAGCGATCGCCCAGTGCCTATCATCAACGCTGGGAGTGGGCCGGACGAGCATCCCACCCAGGCACTGCTGGACATCTACACCCTACAGCGGAGCTTCAAAGAACTTGGAGGAATCGAGGGTAAAACTATCTGTATGGTCGGCGACCTGAAGCGGGGTCGCACGGTCAGAAGCCTTTCTAAATTGCTTACACTCTATCCAGGAGCAAAAATAATCTTTGCGTCTCCTGATGCTTTTAAGATCGAAGACGACCTTCGAGCGGTCCTTAAAGGCGAAAAAATAGAATTTTTAGAAACCTCAAATTTCAAAGACGCTATCGCCAGTAGTGACGCTGTTTATATGACCCGAATACAAGACGAGTACGACGATCAAGCTGGCGCATCGGCCAAGGTGGACACGTCCGCTTTTTGTTTGCGCGCAGAGCATCTAAAAATTATGAAAAAAACCGCCGTGATCATGCACCCACTTCCACGCAGAACAGAACTTGACCCCGCAATTGACTCGGATCCCCGCGCGAAATATTGGCGCCAAGAGAGAAACGGCATGTGGACCAGGGTTGCTCTGATAACTACGCTACTTGGCGTAGACCACCAAATACTGCTGCCGGAGCTTTAAATGCAAAAAAATCACGACACTATTACAGTTGGGCTTGTCAGCCTAACCGCCACATCTGATAAGGCAAAGAATATTGAAAAAGCTGCGGCAATGATCGAAGAGGCCTGTGTCCGCGGCGCAGAGTGGGTGTGTTTGCCGGAGATGTTTGCATATCATGGCCCGTATGATGCTTTATGGTCCAATGCGGAGTTTGAAGACGGTCCACTCAATCAATTGCTCGCTTCGTTGGCCAAAAAAAATAAGGTGGTTCTGTTCGCAGGGAGTGTAGGAGAACGGCCACCCAATTCATCGTCTGGTAAGGTTTATAATACTCAATACATTTTCGGACGAGACGGAAGTTTGGTCGCCAAATATCGTAAAACACACCTGTTTAATTTGCTTTCCGAATCAGGTGCACCTTTATACTGCGAAAGTGATGGATATCTGGCGGGCGATCGAGCGGTCAGTTTTGAACTTGACGGATGGCGCATCGGTTTGGCCACTTGTTATGATCTTAGATTTCCTGAGTATTTTGCATCATTGGGCCGCACGTCAAAACTCGACTGCCTCTTAATACCCTCAGCATTTACGCTGCAAACAGGCATGTATCATTGGTCCGTTCTACTCAGGGCGAGAGCTATTGAGAATCTATGTTATATTCTAGCGGCGAATCAAGTGGGGCAGCACAGTCCCGGCAAGGTCTCCTATGGACATGCCTGTGTTGTGGATCCGTGGGGAACCGTCTTGGCTGACAGTGGGCATCAAGAGCAGGTCATAGTAGCGGCGCTGCGACGTGAACTTATAAAGTCTTCCCGAAGTCAGCTGCCATCTCTCAACAACCGCCGCCCTGAAATTTATAAATAGGGCCTACTTCTTTTTAATGGAAAACTTTTCTGTAGCAGATCCCTGAGTATCTTTAACTGTGGCGATCAAAGCTAATCCGAAACCGGCGGCAATGCCGCTGACCTCCGAGTTACTGACATAAAAGTCGCGGCCGTTTGCCGACTTAACTTTCTGCATAGCAATCGATGACGTATTCGTCGCAGAACAGCTGGTTTGGCCAAACTGCATCTTGCATACAGCTACGGTAGCGCCTTGAACCACACTCACAGCGAGCTTTGGACGATCGGGTGCGCCACCCGTAACAAGACTCGCGTATACTTTTCTCGAGAGAGAGCCGCCCTGTTGCTGAGGTAGAGGCTGAGAGTTGGCGCCTTGTCCACTCTGGGGATTTTGCTTGGCATTCAGCAAATAATTCTTCCAAGCCTGATTTGCCCGAACAGACATATCAGAAGCGGCTTTCCTGACTCCCTCTATGTCACCCATGGTCAAATTTAATTTCGACGCATTTGTTGCGCCCATCACTTCAGAGTTTTCTTGTCGCGCCGATTTTGCGTCCGAGCAGCCTGCGCTGCCGGCATCTTTATACTGATCGCAAAGCCCAAAACTGTGGCCGTATTCATGAAGAGCGATAGCCTTAAGAAAATTGCCCGACGCCGATCCTGTTATCAAAATCTTGCCAGGACGCGCCGTAAAATAATTGAGTCCGGTCATGTCTCCCGGTGACATTCTAATCGTGAGGTCACCTGACTGTCCGCAGTTTACAACCTTAATGTGCCCCCAGCGGTCAATGGCGGTCGCCCACTTCTGGATCGCTTCTTGGCCTGCAGCGACCCAGTCCTGTCGGTCAGCACAAACCTCGACAGATTGATTCGGCAGCATATTGAGTATGTTTGCATTACGCGCCATGTTGTGGACGCCCCACTTCAACTGTCCACCTTCTTCGTCAGAAAAGGGCTTACATCCCGTCAAGGCCGCCGCAAGAGCCAGCCCCAAGACCATCAAATTTTTTGGATTTTTTGAGCCCAACGTCGCCCTCCAGGTATTACGTATCGGAAAAACCTCGACGCCTCTGAAGATTGTCCAAATTATCCTCTTAAAATTAGTACTTTATCTAGCCTTATTGAGTCCTGAATGGTGTCCTTGAGGTCTAAGTATTGGCGTCACAAAGCATAACCGCGCAAAGC
>CAYOEM010000010.1:0-91074 GCA_964402975.1 uncultured Polynucleobacter sp.
TTCGAGCCGAGGGTGGTAACCCATCCAGTTACTGGAACGGTGGCAGCGGTGGTACCATCTTCTTTAATCTGACTGGATCCTTCACCAATACCGGCACGATCTCCACCAATGGCCAAGATGGGGGCGGTTTTGGTCGTATCGCGGTACAATATGGAACCACCTATTCTGCAGGCGGCACTCTCAATCCATCGGTAGCCTGCAATGGCTACGGAGCACAGCCTCTCTGCAGAACGTTCCCAGAAGGCGGTAACCCAATCGTTTATGGTACAACAATCAACTTGGCAAATGGTGGCTCCACTGTAAATTTCAACAACATACTAAGTTATGCTTTTGCGGCAAACGAAGCTCGTTGGTTTAGGGTTAATTACAAAAGCTGTTCTCAAGTAGAAGATGATATCATCTTCACACGGACATCCTCAGGCTCTGGCACAGGCGCTTTCACTGGGGCTGTATATGATCGTAATCTTTATTGGAATACCACCACAGGCCCAGTCTTGGGTAGTTATCCATACTCAGTGAATGCAGCAAAAGTCCAATTTTACGCAGATGCCTCAAATACCACTCTGATCGGAACCGCTTGCGACGCCGTCGCAACTACTTCAAACGGAGCCACTAGCTTCGCTTACATTCGCGTTGAGAACGGCTCAACACCACAAAGTATTAGCATATCCTGGAGCTCCGTAGGCAATTAAAGCGTGGCAGCCCAAAAAAATTAGCACTTAGATTTCATATAAGTTTCAGCTTTGGATAATTAGCGCTGATAATTCAACGTAATCATCGGATTTCATTTTGTCCCCGTGTCGATACCGATCAATAGAGCCTAGCCCGCTCTGCCGCAATTGTCGGGGATTCAAGGTAATCGTCATAAGAGATCACCTGATCCATCCAGCCTTTGGGCGTTAGTTCAATGATGCGTGTGGCTACCGAATTCACAAACTCACGGTCTTGTGAGGTAAATAAAATCGTCCCAGGATAATTCATCAGGCCATTATTTACGGCCGTAATCGACTCAAGATCTAAATGGTTCGTCGGTTCATCAAGAATTAGGACATTAGGCCTAGCCATCATCATGCGAGCCATCATAAGCCGGACTTTTTCGCCCCCCGATAGGACGTTGGCTTTCTTGGTAGCTTCTTCACCGCTAAATAGCATTCGACCCAAAAAACCGCGGACGTATTCCTCGTCGCGCTCACTCTCTTTAGAAACATACTGTCTTAGCCAATCAAGAAGCGTTAATGGCTCGTCAAACCAGCCCGCGTTATCTTTTGGAAAATACGACCTGTGGGTCGTGATCCCCCAGCGAAACTCACCGGCAGCCGGCAGCCGGTCTCCAGTCAAAATTTGGAACAACAAGGTAGCAGGCGTACCGTCCTTACCAACAAATGCAACTTTTTCACCGCGGTTAATGGTCAGATCTAGGTTTTTAAATAGCACTCGGCCCTCAAGCTCACCCGTTAAGCTTTTACACTGCACGAGATCTTTGCCAGCTTCGCGCTCTTCGACAAAGTGGATGTGAGGGTAGCGTCGATTTGAGGGCTTAATTTCATCCACCGAGAGCTTCTCTAGCTGCTTTTTACGAGACGTCGCCTGTCGGGACTTAGACGCGTTGGCTGAGAAACGCTCAATAAATGACTTTAATTCTTTGATGCGGTCTTCCGCTTTTTTGTTTTGGTCTTTTTGCTGCTTCAGAGCAAGCTGACTGGCCTGATACCAGAACGTGTAGTTACCCGTGTAGAGCTGGACTTTGCCAAAATCAATATCAGCAATATGGGTACAAACTTTATCGAGGAAATGACGATCATGGGATACGACGACAACTGTATTCTTAAATTCAATCAAGAACTCTTCAAGCCACATAATACTTTGGACGTCTAAGTTATTGGTCGGCTCATCGAGAAGCAAGATGTCGGGGTTACCGTATAGAGCCTGGGCCAGCAGGACTCGAACTTTTTGCCCTGCCTCGAGATCTCGCATTTTCTTCGTGAGTAGTTCGTCACCAACACCAAGCCCATGTAGCATTTCTGCCGCTTGCGCCTCGGCGTCCCACCCGTTTAGCTCGGCAAACCTAGCTTCAAGCTCAGAGGCTCTGATACCGTCGGCCTCCGAAAAATCAGGCTTCGCGTAGAGCTCGTCTTTTTCGCGAATAATGTCATAAAGAAACTTGTTACCCATGATGACTGTTTTCAAGACATCGATGTCATCAAACTCAAATTGATTTTGTTTTAAGACTGCGACACGCTGCCCAGGTTGCACAGCAACGTCGCCAAAATCCGGAGCAATCTCGCCAGAGAGAATTTTCAAAAAAGTGGACTTACCTGCGCCATTGGCACCAATGAGGCCATAGCAGTTGCCCGGAAGAAACTTTACGTTCACGTCTTTGAATAAAATCCTTTGGCCGTAGCCAAGTGTGACGCCGGATGTGCTGATCATGGGCTCTATACCTCACTCGTGTGAGGGCGGAGTATCATGTTGTTGTTTCTAATACAATGATAAAACGTCATAAAATATCATTAATAGGCCCGATTAATGCCAATAGGGGCCAGGGCCTTTAAAATCTAATCTGACCGAGGCAAATCCTGCCGATCTAGCCAATTAGCACCGTGTCGATACCCTCCTATCAGTGAGGTCACCTAGAATATGACAGAGTCGATGCCAAATTTTACTGCAAACCAACAACATCATGATAAGGCCAAATCGCCCCATCTAAAGGTCGTGGCCTCTTCAGATCTCCTCTACTTCACCAAGCAGGCCGTCATCCGCCGAAGTCATTCACAACAAGATTTGGTCATACGCATTTCAATGTTCTATAACGCCATCTCTATGGCCATTTTACCGATCGCTGGTAAACCGACATTAGCTAATTACTTTGTCATGATGCACGGATGTCTATTTACGCTGGCGTCATTATCATTAATTAAAACACCAGTCCGAAAACATGTCCTCAAATTCGTTATCCCGGTTCTTTTGATTTCGCCGGCCCTCATTAATTTTTACGCCGCCTACTATCATATTGCCGAAAACGATCATGTTCGAACGATCATGGGAGCAAGTACGGCCATTATTTGTGGTGGATTCATGTCATTTATTGATCCTAGAGGCGCGTTGCCTCGAGGAATAAGTGCATTTCTTTGCATAATAGTTGGATTTTTAGCCTTTGCGGCAAGTGCGGCTGGCGGAATTTTGGCCATAGTCAATGGCGTTGCCGTAGGTGGTAGCTTCATCGTCACATTAATTCATGATCGCGATTTCCGAACAACTATTGAAAGAGAGTACAGGCTACTAGTCCAAGCGGCCCCTGCGAAGATTGTGCGCGAGTCTGCTTCCTCTAATGTGGACGTAAACAATGTATTCCAACCAAAAATGCGTCACTGCGTCTGTTTGAGTTCTGATTGGCGTGACTACCAATCGGTTAGCGCTACCGTTTCTGCCGACAGCCTGGCAGGTGCTCTAGGGCGCTACTACGATATGTGTGAAAATCTCTTAAGTCAGATTTTCCCTGATGGAAACTATTATAGCGACTGGATCGCTGACGAATTTTTCTTGGTTATTTTCGCTAAGGACGAAGTGGAAGAAAAAAGACTCGTTAATCTAGCTCTCAAATTTGCTGAAGAACTCATCCGAGAAAAGCAAGTCTTCCAAAAAGATAATGGCGTACCCGCTGCTATCGATGTCGGCGTTTCCAGCGGGCTTGCCCTGATAGGAATGATGGGTCCTGCGGGACATCGCAAAGCGACCGCGCTCGGCGAAGTGCCGGGACAGGCCAGGAGGTTACAAGCCTTGGGAAAAACGATTCGACAGACACGAGGAGATACGGACCGTGTGATATTTGCTGCCCCAACTTTAATGGAGATTACGGAAGCACTCGCCGTAACCGAATTCAAACTTGAGGACAAAACGCAGCTGAGGAATATGGATAGATCCAGCGTGTTTTACATGGAGCCACTAAAAAAATCCTAAGACTACGGCAAACTATAATTGCACATCCGGCAATACATCGGCGCGAAACGCTTTTAATCAATGCGCCAAACCATATTTATTCCTAACGTCCTGCCAGACCGATTGGTCGATAGCAAGACTTGCAATCAACTCGTTAGCTGTAGCTCTAACACTCTCATCACCATCAAATGTTGCTGCAACCATAAACGCCTCAGCCGCATCTGAACGCTCTCGAGCAACGACTTTGACTAACTGAGACCTTCCTGATGCATCTAAGTGTTTCATAGCTGCGCGGGCCACATAAAAACACCCAACACTACAAGAAGACTTTTCAAACCGCTTAAAAAACCGAGCTCTCAGCTCTGCATGAGCGTCTCCGAGTGCCTGTTTGATATCATCATCTGTAATATCTTCCCCCATATCAGCCAATGCGATGATAGCCCGCATACGAATCCAGAATTTTTTTGAGGCTAAGGCCTCGCGAAGTAATTCCTGCGAACCAGGAGCCCGCAAAGCCGCAAGATCTAGTACGGTTTTGTAACGCTGATAATTGAATTCATGGCGAAGCCCATCTTTAAATGATGCCTCCTGATCGGCAGTCAACGTCGTACCGCGCGCTAGCGCTTGCGCACCCATCTGATTGGTAACAATGGACCATATGTCTCGTTCACTTGGAGAGGAAACTGGCGCCAATGTCTGCTTAGTATCTTCAATTGGAGGGTGTGAGACCTCTGGTTTTTTATTCGCAACGTTCTGAGTGGGAGGAATCGAAGCCACACGCTCTGGAATTGGGAGGAGCGCATACATACTTGCAAGATCCCCAGTCATGTAAAGAGTTAGTCCTACAATCAAGACGGTGGCAGCAGCAACACCTCCGATAATCTTTAGCCAAACTGAAAATGATCGGCGCTGTCCGTCTTGCGCAAGGACGTTGTGAAAGGCGATCGTAGGATTCGTGTGACCTGTGTCACCAAAGGAGTGCCCCAAAGCCCCCGGCTGTGCCGGAAGCGGAGCATCTTCGAAGACTGGAGCTTTGGGGATGTCCTCTAGGAGAACTCTGGCTCCACCTTTTGCAAGTTGCCAGGCTACTCCACTGTTGGCCGCGTCACTTAAATCGACGGCTATCTTGGAATCATGGTGAACAGGCCGATTGGGGGACGGATTAACAGCTAGACCAGGTTGCCCAAGGTCCAGAACTTGCGTCTCATCTTTTGGTTTTAAATCGCTCGCCATACCCGCCCCTCAATGACTGCATCCCTCGGGATTGCCTCCGTAATCACTTAGGTTTTCGACATATTCCAAGGACACTTTAGATAAATGTCGAGTGGTGCGATGAAGACTATTGTAAATACCTGATATTAATGAACTTAAGGCATTTCAAGAACACATCTCAAAACAAAAAACCCCTGAGGTCTTACTGACTTCAGGGGTGTCCAGGTTCAGAAAAATGGCGGGATGGACGGGACTCGAACCCGCGGCCTCCGCTTCACCGCACTAAAGCGTAGTGGCACATGTCCCAGTGGCGACCCCGATGAAAAAGCGAACTTTTCAGGGTACCCTCATAAGTCATACCAATTTTTTCCATGACTCGGGCTGACGCTTTGTTTTCTCGCTTACAGCGAGATTGAATACGCTTTAGCGCAAAGGTCTTAAAGCAGTAATCAAGCACAGCCTGGCAGACTTCGGAGGCTATCCCTTTGCCCCAATGCTCCTCATCCAGAGCGTAGGCAAGCTCCATGCCCTTGGAGTCTTTTGACACCCAAAAGCAGCCAGCGGTGCCAATGACGCGCCCAGGATTAGTCTTTAAAACATCCCAAATCGACCAAGATGCTTTTGCCATGGGTGATCTGGATTTGGCATGCGAACGTTTATGAAACCAATCAATTTGCCACCGTCAAAAGCTCAGATATCTAATCTGACGTGATCGGCTCTGTTTTTTTCGATTCTAGCTTTACTCTCATCCAGCGAGGGCTGTCTTTTTCCCACGTACTGCATCGTGTGGGATGACTCATGGGGAAGACGCGCAATAAATTCCAAAAAAGCGGGGACGTCGCTGGTATCAAGAGACCTAATGGTCATTGTTCGACCAGATGCGAGAGTCATTTGAAGAGGTCTAAGGACGGCCATTTGGCACTCCCGAATTGATAGTGTCTGACACCAAACGGAGGAACTTAAATTACTACAATTGCCGTTTTTATTCATTCATGGGACAATACCACTGAATTTAGGCTAAATTCCGTGGAGGGCCTGCGGATGTACCGAAGATACATTCAAATACCTAAAATCATTGAGACTAAAAGCATTTTTCTGGTCGGCCCAAGGATGACCGGTAAAAGCACCCTTCTACGAGAGGCACTGCCTGAGGCACTCTATTTGGATCTACTCGACGCGGATCTTTTTCGAAGGCTTAGTGCAAGACCTGATCATATCAGGGAATTGATACGAGACGACACTAAAGTCGTTGTCATTGATGAAGTGCCAAAGCTTCCTGAGATTTTAGATGAAGTACAACGACTCATTGATCGAAATAAAGACCTACGCTTTGCGCTGACTGGCAGTAGTGCGCGCAAATTAAAACGAGGCGCTGCAAATCTCTTAGGTGGTAGAGCTCTTTATTTAAATCTTCATCCCCTAATTAGCGCTGAACTCGGAGATGATTTACGAATTCTTGACCGAATTAATCGCGGAGGTCTTCCAGCACTCATCGATAGTGATCACTACGAGCGAGAACTCGGTGCTTACGTCGGCGTTTACTTGCGAGAGGAAATTCAGGCCGAAGGACTAACCAGATCGATCGGAAATTTTGGACGCGTCCTCGAGACGGCTGCGCTTTGTAACGGTCAGCAGGTTAACTTTACGCAGATTGGCAGCGACGCCCAAGTACCGCCTAGAACAGTATCTGATTATTTCCAACTATTTGAAGACACCTTAATTGGATCCATCTTACCGTCCTTTCGAAAATCAAAATCACGGAAAGCGGTCGCAACACCCAAGTTTTATTTTTTTGATACCGGTGTGGCAAGAGTCCTCAGCCGCACGAGCCAAATACAAATAGGATCAAAGGCTTTTGGCGACGCCATGGAGCATCTCGTCTACTTGGAACTGAGAGCTTTCATGGATTATACGTTTTCTAACGCAAAGATTTCCTACTGGCGAAGTGAGTCTCAAATTGAAGTCGATTTCGTCATAAACGAAGATATCGCAATTGAAGTCAAAGGGACCGAAAATGTGACCGCTTCGCACTTGAAAGGCTTAAAATCACTCAGTGAAGATTTCCCAGAAATGAAAAAATTTGTTGTTTCTCTAGAGCCACGCTCACGTATCGTCGACGGGATTCATATCGTTCATGTTGATGAATTCCTAAAAAAGCTTTGGAATGGCGAGATCCTCCGATGCTAGAAATGCGAGCGAACTCTGGTGTTAGTGTGGCGTAATAAGTAATACGCTCTCCTGATTTTTCCCGCTGCGCTTTATTCAAAATTAAACTAGAGATTACAAACACTCTCGTTTCCCGATAATCCGCATATCGCCTCCTAATTCGGTTACACCCCTACATCATCTCTAACAACGATCATTTCACAGTTGGATAGGGTCACAGCGCATTCTCGCATTTCTGAGCGTTCCTCATCATTTCACCACTAAATGCCTGCTAGTCGGGGTTTTTCCGAGAATTTTCGGTGCCTCAGACTGGTAGGTTTTTTGGTAGGGATTGGTAGGGAAACTTTGAAATTTTGAGACATACTGCGAAAGGTTTCAGCAGCGATTTGAACGAGTGCCTAATGATTTCAGCATATTAAAAAGCCCCGGTTTCTTGGGAAACCGGGGCTTTTGCCTTAGAAAAAATGGCGGGATGGACGGGACTCGAACCCGCGGCCTCCGCCGTGACAGGGCGGCGTTATAACCAACTTAACTACCACCCCGCGCTAGGGTGCCGCTTATAGCCTATTTTCTCTTAAGCATCAGCGGGAGTTACGTTTATACGGACGTCGACCTGGGGTGTCAAATGGATTTTCCGGGCTTCTTCATCCTTTCGCCGTTCTCGGGTCGTCCAGGTGATAAAGATCAGGCTGACGACAAAAAAATCAATAAATTCACCAGGCACCCACATCAGAAGTCCGCCCAGTCTTTGATCATCCAGGTGATTCCACGGCTGCCACCAGTCAGGCAAGGGCCTCCCAGCATAGGCATACCAGACCTCATCACTGAATGATAAAAAAGCCGACAAAATCACGTTCGACGCCATGAGACCCATCACGTAAAGCATCCGAAGCGGCATCTTTAGCGGGGATTTCATCGGGTGTGGATCGATGATATTGCGCCAAAGCAAGATGCTGGCCCACGCGAATGTTGCATGCTCCAAAAGGTGCCAAGCATCATTTAAAAGTGCCAGATTATAGTAGTACGGCACATGCCAAAACCAATAAGCGGCCTGAAACAAAAATAGGCTCACTAGCGGCTTACTCATCAGTTTGAACAACCACCGCAGGGGTTTACTACGAACAAGTGGAAAGTAGACATTCCGCCTGACACCCGGCGAAATACCGCGAACACAAATGAAAAAAGGCACTCCCAGCATCATCAGGGGCACACCAATATTGGTGATCATCAAATGCTGAATCATGTGCACAAAAAACAATTGATCTGATAACGGATCAATCGGCGGCAATAGTGCTGATATAACAATTACAAGACCTAGGTAGAAAAGCCCGATCTGCCATGGCTTAACTGGTAAATGACCTCTGAAAGCTCTTAGCCCACGGAGATACAAGATACCCATCACCACGAAAAGCAGCAGCGCTGGATCCCAAATCCACTTGAGCTCAAACGTATCTGGGGGCAATGGATCATAGAGGTGGCCGGTGGAGGCGAAAGCCCCCTGACCTACCAAGAGTAACAAAGCAAAAATGATTTTAGACACTAATTTAGCCCATTGATGGCAGCGCAAGCTTCATCATAAGAAATACGGCCATTGCCAAAAGACCCGAAAACACAAAAATATTGGTCAAGATCTTGCTATCAAAACGTAAGTGCATGTACCAACCACAAACCATGACAAATTTAACAAGGGACAGAGACAAAAGAGTCCAAATCATGACTGTGTTTGAAATACCAAACTTGTCTTTCTCTTTGAATATAATCCATTCCATAAAGGTGATGACGCAAAGAATCACCGCGAAAATCCAATAAAGCTTCGGGCCTGCGTGCGCATGTCCCCCGTGAGAGTCGTGCTTATGGTTTGCGTGATTACCGTGTCCTGATGCCATTTGGATAGCTCCTTGCTGTTTAAACGTAGACGAAAAGGTAAACCACGGTGAAGATTATAATCCACACCACGTCCACGAAGTGCCAATAAAGACCCGCAACTTCGACGATCTCGCTGTTGAACCACTCTTGACCCTTGATCAATGACGTCAAAAGAATGGAGGTCATCCAGAGCACACCGACCGTCACGTGGGCGCCGTGACAACCCGTAAGAAGATAGAAGCTGGAACCGAATATGTTGGTTGAAAGCCCAAGACCGTCTTTTAATACGAACGTCGAAAACTCATGGTATTGAAACCCAAGAAAAATCAGCCCACCCAAGACGACCATGAACGTCCAAAATTGGAACTTACGAAGATCCTTCTCTTTGCAGTAATGCAACGCTAGCACCATCGCCACTGACGACATCAACAAGTCAAACGTCGATAGCGTCGTAACATCAATTGCGTAAACCTGCTGCGGCGTTGGCCCAGACACGGATCGACCCTTATTCACAAGATAATTGGCAATCAATGTGCCGAACAGAAAACACTCTGATGCAATAAGCACCCACATCGCAAACTTGCGATTCTCAACCCCAGTGGTTGTGTGGTGTGCGTGCGCTGCTTCGCTCATGTAATCATTCTCCCAAAATATCCGTTAATGCTTTCTATTAAACCCAAATCCGCTTGCCCTTAGGGTTCTTCGTATGCCCAACCATAAGTCGATGTAACGGTCATGGCTACGCCCACGAGTGCGATGATGACTCCATTAGCTGGGACGACAAAACCAGTAGCAATAGTCGTAATTCCTAGCGCCAAAAGGATCGGCCAGAAACTCTGGTTGGGAAGATGAATTGAGCTCAAGTCGACAATTGGCTGCTTCGGTGGAGCTAAACGTTTACCCTCGTGGGTGTATTTTTTGTGCCACCAGTCATCAAGGTGTGACACTTCAGGAAGTTTTGCAAAGTTATATTCAGGAGGCGGCGACGGAATTGACCACTCAAGAGTGCGGCCATCCCAAGGATCATCGGAAGCTTTTTGCCCAAACTTCAGAGATGCAAACATATTAATGAAGAACAGGGCCCCACCGATGGCCGTCATGTATGCACCCATAGTCGCGAGGAAGTTCCAGAAGTTCCAGTTCTGGTCTCCTGCGTAGGTGTAAATACGTCTAGGCATACCTTCAAGACCTAGGAAATGCATGGGGAAGAACGTGAGGTTAAAGCCAATCATATACAGCCAGAACTGCAGCTTGCCCATGGTCTCGTTCATCAGACGACCTGTGACTTTTGGATACCAGTAGAAGATGCCACCGAAGAGCCCCATGACCGCACCGCCGTAGAGCACGTAGTGGAAGTGAGCGACCACGAAGTAGGATGCCTGGTGCTGCGTATCGATAACAGGAGAGCTGTGCATAATGCCTGATAAGCCGCCCAGGGTAAACATCGCCACAAAAGAAATGGCAAACAAGGAGGCCGTTGTGAACCTAATCTGCCCGCCCCATAGAGTGGAGATCCAGTTAAAGATTTTTACACCTGTCGGGACCGCAATCAGCATCGTCGCAGCGGAGAAAAGAGCGGTCGCCCAAGGGCCAAGCCCCGTAGTGAACATATGGTGAGCCCATACTGCAAAACCAAGGAACCCGATGGCACAGGAGCTATAAACCATGACCGTGTAACCAAATAGCGGCTTCTTCGCAAAAGTAGCTAGAATCTCCGAAACAATCCCCATGGCTGGAAGAATCAGGATGTACACTTCTGGGTGTCCAAAAATCCAGAACAAGTGCTGCCACATAACGACCTGACCACCCATGCCTGGGTTGAAAAACCCAGTACCAAACGTACGGTCAAAAGAAATCATAACCAAGGCAACAGTGATAACCGGCAGCGAAAGTATCAGCAACACCTGCGTCACCAAAGTGGCCCACACAAAGAGTGGCATTTTCAGTAGCGTCATGCCTTTGCAGCGCATGTTGATGATGGTTACAAAAAAGTTAATCGAAGCGATCAGAGACGCAAGGCCAACGACCTGCACACCGAGAACCCAAAAATCCACAGAGTGCGTCGGATTGAATTGCTTTGATGTCAAGTTCGCATAGGCAAACCAGCCCACGGCTGGAATCTGCTGAACGAGAAAGCTCGTATTGAGAAGGAGTGCTCCAAAAAGCCATGTCCAATAACTCAATGCATTCAGTCTCGGGAACGCGACGTCGGGAGCTCCGATCATTAACGGAATGAGATAGTTAAAAAAAGCTGCAGACAGCGGCATGACGACCAGGAAGATCATGGTTGTGCCGTGCATGGTCACAAGCCCATTATAAATATCCCCTGTGACAAAGCTATTGTTCGGCACAGCCAACTGTGTTCGCATCAAGAGTGCCTCAATGCCACCCACAATCAAAAAGAAGAGAGATCCCAACGCGTACAGAATTCCGATACGCTTATGGTCCACGGTAGTCAACCAGCTGACGATACCTGTTTTGGGGAGATTTTTAGCCATTTGAAATAGATCCTTCTTGAAAACCTTTTTTAGAGTGCTGGGGCGTTAATTATTGAAGTGACTTAGCTGTCGATAACCTTAGATAAGAGGAAACTTGGATAATCTCCTCTTCATTGACAAGACCCGCTGGCATAAGAGCGCCAGGCTTGATCGAAGTGGGATCACGTAACCATGCTGCCAGATTTTCACGAGTGTTTAGCCTTGTGCCAGCACCGAGGTATTTTCGATCGCCAAAGTTGGAGAGGTTTGGCCCAATCTTTTTGCCCGGAATATCCGCGCTCGGTGTTCCAGCAATAGAGTGACACGCTTGGCAGCGAGCAAAAACTTGCTCTCCCGCCTTGGCAAGCGCCGTTTCCACTTTAGGTGGCGTGTTTGCATTCTTTGCCCAAAGATCAAATTCCTCTTTTGTGTGAACGACCGCATTAAAGCGCATGAGGGCGTGAGACGGACCACAAAGCTGCGTACACTGACCTTGGTACATGTCCCCACCTTTTCGTGTGGCGTCAACAACCGCGGGCGTCTCAAAGTAGAGGTCATTGTAGCGCTTGGGACTTCCGTCTTCGTTCATTCCAGTCGGGTTGGCATCCATCTTGCCGCCGAATTTGGGTATCCAAAATGCGTGAATCACATCCTCGGACCACACTTTAAAGTGAATCGGGGTTTTTTCTGGCAGATGAAGCTCATTAGCAGTGATGACGTTACCGTTTTGGGGATAGCGAAACTCCCACCACCACTGATGCCCGATCACCTCGACAACCATAGCATTTTCGGGAGCGTGCGCGTGCTTGAACAAAACGCGCCATGTTGGCACTGCGATGAACAGAAGCAAAACAACGGGAATAACCGTCCACATGATCTCCAACGTAGCATTACCATGAAACTGCTTGGGTACAGCACCATCACCCTTGTCTTTGAACTTCACGAGGGTCCAAACCAAAGGTATTGCAACCGCAAAAAAAACAACCACGGTGATCCAGGTTGTTAGTCCATAAACATTATTTATGTCCCTGCTCCACTCGGTAATACCCGAGATGGTATTCATCGGAGCATCCCAGTTCACATCAAAAAATTTGTATTTTGAATCATCGAAGGCTGGTAACTGCATGCAAAACACCTGCTGTGAGATCGTTTAAAAAAAACCGTACGATTTAAACTTAAAACTGCGCTAGCATTGTAAGTCAAAAACTTACCTGCCCCGTTGGTACATAGTCAAGAATTGTCTCAAAGTTTCAAGGGGATCGCAACTTGCGTCGTTGACTGGCCGTGCTCTAATTTTAGCTCAAGGGACCAATCCCCAGACATGTGAAGTTTGACGCCTTCGATTAAATAATTACCAGGCTTTTGGTTCGTAATTTGAGGACGAGTCACCATGCCGTGATGGTGACCAGGCATGACGGCATCGAACTTAGAAACCCTTAACCCTTTCAGCCACGCCTCATTGGCGCCCTGAACGGTGATGCTTAAACAGAAGAGCTTATTGACTGCGATCGGTCCAGACTTACGGCAGGCGGGGTCCCGCGGCGCTAGCGTAAGGTTTAATTTCTGATCAGCTAGCAGCACTGCTTTGCTTAAATCTTGCGCAGGAGGATTGCCCCTGCTCACTTGGGTCGACATAAACCCGACGAATAAAAAAACAAAATAGGCTAACTTTTTTTTGCCCATTATTCGGGCAACAGAATATAAACTCATTGCTTTGCAACGTCCTCGCAATAATATTCAGAACTCTAGAGGTCTACCATGAGTGTCACCAATTCCAAACCTAAACTTCTGTACGCCCTGCGATTGAAGTGCGTTCATTGCGGTCGATCTCCGCTCCTTAAAAATGGCAGCTTCGTAACATTTGAGGATGGATGTCCAAACTGCAATTATAGATACGAGCGGGAAATAGGTTATTTCTCTGGAGCATCATGGATGATGAATTACACATTTGCGGCCCTGATGGCGATGCTTTCCGGCGCTTACATGGTTTGGAAGCACAGTGATGCCGGAGATTTCGTGGTTGCTGGCGTCCCCGCCTTTTTGGGTGGGAGTGCCGCCTTTTTATTTATTCCATGGGGCCGATCCCTATGGATGTGGTTTGATCACATGGCTCACCCACTTACTGACGCAGATATCTTGAGTAGCCATCAAAAGCATGAACGTTAACCCTAGTCCCGAAAAATTGAATCACCATTCCAGGCTCAAGATCATTTTACAGCTCGGTCTTTTCACCATATTTGCCCTTATCACCTGGCAGTATGTAAATAGAGGAAACACTCCAGCTGAGCCTAGCGGTTTCAAAGAGCTCTCCGATGCAGATCTCGTTCAAGTGGTGGATTCACTGACTATCGACACTAGATCACCCGCGGCTGATCCCAAAGACGAAGGCTTGGCAAAACTCGGTCACGCTTTTTTCTTTGATCCCGGTTTCAGTGCTAACGGCCAGATTTCGTGCGCAAGCTGTCACAACCCAGCTCTATCATTCACGGATGGCAAGCAGCGATCACAAGGTCTTTCGTCAACCAAGATGAACGCGCCAACACTGGTCAATGTGACAAGAGGCCACTGGTTTTTTTGGAATGGACGCGCTGACTCCCTCGAAGCACAGGCCGTCGGACCAATTGAACACCCTGGCGAACAAGGCTTTTCTCGCAGCAAAGTCCTGAGACGCTTGATGGACCACTACAAAAAGCCGTACGAAAAAATTTTTGGGCCATTGCCTCAAATCTCTGACAAATATTATCCGGAGACTTCGCCCCAGGCTTTACCAAGAGTTTCGGACGAAATAGCAGCCTTTGCTCTAACCACTCTTGGAAACAAAGACTTCCAAAAGCGGGTGCTGGCCTCTGCGAGAGACCAAAGTGTACAGCCGATCGAAATCATAAAGAACTACGCAGCATTCGATGCTGATAAACGCCC
Organism: uncultured Polynucleobacter sp.; assembly: GCA_964402975.1. Classification (GTDB taxonomy): domain Bacteria; phylum Bdellovibrionota_B; class Oligoflexia; order Oligoflexales; family RGVZ01; genus CAMDKS01. Next base: position 14,577 of record CAYOEM010000010.1, read on the forward strand.
GAGCCAACCCGCAACTCAAGCATTACCCGAATCAACTCGGGAGGAAATGCATGTCATAAACGAAGTCTTTATCAACTTCACAAGAGCCTTAGCCGCATTTGAACGTACGATTAAGGCTGGGGATTCTCCATTCGACCGTTTTGCCAAATCCCTTGCCAACAATAAAACTACTGGCAGCGCTTTCAACGATGACTTCGGCCCCAGTGAGCTACGCGGACTTAGACTTTTCGCGGGCAGGGGCCAATGTATCGTCTGTCACAGCGGCCCTACCCTATCTGACGAGCAGTTTCACAACATTGGCCTTCCGGCGGGTGACAATAGCTCGATTGACTTGGGACGCGCACAGGGCATGCTGTTGGCACGTTCGGACACTTTCAACTGCTTGGGTCTATACTTAACCGAAAAAAAACAAACTGAATCCTGCCTCGAATTAGGATATCTTGAGACCGAAAATATTGGTTCAGTTGGAGCATTTAAAACGCCGACTCTTCGTCAGCTCAGGCACTCGGCGCCTTACGGGCACGATGGCCGCTTTAAATCATTATCGGACGTCCTGCGGCATTACAATGAACTAGAACAGCCGCCGGCTGTCGGTCGAACCGAAGCAACACTTCACCCACTGGGCCTGAACGATGGGGAGCTAAAGGATTTGGAAAGTTTTCTACTTTCCCTACACGGTACGACAACTTATTTACAACGATGATTCAAAGGATCATTAACCATGGCATCTCTATTGAGACTCTTCCTGATTTTAATACTGGCGCTTCTCTCCAACCAAACGCTCGCGCAGCGCGGCGAGAGTGTTGACTCTAGTCCAGCTGTTTTCACAAGCCCCACTCAGGGCTATCCAGGTTTTTTTGATACAAACATGGCAGAGCCCCAAACGATGGTGATTGAGTGGCCACCCATCATACTGCCATTTATACCGGTGCCGAGTATTGCCATGGACTATGGGGTTAATGAAAGATTAACGCTTGGAACCAATGCTTTGATGACGACCATTCCTTGGCTGCTCGGAGTAAAATCCGCTGCAGTCAAAGCCAGAACATTGCTAATTGGAAACGAATCTATGCAATCAACCGCGACTGGTTACCTCGGCTATTTCGGCGGAGGTGCGGGGCTGACAATGTATTGGCAGCTTTTCACGTCGAACAATGCCTGGAAAGTTGCGCCAAGTCACATCGTGAGTGCCAACGCAGCCTTCATAAATTTTGGACTTGAGGCCGGCGAGAGCAAAAAAACGGATTACACCAGCATTCAGCTATCAACGGTAGCATTATCGGCGGGACACCAGTATCTGGTCGGAGAAAACTCGTCAATTTCAACCTACGTTATGCTTCCTGCGTGGTCGTCCGTAAATATCGATACCGTCTCGGCAGCTTTCGACATTAATTCGAATGCCAGTCGCGGCGACACCATGTGGGCGATGGCTCGCATGTCTTTTGATTTGCATTCTGAGCCATGGGTCTACTCAATTGGGGGAATGTACAACTACGGCAGTGTCAAGGATCTACTACCGAGAACGGCAGGGTTATTGCCCTGGTTTAGCGCGACGAGGAAATACTAAAATGAAAAATTCAAATGGATTTGCTTGGTTATTTTTTGCGGTCATAATTTTACTGGCACCGTCCTGCGGCTACGAAAGCTTCAAGTTTGGAGCTCCTTACAAAGCTGTCGTTCTCGCATACACGGGGACAAACCAAAATGGGAAGGCTGAATTCGCATTGACGGAAAAGACTTTTCGCACCCTAACCGACTTCAACAACCTGGATGGCACCTATGCCAAGATTCTCCGAGGGGGAACCCTCAAAATTCGCAACGTCAATGGCTCTATCGTATCCACTGACAGCTTTGACGGCGGCGAATCACCATCTCTCAGGTATACGGTCAAGTCTGGCGTTGCATCGGCACTTGATTATTCGACTCTTGCGATGCTTTCAGCGTACTATCAGCTCGACGAAATCTACTCGACGCTAGACGCGGTGCTAGGACTTACGCCGGATTTACTCCAAGCGAATCTTTCTGGTGGCAAACATACGGTTCTTTTTGAGCCGGAAATCAAAATGACAGGCGGCGGTAGCGAGATCTCCGCTGGTGTAAAACTCAACGCAGCTTTTAGCCCTAAGGATAAAAAGTTTCTTCTTTTTCAAAGATCACCTATTGAAAAGGTGCCGTTGGCTGCCAACTTTCAAGTTTTGACACACGAATTTGGTCATTTTGTGTTTGATTATAGTTTCTTTGCCGGCAATCCCAAGGACGACGACCGCTGGTCAGACGAGTGGGCGCTCAATGGAATGAACGAGGGCTTTGCCGACTTTATCAGTTGGGCATTCACAAACAGCACCGACATTCTTCGCTCATCTATCGACATCGCCGAGGTTGCGGATCAGCGCGACTTTTCCAAATCAACCTTTACGTTCGAAAATTTAAACGCCGAAGAACCGAAGGTCTGCACTGGTGACTTTTATTGTGTTGGAACTTTATTTGCTAGGTCTCTCTATCAGAGTTGGACCCAGCTCAAGGCAACCGTCCCAAAGAAAGACATGGCCAAAGGCGTCATTGAAACACTGAAGAAGTGTAAAACCGTACTCGATGCAATGGATACATCCATCATGCCTGCGCAAAAGGATGGAGTAGACCTGAAATATCCCAAACTCTATGAATATAACGGAAAGGTTGTTGGCGGCTTCCTGCGAGCATTTGTCAATTCAGCGCCTGCTGCCTGGAAGACCGAACTTTGTGTCGCATTCAAAAGTAATTTTGGGTCGTCAGGCTTCCCGACTGCAGCAAGGAATGGTTCGTGTGACTAGCGGTGTTGTACAAAAATTTTTCCAAGGAAGACGGCGATCATGCAAATAATAAGAATTACACTGCTCATTTGGTTGGCGCTTGCGTCAAATTCCGCGGCTGTTTTCGCGCAGAAAGACAAGAAGGCCGTAAAGCCCACTGATCCCGCGCAGCCTGCACAGGAACCACAACGCGAGTTGATTGATCAAGTCACAATCACCAAAACTTTATCGGCAAAAGAATGGCGGTATGCCGGTGGAATGGCCTCCATGTGGTCCATAAGACAAGACTACGGCGCCAGAACCTTCAAGCGGTTTGAACCGGAGTTGGTGGGGTTTTATTACTCTCAACTAACCGGTTCACGCTTGTGGCTTCGTCACGGAGCACGACTTGGGTACAGCAGTGACCAACCTCAAATGCCTCAGTCAGCGCGCCTCGAAGAGACCGACTATAAAATTGCCGTCGAGGAAGCTCTACTTGTAAACGGAGTGGTCATCCCATCACTCAGTTTTGGTGCAGGTTACGATTGGCGAGAGGTCAAACCGGTGAAAGCTGACCCGGTCCTGAGCGCCGATAAACGACTCAACAACAAGGATCAGTTTGCCTGGTATTATGCGCAGATAGGACTGGGCGTTCCAGCCTTGTCGGGGGAGTACCTGCTCGAGCCCGCCCTGCGATGGCAGCATTTGCCGATCGATCGGCGAACTCGGTGGGCGTTTGGCTTCGAATTGACAAAGGCTTGGTAATTCCCCAGCGAGGCCTGCTTATAATTAGGGCCACTTTATCTGTAATGTAAAAATACCGTAATGATTGTGATCACCCTTGTGGTCATGGGTGACACCGAGCTGACAAACTGTTAGTGTCCATAATCGGATAAATTTAGGGGTGCCCATGACTAGCTATTACGTTCTTTGCTTGGTGGTGTTTGCGGTGGCGTATGTCATTAATATGACTTATATTTCAGTATTTTATCACCGCGCTTTCACTCACGACTCAATTCGTATCAATCCACGCATTCGGCCGTTCATCATTCAATCAAGCAACTGGGTCACCGGCATCGACTTGAAGGCTTGGGCTTGTATGCACAGAATGCATCACACCTACTCTGACACCATGAAAGACCCCCATAGCCCAAAGCGCTGGGGCATCTTCGGAACGGCTTTGGGTCAGCTTTTATCCTATAACCAGACCCTACGAGGCCTCCTAAAGAGCAAGCCTGACTACATGGCCGTGGTAAAGGATCTGGACTTTCCCGTGAGTGAGCTTAATCGTAAGGGTCTCTGGTTGGTTCCTTATTTGACCCACGCACTTATTTGGCTTGTTTGCGGACTTGTTTTCAATGCATGGCTGCTAGGAGCGGCCTACTTCCTAGGAATGATGAGTCACCCGGTCCAGGGCTGGCTTGTGAATTCATTCGGCCACGCCGTCGGTTATCGTAATTTTGAGTGTGACGATGACTCGAGAAATAATACTCTTGTCGCTTGGACTTGCTTTGGTGAAGGGTATCAGAACAACCACCACCGATTCCCCCGCTCTGCAAAATTCTCAATGAAATGGTTTGAATTTGATTTGGGTTTCCTCGTGACCAAGGTACTAGCCGCCATGGGAGCAGTTGAAATACTACACGTGGCAAAACCAGGGAAGAATACCGATGAGTCTTTAATCGATGCCGCAACCTCGGCGGCGACGTCGACCTGAATTTAGATCTTCACTCGTCAACCTAGCCGACGAGGTCTGACAAATCAAAGCCCCCGGTACCTGGTAACCGGGGGCTTTGATTTTTTAAAAGCGGTTAAAAAATTGAAGCGCTGAGGTCTCGACCCCAACGCCCCCAAACACACGAAAGGAGATTTATCCGAGATTGCTAAGAATCAGACGAGAATTGCGCCTGAATCTTTGGCAAATCGAACTTTTTTTCCACCCTCCATCTTGAAACCAACGCGAGTTGGCTTCTTCGATTTTGGGTCGATTAACATGACGTTGCTGATGTGCATACTCATCGGCTTATCAACAATTCCACCGTCTTGGTTAGACATGGAGGGCTTAGTGTGACGCTTCTTGATATTCACGCCTTCAACAATGACACGATCGGCTTTTCGAATTACGCGAAGAACCTTACCGGACTTTCCAATGTAATCACCAGCGATCACGCGAACTTCATCGCCTTTTTTGATCCGACATTTTACGTCACACTTTTCTGAGGTATGCATACGGCTTCTCACTATCTTTCTAAGTCGTTAGATTAAGACTTTAATTCCGCATTTTTAAAAAACAGAGCTCCGGTTAATACCGACTTAAGGGTGCGTACGTCAACAGTTTTTTACCCCTAGAACACCCAAACGATCGGCGCTTTCCCGGTTTCCCCAACCAAGGGACACCTCATCCAACCTACTGATAATAATAAACTTTATAAGTACCTTAATGGCCCCTGACGTGAACATATCGATAACGGTATCCATCCCATCCAAAATCTCCTAAACTATTGACTTACTTCACTAATTGGGAAAATCCATGGCTATTACACGCGATAAATATAACTGTATTTGTCTCAAAACCTTAAACGGTGCCTTTCGGCTAATTATTCTTTGTCTCCTTAGCGTGACCTTCGCCTCAACCATCGTCTTGGCTCAAACCAACGTTATAAACCAACTGGAGCAAAATGCTGACCCTAGCAAGGACGCGCAAGGCCAGGTTGTAAGACACATCAACCCAGCCGATGTCATCCATTGGACCCTGGCCGGGCATGGTTATGACCAAACCACAGGAAAACTGAACGTCACGCTCGCCTTGGTTACTGAGCGGCAGTTTACGATTTACGTGGATAAACTGAAGTTTGCTCCATCAGAGGGCTGGCAAGTGGACTCCATGAACACTCCAAAATCATCGCGACAGTACGATCCGATCTCGCGCAAGGACGTTGACGTTTATACGGGTGGCGCATTCGAACTAATATTAAAAAAAACGGGCGCACCAAGTAGCGCCGAAATTGAATTGACATATGTCGGATGCACGACGGTGATCTGTCTTTTCCCGCACACTGAACGCCTGACAATTCCCTGGTCTTCGCCTGCCGACGCCTCAGGTTCCGAGCCAGAACAGGATATCTCCAAAGAAAACTATTCACCGGCAACCGGGACCGACACTGCTACGACTAAGAATAGCGCGGGAACTGTAGAAGAGAAATTTGCCGAACAGGTGAAGGCCGGGCAAATGTCTTTCGTGACCCTTTTACTGATTGCCTTTGTTGGAGGCCTACTGACCAACCTAACGCCCTGCGTTGCGCCGATGATACCGATCACCATTAGACTACTGGCTAATCAGACAGTTCAACCTTTTGCGAGCGCAGCTTTGTATGCTGGTGGCATCGTCACAACGTACACATCCCTAGGTGTCATCGCTGCGCTTAGCGGCGCCCTTTTTGGCAACTTAATTGCCCACCCGGCCGTGTCCATCACATTTGGGGTTGTCATGTTTCTACTGGGCATAAATATGCTCGGTTATGGTGACCTCAGTAAACTTCAGCAGATCGGCGGGCGAATCGGAAGCTCCAAAGGAGGACTTCTTAACTCATTTCTTATGGGTGCGGGAGCTGGACTCGTTGCGTCGCCATGCACAGGACCCATTTTAGCTGCACTTTTGACCTACACAGCCGGCCGACAAAACACCATGGAAGCCATTGGACTACTCGGCATCTACAGTATTGGTTTTGCATTACCTTATGTATTCCTTGGGGCAAGTGCCGCGAAAATCAGTAAAGTCCGGGTGAGCTTCCAAGTTCAAATCATTACCAAGCTCGTCTTCGCCTCCGTCATGTTCGCATTGTCACTTTATTTCCTTCGACTGCCGCTCTACGGCCTCTTCACACAACTAAAGCCGTTCTACACAATGATCGGCTCGGTTGGGGTCATTCTCGGGGTTATTTTGAGCGCTGTAATTATAGTCAACGAATCCTTTCACCACAAAAAGGCATTATTCCTTGCGCCAACATTGGCCTTAGGAGTGGGTGTGTTTTTCGGAATCCAGGCCCTGACACGCTCAGCCGAACCAGCCAGTGGCGCAATCAGCTGGTTTCACAGCGAAGAGGAGGCCTTTGCCGCCGCGAAAAAATCAAATAAGCCTATTATCGTGGATGCATGGGCTGAATGGTGTGAAGCCTGCAAGAAAATGGATGTTACGACCTTCGTGGATCCAACAGTGGTGAAGGAAATTTCAGATCACTGGATAGCACTAAAGTTTGACCTCACCGAAGCGACCGACGTAAACACTGAGATTCAGGAGCGCTATGAGCTGCCAGGACTTCCCACGTTAACTCTGTTGCCGCCAAACTCCGATCTAAAGGCAAAATTTGCTATCTCAGGTTATTCAAGCGCCGAAAAACTTCTGGAAACGCTGAAAACCCAACGCGTTAGTTTAACCAAAGCCGCAGGCCAGTGATTCATGATCAAACACGCCGTATACGTAACCTCACCCAGCCAAAGCGATAACGTTCGTCGCGCCATCAGTTCACTAAAAGGTGAGGCTATTGATGATCGAACGTCGATTGGGCCTGGCTGGGACATAAAACACCTTCTTCTGAAAGGTATGACTCTTCGTCTTCACCTTTTGACCAATATCAATGCCGTGACGCCACACCTCAGACAAAACCCCGTGGATTTGCTTATCTACGACGAACGCGGCGAGGATGCCCAGACGGCTGAAGACGCCCTCGAGCAAATTCGTCGCGATGTGGCGAGCTTTGCAGAACTTTGGGGACCAGATTTTTTATTCCCGATGAGCCGCGCCGTTGCCATTTTAGATGAAGAAAAAGCAAGGAGGTCACGTCGCTCTCAAACTGAGCGCGCATTTCAACTTGGCAGGTCCCACGTCCAAGACGTATTGGTTGCTCCAAAAAACACTGCGGCCGTTTTGCGTTGGCTCCATGGTCTTCTTAGCCCCACCGAACGCCACGTAACCAAGGTTGGTGTCGCCATGAGTGGTGGCGGTATGGAGGGATTTCTGTATCAGCTCGGAGTAACCTATGCTCTGGAACGCTGCATAACTGGACGAACCATCAGAGATGCCGATGTGTTTTCCGGCGTTTCAAGCGGGAGCCTGGGTTGCTCGTTATTAGCGAACAACATCCCCACCATCGAACTTATAAAAGCCATGCACGGCAAGTCCGATATTATCGAACCTTTCTCCAGTAGTACGATTTTCGATCTAGCTGGGGCTGGCATCATCACCAGACTTCTTAGAGAAAGTTTCACATGGTCAGGGATTGATCCTACCCGATGGATTAGTCAGACGCTGAAAGCTATCCCAACTGGTTTTTTCAAAGGTGAATCCCTCAGAAAATACGTACGGCACTGCATAGAAGCCTCTGGAAGCAAAGACTCATTCCGTCCAGACGAAACAGAGCTCTATATTGGAGCTACCGATATGGACTCATTTGAGCACGTAGTCTTTGGACGGCCCCCTTGGGATAACGTACCCATAAGCGAGGCCATTTACGCTTCTTGCGCGCTCCCTCTTGTTTTTGAGCCGGCTCAACTCAACGGTCGTTGGTTTATTGATGGACAAATCACCAAGACCTGTAACCTCGAACTGGTCGTTGAACGTAACTGCAAGCTCATCTTCATTATCGACCCCCTAAAACCACTGGGCACCATGGTGCCTGGGTCGGTTGACAAAAAAGGTGGATATTATTCACTCGTTCAAACCATCAAAGCTCTCGTCTACACCCGCTTTCACTCGGTGCTATCTCATCTAACCGAGAGGTACCCTGACACTGACTTTATTGTGTTTCAACCTGATGAGGAGGTTGCACAACTCATGGCTGGTAGCCCCATGAGATACCGCATTAGAACCCAAGTCATACACATGGCCTACAAGCAAACAATTCGGCAATTGCGAGAACGTCATAAGGTTTACTCAGCAAAACTCCAGAAGTACGGCATGCATCTTGGCTCGCTAGAAAAAATAAAAGACATCGAGAGGGATGACGGTGCAATTTTCAACAGCCTTGCATAGAGGTCGTTTGATAAAACGATACAAACGCTTTTTGGCTGATGTCCAACTCGACGACGGAACAATTGTGACGGCTCACTGCCCTAACACAGGGAGCATGAAAACCTGCTACGAGGAAAATGGCCACGTTTGGCTGTCTTTCAGCTCGGATCCCAAGAGAAAACTTAGCTACACATGGGAATTTAGTGAAACCGCAGCTGGACTGATTGGCGTAAACACGAGTAAACCAAACGCAGTTATAGCTGAGGGTATATCCCGTGGGCTCATAGCCCAACTTGCGGGTTATAAAAATCTAAGGCAAGAAGTTAAGTATGGAAAAAATAGTCGCATAGACATCCTACTTGAGGACCCAGCAAAAGGGTCATGCTATGTGGAAGTGAAAAATACGACCTTATTAGATGGGCAAGGTGTTTTATTTCCAGATGCTGTTACCGATCGTGGGTTAAAGCATCTTGAAGAACTCGAGCAAACGGTAGACTCTGGTCATCGAGCGGTTATGGTTTACTTTATCAATCGCCCGGAAGGTGATTTTTTTAGCCCCGCCGATTCGATTGATCCAAAATATGGAAAAGCACTGCGAACGGCCGTGAAGCAGGGAGTGGAGGTCATTGCCATCCGGGCAAAATCGTCCATAAAAGGTATAACAGTTGGGGAATCAATCCCGGTGAAACTGTAGGAGTAGACGCACCATGAACACTCAAAATCAAATCACACTGTACCACTACTGGCGCTCAAGCTGTTCTTGGCGGGTTCGTTGGGCCCTGCATCATAAGGGTCTTAAATATGTTGATGTGCCAATCAACCTGTTAAAGGACGAACAAAATAGCCCGGCTTTTCGCTCCAAGAATCCCGGCGGATTTGTGCCGGCGATCGCTGTCAATGGACAGATTTTTGGGGAATCTTTGGCAATTTTAGAGTGGCTTGAAGAAACGCACCCAAGCCCATCGCTTCTTCCCGGCTCTGCCACTGATCGTATGCGGATTAGGCAGGTTTGCCACCAGATCGTCAGTGGCATACAGCCGATTCAAAACCTTTCGGTTTTACGTCGACACTCGTCAGACCCTGCGATGCAGGCTTCATGGGCAAAACACTGGATCGAAGCTGGGCTTTCAAAAGTTGAGCAGTTGATTAGTCAGCACGCCGGCACTTATTGCTTCGGCGGCCTTGTAACCATGGCCGACTTGTGTCTTGTCCCTCAAGTGTATAATGCCATTCGTTTTGGGGTTGATGTGCAGCAATTTCCGCTGATTTCTCGCGTAAATTCAAACTGTCTAAAACTACCTGAGTGCGAGGCATCAGCCCCTGACAGACAAAAGGGCGCGACGCCTTAGAGATATTCTTAATCGGGCTTAGTTGTTTTCTGCTAACGGTGGACTTTTGGCTAATTCAACAACGCCGTCCATCACGCTATCGATATGAATCTGTCGTTTCCCGTCTGGGTAGTTATACCAGCGCTTATAATAGAAGTAATTACGCAGGATCAGCTTCACGTACGCCCTCGTCTCTTTGTAGGGTATACGCTCGATAAACGTCAGCCAATCGTCGGTGGCGATCGTTTTTTGCCATTTAGCCGTTGCCGCAGGACTGGCATTGTAGGCCGTCAGTGCAAATACGGGTGATTGATACATCTGCATAAGCCGCCAAAGATGATGAACGCCCAACGTGACGTTGACTTGAGGATCTTTAAGAGCGCTCTCATGGGCTAGGACCTGAGATAACTCGGCGCGCTGAGCTGCATTGATATAATCACTTGAAAGCCTACCCAACTCCAGACGCGCCGTTGACGGCATGAGCTGCATAAGACCGGTGGCACCAACAGGAGAGAGAGCGTCCTTCGCAAAGACGGACTCCTGACGCATCAAAGCAAAAACAAAATCCGGATCCACACCAAGTTTTGCAGCGTGCACTTTAACAATATCGTCGTATTTTCTCGGGAAGAGAACACGCTCAAAACCAATAGGCAGGCCGTTTCTAACGCTTCTAGGGATAGAGTCGTAGATCTTTATTGCGTCTAACCAGCTACCGCTAGCGTGTAGGAGCAGGGTCCTAGCAAGTAGTGTATCGTGGTCGTCGGGTGATGCAGCTACCACTTCATCCGCTTCGCATCGCGCTTGTTGCATCAACCCTAGTCGGAGAAAGGATATAGATAAACCTGACGCCATTTTATTCTGGCTTGAAAGAGCTGACTCAATTTTTGCGTAATCAAAACCTGTAGTTCGCGCTGGTTCAATCGCGTAACTATTGCCAGAGGTCTGCTCAAGTAAGTAATGCCCCATTGCCCCGTAAAACGTGCTGTAGTACTCTGCAGCAAGCCTTCGCCAAAGCTCCATTGCCATATCCGCATGACCCGTTTCAAGCTTCGCACGCCCCAACCAAAAGAGACTAAAAGCCATGATACTCACTGGCCGGCGATCCATATGAACCAGTGATTGTTGCGCAAGATAGTGCTCGATCGGTCCAACCACATCCTGCCACTTCTTTTGCGCTGCAAAATTGACAATAAGACTGTTGAATGCAAATTCAAAATCTTCTTCATCAGGAAACTTCTCAACGTATTCGGCAAGATATTTATTAGCCAAACCTAGATTATTTTGATCTTCTGCTACCTTACCCAAATAATACATTGCTTTTGCTTCTATCGACCGATAGTCCTTGGAACCCGACGTGGACTTAAGTAATTGCGAAAAAATCTTTTCAGACTCTACCGTGTCGTTTCCAGCCCACTTCAAATAACCAAGCCGTACTTTGACCCATAATAAACCAATAACACCGAAGCGATCCTGCATAAACGGAGTGACACGTCGCCAAAATTCTGCCGAGGAGGACCGACGCTCAGCACGATAACAACGATCTATGTCGCTCCCCACATCGAGAGCTGTTTCAGGCTGAATCTTTGTCTTGCTGTCTTTGAGAAGTTTTTCAAATGTCGACTCAGCCTCACGGCACTGTTTCCGTCTAACAAAACGCATCGCATCTGCAAAAATTAAGCTTTGTGGTATGTCTTTTGAGTCTTTGTCTTGAAGCCAAGGAAATCTTTGAAACATGGTTGGCATATCCTGAACGAGAGCTCGCAATGCAGCACTTGTCTCCCCTCTTTTTTCCTCAGGTATCACTGCAGCAAGTGCTTCAAGATATCGCCGCCTGTGCTGTGTTGATTGGTAAGACGATGCCAATTTTATGGCCGCCAGGATCTCTTCACCACTCATCTTGGACACTCGTTCTTTAGACACAGAATCGAGAGCCCAGCTTTTCACAGCACAATTTAATGGCTGTCCATTTTGGAAAATTTTACCACCAAGCTCACTTTTGTCAGCAGCGTCTTCATCAATATCTCGCCAGGTCACAAAAAGATGCTGCAGCAAATACATATTTTCGGGATTGGTTTTTTCAATCTCTTTGGAGATCAACTCTGGCAGACGCGCCCGAAGCTTGGCGATCGCGTCATCAAGCTCTTTGTCATATTTACTTTTAGATTTATTAAATGGCTTACTTTTCGCCAAGCGAGTCTCTTCATACTCTAGCAAAATCAATGCGCGGGTCACTTGGTTTTTGTCAGCGACTCGCTGCAACACTTCCTGACTCGTAAGCTCGGATACGGGCTTAACGTCTGCATGAGTTTTGATCCACGCCTCGAGGCCAGGATCGATAGCTTCAGAATTTTTTATAAATGCTGGCATTCGCGATGGCAAGGTGACGGCTAGGCATGTAACAGATGACATGAACCACAGCGCCAGGCTAGCAAGGATTGGTCGGACGTTTTTCTGCACTGATAGCTCCAAGGGTGACGTCCGGATCGTATCGGCAGACTTTTTTTTGACATAAAAAAAAAGAAACGCGAGCTTTTATGGGGCCTGAATCGACTGGCTTCTGGGCGGTTTTTTTGCGAACTGCCAAATCCTCTGGATACGTGCGAGCCTACAGGCCTGGTCAGCCAGGTGGGAACCCCCCTCGACTGCCGTCGTGAACCCCGATGTTTGTAATTATTTTGCGCTGATTTTGGCGCCCTGGGTCTTATTTTCAATCACCGCAGTCAGCGCAGAATGAAGCGTCTTAGATTCATCAGAGACCGCTCTAAGTACCGACTCCAGCCCAGGGACAGTTGGATTGTCTCTAAGCAGGGTTTGAGCGGCTTCCTTCCAGTCTCCCGAAAATTTAGCACGGCTTAGATCATCTAGGATTTTTTGCAGTTGGGTTAGACGCTCTAGTAATTTGCAAAGCTCTACAGTTTGATCGACTCCCATGTCGCGCAGTCGATCGATCAATCCAGCCACTAACTCAATATCGTCGATGACCTCGAGTAACTCGGGCTGAAGATCATTTTTTCTTGCCTGCCAAAGATGAACCGCCAACGATTTTAAACCGCTCAAAATTGCAAAACACAAGGAATGAATTGCATCTAAACTCTGTAAAGCAAGCTCTTCAGGGCTTTCGACCCTCAACTCCAGACGCATATCTGAGTGAATACTGACCGTTTCACAGACCGGTAGATGCCCCCAAAACTCGAGTATATCTCGACCGTCTAAAAACGCTGACGTCACAGTTTTCCCAACTTCGACCAATGTTTCATCAACCCATGCACAGACCTCTGCAAGATTACGAAGAGGCACTGGAACAGGTATGAGTTTTTGATTAATCATCAATCGTTTCAGCATGTCGCACCATCATACATTGCATTTATTCAACCGTGTAGAAAACGGGCGGAGCTACAAAACCTGCAGCGTCCACCCGTCAGCTTCATTCGACGCTGGTCTTCTCAGCGCTGGTTTGAACCAGCTTTCGCATCAGATGTTCCTCGGATCTGGCCCAACAATTGGGAGGCTCTCGTATCATTAGGATCGATCGCCAACATCTGCGTTAGTAACATTTCAGCCGCGGTGCCATTGCCAGTCTTGTACTCAATGCCAGCCAAAGAGAACACCATATTCAAGTCCTGCGGCTTTTGAGCAATATAGCGGCAGAGCGCATTGCGTGCATCATCAAAACTATTACGGTCATAAGCCAACTTCACTAGCGTAAACACGGCTGGCGCATTGGTCGGATTTAGTCGACAGGCATTAGTGACCCATTTGTTTGACTCAGTCAGCTCGCCAAGCCCCTGAAACGCTAGCCCCAAACCAAAGCTTCCCATCTCATCATTGGGTGCAAGACTAACTGCTTTTTGGAAGTGAATCACAGCACTGTCGTAACTATTTTTGGTGAGTGCGACAGTTCCCAGACCAATGTGGGCCTTACTGGAGAAAGGATCGATGCTGAGAGCTTTGGCGTAGGAGTTTTTAGCGCTATTTGAGTCGCCAAGCCTAGTAAAACAATCACCCACCAGTCGTAGCAAATTGGCTTGGTGATATTGAGGTACTGAACCTGACTTGAATAGCATCTCTATACGGTCGACGGCATCAAGGTATTCACCGTTATTAATGCAAACTTCGACCTCAACAACTGCGCGATCCACAGCATTGTAATCACGACGGATGTCGCGTTTAACAATATCGGCCAGCGCTGCGCCCATGCGACGAGTCACACGGTCACTATTGAAACGCTGCTCAAAAGTGGACAAGTTCTTGTTGGCGATGTTGTTTGTCAACGACTTGGCTTCAGCGGCCTTCTCAATCGCTGCTGCGAGGCTTTCGACGGATCCGGGGCAAAAATCAATACGATGTTTGCCGATATACTCCTCGACCACTGGATTGCGAGACGCAATCACAGGAACCTTATTGACCATAGCCACTACGAGGCGGTATGGGTCACCCTCCATTCGGTCACGATGAGGAGTATTGCTGTAGAATAACGCATCACAAGCCATAAACATGGCATCGAATGCATCGCGACTTGGAGCCACAAAAAGCAATCTGCCACCCAATCCAAGCTTGCTGGCGCGCTGGTTTAGCTCCTCTGCAGCCGACCCAACTCCACAAAGAGCAATTCTAAGACGTCGTTTTAGCGCTGCATTGCTATTCATGGCAGCTTTTGCACCGTGAAGTAGCAACATAAGATCCTCTTCGAACTCTATTTGTCCAAGATGTCCGATCAAATAATCGCCATCTTTCAATCCAAATAGTTGCATAGCTTTGGATCGTCCCTTGAGACTGCGCTTAAGACGCGTCGTGGCAAAAGGCTCAAAAAACGAGATGCGTGCCGCTTCGACACCTTCTAGCAACAAGACTTCCCGGGCAGCATTACTCTGAACGATATAAGCGTCCGCCGCGTTGGCCAATTCCTGTCGAATAATCCTGAATTGATCCAAATCCTCGCCTGGAAAAGGTGTTAAATTATCAACCCAAACTGCCAGTCTAAAGTTGTTGCGCCACTTGGCTTTGACTGCTTGATATGCATAGAGACCCAAGCGCTCTTTGACAACCACAAGATCAAAGCCCGCCAAAGCCTTCTCAAGACCAGGGAGGTAAGTTGGATTGTCATCGTGATCAGGAAGTGCAACACACTTTAGATCTTGGTACCCAGTTGTTTTTGAAATAAAGTCTGCAATGCTCTCACTTGTGATCATGTAGACGTCATAAACGTCTTTCAGCAATTGAAACTGATCGATCTCCTCGATACTTGGCAGATTGCCGTAAACGAGCGCGAGTTTTGCTTTTACATTCAAACTGGTCGCCATAACAATTCTCCTCAATAAATTTCTTTGCTCAAAACCTCAGAACCATTAAACACTTAAACCGGTTTTTCCCACTTTGACTCTTGAACCTGACCTGATCTAAACCTACCCAATGTCTTAGATACTTTCGCCAGCCTTGAAACTTCGCCTTCTAACTTTTCCCTGGCACTCATCATGACCGCCAGGAGTTTTTCATCGTTTGCAGCGATCTGGCCCCATATAGCGCGGAGTTGAGCATCTTGCTCCGCAGAGTAACCGTCCTTCTGGGCGAGGTAATCTGCCGCTCTGAAATTGTGAAATGCGGCCTTTCGCATACTTAACAAGGAGTCCGCCTCGTCCCACATCTCACGCTGGATGTAATCGAGAGCTCGAACGCCTCGTTCGTAATATACGGTTAGCGCGGTGCAAGCTCGCTCAGGCCAAGTAGCCATAGATTACCAAGTCCGTAATTCTTAATACTTTGCTCTAAGATTAATTTTACGGCAGATTACTCAGAGTTGTCAAAGTTCAGGGGATTTTGGGTTCAGATGGGGTTGAACTGCGGGGATCCAACGGGACCCTTGATTTCGAGGCTCAAAGAGCCGTTTTTCGACATCCCATTGCTTAATCCGTCGACCAGCATCCCGTATTGGTCTCCCAGTATGCCTTTCAGATGTAAGAATGCCTTCAAACTGAGGTCACTGTTGGAAAACGAGGATTTTAGGTCGACTTTACCGTCAACACCAACATCTAGATCGGCGGTCGTCAATCTCGTGCTGGAGTCGATATTCAGAGCTCCTCCGCCAAGTTTTGCAGATATCTCAGCTGTTTTAAACTGCTGATCAGGGAAATCCAAAGAGGGATCTGATAAAAGTAGAACCGCATTGCTGAAATTGATCTTCACCACACCCGAAGACTGCGGCAAAGCTGCAGAATTTAGGCTCAGATCAGCTTTGCCGTTAAGATTGCCGCGAAAGCCAAGCTTGGCGAGCAAGGGACCTGCAATAGGACCGCCAACACCAGCATCGACGGCCGTTTGAATCCCAAATGATGCTAGAGAGTCCAGCGTGAATGACTTTGCATTCAAAGATACTCTGGATGGCAACCCAACGCGACCCATCAAAATATCCAACAGACCAAATCCAATATTAACGTTAAGGTCCCCGCCTTTAATGTCTTCTACGTCAATAGAGACGCCTAGTCTCAACATAAGCAAATCTAAAAGACTTACCGTCGCGCTGAGCTCCTTCATCCGAACCCGAGGAGATCTCCCCTTGTAGACCTCCACGTCTTCCGCTGAAAGGCCAAGAGGAAATGCGGGCCCCAGTGACTCCATTCGAATTGTAATGCCGGTTGCAAGCTGTACCTGTGCAGACACAGCCTCTTTAAGCACGCCGTAAGGAAATGACATGTAAAGAAAAAAAGCAAACGAGATCAAAAATAGCGCGGTCATTGCAACTATCGTTCTAGGGCTTTTCATATCTCACCTCTTCAGCTCTTAGCCGCTAAACCGCGAGCCTTCAGCGTAACCTCGAAAAATAACTTCGTTCCTACAGCTCGAATATCGATGTCCTGAACGCGCACGAAACCCTCACCTTTTTCTATCTCGATAATAAAATTCAAAAGTCTTGGGATCGATATTTTCGAAAGTCGAACATCTGCTTTGACTTCTTCAAATTTTGATCCCAAAGGATTGTCAGCCGATAAAGGCGCACGACTCTCCGAGATATCTGAGATCTGAACCCCCTGATCGTTAGCGATCTTCTCGAAGTATGGCTTGATTCGGACAGATCCCGCTCCACCCAAAGCATCTGATAAATTTTGAAAACGCTTGTCTTCGCGAAGATAGTCGGCCTTCAGTTCTTTGATTTCATACAATGCATCAAATCGCCTGTTTAAGTCGCGATTTAAAGCATTAATTTGGCTAAAATACAGCGCTAAAAAGCCAAAAACGATCAGTCCAAGCGCCGCCACACCTCCACCGATAACAGCATTTCTTTGCGGTGGCTCGAGTTTGTAGAAGGTATCGACGAGCAAATCAATGTTTTCATTGTTGGCACCAAAAATCTTTTTGCGCAGCTCCGCCGTAATATTTGCCCAGCCACTTTTTATTTTTTCCTGAATGTCCTCAAACGCACTCATCTTCGGGTCCCCTAACCTTTGCTCGCCTGACTTTTGGACTTGTAAGACATTTGAAGTTCAAAGCTAATGATCTTGTTATCGGTGCCTGGCTTACCACCGGAGCTCTTCTCCTCGAGATCTGTTATACCCTGAGCTTTTTTAAGCGCCTCTTTAATCGCCTCTACAGATGAGTAACCATCTGTCTCAGCCTTAAGCTGCAGACGACCGCCGGGCTGGCCGGAGACGCCAGTGAATTTATAGTATGTCACGTCAATTTTTACGGTTTTAGGGATTGCGGCGCTGATGTCCTGCATCATTAAAAGCCCCGGCGCAGTTCCCGACGACGCCATAAACTGATCGACAGCGTCTCGCCTAGCAGAAATTTCCTTCTGTACGGCTGTTCGCACTTCGTTTCTGAATTTTGAAAAATCTTGATTGCCCTGCGGCTTCTTACGAGGCAATGAGAGCGTGTTGTACTCTTTTGTGTACTCTTTTTCCAGCTCGGCTATCTGACGACTATAAATAAAGCTTCGTACGCCGTAAGAGAGTATCAGAAGCAGAAGCGCAATTCCCAGAACTTGCCCGGCAATTTTTCCAACCTTCATGATCTGCGCATAGTTTTGAACGTACGCGAACTCGCCTTTGCGGAGATTTATTTGCGAATAGCGTTTAGCACTGACAACCGAGCGCATTCCAATCGCCACGCTCTGTGGCATGACGAGGGCTTTATCAGCCAGAGCTTCATCAATCTTAAGATCTGTAGCCTCAAGGCGATTGAGATAGACGGGAATACCTAGCTGCTCGGTCAAGTACATATCTAAATTCTTAATACGCGCAGTCCCACCAGACAGGAATATGCGCGATATCTTGGTCTTGTCCCATGTTTTAAAGGCATAAAGAGTTCGACCAAGATCTTTAACAATTGCGTTGCACGCCAAAGTCATACGCTCGGCTGTTTGCCTGTCTTGCGCTGGCAGCCCAACGCCAGTGTCGCCATCACATATGAGTCGACTCACGCGATGTTTCACGTCCTGCGCTTCAGCAATCGAACACTCGAGGTCTCTAGACAAAAATTCGGTGAGATAAGCACCGCCAATATTTATGGAGCGGAACATCTTTAGCAAGCCGTTTTGCACTATACAAACCGAGGTCTTTTCATGACCAATATCAACCATCGCCACACATTCATTCGGCTCAACCCTCAAATATGGAGCTAGGTTATAAAATGACAAGCTATCAACATCTATGAGCTTTGGATCAATGTTGACATGGTGCAGATGGTCCAGGAAACTCTGTAAAAACGTCTTCCGAGTCATCACCACCATGACGATCGTGCGTCCGTCGGCAGCAGTTCCCAAAATTTGATGATCAACGATCATATCTTCGAGATTGAAGGGAACTGCGTCTTCTACTTCAGCCATGACGGCCATGCTTATTTTCCGAGGATCTGCAAAACTCACCGGCACGATGCGGCTTGAAATATACTGACCTGGCATTGCGGTCAAAATACGATCGGCCTGAAGATTATTATCCTTGAAAAGCTGCTCCAAGCATTGCGCAAGAAGAACGTTGCGATCCAGATCTTCTTGAATCGGCATGGGTAGTTCATGAAAACTTTTTATTTGGTAAGACTTAAACGAATTTATAATTTCAACGGCTTTGATTGAGTAACTACCGATATCAAGCCCGATTACTTTTTGCATACCCGCAAAGACCTCTGAATAAGTAAAGCTGCAACCATAATTGTCGCATTTTTGTGAGTAAAAACCAAAAGTTGAAAATATTTGCTTAATACATTCTGAAAAAATTCAGAGTCCACGGGGCCATGGATGGTGATGCTGCTAATTGATTGGGCGTTGTCCGTTGTATGACATATTCCAAAATTCTTGTCTGTTCTCCAATGATTCCTTTGGCTTTTATAGTAAAAGCGCGTGACTCAGTGGTAAGCCAGGAGCCTCGGTCTGAGGCGCCGCCCTTGGAATCCGTTCGATAGTTGAATAGATCTCCAAGCAACGTCTGAAGGTCTGCATCACTTGATGCTAACCGGCCATTGGTTTCAACGAGTTCCTGATAACGTTTTATAAATTTTGCCATGGCATCAGGCGTATTTAACTCTCGCCCAAACATGCACCTCAATGCTTCCTGCGGCATCGTATTAATGTTGAGCTTAAAAGAATTCTTGCTGGTCAAATCAGGAAATGGCCAAGCGGTTATGTAGGGACTGTAATACGCATGCAGCTCAGACGTCCAACCTTCAATCATGAGTAGTTCATCGACTGAATCCAATGGGGAGTTCTTAGCCTTAAAGGGCGGCTTGCGCTTACTGTAGGGATCGTTTTCTTCAGTAAAACCGCTACCGGACTCCGCCACTGCATTCTTATCAACCCAGTCTTTTATCCTGCGAACGATTTCGGACGGCTTCACATCTTTTTGTCGATTAAAATCCAGCTCCACGGCTGTACAAGTCATCAGAGCTTCAAGCTGCATTAGAATCACGTTGCACTCGGCTTGGGACTGATAACACACGTTTGGATTAATCTTGCCACTTTCATCAACTACACTGATTCCAAGCTCACCCCCAAGTGATTTTAGCGAGTCAACAACTTTGACATCAGCTAGACCGGTCAGACCAAAGGCTGCAGCAAACTTATCAGCTTCGGATAAATCAAGCGCTGACTCGAACGGGAAAACGGCGCCCAACTTATCCCACAGGGGGCCGATCGCATCCCGCATGGGCTTCATCGATGGGTCGCTACCCAACTGTAGTTGCAATCCGTAATCAAACAGATTCAACCAAAGCGCCCAATTTATACCACTCTTTGCCACGTACTCAGCTCGTATATTATCTCTCTGCGCTGATGCACGAGCTAAATTTACAGTCGATGAAACGATAAAGTCGGCAGAAAACATCATCATGATCGAAATAATCATCATGGCTACCATCAGAGCCACACCTTTTTGTTGAGTGGTATGGACTGCTTTTTCTTGCTCCGCGACAGGGAACAACCAGATGGTGCTGGGTCTAAAATTTGAAAAAAATTTCCTCATCAAAACCATCTCACCGTATTAGATCCCTGCTTTAGCTCTTTCATGCCACGGGCTTGTTGTATTGACACAATTGTCTGAAGTAGCACCACGTTATTGTCGCTAGTCATTTCGTCCTTTTTTTCTTCAGGCAAATCCTCGTCCTCGTTCCACGTCTCTATCTCAATCTTGACCATGGCTGGCAGTTTGTCTCGCCATTCTCCGCGTGAACTATCCCAACGATCGGTCGACCAGTCATCACCCCGCCACGGACTTATGCGAAATGTTTTAATATTTTTCGCGAAGACTCGCATCGGCGGATCGTCCTTAAGATCATCACGATTAGCCGGCATTACACCGCGGTATAAATCGCGTCGACCTGGCGTGTTTTTTGAATCTCTGATCTCATAGACGACATAAGCGGTATCACCTACGGGAGCACCTGGCTCACCCTGTACGTTACCCGTGATTGTCATCGCCAGCTTGTCGCGGTCAGAACTTCGATCAATCCTGAAGATTGTTTTGAATTTCCGTTCCGATCCACCACGCGGCGTGTCGTTAAGTCCTACGACAAATGCATGCTCAACATCCCAAGCGACTTTTGATATGACCGCTCCAAGCCTGTGGGTTATCCGACCTTCCCTCGCCAACGACACCTTCAAATCAACAGACGATCTTAGCATTGTCGTAATCGTAATAATAAGACCAAGCAAAATGCTGATGGTTATCATGACTTCAAGCAATGAAAATCCAGCTGTATTATCGCTACATTTTGGGGGAATACGCTTCAACCTGACTCCTTAATGTTGAAAACCCATAAAGTAAAATTAATTTGGCGGTACTGGAGGCGGTTGCGGCGGTGGAAGCGGCACGTTTGAAGGCATTGCACCTGACCTGTCTTGATTACTTGTCTTCGGAGCCTTGGCTATCAATGGCGTCAGGGTACCCTCTAATTTCTTGGTGTCCGTGATAATCATGGCTAGGTCGACGCTGGGTCTCCGCGCACCCTCAGCCCAAGACACTGAAACGTTTGCCATCCAAATGGGCTGCTCACCTACTGCCGCCTCAATCATGCCTTTAACTTGCTCAAGCATGGCGCTGGTGTCATTTTTACCGCCTGATTTTTCGCCGTCACCCGAACCACCGATCAGCCCCCCACTAACGACCTTGAACATTAAATCGAGAGCATTAGGCATAGGTTCAATCGTCATGGAGTACTGGAAATCCGGCGCATCATCAAATGGACGATCTTTCTCATTTGTTGCCAGGTCTTTTAGAGGCGTTCGCCAGGACGCCTGATACTCAACCTGAGCCATCAGCCGTTTTGCAAGGTAGCTTGCCTGCATAGCCTTGCGGCTATAATCCGCAAACGTAATCGCATTACCATGGACGCCACTCACCTCTATCATCAGGTATGCGATCAAAGAAACTGCAACAAGCGTCTCGACCATAGAAAAGCTTCGTTCGCCAGGTCGATCAGATGACTCCGTAGATCTTTTACCGCGTGCATTCAGCATGTCTTTATCCAGCCTCGTCTTCCAGGTCATGAACATCGATCTCCGCTGCTCCACTCGTCACATCAGCTTTGCCTAAAAACGGCCGTGTAGTAACAGTGTAAGGCTTTTGGGTTTCGTCAACCACCATCGTGTCAAGTTTAAAGGCGATTGTAATGAAAGCTCTTTCCACATATCCAGCAGGAAAAAAATAAATGAAAGCTCGACCCGACTCTCCCAGATCAGCTAGGATTTGTTTTTCTTGGTGATGCTCCGCTTGCATCTCTGATATCAACATGTGCGGACCCACAGTTCTATCCTGCCATTCAAGACTCTCAACGCGTCGCCATATGGGGCCCCTGGCTGCTCCGCGATTTTTCAGCACGGGTGATTCATTACTACCGAGTATGGCATCGCCGTCGTCATCTTTGACAGGATCCCCTGCAATAGATTCATAGTCTTTAGTTGTTTGATCGAATTCGTCAGATCTAGCCTTTTCCTCTTCTGGCGTAGGGTCTCGGCCACCTTTGCCATCTCCCAAAATCTCAACGGGCCTGTCTGACTCCTCCAACCAGTATTCGCCGGTGGCCAGAACAAAAGACATTCTGTATGTTTTATTTGTCAAAACAGATAGGTCATAGGCTGCTCTGATATCATCAGCAACTCTTTGAACCTTGTTAGCAGCATCAGTGCCCGTTCTCAGTGATATCTGCGGCGCTACAAGTACATATAAAAATGCGATAAGACCAATAACGACCGCAATCTCAATCATCGTCAGCCCAGATTCGTCACCAAAATAACGAGATTTGGTAGGCGTGATCTCTGGTGAGCTCATTGCGACTTTTCGCCACCCTTGGGCTCTGGATAGACGATGTCATCAGCTGTGCCCATCTCCTGGTCTATACCACTCGACGTGATTTTAAAGGTTCGACCATCAGACTCATACCCATATGGATTCTTCCAAGGATCTACAACTTTATTTTCCTCCGTATAAGGGCCGCGCCAATTCTTCGCGTCACCACCTGGGGCGGTTAATAAGGCGTTTAGACCCTGTTCTGTTGTCGGATACTTGTTATTTTCAAACTTATATCGGTCAAGGTCTGTCTTGAGAAGGCTCATGCCGCTTCGAGCCAGATCTTCTTTTGCACGCTCGGCATTCCCCATAATGTTGCGCGCCAAAAACGCCATCAACATGGCAATCAGCGACACGACAATCATGATTTCAATCATGGACATACCAGCTCGACCTGTCTTTTCGAAAGGCAGCATAAGTCGATTGGACCAGCTTTTTACAACTCCGTTAAAAGCGGAAAAATTTATCGTGCAATTCATGTCGACTCCTTGAAAAATTCTATAAATCGAATTCTAACGTATTTGATTCATAATAGAAAGCATTGGCACCATCAAAGCGCCTAATATCCCGGCACCACCAACCGTCATAAAGATAACCATGAGCGGCTCAATCAAACCAATCGTTGACTGAACCTTACGCTCAACCTCAGCATCATAAGCTACAGCTACGTGGCCTAGCATTTCTTCTAATTGACCGGTCTTTTCGCCGGTCATAATCATGTAGGTCACCAGGGGTGGGAACAACTGCGACTTTTCGATACTTTGCCCGAGACTTTGACCCTCTTGAACCGCGATACGCGCGTGCTCCAGAGCCTCTGAAATCAGCGTGTTTGAAATAATATTTTTAGTGATTTCTAAAGCGCCCAAAATAGGAACACCTGATGCCAACAATGTACTCAAAGTTTTCGTGAATCGCGAGACGTTGATTCGCATCACAATCCCGCCAAAAAAAGGCATACTCAAAGCATTTTTATCAAAGCTTCTTCGCCCGCTCGGGGAAGCGTACCACTTTCTTCCCAAATAAACGGCAAGCGCAAGACCAGCTATTATTAAATACCACTGTGTTTGAAGAAACTCCGACAGACCAATTAGAGCCTTGGTGTACCAAGGCAAAACAACTTTCATACTTTTGAAGATAGCCTGCATTTTTGGTACAACTGCGATGAACATGAGGCCTGTAATACCAAGCATGGCGCAGATCATGATCGTCGGATAAGCCATTGCCGCCTTGATCTCGCCCTGGATCTTGACTTGATACTCAATGAAATCTGCAACACGCGTAAGTACCAAACCGAGAGTACCGGACGCCTCGCCAGCCTTCACCATGTTCACATACAAACGATCAAAGATCGTTGGAAAGCTGCTTAATGCCTCGTGAAGAGACTTGCCCTCAGAAATCTGCTCTTTGATATTACTCAGCGCGTTCCGCAGCACCTCATTTTCCACCTGACTACAAAGAGCCTTCAATGTCTCGTCAAGCGGCAGGTGAGCGCTCTGCAAAGTTGCAAACTGACGCGTCATGATTGCCAAGTCTGAGGAGTTGACGCCTGTTCCAAATATGGGTTTTGATTTTTTTATTTTATCGAGAGCAACTTCCTCGCTGATCTCTGATACCAGAATTTTATCGCGCGTCTTAAGTTTCTGACGCGCGGCTTTTTGCGACTCCGCCTCGACAGACCCCTTGCGAGAGGCGCCCGTCTTGGAATCATAACCCTTATAGCGATAAACCGGCATCCAACCTCACCCTTTCGGCAGCTTCAAACCCATCATGCGTCAAGAGCCTCAAAATCATCCGCCTGAGTATTCTGGAAGGCTTCATCAAGCGACGTTAAACCCGCAAGGACTTTCTTTACAGCAGCAGCTCGCAATGAGACCATTCCTTTATCAACGGCAGCTTTCTTAATCACTTTGCCATCCTGAGTGCGGGCAATGATGTCGCGAATCTCGTCATCGAAAACGAGCAGCTCATAAACACCCATCCTGTCTTTGTAACCGATCCCCTGACATCGATCACATCCACCGCCATTCTTATAGATTTTGCGATCACCTAATTGCTCTCGAGTAATTTCCATCATGTTTAGTTCCCGGTCAGAGGGAACATATGCTTCGCGACAATGGGTACAAAGTTTCCTCAAAAGCCTGGTAGCCATCACGCCCAACACAGCCGAAGTTATTTGAAAGGGCTGAATATGAAAGTCCATGAGACGAGTAACGGTTGACGCTGTGTCATTGGTGTGGACCGTGCTTAATACTAAGTGACCAGTCATCGACGACTGAATCGCTATCTGCGCCGTTGTCGCATCACGAATCTCACCAATCATAATCACATCCGGATCTTGACGCAAAATCGACCTGAGACCCTCCGCAAACCCCATGCCAACCTTGTCGTTTACCTGAATCTGACCTACACCAGAGAGCTGATATTCAACAGGATCTTCAATTGTCAGAATATTGATATCACTTGTGTTGATGTGCATGAGACCCGCGTAAAGTAGCGACGTCTTACCACTACCCGTAGGACCGGTCACAAGAATGATACCGTGGGATTGCTCAATGAGCGCCGTCCATTGCTGGTAAATCTCAGGATCAAGACCCATCTGATCAAGCCTTTTGGTCCCTGAAGACTTATCCAAAAGACGCATGACAATTCGCTCGCCATGCGCCGTAGGCAACACGGAAAGACGAACATCTATCTCTTTACCTGCCACCTTAATACTGATCCGACCGTCTTGTGGAACGCGTTTTTCGGCAATATTCAACTTGCCCATAATCTTGACGCGCGACGCCAAGGAGTTACCATGCCTTCTCGGAATTTCCATCTTATCTTGCAAAGCGCCGTCAATTCGGAATCGCACCATAATCTCTGACTCATATGGTTCTATGTGAATATCTGAAGCTTTCTCTTTAACCGCCCTGGCGAGTAGTCCATGAACCAGCTTAATGATTGGTTTCTCATCATCTGAACTTTCCAGAAGGTCTCTAGCCTGATCCAAATCCTCGTCCGCGTTCACATCGGGGACATTAAGCTCATCGATAACTTTTTGGCTACTATCACTCGATCTCTCGTAAACGCGGTTGATTGCGTTTTCGATCTGACTAGTACTAGTCACGACCATGCTTATATTGGCAGAAATTATCAATCTCAGGTCATCTAGCGGAAAAATATTCAGAGGATCCGCGACAGCTACGGTCACGCTGAAATCGTCTCGTGCCACGGGCAAAATTTTATTGTCCCTACAAAAGTTAATCGGAATCGAATCAACTAACGCCGGATCAATGTCGTTAACCGGGAGACGATTGTAATAAGGCAAATCGAGCTGATGAGCCAGAGCCCTCAGGATGTCCTCTTCCGTTGCGAGATTTTTTTCCATCAAAATCTCGCCGAGCTTTGAACCGTCTTGCGCCGACTGAACTTTTAAAGCGTCGTCCAACTGCTCTTTTGTGAGGCTGGTGGATTCAATGAGAATCTCTCCCAAGGTTTTTTTTGCCATTTTTCTAAACGGCACCGACGGTAGATTACTCCACCTTGTTCCATCGCTTTCAGTGCCACTGGGCTCTTTTTTTAACTCTTCAGCCATGTTCAACGTCCAATCAGATAAATCAGTCTACAGGCGGTGGTGGCGGCGGTTCGTCAACCATCGGTGGTGGTTCTGGAGGCGGGAAGTCGCCTGGCTCCCCCATGGGAGGAGGAGGCGCATTGACCGGTGGAGGTAAAGGTGCTGCCATGGAGCCACCATCGCCACCTCCAGGACCTCCTATGGTTGCATTCATCGGTACAGGCGTGGGAGATGAAAGTTCTGACTTCTTCTCTTCGCCCAACGGCGCAGGACCTTGGTCATCCTTCAAGTAGCTTGATCTCACTTCTTCGCGTCGTTTACGTTCGTCTTCATCAAGAGGATCTGGAACATATTTTCCATCCTCTAGTTTCGGAAGATGAGAGTAAAAACGATCTTCGCGGAAGCTGCTTCCATAAGCGTACTCGAGGTACTCGTCACGCTCCTTGATTTTAGACTCGTATATTGCAGCCAAGTCATCCGCTCCATGTACCACATGCGGTGTCAAAAATATCATTAGATTACTTGTTTTGTGCTGAACATCACTATTACGGAACAACCAACCCAAAATCGGAATATCGCCTAAAAGGGGAATTTTCTGAAATGTCTCTTCATCGCGGGTTTGAACTAAGCCACTAATAACGACTGTCTGACCATTTTTGACAGTTAAATGCTGACTTGTCGTTCTCGTCTTTTTATTGGGGCTACCGCTATTCGGATCAATGCTTGCGGTACTAGCCTCAATATCTACTTTCATAGTTACATAATTGGAGTTGGAGATGTTTGGCTTGATGGCTAGAACGTAGTCGGCGTCTTCTTTTTCAAACTTGGTCGAACTGGTACCGCTCGTCGCGTTTGTGTCGGTAACCTTGAAGAAAATCTTTTCGCCTACCTTGATTTTTGCTTCTTCATTATCAGCCGTCATTATATGTGGACTTGATAGAACTCGGGTATTTGCGTCGCTTTTGATCATCTTAATGAGGGCACCAGGCGAGAAGCTACCCAAACCTGGAACCGTTACTGTTTTTCCCGACAGAATCCCGATGGTCATATCATTTGCAAATGTTGAGGCAGCTTCTTTCAGGGCCGCGGGGTTACTTTGCGTACTCGTACCCGCAGCCTGAGTCACAAGCAAAGGCGCGAATTTTTGACCCTGCCACGATGTAATAACCGGGTTCTGACCAGACTTAGCACCCCCAAAAATTGAGGTTCCAAATTGAAAGCCATTATTAATCGAAAGGTCGAGAATGTCGGCCTCAACGAAAACCTGACTACGTCGAATATCGAGCTTTCTTAAGATACTGTTAACGGCCTGATAGGAGGATCTACTACCGGTTATCAAAAGTGAGTTTGAAGACTCATCGGCTGTAATTTTAACATTATCATCCAACTCAGCCGCTGTGACTGGAGCTGAAGCGTTAGCAGAAGCCCCGGGTGCCTGACCTGGAATGTTGACCGGTGGTGCGAACGACGGTGACCGCTTCTTACCGCCTTGAGCGAGAGCGGAGAGAGTACTCGCCACTTTCTTCGCGTCAGCATAGTCAAGTGGCCGAACATGAATTGAGGACTGACGGCTTGGGTCATCCAACTCTATATCAAACTTTTTAATCAGACCTTGAACATCCGCAATAGTCCTTGGTGGGCCAAAGACAATCACCGAATTGGTGCGTTCATCCACCATCAGCTTGAATGAACCATAACTTCCACCACCCGCACTGTTAGCTTTCAAGATTTCACTGACTCGGTCATTAATAGTTTTTGCGTCCGCATAGCGAATCGGCACGAACTGCACTTGGGGCTGCTGTCCTTGGACATCTATCAGCTCAAGAATGTCGAGAATCCGTCTGACCTTGTAACCACTATCACTAATGATAAGGGTGTTGGTCTTAGGGTATGCCACCATACTATTTGCGGTCACGATGCCACTCAAGGTTGTCTTTATGCTCTGGGCATCCACGTACTTTAAGGGAACAATTTGGGTAATTATTTCATCTGTTAATGGAGTCCATTTTGCTCCCAGGAACGTTCTAAGATTACCCTTAACTGCAGTGCTAATTGGTACAATTTTTAAAATTTTTCCCGTCTCAACAGTCGTCAGACGAAGCACGTTCAACGCAGATAAAAACGCCTGATATGCCTCTTCTTTCGTGACCCTTCTCGGCGAAATAATCTGGATCTTACCGCTTACGTTATTGTCCAAGATCACGTTTTTGCCGGTCCATAAAGCCACTGCTCTAACAATATCTCGAATTTCCGTTTTCTCAGGAAAATCCATGTTTACCAGCTCTTGACCCGCGGGAATTGAGTCCGCACCTTTCTTTTCCTCAATTACGACTTGCGCTGTGTCCGGAGCAACTTTTGTTGCCGTCGGAGGCTTTGTAACAGTGCTTTTCCGGTTTGCTGATTTTTTCCCTGCTCGTGGCTTTGCGGACGGGACGCCTTCTGTCGAAGTCTCGGGAGCAGGCGCTGACGGCGCTGAACTCTCGGCTGCCGCTGGAGGCGGCGGAGGTGGTACGGGCGTTGGCGAAGGTGGTACGACCTGCTGTTCAGGCGGCGGTGGCGGAGGGACAGCCGGCTGACCAGCTGACTCCTGGGCCATTAATCCCCAACTGCTGGAAGCAACGAGCATCGTCATCAAGCTCAAGCAGATGAGCTGTCCTTTGTTATTACATGCCATAAGCTCCACCTTTCAAATGCCACTTCTTATAAAATTAATTCTATCACTTAATGCAAAAAAAACCTTTATTTGATCCGAACTGTTATCGCTTGGGGGGTTTCCCCTCCGCGCAAAAGCTGGATACGAACGTCTTTTTCATCCTGAAAGGCTTGGTAGAGAGCAAATCCCTGCTCAGCTTGCTTCATGCTAACCTCGTTAACCTGCGTAATAACGTCACCGTTTTGAAGACCGATACGAGCAAAGAGGGTTCCGCCCTTTATCGCAAAAATTTTAAAACCGCTGATTCCACCGCTTTGAGTAGGGTTTGGGACAAGACGAGCGGCATCTACGATTTTACCAAATCCGGGTCCCAATTCACCTTCCACGTAGGCCGCATCCAATACTATTTCTGAGCCACCAGCTCCGACACCGCTTGGTAAAGAACCAAAATCGCCAGAGGAAGGCATGGCGAGTCCGTTGGTTGCGGCTGCCTCGGAATCTTTATCCAGATTGATGCACTCTTTGACGCCATTATTATTAATGATAATCTTCTGGCGTTCTACGGCGGCCACGACGGCCTGCTCGTTGCCATAAATCGCATCACCAACTCGATATATATCGGCTTCCGAGTAACTTTTGTCCCTTACGGTAGCGAGAGATTTAAAGCGATCTCCGATAAAAATCGTTCCAAGCAACTCAATCGGCAAAGTTGTGTCCACACAAGGCGAGTTAATATCAAAACGCGCGAGCGCGCGCTCGCCGTCACCACCAAGCTTCTCCTCGGGAAATTTTCCATCACTGTTAAAGATGTTACGGTCTTTTATGACTTTTTGGAGATCACGCACGTTCGCCATGACGGGTCGATCCGGCGCCAAAACATCACTCCCCCCTCCTCTGAGAGCCGCGATAGATCTTGTCGCAATTGTGCTTTTAACCATTTTCTGCGCAATTAAACCACTCACTAATGTTGCCAGCAAGTAGGCCGTGGCAAGCGGAACCAAAACAACAAACAAACTGCGCTCAAGCTGCTCAACGCCGCCCCCAGCGAAGTTGCGAAAAGCGTTCTTGAGCCGCGGGAGAACCGCAGCAACCCTGACCTCCAACGCTGTGGGACTATCTGTCATCTCCTAGCGCACCTTCAAATTGAGCGTGATTCTCTGACCGTTCCGATTCAACTTAATATCAACCTCAGATTCATTTCGAAACGATTGGAGTGTTTTTATGGATTGGCCTGCATCGGTCAGAACAACGCCGTTTATCTCCTCAATGACATCTCCGTTTTGGATACCAGATTTATCCCAAAAGCTATTTTTTTTGATCCGGTCCATCCTCCACCCTCGCAAGACACCGTCAATCATATTCGGACTGGCCTTGGCATCTTGTAAGACGTTGGCAAACTCGGTAGATAGCAAACGAGACTTGTATTCACCCGTCATCTCAATATTTGATCCCTTGCGTTCGAAACCTTCCTCTTTGAAGTTCTCGGGTGGTGCATCGGTAGTATAACCACCAGTCACCGCGGTATCCCCGGCAGACGCCACTTTTTTTCCACCACCTTTTCGGGTAGATCTTCGTAGCTCAACTTCCTCGATCTGCGCAAACTCCTTACGCCCCATGTTATCTATAATGATCATATCTCTCTGAATCTCGAGTAATTTAGCTTCCGGACTCATCTGATCGCCAACCAAAAACGAATTGATACTCCGGTTTTGTGTGTTCTCAATCATTGCGATTCCGTTAAATGGATTACCCCCGTAAATAATCCCGATTACTTTAATTGGAAGCTGAGTTTTTGCCATTTGAGGACCCGTTGCATTAGGATCCAAATCACCCGTCAGACCTTCAGAATTGAATATGTTACGTTCAAGGATCTTGGTTACAGCTAGCTTGGCGGCTGTTTCTGATGGATGAATCAGCACGGTCTCATTCGGCAAAGCAGGTAGATCCTGGAATTTTCCTGTTTGCGAAATGAAAAGCCACCCCAGAATCGCGCTGGCGATTGACGCAAGAATAAAACTCACGACCAAACCTATTATCGCAGCTCGCCACGGCCATGGACGAACTTTATCAAAATAATCGGAAATGACTTCTGTTGTCAGCACGCCCTAAGCTTTCTCTGGCGCACGCCAGCTTAAAAATCGATACTTCGATCTCTCAACAAAACCCTCAATCATCAAAATATCTTTGAGGTGATGTGCGGCCATCTCTGGCGTCACAAAAGAACCATCTATGACCACGTCAGCTCGCTCAAGCCATTGACGGCGTTCGTCCATCATCTTTTGAACACGAGCTTGAATTAAGTCCCTCCGAACCTCGTGACTTTCCTCTGAGAGAAGATCTTTGAACAAAGGTCTTTTTTCAATTTCTGATATGCGTTTGAATAAACGTCGAGCAATCTCGGCTGGAGATGACTGGATCCAAACTATGGGACCGATCCGTCGCGCATTACGAACAGACTCCTCGGACATCAACGCCCCGCCTCCGACCGATACCACATGGCTTCGAAGCCCCTGTAGAGAAAGCATCACAAATCGCTCTTGCTCCCGAAACGCATCCTCACCGTCCTGAGAAAAAATATCACCAATGGTTTTCCCTATGGATTTCTCAATTAATTCATCTAAATCGACAAAACCAAGACCGAGAAGCTTGGAGAGCTGTCGGCCTACTGTGGACTTTCCGCTAGCACTAACTCCGGTCAATACAACATTGCCGAGTTTGTTGCGCGAGCCCGGGTCATCGCCATACAATGGATTTTGTTCGTTCAAAATCTTAACGCCTTCGATAACTTTGTTTTCTAAGTTCCGATTATTATTATTTTAAGGCATGAATTTGAAAACGCGAAAAGCGCAACCCGACGAGAGCGGCAATGCCCCGTTACAATTATAATTTTTGCAATCTATTTTCGTTTCGACAAATTTTAACTAGCGATTCACTGTTATAAGAGCTGCTACGTCATTACCAGCCCGTGACGGAATCTTCATCATGTAGCGAGGGGGAAAGGGTCCACCGCCACGAACAAAGCGCCATGTAATGTCGGGGTTGTACTCGATAATTGTACTAGTTGATAATCTGTACCTTTTTTTAACTTCTGCGACCGTCATCCCACCGACTCGAACCTGTTCGTATCGCAGAGGCTGCGCCGAGACAACCTCTGGAAAGACTTTATCAGCATTGTTCAGAGACTCCAGTAGACCAAGGAATCCCGCGTAGAAGTTTTTGGAGGCAAATCCAAAGTTGCTACCTCTATATTTATTGATCAGAACGACGATATCCTTAGTTCCCTTATCTCGCATGGCCCGAGAAATACCACCCACGCCATGATTATAGGCGGTGATAGCCAGAGGCCATTCCCCTAGAATTTTGTAATTCAAGGCCAAAAGTTTTGCAGCGGCACGACTCGCTTTAATCGGATCGTTACGTTCATCTATTTCGGGCGAAACAATCAAATAGTCTTTACCAGTTTCCGGCATAACCTGATAAACACCGCTAGCTCCCACTTTACTTAAAGCTCTCAAGTTAAAAGACGACTCGATAAAAGCTATTCTTGCAAGCTCTGGCATCAACCCTTGTCTTTTAAATTCTGACTCCGCATGAACTAAATAACGGGGAGCAACCTCGAGACCCTTGGCTATGTATTCACGTTGCCCTCGTTGAACCCTTAGGCTAGAAGCCGCGATTTTGAACTTCCGCTTATCCTGAATGTGATCGAATAGGCTATAAACTCGCAGCTCAGAGGGAGTTAGCGTGGCTAAATCACCTTGCCTCATGTTGGCAAACTTGAGAAGCATCTGGCGATAATGATTTCTTCGGGTTTGAATCGTGGGACGCATCATTCGTTCACGGGTTTTTTCACTGATATCCTTCACTCGCGAACTGTCATGTATTTCCAAAACAACTTCCGGATATTCGGCGACATGAAGTACGTTTTGGTTTTTAGACCAAAGGGAGTACACTCGTCTCCAAAAATGTACGCGCCTCGCAATGGACTGCGGAACAGATATATTTTCTGATATACGGAAACCCTGCCCGTCTTTTACAAAAGCGGCGTCTGAGCAACTCAAATACTGAAGGTCAATTTGGCCGCGTCCACCAACCCGTATGGGCACACACTCATCTCCCCGAGCCACAGACTTTGACATCCTGGTGAATATCTCCACCTCTCGGTTCATTTCAGTTGTGATAATGGGATTCAGGGGCCGACGAGCATCAAACTCGCTCATTCCGGCTTGAACCGCCAAAGCGGCCAACCCTCCAAGACCCACCAATGAGACCAAAAAAACTCTCACGAACAACTCCATCAACACTTAACACTCAACGACAGCTGGCCCTTATCTGGCCGACGTCACACGCCTGCCGGTCAGATATAAGCAACACCTATGCCTAGGAAACCCACTGAAATTACAGACCCCGTATACCGACCGACCTATAAAGTGTCAGCTTTCTGACACTCTGGAAGGCGTTGAAGTGGCGGCATAGAATATAAGGTACTAGATTGAAATTTTTACGGAGGACCTTTCCATGGGTAACACCAAATACAACGGCGCGCAAAAAGCGGCTATTTTGATGCTATCCTTTGGCGAAGATATCTCGGCTGAGATTTTTAAGAACATGACCGAATTCGAAATCAAACGAATCGGAACTGCAATGAGTCGGCTTGGACGCCTAGACCAGGACGTCGTTGATGAAGTCATGAACGAGTTCTATGGCATTCTGCAGCAAAACAAGAAATTCTTTTATGGTGGCAATGAGTTTACCAAGAAAGTTATTGGATCAGCGTTTAAGGGCGGCGAGGCTGACAATCTAATCGAACAACTGGCTCTAGGATCAAACGCGAACCTTAATGCATTAGAGTTGATCGACCCGAAAACCCTCTCAAATTTCATACGCAACGAGCATCCCCAAACGATCGCTCTAATCTTGGCACACTTGGATAACAAAAAGTGTGGAGATACATTGAAGCTTCTACCGGAAAGCATGCATACGGAAATCTTACTAAGAATCGCAA
This sequence comes from uncultured Polynucleobacter sp., assembly GCA_964402975.1. Taxonomy (GTDB): domain Bacteria; phylum Bdellovibrionota_B; class Oligoflexia; order Oligoflexales; family RGVZ01; genus CAMDKS01. Next base: position 48,661 of record CAYOEM010000010.1, read on the forward strand.
ATCTCGATGCCGTCCAACCAGAGATAATAGATGAAATTGATGACGTTCTACGGCAGGAAGTACAAGCAATGGGTAGTATTGCCTCGCAAAAGATCGGGGGCATTGAACCTATCGCAAACATGCTCAATATCATGGACAAAACAAGCTCAGAACACATCCTTGATAGCTTTGAACAGCGGGATCCCGAGCTGGCAGAACGAATTCGTCAGCTTATGTTCGTATTTGACGATCTTGTCAAAATTGACGACCGGGGCATCCAAGAACTCATCAAAAGCATTCAAAACGATAAATGGAAGATTGCGCTCAGAACTGCAAGCGAAGCCGTCAAGACGTTGGTATTTAAAAATATGTCTGAACGAGCTGCTCAAATGCTTAAAGAAGACATGGAAGCCTCCGGAGCAGTTAAGTTGTCAGACGTGGAAGCTGCTCAACTCGAGGTCATTAATGTGGCTCGAAAACTTGAGTCTGAGGGCAAAATCGTTATTCAGGGCGGCGGAGATTCGGCGTTCGTCTAATTTTAATAAACGAAAAAGTGGGAGCGCCAGCAATGGTCGCTCCCACTTTTTTTTAATTTCACCGTTAGAGTGTGCTTGGCATAGGCAGAACAAGAAGTTCTTTTTCCATGTCAGCCGTCAAACTTAACGCCACCTCATCAGCATCAGCGACAGAAAGTTTGGACTGAGCAATGGCTGCCTCAAGACCTACTATTGCCGACAACTCTGCCGCTTTGTACGCCCTATGCGGATTTACGATACCACTAGTTCTAACTTTGCCTTGAAGCCAGGGTTTCACGTCCACTGTTTCGCAAAGCAGGCGTTTTAAACCAGCCGGGCTCAAGGATGGATTGAGATCCTTCAAACGAGCTGCGACATTCGTGACAAAGGGCGCCGCCATCGATGTGCCGCTCAATTGAAGATACTGGTTGCCGGGAATCGCTGACTTGATAATCACACCAGGAGCCGCTACATCGACCTTCATGCCGTAGTTTGAAAAAGTCGCCAGCTTTTCGGTGCCCAGTGTGGCCGCGACCACAATCTTATTTTCTGCTTCAACATTTGCCGGAGAGACCGGGAGTTGATCGTTATTGGAGCCATCGTTTCCAGCCGCAAAAACGAAAAGTGTATTTGTAGCGGCGCCAACGAACTTCTTGGACTCGGCAATCATCGCGTTCACTAGTTCTTTGGCATACTCTTCAGTCTCAGCCTCAGTAGGATCAGCGCCTGTGATTTGCTTCACAAGTTGCGCCACCACAGGCTTGACGGCAGGAACGCTCGTTCCAAAGGAACCATTAGCAACTTCTGATTTTACCGCATGGGTGTACTTGCCAACGTTTGTTAGAAGTTGACCCTGCCTCTGCGCAACCATCTGCAGCATCAGAGAAACCATGGGGTTGCCTTTTTCATCGCGGAATTGATTAAACCAAGCGCTTCCAGGCACCTCAGTAGGTATGAGTTTCATCCCAACAATTTTCGCCGCCGCGGACTGATCTGTCGATATACCTGTTACGTGAGTCCCGTGAATGAAATTTCCAAACTTTTGAAGCTCCTTCAAAAATGTCTGGTCAGAGCGCTTACCCTTATACCAAGCGATTTCTTCTTCGGTAGCTGTACCGGTTAGAATCTTGCCCTGAACTTCGAACATTTTGTAGCAATCTTGCGAAAAGGTGCCGAGATACTTGTAATCAATAATTTGATTATTATTTTCGGCGAAATTCCAACCGTGGGTATCGCTATTGTAGGTCACACCGTCAACGGTAGTGCTACCGTTTGGATTCGTCCACATATTGCTGTCATAAGCTTCGTGCTTAAAATCCACGCCCGAATCAATGATGGCAACCGTTGCAGCCTGGGACGAAGAAGCCCCAAAAAATACGATGGCTGCCATAACTGTTCTGACACTTCTTAGCTTAACAAGCATTGTATCCTCCTTGATACCTGAGCTCAGGTGGCCGTGATCTTACACAGCACGTCTGTTTACAAAACTATATCGAATGCAAGGTTTCGGGTATTGTTACCGAAAGAGCTGCAGTCATCAAGAATTAAATTAGACAACTTTTCGGGTGATTATTTTTCTCGCCGATCTTTACGTCTAGCCGCTCTGAGCTCTTGCAGGCGCTCGTGAATTATCCATAACGCCGACCCCGGGGCAAAGCGCTCCTGATGCAGATCAAGGGCGCCAAGAGCCACGCCAGTGCTTATCTCGAACACTTCTGCCATGGTTTTTACAGGGACGATATTCAGCTTACCCTCAGTTACAGCAGTTCTGGCCGAGCGATGCAGCATAAGGTTTGGGACATTTTGTATGGGAATTAACACGGTATACTCGGACGACTTTCGACCTAAAATCTCGACAGTCCTCCAGAAACCTTCAATCTTCTCATTGACCCCCCCGATCGGCTGGACCTCTCCAAACTGATTTAGACTGCCAGTCATGGCCATGTTCTGGCGAACGGGGATCTTCGATAGCGCACTCAATATAGCCGTTGCCTCTGTGATTGAAGCACTGTCACCATCAATTAAACCGTAACTTTGCTCAAAACAAATGCTTGCGGCCAAACCCAAGTGGTGCTCGCGCGCAAGCAGAGCGCTCAAATATCCCGACAAAATACTGATACCTTTGTCATGAATTCGACCGGAAAGCTTGGCGTTGCGCTCAATATTGATAATCCCATCGGCAGCGGAGCTAACCGCACAACTGATGCGACCAACTTTGCCAAAACTGTAGTCTCCGAGGTCATAAACAGCCAAGCCATTAACCTGACCGATAACAGAGCCGTCCAACGACAATAACACCTCTTCGTGCCGAACCATCTCAAACATCTGCTCTTCAATAAGGTTCACACGAAAAAACTTTTGCTCGAGCGCTTCCTCGACGTGTTGCCGCTTGACCACCCGGCTTCCAAGTTCTCGGGCAATAAAATCAGCCTCGATGGTCAGGTCTTTCAGGGTACCAAACTGCGTGGACAGCTGACGCTGGTCGTCAACCAAACGACTGCCATACTCAACCATGGCTGCTACACCGGAGCGATCGAAACTAAGCAAACCTTCTTTATCGGATCTGGTCGCGATAAAATCGACATAGTGCTCAATATTATCTCGACTCCGGGGCATTTTCTCATCAAAATGCGCCTTGATTTTGAAAATCTTAGTGAAGTCTTCGTCCATCCCTTGTAACAGATGATAGATGTCATCGTTACCAATCAATATCACTTTCATATCGAGCGGTATGGGAGAGGGGCGAAGGCCAGATGTTGGCAAAAGTGAGTATTGCTCCCCCATGTCCTCGATAAAACCTTTTCGATTCTTTAAAACTCTCTTGAGCGTGTCCCAAATATTTCCTGTTTTAAAAATATCCATTGCATTAAGGACCAAATAACCGCCGTTGGCCCTTTGTACTGCGCCTGCTTTGATCATGGTGAAATCGGTCAAATACATGCCGTGTTCCACATTCTTCTCGATCTTACCAAACAGGTTGTAGTAGGTCGGGTTTGTTTCGATGATCACCGGAGCACCTTCTGCACCGGTGTTATCTATAAAAACATTTACCGCATACCGGACGAACTTGTCTCGTTCTTCATGGATACCAAGTAACTCTAGCGGCACCTCTCCAGCGCCCTGAGCAGTCTGAGGCTCCTCCGGCTCGACAAAGTCCATGAGATGTTCCAGAATGTGATCTCGCACCTCACCAAGATATTCGCTAATACCCTTGTTTGCCTTGTACTCTTCCATGAGAGGCTCAATGGCCATACCAACCACATGCCTACCTAGCTCACTGCGAAGCTTCTCAATATAGTCTCTGGTCTCGTTTTCTATCGTTCTAACTTTTCTCGCAAAGTCCAGGACCTCTGGCTCGATCTGCGCCCGACGATCCTCGACACCCTCACGCTGCGACTCACTCAGTTTAGCGTAGTCTTTCTCTGTGAGAACACGTCCATCAATCACAGGTATCGTTTCGATCCCAAGCCGCGTGGACTTAACCGAGAACTCAAGCTGCTTAGCCCTTTTCTCAAGGTCGCTGAATAGTTTTGCCTTCCTATCGTTACTTGCCGACAAATACGCATTGACCGCATTTTCGTAGTCTTCACTCTGGAGAGCCATGGGTATTTCTGTGCGAAGGACTTTGACGAGTGCTTCCATCTCTTTCTTAAACTTCTTACCCTCGCCTGCCGGCATTTCGACAGCTTTAGGAACTTCTGAATGTTGGAAATTGTAAACATAGACCCAATCACTTGGAACCGCGGCATCCTTAGACCAACGTTCAAGGAATGTGCGAATGACGCTTGTTTTGCCCGTGCCCTGTGCGCCGGCAACATAAATATTGTAACCAGGTTTACGTATGCCGAGCCCCATGTTGATCGCCCTAACCGCACGATCCTGCGAAATGAACTCATGGCTCTCGCCAATTTTTGATGTGTTATTAAATTTGAAGATGTCAGTGTCGCAAACTTTATAGACGTCATCAGGCAGCAAAGCCTGTGGCAACTTAATCTTGGCAGCCAGATCTTTCGAGCTACGTTTTACCGACTTCGACCTGATTTTTTTGAGTGAATGCGGGGCCGAACTACGTGAACTTACTTTTTTCAATTTTTTCACTTTTCGGTTTTTTGATCGAGGCTGCATATCCAAGACGTAATTTCCTTCAAAAAGCTTCGTCACACATAAAAATTAACAATTTAGTTTGACGCCTTAGCCCCCGTGACGCTTTTCGAGCGCAACGGCCATATCATTAAGACGGTTAGCCAACCTTTGTAATTCGTCTCGCTGCCTAATCTTGACCCGATTTTTGTATTTGCCCTTGGCGATCTCGTCTATAAAGCGCTCAATTGAAACGAGTGGACCGTAGTATCTATGTGTCAGTTTGAACACCAAAAAGAACATCCCGGCCAGGTACAAGCAAAGCATTACACCAATCTTGATTGCGTTTGAATAAAAGATGTCGTTTGTGACGAGCTGCAACTGATCGCGAGCATCGGTGATATTAAAAATCCCCATCAAATGCTGGTATTGCTGATAGAAGGCATAAACGAACATGGCAGCAATCAAGACAACAAATGCGAGCGACGCCCCTATGACATAAATACCGAATTTGATCTGACTGAAGGGCTCAATCAGGGTTGACTTAACGCTGCGTTTGGCTCTTTCCATCGCGAGTTCTTCATTTTCTTTAGTCACTGGGCGCTCCCTGCCAACGGCTAAGTCTTTAATAAAACTAGAATAGATTGAATTATTCCCAATTATTCCATGATTACCTATAGGTTTCAAGGAATTCCGCTTGCAAACACCCGCAGAGATCAGTAGTGTCGGCAGCTCGTTATTTGGAATGGGCTTTTGAGCCCTGAACCGTTTCCGGATAGCCCGGAGCGGTCTAACTTGAATAAAATGCAGGATGGAGACTCCACAGTGCACGGCTCACGTCACAAAAGAAAACACCCTAAAGGTCGTCGTAAAGTCGGTCGCAACAAGCGTCGCATGATGCGCAAGCGCCGCAGCCTACGTACCAACGGGTAATTCGAGCTCTGCTAGGCCCAAAGCCTAGAGCTTAACGACCTAAACAGTCATGAATAAAAACTAAGCAAGCCGACTTCGGGGAAAATGTTTACATCCTCGAAGTTTGGCTTTGCTTTTTTTTTGCGTGCTCGGGTACAATTTTAAAAGTCCAAAAATAACAGTCGTATTTAACTAAAGGCGGAACACAAGGAAGTGTGGCCCGCTGAAGTCCAGGATCGATCCAGGGAAGGGATAAGTCATGTTGGAATTTGCGCTTGCGTTCGAAAAAGTTTTGACTAGATGGCCAGACAACACCTCGTGGACTATCGCGCAGATAGCCGATTTCACCAACAGCTCTGTATCGACCGCCGTTGACGCAATTTCGACAACTCTCAATAGAGAGTTCGACATTCAAGAAACAATTACACCAAATGAAGGCCGCCAAGTTTTAGCGGCTTTGAAGGATCGATTGCACAGACAACTAGAAGCCAGAGAAAAGCGGATACAGGCCGACAGAGATGCGGCTATGCGCGCATACGATCTCACGATGGAGCGAATCCGCACGACCCAGATGGTCAAGGACTGGCGAGGATCATACAAAACCCTTTCATATTTTGTCGGTCGCTACGACAAAAACATCAGCCATGATCTTCTTGTGTCGCTGTGCGGCGACTGTATCAGGCTTGGCCACAAAGCCGGGTTTAATATGCAGGAAATCGGCCAGTGGTTCCGGAAAGCCGTTGAGGCTGCGATTTTGAGCGGATCGCAAGAAGTACTGGAAGATGTGCTAGATTTCGTTGACGCATACGCAGAAATATTTGCAGCTGACCGCAATGGGGTCGGAGGCAAAATCTTAAATAACGCTCTGAACGTATTGGAGATACCCTCGATCGACTGTAACTTGGGTCTTCAATGGACGAACTTGAATACAGCATACCGAGGATAAAATTTAATTTTTCCCTATAAAAAAACCACCCTTTGGGTGGTTTTTTTAGTTCTCGCGGTGATGAATCTGTTTGGAGAGACTATAGATCAGCACGCCAGCGATACACACCATCACAGCCGACCATGAGGCAATACGCTCAACTCCGATGAGCTCGCCGCTTGGAGCAGTTGTGAGAAGCCGCGAAGAAAAGATGCCACCAGCCGACATCCCCGCGTGCTGCACTGCAGACTGTAGTGACATAAAACCAGCTCGTTCCTCACGTCTCGGCACTTTAGACGATAATGTCTGCATGCTGATGTTACGTAGCGTGCCGGAAAACATGAAGGTAATGAAAATACCATAGGGATTCATGAGGGGCGGTTGTAGATAAAGACCCAAGAGTAGGGCTGCAAAAAAGCCAACAGAACCCAACATAAACCAGGGCAAACTTCCAAAAATATCGACTAACTTGCCGCAAAAGGCCATGACGAGAAGACTCGCAAGCCCACCAATAAAATACAATTGGCCCATCTCATCTCTTGGAAATCCAAGGTTGATCTGCACGTAGCCAGCAATATTTGGGAAAATGAGAAATCCGCCCGTCATGACACAAAAAAGGAGGAAATAACTGGTCAATACAGCTCGCTGACGCAGAAGAGATCCCAGCGATAAATTCATGAGCCCGACTTTCCCCTCAGAAATATGCCCGCGAAGTACGGGCAAAAATCCTCGAGAAAGAATGCCTACAACCGCCGCAGAAGCCCCTACCATGATAAATGGAGCATTCCACCCAAAAACCCTCGCCACTTCAAGCCCAATTGGAACGCCAAAGATCGAGGCCACCGAAAAACCAATCATAACTTTACCGAGGGCAGCGCCGCGCCTCTCGTGCGGCACAAGGTCGGCAATGATAGCAAGGCCGATTGCCGATGTCGGACCACCAAACACCCCTGCGAGCACCCTAGCCCACAATAGGCTATGAAAGTCCCATGCAAAAGCGCCAGAGGCCGTACCAAGGGACAAACCAATGAGCGACCAGACCAGGGCTTTTCGGCGCTCAATTCGGTCTAGAAAAACACTGCCGAGCAGACCGCTTAGCGCTGCGGCAAGTGTATAAGCACCAGAAAGAACACCCATGTGACTCACTCGGATCCCAAGTGCCTTGGCAAAGTCGGGCCCTAACGGCATCACCATCATAAAGTCAACGATGTTAACAAACTGAACTAAGGCAATAACGAGGATTGCCAATGTCTCCTGCCGAGAGCGTTCCTCTGACGTCATAAAATTCCCATGAGTGTGTCAACCGGTGAGCAAAAGATATAACTTGAAATTGGTCGGAAGCCACCTGCTAAGATGATACTCTTTACTTAGTCGTTTTGACAGTAAACGATCTTATAAATTTACCCCAAGGGCGCAAAATTGCTCAATGAGTCGCACCACACTGACAACCTTGTTAACGATTGCGTTGTTGCTTCGCCCAGAAGCAAGCCCAGCTGCGACGCACTTAGATCAAGACGACGTTTGGGCATTTGAAAACTCTGACGCTTACGCCTCGGCAAGTGACATCACTCTGCCACTCATTTCGTTCATTCTACCAGGATCTGGGCAGCTTTATCGCGGTCAACTCATTAGCGGGAGCTTGTACGCTGGAATCGGGATCGGTGGTGTACTTTATTCCGATCAAGCCACCCATGACTTCAAACTATCCGAAAAGGATAACCTTGACATCGGCTCACAGAATACCGCCGTTCGAAAATATATCCTTGGCCTTCAAGTTTACCAGGCCTCGGGCGGAATGAGCGCCTATCATTCGTTTCGATCTGCGGTTTGGCAACGACAAAAATTTGATCAGTATCGATTTCTAGGACCTGGAGAGACGCCGATGGAGATTCTAAAAGCCCCCTTTGAATTCAGTTATCTGACAAGATCATCCACCTTCATACCTCTTCTGGTTGGCGGATCTTTATCTTGGTATCTCGCTACTCATCCTGGAGCGGACTATACGCGACGCACCGTGGGCAAGGAGGATTTTCTGTTTTCATCTGCATTTTCATACGGGGCTGGCACTCACGAAGAAGCTGTATTTCGTGGCTGGATCATGCCAGTTCTCCACGAGCAAGGATTATCAGCTCCTGTAGCGAATATTGGTCAAGGTCTCCTGTTCGCCTTAGCTCATCTGGGAAGCAACAAGATCCCATTACCACAACTGTTTCTTGGACTGCATCTCGGACGAGTCACACAGAGGAATCAGTGGACTATTGGAGAGGCTGTTTTTATACATACCTGGTGGGATGTTTTTGCTTTTTTAAGTTCATACCATCTGAAAAAAACAAAACCTGGGTCAAACTCGAGTGCAGCGCTGGCTAATAATAAATCGCCAGTGTTTTTATTGCCGCCCATGAATCTGACTTTTTAGTCCCTAGCTGACATGTTCTGGCTGTACTTTAATCCAGATAAGCGTTCTATCATCATCAGCTGTAAATTTTTGCTCTGATAAGTAATTCGGATTAGAACGAATACCTTCTAGCATCTTTTTCAACACGCGTGGACTCTCCGATGTGCCTTTCTCAAAAACGCCGTCAGTTCCTAGCAGCACCTCAAACCCCTTCTTGGAAACAGCTTGCTTTACACTCGTGAAATTAGCTGACTCGCCAAGACCTAGTAAATCCCCTCTCGCAGCTAAAACACTAACACCAAGCTCTGCGTCGTTGGCAAATATAAATGCTGGAGGATGGCCGGCACTCCAATACTCGACTTCACCACGTCCAACTCTTAGAACACCCACTGTTGCTGAATGCGCGACCTTTTCCCCCATTCTATGAAGCGTGTTATGAACCCGCATTAACCACATCATAGGATCGAACAATGGACTGGCTAGGGCATCCGCCCACATGGCCTGAATGGCGTGAGTCACCAAAGCTGCTTGGACACCCTTACCTGACGCGTCTGCAATCACAACAAATGTTTGCCCATCTTCATCTGTGCGAACAGCCATCCAGTCACCACCAACAGTCTGGCTTCGAACTTGAAAAAAACTGACGTTCACGCCCACTCCGGCGAACTGCGTATGGGGTGTGAACGAGTCCTGAATATTCCGCGCAATGATTAGTTGCTGCTCATAAGCTTCTTTTTGAGCCTGGGCTACTTTTTGACGATTCGCGTATTCCCGCCTAGCCTCCTGGAAGGATCTTAAAACACTACCGCGTTGAAACACCTGTACACCGACGAAAGAAAAAATCGATATACCGATCATTCCATTGCCCCCGTCGATATGGGACCAGCAAAGCCAAGATGCTAGCACCAAAGCGGGCGAGTACAAAATGACTACGAAATTATGGAAGGGACTTAATATCGTGATAAAAATTCCAAGGGTTAAAAAACCCGACCAACCCTTTATCTGCGCGATAGTAATGACAGGATCAATCGAAAGCCCCCGGTGCAGCACGTGCGCATACGCCATAACCGTTATAAATTGACCACCTAAAACCCAAAACCGCCTTAAGCTTTCAAGGCGGCTGGGAATACGAAAATAAGAAAGGCTATAAAACAAGCTAAAAATATGCAAATAACTGAGAAACTCAAGAATTTCGGGCCTCACGACCAGCACCCTATTCACCACCAGCGACACAGCATGAAAAGCAGCGCCAAGAGTCATCGTGATAAACATCATGTCGTGGTCACGCTGATTCAACCAACTCCTGCAGAAGGCTTGCTCACCTTCTGGCAGTTGTTCTAAGTTCAATGTGTAGTAATATCTAACGAAAGACCACGTTTGACTGATCAGCGCGGTAAAACTCGACACCCGACATCTCCTCTGCTTAGCGCGACCAGCGGATACAACTAAAACTCAACGTCATCGTCATTGCTTGCATCAATTGAATATTCAAGAGTGGCCGGGTTCATGGTCGCCCCCGCTATTATATAATTATCAGTAGCCCACGCCGCCAAGTCACCCAGCTGACATCGCGACGAGCAGAACGGACGGCTCAGGTTGTTAGAATCATATAGGGCCGAACCTTTGCAGGTTGGGCAGGTTACAAGCTTAGTACTCATAAATTAGTTATTATTTGCGCGGTAGCGTACGCAGCCATAAGCACCTCTCAGCTCTGGGCTGGCTAAACCAAACCATCGCGTATATTCAAAACTCTTGGGCGTACCAATGACTGCTACGGCATCTTTCGCGCACTCTGAACTAATCTGAACTGCCCGTCCTGCTTCGTCGCTCCAGAACGTGATTGAATTCAGGCTGCCGCAGGGCAGTGACAAAGGATTAGAGTCGTTTGCCAATCGATACCCAGGAATTTGTGCGTTCCACTTGGAGTAAAAATAAGACGCCTCAACCATGCGCTTCCAATCTGTTCCATTGGGAAGCACCCAATTGCCGCCCGGAAGCTTTTTACAAGCATCTCTTGCCGCGGCCTGCGTGAGCGTTAACGAGTCGATTTTTCTACTTGAGCGTACCGCCGAAACAAGTGCTTCAGGGAACCAAAACTCAACAAGGTTATCGTAAGGCTTGGGAAGCTTGAGATTGGGTCTTGCCCTTGCCGCGACAGCCTGCGCTTTCGCAAGACATTCTTCTGATGCATTTTTTTCATCTGAAATCTGTCCGCAATACTGCAACACGTCGGTGATAGCCTTGCGGTAGGATGCTAACGCCTGAGCTTGCTTCGCGACGCCATTATGCAGTGCATCATCCAAACTCCATTGACCCCAGCGATATTTAGCGGTGATTAACTTATGCTCTTTATCAGCCCAAGCAGCTTCCTGAACGAGCTTGGTCAGGACATTAACATCCTTTGCTGACCTATTCTTGACTGCCGTTGTAAAGACGTTGCCAAGTCGCGACTCGGTAGAGCCAGCAATATATCTAACGTTATCATAACTGCGAAGACCCACCTCAAGTGCGCCTTCCTCAACTCCGGAGGATGCCGCGTCAACAGAATTTAAGAACATATTAAACTTATCGAGGGCGTCCTCAAACGTAAAGTTACCCATGTTCATATTGATCTTGCCGCGGCTAGCGACTTTAATCTCAACTTTCTGACTCAAAAAAGAATTTGAGTTTTGCGCCGCCACCTGAGCCTTCATGTTGGTCTTTAGTTCACCAAGATCATTGGCCTTTACATGACCACCTTGGATCATGTCGCCAGAGCCTTTGTAAAGTGAATCAAATTGAGAACTCTCCATGACAGCGACCAACCAAACTTCGCGACCGCGACTCACACTCTCAACGTAATAGTCTCCACAATACTTGCGAAACTCGTTATAGGTTGTCGCCGCCTCTTGTTCGTTAGCCGGGACTTTTCCACCGAATATCGCATTAACAAACATCGGATTAAATTTTGGATTACGTACGGTATCAGTATCCAGAGTTGGAAAGGTTTTTATTCCGTGGAGCAAGATGAACGACTTGTTCACAGAATTCTTAAACTGGACTTGAAGCTGGGCTCTGAATTTGCTTAGAACACTGCCGCTGGCAATACCGCCATCAGTTGATGAACCGGTCTCTGCAGAGGATGAATCTCCTTCGGCAAGGTTCATGGAATTACCATTTTGACTTTGTGATGGCAGGAACTCACTATCGACATTTTGCAGATCACCGCCGCCGCGAGATCCACCCATTTCAAACTGTATGGTCGTATCCAGTGATACAAGCAGGTCTCTCAGTGTGTGGGCATAGAACAAATCAATTTGGGATCGACCGCTTTGCTCACCTGCCAGTGATAATTTTGAACGCACAGTCGGCTGAGGGGGATCAAAGTTAATACCAAAGCCACCAGAAGCACCTGACCCGGTTGCGCCGACCAGATTCAGATTTGGATCGTGGTCGTAACCTGTGGAGCTAGAGTCAGCAGAGGTACTGGATGACGACGATTCCTGCGGCGCATCTTGAGAGACCACACAAACGTTCTCCGTTAGCTCTCTGCTTCGCAAATCAAAACCTTTTCCCGGAGCCACAACGCCAGAGATGCCGGCCGTGGATACCGCGCGCTTTAATTTTGACGAGGGCGTTCTGCAACCATCCAACAGCAAGCCCAATCCAACAACACCAACGATACGAGATAGTGTTTTGACCTGTACCACTGAACGTACTCCCAATCCATTAAAGTTGAATAACTTTGAACTACTCATGAGGGACTCCAAGTTAACGCGGTGTTGATGAACCCTGAGCTGCTGTATTGACCAAACGACACATCACTGGGCTCTTTGAAAAGTCAACAACGACCGTCGAATTAACATAGCCAGTCTTCAAGTAAAGCACTTTTGAGATGCTTTTACCGTCAAACGTGAGATGAATGGGGTAATCTGCGTTCGTAAGTTGATAGCGGAAATACCATGAATTCTTCTTCGACTCATACCTAGCACTCACGTTAGGATGAAGCTTTGGAAGGTCAATAAAGTAAGTGAACTGCGTCGGTAAAACGTTAAATCGGATCAATCCCCGAACAACGGCTCCATCACCAATAGGTTCTTCGATTATGATTGGCCCGGGCGTTTGCTTGCGATCCTCAGGGCGATAAAGCGTCTGACCAGAGCGCGCGACTGATCCATCTTTGTAGTAGATAGCGTCTCCAACTTTTAATCGTCGACTTCGCTCGTCGCCGTAGTAAAAGTTTCCGTTCTCATCCATCATGCGCAAATTTCCCGGGTATTTTAAACCACCATTTGGCACGGATAGGCTTGTTTTGTCGGGGTAAAATACGGCGCCGCTTGTATTTCTAAGCGTATTTCCCTCTGGGTACATGAGCGACGAATTTTGACCTTGCAAGAGAGACCCATCGGCAAAAAATAGGTTGTTATTTGAATCCGTGAGCGACTGTCCGTTGAAATACCTCACAGACCCATCATTAGCCAACGCAACAGCACCCGTTGGGTAATAGAAAGTGCCATTGGCGGCTTTCAGTTCTCTTCCATTAGAGTAGACGACTCGCTGGCCACACTCTGAGAATGCAATACCGGGACAAATCTCACGAGGATCCTTGTTGGGAAACTCTGCGATCGGGATCACCTGTGATGTGCCATCAATACATGTGATATCGTAGTTATCGCCGCTACGAGTCATCGTTTGGATGGACGTCACATCCCGCAAACTGGAATCAGAACCGTTAAAGGCCGAGGTTTTGCAACCACTGAACACAAAAAGACCTACAGCGGCCAGGCCGGCAAATCGAAATCTAAACGTCAGCGCATATGTTTCAGCCATCGCGAGCCACCCACGGCCAAGCGTCACTACCCAGATGGCGGCAGAGACTTGCTGAGCCTTCTTTAAATTTATTTGAACAGATTCTGCCCTCAATCTTAGCTGAAAGCTTAGCCAAATGTCACAGGAAAAACTGTGGTTTGAGGCAAATCTGAACAAAAAAACGCCACCAATGCCGGCCGCCAGCAGGTCTAAGTACGGACGTACGTAAAACTTTTAAAGCACGAAGTTTGCGCCGACTCGTGCATAGATTTAAGATAAGGGGGTGTCCCATCCATCAGACACCCCATAGGAGTTGTTATGCTTTTGAAAGCTTTAGGCGTCAATTCCGCGTTCTCGGTCGGCTCATTTCAAGACGCTGTCCCACTGTCGGATGCGCTCCGGGCACTTGAAAGTGGCGACCCAAAGAGGGAAATCGAGGTCCTAAAATCAAAAGCAAGAAAGCTCTACGAACCAAAATGGCAGTCCAACTTTCTACTGGAGTTTGACACCCCAAACAAACGAGGCAAACCGGGCGAACCTTACCGACTGCTGGTTGATTGCGGCTGCGACATCCGTCACGCACTGCTGGCGCAAGGCCTAAGTTTCAACGATATTGATGGAGTTTATATATCACACCCCCACTCCGACCACATTGGGGGCATCGAGGGCTTCGCCCTTAGCACGATTTTTAACCCATACTATTCGAAAGCCAAGAAGGAATGGTGTGGAGAAAAGTTTGTGGTCGATAAGCTCATCGAGCTTGGTGAGAGACCATTCCCACCCGATTTTGCTAAGCCGGATCTTTTCGTTCACCCTAAAGTACTAATCGATTTAAGAGCGGCCGTCCGACCTGGTCTTGATACCATGCAGGGCGTGTCCTACGTTAGCCTAGAGACGTATTTCAACATCATCACTGTCGGGAAAGACAATGAGGGACATCGCCTGAGTCACCGCTTTCAAGACGGTTCCAGAGAGTGGAAAATGACACCAGTCTTTGCGATGCATGTCATATCGGCAACAGAAGAAATGCCATCTTATGGCCTATCCATGGAATGCTCGGATGGAACATACGTGCTGATGCCCACTGACACCCAACATATGGTTCCACCGCAGTTGGATGTCCTATATAAGAAAGCAACGGCAGTCTATATGGATTGCGAAACAGGCAAGTTCGCGTCAGGGGTTCATCCTCACATCAGCGAACTCATTGAACACATGCACCCGGATATTCAGAAGAAATGTTACCTTTACCACTATCAGTCAGACCCAGAGTACCCGCCGGGCATGTTTAAAGGCATTCTTCGGACGGGTGATGCTCATAACTACTAAAATTATTTGATCTTAATCACCCTCTTTAAGTCATCTAGTTGATTTTTTGCAAACTGTGGCAGGCCGGCTCGACTAGCAACGCCGTAAGCCTTGACCATGCTATTCTCGAGGGCGTTGTAGCATTTCAAGCTCAGTCTTGAATCTTGGTTCTTGCGGGCACACGCTTCATAATAGACATCTTGCATGGTCCATAAATTAAGCTCTCGCAGGTGTTCTGCGGATTGACCCGCAAGCCACAGCATCTCTTGAGACTGCTGCGATAAAGGAACCTTACCAAGAATCTCATGCAGTAAAGATGACGCACGCAAATATTGGATAAGCTCACCGCCTGGACTTTTACTAGCAATTGTCTCGCCCTCGCCAAGCAAACGCTTAGCTAGTGCAAATTTTTCATCATTTGTCATTTTGGGCTGCTTCTCTTCGTTTGCCCAGGATTTAGCCGACTGCCGCCACATAGCTATATCTTCTCGGAGCGCGGGAGGCATGTTATCAGGAGAGTTCTGAATACTGCTGAGAAGCTCCATTGCAAGCCTTGGTTTGTTTTCCACCCTTACAGCTATGGCAAGCATTTTTCTGACGCCTGAATCCCAAGCGTCCGGATCAATCTTTGCAAGAGGCTTATGAACCAGCGCGTCCTCATAAATTTTAAGCGCATCATGAAACTGTCTTGTAGCCGCCAAATATTCAGCTTTAGCCAAAGACGGCATCGTCTTTAGCCTACTTGGCTGAGTCACCGCCGACAAATGAAGCCCCTTGCTCGTCCTTGTATGACAACTAATACAGTAGTCGGTAACCCCTCGTAAAAGCCGTCTCGGAACCACTCGATCTCCAGACTTCCACATATCCAGAGCCATAGTAATGTCGTTCGAAAAACGCTCTGCAACAAAGGGTATGCCGGGATCATTATCAGCAAATTTTCTGGTGCTGGTCACCATCTTGAGCGATAGATCCTGCAGTCTGTTCATCAAAGAGAGTATTTCCTGCGCGTTTTTCGGATCCTCAAAGGCCGCTTTGTTAAGAACGATTGGCAACAGGTCGCTAAGCGCAACAAATAACCCACCCATCTCCTCGCGTATGGGAGCTGCTGACGTCTTCACCTTTTTCCCATCGGCAAACCCTGAGCCCGACACCATCAACCCAACGCAGACCATCAACCAATATAGCCACTTCATACTTCGTTTATCCCCCAACCCAAAAACCTGTGATCTTTTGATCATAAAAGCTTCTAAAACGAATGTCACACCCCCCAGCATATGAAATCAGCGCAAAATCTGCAGCCCTACTGACGATAAGACCCGATACAAGGCCGCGCGGACGGCAACTTTAGCACCAAGTAGGAAATACCTGCCTGTTTCCAACATGGGGCCTCTTGAAAATATAATAGAACCATAGACCTTCTAATAGGATTCATAAGTTACGCCTCGGTCTCAACCAAATAGACCCAGGCACCGAGTTCCCTACTAAGCGGCAAAGGCCGCACCGATTCTACTCATATTGTTTTTAACCTAGAGGAATCCTTTTTCATGCAACTACATCGCAAGATATTCGCTTTCATGACCATTGCCTGGATCGGCATGTGCCCCGTTGCTAAAGCATCGGGCCTTGCACTTGATCCCGATGAGCTTCGCGGGACATCTTCAAAAAAGCCTATTTCAGTGCTTCAAAATAGATTTTATCTAAAAGCGTGGCGGCCTGAGCTCGGCGTTTTGTACGGGACGATCACAAACGAGGCGTACACTGACACAAAACTCCACGGCTACCGACTTGGTGTTTTCTTGAACGAGTGGGTCGGCGTTGAAACTCAGTACATTCTTAGCACTGTTCGCGACTCGGCGGACAGAAAAGCTCTCAAAAAGAAAATTTATCGCGATCAATTCGAAAATAAGCTCGTCACCGCTGATGCCGAAGTAAACCCCATACGCCAATTACAGGATTTCGTTGCTATTGCAGCACCACTTTACGGCAAGGTGAATGTCCTGGACATGTTACTTGTCTACGTTGACATCTATGCCACTCTTGGTATCTCCAGAGTTAACACACAGCAAGGCGTCAAAACGGCCATCGTGGCGGGCGGTGGTCAGCGCTTTTATTATGCGGATCGCTGGAATCTGCGACTCGACTTTAGAAATAGATCCTACACTGAGACGAGGGCTGGAAACCAGTCTCGACGAAACGCTTGGTCTGTTGACTTCGGCGTTGGATATTTGTTCCTTTAGAATTTTCGACAGAAAAAAGACTGACCTTGGAGGACGCCATGAGACACAAATATCACCGAATCAAAATCGGAGGCATCGCCATCTGTGTTTTGTTTGCGTCCGCAGAAACGAGCAACGCAAAAGAGCGCGTGAGGAAGGTCGTACCAACTATTAAACCCATCGAACTCAAAACAAAGCAAAGTGAACCTACCAAAACCACACCGGTCCTAGCAACAAAGCGCGAAGACTCACGACCGAAAGCCGGCTCTTCTAAAGCATGGTCAACATTCCAAGACTTGAGAAAAAGCTATCGCACCGGACTCGTGTCAGACGAGGATATGTGGTCGGCTCTTAGCAAGCTATCAGATGATGCCGAGCGATTAAGTTCGGCACAACGATCCGCTATTCTCCAGGTCCAATCGACATTGTTATCAAAGGCGCGGCGCCCAATTCTTTCAAGCATCTACGCAGCTCAATCTCTCTTAGAATCTCCAAACCCACTCGATGATGACTACAAACGTAGTTGGCAAATACTACGGGACGTGTCTAGAAAACAACCTATCCAAAATCTCTTGGACATGGTGGCCTCTAACATCAAACTTGGAACACGAGCCGCTCCAATCTTCGGCTCCGACTGGAATTACTTCCTGGCAAACGCACAACTAAAAGAAAAAGACCTAGCCGACGCATTAAAGCTGTATCGAAGCGTAAAACCCGGAGACCGCTACTTTCTGCCAGCCAAATTTCAAGAATCTATGATTCTTATAGATCAAAATGACAAGACAGGTGCACTGTCACCTCTACGTTCCATTGTGCAATCCCCAATATCACTCAATCGCAAGATGACCAGCGACGAGTATTACGCGATGCAAGATCAAGCAAACATGGCCCTCGGACGGCTTTATTACGAAGACCGTAAATTTGCCGACTCGATTAAACACTACCGACAGGTTCGACGTGATGGCAACCAGTTCTATGACTCACTATTCGAGCAGAGCTGGGCACTTTTCATGGCTGGATATCCGAACCATGCTCTTGGAACCATCTACTCTGTAAAAAGTCCATTCTTTAAGGAAACATTCAATCCCGAAGCTACAATGCTATCTTCAATCATTTACTACTGGATGTGTCGCTATGACGACGCTAGGCAGGAGCTTGGCGAATTCTATACCAAGCATCAAAATGCCATCGACGATCTCAATCGTTATCTTGCAAAGGGAATCTCCGACTCAAGTACGTACTATCGACTTTTTGAGGATACCGTGTCTGGAGTCTCGTCTGCAGGGCTAGGAATACCAAGGGAACTACTAATCATGGCGATTCAGCAGGACAACATGATGTTTGCCCGCGACCAATACGCCTCTGTCATCGCAGAATCCCAGAGGCTCGATTCGGACGGCATCTTTGAGAGCCGGGAACGCCTTGAGGTGCCAAGACGATATCTTGAGAAATGGTCCGCCAGCCTCAAGGACGACATCGGTCTGAGGCTTTACAGGGAGCTTAAGTCACTTAAAGCTGATTATGAGCGACTCTACGAGCAGGGTCAGTTTCTCTATGTTGAGCTCCTGATGAGTAAAAAAGACCAGATCCTCGGCAAAGAACTGCACAGCGAGGGCAAGTTAGCAGCGCTGTCGACAAACGAGAACATCCGGAGCTGGGGCAAAAAAACTCAGACCTGGGCCACTGACAACAAACAAGAATATTGGGCGGACGAACTCGGGTTTCACATTGTGCGCGTGCAGCCCATGTGTGTTATTAATAAATGAAGTTTTTACAGCGGAAAACTGCCAAGGAGTCGATCATGTCTAGAGGAATTATCAGTGTAAAATCCCGCTCCATGTTACTGATGGTCAGTATACTCTTGACCGTGCAGCCGGGACGATTAGAGGCTGGAAGCTCCGCCCGCGCCGTTGAATCGAAAAGCGGCAGATCAGCTGCGCCATCAAAAGAAGACGGAATTGACTATTTCTCAACCAGCCGTAAAGACGTCTCACCTGAGGACGCCAAAAAGGCTGATATCCTGCGCATCAAGACTATCAACAGCATCAACGCGCTACTTTCCGACAAGAAAAACTCGAAAAATGAGTATGAACTGACCTTGCGACTTGGCGAGCTACAAGTAGAGCGGGCCGACTACCTTCGGGACTTGGAGATTGCCGATTACATAAAAAATCACGACAAATGGCAGGCTACCGACGAGTCAAAACGGAGCAAAACCCCACCATCTGCCAATTACACAAAGTCCGAAAATAGTCTTTATCAGGCAGCCCAGACATTTAGAAAAATAGCAGTAAAATTCCCCAAACATCCTCGAAGCGATACCGTTCTTTACTCTCTTGGCAGAACGTTAAGTCGCCTAAATGACGATAACGCAACACAATATTATCGCCAATTAATCGATAATCACCCCAAATCAAAACTGATCCCCGACGCGTGGCTTGCGCTCGGCGAACTACACTTTGACAAACATCGCATCAAAGAAGCTACCAGTGCATATCAAAAAGTCATGGACTTCAAAACGCACCGCGCGTACCCCTACGCTGTCTACAAGCTAGGCTGGTGTTTTTATAATAACAATGGCTCGCAAGAAAAATCCGCAAATGACAATCTGGAGAAAGCTTTAGCCGCGTTCCAATTGGTCGTGAAATTATCAGACAAGCAAAAAGCCTCCAATTTCAATTTACGCGACGAAGCACTTCGTGATTTAGTCATGGTCTTCGCAGAACTAGAAGACACGGAACGTGCTTGGAAGTACTTTAAGGGAATCGGCGAAACAGACCGCTTCTACGCGATGCTAGAGAAACTTGGAAGCATGTATGCTGACGCCGGTAAAAACTCGAAAGCGCTAGACGTGTACGCAAAGCTCGTCAGTGAATCTCCTTCTCGGAAAAACAATGCGCAAATTTATCAGAAAATGGCCTATCTATTTGATTTGAGTAATAGATTCCAAGACGTCGTTGACACAGTTAAAACAATGCAAAGTCTTTTTGCAGCAGAATCCAGCTGGACACGCTCAAACCAAGAAAACCCAAAAAATTTGGCAGATGCAAAGAACATCACTGAACGAACCTTGCACCGTTACGGCACCATGTTTCATAGCCGGGGTCAAAAAATCAAAGACAAAAAACTAGAATCTTTAGCGGCAGACATCTATACCGTTTATCTCCAAAGCTTTGATAAAATGCCTCCCGCTTACGACATTCGATTTTATCTAGCCGACATTCAAATGGACCAAAAGAAGTACGCCCAAGCTTCGGCGAACTTTATAGCTGTTGCTAAACAGCGCACGAAGGACGGAAAATACACAAAAGAGGCCGCGCTTAACGCCGTCGACGCTGTGTCACGATGGGTTCAATCGGAGAAGTTCGCCCCCGTGCCACCCCCGGGGCAAGCCACTAGTGCGCTAGAAATCCCCAAAATCAAAAAAATCTATGCCGATACCCTCGACTTTTACGTTACCCTATTACCTTCAGATCAAAGCGGCCTTCCGATGCGTTACTCGTCCGCACAGATCTATTTCGATTACGGTCAATATCCAGAGGCTCTGAAGCGTTTTGAATCGTTAGCCAAGGATTTCTCCGGCACAAAGCAAGGCCAAGCATCCGCTAGAGTGATTATCGCCTATTATAACGGCAAAACTGACTGGCGAAACGTGATTGAATATGGCAAGAAATTCCAAGGCAACAAGGCAATTTGCCAGGATCCCCAAATTAAGAAATTTGTAGACGACAGTCTGCGTGCCGCACTTTTCAATAGCGCACTCGCCTATGAAAAAGAAAAAAATTACAGCAAAGCCTCTGATGCTTTCATGGAATTTCAGAGTCTATTCCCCAGCGACGGTAACGCTGATCGCGCACTCTACAACGCTTCATTAAATCAATTCAAGAACGGCGACGTAGAGAAATCCCTAGCCAGTCAGCAGACTCTTCTCAATAAATATCCTAAATCCCAACTTTGTCCCGACGTCACAGCCAACATGGCCGAGACCTATCAGGCTCTTGCGCAGTTTGCAAAAGCGTCTGATATGTACAAAAGGTTTGCGAATACATATTTAAACGACAAACGCACCCCTTTCTCTCTTTACAATGCCGCAGTATTACAAAGAGGCATCAACGACAATCGCGGAGCAATCCAGTCATTCACCGAAGTATATCGCCGATTCCCCTCACATAGCCTTGCGACCGCCGCCATGCTAGAATCGGCAACCCTAAGCGAAGACATGGGCGATCTGGTTGCTGCAAGTAACATCTACGCCGCATTTGGATCCCGATCAGACGTAAAAAATACTGATGACGGCCTATTTGCTCAAGCTAAATCAATTGACTTGCGTCTCTCAGTCGATCCGAAAAACCAGAACGCAAGAAAAGACTTCGGCAAGCTGGTTACTAGTTTAAAGGCAAAAAACAGCCCACGCGCTACAGGCGCCAGAAGCATTGCCGCAAAAATTCTTTTTAATGATCAGGAATCATCAGTCCGTAGCTTCAAGCAAATTCAATTGGCAAGCGTTAAGGACATCGAGCAACAAGCTGGTCACAAACAAGCTCGACTCGAAAGGCTTGCAAATGCCTACCAAGAGATTATAGGCGTTGGGAACCCTGAGTTCGCTGTAGCAAGCTATTACCGCCTAGGAGAACTACACGAGGACTTTGCTAAGGCACTTTTTAGCGTCCAGGCACCCTCAGACTATTCACCTAAAGATGCCTCGGATTTAAAAAGTCAGCTTGAAAAATCTGCATTCCCACTAAGAGATCAGGCCTATAAATTTTTTGAAACCGCGTACACTCAATCCTCCGAGGTGGACTCTCTGTCAGAATGGACACAGAAGACATATCAAAAGATGTCATCATTGGCACCGGACAAACACCCTGAGATGCCCGAGCAGATATCAGAACCTGGTTATATGACATCAAAAATTGCCATCAGTAATGCTACCGAGCGACTTGCTCATTAGTGATATGTTCGAATCTGGATTTAATTAGAGGAGAGAAACATGAAAAACTTAACACATGTCACAGTCGGATTATCCATCAGCGCGCTCTGCATCACACTGAACGGATGTCAGACCGTCAAAACCGGTGGCAAGGTCGTTGACTCAAGCAAAAGAGAAGTCATTATTAGTTCAAATAGCGACCCTCGCAGCGCCCTCCCCCAAGGCGACCAAGACTCCTCTATTAATCGGTCGCGTGAGCAGTTGGAAGAGTCACTAAGCCCCAACTCGCGCGATATAAAGGCACTCTTGTCCCTTGCTGAGCTACAGCTGACGCAGAACCTTCTAAATCAGGCAGAAACAACCTGTCGAAAAGCGCTTTTGGTAGACGTCAAAAACTCAGATGCTCAAAGAATCATGGCCCAGATTTCAATTCGTCGCCAAAACTACAAAATGGCTATGATATTTCTGACCGCACTGGGCGGCGAGGACTCGAAAGACTCTAACGTTCTCAATATGCTCGGGTTGATCGCTTACAACGAAAAAAAATCCAGCGAGGCAGTTCGACTTTGGAAGCAGGCTATCAATCTAAACCCAAGCGACATGTCAGCAAGAATGAATCTCGGCGTCATTTACCTAAAAAACAAGATGTTTCAGCAGGCCGGAGCTCAGTTTGAAAGAGTGCTAAAAGTTGCACCTGCCCATCAGGACGCTAAACTGCATCTTGCGATCGTCGATGCTTCAAGAGGAAACTACGAGCAAGCCATTACTGCTTATAAGTCCATTTTGGAACAAGACGGCTCCAATGAGCTGGCCTTATTCAACCTTGCAGTCGCCCAGAAGAATAGCGCCCGCTACGATGACGCACTAGCCGAACTTAAGAGACTTATCAAGGTTAGTAAGTCTCGCTCTGCTACCACGGATGCGGCATTCGCACTAATCGATGAGATTAATACGCTCAATAACAAAGGCGACAAGATTTCAGACGATGAATTACAAGCTTTAGCTAGTGAGTTAGCCAAACGCCCAGTTAGCAAGGCTACACCAAAGCAAACCAGCTTGGCACCAGCCTCCGCGACCAAAGCCTCGCCCGGGAATGCCAACGCGTCTCAGTCCGCCAATCAAACAGGCAAACAAGTCGCGGCGAAAAGACAGCCGTCTGAAGCTGACCCGGATAATGCCGCCAAAAATGAATCAAGAGCAAGTGACCTGGATATCGAAGCGCTAGAACGACAACTAAAAGAACCATCGCACTAACAAAGGGGACGCCGGTCATGCAACAGATCAAAGTTGGATTTCTTTCAATCATAATGCTGCTAACTTTTTTAGCCACGTCCCAAAACTTATACGCGGCACAAAAGCCAATTAAAAATCAAAAACCCGCGGCTGTTAAAGTTGACAGTTCAGCCGATCCAGATGGCTTTGTTGCCACCCCATCTACGAAGATCGATTTCTCCGACACCATGATTGACGGAAAAATGAAGGCGCCAGATGGCTTTATGCTGCAAGGCCAACAAAGTAATAGTCTCAGTCAAATGGTCAAACTACGAAGTAATTTCAGAAATGAATTAAACAACTCACGCAGCGCAACGAAAGCGCTCGTCAAATAGATCTCAAAAGATTATCTCAGATTACGCCCTGACAGAGAGATGAGTGTAATGAATCTTGTGCAGAAGCTGGCCATCTGCTTAACGTTAGCCGCAGGACCCATCGCCGGACTACATCCGGAGAACGCTTTTGCGCAATCAAGCTCTACCAATAAATCGACAAAAGGTCGTAAAGGCGGAAAACCTCGGAAGCAAAACGAAGCCCGCGACGACGGATTTGCCGAGGGAGTATCGTTGGCAGACGGGTACCGTGGATCCAATTCAAGCTCAAAGTATTTTCTAGGCACGATCGGTCTTTCCCCGCAGCCTTTGATTGGCGCAGGAGTCTCAGCAGGCGTGATGACGTCTTCGGGCAATGCTTGGGAAGCCTCATTAACCTTGGCCGGCGGAAAAAGAGGCGAAGTCGCTGCGCGCGTCATCCAGGCAGTTGGCCGGTTCAGGTTATCCGTGCTCGGCTTTGGCTATGCAGCTTTTGGTGGAGGCCTGAGGAACGCAGATGGTGCCTGGAATGTTTTAAGTGTTGCAGGCTTTGAATACGAGACAAGCTCGTCCCTAAATGCAGTCACGTTCGACAGTGCTTTGGGAGCATCAACAAAATTAGGAAGATTTTTGATTGAGGCAGATGTCCTTGGCATCTCCTATCCCATATTCAAATTGGGCGTAAAAAAATCATCCCTTGAGCAGGATGATGTCGACAGGGCGGACGAGGCAAAGCAGCAGAAAGTTTTTGACTCCATCGCCACTGGCTTATGCCTAACGCTTATGAAGGTTGGTATAGGAATTAAGTTTTAACCCGCTTTTTATTTTTCATCTTCAGGTGTGAAAAACCGCTTTATCCGAGGCCAATAGGATGAGAAATCCTTTTCGCCCGAAATGTCGTAGTACATGACATCGTTTTCTTCCGGGACATGCTGCAGTTGAAAGCCATGTCCGATCTCGTGGGCGAAAAGCTTTTTGAGCTCCGTGTTAATGGCGCCACTTTTTTCATCTTTATTATTTGATTCAAGGAAATCTTGGTCGAATTCTACTTGGAGACTATAAGTCACGGTCTCGGTCGACTTTGTGCCCGGGACCGGCACCATTAATCCTTCGCGCTCTGTCGAAGAGAACCATTGCCCCCAACCGACCTTACCATCTCTCTTTTCTAAACCTTTGGTAATGATCACGGGACAGTTCGCGGTATCGGGGGAATCGGAAAACTCAAGCGCCGTGAAACCAACATTATTGTTGTAGTCTTGTATCAACCGCTTCACGAGGGGAGCAAATGTCTGGTCACTATTTTTGAGGGCTAGCACGTAGGACTTAACTTCGGACTTCTCGACTCGAGCCGTCCCACAAGACGAGAATACGAGTGCCAAAAGGATAGGAAGAAAAAACGAAGGCCACATGAGACTCTCCACAACAATCAACAACAGCAACTAAAGCACTAGCAGAAGAACAGCCACTCGGGGGAGAACCCGATGACAAGCTTTTAATAAAATTTCATTAGAAAGTCAATATTTTTATTGAATTTTTATAGATTCTATGGTCAGGGGCCGGCCGGACCAGGGCTGTTTTTGAAGATTTATCCAATAATTACAATAGATTCCGTCTGGGTTTCTTGGCACTCGAACTTTTTAAGAGGATCTCGTGGAGGTCCGCACAAAACGACGCCTCCTCGCGGGAGATCAAAGCCTCCGCCGTGCGCGTGGCAAACGAGAACCCCATCTCTCATCTCGCCAAATTCACTAAGCTTGACTGGCTGATGAGCGCATTGGTCTAGGAAGCAAAGCAGCCGCCCCTTAACCCGCACTAAAATAAGGTCCTGCCCCCCCAAACTGCGGGCGACAATCTGGCCCTCTGGAAAATCCGCGGGCTTACCGGCTGAATAGCTCTGGCCCCTTGCCATCAAAGTACGCCCCGACGCTCCTGATCCCTTTCAATAGCTCGGAAGAGAGCACCGAAGTTACCCTCGCCAAACCCAAGGTTATTTTTGCGTTGAATGAACTCAAAAAAAATCGGTCCAATGACATTTTTGGAAAATATCTGGATGAGGTATCCACTGTCATCACCGTCCACCAGTAAATTGTGCTTCTGGATTTTCGCCCGGTCCTCCGTCACATTCGGCACCCGCACAAAAACATCTCGGTAGTAATCCTCGTCAATATCTAACGTTTCAAGACCAGAACCAGCCATCTGATCCATAGTCTTCAGAATATTGGGAGTCAAAAGAGCAATGTGCTGAATACCTGGCCCCTTATACTCATTTAAGTACTCATTAATTTGGCTTTTTGATTCAGTCCCCTCATTGATCGGGATACAAAAACTACCGCACGGCGAACGCAGCGCATAGCTGAGTAGCCCTGTTTTTTGCCCTCGGATATCGAAGTACCGAACCTCCTCAAATCCGAATACGTTTTTATAGAAGTCTGCTAGAGGTTTTAACTCCCCCTGATACACGTTATTTGTCAGATGATCCATCAAGGCAAAACCCTTGCCCTCGACCATTTCAGGTTTTGCAGCCGGTGCAAATCCCAATTCCCCATACCGTCCAGGATTTTTGTGATCATCGATAAAGTAAATAACACTGTCGCCCACACCAAGAATTGCGGGCACTGGCTTACCATGTCTCACGTAGTCGCCCTGTGGAGCAGGTTTTGCGCCTCTGGCGATAGCCGTTTCAAAAGCCTTTTTCGCATCCTCTACCCGCCATCCTGTAGCACACGCACAGGGGCCGTGCTGTTTTGAGAATTTTTCAGCAAATGTACTCGGTTCTCTATTGACCAAGAAGTGAATGTCACCTTGATTGTAGTAATCGATGGCTTTGGTGGTATGAGTTTTTGTCAACGAGAATCCAAGAGACTTAAAAAGTTTCTTTAGTTCATTAGGATTTGGGGATGCGAATTCAACAAACTCGAAGCCGCAGATTCCAACTGGATTATTTTTATCGACAGCCATTCGAATGACCCCCTGGCGTTAAGGAAAAGCCTACTCATCAATAGGCATTTTTATGAATAAACCCACGAACAAAAGTTAGCAAGAGAATCCGGAAATCAAACCACAGAGACCAGTTTTGGATGTAGTACAGATCGCATTCAATCCTTTTCTCGATGCTTGTATCCCCTCTCCAACCATTCACTTGCGCCCAACCCGTGATGCCGGCCTTCACCTTGTGTCGAAGAAAGTATCCTGGGATCTTCCTGCGAAAGTCATTCACAAATACAGGTCTTTCGGGACGAGGCCCAACAAGACTCATGTCACCTTTCAGAACGTTGAAGAATTGAGGTAATTCATCAAGACTGGTTTTACGTAAAAATCTGCCGAGCCAGGTGGCTCGTCCATCACCCGCCGACGCAAAAATAGCACCCGTTTTCTTCTCCGCATCCACAGGCATCGATCTAAACTTCAACATCATAAACGTTCGACCATCCAATCCCATTCGTTCCTGTCGATAGAAGATCGGCCCGGTTGAAGATAAGGGAACCAATACTGACAGAACAATCATAATGGGCGAAAAAACCAGCAAGGCAAACAATGCGCCACAAATATCCACTAATCGTTTAAAAACACTTTGTATCCCCGCCAGCGGGCTATCATGCACACTGATGACTGGAACTCCCGAAATCAGTTCGATGCCGGCAGCTAGCTTTGTTAGCTTCATGAGGTCAGGTAGCAGTTTGACGTCGGGAACTTGATTAGCAATCGATTCTAGGTTCGATTCTATCCAGCTAAAATTTTTATACGGCAAGGCAATGATGACTGTCTGCATGGGGTGTTCGACGAAAAACTGCGCCCAATCCGCCTGTTCGTCATACAAGGTTAAACCGCGCGCTTGAGCAAGGCGTCGTCCCAGCTCCATTTGTTCCACATCACCAACCAACACGACACCAGACACGTCGTTGGCCGAAATTTCACCCAAACTAGTCATTCTGATGGCGGTTTCTATAAATTCACCACAGCCGATAATAAGTGTTTTCCTAGGCGTAGCCCTGCGTCGATAAACCCGCAGCGCTTTCCTGACCATGCTGCGACCAAAAATGATCATCACTGGATGAGTCACGGCAAATAACGCCATCACGATCCTTGAATATCGGTATTCCTCGTAAAAATACGTGAACGCGATAAAAGTGATGGTAGCTAACGCACACGACTGAATGACGTCGATCGCCTCCAATATAGCACTACGATGCCGATTACTTCGCCTGTAAAACCCCGCTGCAGCAAAAACACCGAGCCAAATCACCGCGATAAATGGCACCAATTTAAAGTATAGATCAGCTTCGGGGATACCCTTGGTAGCTTCAAAACCAACGTAAAACCTGAGAAACCAAGCCAAAAGCCACGCCGCAAGAACCATAACAACATCAACCGTCATACGAATGAGCGTTAAAATATTCTGCTTGCGTGGATTCATGCTTGGAAAACCTTTTTCACGAAAAATCCTGAGTCATCAATTCGTCCAACGCCACCCGCATTTTTGAGATAAAGTTCTCCCGGCTAAACTTACGGGCAAAATCCCGAATCTTCTTTTCATCCCATGCCATTGTCTGTGATTGCTCTAAAGATTTTGCCAATGACGCAACGGTCGCCTCACTGAAAAAGAGGCCTGTTTGCCCTTCAATGACAAAGTCCAAGGCACCGCCACGCTTCAACGCTATGACTGGCTTGCCGCTGGCCATCGCTTCGATAGCAGTGATTCCAAAATCCTCAACCCCGGGAAAAATAAACGCTTTAGCCCCAGCGAAAAGCTTCGTCCATTGCTCGTCGCTTGGTGCATTGATGATTGTTGTGTGCGCTCCAGCTAGTTGACGTAGACTAGCTAATTCGGGCCCTTGACCCGCCACGATGAGCTTTTTTCCTAGGTTTTCGCAGGCTCTTATTGCCAAATCAAAACGCTTATATGACACGAAGGCTCCGGCAACGAGAAAATAGTCCTGGTTATTTTCATCTGTTTTTGACGTGAATCGGGACACGTCCGTCGGTGGTGGGATGACCAAAGACCGGCGCCCATAGTATTTTTTTATTCGTTTCTGTACGAAGGTTGAGTTCGCCACGAATAAATCAACGCGCGCAGACGAAGTGACATCCCAAGCGCGCAAGAAAGTACTTATGAGACTCACAACAAAATTTACCAGTGGAACTTTGCGCGTCCAACCAAGATATTCGGCGCGCTGATCCCAGATGTATCGCATCGGAGAGTGCATATAGCAAAGATGTTTTGCATCGGGATCAACAATCACGCCTTTAGCAACGCAACTAGACGTACTGATCACTAAATCAAAACCGCCGAGATCAAACTCCTCAATCCACACTGGCATGAAAGGTAAAAGAGCTTTTCGCATGAATTTAAGCCGATTAGCCACGGGATGGACGTGGATTTTTCTCGTCTTAAGCTCGCCAGAAAGGGTTGATAAATCGCAAAAAAGTGTAAAAATTTCCGCTTCAGGATAGAGACTTGCGATAGCCTCCAGCACTTTTTCTCCACCCCTCCAAGACACCAGCCAATCGTGAACAATCGCAACTCGCAAGGCTTTCGCGGCTCCTTTGGTTTTTTACCAACTTTTCTGATCACGGCTTTCGCCTGTCCTATTATGATTACAAAGGACAAAACTCGCAGCACAAATCTCAACAATTCGCTCAAGTTGCGTCAGGACAAGCTTTTCAGGCGAAAAAAAAGTGCCCGGCAATATTTGCACCCGCACTGAACATGAGGTTAAGATTAAAACATAGGTGACATTCATTTTTTGCTTGACACCGCCTGATTCTGGAAAACGACACCGTTATCTAAACTCAGGCCTCGTCAACCAGGCAACGCCGAAACGGCCATCGTTATTTGGACGTTAGGTGCCACTGGACCACTCGTACGGAGACTCGACTCAGCATGAGCCACTCTGACAAGCGCACGGAACTACCGGTAGCACCGCTACCCTCGTCACAACTTTTTTGTGACGTTCCCGTGTCACGCGTCACCGAGAATTGGCAACAGGCGTTTCCTGAAATCGTCGGCCGCAGCCGAGCCATGTCAACTGTTTTGGAAACTGTAACTAAAATAGCCAGAAGCGAAAGCTCGGTTTTGATCAATGGTGATAGCGGCACCGGCAAGGAACTGATTGCCAGGGCCATCCACCGACTATCTGGACGATCTCACAAGCCATTCATCGCTATAAACTGCAGTGCCATTCCCGAAAACCTTCTGGAAAGCGAACTCTTCGGCCACGAAAAAGGCGCGTTTACAGGCGCTGTACAGCGTCACGCCGGCGTGTTCGCCAGGGCCGAGGGTGGGACGTTATTCTTGGATGAAATCGGTGACATGGCGCCGTCGCTCCAGTCAAAGCTCCTGCGTGTTTTGCAAGAAAAGACGTTCACCCCGGTGGGTGGCAAGGAACTTTGCCGAGCCGACGTGCGAGTCATCGCCGCGACGCACGTTGATCTTGAAGGTGCCATTATCAACGGCACGTTCCGCAGCGATCTTTATTACCGTATCAATGTGCTGCCTGTGACGCTACCTGCCTTAAGAGAACGCCGTGAAGATATTCCCCTTCTACTGAACCACTTCATCGAAGTCTCCAATCGCATGCATCCCCAACAGCCCCAGTGCTGGTTAACCCAAGAGTCTGCCGCAATTTTAAGCGCACAGCCATGGCCCGGTAACATTCGTCAGCTACAAAATTTGGTTGAAAGGCTCGTCGTCATGCGTGGCGGCGGTGCCATTGGTGTTGAGCATCTGCCCAGTGAGTTTCTGAGTGCTACTGGATTTGTCTCAACGCCCTTAAACCACTCGTTGAATACAAGATCTGAATCGATAACAAACCAAAATCTACCTCGTAACAATGCAGCCCCCCGAGTTGAAGCCAGGAGCGAAACTCCATCCATCCGTAGCCCGTTCCCTTCTGGCACAGGGCTCTCGGAGCTAAATCCTCGTCCTGGCGTGACTGCCATGCAGCTGCCGGCCGATTTTGGCGTACTTCCTGCCGAAGGAATTAATCTCATCGAATTTATTGAGAGTCTGGAGAATAGCTTGATCACGCAGGCTCTTCAGAGAACCGATAACAATCGTAACCAAGCCGCAAGGTTACTAGGTATGAACCGCACCACTCTCGTCGAGAGAATCAAGAAGCGCAAACTTTCGCCAATGAACCCCGCCAGCGAAGAACTATAAAAATCCCACATTTGGGAATTAGTAAGTTTTATGGCTGGAAATTTTGCGAACAGCCTCCCTATTGCTACAATTTTAAGATGTTCAAAATTTGGCGATAGCACAGGGAGGTTTTATGGCTCGCTCATCTCTCATTAAGCTCGGACTCACGGCAATGATTGCCACAGTCCCAGCGACGACAGCACTTGGTTTCGTGGCGCCGGAACACAGCGTTACATCCAAAGCGGTGGCTGCTCTACTGGTCCGCGGCGAACGTGTCATACGTCCCGACACGATTGGCGTCAGCACCAAGAAATTTGCTAACCGGTTTGACCCATCAACCAAAATCTCAGTTGATGCCCACAGCGGTGCCGTTCGCATTATAACTGGCAATTTAGCAACAAAAGCCTCCTCCCTTAGCCTTAATGAGTTGCTGGATATCGCTAGAAACTGGATTGCATCACATGAGGATATTTTGCAGGTAAGCTTGGCTGATCTCTCGCTTGTTGATGCAGCGACATTGATCACGCCTGACGTTCAATTTCTTCGGTTCGCAGTTTCTAAAGACGGAATCCCAGTCGCAGATGCCTCCATAAATATGCGTTTTAAGGCTGGAAAACTCGTACAAGTTCAGTCACGCTCCTTTGGTGAAGCTCAAGAAGACAATGGTGGAAACTTTGTAAGCTCACAAGACGCTGTGAGTACACTTGCACCAGGCGCAGCGGTTCATGACATGGGACAAAAGTACCGTGTTAAGCAAACTGCTAACGGCTATAAGCTCGCTCTCGTCAACAGCGCAGTTGTTGAACTCAACGGAGAGTCTCTTAGCGTTGAAACCTTGGCCAGCAATGGCGAATTATTCTCAAGCAAGAATACTCGGCACTTCGCATCAAGCCATGCTCATGGGAAAGTATTTCCAAGAACCTACTTTGAGAGCACACCAACAGACGTCTCCATGATGGAGATGGACGTGAAAGCGGGAAGCTCAGCTCTGACGACTGGACTTGATGGTAAATTTGACTTTGCTGGCACCACCGCTCCGAATGTCTCAGGCCTGACCGGAAAAAAGTTCCGCGTTACGACAAGGTCGGGTACACCAGTTGCAAAAGCTGCAACTAAAGTTGGAGACGCATGGGACCTTAACCTTGATGTATCGACCGAAAAAGACCAAGCGCAGGTTCACACGTTCCATCACTTAAACCTCATGGTCCAAAAAGCGAAAAAATACGTATCATCTCCATGGATCGATCGCCCACTAACGGCTAATGTGAACTTAAGCCAGACCTGTAACGCTTACTGGGACGGCTACTCCGTAAACTTCTTCTCAGCTGGCGGAGGATGCGGAAACACAGGCCTCATCTCAGACGTCATGTACCACGAGTGGGGCCATGGCTTTGATGAGAACACAGGCGGTATCGATGACGGGGCATACTCGGAAGGATTTGGCGACATTATGTCGATGGTGATGACCAACGATAGCCGCCTTGGGCCAGGATTCAGATCTAACGGCGGCATCGTTCGCGATATGGAGCCAGACAAGGTTTACCCTAAAGATCGCGGCGAAGTTCATGCGGAAGGCTTGATCATCGGTGGTACGTTCTGGGACCTGTTTAAGACCCTAAGTTCTAAATACGATGCCGAGAAAGCCAATGACATCGTATCGTCCATCGCTTTCAAGACCATCTTCACGGCAACCACCTACCGAGATGTCTACGAGGCTGCCCTCGTTGTAAACGACAACGACACAGATCCCGTTACACGCTCCCCGGACTTCTGCGAAATCAATGGAGCCTTTACGGCTCATGGGCTTGCAACGAAGTCTCCTGACTGCAAGTAAGGATCATCTGCCGGAGATTTAATCATCCGCGATCCCCGAAGTTGCCGCTTGGCACTTCGGGGATTTGCCGTTACGGGCAATCGTTAGAGACCCTCCCAAAACCGCAGCTGTTAAAGACAAAAAAGCCTAGACCAACTGGGCCTTTAGTCCCTAGAATCACTGGATCAAAAACAGGGTCTCTTCATTGGTCGAAATAGGGGTAGCGGATGCCTAAGTCGTCATTTTTTAATGCATACATGCGTTTTTCTTTTTACGCAGTCTTATCTCTTTTCTGGCTCACGCTTTCATGCGGCAAGGAAGACGAGAAAAAAAAGGAGCCAGAAACTGATGCCACCTTTGCAGGGCTATGGAACGATGTATTTGCGAATCGCTGCGGCACTTGTCACGGTGTGACATCAAATACAGATACCCTTGGGGGTCCAGACATGCGCAGTCAAGATGCTTTTCACGCCGGAATGGTTAACAAAAAAGGCCCTGACTACCCAAACTGGGATACGTTTCAAACAAACCGCGTCGATTGTCTCGCTATTCCGTTCATAACACCTGGTAATCCAAACCAATCTTTGTTGGTCGCCATTTTCGATAGCACCGTCAAACCTTGCACCATCAAAAGCCACACTGAGCCCCCGCAAAGTATTTCCATGTCAGCAGCTCAGCTTGCCAGCCTGAAGAGTTGGATCACAAGCGGCGCCCCACGTTAAGAATCACTAGATCGGAACCCGCTCGATGAGCCCTCGCCTTTGGACATTAAAGTCAAGACGACGCCTACTGGCCTTCGTGATATTTTCTGTCGTCACAGGCTCCTGTTTCATGCTGGCGGCTTACGGATTCCTTAGATCTTCGTACGTACAAAAGCGGATTATCGCATCAATCCGCCAGCCGCTGGCTGAACTCGGAGTAGAACTCAAATTTGACGACTTTGAGGTGGACGTCTTTGCTGGCTTCAACTTCGTCAATCTTCGCTTAAAAATCGACACACCCCCAAAAGCAAAAGTAGACGTCGCAATCAGGCAGGCCAGACTTAGCTACGGATTCTGGGCCCTCATCAGACAAAAGCTTGAGCTGTCCGGCGCAACTTTTAAAGGCTTGGACGGCTCCATAGCTCTTGCGCTTCCGGAGAGTCAAAAAGACGAAAAAGCCGAAGCTTTAACGCTTGCAACACTTTTAAACATGATTCAATCGCCGAGTTTTACGCTATCAATTCCCAATGTTGATATTAGTGACATCAAGCTGCACGTTGCTTTAACTCAAGGTGGAAACTCGACCGAAATTGACATCAAAGAAACCGAGATCTCCTCCCAAGTTTCACTGGTTCCAAACCACTTGAAGTTTAAATTTAAAGCGTCCCTGGTTGCGAGCGGCAAGCACGCCATGTCAACCTTATCTGACACAACGCCTCAATCGACCGACACGACCAAGATCGCCTTCAATAAAGCATCCCTCCAACCGGATCTCCTCCTTGAAATCCATACAGATCAAAATAAGTTCAATTTGAATCTACAGCTCGACAAATCACAGCTATCACTCGATGGTGTTAGTCTTTACTCCGAGTCAGGTCCAGAGAAGAACAAACTGAATGTGACTTTCAAAAACCTAATCTCCAAACAAGATCTTAAAGTTACCAGAAGTGGCGCCATAAATTTGGCCGCCGGATGGGCTAGCCTCCTGCGTGGACTTGGTAGTGAGGGACAATTTGCGCTAAACGCCTCTGGTCTAGGACTAGAGCAGCGGATCACGAATGCCAAGAAAACCTCGACTATGACGACCAATCTCGACCAAGTAAAACTTGGCGAAAAATGGCATTTTAAACTAGACGACAGTCCCGATTTCGATCGGCACAACTGGACTCTCGATCATCGCGCCGAGCTTAAAAATCTGAACGCCACATTGTCAGAGGCTGGAAAAATTTCGCTGCAAGAGGCCAGTCTAACCACCACTTCAAAAGTAAAACAAGGTGCTGGCGAGGTGGATTTTCGCCTTGCCCTTGAGAAGCTTAAACACCCGAGTCTATCGGCTGCCGCCTCATTTGAACAGGCGGGTCAAGCCAAGCTTAATGCGCCTGGAAAATCCCTCGACCTCGACGTGATGACCAAGCTAAATGGACGGAAACTTTTGGGCGTTCTCGCATCGACGAAAGATACGGGACAAAACTTGGACGTCCAACTCAAGTTTGCCACCTCAGCTCCGCAAGCTTTAGCGGAAGTCATCCCGTCTTCGGCAGCCCTTGCTCACCTAGGTTGGCCGGAGGCCAGTGGCAATCTTAATCTCAACATTCTTCACCCGGAACCTTGGAGCCAGTTCAAACTGGAAAATTGGCACCAACTCCAATCAACTATGAAGGCGGATGTACTCATAAAACCGTCCATACAAACCAACTCCGCAGAACAATTATCGTTCCGCTCGGCCAAGCTTATGGCTGATGTTTCTCTCTCCAAAAGAACATCGTCGCAGAAAACAAATAAACTACTTGCCACACTTAATATTAATGTGGACGAATTGGGCCATCCCGCGCTTTCATCCCTGACATCAATTCAGAGTCAAAACGATATAAATGCCGACCTCGGTCGTGAGTCGTCCGGAGTTTTCAAGCACAAGACCGCCACTAATGGAGATCCATTGATCACCATGACAGCTAAATGGACTGACAAGCCCGGTCAAATGACTCTCGATCACGAACTGCTCGCGAAGGCTTCGCAGAAACTTCTGGGAAGTTTACGAAACCCCGGCCCTCTCACATCGATTGGTGATGTCACGATAAAGGGAGATCACAAGTTAGAAGTCAAGCATCGAGAGGGCTCTGTTCTTGGGATTAACAGTAAAAACTTCAAGACCGTTTCAGCTGTCGCGGATCTATCACAAACCCTTGAGCAAAAACCGGATGACAATGGAAAAACCTTATTTTTGCTTAAAAAGCCCCTGAAAATTCAATCTTCAGCCAAATTGAATTCGGGAAGCTTTGATCTAAAGACAACTCTTGACGCGTCATCTCTAGCTTACGGCAAATTCGCCACGGTTAGCGGCGTCAAAGGCGACTTAGGCGCAAAGCTTAATGATGTTAGAGAGCCCACCAAGGCAGACTTAGACCTAAATTTTGCAGTCAAAA
This sequence comes from uncultured Polynucleobacter sp., assembly GCA_964402975.1. Taxonomy (GTDB): domain Bacteria; phylum Bdellovibrionota_B; class Oligoflexia; order Oligoflexales; family RGVZ01; genus CAMDKS01. The sequence goes on from CAYOEM010000010.1 coordinate 84,367, forward strand.
TGGTGGAGTTTCTTACGACGTCCCAAGGTCCCGCAGCATTTGACCGAAGTCTAAAGGATCTCACCTTCCGGGCAGGAGCCGCATTAAACAACGATGTGATTGCGATACAAACCATGGACGGTGGCCTTAAAGATGGCACCATCCGCGTCAGTGGTCAGGGCGAATTCAAAACAGCCGGCAGCGGACAGCTTGATGGACAGATTAGTTCAAAGCTACTGGATGAAAAGTCGATTATATCTGGATCAGGCCAGTTTCTTGCGCCGTTTAAAATCATTCTTTTTGACAAAGAACGATTATCCTTTGAAGCTAATCCATCCTTTGAAAACTTCAGCGTTGCGGTCGGTGATTTCGCAGCCAAAAATGTTAATGGTTCCATCACGGTACTCGAAGAGCTTAAACTGGAGAAAGACGGTAAAATTGGATTTCTCTATTTAAAGTCACAAAACCCGTTCGCCAGGGTCGATTACGAAAACGTTGAGCCCTACGTGGAGGAAAAATCTCAGCTCACATTTGATCAAGTTTCGTGGAAACACATTGTCGTTGGGCCGATGGTGCAAAGTTTTGAAATCCGCCAAAACCTCGTCCTGCTTAATGATCTGAAAATGGACCTTCTCGATGGCAGCATGGTCGGACGTTTCTACCTAGACTTGCACCCCAGTCGCCTGAGAACTGGTTTCCTGGGTCGGTTTTCCGGCATCAAGCCAGAACTTCTTAAAGCTCCAGATCGCAGGTCACCGCCCAAGGACTGGGCCCCGCTCGCCGGAAGGATGGCCATCGACTTTGACATGCGAAAAAGACTTGCCGCTGGGCGAATGGACTTTACCCAAATTGGTAAAAGGCAGCTTCTAAGCCTTCTTGACGCGCTTGACCCTGACTTCAAGGACACCCAAGTCTCATTAGCCCGCAATGGCCTTCGCGTCGCCTATCCGCGCGCCGTGGGCATCGATATGGACCACGGGCTCATGGATCTAAAGATCGCTCTCGACGGAGCTGTCAGTAGCGACGTGGCCGTACGATCATTACCTCTTTCCGCACTTATTAACTCTCAGGCCGGAGAGGCACTGAGCACCATAGAAACCATGATCAATTGATTTTATATAGGAGTCACCCATGAAACACGTGAAACATCTAAACACCGTAGGTCTTACGCTGGTATCAGTCATGCTTTGGGGATGTTCTCCCAGCATCCACTTGATTGATCGCCAAACCATCCTAGAGATTGAGGCTAGTGGTGATTGGCAGGAGCTTGACCGAAAATTCCAGGACCAGGAAGTGGCCTCTGGCCCGCTGCCTCTTGAGAAAACCAAGACCAAAGGTGATCGTGGGAGAGTCTTCAGCATGACTCACTCCGATCAAAATAACGAAAACTCTAAACAGCAAAAATCAGAATCCAAAACGCCTGCGACAAACGTGAGGTAATTCATGAAATCCCAAAGCCTACAGATACTTCTTATTGGGGCCCTGATGTCGACGACAGGCTTGGCCCAAGCTCGGTCCGGAAAAAACATTCGCGTATTCACACCGCTAAAGAAAATAACCGTTGGGCCCTTTGATAATTTCCAGGCCTCTGTGACCAGTGACGAATCCAGTCTCTTCTTCACGAGAAGTCAAAATCTATCATCGCAGGTCTTTAAGTTTGATACCAAAACAGGCCTCACCGCATCCGTGACTAAGTCCGACGTTGACGCAAAAAATGCGGCTGTGAGCCAAGACGGATCTCGTCTGGCCATCACTTATTTTGGTAACGACGCCAAAGGTGACGTTTGTCTGGTCGAAAAAGACTCTAAGATTTCATGCATTACTGAATCGGGCCTCGGTGAGCATTCGCCCTTTTGGATCGATCCAGATACCCTTGGCTACGTCCAAAGTAATGACCGAGGATCATCTCATAAACTTTTTACTTACAATCTAAAAACAAAATCAAAAAACCTTCTGAAAGAGGGGCATATCTACGGACCATCCCTAGCGCCGGGTAAAAATACGCTGGTCTACAAGGCCCAAGGCCCAGAGTTTGTACTCATGGACCTCACAAGCAAGTCCGAGATTAGACGCATCAAAATCAATTTGCCGGGAAGCTCCGGTTTAGCTAAATTCTCCGTTGACGGAAACTACATTTATTTTTCCCAGTACATGTTGGACAGCAACCGGGACCTGATTCTCGATAGCCGTGACGCGTCAGCCATTTTTCGCCTAAAATTAAATGACGCGAAAGTATTCCCCGAGCAATTAACGTCTCTTGATCAAAACTGCTCCTACCCAACACCCGCTAAGACCAAGCTATATTTAACCTGTGCTTTCGAGGGGGCTCTTGACGTTTATAGCGCGCCACTCGAAGGAATTACGCCCGCGAATTGGTCACCAAAGGATGTCTGGGAAGCTCATCAAGCTGCCCGCACGTACAGTGACAAGATCATGCTTCTCAATCAAGTGATGATTCGCGGCAATGACCTGACTGAAAGTGAGCTTGAAGACCGGCTATTCAGTAATTTTGTATTCATGCACGCATGGATGCCGGCGGCGTTCTACGCTAAAAGCCTTAAAGATAAATCTCCTGATTACGCCGTGCAACTCTTGCTTTTGGAGACGTTGACAAAGTGGGACGCCCTACCTAGTAAAGAAAATGTGGCTGAGTTGACTCGCATGCTGTCATCAGCAGAGACGAATCTTAAAAGTCTACCTGCCAGTCCGATGCGTCAGATTGCTCAGGCTCATATTGAATTCTTTAGACACCGCGACTCGTCAGCTCTCAGTATGGCCAAGGACGCAAAACCGACGAACACCATGGGCCTTTACTGGCAAACAAAGATATTTGAAAGGCTTTTGGCAAGTAAGCCTGGGCTTGCCTACGAAAATGTGCTCCTCAACAGAGTTGTCTCCGCTGAATCAAACGAAGAAACAAGGGTATATTACCTAGCCCGTCTCTTTGACTCGCTGGAGAAGGAGAAATCTCGTGAGACCTTTTTCTCTCAACTTGAATCCAAGCTAAAGGGTTCAAGTGACGCGGATTCTGCCCGTCTTCTGGAGCTAGTCCAAAATGAGCGACAAATTTACCGCGTTCTGGCCACCGAAGATCAAACGGCCGTTCGGGATGAGCTTCGTCAAGTGGTCGAGAGGGTCAAGCGGCTAAAAGACAATTACTTCCCGCTAAGACTTCTATTTTCGAGGACGATTGTTTTGCTCCAAACGAATAACCGTCCGAGGGAGCTGTCTCGCGTCATGAGCTTATGGCTTTCTTATGTTGACCCTAAGAGCAAAGAGTACCCTTACGCCATCGAGGCCCTGCGATCGACCTCCCTTGAAGCAGCTTATAAGTTTTATCATGGACCTGCTCAAAATAAGGAGCTAGCCAAAGGCTCTTTCTACAGCAACATTCGAACAACCGATGATCTTGAGTCGCACTATCAGTACGTGCTCATGAACTCCTCCAAAGAAGCCTGGACTGAGCTTTTAAAAACCTACGAAACGATGGTCAAAGACGGACTCATCGAAGCAGACAGCCTAACTTTTGTAAAAGCTATTCATTCGACCATTAACAGCGGCAAAGCTCCGTCGAAGTCTGAGCTTTCGAAGGCTGCGTCTGAGGTCGAAAAACTCTCTGATAACATGGTGGGAGTTGGTGCCAAGTATCAATTCCTCGGATACCTGTATCACCAGCAGTTCCAAGCGACGGTCAAGGGGTTTGAGTTTGATGAGGATCTAGCTCAAAAGGCACATGGTAGCTATCTATACGCCATAGATGCTGCCTTTAACAATGAGCGCATCCAGGCAGCAGCCCTGCAAAACCTTGGCCTTCTTCACATGGCACGCCGTAACTATGCTATGGCAGCTGAATACTTCCAAAAAAGGCACACCTTTGCCTATGAAGACACGTCACACCAAGAAGCTATTAACTGGTTTGCAGCAAAAGCGCTCTATCAAAGCTACCGCCCCGCAGAAGCCGTCGCTATGGTCGAAGAGGCCTTGGCTCTCCAAATTGCGAACCGAAATGCTTTCTTGGAGCGCCAAGCCTTCTACGCTTGGAACGCAGGCCAGTACCAAAAATCAGCTAAACTCTATGAAAGCATCATTCCGACGCTTGGTAAAAATGCCTCCAGCGGCATTCATCTTAGCTATGGCTACGCTCTCATGAAGTCGAATCAACCGGATAAGGCTGAATCAGCGCTCCTTAAAGCGGTAGACCTAGCGAAGAAGGAAGATAAAAAAACGATCGCTGGCATCAACCGCTTCCCACAGAAAATAGAGTTTACGGCCAGAGGTCTACTCGCAAGACTTCCATTGTCCAAAGATAAAAACATAAAATATCTGACCGCACGCCTTGCATTATTTGACAATATGAATGGAAGCGCTAAGGACTACTATCAAGATGCGGCAACTTTGAAATCTCAACACGTCAAAGAACAATTTGACCTAGCCCTCGCCAAATCAGACGAACCGTCACAGGCCGGCCAGGCTCCAAAGGAGCTGGAGAAAGCCTTAAAGCTTGCAAAGGATTTTGGCGATGACCATGGCTTTTTGAACCAGACCATCTTCACAACACTCAAGAACGCTATGATTCTTGGCCGCAAAACTCCAGCCCTTGCCGGCAAGCCCATCAAAGATCTTATTGCTGATATCACCAAAGACGCGTCTAAAGAGTTTTCCGACGAGAAGACTCCATCCAATCAGCTAAGAAAACAGTGGGCTGAACTAGAACTCGTCAGCTTGGCGTATAGACTGGGCCAAGGACAGGATTTTGCAAAGCGCTTTGCTGAGGAGTCTGATAAACTATTAAATGGTCCCAACATGACTGAACTAGCAAAGGATCGCCAGGATCTAACAGCCTCTGTGAAACAATACAGGGATAAGATGGCTAAGTTGTTGTAGGGGTATCCCTACAACAACTACGACGTCGGAGTAACCCTTTCCGGGCGGGCATGTTCTCACCAAGGCAATTATGTGGGAGCACTGATCAATCAATACTCAATCAGTCGGGTGTCCCGCTTTTGATTAGATTGTCATCACTTCTTTTTCTTTGGCAGCTAGTCGCTCATCGACCAGCTTCACAAAGCTATCCGTGTGCTTTTGAATGATATCTTCGACTTTTTTGCGGTCGTCTTCTGTGAGCTTCTTGTCTTTTTCCTGCTTTTTGACTTCTTCGTTGGCATCGCGGCGAATGTTGCGAAGGCCGACTTTGGCGTCTTCAGCGATTTTTTTTAGGTTTTTGACGATGTCCTTACGGCGATCTTCGGTGAGAGCAGGAAACGGCAAACGAACGACGTTACCGTCATTGGTTGGCTGAACGCCGATATCAGCGATGCGGATGGCTTTTTCAATGTCTGCGATTAGCTTTTTCTCAAACGGCGCAATCGTGATCGTGCGCGCGTCAGGAGTCGAAAGGGTCGCAACTTGATTCAAAGGCGTTGGATTACCGTAGTAGTCGACTCTGATATTATCCAGAACGGCAACCGAGGCACGGCCCGTGCGAACCTGCTTGAGTTCGCCTTCAAAAGACTTCAGACGCTTATCCATGTTTTGTTTGCAGTTGTTGGCAATCTCACTCATGTATCTCTCCCACTTTTTATATAACTAAAACTTTAGATAACAATTATCTGACAATTGTTCCGGCCTTTTTGCCCAAAACAACTTGCTCTACACAGCCTGGCTCGCCCATCTTAAACACCATAATTGGCAATTGAGCTTCCATACACATGGTGATGGCTGTTGCATCCATGACATCAAGTTTCTTATTGAGAACATCAAAATAAGTCAGCTCGTCAAACTTCTTAGCCTTCGGATTCTTCTTTGGATCACTGTCAAAGATGCCGTCCACTTTTGTGGCCTTCATGATGATTTCAGCTCCAATCTCTCTGGCTCTTAGAGATGCCGCTGTGTCGGTGGTAAATAGAGGATTACCCGTACCACCTGCAAAAATCACTATCCGGCCTGATTCAATATGCTTAACTGCTTTTCGTCTGATATAGGGCTCAGCTAATTCTTGCATAGTGATGGCCGTCATCACTCTGGTCTGGAGGTTGAATTTATTTTCAAGAATTCCTTGCAGCGCAAGGCCATTAATAATAGTCGCAAGCATTCCCATGTAATCAGCCGACGGACGATCCATTCCGAGCTTTGAGGCCAATGCACCTCTAAAAATATTACCGCCACCGATCACAATCGAAACCTGGACACCCAGCCTGTGAACTTTAGCAACCTCGGCTGCGATTCGCTCGAGAGCATCACCTTCGATGCCGTAACCCTGGTCGCCACCCAACATCTCGCCAGAAAGTTTAAGCATGATGCGTTTATATTTTACGTCTGGATGAACTGGGATCGGCATTGACATGGAATGACCTCAAGTGAATTTATGTCAGCGAAATTATAAAGAAATAACTTACCGCACACAACCAAAACCGCCCTTAAACCACAGCCATAAAAAAGGCGCGCCCCGAAGAGCGCGCCCCTTTCTGAGGTTTCAAACCAATAATTAGCGGTTAAGCTGAGCCGCCACTTCCGCAGCGAAGTTTTCCTGCTTCTTCTCAATGCCCTCACCGAGCGCATAGCGAACAAACTTCGTTAACTTAAGGTTTTTGTCAGTCGACTCCAGAAGTTTTGTAATGGACAGATCAGGGTTTTTAACGAAAGCTTGCTCTACGAGGCACACTTCCTTGTAAAATTTATTCATCTGACCATCTAAGATCTTCTCGATCATGGCTTCTGGCTTCTTCTCTT
>CAYOEM010000011.1:0-87895 GCA_964402975.1 uncultured Polynucleobacter sp.
CTTATGGTTTCTTGTTTTTCTGTCGATTCACTATTCAGTTTTCAAAGAGCACTCGATTTTCGCGAGGGCAAGGGTTTTATCGATTCGCGCGCATGATGTCCAGCAGAATTTAACGATCAATTCGCTTTTTTCCTGGACTCTAGAGCAGACCTATAAAACCTTTCTCGGGCATCGAGAAGATTACAGCTTATAGGCTAGCTAAAGCACTGCCGTCAACGGGTTTCTAGACGCTCCGCAGACATTTTTTGAACTAAAATTTAGCTTGATGTTCCAGGCACTTAAGAATCCCTCTGCCTGCTCAAAATTTGCCCATTACGTGTCGCCACCAACCCCTAGCACTTACATAATCTCCATCGTGGGCCAAGACAGGCTCTACTAGTCACCACGATGGAATGCGGGCGCACCTAGACTCATCCGATACCACAGACCTGGCAGACTGCAACAAAACCAAAGCACGTAAAATCATTTGTGGTACGTTAGTTTGTAAATACACGATCAAAAATAACCGATGCCGAAGGAATATTTTTAATGACCCACTCACCTGCAAAGCGACGCGTTCTGACTGTTGTCATGGATGGCGTTGGTCTCGTGGCAAGTGAGTTTGGCAACGCCGTGGCCAATGCGAAAAAACCAAATCTTGATTGGCTTAAGCAGCACTGCCTTTGGCGCACCTTAAATGCGCATGGAACATTTGTTGGTTTGCCGTCGAACGCTGACATCGGAAATAGTGAAGTTGGACACAACGCGCTCGGTGCAGGTCGCATATTTGACCAAGGCGCAAAGCTTGTTCAAAACGCTATCGCAACTGGATCTCTCTACAACGGCGCCACATGGAAGAAAACTCTGCAGCACATCGACACAACCGGAGGCACTTTGCATTTTATCGGTTTACTATCGGACGGCAATGTTCACGCCCATGAAGAACACTTGTATTCCATGTTGAGAACCGCAAAAAAATCAGGGTGTCGTAAAGTGCGAGTTCACGTTTTATTTGATGGACGCGATGTCGGCGAGAAAAGCGCGGAGACTTACGTCAAACGTCTGGAGGCAGTTTTACAAGAACTTCGCTCAGACACCTTCGACTACCTCGTGGCATCGGGCGGCGGCAGAATGCATATCACGATGGACCGTTACGAGGCGGACTGGGCCATGGTTAAAAGAGGATGGGACTGCCACGTGCACGGCATGGCTGCTAATCAATTCATGTCTCTCGGAGAAGCCCTAGCTTTCTTTCGCAAAGATGAAAAACTAACCGATCAGTACATACCGGCCTTTGTCATTACCAAAGAACAAAAGCCCGTCGGTCAAATTAAAAATGGCGATGCTGTTGTTTTCTTTAATTTCAGAGGCGACAGAGCGATCGAAATCAGTCGCGCATTTACAGAGAAATCATTCACCAAATTTGATCGCGGTAACTCGCCCGACGTGTTTTTTGCAGGCATGATGGAGTACGACGGCGACCTTCATATACCGCCACAATACCTGGTCTCCCCGCCGGCGATCTCCGATACTCTTGGCGAGTTTCTAGCCAAATCAAAAGTGCGACAATTCGCCTGTAGTGAAACGCAAAAATACGGACACGTAACTTATTTCTGGAACGGCAACCGCAGCGGCTATTTCGACAAAAACCTCGAGGAATATTTGGAGATTCCCTCAGATTCTAATATCACATTCGATCAGAAGCCTGCCATGAAGGCCTCTGAGATCACAAATGAAACCATCAAACGAATGCGAGCCAATAGCTTTGACTACGCGAGAATTAACTTTGCCAACGGCGATATGGTTGGCCACACCGGCAACTACAAAGCCGCCGTGTCCGCAGTAGAGACCGTTGATGCGATGCTGGGGAAGTTGATTACTGCTGCGCGAGAGACCAACACTATTTTGATGGTCACGGCTGATCATGGTAATGCAGACGAAATGTTTGACGCCAAAGAAAAAGACTTCCCAAACTGGAAAACCTCCGAGAAGACCCCGACCCCAAAAACGGCTCACACAGTTAACCCAGTACCATTCGTCATTTTTGATCCTGAAGACCAATCACAATGGAAATTGAACACTTCGGTGACCGATAATGCTTGCCTAGCCAACGTTGCCAACACGGTTCTTACACTCCTAGGGCTGCCGACGCGAGATCTTTACCTCCCCTCACTCATCGTGAAGGCCAAAACAGCATGACTGCCCACACGAATCTTGATGAAATAAAAGATGCCTTTGCCGCGCTCTGCGAAACGATCGCAGCTTTAAGAGATCCAAAAACAGGCTGCCCATGGGATCTTGAACAAACTCATGCAACGTTACGAAAGTACATGATCGAAGAAGCCTACGAAGCCACTGATGTTATGGATCCTGTGAACCACGCCAAACTTCAAGAGGAACTGGGGGATGTGCTCCTGCAGGTCGTCCTAAACGCGCAATTAGCAAAAGATGCTCAACGCTTTTCAATTTTAGATGTCGTTAAAAACCTAGATGCCAAGATGAGGCGTCGTCATCCCCACGTCTTTGGAGATAGGGGGAACCCCCAGTCTAAAACATCGCGGGAAAAGTCCGACATCAGGGCCAAATGGGATGAAGTCAAAGCTCTTGAAAAACAAACGACTGCGACAGATGGACAAATAGGTTTTTTTGACCAACTAAAGTCCGGGAAATGTACGCCTGCTTCACGCCTTGCAACCGAAATCGGAAAGCTGGCCAAAAAAATCAATTTTGACTGGAAAGATCCTATGGAGGTCTTTTCTCAACTTGAAAGCGAGGTTCTCGAGCTGAAAGACGAATTAAAACGCAAATCAAGCCGAGATCTAGTGGCGGCTGAGATGGGGGACTTGCTTTTTTGCGTAAGCCAGCTATGTCGACACCTTGATATAGACCCTGAGATCTGCGCTATTGACGGCAATAGAAAATTTCTAAAACGATTCCAACTATTGGAACAAATAGCCAGATCTAAAAATATAGACGTCACAACAGCCGGAACTGATCAGCTTGAAACTCTCTGGAAAGAGGCCAAACATCTTGAAAAACAAAACTTAAAGTCATGAGATATAAAAGGTCATGAAGAAAAAACCTCTCGAACAGATTGTTATGTCAACCGATGGAGCTTGCCTCGGAAATCCGGGGCCTGGCGGCTGGGCCGCATTGCTTCGATTTGGAGACAAAGAAAAAATGATCTCAGGGGGTGAGGCTGACACGACTAATAACCGAATGGAGCTGATGGCTGTCATTTCAGGTCTGAACGCTCTCAAGCGCCCTTGCGAGGTCACCATAGTCACCGACAGCCAGTATGTGATGAAGGCCTTCAAAGAGGGCTGGTTGGAAAAATGGGAGCAAAACGGCTGGAAGACGGCCGATAAAAAACCGGTAAAAAACCAAGAGCTTTGGGAAGATCTCGTCACCGCCGTTGATCGGCACCAGGTTCACTGGAAGTGGGTTAAAGGTCACAACGGACACCCTGATAACGAACGGGTGGACGAGGAGGCGCGCCGGCGTGCATCTGAAATCTAAGGGGATTTTGGTCATAGGCCTAGCCTTTTCAGCCTTAGCTCCAGCAGCAATTCCTTGACAGACGCCGGTCCCACTGCTAATAAACCAGCCTTGCCCTGTGGATTTTCGATCGCCGAGGGCATCTCATCAACGACATCCGCCTTGGTGGCCTCGCAAGTGAGCTAAAACAAGTATCGATAACAACTGGGGTTTTGAAGTGGCAAGCCATAAGTCATCAATCAAAAGAGCGCGTGCGGCCGTTGTAAAGCGTGACCGTAATAGTCAGTATCTGTCTTCCGTCAAAACGACTGTAAAACGTCTACGTTTTGCGATCGCCGGCCTCAAAGCCGGAACAGATAAAGACATCAAGAAAGTAGAAGCACTACTGTCTAAGACTCAAGAGATGCTGATGAAGGCCGCTAGCCGCGGCGTTATGCACAAGAAAGCCGCTAGCCGCAAAGTTAGCCGTCTTACACTCGCCACCAAAGAAGTGACTGGTCAGAAGAAGTAAATTCTCTGGTTCATATGAATTGACCAAGAAAATAAAAGCCATCGGTAACAACTACCGGTGGCTTTCTAGTTTGCTGATTGCGGTCGACAAGTTTGGGTGGTCACCAACTGTCTCTCTGATCGACTCAAGAATAGCAATAGAGTCCGGCTCGCTGGCATTCTCTAGGCAAGCTTGCACGAGAAGACTCAATGACGAAGACTCTAAACCACCGACAGCGACTGCCTTTTGAAGCCAATAAACTGACTCATTAAACATTTGAAGCCTTCTGTAAACCAAACCAACACCAACAAGACTCTGATAGTCGTTAGGTTCAATGGCTAAAGCTCTTTTAAAAAAGCGCAGAGCCTCCTCATGACTGTGCCCTTGCCACGCCATGTAACCTAGCCCCCTCAAAGCGTGATAATTAAGTCCATTCTGTCTCAAGGCATCCTCAAATGAAGACAAGGCCTCATCTGCTCGAGATAGCGCAATCAACGCATCCCCACGAATTCTTAAGATCTCCGAATACAAGTTAAGCTCACATTCAGACGAGAACTCTCGCGCTTCCTCGCACACTACAAGAACCTCATTGGCATTTTTAAAGGTGACAGGCACTTGGTGTTGCTTAACGAAAGATACAAGACCCTGTCGACGTTGCGCGCCCTCATCGTGCGAACAAAGCTCCTCTATCGCTCTACAAACCGACTCACTTGCAACCTGTAAGGCCACGATCTCGTGAGCAAGTTTGCCTCTAGACAAACGCTCCTCTCGAGTAGCCCTGCCCCTCTCAAATAACGATAATAAAGCGGCGCTGACATCCATCGGCGTAAAATCATCTATGTATGTTGCCATCCGACGACTGAGCACGTCTTCAGTGATCGACCCCCTCGGCGCCACGATATCAACGCCGACCCCCGCGGCTGATACAACGTGCCACGGCACGTCACCGGCTGAATATTCGCTCTCACCCCGACCCTCGACCATAATGTCGGTTGCGCATAGCAAGTCGCGGTAAAACGGCCGTAGATCCTGAGCCAGAAACATCGACTGACCGCCAAGGCCCATATCGGCAATTTCGTATTTGATTTTTTCTGCCATGCTGCCTTGACCACAAACTAGGAATCGGACGTTTTTTCTAATTTCAGCTGACGTGCTATTGATTGCTAGGCGAAGACCGCGCGCAACTGTGACGCATGGCTCCATCTCAGCAAGAGGGGTCTTGATAGTGACCAGAATCGATTGCTCGGGGACGCCGATGTAAGCGCGGAACTTTTTAGCAAGCTCCTCAACGTAGAGAAAGTCCACATGATCAGCCACCGCATTAACACGCAAAACTCGATTGGATATCACACCTTCCATATTCAAAAGCCTTGCGCCTTTATTAGACGTCGTAAGAAATAACGAGGCATGCTCATGAATGTCTTTTTGAATGGCCCTAATATTCGCATAACGATCATAAACAAAGGGCCTATATTCATGCGCCAAACAGACAAAAGGGACTCCCATTTTTCTCGCCACTCTCAACGCTTGAAACGAATACAGGCGGCTGGTTTCACAGCCGACCACCATGTCAGCACCTTTGATGTACCGTTCAATATCACGAAAGAAGTTTGGCATATCATCAACCACAGGAAACTCAACCACCGGCAATGTCGTAGTCATTGATTCAGATCCCGGAGACCTCTGTACTAAAAGCTCTACATCGTGCCACTGGGCCAAAGACTCCCAAAGACGCACCATCGCAGGCTCTTGGAGCAAACCTGCTACGACTTTTACTTTTCTTCGCGTGATCATCTAAAAATCCTAATGTGATACGTTTTCTTGAGGTTTTTCGGCCAGTGAAATTGACGTGCGAAGCCTCGAAACCGCAAAGACCGGTTCGGCGGAGGCCTCGTGTCGAACCGTCACCCCCAAAACCACAGATGGCGACTCAAAGCGCGAACGCCCTTGAACAGGGATATTGACGACGCGCTTTTCGCCGGGGGATATGGATGAGATAGTCGATTCCGACATCGGCAACACGAGTTGGCGACCGCCAAGATTTGTAATGAATACTTTTAGATTTTTTAGTTCAGAAGTACCGTTATTAGACAGCGACAATTGAATCAAACCTTTTTCGTCGATCTCTAAAATATTGGGGTATCGACTGTTCGCTCCGTCTTTGAACGTGACGTCCGCCGTTACTGGCGATGGCGTGCGATCGTTAATATTGATGATAAACTCATCTTGTCCTCGAGTAAGAGCCTGAGCATTAATTGCCATCCCAGCATTTACGTAGCGTTCCCCTATAGGCGCACCAAACGGAATCTGGATTTTAAGACGCCCTTCGCGAACCTCTTGAGGACTTATACTACCAATCAGATACTCTTTGGTTTCAATCCCGGATACTGGCGACTGAACAAAGACAGACACGTTTTCCACAACAGAATCACCTCCGTTGCGGACACGCCAAGGAACCTCTAAAAACTCACCCACAACAGCACTCAATCCACCCTCAGGTGCTTTTATCTCAAGAGAAAGAATAGGATTACTATCCGTAGATTGAGCTTGGTTTCGCCAAGCTACACCATGCTTGGTAATCAGCCACGAAATCGCCTCCCGAGAGAGAGGCTCGAGAATCTGATTGATAGAGCTCTTAGAAAGTGCTGCCCAATGTGCTGAACGTCGTGCGCCGTCTGGAAGGTGATTACCATAGGTCTCATAGAGTTTTGTAAAAACACTAAGCGCGACTTTCATTGACGGATCATCCGTTGCTGGCTTTGGCTCGCTGCTCGCATCAGGCGAGAGGTAATAGCCTTTCAGCAATGGTCCGATCGACCCACCAGTCACACTTGGTGCACTATTTAGGTGGTTGGGAAGAAACTGTTCGTTTCGGTATCGGTAAGATCCGAACAAATTGGCGTTTTCAGGGGATTTTACGATCGGCTGAATCCAGACGTCGGGCACAATTCCAACGTTTTGAATACTTTTATTGGAAGGAGTGAAGTACCGCGCTATGGTAAGTTTCAGAGCCCGCTGCTCGGGAAGTTCAAACACAGTTTGAACTGATCCCTTACCAAAACTTGGCTGTCCAACAACCAAAGCCCGCCTGTTGTCCTGTAAAGCCCCAGCTACAATTTCACTGGCTGAAGCACTATCTTCATTCATTAAAACAACGATTGGATAATCTGTTTCATCCAAGGACTGATTGGCTCGTTCAACCTCTTCACGTCGACCTCGAGTCGTGACAACCACTCCGCTATCGAGAAAAATATCGCTAACATTGATAGCCTGATCAAGCAGCCCCCCAGGATTACCTCGCAGATCTAACACAAGACCAGAAATTGGATACTTACTACGAAACTTCCGAATGTGGTCGCGAATCTCTTTGCTTGTTCTAGAAGCGAAATTCTCCACTGATAGTTTTAGGACGTGCAGATTCTTTGAGTGAACTTCCGACGCCTCTACTGAATCAATGGCAATCACTTCTCGCTGTAGCTTGATGGTCTTTGGACTCCAATCACCCTTTCGCAACGTCACTAACTCCGCAGATGTCCCAGGCGCTCCACGCATATGCGTGACGAGGCGATCTAGTCCAACACCAAACGTGGTTTGACCGTCAATTGCGATGATTTTGTCATCTTCTTTAACGCCCATACGCAGCGCAGGGCTTTTAGGCAGTGGTTTCAGCACCGTCAACACATTATCTCGAATACCGACCAGCACCCCGAGACCACCAAATGAACCTTCAGTTCCCTGCCGCAGCTCCTGGTATGCTTCTGATGAAAGTAGTGACGAGTGAGCATCTAGCGAGCTAAGCATCGCATTCAATACGATGAACGACGAATCTCTCTCATCGCCGAGCATCGCGTTATCACCGGGACCGATGATAGTGCCAATCTGAATACGATCACAAAAGGCAACCAGACTTTTAAGCTGTCCGATAACTTGCTCATAGCTATTATCTACGTTCCTCGAGAACGTTATGCTATCATCTGACGCTTCAAGCGAGTATCCAGCTGGATGCTCGTGAAACTTCAGTGCTGGCACCGCATAAGCAAGAGACCGCATCGTTCCAGCAATGAGCTTCTCCCCAGAGACCCTCGCAAAGTCCACGTAGTAGTTCTGGACAAGGCTAACAATGGAGTCCATTAGAATCGACGAGTCGGCGTCTGTGATTTTTCCCGACCGTGTGCTTCCGTATTTAAGTGTAGCGTTATGGCGAGCGGGTAGTTTCAACTCTCGCGGCGCCACAAGCACGTAAGACGCCAACGCAAGAGCGGCGATTACGAGCGGCGACTGGCCCTTAAAATTGGGGAAACGCTGGCCCGGCTGGGTCATAAACTCTACACCTCAGATGATCTAAGCTGAGGTATCGGCCAATATTGCCCACCCTTGACTCCGCCCCCAAATTGAGCCCAATAGGGTTATATTCGCAATTTTTTAAGCCATTGTTTTTATTCGGTTTAATGCCTGGATTTGATTTTTATTCAACCTTTCACTCAATATTTTCGATCGCAAACCGATTCCTTCTTCAAAGGGACTGTAGGCAACGGATTTGCCTACTAGAAAGGCTCGAAGATGACAGAATGCCAAAATAAACTTAAGCCGAGTGCAGTTGGGCTTTTACTGGCCTTGAGCATAGCTTTCTGGCTACCAGACAGCTGGGCGCACGCCTCCGAGACTTCGACATATTCTGTCAGGCAAATCGAAGAGCAGATTTTTGAAGCCAATGCCGAGAGCCTACCGGCGATTGAAATTCGTATCGCACAGATCATGCAAAAAGAGCCCGATAACCCGTCGGCCAGCTACTTGATGTCGACCCTTCTTCTAAAGATGTTCACAACTGATCCAGGCTCATTCTCCCTGATTCGTCAGAGCACGGAGCTTGCCGCGCAGACTTACGAACTTGATAAAAAAGGTGACTGGGCCATCGCATCGTTGGCTAGTATTCTTGAGATTTCTGGCGAATCCTCCAGAGGGCTGGACTTAATTCGGGACGCCGGAAAAAAGGGAATCACACTTGGATGGCGAACAAACCTAGCCAAAGCGCGACTTCTTTTTGATGGACGAAATGGTGATGCCGTACTCGAAATTATTGAAACTGTATTGAAAGACCCTGATCATTCACCCTTAATTGTCGCTCCGACATTAATTGCAGCGATCACGTCCGCATATCATAGCGACGAGCAAATAAGACAACTAAATCTGTGGCGAAAGAAATGTGGATCGCTTGAAATGGATATGGCGATAGCGAATGCACACGCTCTTAGCCTGAACTACGATGACGCACTACGTGAGTATTCTCAAATTATCGCAAAGCATCCCACTCATGGTGAAGCTCTACTCAGCAAGGGAATCATCACACTATCTCACAAAAAAGACGTCCCTGGGGCTATAAAGCTTTTCCAGCAGGCAATTGAGCATGCCAAAGTTGAGAATGACAAGATCGCGGCAGAAACTCACCTGGCGCTCGCCTTGATCCCCCAAAAGAAACACGTTGATCAGGCCATCAACGCTTCAATTCGTGCGATTGCGGACGCCGGTGATAGAGAAGCCGTGCTGATGACCATACTGACTGCGTTTCGAAAAAACCAAGGCCTCAAGTCCACAATCACGTTCCTTGAATCTCTTTACAACAAGGTTCCAGGCATTCATTTGGCGCACGCGATCAAGGGCGAACTTCTAAGCGAGCAGCTCGGTCAACATATGGATGCG
This sequence comes from uncultured Polynucleobacter sp., assembly GCA_964402975.1. Classification (GTDB taxonomy): domain Bacteria; phylum Bdellovibrionota_B; class Oligoflexia; order Oligoflexales; family RGVZ01; genus CAMDKS01. The sequence goes on from CAYOEM010000011.1 coordinate 9,665, forward strand.
ACGAGGGACTTCACAAATGCGATCACGCTCGACCCAAGCCGAAGCGAGTACTACAATGGACGTGGACTAGCATTTTTGGGAATGTCGAATCTAGAGGCTGCTCTTAATGATTTTGAAACAGCCGTTACAACAAATCCTGGCGACGCCTCTGCTCGCTACAATATTGCTTGCGTCCAGGCTAGACTCGGAATGAAGTCAGACGCGATAAGCTCACTTAGTAAAGCGTTTGCTCTAGACGATCGGCTTCTAACACATGCGCTAACGGATAAAGATCTGGTGACCCTGCATTCTGATCCTGAATTCAAAGCCCTGATGAGTGATGATAGGAAAATGTCTAGCGTGGCCCACTGAGACGACGGGGATATAGCAGATACTTCGTGACACCTTCAATATAACGGTCGATACCCTCGTGCCAGAACGGATCTTCGATGGAGAAGTCTTTCGACAAAAACTTCTGATCCGTTTTTTGGGATCCATAAATGAGCTTCATCGGAAGAGTATTAAAATCGTACTCGTAGGGAGGCTGCTTCCACTGAAAACTCTCCCCACCTATTTCAATCGCTGCTCTTACCAGTGCGATCGAAAGATCGAGGCTCCTAACCAGTCTCGGCTCTCGCACGTGAATTTGGACACCGTGGCACGTTTTGCCCGCCCACTTCTGCGATGTGGGCTCAAATTGAGCCTCTCGTAAAAAAACACCAGGGGCATTTCCTCCAAGGATTCTCATGGTTGCTTCTTTGAAATCGCGCGAAGAGGAAATATACGGCGCGCCGATAAACTGAAACGGTAACCCAGTTCCGCGACCCTCGGACAGATTTGTACCTTCAAATATCACCGTCCCGGGATAAACGTATACCGGCTCTACTGTCGGCAGGTTTGGTGACGTCAAAATCCACGTTCTACCAAGGTCTTGCCAGTAATGATTGGGATCCCAGTGGCGCATTTTTATGACATCAAGCTCGCAGCCAATAAATGAGTTGAAGAACCCAGCGGCTTCCGCCGCGGAGAGCGCATGCCTCATAGGAATAGGATATTCACCGACAAACGAGGTACTATCTTTATCAAGCACGCGACCTTCGCAAACGATCCCACCAACGGGGTTTGGCCTGTCTAAGACCACAATCTTTTTACCAAACTTCTTGGCCGCGCGCATGCAGCCCGCAATTGTTGCTTTCCAGGTATAGATTCTGCAGCCAACGATCTGAAGATCAATGATTAGAGTATCCAAACCCGACATCATAGCTTCACTGGGCTCTCTCGTTTCAGAGTAAAGACTGTAAAGAGGTATACCGGATGACGAAAACGTGGAGTGCGACGTCTCAATCATGTTGTCTTGCTTAGTGCCGTAAAAACCGTGCTGAGGGCCAAAAAGAGCGACAAGCCTTTTACCAAGAACTCGACTGAGAACCTCCCACGAAGGCTTCAAATCTATTGTCACCGAAGCTTGATTACAAACTAATCCGCAACGCCCCCAGCTACTAGTTAAGGAGGGATCCGCGTCGATAATATCGAGGCCGACTACGCATTTCATATTTTTAAAGATCCCAACTTACAGGCCGAGACGTTGCCCAACTCGGGCAACAAGATTATTGAGACAATCATCCACAGACTTGCCGCTGACGGACTCAACAAATCCGTTACGGTCTGTTGAATGCTCACCGTGACCGGTAAAACTACCATCGCTAAATTCATCGATCTCAAATTGATACGTCACGCCCTTGATCATGTACGTAAAGTTGTGAACTTTAAAAAGCTTTCCACCAGCGTGAACTCGAATATCTTTCCATGCCATAGCACAACACCCCTTCTTCAAAAGCTTAGGCCAGAAGCCGCCCCGATTGAGGGGCAGGCAGCCCTTCTATTTTACGGCAAAGTGGTCGATTCCGTCTAGAAAACGCGCCTCAATCACCACTGATTTCGAGGACTTGGAAACGAATTGCTATAATGTTGAAGGCTTTGGTAGAATAAAAAGGAGGCGATTAAGTCCTCATAGGCTAAATGTCTAGGAAAGGAGGTGGTGCTGTGGGTTGTTCTAAACAGAACCCTAGTAGCATGGAGGTGCGTGTCTCTTAGATGAGGCAGCAGTTTCAAAGCTACCAACCGGCTCCCCTCCTTTCACAAATGGTTTCTTGTTGGGGATGCCGGTTGCTTATTTTGGCCATATTTAAGGCCTGTTACAGGACTGACACCGTCATAATCCCGCCACGATCAAATCAGGCTGCCGTCTATTTAACTAATTGATTTTACTTATTTTTTTGAGAAAAATCGAGCCTCCTCGGTTGGCATCAACATTGCATTATTAATTTTGCTTATGTTGCATGACTCCCTGAGGCGACGACCACCGTGATCATTCATGTTCTAAAAAGACCCATGCTTTTAGCTCTCGCCCTAGGCCTGTTAAGCCTCGAGCAGGTAGGAGCGGCGAAGGATGCTTTCGGACTAGATCAGTTCAAAGTTAGGCTGGAGACGATAACTAAGCCTCAAAATTCGTACGCCACCAAGTACGGAACACCTTTAACCGTTTATGCCATCAAACATCCGCAATCAGTACGCTCGCTAAAATCCGAGCCGCTGCGTTTTTTGATTCAAGGCGGGCTACATGGCAATGAGTTACTTTCTAGCGAATTTGTTGGCTGGCTTGCTCAACGTTTCGCAAACGGTGACAGCTTACTGAATACACTCAATAATGGACATATTGCGATCGACTTCGTCCCTTACGCCAATCCTGACGGAACCATACAATATACACGCTACAATGCAAATAAAGTTAATCTGAATCGTAACTTTGACGTTCTGTGGGGTATGACCAGAGAGAATCCGGGGCCAGCACCCTTTAGCGAAACAGAAACTCGCGCCATACGTGATCTGGTATCAACGCGTAAATACACCGCTGCAATCGATGTTCATGGTTACGTCAACTGGATTGTTCTACCTACGGCGCCAACTGAAAAATTCAAAGAGCTCTCAAAAATTCCAACGGATCGACAAGTCGTTTACGAACAATGGGAAAAGGCCGTGCGGCGTGAGACAGCTAAACAACTGCCTGGCTATGAGATTAAAACTGCAGGAGAGCTTGGAGATGGCGGTGCTTTTGAAGACTTTGCATGGTGGAGTGGTGGTGCGCTTGCGGCCTGCTTGGAGCTATTTACCGACAGCAGACATGTCATGACATCTCTCGCTGATACCATCATCAATTTACTGGCGCCAAAAACTCTTAGCGCTAGCAATCAGCAGCAAATTCGTCAAAGCGACACATTCATCGCATACGAGAATTACGTACACAGTCTTTTCAACGAGGCTATTACAATAAAGTCAAAGAAAGACAGCCAGAAAAAGGATGTCGTTTCGAACTGATTTTACTGACCAGAGAAGTCCCCAGCAATTTTTTCAGCATAGAACTTGGGTAAAGCAAATGCTCCAGTCATCAAATCTTTACTGAGATACCGAAGCGTCGGCTCAACTATTGAAAATCTCTCAACACTAAATTTACTTGGATCAATAACGTCCTGAGAAGCCACCGTCCAAGACCAGCTACCCCGCGGATAAGTTGGTATGGGTGCCACATAGCTCTTACGATGCTTAAATCCACCACTGATATTTCGGTGAATCCTGCCCAACGCATCTTTTGTAAACCATGGTGATTCGCTCTGAGCCGCCATCAGACCGCCCTTCCTGAGAGCTGCGGCCACATCGCGATAAAAGTCTCGACTAAATAGACCCTCGCCTGGCCCTATGGGATCAGTCGAATCCACCAAAATGACATCGACCTCATTCTTCAGCTGCTTCATAAAAGCAACGCCATCACCCACTCGCACTTTAACTCTGGTGTCGAAGCCTGGACTCAGGCACTCAGCTACTTTGGGGAAAAATCTCTTGCTCTGCTCAATGACCATTTCGTCAATTTCACAAAGTATGACTTCCTCAACATTCGGATACTTCAGAATTTCACGAACCGTACCACCGTCACCTCCGCCTATGACAACAACGCGCTTAGGATTGTTATGAAGACAGAGTGGAATGTGGGAGATCATCTCATGGTAAATGAACTCGTCGGCGTCGGAGATCATGACAAGACCGTCCAAGAGCAGCATAGTTCCGTATGCTTTCGTCTCTACAACATCAACAGTTTGAAATTCACTGCGACCACTAAATAGGACTTCGGTTACAGCCCAACCGGTTCGAATGTGGTCAGCTTCCTGCTCAGTGACCCAAAGATTCATGGATGACATAGGATAAAACCCCGGGACCTTAAATTTTAAATGAAATTACGCGGCTGCTTAGCGGCGTTTTTTTTCTTGATTGCGAACATACTCCAAAAAAGCAGCCTTGTCTTGGAGTAGATCCATCGCGTTTGCGTGCTGTCTTGCCTGACGCTGCAATTTCTTTTGAGCTTGTCTGTTTCCGCCCTGTTGAAATTGGTTGCGGTGCTGCTGGTTACCCTGCTGGGTGTTGCCGTGGGAAACGTTTCCATTCACATTGCCATTCTGTGGATTGCGATGCTGCTGGTGTGAACCTCCGCGCATCGTATGTTTTCTTTCAACGATCTCAAATGCACGAAGCACGACGCCCTCAGCAAGCAACTCCGATATCAGCTCATCAATGGAGACACCCTCTTCGCGCGCGTGATCTCTAAGTTTTCTGTGCAAAGCTTTCGAAATCCTAATCGCTAACTGCTCAGGAAGCGGATCGGCAGAGCCTTCTAACTCGTCAAATTCTGCCTCGTCTTGAAAATCGCTGACGTTGCTCTTCGAAGGCTCTTCAATCCGATTGCCAAGGTTATCTGAGTCATTATTGAGTTTCGCCATTCTTAATTCCTTTATTTGAGTATTCAGCAAGGTGTTCAATAGTCACGTGCCATGGCGGCTTCAAAGTTGAATCGTCAAAAAATGATAGAGCGCCCCTTAAATAAGGACTTTTGACGAATGAATGGCAGTCTTAAAATTAAATCTTGCTTTAAAGCTGTCTTGAGTCAGGCCATTGGGCCACAACGGTTTGAAAATCCGCGAACCCATCATCTGCCTGATTTGACAGGGCTACGTCAAGGGCAAAATCGTAACTACCGGCCTTAACTCCTGATATTTCAATAAAAACGCCCAAGTCGCCCTGCGTACCTGCCAGCCAGGGCCAGGAGGCTCGTGCAGTGTCGAGTTTGAAGGCATCGCGAGCCACCACATAGGGCGGGGGCGCCTGACGCAAAGCCTTTTCATCGACCCGGACATTTGCCACGAAACTGCCAATAGGGCTGGTTCCACGCACCGCAAATTTACCCTCTTTACTCTGCTCGTAGGCCGTTTTCACATCACTGCCGGACGGAAGGCCCTTCAAAGGTAGCGGCTCTAAATTGGAATCCAAACGCCAATCGACCCCAGCTGGATACCTGAGAATATAAGCTAAACCGCTACCTCGCGCGAGAAATCGTGATGGATCAAAAACAAACTCAATCCTCGTAGGAATCTGAAAGAAATCATCATAAAAAACGAGTTCACTAAAGAGATGTAGATTTAAGAATGAAAAGAATTTTCTAAGCTTAGCCCCTACAGCCACTATGCTTCGAACCGGACCCGAGCGCCAGCATTCAATCTCTGACGCAAAGTCTGACTCGCCAAAATAAAAGGCTGGGAATATAAAGATGCGGGGGATCAACGGCATTACAAAAGAGCTCCCAGAAAAGACGTCTTTGTATCCCTGCGGAGTTTTGATTTTCACATCTCCAATAAGCATGGGTTGACCCTGCCTGAATTGATAGCGATACGTCCCTGTCTCCACGATCCTGTCTTTGTCGCGAAAAAGAGGTTCAAAGGCAACCGTCTCGGCGACGTCATGGGCTTCACCGATCAATACAGATCCGAGGTAAACGCCTGATTGATTACAAAAATCTACGCTGGCTGAGCGCTTGAAACGCGCTAAAACCTTGGCAGATACCTGTTTAGTATAAAAAAAATCGCCGAAAGAACTGGTTCGAAGACTTAACTCGTCGTTAGAATCAAGAAGACCATCATCGTTATATTTTGTGTACGGTAGACCCTCCTCGAGCACATAGCTACCATCAGAGTCCACCTGGTCCACTTGCAGAGCTACTTGCTGCCATTTTTTTCCGAGGAATCTCCAAGCCTCAAGACGAGCGATCGAAGATCCCATAAGCTTTGGATCCGCTTTAAAAACCACCGGAAATCTTTTAATTATCTGCCGAGACTTAGATCCCCGACACTCCGCCGCTATGGTTTTTTGACACAGAAAAAAAGCACAAACCGCCTGCAAAAAGACGATCATGAGCCATTTCATGCAAACTGCCGCTCAACGTCACTGACCTCTTTAGGAATTCCATGGGTCAACACGTCACAACCACCAGGCGTTATAAGAACATCGTCCTCGATTCTAATACCGATGCCTCTGTACTCGCTTGGCACGCTCGTGTCATTGGCGTCGATATAGATGCCTGGTTCAACGCTGAAGTACATACCAGGCTGAAATGCGATAGGTCCATTCTCGTCGCGGTACTGCCCAGAGTCGTGCACATCTAAGCCAATCCAGTGACTAATACTGTGGGGACAAAAGTGCTTGTGAGCATTCTTATCCAAGGCCTCTTGTAGGGACATTTTTATCAAACCGAGATCGACCAAACCTTGAGCCAAAGTCTTGAATGCAGCATCCTGCACATCTAACCAAGTCTTACCCGGTCTGGCCTGCAAAATTGCGTCCTTCTGGGACTGAAGGCAAATATCATATAAAGCGCGTTGCGGGGCTGAGAAGCGGCCATTAACTGGAAAAGTACGCGTAACGTCCGATGCGTAGTTTTCAACCTGACAACCAGCATCAATCAATACAAGATCACCATCCCGCAGCGGAGCATTATTGTCACGATAATGGAGCACACACGCGTTATTACCACCGGCCACAATCGATCCATAGGCTTCCATATCTGCGCCGCCCTTGAGGAACTCGTTAAGAAGCGTCGCATGAACGTCACGCTCTGTTTGTTTGGGGCGTAATTCTGCCAGGACTCTTGTGAAAGCTTGCTTGGTGATTCCAGCTGCCGCCTGCATCCTTGCAATTTCCTCAGGCCCCTTGATGATGCGAAGTTTAGATCCAATGTGCGCAGGGTCCATCAGAGGCAATAGTCCGACTGCATTTCTGGCCGAAGCTGAGCGATGTTTTTTAAGAGTCTCTATAACTCTCCTATCGTTTTCGGCGACTTGACCAACCCCGTAATAGAGACCCTTCGCTGAACCAAGCAAACCAGGCAACCTTTGCCACAACTCGTCAATTTTGAAGGCCTCATCGACGTGAAGAGTTTTTTTAGCTGCTTCAACTCCCAAGCGTCGACCATTCCAAAGTTCTGCGACAGGATCTTTGTCTCTTAGAAATAAAAAAATTCTGCCATCTTTTGCAGATCGATCAGAGAGAATCAAAAGTGCTGCCTCGGTCTCATTAAATCCCGTCAGGTAATAAAAAAAAGCGTCCTGCCGCCAAGGAGCTTCCACAGTTGAATTGCGATAGGCTTGCGGTTGCGCCATCAGTAATAAAGCATTGCCGTCTAAATGGGATATCAGTCGCTCAATACGAGCCTGGTAATTAATTGATGGAAGTTCCAGCATTCCGTCCCCAATTCGTGTTCATGAATCTCCATGCTATGTCTCAGAATTTAGATAAACAACGCATTTTTTTGAATTTAGACATAGAAAAGGGGCACGCAATTTTCATGCGTGCCCCTGCAAATACCAATGAGCTCAAAAGGTATGGATTATACCATTTCCTTAAGTGCTTTTAGCGCGCGAACTTTAACGACGTTGCGAGCTGGTTTAGCTTTGAACATTTGCTCTTCGCCAGTGAAAGGGTTGATACCTTTGCGAGCTTTAGTAGCTGGCTTGTGAACGCGTGTGATTTTCATCAGGCCTGGAACTGTGAAAATGCCTGGGCCTTTTTTACCAACATCAAGACCAATTACTTCACCAAGCGCGTTGAAAATAGCGCCGACGTCTTTACGGGTAAGACCGGTGTTGTCAGCCAAAGCTGTCATGATTTCGCTCTTTGTACGTGGCTTGTTTACAGCCTTAAGAGCTACTGGAGCTTTGTGAGTGTGGGCAGCTGCTTTAGCTTTTGGAGCTTTAGCTTTTGCGGACTTTTTTGCTGTTGCTTTCTTCTTAGCCATTTAATGGGCCTCCCTGAAAATTTCAAAACTGAACGATTACCGTTCTGACGAAGAAAAATCATAAAAGGCTCGACTCGAAAAATCAAGTGCCTTCAGCAAAAAAATACACTTTTTTTCGAGAAAAACTCTGGTTCAGACCAAGAGAGAGGATGAAGGTGAAGTCCAACTTGCGGGATTGTCGATCATGAATCGCACGAGCCTTGTTCTCAGTTGAAGGTCAAAATCCCTGGAATCCAGCCTCCGTTGGACGTTCAAGACCAATGCACGTGTGTCCGAATCAAGGGAGGAAATGTAATTTTGCTTAAGCGCTCGATAGGAGTCGGGCGACTGACGAATCATCTTTTCCAGCTCCTGACTGGCTAATTTCTGCAGTTTTTGGCCAAAAACATTGGGTTTTATCGCCTTATCCTTCCCTTGGGATGAATTATTCGCTGTGTCATGGCGGCGCGGTGTCGTCTCGAGCCTCACGGACGATGCCTGACCGTTAATCGTAGGGCTTTCCTCTTTTATCAGCATAGAAAGCCGCTCACGCAGACGACCATGCGCCTCCATACAACCTATGGAATAGGGAAAATCAGCCAAATCCTCATTGTGAAGAGCAAAAGACCAGTGATTTTCCGAAAGAATTTTGCAGAATCGACCGAAATGATGAGCCGCATTGGCATCAGTTACATCCGAGAGACCCTGGCAAATTTCAGAGTGACCCAAAGCCCTTGGAAGCGGTAACTGCGCACTTGCACCAGCGCGACTGATCCACTCCAGGAATAGGAAATGACTTTGGACAAAAACGCCAGGCTCTACCGCCAGCACGACTCCCGGCTGCTGGCGAATAACCTGCCAAACTCCCTGTAAGCGACTTAAATAAAGCGCCTTATCGGACGAAATACTGGCAAAAATCCTCAGCAAATGGCTGATTTGTTTACTCGAAGTACCCGCGAGAACACGGCGTCCCACAAGACCCAAAAACTCCCCCTCAGCATGTGATCGCAATCTCTCGGCAGTGGCTTGCCACAATAGAAGTGGAGACTCGGAAGTGGGGCAGGAGCCTGTGGCCATAAAACCAGGATCAGGCAATTTTTTTATGACGCCATGGGCCACAAGGCGCCGACCCAGCCGACCAAACAAGCGAAGCTGCTCCAACAGAGGCGAGGACTCCTCGTTACCATCGAGATGATGCGAGCGCTTAGAAACTCTGACACCTCGGCTCAGGGACTCGATCGATGCTCCTGTGAGCCCATCTAAGCGCATCCAAGAGCCGTGAGTCTGCATAAGGGACTCCATGCGTAGATACAGTAGCTGTTCGGGTAGAGTTAACTCGAGCCAGACCGGCGTCCAAATCATAAGTGGGTTTAGACCACACAATAGGCCTTTAATCGAAGTCTGATCATAAACGGATCGAACCAATTCAAAGTGCGCGTCAACATAACCGCAAAGGACTTCACCGGTAGATTCCATGAGCGGAAGACTCAAAGCTACCGAATCTCGCTGCGGACCAGCGTTGGCCCAGGACTCGTCACCAAACATCTTAAATGCAGAAAACTGACCACTCTCCCTCGGGACAAGCATCCGCAAGTGACATAACGCCTCAAAAACCCGAAGAATTTTATCCCTGCTTCCAAAATCCGCGCGAGGCGTCAGCTTTTGGATATCATCAATGGAGATCTTAAGTTCGGACGAAGGTCCGTCGGTCCTTAAAAACTGGACTTGCAATTCACTTAACAGAAGAGCCAGAAAGGCGAGTTCGGTACCATCGAAGCTAGGCAGAAGGCGGCCAGCCCTTATAGCGCCCACTTCCGTTGGAGTATCGTTTGCGGTCGCAGATACAAAAGCATGATGAAGCCAACCCGGTATGAACGTCCGGGCCGTCTCTACGTTGGAATTGTGCACAATATGACTCTGCACCAAGGATCCTACTACTGCTCCCGAGGCACCTATAAAAATCACTTCAAAGGAAAATTCAAGATTCCTGTGTTACTAGAGATTCCCACGAATTGTCGACGAAAATTTACGACTGACGTATTTTCAGCCAGTTAAGCTAAATCGGCGGCATGTTGCCCCTACTAAGTCCCATTTGAGATGGGACATAATGACGAATTAAACCGTCGACTTTATGATCTTTTAATGATGTCCATGCCGAACGTAGGAATGAATTTCAGCTTCTTTTGGGTGGACCTTATCAGTTATCGGATGTTTCTCATTTTCATCCTTAACGCTTGTTATGCCACCACGAAGCTCCCCACGCTGTGCAAGGTAGTCTTTTGTATAAACCCATTTCTCCTCGGCCAGCCCGGCCATAGCGTACTCAGGACCAAGGCGAATTGCGTCGACGGGACAAGCTTCCTCGCAATAGCCACAAAATACACAGCGAAGAATATCAATCTCAAACCTTACAGGATACTTCTCGATCTCATTCTCGGGATGCTGCCCAGCTTCTATGTGGATACACTGAGCAGGACAGTTTGTGGCACATAAGAAACACGCCGTGCATCGCACGTTACCGTCATCTCTGAGAGTCAGGAAATGCTTTCCTTTAAACCGAGGCCCATATGTCGCCGGCTGCTCGGGCCACTCAAGGGTATTGGTCTTCTCCCGTCCAGTGAGCTGCAAAAAAAGGGTCTTAGCCGTGAAACTCATTCCGGTCATGATCGTCGTGAAATAACCCCATGCCGCTGCAAAGCCGTTAGCGTCTACTGGTGGAGGAGCTACTTTTTTAACTGCCATATCTCTTGATCTCCTTGTCAATGCGCCCTTGAGTAAACTTCCGCCAAGGCGCTGACCGTTTCAACAACACACCTCGCATCTGGAACGGGACAATTAAAGGGCGTCGTGAGGTGCCCATCCTTACCTTGATGGTTTGTAAACGTACCTCGCTTTTCGGCAAAGCCTTTGAGCGGGATCACGTGCTTTGCCTGTTTAAGCCCGTCAATGAGCCCATTGACTGACCAAAACGATACAAATTCTAGTTCCGATAAACCCAGAAGATGAGTCTTCAAGCTCGGAAACCCCGAAGGAATTTCTGGTACCAAAGCAATCACCAGCTTAGCGCCACTTTTCGCCACGTCTTCGTGCTGATTCAACGGTTTATCCCCGCCAACTTTGTGAAGCCTCATAGCGGCCAGTAAACCAGCCGTGTTGGCATTACGATCACCCCTTAAAAGTAATCCATCAAAATCAGAAAGCTTTTCGGTGGGCTCGCGCCACTGGTAAACTTTCTTCACTCCGATCTTGCCCACAAAGAAATCAAACAAGGCTTTATATTCCTCGTTCGTATACTGGGCCGATACCAAAATAGCCACGTCCTCTGCTTTAGTATGTTTAAGTTTCTTGGCGAGAACTGCTATGGCTTCGTTAAAGTCCACGTCCCGACGAGAACCGTGATCATTTACGAGCGCAAACCTTTGTCGCTCCTCCTGATTGAGGTGACGGTAAGTTCCACGGCCGTAGTCGCACATCCAGTGGCCGTTGGCCTCGCCTTCGCGCGGTTTTAAGCGGTAATAAGTACCCGTCTGCTCCTTGCCAAATACGTCGACCTGACAGCCCGTTGCACACCCAGCGCATGTCGCGGGCTTTTCCTCAAGAAACCAGACACGTTGCTTGAAGCGGAAGTCCTTTGACGTGAATGCACCCACCGGACAGATGTCCACCAAATTAGTTGTGTAATTATGGGATATTTTTTTGCCTGGGTAGGTTCCAATGATCGCATGATCCCCACGATCAAAAATCCCAAGTGCCTCAGTTTTTGTAACTTCTTTCTCAAACCTTACACAGCGACTACAGAGGATACAACGCTCGGTGTCCAGAACAAGATCGCCGCCGACGTCAAGAGCCTTTGGTTTTAGAACTTTAGGGCGATCCATCTGACTCTGGTATTTACCCACCGACATGTAATAGTTTTGCAAACCACACTCACCAGCCTGATCACAAATCGGGCAATCGAGGGGATGATTGATTAGATGAAACTCCAAAGCCCACTTGTGGGCATCTTTGACCTCTTCTGTGTCCGTTCGAATTTCCATCCCATCAACTGCCTGGAGATTGCACGCTATCTCCAGCTTCGGACGGCCTTCAACCTTCACAAGACAAAATCGGCAAACTCCTGCAACAGAGAGGCCCGGGTGCCAACAAAAATGCGGTATTGAGATCTTCATTTGTTGCGCGGCCTGCATAACAGTCGTCCCCTTGGGAACTGTCACCGACTCACCATTAATCTTGAAGGAAACTTTGTCACTCACGCCGAAGTACCTCGCCTAATATATTCTCGGATTTCATCACCGAATTTTTTGGTAATCGCCATCGTCGGCATAGCTGCAGCGTCCGACAGTGCGCAGATCGTGCGACCGCCCATCTGTTTTGCCACAGTCCACATCCTATCCACATCCGAGTCAGCTCCCTGCTTTTCCCAAATTCCACCCATGATATTTGCTAGCCACCCTGTGCCCTCTCGGCACGGCGTACATTGCCCACAACTTTCGTGATGATAAAAGTCTGCTATGACTTTCATGAGCTCGACCATGCTTTGACGATCATCAATGATCATCACCGCACCCGAGCCGAGCATCGACCCCTTGGCCGCAATCGCCTCATAATCAAGCGTCAAGCCCTTCAACTCTTCCGGCGTGAGCACAGGCGCCGAGGCGCCTCCGGGAATGCAAGCCTTTAACGTACGCCCTGGCAACATACCGCCACAGTCTTCGTTTAAAAGTTTCTCGAATGAATAACCAAGCGGCAATTCGTAGACACCGGGTTTTTTAATAGCTCCGGCGATTGAAAAGAGCTTGGTTCCAGGTGACTTCTCAGTACCGATAGCTTTGTAAGCCGCAGCACCGTTCGTCATGATCCATGGCACGGCCGCAAATGTTTCTGTGTTGTTTACAACTGTCGGCCGGCCGAGATAACCGCTGACTGCTGGAAACGGTGGTTTCAGTTTGGGCTGCCCTTTCTTGCCCTCGAGAGAAGAAATCAAACCGGTCTCCTCTCCACAAATATAGGCGCCAGCACCTGTGTAGTGATCCAAGTCGAAATCAAAACCAGATCCCTGAATATTTTTACCGAGAAAACCTGCCTGATAGGCTTCTTTAATGGCAGTTTCCAGCCAGTGTATCTCCTCAAAAAACTCGTACCTGGTGTAGATATAGCCCTTACAAGCACCAATAGCTTTAGCAGCAATAACCATCCCCTCAACAATCATGTGGGGACTCAGTTCAGCGATATAACGATCTTTGAACGTACCAGGTTCACCTTCGTCGTTATTACACACTAAATAACGTGGGCCCGGCAGATTCTGCGGAACAAAGCTCCACTTCAAACCCGTAGGGAAGCCAGCACCTCCCCGACCACGAAGCCCTGACTGCTTGACCTCCTCGATGATTTGAGCCGGCTGCATCTTGAGCACTTTTTTAAGCGCGTCATAGCCGCCTTTGGACGTGTAGGTCGAAAGGGCCCGACTGTTTGGCATGCCTTCAAAGGCCGTGAGGATTTTGACTTTGTCAGTCGTGTTTCCCATAAGCTGTCACCTCAAGTAAGCGAAGCGTATTTAGATAAAATCTGATCCACATTCTCAACAGTCACTTTGTGATGACGGTCCTTGTTGACCAGCATGGCTGGCGCCTGATCACAAACGCCAAGGCAAGGAACACCGATCATTTCAAAAGGAGCGTCATCTCCAAGTTTCTGTTCTAGCCGCTTGATATGACCTTCAATTTTTTCCATGACGTCTTTGGCACCCATCATGCAGCAAACGATGTTGTCACAGAATTGAATGGGATGCTTTCTAGGCTTTTTCTGATTGTAGGCCTTATAAAACGTCAGGACTTCTTTAACGTGAACTCTGTTTAGACCATGCGCAGACTCGAGCGCATCGATATGCTTGTCCTGAACCCATCCATATTCATCCTGAATAGCGTGCAGTATCGGCAAAATGGCTGAACGCTTTGTCTCGTAGCGAGTCAGTTCTTTTTTTATCGTGTCTTGCAACTTTGAAGAAAACACTTGTTCAGAGCTCATAACATTAAACCCTTCTAGTTAACTTATCGGTCAAGCTCGCCGGCAATGATGTTAATCGTACCCAAAACCGCCGCTAAATCGGCAATCATATTTCCCTGGAGCATCTCGGTAGCCGCCTGGAAAATCGCAAAGCAAGGCGGACGGCATTTGACTCGGTAGGGAACACCACTTCCATCAGACACCACATAAAATCCTAGCTCGCCGTTCGCCGCCTCGTGCCCTTGATAAATCTCGCCGGCTGGAACTTTTACGCCGTTGATGACCTGCATGAATTGATTCATGAGGCCTTCAATATTTCCGTAAACATTCTCCTTACTAGGAAGGACGATTCCTGGATCATCGACTTCGATGGGCCCAGAGGGAATATTGTTCAGACACTGGTCCAGGATTCGACAGCTCTCCAGCATCTCTGCCATCCTGACCATATATCGATCATAACTGTCGCCGCGATCTCCCACAGGCACGTCGAACTCGAATTGATCATAACCGTAGTAGGGCGCATACACTCTCATATCAAGCGGCACGCCAGTGGCGCGCAAACAGGGCCCCGTAAATCCCCAGTTAACAGCACTCTCAGCCGAGATTTTTCCGGTTCCAACCATGCGCTTCACGAAGATGCGGTTTTTGGTGCAAAGTAAATCAATCTCCCGATGCGCTTGTCGAATTGCTTTCACAGTTTCTTTCGCTTGCTCGACCCAACCATCCGGGAAGTCAAAACCCATCCCGCCAACTCGCGAAAGAGATACGGTCAATCGTGCACCGCACAGCTTTTCAAACAATTCATAAACTTTCTCTCTGGCCGCAAAACCGAGCCAAAAATTAGTCAAGCCACCCAAATCGACAAGATTGGTCGTGATACAAACAATATGGTCGATACAGCGACTGAACTCATCGAGGATGACCCTCATCATTTGAGCTCTAGCGGGAATAGTCACACCAAGTTGTTTCTCGATAGCGCGACACCACGCGTTGTTATTCATGGGCGCGGAGCAATAATTCAAGCGATCGGTGTAGGGAATAATTTGATTGTAATTGTGATTCTCACACATCTTCTCAAAGCAGCGATGCAGATATCCGATCTCCACGTCCATTTTTTCGATCGTTTCGCCCGACAAAATCGCCATAAACCGCAAAGTACCGTGCGTGGCGGGGTGCGCCGGGCCGATGTTGATCCAAACGCGGTCTTCTAGAAAGTCACCCTGACTCTTCATCAACCGCTCGCGATCTTTTTCAAAAGAATGATGAAGAGGCGTCTTTAACGACTGATTACGATCGGCCGGGTAATCTTTGCGGAGCGGGTGTCCCACAAAATCCTCGTGGCATAAAATTCTGCGCAGATTGGGATGCCCCGAAAACTTCACGCCAAAAAGGTCAAAAGCTTCCCGCTCGAACCAATTCGCCGCCTTGTAAACAGGCGTCAACGACGGAACCTCATCCGTATCATTAACTTTTGTTTTCATGCGCAGGCGCTGGTTTGTATCTGGATTCAGCAGGTGATAGACAACTTCAAATCGCTTCTCACGTCCTGGATAATCCACCCCGCAAACATCAAGTAAATATGGAAACTTTTTCTGCAACTCACGACCAACATCCAGAACCTGAGCGTGATTGACGTAAATCACGTCCTCGTCAAGGAATCGGTCGTTCTTGACATACTCGACGTTAGCTTGCGGAAGTTTTGCCTTGAGATCACGACTAAGCGCATCAACATACCGAGGCTGACCAGACGAGTCGTACATGATTGTGAGTACTCCTTAGACGTTCACCCCTGGACAGTAACGACGGAGGGCGAACCAAATTACAAATGAAAAATTCCAAATGTCAGTATTCAATAATGATTTTAGGCATAAACTGACCGTATTACCCTACCACTGCACCGCGGGTCGAGCAAGCACACCCGCGCGCCAAACTGCATTGTTTTTGATCACTAAGTGAGCGGCTATAAGCCTCTCGGTTCTAGTCCTAGGTCTCACGCCTGCATATTTCTGCCCAGGCTCCCACTAGCTCATTTTTCACCTATCGAAAGGCCCTCAGTCTGTTATAAATCATAGGCATTTAGGGCTTCATATCGCGACTGACTTGTATGTTTCTGACTTTCAAGGACTCTTCACTATGACGCAATCTTCATCCATTTGGCATCGAACCCATACGCTGGGAGAGTTGAGCAAAAAAAATGTTGGACAAGAGGTTGTCTTAACAGGCTGGGTAAATAGGCACCGAGACCACGGTCAGTTTATCTTCCTTGATCTCCGTGACCGTTACGGAATTACGCAGGCAGTCGTTGACCCAGAAAAAGCCCCCAAAGCATACGAGACGGCCAAAGGTCTCAGAGCCGAGTTTGTCATTGCCATCAGAGGCAAAGTCAATGCGAGGCCCGAGGGTATGGTCAATAAAGCAATGGCCACAGGTGACGTGGATATTCTTGTATCTGAGATAAAAGTTCTGAATAAATGCGATGTGCTGCCATTCACGATTCAAGACGAGTCGGAGGCATCAGAAACCCTTCGCTTGAAATATCGCTATCTTGATCTCCGCAGGCCAACGCTTAAGAGCAACATTATCAATCGCAGTAAGTTTGTAAAAGAGATGCGGCGCGCCCTGGAAGATCAAGGTTTCATGGATATTGAGACGCCTTTTCTCTACAAATCTACACCGGAAGGCGCCCGAGAATTTCTCGTGCCCTCGCGGATCCACGCGGGACATTTCTACGCATTGCCGCAAAGTCCGCAGCTTTTTAAACAAGTTCTGATGGTCAGTGGATTTGACCGCTACTACCAGATAGTCAAGTGCTTCAGAGATGAGGACTTGAGGGCTGATCGCCAGCCTGAATTCACCCAAGTCGATATAGAGATGAGTTTTGTCGACGAAACATTGGTCACCAATACTCTTGAGCATGTAACCCGGACGGCCGTAACAAAATTCTTCGACGGAAACGTGAAACTTCCCGATCAATTCCCCCGTTACACGTTTGCGCAAGTGATGGAGGATTATGGGGTTGATAAGCCTGATATGCGATTTGGCTTGAAGCTAAAAAACATCTCCGACCTCGTTGAAAATTCCGAGTTCAAAGTCTTTCAAGAAGCCGTCAAGGGCGGTGGAATCGTTAATTGCATCGTTGTCCCTGGATGCGCAGAGACGTTTAGTCGCAAAGATCTTGATGAGCTCGGCGACGTCGCGAAAAACCACGGCGGCAAAGGCCTTGCCTGGATCAAGAAAACAGCGGCGGTCAGTGCAAGCTGGAGTGGTCCGATCAGTAAGTTCTTCAAGGATGCAGACTGTTCCGCAATTGAGGAGCGAATCGGTGCGAAGGCAGGGGATCTCATACTCTTTGGCGCGGGCCCTTATGACTCGACAAAAGCAATGTTGGGTGCCGTACGCAATTTCCTCGGACAAAAACTAAAACTATTCAACCCACGCGACTTGTGTTTCCTATGGGTGACTGAATTCCCTCTTTTGGAACGTGACCAGGAAAATAATCGCTGGTTAGCTCGTCACCACCCCTTCACGTCTCCTCGTCCGGAAGATATGCATCTCTTAAAAAGTGATCCAGGAAAAGTAAGGGCTTCGGCTTATGATCTCGTGTTGAACGGTTACGAGGTGGCAGGCGGTTCCGTGAGGATCCACGATCCAGATGTACAAAAACAGCTCTTCGACACAATCGGACTTTCAGACGAAGAGGCGCAGTCTAAGTTTGGCTTTTTGTTGGAAGCGCTTAAATTTGGCGCCCCGCCCCATGGCGGTATGGCCTTCGGCGTTGACCGCATGGTCATGTGCTTGACGGGTGCAGATGCGATTCGAGACGTTATTGCATTCCCCAAAACTCAAAAGGGCACGTGTTTGATGACCGGCGCACCAAGCCCCGTTGCAAGTGGGCAGCTTAAAGATCTCCATGTCAAAATTGACGAAGCTACGTCTGGAGGGGCACTCTCTTGAATTCCAAAGCAAATAATTTCTCGATATCCAAGTTCCCGATGGGACCGCACTTAAGGCAGTGGTTTAGCATTTCACAGGCTGATTATCGGGGTTTTGAAAACACCACGCCAACTGCAGAGGACTTGGCATCTTTTTCGGAAAATTTCCTAGACTCACTTGAAGATCGCTCGCCACAAAATGAGAACCATTTCGTAGACATCCTCGAAGAATTAGTGGGCATGAACGTACCATTACTAGCGGTAAAATTTGTTGACTCCTACCCATCACTATTTCCTCATGATGACTTCCGCGCTCAACTTCATTATGGCAACGCTGCGATGCTGGTGGGCGACCTTGCCCGAGCGGAGTCTGCATTTGTAACCGCTCAGAAGCTCGTCCCCGAAGAACCAGCTCCATACGTAAATCTCGTCCAGATATACGCTCACGACAACCTATTGGATAAAGCCAGGCAGTGGTGCCTTGCTGGGCTAGATGCGGACTGCGAAAACGCGCGACTTTGGGAGTTTGCAGCTTGGCTGGAACAAAACGAGAATCCCACAAACACCAACCAATACGTCGGCAAAAAAATTTTGGACCTAGCTAAACAAAAAAATTCGTGGACAGGCACCTCACTAGCTTTTGATTTGACGAATCCTGAGGATGCCATCGGCAAAGCTCAAGCTTTGGAGGCCTTCTGGAATAGTGGCGCACGAGACACAAAGTTTTTGATTGAATACACCGCGGTTTTAGGGGTGGCTGGCCACTACGATAAAATTCCAGCGATTGTGTGGCACACTCAAAAAGAAGAAAAACCTTCGTGGCAGCTCCTGCTACACCTCGCCCAGGCCAACCTAGGCCTTGGTCGCGACGATGACGCCCTCGAAGCCTTGGAAAAGGCAATTAAATGCGAGGACTTACCGGATGACGCACGTAGCGTCATCGCTACTTTGAAGGCCGAAATACCTGCTACCACGCCGCCTTTGAACTAGGCTTCGACCTCGTTACTTATAAACTATCTGAGATTTTAAGGACTTTCTAAAAAACTGGTTGACTTTTGTGACCAGTTTACTATAGATAAGACCGCTCACTTTTTAACGTATGCTTAATATTTTAATAAACCGAGCATGAGATTGCCTTGGAGGGCTCCCATGAAGGCTCTTTTGGTAGACGACGACAGCACCTTACGGTTGATTTTGAGATCAGTCTTGGAGAAACGTGGCTTCGTTGTCCTTGAGGCAGAAGATGGTGTCATGGGTGTTGAGATGGTGGAACGCCACCCCGACATCGGCATTGTCATTCTGGATGTAAATATGCCGCGTTTAAACGGCCTCGACGCGCTCGCCAAAATCAAGGCCATTAACCCGTCTATCTTCTGTATCATTGCAACCGCATACTCCAATATGAATGACGCCATAACGGCGATTAAACATGGCGCGTATGATTATTTGCAAAAACCCGTTGCCCCGGAGCGTCTCTCGAAACTTCTCGATAAGGCAACTGCCGCGAACAATATGGTTTTGGAGGCAAGCTTCACAGCTCCTAAACTCGAATTCGATGAAGGACGCTCAATTGTTGGCGGAAGCTCTCAACTCAAGCAAGTATTCGACGTTATCTACAAGCTTGCAAAAGTTGATACCTCGGTTCTTATAAGAGGCGAAAGCGGCACCGGTAAAGAACTCGTAGCCAGAGCACTGCACTATAACAGTCACCGTAAGCACGGCCCTTTTGTCGCCATAAACTGCGCTGCTATTCCAGATTCACTCATAGAGAGCGAACTTTTTGGCCATGAGAAAGGCGCCTTCACGGGTGCCGACAGGCGAAAGCTTGGTAAGTTCGCACAAGCCGAGGGTGGCACTCTTTTCCTAGACGAAATTGGCGATATCAGCTCGGCGACCCAAGTTAAGCTTCTGCGGGTCTTGCAAGAGAGGTGTTACAGTCTGGTAGGAGGTAGCGGAGACATCAAAGCCGACGTTCGCATCGTCGCTGCTACGCACAAACCACTTGAGCAAATGATAGCGGAAAACAAATTCCGGTCTGACCTTTACTATCGCTTAAATGTACTTCCGATCATGCTTCCCCCACTTCGCGACAGAAAAGAAGACATCCACGACCTTTGTCAGTACCTTCTGAAGAAGTTCAATAAAAACCACAAGCGTCGCATCACCGGAGTCAGTGACGAGGCCATGAGACGGCTCATGAACTATCCGTGGCCCGGCAACATAAGGGAACTTGAAAACGCTGTGGAACGTGCATTCATCATCGAATCTACTGATGTTTTACAAGCATCATCTTTTGACCTGCAGCCAGCCGACGGCGCAAACAGCTCTGTTATGAGTATGATGAACGTAGAACTAGGATCGGGAACAACGATCCCAGTACAGAAAGCTGCCTATGCCGACGAGATCGCCGCTAACCGAGCCGGTCAAAACCCCAACCTGGTTAAAACAAGCGGGTTAAGTGATGATTTCAAGTTCATTAGGGATGACGACGAACTCAATTTTCCTGCCCTCAAAGACAGATTTGAGAGAGAATTCTTGATCAAAGCACTTACGGCATACAACGGCCGGATCAACCAAACGGCTGAAGCGACCCAAATGACTAAGGTGACCCTGCTAAGGAAACTGGAAAAATACGGTATCGACGCCAAAGATTATTTTAAGATTCTATAAACTCTATGGTTTTTATAAGGTCCACGTCTCGTGTTATAATTTGAAGGAACATCTCCCTTAAATTGGAACACGAGGTCAACCTCAGAACCATGACTGACGGTAAGGCGCGGACGGAGAAATCCTCCAGCTTAAAAACCAAATTAGCGCTCACACGCATGACTCGCTGGCACAGCCTGGGCGATGAATCTATTTCAATCGTTCGCGACGAGCTCATGGCTTCGCTTGGAATTGGAACCGGGACCAAACCTGACGAAAATTTAACTGCTGAAAACAACTCCACGCTCAACGCCGGAAATACCGAGACCCCCGAACAAACGTTGAACTCTCAGATCAGGCACTTAGTCGGTGCAGGAGCACCATGGCACGTCATATTCCCTCTTCTATGGCAGGACTACAAAAAAGAACCCTCGCTAGTTAAGGCAGCAAGAATACTGGAAACGGCATTTGTTGAGGCCAGCCAATCAGAGACTTTACAAATTTTTTCACAACTTATGACGTCTGGTCAAAAAAACTTTTATTGGTACCTGCATCCAAAATTACGCGATTTTATTATCGAGCACGCTCCTCAACAACACCTTGATCAACTCTATTGGACGATCGCGAAAGAACGTGACGACGCGAGACTAAGTGGTATTGAGTTAACTTATATATTCCTGAGAGTAGCCACGACCTCTGATAAAACTGCCGCTTGGACCTATTTCCGCCGGCACCAGACTCGAATACTAGGAAGCTTCTCGAGAGCCAAGCATTTCGGGATGTCCAAAGAGCAACTTATCTTCCGTGCAGGTGAGCTCGCCCTCAGCTTGGGTTTTAGCAGTGATGCCAAAGAGCTGTTTTTGGCATTAACCAACGGTAGCCAAGAACGCGAGGCAGCACTTCAATTGATTTTGCGATTTGAAAGCAACACGATTGAACGCGAGAGAAATAGCTATTTTATTTTAATTGAGGCTGCGGCCTCTTGGGACGACAGGTTGACTCTTATCCAAGAATTTTGTGATTCCACGCGTAAGCTCGGTGGCAACAGGGATCCTAATCGAGCAGCTCTTGATCTGCTATTTAAGCAAATTTTTCAATGGATTCCTAAAAATCCCGACGCGTGGCGAGCTACGGGCGATCTGCTCATGAGAAACCGGGACATGGCGAGCCTAATACCGAGTATTTTTCAGCCATTACTGGATCAAGCTGTAATTTTTCATGGACCAGACATCGATGGCGCTCTCTGGAATGCCGCGTCAAGTATCAAGCCTCAAAACGAGCGTGAGCACATGCTTTATGGGATCGCACTCTTGCACAAATACGTCACCAATCCTAGGCTTGGCGAGAGCGTTTTATGGCAGGCCCATGACACCTTCAAATCACTGGAAAATAGCAAAGCTTCCGTTAGTTGGTCTTGGAGAGATTTAACCAAAGCTGCACGCCAATGGATTAATGATAGTACGATCTTAGTTGACCGTGACCGTCGACGCGCCTCCGCCGCGCTTCGCTTAGCTGCAGAGGGCAGTTTTGCAACAGCGGCAACCGTCGATAATTATCTAAACTACTGCTCTTCGATCCCTGACAATCTACTTATTGAAATTGCGAGAAATGCACTGTCATCAAAAAACTCTGACTTCGCTCTGAGTATGCTGGCCCGCACCGGCCTAAAACGCAGCTTTACCAATAAGCAGCTATTGCAGATGTGGAATTTGGCGGTGAGCAGCGAGTCGCCGGATCTCGCTTGGCGTATTGCAACCACCTTGGTAGCGCGCGATGTCCTTCCCGAATTCATCAAGTCAGCGTGGGATATAAGCGGCGAAAACCGCTCCTCCTATCAGCCAATCTCGCTGGATCATAAAGATGTTGAGGCGGCGCTAACTGAGTTATCGATACCGGGACGAAAACTGATAAAAGCATTATGCGTTGTTGGATCGAGAATTAACGAATTAGCCATGATCACTGAATCTAATTCTCATTCAGCACCCTCCTTAACAGGCACGTCTGCTGCAGAAAAAGCAATCATAGCGGCTCTTAAAACATCCGTGGCCATACCGAAAGCCATAAAAGCCGTTCCCGAACTGTCGGGGATTCACATGGTCCCTGACGTAGCTGCTCCCTTTGCACAGGCTATCATCACCAGCCCCTGGCTTTTCGCAGTACGCGTTATCGCAGAGCGCCTCTCAGTTGCTAGCTGGGGCTGGAATGTCGAGGTACTTCAACAAAGCGCAAGAACGGTCCTGCCCTTAATAGGACGGGATTCCGCCGGTAAGAGTTCGGCCAAAATTAGCCGCTGGCTTTCATCGCTAACTTCGGCGGAACGGTCCGCTTGGAATGACCTTATCGCGTGCTCCCAGGACGCAAGTAACGAGGTCTTAGCGGCAGATATTGTGAAGTTTATTTGCCGTCTTGCAATCATCAATTACCCGGCGCATCTCAACGCCATTAAAACAGCACAGCAGCTGCGTGCCTCTCTCGAAACAATAAGGGATATGGAGTGGTTTATACTAAGTGACGTGCTTACGAATACCCGAAGACGTCACATGGTAGCCGCACGAGTATCTGTCCCAGATTCAATCAAACAAACCCCAATTTTCTAACGCTCTACTTTGCTACTGCGATATTTGAGCTCGGATAGTACTCCGATTTTAGATGCTTTTGAGAAAACCTTCATAGAAAAGTCCAAGGTGCCGCTGGATGACATGCCCATTACCGCCACGGTAAACATAGAACGAAAAAGGGCTTGATTATTATCCGACGTAAATGGATCAACCCCCAACGCCGCCTGAGAGAATACACTCGGCCCCTGCGCGTCATCGTGAGTAGACTGGGGCACTGAAATCTCAAGCATCTCTCCAGATATATTTTTCAAAAAGCGATGCCTACCTCGAGCCGTAAAGACTCGCTGATCTGAACCTAACAGCGCTACTGGTACGTCAGACTTCTTCATGGCAGCGACCACGTCTGGATGCACAACGGCTGGATCCAATAAAACAGCGCCGATGGCGGGAGCACCGTCCGCAATTGCAAGAATGGTCGCACTTCCTCCAAAAGAGTGGCCTGCCATAATGATACGCCTCGCATCGGCGTTTTCACCCAACATTCTCGGAAAATCATAAATCATATCGGCTATTCGCTTCAGCCGACGGCCATTTTCTAGCCATTCGTCTCGATTAGGAGATTCAACATTGACAACGTGAAAACCCCAGCTTGCCAAGTGTTTAGCTTGGCTGCGATGGGCACGTTTATTTGAAAAGTTACCGTGACTGATAATAATAATCGGCAGCTTGTCCTTGGACTTTGCGGAAAAATGATCAACCACGACTCGTTGATCGAGATCTATATTGAACTCTCGATCTAGCCGTGACGTCACCGGAAAAGGCCCACGAGATTCGAAACGCCTTAAATCAGGTTCTAAAACAATTATATTGTCCTGCAGATTCGAGGCCATAAGTGATTGCTTCACGGCCGGTCTTGTGACGACACAACCACAAAGCATTACTAGTAGGCAAAAAGTAGCCACTAAATTTATCACTCAAACAACTCCCGACGAAAATTTGCTATAATCATCGGAAACGAAGGTGATAAATTGACAAATTTAATTATATCAACGGTACGTCGGCACCCACATGATTATACAAATGACTGAAATTAAAAGATTTTTTTGGCTGATTTGCCTTTTAACCATGCTTGCGGGTTGTAAGAGTTTGTATGACTTTAAGGGCTACGCAAAAAGCGACGCCAAAGGCACCATATCAGGCGAGGAATGGGCCTACGCCTATGCGTACACGGACCCTGAAGCTCGGCTCTCGGAGGGGCAATCCCACCTGATTGTTCTGGTGACCGCCTCACCCAAAGACGCGTGTCCTGACAAATCCGAACAGGTGGGTGATGGTCGCGAGGTCATTATCGCTATTGATGGCAAGACGGGGGAGATGAAAATCGGCGGGCGATCAGAAAAGCTGGAAACAGAGGATGACATGTTCACCTATGTTAAACCGGAGCGCCAAGCCAGCGTTGCCTTTTTTGATCCAAATCTTCCAGAAGGAGAGCAATATAAATTTGCTCGTTCAGGCAAGGTCAAAATATCCATTCTCAACAAAGATCTAATTGAGGGATCAGTTTTGGCAAAAATTAATCGAAAAATTTTCGTAAATGGAAAATTTCGAGCGAAAGTTTGTAAGTACGGCCAAGTGAACTGACGAAGTTTAATTATATATATTTTTCTCACACTTCCGGCAGGCATCCTGCCAAGGTCGATACTGCCACTCTTCCGATATGGGTAGAAGCGCCATCAGTAGGCACGCCAAGAAAATTGCTGCGTAGAGCTGCGATCCACTCTGAGAATTTGACTTTAATATCGTTCTTTCAAATAGAACTCCAAATCCTACACTCATGGAAATCAGCGTAAATAATATGAGCAACCTACGGCCGCCGTATACTTTCAAGGTCATATACTTACTGCTCTCAGATTTCTTAGCTAACGACGCTTTTGCCATATTGACCTCATTCCTTTGTTACTAATACCAAAAAAACGTTATTTTTTTCCTGCTGCCTTTGCCTTCACTGCCATTGTTTGACGACTCGCTGAGGCCGCGAGCATCCAGCGCACACGAGCGGCCAGTATGAAGCACACAAAGAGAATGAGCGTGCCACGCGAGGACAACGGCTTTCCAAGAGCTGTTGGAACTCCAACGATCAAAATGAGCCCTAGAGCTGAAATCACTCCGATGTAACTCAGCTGAGTCACATCGTCTCGTAAATCAATACGCTTTAGACCTGCCATAACCGCTCCGATCCACAAAACCCAGACGATGACGGGCAGAAAGTCCAACGGCCTGAGATCGGCCATCGCGGCTTTAACGTCACTTAAAATAAGTAGTAACGGTGACAAAGAACCTCCAACTTTTTGAGCACCCTCTGATCGGCCAATTTAAACAGGACCTTAACGGGCAAAACTTGCCCATAGGCCACCTCCTGCGCTACCATGATTCATTATCAAACATCAGTTATCTGGAAGCTCAGCGTCTATGCGCAAAAAAATATCGTTCATTATTTGTCTATTTTTAATGGGCTTCACTTTACCCCTAGCAAACAAAGTGACTGCAGCCGACAGAAAGGGCTCTGCAAAAAGTAACAAATTGACCAATGAACCGGTCGGAGTCATATCTTTTGAAAAGCCGCTAGTCGACTTCGGCGTGGTCAAGCGGGGGCAAAAGCTCACGGCAACATTTCAATTTAAAAATATTGGTCAGGGACCGCTCACGATCCAAGGGGTGCAAGCCGCCTGCGATTGTGTAGCGTCCGAGTCCATCAAAGGCAAGGTCTATCCCCCCGGAGAAAGCGGCACGCTTGACGTAAACTTCGACACTAAGGACTACGCTGGCAAAATCACCAAAGCCATAACTGTGATCACGAACGAACGCTCCATGCCAGATCGAACCCTAACAATCACTGCGACAGTTAATAGCGAAGTGAATGCCTCACCTCCACTTGCTGACTTTGGAGACGTGGTTCTGAACCAGTCTCCAACGCTGGTTATTAAAGTAAAAGGCAATATGAAAAACGAGTTACGCATTGAGAAAATTAGATTTAATGAAGAGTTCCTGGATGTCGCCTATCGCAAGGAGGCTCAGGAATTTGCAATAACCATAAAACTAAAGGCAAACGCACCCATAGGATTTTTCAAGGATACTATTTGGATTAAAAACAACTCTTCTGCACTTCCTGATATGCCGATTCCCATTCGCGCAACAATTCGTGGAGAAATTTCTTTAAATCCCGCCTATGTCGAATTTGGCTCTGTTTCTCCATCAGAAAGGTCTCTCCGGCAGATCTCCTTAACATCAGCTTCCAAATTTGACATTACTAGTAATCGAATTGAAATGAATGTTAACGGCGCGAAGTCCAACGCGGGCGCAGATCTAATAAAAGTCGAAGTTTCGCAGTCTGCAAAAAATGAAAAAAAAGTGAGACTGGAACTGAAAAATCCTGGCAATCAACCAGGGAGCGTTCATGGAAAAATCACGCTAGAGACATCAAATCCTCAACAGAAAAATTTGACGTTTGACTTCTACGCGTTCTTCCGCTGATAGGCTTAGTGTAGAAGCTCGCCAAGAAGGGCGATTTTATTGCCGCCCGTGATACGAACAGGCAGGGTTCTCCCCAACAGATTGTCTGAACTTCTGACCCGCACGGTTCTAAATTCCGGAGTTTTTCCAACCCAAGTTCCAGGTAGTTTCTGACTTTCGTATATAAATAAAACATCTTTTGACGAACCAACGTCAGCAAGTGCCAAATCAAGGGTAATCTTGTCTTGAAGCGCATTCAATCGCGCCAAACGGGAATCTTTCACCGATTCCGGGACTTGATCAACAAATCTTGCCGCGGCAGTACCGCGCCGCGATGAGTACTTGAAAGCATAAACGAAGCTGTATCGGACCTCTTCCAGAAGTCGCAGAGTATCCTCAAATTCCTCGTCAGTCTCTCCTGGAAAACCAACGATAATATCCGTGCTCAATGCGATGCCCGGCACTGCACTCTGCAGCCAGCCAATACGCTCAAGGTACTCTTTGACAGTGACCTTGCGCTTCATTCGCTCAAGCGTTCTATCGTTGCCCGCTTGCACTGGCAAATGCATATACCGGCCCATCTTCGGCTCGGTTGCGAATAGCTGCGCCAATGGCTTAGTAAAATCATGCGGATTAGATGTTGTAAATCTTAAACGCTCAAGCCCTGCCACACCAGCGACAGCTTTCAATAGGTCTACAAACGGACCGCCATCCGCAGGCACATCCTCGGTATTGAGCAAGTCAAGTCCATAGCTATTCACATTCTGACCCAGCAGCGTGATCTCGCGCGCGCCCTCCGAGACAAGATGCTCGACTTCTTTCAAGATTTCGTCCATCGGTCGACTTATCTCGCGCCCCCTGGTGAATGGGACGACGCAGAACGTACAGAAATTGTTACAACCCTGGATGATATTCACAAACCTTGTCACTTCCTTCTTGCCAGAAACTGACGGTATATGAATATGAGCGCTACCAGGTGACGACTCCGACCGCTTATCGCTTTCGGACCCATGTCGATCAAACCCTATTGCAAAACTCTGCAACCCGGTACGAGAAGACTCCGTTAAAAGCTTTGGTAATTCATCTATTTTTCCAGGGCCTAGAAGCACATCTATCTGAGGTGCCAAATCAAGCAATTTCTTCCCATCTGCTTGAGCGACACACCCGGTTACAGCGATCTTAAGATTCGGGTTCTTCCTCTTGAGCTCGTCCAACACCCCAAGTCGCGACAAAACTTTGTGTCTGGCTTTTTCTCTAATATGACAGGTGTTCAGCAGAATCAGGTCTGCAGACTCAGGCCCCGAGACCGTCAGCTCATAATTCTGATTCTCGAGAATTGAAAGCATACGCTCACTATCAGCTACATTCATCTGACATCCCCAAGTCTCGATATGTACTTTACGCTTAAGGGATTCAGTATGTTTAGCTGAGTGGACGAAACTCGACGGTGCTTCTGTCATCTTCGATTCTTCTTCCTTGCATCCTTGGCCGCTTTGCGCATTTTTTTGAGCTTGTCTCGATCAACTTTCTTTGGCGCCGAAGCAGCGCCGCCGAACACATCACCCATGCCAGGCATTCCAGGAAAGCCGGCAGGCATACCGCCAGACATCATTCCCTGGGCCATCTTGCGCATATTATTGAGCTGGGAAAGCCCACCCATGCCGGGAATACGGCCAAGCATTCCACCGAGGCCTTTTCCCATCATGCCCATCATTTGACGCATTGACTTAAAACGCTTGATCAAATCATGAACGTCAGTTGCTTTGGTACCACTTCCGCGAGCAATGCGTCGTATACGGCTTTCGTTAAAAACAGCGGGGTTAAGTCGCTCTTGCTCCGTCATGGAGTCAATCATCGATTTTACTTTGACCAACTCCTTGTCATCGAGATTAACGTCTTTTGGAATAAGACCCTGAACTGGCATTTTAGCCATAATATCTTTCAAAGATCCCATTTTCTGAATCATCGAAAGCTGCTCATAAAAGTCCTTGAATGAAAACTGGCCACCCAGCATCTTCATCATTTCAGCTTCTTTGTCGCCCGTGTGGACTCTCTCAAAATCCTCCATGAGACCAACAACATCACCCATACCGAGTATCCGGCTCGCTAAACCCTCGGGACGAAACTCTTCAAGCCGTGCCAAATCCTCACCAACGCCCAAAAATTTCAGAGGTTTGCCCGTCACGCGACGAATACTAAGCGCTGCACCACCACGGGTATCACCGTCAAGCTTGGTCATGATGACGCCGGAGATATCAAGACGATCATTGAATGACTTAGCCGTCGTAACAGCATCCTGTCCCATCATAGCATCACAGACGAAAAATATATTATCAGGCTTTGTTTTTGCTTTTATGTCGTCGAGTTCCTGCATCAGCTCAGTATCGATGGTGAGTCGACCAGCCGTATCGAAAACAACAACATCACAGTCTAATTCAAAAGCCTTTTGGAGTGCTTTTTCGCAGATTTCCTGCGGGCGAGCCCCCTCTTGATGAAACACTGGCACGCCAAGTTTAGCGCCCAGCACTTTAAGCTGCTCCACGGCAGCAGGACGATAAATGTCGGCACCAACCAGCAGAGGCTTCTTATGGTGTTTTGTCATTAAATATTTGGCCAATTTTCCGGTTGAAGTGGTCTTACCGCTTCCTTGAAGACCAACCATCATAATAGTTGTGGGCCGGTTAGTAGCAAAACGAATCGACGAATCGGGTTCCCCCATCAGGGATTCGAGCTCGGTCTTGCAAATTTGCACAAAGTGATCGGAAGGCGTCACGCGCACTTTCTGGTTGCCGCTTCCAGCTTTCAAAGTGACGCTGGTACCGAGAGCTTCCGATTTGACGTTAGCCAGGAATTCACGTGCGACGCCGTACTCAACATCGGCCTCTAATAAACTTTTTCTAATTGCACCAAGAGCTTGCTCAATATTGTCCTCAGACAACGTTGCCTTGCCCGTAAACGCTTCGCGAGCCACGCGAAACCCGTCACTAAGAATGTCCAACATGAGTAACTCCTAAAATACAGACCTGGCCTTAAGGCCCGCAAACCGGCAAAAAATCCAGTAAAGTCGGCATGAAAGAGCGTATAATGGCAATCCCCGGCCTCGTCAACCTCTAGGGATTTAGCTTAAATTTTTGTCTTTAAATTTAGCGGGTTACCAGGATCTAATCATATGCCTTCGAGACGAATCCCAGTTGAGTTCACCGGTCGTTTTTGGCACGGACTCCTCGTCGACCTCCTCGGAATCAAGAGGGTTCTCCGGGAGCATCTGAACGGTATAACGATAGTTACCCTCTGGCAGTCGCAGCAATTTGGATTGACCATTGTCCAAAACAAACTCTGTCTCTGAGCTCAAGGACTGAAGCAGATACTTGGAAAGAGCCGCAACTTCAGCCTCAACATCGACATGTCTGTCCTCAGTATATCCACACTCAAGACTAAAACCTTTTCCAGTCAATTTCATACCGTCAGCCGTACGAAGTAGACCGCTTGTTTCTCCAAACACTGGGTGCCAACACATTTCAGTTGCAGAGGTATTAGCTGCAAGTGCAGTACTAGCAGCGGGCACCACCTCGTAGAACTTTCGCCCGCGCGAGCCGCGCTTTTGTCGAACGAGACGTTTCGGCCTCAGATCTCGGTCTGAGCGACCTAAATACTTCTTGGCCTGATCAACCAGCTTCTGAGACACGGCGCTATCCGGTGCAATAATAACGCGTAGCGGCTGCTTCGACAGGGTTTCCTGAGTTGCGGGCATCGATGCCTCGGGGATTTTAACGCTGAGAACCCCGACCCGACTTGTTCCCTCATAGAGCTCTCGAAGCATGTCGAGCTCATCAGTGCCCTTGGCCAACCCAAAAAACGCTGCCTCTCGGCGATTATTACTTTGAGCTGAACAGAGTGCTGACTGCCATCGTCTTGACGTCATCACGATCGGCAATTCCTCAGGCAGGCTGAATTGGAGGACTTTGCAAAATTTTGCGAATGCCTCGTCATTGTTGATATTTGTTGCTGCCCTAGCCAGCGTACTGACCACGCCAGTCCGACGCGCTAATATATAAGGTTGCCTGCTCCATTTTCGAATCATCGATTTTTGGAAATCTTCAGTTTTCACCAATGCCGTTTGCGGCATCATAGATTCCAGCTTACAGGTCGTCGTTTCACGTTCGAAACTTATTTCGCGGCAGTCTGGAGTTATTTTTTGTAGCGCCGCTGCAATGACTGCTTGCAGCTCTTTGTGATGCTTATCTGGAATTTCGATAAACTCCAAATTCGATGATTTTGACACTGCGCAAATCTGGTCTTTGAGATCAGGCGGTAAAGAGACTCCAGAAAGCTTCGTCTCCGAGTCCTCTATAAGCGCAACAACTAATTGATCCGCCTCTTCATCAAATGCAACATCGAAGCTTTGACCAAGCACTTGGAATGTCGTGCCGAATACAAATCGGCGATCAACACAAGATTTCGCACTAACCCTAAGAGAGCTAGGCGAACTCGCAGAGCTGTGCGGGCGCAATTCAAACCAACTTTCACGGATGGTATCGGCAACAGAGATCAACGGCAGTCTGTTCTTTGCCGCCGAATCACCGGATAAAATATTTGGAGAACTCGTGTTGATTTGGCTGCTGCACGCCGTGAATCCCGCGAGCACAGACACCAAAACCAATCCACTATCAATCTTACAACCGATCAACTTTCTGAACGGCGAATTCAACCCTCTCATGGAGTCCTCCAACCTCTGGATTGCTGGCTTCCACAGTCCACGCTACTGGCTGCGACATACGCAGCACGTACCGAGCAACTTCCACTCCATCAGCATTCTCAGAAATCAGACTCACATCTTTGAGGCTAGTATTGCCTCTCATCAAAGAATTCGCCCACAGGTAAAGCGAGGGGTCTGTTACAAAATCGCGACTTAAAGCAATCCGGCCACCTTCGGCATTGGATACCGCACCGACTAACTGATCTAGATCTTTGACCGGCGTGAAAGCTCCGTAGTTCACACCGTCAATTTCAACAACCATACGAGCAACTCTTCCGGAGAAACTCGCCGGGAGGCGATCCGTCGCAGCAATCGGGACGAGAATCAAAGCAAGCAGACACAGATTGGCAAATCTAACCAATCGGTTTGTTTTGTCGTTTGACTTGAAGTTCCGCAGCAATTGCACGGTCTTCCCCTGATTAAAAACTCTGACAACTGAGATATAAAATAATTTTAACACCCACTGTCAGAAAATACTAGACACCACCGGAAAAAACTTGACTTTGAACGAGTCACCAATCCGAACTCCTCCATCGTCACTTCACTAGGAAAGTTTAGCGATTGCTTCAATTTCTACATTCACATCGCGGGGCAACCGAGCAACTTCAACTGTAGCGCGAGCTGGAAAGGGCTGTGGGAAGTAGGTTCCGTAGACCTCGTTAACCACAGCAAAATTGCCCATGTCTTTTAAAAAAATTGTTGTTTTTACCACATCAGCAAGACTGCCGCCGGCCGCCTCGATAATTGCTTTGAGATTTTCGAGAACTTTTTTAGTTTCCTCAGAAACGCTGCCTCTAACGAGCTCTCCGGTCTTTGGATCTAGCGGTATTTGACCCGATACGAAAAGCAAATCTCCCGCGCGAACCGCTTGGGAGTAGGGCCCGATGGCTGCAGGAGCATTTGCGGTCTGAATAGTCTGTTTTTTCATAGTCAGCCTCTTACTTGGATAACAATGATGTCTTGAATGCTATGGTCTTGATAGTGACTTGGGATTCATTAAAAAACAATAGTTTTCTGCAATAGATTCAAGCTTGTATTCTCAACTGCTAAATCCTATAATACAACCAATGCTCTAATTTTAAGCAATATAAAGGTCTCGCCGTGCTCCAATATCCAAAAATTGACCCCGTCATTTTTGAACTCGGTCCCCTTCAGTTACGCTGGTACAGCCTGATGTACATCATCGGTCTGATGGCTTGTTACTACTTTTTCAAGTACGCATCTCGAAAAGGAACTCTCAAATTAAACAACCAGGAAATCGAGAGCGTGATGCTCTATGGGCTGATCGGGATGATTCTTGGTGCTAGACTTACATATGTGTTCGTCTACAATTTCGATCACTATATGCAGCACCCAGGTGAGATACTTGCTACCTGGAAAGGCGGGCTATCAGCGCACGGCGCGATGGTCGGGATCGCAACGGGCGTTCTCATTTTCTGTAAACGCTTCAATAAAAGCTTTTTTAACATAACAGACCACATGGTGACCATTGCACCCGTGGGGCTCGGATTTGGACGAATCGGTAATTTCATAAATGGCGAGCTTTGGGGGCGCGTTACTGATTCACCCCTTGGGATGATTTTTCCAGACGCAGGCCCATTTCCAAGACACCCGTCACAGCTGTACGAGTCGTTTTTTGAGGGATGGCTCATGTTGGCAATCATGCTCCTCTTCTATAGGAAACAACCCCGCACGGGAGTGATTTCTGGATTTTTCCTGATTTTTTACGGAACGTTCAGATTTTTCATTGAATTCTTCAGAGAACCGGACGCTCAACTAGGTGAGGTCCTCGGCCCCTTTAGCATGGGCCAAGTTCTCTGCGCTCTGATGTGGATTTTAGGCGTTTTGATTATCGCCCTGACTGCTAACAGACAGGATCACAAGCCGGCTTAGCACGATTTTCTGATTTTTCGATGGATGCGCTGAACCCTGGCTGCAGAGTTAAGGATGAGGCGCAAGCGATAGCTAAGGCATCACTTGCATCCAGCGGTAGTCGGCCGCGATCAAAACCCATAATTGCCTGCAGTGCCCGGTAAACCTGTTCTTTGGATGCCGCGCCATTGCCGGCGATGACTCGCTTGACCTCTGCCGGTGTAATTTCATGAATTGGCAAATTACGGCGGGCAAAGGCGGACAAAATCGCTCCGCGAGCCTCGCCTAGCTTAATTGCGGTAGCAGCATTAACCCCATGAAATGCCCGTTCGATGGCCACATACTGTGGATCCAGCTCCACCAGCAAGTCAAACACGGCAGTGTGGATCTCCCCAAGCCTGGCCGCCATCGACAGTCCCGCAGTCGTTCTTATCACTCCAATATCCAAAACAGCCCAGTCGCGTGGCGACCGCGGTTTTTGTTTGGTGGCGCCAATCAATGCAAATCCCACCACCCGGCTTCCTGGGTCTATTCCTAGAAGTTTTGGACCTTGCTTCACGAACAGCCTACCTGAGCATGAAAAGTTTTCGGGCAATTAATGTTCACTAATCTGTCTGATCACGATACAACAAACAAGGCCTATCGTCACTCAAAGGAGTTATCTCATGGCCCTTGGCCCAAATACTTTCGGAGCGTTCCCATCCACCAGAATGCGCCGAACAAGGATGAAGGAGTTCTCGCGTCGGCTTTGCCGCGAGACAATGCTAACACCAGATAATCTCATCATGCCTGTTTTCGTATTGGACGGAAAACAGCGCAAGGAACCGATTCCAAGCATGCCAGGCATTCATCGCTTGAGTCTTGATCATTTGAAAAGCCAGGTGAAGCTCGCTTCTGAGTTAGGAATACCAGCTGTTGCTATTTTCCCAGTTGTAAGTGACGCTAAAAAATCCAACAACGCCAAAGGAGCCTGGGACCCAAAAGGGCTTGTACCGAGTGCCATAAAAGCCATTAAAGACACAAATCCTCAAATGGGCGTGATCACTGATGTGGCCCTGGATCCCTA
This sequence comes from uncultured Polynucleobacter sp., assembly GCA_964402975.1. Classification (GTDB taxonomy): domain Bacteria; phylum Bdellovibrionota_B; class Oligoflexia; order Oligoflexales; family RGVZ01; genus CAMDKS01. The sequence continues at coordinate 44,136 of CAYOEM010000011.1, forward strand.
CACCTCAAACGGGCAAGATGGTTTAACTGACCGGGACGGCAATGTGCTCAACGATGAAACGATCGAAGCACTTACCAAGCAGGCGTTGTGTCACGCTGGTGCTGGCGCGGACATCGTTGCGCCTTCAGACATGATGGATGGCCGTATAGGTCGAATCAGGTCTGCACTTGAGAAAGATGGGCATAAAGATACGATGATACTCGCCTACAGCGCTAAGTTTGCATCAGCTTTCTATGGACCTTTTCGCGACGCCGTTGGTTCAAAGAAAGCACTCGCTGGCGCGGATAAAAAAACTTACCAAATGGATGTTGCAAATTGTGACGAAGCCATGCGTGAAATAGCGATCGATCTCTCAGAGGGTGCCGATATCGTCATGGTTAAGCCTGGCCTCCCCTATCTGGACATCATTCGAAGAGCCCATGACGAATTCAATGCTCCGATTTTCGCTTACAACGTCAGCGGCGAATACTCCATGATCAAAGCTGCTGCAGCCAACAACTGGCTCGATGAGCGAGCGGTCGTATTAGAGTCACTACTTTGCCTAAGGCGCGCTGGTGCCCAGGGGATTTTGACCTATCATGCTTTGGATGCCGCCCGATGGCTAACCTGAGTGATACGGTCATTGAAAAGGTATCGCCTAGGTCCCTTGTGGATTTTCTCATGGCAACCTGCCGAGTCGCCATTGAATGTGGATGTTCGTCAAATCGAGTCGAACTTTTGGTGACACGCCTTGGTGAAGCCTGGGGTTTCTCAGTCGACGCTGCAGCTTTACCGACGGCAGTTTTTCTGAGCGTGCGCGGCCGAGGGCAGCAAATTAACGAGTTGGTGCGTTTGAATAAGTGGAGCATCGACCTTAATAAACTTGCTCTACTAAACGACTTGGTCGACCAAGTCGAAAAACGTGAGATGGCGTTAGACGAAGCCGTCCTAAAGCTACAAGACATCAATCACCAACCTCCGCCGTACCCAATATTTATGACCATCTTGGCTGGTGGAGGGTCAAGCTTCGCGCTGGTCGCAGCCTCAGGAGGGCGCGGGGTCGAATTAATCGCGGCATTTATTCTGGGAACCGTTTGTCAGATATCACTTGGACTATTTGCTGAGGGAAATCGCAAATATTTGGCGGACTTCTTCACCGCCATGATGGTCGCTGGCTGCGCAGCCGCTTTAGCCATTGCCTGGCCGAACGTCAACATGCCAAGACTCATCATCGGTGGTTTGATCTCACTTGTTCCAGGACTTGTCTTTGTGAATGCGCTTCATGAAGTTGCACAAAAAAATCTGGTGAGTGGCGCAGCGCGCCTTTTGGAAGCTGTGGTCACCGCTATAACGCTAACGTTTGGTGTGGCAGCCGTATTAGGCTTCGCCCATTATCTTCAGCGGTGGAATTGGTGAGTCATGCTATTAGGTATAACACTATTTGATCTTGTCATCGCAGCTGTGGGCGGAGCTTGTTTTGGAATCGTATTTAGAATCCCACCAAGGTACTTTCTTCATGCAACAGTCCTTGCCATGATCGCAAGACTCGGCGCCTCTGTGATTGGTGCGAGCACTCACGTCGGCTTTGCCACGTTTGTCAGCGCGTTTATTGTTGGCGCCACTAGTCATGTTTTCGCACGTGCCACAGGAAAGCCTGCTCAGGCGTTCTTAATACCAGGCGTCATGTTTCTTGTGCCGGGAACTAGTCTATATAAGGCTTTTTCGGGCGCCCTCAGCGCCGACTATCAATCGGCCATGGCTCTTCTCGTTCAAGCGATCATCGTAACGGCATCCATCTCATTTGCACTTCTTCTTGCCAATTGGGTCGTCCCCAGCAAACGAACACTTTGAGGTTTTTCGTACAGTACATTTAAGTGGTGTTGCACGACTGGACGCAAAAAACCCACTTGAATTATTTCTGCAGCGACCCCGCTTTCTTGGTGTGTCGTTTCAAAATTCGCGGTTTTTCACGTTTGACTTGAGATGCCACTGACTTCTTAAAATCGCCGTAACGCTGACGGGCTAACTTGAAAGCGGCCGCATGCTCAACAATCGGCTCAGGGTAATGGCTTCCAATAATACAGTTAAGTTTTTTTTGAAGGCTTAAAGGCATCCTGTGAGGCTCCGAAAGAAATTCATTAGGCACTAGCTCCAGTTCTGGCACATAGTGTCGAATAAAGCGACCATCTGGGTCTTGGTCCAAAACCTGTTTAATTGGAGAGTAAATCCGTATTGCATTTATACCCGTTGTGCCAGCTTGCATTTGTACTTGGCTGAAATGGATGCCTGGCTCGTAATCGAGGAAATGACGCGCAAGAAACATCGCAGGCTTTCGCCAGTGGAGCCAGAGCTGGTAGCTTGCAAAAGACACCAGCATGGCCCGCATCCGAAAATTAATCCAACCACCTCTGTGCAGCGCTCTCATGCAAGCATCAATCATCGGATAACCTGTTTGTCCCAGACACCAAGCATTAAAGTAACTATCGTTGAATTGAGTCTCCCGCATTCCGTTAAATGCCCGCATGACATTTTCAAACTCTATGGCGGGCTCAGTTTCAAGCTTTTGGATAAAATGACAATGCCACCTCAGACGGGACTCAAAAGCACTCAGTGACCGAAACCATTGGCGGTCGACAGGCATTCCAAATGCCTGCTGGTCACGAAGTTCCGTAACTCGTGCTCGGGTCGATTGATAGACCTCGCGGATGGATATGTTGCCCCATGTGAGGTACGGACTTAGTCTACTACAAGCACGAAATCCCGTGACTGGACTGGACATGCCAAAACTGTAGGTCAGGCCGCGAGAGTATAAAAATGAATTCAAAACTTCGTGAGCACGCGCCTCGCCAGCCCGCAGTGCCTCCGGCTTCGAGAACCCCTGACTCAAGATCTGGTCGTTACCAGGAATTTTGTTCCACAGTTCTAAGAGCTTCTTAAGTTCTGACTTCAAAGGTGAAGTCATTTTAGGAATGCCTAAGACGTCAGACGTCATGTGCTCTTCCCAACGATTTGCCCACTCGGCCCTTGATCTCAAGCGCCTAACAACACCGAACTGTTTAGGTTCTCGCCAGACAATAGATTTCCTCTGACACCAATCTTTCACCCTTAGATCTCTTTTAAATGTTAAATCGTTTCCGGTCTCTTCGTGGCTCCAGAGGCATTCAAATGGCACGACATCCCAAAGTTTTTCAAAACAAGAAACTGCCCCCCCGTGGAAAACAAGCAATTCGGAGCCCATTTTTCTTAGGTTCATCTGAAGTTCAATCAGAGCCTCACGGATGAAGTCAAAATGAGACCGATCAAACTCCGGCGAAGCAATCAGTTCTGGCTCAAATATATAAAGACCAACGACCGGCCCTCGCTCCGAAGCACTGCTCAAAGCTGCATGATCTTTAACGCGTAGATCTCGCTTAAACCAAACAATTTGAATCTTAGGCTCCAAGTGAGGACCCCTTCATCCGCAGTAAACGCCCACTTCCCAGCTATCACTAACGTTTTAGCATCGATGCCGTTATTATTACGCGCCAAAATCTGAGACAGCGCTCTGTCTAGATTTTTTCACAGCGCCAGAGGGTTCAGAGATCAGTGAATGAGCTGCTGTAAAACAAATAAATTTAGAAGCATAAATACAAAAGCAGGCAGGATCTGAATAGCGGAATCACCGATTTTAATTCGCAGCAGGCAACCTAACAGCATCAGTAAAGCCAGGCTTCCCGCTGCGAAAATCTGGACGAGTGGAAATAAAAATCCGAACAGCAAACCAAGCGCTCCCAACGTTTCCATCAAACCAATAAACTGTCTAAATTGGGGTACGCCGTAACGGTCAAACTCGAGCACCATCTGCTTCGAGTAGATACAAGCCAGCCCGTAATAGAGAAAGCTGATTGCCACGAAGATAATTAGAACATCTAGAAAAGTCATCCGGTCTCGAATACTGGTTTAAGAATCTAAATAGTCGTCATACGCTTGGTAGCTAACTTGCATGACATATACATAAAGACTATGATCTTACAGAGGTTTGTTGACGAGCTAACTATACCACCAACTTGGAGTGATCAGTGAATACTCTCTTACTTGCAATGAAAATCTTAGTCGCCACATCGATCTACTTTGTTTGGGTCGTGCGCTACGACAACATTTTGAAGGAATTTAAAGAATTTGCACTGCCGGACTGGTTGAGAGATCTTACAGGAATTTTAAAAATGTCTTTTGCCGCAATGCTGCTTTTCGGCTCTCTAGACAACACCCTCACCGGCCTTGGCTCAATTGGAATCGCTGGCCTCATGCTGTGCGCTCAAATCACTCACGTTCGCACAGGTACAGTATTTTTTAGGCGACTGCCATCTCTGGCACTCTTAGGCATTTCGATATTCATTTTCTATTTTGGTTATTACTCAATTTGAGTTTCTAATCCGGTCCGAAACTTGAAACGCTAATAACGTTAAATCGTGGCTCTCACTGCGGCTGCTCGATCACGTTTAACGAATAGCCGTGAAAATTTCCGTGGATGTCTATGTCAGCCGCGCAGTAACTATTTGCGCGGTCTGCAACCTTTTGACGACACTCTTGATAGGTGCCAAACTGATCATAGGTTCGAACCAAACTGCGAAGAAAACCCTCTCCCGACGCTGTCAAATCAAGAATCGCCACCATTGCAGCCGAGTCTGGAAATCTTGATAAGTCACCCCTTCCACACTTTAGGGAGACCAGCTTGTTGTCACTTCGTTGTCCCAAGATGCCTTGCACCAATTTTGTCGCGTCAAGACATTCTGCTTCATTTATAAAGTTATTCTTGTGAGAGAAGTTGAATGCGTTCAAGAAAATTTCGTGGGTGAAAAAATATTTTATCTTAAGGTAGCTACCTGGCCGACCCGACATGATTGGAGAGGCCCCGAGGCTCGATAAGTAATTCATAACATCTAGCTGGCCAGCCTCCGAGGAAGCGGCAGAACCGAGGCCAATATCCAATTCAAATAAGTGCTGCCGGCCTACGCCGAAGGCGTCAACCTGAGGAATGTATTGATGAGGAGTTAGTTGCGAGCACTGTGACGATACAGGGCGAAGTCCTGTGAGGGATTCAAACCTTGTCGCGTAGGCATCCAAAACCTTTAGGCAATCCGCTACCGTATAAAACGACCCATCATCGCTAACAACTGAATAACGCTTATTCAAGGGACCATCGATATCAGGATAATGAATCACCCTAAAACCAAACACAGCTAGCTCTAATTCGAGCTTCAGAGCCACCTCAGTTAAAACCCTTGCATCGTAACCTCCACCAGTTAGAGGAACACAATACGCTGACTTTGTTGACCCACCTGTGGCCTCGGCAACTTTCTGCGCCAAAGACGAGGCATGATCGCGGCAGGCAGAAGAATCTATCCCATAAACATGATTTGAATATTCAAAAATCTCCGCACGCGCAGCTCCCGACAGACCAAAGGCAAGGATTACAGACACGAGGCTAGATAAAAGTTTAAGCATGTGATTCTCCCCTAAAGACATTCGTGCAAGCTACCATTAAAGCGGCCGTATGGGTCAAACTAATTTTCAAAACTCCAAACGCCTAGAGCAGATCGAAACGTCTAGCAGAGGGCTCTTGGGGGTATTAAAACTATGAAATTATTAAATTTTTCATCATGAGATGTCGATTGCGCGATACCAAACATTGAGCTCAGTATCATGAATAAGCGTGCCACTATATCGACCCCAGGAACCAATGGTTTCTAATAGGGTAGTAAGCGGCTCGTGAGGTAATCTTGGCCCTATCAAATGTTCGATCAATTCAGAGCGCGCCAATCGCTCAGGGCTTTCATCAATTGCGTTGCAAATTAACCTGAAGACGCCAAGGTTCAGTACTTGGTTACGTAAAATAAATTGCCTCTCCGATATGCTCTTGCCAATAAAATCTTTACCAAGCTCTGTAAGCTTAACAAGGTCTCCGGGTGTTTCCACAAAACCTAAAAGCTCCGCCGCCTTAACAGCAAGAATCGTCTGTCCGAGCTCTGCCTCGCTGAATTCCTCTAATTCAAAGAAATTCATTTCGTCGCCGTGCTTATGCAAAATTTCTGCCATACCCACCACTTTACCGAGAGAAATCGACGGAATAGCTGAAACGCGTGGTAACGCCATCATACCCACTGGCTTAGCCACCTCGGCTGGCTGATCAGGCAAGTGAACGGCCGTTAGGATTTCGTGGATGTGGCTCACGAAATCTGCAAACTCCTTACTCTTATATTCGCGTGGCGCCGGTAATGGGTTAGGGATGATGGCCCGCAGTCGCCCCGGATTAGCATCGAGGATCACGATCCGGTCGCCTAACAAAGCCGCCTCTTCAATATAATGGGTTACGAGCGCGATACTTTTTAGATACGTCGTTCGATCTCGCCAGATACGATATAACTCAGATCGCAACCCTTCGGCTGTCATCACATCAAGGGCGGAAAACGGCTCATCAAGGCAGAGAAGCTCTGGGTTTCGAACAAGAGCTCTCGCTATACCAACTCTCTGCTTCATACCACCGGATAGCTCTCGCGGGAACGAGTGTTCATGACCTTTTAGCCCAACTTTTGCGATGACTTCCAGCGCTCTCGCACTGGCGTCAACCTTTGCGATATTCAGCCCCTCAATACCCACCAGCACGTTATCGAGCACGGTAAGCCAGGGAAACAGCGCGAAGTTTTGAAAAACGAGCGAAGCTCCGGACTGTACGCCATCCAACAGTTGGCCATGACTCAAAACTTTGCCTGACGTTGGCTTTATCAAACCAAGCAGAACCCTAAGCAGAGTACTTTTACCGCATCCAGATGGGCCAAGAATGCAGACAATCTCCCCAGAATTAACGCCAAGAGAGATATCCTGGAGCACAACTCGTTGCCTACCCTTCTCATCGCTGAAAACGACTGATACCTGTGATACTTCGGATATCGGCAGCATGTTTTCGTTATTTTTTTTCTCGATTCGAACTGTCATACAATTCCGAAAAATCCTATCTGTTCATAGTATATTTTTGATCTGCCAAACTAAAAAGCGGTTTCCAGGCAAGCCTGTTAATCAACACCAAAGCCAGCGCCATGGTCAACACACTCGCGCATAAAACATCCATGTCGCCCGCCTCAGCAGACCTAGTAATAGTTGATCCGAGTCCATCTGCCACCAACAGCCTATTTCCATACCTCACATACTCAGAAACAATGCTGGCATTCCAGGCTCCGCCAGCCGCAGTGACTACGCCCGTAACCAAACTCGGTATAACGGCTGGTATATAAATCCTAATCCATCGACCTAAGCGTGACATCCGAAAAACTTGTCCGACGTCCTTCAAATCATCTGGAATTAACTGCGCCCCTGCGATGACATTAAATAAAATATACCACTGCGCACCAAGAGCCATGAGCAGGGTGCAACCGTAATCAAAGTCTAAACCAGTCCAGATAATCATAGAAATCACGAATGGGTAAATCATCGGCGCTGGGAAGGCGGCTAAAAGCTGCACCAGTGGCTGAGCCCTCGTTGAAAGTTTCTGATTCTTCCCGATTAATATCCCCAACGGAAGCGCCCATACAACGCTTATCGTCAGGCAAACCAGCGTCCTCAAAAACGTTAAACCCAGAGCCCTTGCAATTGTCAACCAATCACTCGACGACAACCCCCAACACATGAGGGCCACAGACTGCAACAATCGAAGCGTCGGTACTAAAACAATTAACGAAATCCCAGCAATTAGGAACCTTCGTATGGGAGGCCAGACTGTAAGTAAAGCGGATAAATCAGGGACAGTGAGTCCGGGACGCTGAGCTGCATTCAACAAAATTAATTTTAGATGATTCCGAGGGTCTTCTGCCCTGACTAAAGCTCGAAGTTTGCGAAGCGCTATAGATCGTCTTAGAAACTGTAAAACCCATGATTTAGGTGGCGTGGGGCCTGCTTCATCTAATCTATATTTCATCGACCAAACACTAAGCGGATTCCAAAGTAGTCTATCCGACAGGAAAATGATTAAGCACATAGCGAAAACTGCCGCTGCTGTTGCTTTATTGTTACCTTGTTCTATGGCTAACGCCATGTAACTACCAATCCCTGGCAAACGATAGTCCCTATGCCCGAGAGTAAACGCTTCACAAACTGTCAGGAAGAACCAACCACCGGCCATACTCATCATACTATTCCAAACCATTGGAATAGCGGATGCGGGGAGCTCTATTCTTCGAAATATTTGCCAACGCGAATACTGATGAATTGTTCCGACTTCCAAAAGATCTTTTGGTAACGATTTTATAGATCCATAAAACGCAAATGCTAAATTCCACGTTTGAGCCGTGAAGATCATCAATACACAACCTAATTCAAGACCTACATTGTTACCTGGGAAAATGGATATCATAGCAAGAATTATGCCGGGCATAAAACCAAGCACAGGAATACCTTGTAAAACATCAAGCATCGGAATGATAATTTTCTCAGCGGTTTTATTCCTGGCAGCTAACCCACCAACGAACAAAGAAAATAGAAGAGAAAGCAAGTAGGCAAACAGTCCGCGAGCCAGAGACGTGAGAGCATAGACTGGGAGTATCGCAAGTGATAAGTCTATTGGAGCTCTTCCACCCGACGCAGCTTGGGAGGGAGCGGCCCACTCTCGAGCAAATTGCACGAGTCCAATAAAAACGCTAATCACAACGACTGCGAGCACCACATCCACCCAAAGAGACTGCGGCGTGGACCTGGTTTCAACTTGTGTCTTTGAGAGATTTCTCACAATTGAACTGCTTTAGAGCTGTGCAAGCAATTAAAAATACATTGACCCAAGTCACTTTGAAACAGCCGTGAAGTCCGTGCTTACAGTTACCTCATCGGCGACCTTGACTCCAAGGTACTCCGGGATCGCGATATTGTAATCTGAAATATGAAACTTCATGCTCGCTTTGACGTGAGCTTGCTTGCCACCGGTTTGATAGGACACACTCGCCTTCCCGGCGATTGACCTCGTCACGCCGTGCAGCGTCAAATCACCTGAAAAATCAACGTCCACCGAATCTTTCGAATTAAGCCCCATTTTCTTGATTTCAAGTGTAGCATTCGGGAATTTCTCAGTTTCGAGGTACTTCTTTTTCATATGTTCGTCGCGCAGGTCAATCCCCGTCTGGAATTGATTTAGGTCAACAACAAATTTCCCAAACAAATGACCTTCTTTGAGATCGGCGCTACCAATAATCGTCGCATTTTTACCGTGAATCTTCAAAAATCCAGGTTTGCCCACTGCAAGAAATTCTACAGATCCAGGCTCTGGCTTGACTGTGAAGGCCGCCGCAGCTCGTTCGCTAGACATCATTACAGCAAAGAGTGCAGACAAAAGAAATGGACAGAAAAATTTTGAAGCACCAATCATTAACGAACCTCCAAGGAAATCTTGAAAACAAATTTTTAAATGCGGTAGTGCAACATCAAAGTTGCTACATTTCCAAGCTTTCTTGACCAGGTTTCATCATATCGTAATTGACCCTGAGCCGTGAACTCCAGGTGAGGCCTAGGTATCCACTGTAGCCCTGGTCCATATTGATAAAAACGGGGATCAAACTCACCTTCCTGAGGCACTGAACTATCGTAAGAGGCGAAAAGATGAATCCCTTTCGAAAACTCCCAACCAATTTTGTTGTACGTTACCAGACGCTTATTGACCGGAGTCGACGGATCGTCTTTATCGGTAGGTTTTTTGATCTCATGATCAATTTCACTGAGAATATAAATCTCCTTGGTCAACCCGGCGATCGCAAAGAGTCCGTAAATCTGCCGATCCCATATCAACCCTCGCCCGCCGTAGGCGCTGACTCCGATTTGTGACATGTTGCCGACGTACCAAGCGGTTCGTAGTGACCAGCCGCGTTCTTCATTTCCAAGCGCAAATTGCCCAGATCGCAGAATCGCATCAACGATGATCTCGCCTTTTTCACCAATGAATCCCGCCTCAAGATTATAACTCTCCCGACCTTGGTTAAACCCGAGACCTTTGCGCGTGGCGATGGCGTGTTCTGGCGTTCGGATTCCAAAAGCCGGGAAAAAGCGCCCTAATCGCGCATAGACGTTGTCATTAACATTAGTCATCACGTAGTGGCTCTGTGTTTGAAGATCTGAATCATAAAATCCAACCGAGCCTATGGCTAAAATCTGATCCGTTAAACGAGCGCCCACTTCAAGCTCGACTTGCATCGGGAAGGCGCGATTCTCTTTAAATGCAACTGCATCCCTCGTAAAAGCCAAGGCTCTTACATCTCCGCCCACGATCATATTTTTAGGTATATTAACGTAACCATGAAACGGTTGATTTTCGTTTTTAAAAAACCACGTGGACATAAATTCCTCGGATGCCCCCTGTCCGTAGTCTGTGAGCGCACCCCCTCCAGTAGGGCTTACATGACAGGTAGAGCAACTTGCGTAGCCGTATCGTACGTTTTCAGGAAATGCGCTAGCTAGGCCCGAAAATAGCAATATTGAGATAAGCGTTATCGTAGTTATTAATTTGTAGCCTTGATTAATAAGTTTGGTCTCAATCATTTTTAGCCCCCGCCTTAACCCAGGCTTCAATGGCATTGATCTCGGCCGTTCCCAGCGGCTGGCCATATTTGGGCATTTCACCTGACTTAACAATACTGACTATGCCGCCAGTTTTTGCTTCTTCGGAAAATTCTTTGTAGGAGACTAGCGCTCCGTGGCAGTTTGCACATTTGGGAGTAATAATACGATTTCTGATCTCGCTAAATTTTGGGGGAAAAATTACCGAATCATCGTCGTTTAAGTGTCTATCGCCACAAGAGAAGACAGCGACACTAACGAGCATGGCCAGAGAATATATTGTAATGTTCCTTTGCAGCATGCGCTCTCCCTAGAAATTTGTACCATTCTAGGATAACTGTCTCGCGACTCAATCGCAATGAACGCTGCAGCGAGCTGCTCACTTATCAGCTAATCCTGGGTTAATCTTGTCAACATTTATTCAAACCAATGTTTTAATTATCAACTCACTCAAATTTTGCGAATTAAGGTAGTTTGCCCCGAGACCTGACAACTCTAAACATGCTCATGAACAAGGCGCACTGTGAGATTTCCCTCACAGTGCGCCCAATTGATCATAAATAAAAAAGCTCGATCAAATATCAAACTTGATACCCTGAGCCAGCGGGAGACTTGATGAGTAATTAATCGTATTGGTTTGGCGTCGCATATAAGCCTTCCACGAATCTGATCCAGACTCGCGACCTCCACCCGTCTCTTTCTCACCGCCAAAAGCACCGCCGATCTCAGCTCCAGACGTTCCAATATTTACATTGGCTATCCCACAGTCAGACCCCCAGGCCGCCAAAAAGGCTTCGGCTTGGCGGATACTATCAGTGAAAATGGCAGAGCTCAGGCCCTGCTTAACATCGTTTTGCATGTGAATCGCTTCGTCAACAGACCCCTCATATTTAATAAGATAGAGAATCGGAGCAAATGTCTCCTCTTGCACGACCGGCATGGAGTTTTTAGCCTCAACAATGGCAGGCTTCACATAACATCCCGATTCAAATCCATCGAGAACTTCACCGCCAAATATAACCTTGGCACCCTGCTCTTTAGCACTAGCAAGGGCGGACTGCATCATCTTAACCGCATCTTTGTCGATCAATGGCCCAACGTGATTTTTCTCGTCAAGGGGAGAGCCAATTCTAAGGCCACCGTAAGCCTTCAGCAGCATCTCTTTGACTTTGTCATAAATTGACGCGTGCACAATCAAACGACGCGTCGTGGTGCAACGCTGACCGCACGTGCCGACGGCACCAAAAACTACACCAGGGGCCGCTAACTGAAGATTAGCGTTTTCAGTCAAAATGATAGCGTTATTGCCACCCAACTCAAGAAGAGAACGCCCAAGCCTTTTGCCAACAACTTCGCCGACTCGCTTGCCCATGCGACATGATCCCGTAGCAGACACGAGAGGGATGCGATCGTCAGAGAGCATGGGCTCTCCAACCTCTGATACATCTCCGATAAGCATCGCCAAAGTACCCTCAGGCACTTTATTTGCGGATAAAACGTCTTTAATAATATTGAAACACGCCACCGCCGACAAAGGAGTCTTCTCGCTTGGCTTCCAGATAGAAACATCACCGCAAACCATGGCGATGAAACTATTCCAAGACCAAACCGCCACCGGGAAGTTAAACGCCGAGATAATTCCTACGATGCCAATCGGATGCCATTGTTCATACATCCGGTGCGATGGACGCTCGGAGTGCATCGTCAAACCATAGAGTTGACGAGATAGGCCTACTGCGAAATCGGCGATGTCAATCATCTCTTGAACTTCACCGAGCCCCTCCTGCAAAGACTTGCCCATTTCGTAGCTAACGAGCATGCCCAGAGGTTCTTTAAACTCACGCAGCTTATTTCCAATCTGTCGGACAACTTCACCACGTTTTGGTGCCGGAACTTTTCGCCACTCGACGAAAGCCTGCTGAGACTGCTTGACCAGAGCATCGTAATCGGCTCGCGATGCCTTATAAATTTTTCCGATAAGTTTGCCGTCGACGGGGCTGTAGCTCTCAAAAATGCCGTGCTTTTTTGAGCCGAGGCTACGCGTTCCCGAGTGAACACTGTCCATCTCACCTCGTATGCCTAATTTGTTCAAAAAGTCAGTTGAAATGGTCATTTGGCCTCCTCCACGTCTGGTCAAATTCGGGCGCTATTTTAAGGCCCCAGAGTCTACACTTAAATTCCCTTCAATTTCTACAAACTTCCCGCTACTATCTGATCTTCCAGACGAAACTCTGAAGGGCCTCGGCCGATTTAAAAACCCTCGAAAAGGCTCATCTGCGCCATGTCAGTCGCCCCACTAATTGCAAGACGCTATCTGATATCAACAGGATCCAGTCGCTATCTGTCTTGGATGACCGTACTTTCAATCGTTGGAATCAGTATCGGCATCGCCGCCATGATCGTCGTTCTTGCCGTAATCAACGGTTTTGAGACTCAGCTTAGAGACCGCTTTCTGGCTGCCAATGCGCACGTCCTCGCCTTCCAATTTCCGGCCGGGATTTCGGATCCAGTTGCCTGGTCAAACCGAATAAAACGCGACTTCGGCCCTGAACTTAGCGGAGTGAGTCCGTTTGTTCACTCTGAAACCATGGCCACAAAAGATGGTCTGATGCACAACATCTTGGTCCGGGGCATCCATCCAACCTTTCGCAAAGCGGCTCAGGATCTCACCCCGTACGTAAGACCACCCGGTGCACTTGACGAACTCAATGTCTCTTTTGAGGCTGGCAGCAATTACACCGGCCCAAGACCCATCATCGTGGGCGTTGGTTTGATGTCACTTCTGCAGTCAAAGGTTGGTGATACGATCAATCTGATTGCGCCCGAGTCATCCTCGGTTGGTGAGATTCGCGGGTTCAAAGTTGTCGGGGTTTATGACTCAGGTTTGAAGCATTACGATAATCGTATTGGAATTATGGCTCTCTCGGATGCTCAGGCTTTTTTCAAGATGAATAACCGAGTCCATGGTCTGGAAATCGGATTAAAATCACCCAAAAAATCCACCGAAATAGCCGACCGTATGGCGCTCAAATATAACCTGACCATAAAAGAATGGCAGTCTTTCAACAAAGAGCTATTTGAGAGCATGAACATGGAGAGGGCCGTTATAGCGCTGATTGTCGCCTTGGTGGGATTTGTCGCTGGATTTAATATCCTAACCACTCTTTTCATTACTGTGACCCAAAAACAGCGATCCATCTCAGTTCTCAAAGCGATTGGAGCTTCCAATCGAGACATCCTCAGAATCTTCCTGTTTCAAGGATTTTTGTTCGGAACCATCGGAGCAATTCTTGGAATCATTCTAGCTTTCATTATTAGCAAGATTCTGGAGACGTTTGAGATTGTAAACCTGCCAGACTTATATCTTCTGGCCAGACTGCCGGTAACCTATGATTGGAGCGTCTACCTCAGTATGGCGATGGGTGGCTGCTTGATTTGTGTGCTGGCTGGCCTTTATCCAGCCTGGGTGGGAAGCCGAGTCAACATCGTTGAAGGCTTCAGAGGGCAGAAGGCCTAACCCATCGTAAGGGCCTGTAATTAATGTTTAATTTTTACGTGACCTATGCTAGCCTAGAACGTGAGGCTGTGCAGAAGGACAAGCCTCTGACAACCTGTATGAGGACGTCCCAAAGTGGCCAAGTACAAAAAAAAGAAAGTCAGCGCCACGGAGCCAAAGCCGAGCTCAAAATCTCCCACCGCGATCAAAGCAGCGTCCCCGTCCCAAACTAGTACTGGGGGAGACTCAAAGAAACCCAAGCGCGTAGCCTCAGGGTCACTAAAACTTCAGTTTGCCGGTGATCTTATTCTCGTGAAAAACGCCCAGAAGTCTCTTGGTGGATTATTTAAGCGCTATGCAGCTTTATTTGAGACTCTGGCCAACTTACCAAAAGAGGACCGTGGCCTAGCTTATAAAGTATTCACTGGCCTTATGCTCACAAGCCACGCCAAAAAAGCTCCGAAGGCAGAAACTCGCCGAGAGCTTTTTGAGTTAAAAAACCAGCTTTTTCTTTCCATTGCCAACGACCGGTCTCTGCGCAGGAAAGTCGAATTCAAATATCTGGTGAGCAAAAACTTTAGAGTGGTGAAGTACTGCGAGAGTTGTCAAAAGACAAACTCTGAGGCCAGTACTGAAAAGCATAAATGGAAATACTGTAAACAGTGCGACGTCGATCACAACTTTTATAATCTCCTCTCCATGGAGACGAGATTCCCTCAGGGATTTGCAAGAATATTCATTTCCAATGATCAAATAGGAAAGTTGGAACATTTCAGATTGCCGCGCAGGGTTGCTGTGGACACTTTGAAAGAAGAGGCCATCATCGATCAGTTCCATTACAACACACGCAACCTTGACGCCATAGAGCTTGACTCTGTGATCGCACTTCACAAAAAGCTTATGGTGCAACCCGCTAGCTCGCCATCCAGCGCTCGCGCCAAGCCCCTCGGTTCGCCGAGCAAATAAGATTTTACTTGGTTGGCTTGATTGGCTTTGCTGCTGCAAGCGCGACTTTAGCTGCTTCTTCTAAATCCTCACCAGCACCGACTGTAGCAAACATGACTTTGCCATCTTTACCAATAACGCTGATCATAGGAATAGCTGACGCCATCCACTCTGCCGTTGCCTTACCATCGGGGTCGCGAAGGACGGTAAACTTCGGTTTCACCCGGTTGGAATAGGCCTTCAAGGTCTCTTTATCTTCATCACTAATAGCCACGACCGCGATTTCAGGATTCGCCGCGGCAAACTCAGATAACCTTGGGTGACTTGCGCGGCAAGCTGGACACCATGTTGCCCAGATCTCAACTAAAACCACGCGTCCAGCCAAAGCTTTCAAACTTCCGGGTTCTTTGCCCTCAATCACATCAAGGTCAAATTTCGGCGCTGGCTTTCCAACCAGACGATCTCGAAGTAGCTTCAGTTCATCAGGTCGCACAACTAATTTCAAACTTTTCGTGATCGTTTTCTTATCTCGCAAAAGTTCAACTTTTACGGTTTGTCCAATGCCAGACGCTTGAATGATTGAAATAAGCTCCTGAGGATCTTTGACTGCTTTTCCGTCAATTTTGAGAACCTCATCACCGACTTTAAATCCAGCCCCTTCGGCGGGCGTATTGGGTATTACGCCTTTTACCAAGACTCCGCTCGTGCCGCGCTCTATTCCGATTCCAAGCCAAGGTTTGCCAGCAACAGCCGACTTACGATCTTGGGCTTTAGTGGGTGTAATAATCCACGCTGAAGAAACAATAAAACATGCCAGTAAAGCTGCGAATGCTCTAAACATTGGCCTAGCCTCGAATAGTAAAGTTATCAGCCGACTAACGTGACGATGATAACTCTAAAATATTGATTTTCCAATTAGATCCCCACTCCGTGCAAAAACCGCCTAGGATCTGCTGCGGGTAGTTTGATCTGTAGACATCTAAAAGAGGCGCCCTAGCCGTCGCGCACTCGTCATACGATTTAAAAGTCTCTGCCGATTGTCGCAACGAGTACCAACGGGTCACATCCGCAACGATAACCAAATCTGCGCCATTATCGTATGGATTATCAACGCAGTAGTTTAGTGTTTTAACGCTGCTAGTCTGATTCTTTATGCGCTCCATCTCATTATAAGCGTCTAGGCAGTGCGCCATAGAGCCGATCGATGCAACCGAAAAAGCCTTCAGCTGTTCATCGTATTTGCCGTAATAATTGACCGTCAACCGTAGGTGCCCATGCTCATCATCCTGTAAAAACACATGACGAACTTCAGTCACACTATCCGTAAACGTTGATTTAACGTCACTCTTGACCTGAGCGACCAAATCACTTTTTGGAAGTCCCGGGAAAAGTGACGATGCCCAAGAGTTCTTAGCCTCAAGCTTGGCAAAGCCTTCCACAATCAGCGCCCATCTAACGCGACCGTAATAATTTTCCTGGGCTCGACAAAAAGAGAGCAAAGGTTCCTTTCCAGTTTTTGCGCGGAAAACTTCAACATCTGCCAGGATCTCTCTCTCGCAGTCAGCTTTCGAGGGGAATTCATAGCCCTGGCCTGGAAACCCGATTTCAGTCGCCGAGGTCAAAACTTCAAGAGGTTCATTGGCTTGGTAACGAATCAGGAAGTCATGTCCTCGCTCGTCGGAGGCCTCACAGGTACCTGATGCCTCAAATCCCGTAAGTGTCGTGAACCGACGCGCTAGGTCTTTAGCTTGCTCGTGACAGTTGGCGCCCGACGGCGGCACTTTACGCGCAAAATAACCCTGGCTTTTTAAAGCACTCTCCGCAAACAGCGGTTGGTCTATTAGACCGATGAACGATAGAAGGACCAATTTGGCAGAAAAGACATAAAATGACTTCATAACATTCTCCGAATTTTCACCGGTTTATATTGAATTTAATTAAAAATCTATAAAAATAAGACCCGTACGGCCGTAGGTCTTATTTTTATGTTTAAATTTAGGGACTTATGAAAGAGGCCGCTTGCTAGTCTTGGCCAAAAATCTTATGTAAGAAACCAGATCCCGAGCCGGACGCCCCCTCTTTAGAGACTTCAGCATACTTCTGCAAAATTTCTTTTTGTTCCTTGTTTAATTTTTTGGGGACCACCACACGAATCTCAACGTGAAGATCGCCTCGACCAACGCCTTTTAAGTGAGGCACCCCAGCGCCTGCAATTGTAATGCGCTCACCAAACTGAGTACC
Organism: uncultured Polynucleobacter sp.; assembly: GCA_964402975.1. GTDB lineage: Bacteria > Bdellovibrionota_B > Oligoflexia > Oligoflexales > RGVZ01 > CAMDKS01. Next base: position 61,363 of record CAYOEM010000011.1, read on the forward strand.
CGCTGGTATTTCAATGTCCTTCTCGTCATCAAGAGTCTTGATTTTGATCTTACACCCCAAGGCTGCCTGTGCGATTCCGACGGGCTGCTCCATAATCAGATCAAGACCATCTCGAATGAAACGATCACTTTCCTTCACATGAAGCACAACAAAAAGATCACCGCTGGGGCCACCAGCAGGTCCCGGCTCACCCTCTCCCGCGAGCCGCAGTCGGACGCCGGAATCAACACCAGCCGGTACTTTTATATTCAACTTGCGTTTTTTGTTCACGCGACCGATCCCGCGACAATCGGTACATGGCTTCTCGACAATCGTGCCCTCTCCGCCACAGGAGTGGCACGTGGTTCGAATTGCAAAAAAACCCTGCGCACGATTGATCTGACCTTGACCACCGCAGGTTCGGCAAGTGGTTCGTCCACTTCCAGGCTTCGCACCGGAACCTTCGCAAGTGTCACAACGAACTGGCCTCTCAAGTTCGACCTCTCGCTCAACACCGAAGACAGCTTCTTCAAATTCAATGGCCATATCATAACGAAGGTCTGCTCCACGCCTAACGCGACCGCGACCAGGCCCAGCGGCTCCACTGAAACCAAAAAAATCTTCAAAAATTGAACCGAAGCTTGAAAAGATATCATTGACGTCTTGAAAGCCTTGGGTGTTCACGCCCTGGTGACCAAATCTGTCATAGCGTCCACGTTTGTCTGTGTCCGAGAGAACCTCGTATGCCTCACTAGCCTCTTTGAACTTTTCTTCCGCAGCGAGGTCATCAGGATTACGATCCGGATGATATTTCATTGCGAGCTTTCGGTATGCTGACTTAATTTCGGAAGCAGAAGCACTCTGCGCTACTCCCAGGACCTCATAATAATCGCGCTTTGCCATTACGTAATCGACCTCAAACAAAAATTCGTCTCGCGCCAAAAACTAAATTAAGAGCCAAAACTATTCTGCGCGCTGGGAAACTTACCAGTTTTCACGTCACGATCATAGTCACGTAAAGCCTTGGCGATACTTTCATTAAAATTCGCATATTTCTTCAAAAACTTAGGATTAAAATCCGCGTCAAATCCAAGTAAATCGTGCATGACCAACACTTGTCCATCACAACCGGCTCCTGCACCGATGCCGATGGTCGGCACTTTTAGCATTTTTGTCACTTGGGACGCTAGGGCCGCGGGAATCATCTCAAGGACCAAGCAAAACACCCCGGCGTCTTGCAATGCTTTAGCATCCGCCAAGAGTTTCTTCTGCGCCGCTTTGGCCTTAGCTTGTACATGGTAACCACCAAGCGCGTGGACACTCTGCGGGGTCAATCCTAAATGACCAATGACGGGAACGCCAGCTTGGGTCAGAGCTTCGACTTGGGGACAAATCGATTCGCCCCCCTCCAGCTTGACGCCCTTGGCTCCGCCTAGCTGCATCAGTTTAGCCGCATTGGATAAGGCGTCGTCTCGATTCTTGTAAGTCATAAATGGCATATCGGCTGCCACAAAAGGGCGTTTAACAACTCGGGTGACCGCCGCCGTGTGATGAATCATGTCCTCTAATGTAACAGGAATCGTCGATTCGTATCCTAATAGGACATTTCCAAGGCTATCGCCCACCAAAACCATATCAATTGGAGACGACTCCACAATACGGCCAAATGCTGCATCGTAGCACGTGACCATACTGATCCGATCAGGGGATCCTTTTCGTTGGCTGATCATGTCAGTCGTTACCGACGCTTTTGTATTTGACGCATGGCTCATAGTGACGATCCTCCGGAACTTCCGTATACTAGCCAAATGGATAAAATGACACAAGAAATTGCCCGTCCGGGACTTATTATTGACCCGTTTGCGCCCATAGACCAGTACTGCGAACGCACGGCCCAAGGCCTACTCGCCGAACCGCTGAACCTGGTGACAAATCTTAGCTTCATTATTGCAGGCTTATCAATTTTAAAATTTCTTAAAAATAATCCACACATCCGGCAACGGCCAGGATCCCTGCTGCTACCTATTCTCATGATTTCGATTGGGGTCGGTAGCGCACTATTCCACAGCTTGGCAAACCTTTGGTCCATGTGGGCTGACATTATTCCGATTAGTATTTTTGTGCTGACTTATCTGTGGTTATTCCTTCGCTATGAAGCCAACGTCAGCCCGTTTGCCTCCATCAGTTTCTTCATCGGCTTTTTTGTTCTCTCATTTTTCTGCTCTAAGCTTGCCGATAACCATGCGGCAAACGGTGGAGAGGCTTATTTTGGTACTTGGATAACCCTGTTCGGCATCAGTTGCTACTACGGGGGGCGCGGAGATCGACGCAAGTTTCTGGCCGTTGGAGCAGCGGCGTTGATGTTCTCACTCTCACTCTTTTTTAGAACGATCGATATGCGTCTGTGCGAACAATGGAGTTCGGGCACACACCTTCTCTGGCATGTATTCAATGGCGTTGTTTTGTTTCTGGTAACAAAGGCATACCTGGAATACACCGGGCCGGTCCTGAAGTCTCACCCTTTGGGGGTGGATTCAGGACCTTAGTGTTGAGGAAAAAAGGAATTTTAAAGCGGAAATTAGGGTGGGACTTCGACAAGCGACGCCATTTTGGCGGGTTGGCCCTGCGTGTTGCGTCGTCCTCACATAAGCAACTGCTGTGCCAGTTCTCGGTGTTGCAGTCGCAATCGAACGCACGGAATAAAACCTTCGTTTACATCTGTTCACAAAAATTATTGTATACTCGTAGGAAAGTCGTACCTCGAAACAAAAGATAGATCTGAATTTGAAGATACTTGAAAACATACCACTCAAACCTCTCACGACCATTGGAACGGGTGGACCAGCTCGCTTTTTTTTGGCTTGCAGCTCAAACCAGCAGATCATCGAGGGGCTGCAGTTTGCAAATTCCAAAGGCCTGAAAGTACTAATTCTGGGGGGCGGAAGTAATGTTTTAATTTCAGACGATGGCTTCCAAGGTCTGGTATTACACGTAGCCACCCAGGGCGTATCTTTTGATACCAACGGGCGAGTCACGGCAAATGCAGGAGTCAATTGGAGCACATTTGTTCAGGCATGTTGCACGAGACAACTTGCCGGTATCGAAACTTTGGCTGGAATACCCGGTCTAGTTGGCGCCACACCTATTCAAAATGTTGGGGCCTACGGTCAGGAGGTCGCAAACGTGATCGAAGCGGTTCATGCCATCGAAAAATCGACATTGGCATCCCACACATTCAGCGCCAAAGACTGTCGGTTTGGCTATCGTCAAAGTCGATTTAAATCCGATGATCTTGATAAATTCATCATAACTTCGGTGACCTTCAAGCTCTCTGAAAATCAAGAACCAAAACCACTCTATGAGGAGCTTAAAACCTCCCTCAGATCAGACCCTAATTGGCAGACTGCCACTCGATCAGAACAGATAAACTTAATGAGCGCACACGTCATCAAGATCAGAGCATCAAAAGGCATGGTCACTGATCCCAAAGATCCTGACACGAAAAGTGTGGGAAGCTTTTTCATGAACCCGGTGGTACCCCAACTTCTGAAAGAAAAAGTCGAAAGTATCGCTGCAGCAGAAAAATCAGTTCGCCCCTTTGTCGCCCATCACGTCGGGAACAATTTCTGGAAACTGTCAGCTGCATGGCTCATTGAAAGCTCAGGCATCAAGAAAGGTCAAACCTTAGCAGGAGCCAGAGTCTCAACAAAGCATGTGCTGGCCCTAACCAATCCTGGACATGCCTCCACCAAAGATATTCTCGAGTTTGCAGACTTTATTGCCGCCGCAGTCGATCGAAAGTTTGGAGTGCGACTTGAGCGTGAACCTGTTTTTGTACGCTGATAAGAGACTCCCGTATCGTCTTGAGTAAATTAGTTGCAGCACAACCCCCAAGAGCCAGCAATCTCGCCGCATTTTTGTTGCTAATTTTAGTCAACATTTGAGATATTAAAGTGCTGACGGCTTTATACCGCCGGGATGGCACTCACTTGCGCACTACGGACTGAGGAGTAACAAAGTCATGGAAACAACCGATATCGTAAATTTTTTAATGCGATGGCTACATTACGTATTTGGCATCATTTGGATAGGTCATCTGTACTACTTCAATTTCACGCAGGTACCTTTTTTCGGCGAAACCGATGCCGCAACAAAGTCTAACGCGATTCAAAAGCTTGTACCGCGCGCACTGTGGTGGTTCCGTTGGGGCGCTATGTTCACGTTCATCACAGGCCTTGTGATGCTTGGGATTTGGGGGCAAAAAGTCGGCGGAGAAGCTCTGAAAACATCCTATGGACTATTCATATCGGTAGGCGCTCTTCTGGGCACCATCATGTTTGCAAACGTGTGGCTGATCATTTGGCCATCACAAAAAGTTGTCATTGAATCTACGACTAACGTAGCGCAAGGAAAGGCCGCGCTGCCTAACGCGGCGGCTAAAGGTGCAGCCGCTTTATTGGCTTCAAGATCAAACACCATGTTCTCAATCCCCATGCTGTTTTTCATGGGAGCGGCGTCGCACTTAAATATTCATGCGCCAACCAGCGGAGATTACATGGGAGCACTAGCAGCCTGCTGCGTTGTGATTGCCCTGCTTGAAGCGAATGCCATAAAAGGCAAACTTGGACCGCTGGCGAGTGTACGCGGCGTCATCCACGCCGGCGTAGGACTGACCGCCGTTCTTTTTGGTGTTATTTATTTCCTAGCTTGAATTCTTGCTGACAGCTGAGGCTTGCCAAAACTATGAGACCAAACGTGACATTCATTTTTGTGTCAACACTGGCTTTGGCAGTCTCTGCATGTCCTTTCGGCAAATCATCCAAGACTCAAAACAACACAGATCAAGAAAGCCCCGAAGCAAAACTCATCGCTAGGGGCAAGGCCGTATACGTCTCCAACTGCACGTCCTGTCACAGCAGCAATCCAAAACTACCCGGCAGCCTCGGTCCTGACGTGCATGGTTCCTCAAAAGAGCTGCTCACTGCCCGCCTGCTTCATGCCAAGTACCCGGACGGCTACACCCCGAAGCGTTCGAGTAACGCTATGCCGGCAATGCCTCATTTGGTAAATGATATCGAGGCGTTGGCTGCTTTCTTGAATCAGCCTTAAACTCACAGCAAACCCCTGCTATCGCTTTTGCTGATAACAAACAGTCCATTTATAGATTTTTAATGTGATTAGTTTTGCCCTAAAGATAAGGGGCGTAGCGCTGGTCGTTTAACGCCCGCGCATGTCCATCTCCAGTCATAATAAAGTAAGGACTCCACATTATGAAAACGTATGCGCTCGGCGTGTTAACAGGTTTTTTCTTGTTTGCCTCGTCTCTATCTGCTGGTGAATTTTTCAACGTTGGCATCCGGGTTGATCTGAAGTACGAATCCTTCGGAGAAGCGTGTCGTCTCCACGCGCTTTTCAGACACTACAATCTATCTGCCGAACTAGCGGATGGTCACGTCAAGCGCGCTCAACTGCAATCTATAAATACTCATACGCCACCATCAGTACGGGCTCTATCTGAGAACGAATTACAATCCTTGGATATTCGTTCTGAACAAAATCTTTCATGGGTGAAGTCGGTATCTTTTTCTCCAGAATTATTGAAGGTTTTGTATCAAACCGGACATTCGCTATCAAAAGACGAATGCAGGCCGCCTTTAGACCTTGTAATCGATGTCGGTGGCGACACGCACTTTGACTTTCAGGTTGAAGAAGTTGGGTATCTACTTCCCCATCTCATCCATTCAAAGCCGGTCATCATCAGAGGCCACAAAGCCAATGGTGAACCGTTCAAGATGGAATTGACCCTGACGCAGGACCGAACCTAGTGGGTTTGCCAGTCTTGAGTAAATTGGGTTTATGGTAAATAATAGCCTTCCACACTCGACAAGAGGGAGGTTTAATTCCATGACGTCAATTCACGTGATTTTTCCCCGTATAACAGCCTTGCTGGCACTAGGCGTTCTTATGTCGAGCACTCTGTCCTGCCGCCCAAGAAGTGATTCAAACTCTGGGTCGGAATTAGACGGCACGTGGATGTCGACCTGTCGGACTCAAACCGACCAACTTGGTAGTAGCTTCTTCGAAAGGGAAACCCTTGCTTTTTCGAGCGGTAAGATGACAAGCTCTCTTCGCTCCTACTCCGATCAAAATTGCAAAACCGAGCTAAATACCAAGCCGATTTTAGCGAGCGTTCGCACCTTTTCTATAGGTGACTTTGTAGCCGGAGCAGCCGGTGCAAAAAAGCTCAACCTTCAGACTGAAACTCTGACTATCACATTAACAACCGACGACTATGTATCTCTGTATAACGGCAACTCCACGACACCGGCATACTGCGGTGGCGGTTTTGTGAAAAACACACCCAAAGAGCTCACAGCTACCAGTTGTGCATCAAATGCAGCCGCACGCGCTGAATTTGACATGGAGTATGATATTTTTAAAGCAACCGATGGACTGCTCTATTTCGGCTACATGACGGCTATCGGTACCGGCACCGATGGACGCAGCGAAAATACTCGGCCAGTCGCCCTAGACCCGTCAGTATTCACGAAAGCACCCTGATTTTTCGAAAAATAAATTAATTTTTTAGAACAGATAGTTTTTGGTGATGCTTCTGGGGTTGTCTTTAAGGCCCAGGGGCGCACCTGAATAGACGACTTCGCCACCATTTTCTGCCGCATCTGGACCCATCTCGATGAGCCAATCAGCTTGACGAAGAACGTCCAAATGATGCTCCACAATAATGACCGTGTGGCCTAGTCCGGCCAGCTCGTGAAACTGTGCCAGCAAGCTTGCCACGTCAACATCACTTAGGCCTGTAGTTGGCTCATCAAAGATGAGAATTGACGGCTTACCTTTTCGAGCATCTCTCATAATTTGCACCAGCTTTAGCCTTTGAGCCTCACCCCCGCTAAATGAGCTGGTCGATTGCCCCAACGTTACATACCCCATCCCGACTTTCAAGACCGCATCAAGACACTCGACAATAGCCCGTTGATCAAAGAAAAATGTCCTAGCTTCTGATGCAGTCATGGACAAGACATCTACAAGATTTTTACCTTTAAATGTGACCGACAAAACTTTCTCTTCAAAACGCGCGCCAGCGCAGGCGGGGCAAACGATTTCCATATCGCCGAGAAAAGATAGATCTTCGACGACCGTTCCAAGACCTCGACATGTTTCACATCGTCCGCCAGGACTGTTAAAACTAAAAGAACCAGGAGTTAATCCGAGGTCTTTTGCAGCCTCTTGAGACGCGAACAGCTTGCGGACAAAGTCCATAACATCAAGATATGTGGCAATCGTGCTACGACTGCTTCGACCAAGAGCGATTTGAGAAACCATCAATACATTTTCGTGTAATTTTATATTTTGAACTGGTCCCACAGAGCCTGTGTTCGGTCTATCTGATTCTTTAAGATTTCCGAAAGTCTCCTGAAGCAGCGGATACAAAGTATGCCTAATCAGACTTGTTTTGCCGCTACCAGATACGCCGCACACGGCCGTCACTTTGCCTATTGGAATCTCTACAGATGCGTTTTTAAGGTTATGAATACTCGCGTTTTTAAGTTGGATAAATTTCCAACTCTTAGCGCTGGTCTCGGGGCTCTTTGCCTCTTTTTGAGCGGATGATCGACGTGCTGCAGGTGTGCCTTGATAAACGAGGTAGCCCCCCTCGTGGCCAGCTTTAGGACCTATCTCTATAAAGTAATCAGAATTATTAATAATCGTTTTCTCGTGTTCAACGACAACGACCGTGTTGCCCTGCGACTGCAGCTCTCTGATCACTGACAAAAGATTAGAGCTATCTCTCGCGTGTAATCCGGCAGTTGGCTCATCAAGACAAAACAACGTATCAGTCAGTACACTCCCCAGACATCTAGACATGTTGATGCGCTGCAACTCGCCACCACTCAAAGTCTTGGCACTACGCTCCATGGAAAGATATGAAAGTCCCATCTTTCTGAGGTAGTCAATTCTAGACTGAGCCTCGAGCAAGGCCTCGGCGATTCCCTGTCCAGACGAATCACGACCCTTTATCGCAGAGAGCCCCATCGAGTCGATAGACTTAAGCCATGCGTTAAGGTGATTGACATCAAGAGCAGTAACTTCGTTAATAGACTTACCTGCCACCTGGATTGCGCGCGCACGCTCATTTAGTCGCCGACCACCGCAGGTTGGGCATGTAATATACTTTCTAAACCTTGCGGCATGAATGCGGTAGTGCGCTTTATACCTCTTAGTATCAAGCCATCGAAAGTAACCACGAATTCCACCAAAAATTTTACGGTCCCCATTCCAAAGCCACTGCTTCTCTTCATCTGAATAATCAGAAAACGCCTTCTTTTTTACGTCAAACTTTTTAGTTTGGGCGGACCTTAATGCGTCGCGGTAGGCTACACGGTGCTCACCAAAATTCCAACACACCACACCCTCATCGGCCAGCGAGAGCGAAGGATCAGGAATAATCTTGGCTTCATCGAGATCCGTGCTACTGCCAAAGCCCTGGCACGTCTCACAAGCGCCAATTGGATGATTAAAGGAAAACAACGCCATGGTCGGCTCTGTGTACTGAATACCGCAGCATTCGAGTCGCCTAGAAAACTCGGTCATTCGAGAATTCTGATCGATAACAGCCGCACGGCCACGACCCAGGCGCAAGACAAGCGCGGACGCCTCCACTAATCTCTTTCCAGATTCAGCATCGACTGCAATCCGATCAACCACGATCCAAGAGGAGGAGCGATCCATCTTTTTGACATCTTCAAGTCGCTTAACCTCTCCATCAGTCCATATCCTGGTGAAGCCTTGACCCTGAAGTAATGCCTTTAATTCCTTGTCGGGTAACCCCTCCCATGAGTCCATGGGAGCCCCCAACATGATTTTACAGTCCATAAAATTGGAGAGGATGTTTTGCGCCATCTGATCGGGGTCAGCTTTTTCGACTGTTTTTTTACACCGAGAGCATACGATCTGCCCTGCCTGGGAGAAGATCACCCGCAGAATGTCGTGCATTTCTGTGAGCGTTCCCACAGTGGAGCGGTTGTTGGCTCCAGATCTCGACTGCTGAACTGCAATGGCCGGTGGAAGATTTTTGATGCCTGATATTTTTGGTTTCGGCATGGCTTTCAAGTATTGGCGCGCAAAGCTACTAAGGCTTTCGACGTAACGACGGTAAGCCTCCGCATATAAGGTGTCAAAAACCAGCGAGCTCTTACCGCTACCTGAAACTCCGGTGACAGCCGTTAGTTTATTGAGAGGAATTTTTATATCCAAGGTCTTGAGATTGTTGGTCTGGACCCCAGATATTTCTATAGACTTGTTTTCCAATGAAGCTCCAAAAACCAAATTATGACCCACTCTTGAGTGGCCTGTAGGACATGCCTTATAATTGAAGATAAGGATTTCAACTGACCAATCAAACCAAGCCCCGAACTATACTGGTTTGGAGCAAAAAGGTACACGATGAAGAAGTTCATAATTGTTTTGACAGGGCTTTTATCGGTCATATTTGTTGGGTCGTTTATGTTATCTCTAGGCTTTAAAAAAGCTAAAATTATGGGAACCTCTGGCACTGCGGTCACGCAGACGCAAGACAAGGATTCCTCCGATGCCTCAAAGCCGGTTTTCTACGAAACCGTGGGCGCTTCACCGAAGCCTAGCTTCCAGAATCGAATTAAACAAGCCAGCCGATTTACGATCGAAATAGCCAATTTCACAGAACGGGAGGACGCGGAAACACTGCTTCTCCAACTAAAAGCTCGTGGTATCGAAGGATTTTATACGCCCATGCGGCGAGGGGGCCAGGTTATTTACCGAGTCAGGCTCGGCATGTTCACAAATCCAGATGACGCTCAGAAAGTTCTAGCTAAGGTGAACTCCGCGGCCAAGGTCAATGGCGTCGTCGCGAAACTTCGCTAATCCTCGCAAATTTAGTTTCTAAAGCCCCGGATCTCTTAAATTCTCCGAGGCACCCAATTCGTCGCTTGGGTTAGAGCCGGGAAACTCTACAACGTCTATTAAAGCATCGCCATCGAAGTCGTAGGCCCACGACAATGGAGCACCCTCCTGGTCTACAACCTCTAGCATTTCAAACTGCCCATCGCGATCAAAGTCCCAACCCCGGTAAGATCCATTAGTTTTCTCGCCGTTTGAGTAGGTCCAATTAACGCCGATATCCATACGATCAGGCAGCGGTGGGCTTTTTTCAATGCGCTGACCCTCGCGAAGTACATAGAAAGCAGCGCCTGCCTTAGGTTTACTACTGATCAGGGTCGCCTTAACAGTGGAGCATGACGACAGTCCAGCCAACGCTGCAAGATTAAGCATCAAAAGAGTTGAAAATAATAAATCACGTTTCAATGACCACCCCATTCAAACCAAAATAACGGCTAAAACCATAAGAATCCTGGCTGACTTAACAAGTTTTCGGTTGCAGCAAGCCAAAGCTTTAAGCACAATGGGGGCCCTTAAGCCTTGATGACGGAGACTTTCTTGCAAGACCCTAAATTTATTAGAAATTTTTGCATCGTGGCGCACATCGATCACGGCAAGTCAACTCTCGCTGACCGCCTTATCGAATACACCGGCACACTCACCAACCGGGAAATGAAGGAACAGGTTCTCGACTCAATGGACCTTGAGCGGGAACGCGGCATCACAATTAAGGCGCAGACCTGTTGCATGCGCTACAAAGCCAAAGATGGGCAAACCTATCAGTTAAATCTTATCGATACTCCAGGCCACGTTGATTTCTCCTATGAGGTGTCTCGAAGCCTCGCGGCCTGCGAAGGCGCTTTGGTCATTGTTGATGCCAGTCAAGGAGTTGAAGCCCAGACAGTTGCTAACGTACAACTTGCCATGCGAAATAACCTCGCGCTCATTCCTGTCATCAACAAAATTGACCTCCCCTCAGCAGATCCTGACCGGGTAGCTCAAGAAATAGAAGATGAATTAGCTATCGATGCAACCGAAGCCGTAAAGTGTTCGGCCAAAGCAGGCATAGGTATTCAAGACGTGCTTGAGGCTATCGTACAAAGAGTTCCGCCTCCAAATGATCATAACGATCAAAAACTTCGCGCGTTGATTTTCGATAGCTGGTTTGACCCGTATCTGGGCGCCGTGTCGCTCCTTCGAATAAAGGATGGAGTCATAAAAAAAGGTCAACGCATGCAGATGATGTCGACCGGCAAAAACTATGAAGTTTTGAAGATTGGCAAGTTGACGCCCAAGGGCGTTGAAGTCGACCAACTATCTTGCGGAGAGGTAGGCTTTGTTTCGGGTTCGATTAAAGCCGTCGCCGACACTCGAGTCGGCGATACCATCACCGATGCGGTCAAGCCAGCCTCAGAGCCGCTTTCCGGTTTTCAACCAGCAAAGCAGATGGTTTTTGGGGGAATATTTCCTGTTGAGTCCAGTGAATACCCCGTTCTGAAGGATAGTCTTGAAAAGTTAACCTTAAATGATTCCAGCTTGGTCTATGAAGTGGAAAGCTCAAATGCTCTTGGATTTGGATTTAGGGTTGGTTTTCTGGGTCTTTTACACATGGATATCGTTCAAGAGCGTCTTGAGCGGGAATACAACCTAGACTTGATTTTTACTGCACCGACTGTCGTTTACAAAATTCATACGCTCGAGGGTGAGTTGCTTGAAATTGAAAACCCAGCCAAGCTCCCCGATCCAACAAAAATTGCAAAGTTCGAAGAGCCTTATGTCACCATGGTCGTGCACACCCCAGAGGAATATCTGGGACAACTCCTGAAACTTCTCCAGGAGCGACGCGGCCATCAAAAAGCCATGGAATACACGTCGACTAAACGCGTGCGATTGACCTATGAAATCCCGATGAACGAGATGATTTTCGACTTTCACGACAAACTAAAATCTATGTCTCGAGGCTACGCTTCGATGGACTATGAGCTTCTCGATTACCGCGAAGGCGACCTGGTGAAGCTGGACATTTTAGTGAACGCCGAGCCCGTGGATGCTTTGTCTTGTATTGTTCACCGTAGTTATGCCGCAAGTCGTGGTCGTCAGCTTTGCGAGAAGTTGAAAGAGCTGTTACCGCGTCAAATGTTTCAAATCGCGATACAGGCTGCCATCGGAAGCAAGGTTGTGGCCAGAGAGACCATCTCGGCCTTGCGCAAAGACGTAACAGCTAAGTGCTACGGTGGCGACATTTCAAGGAAACGCAAACTCCTTGAAAAACAAAAAGAAGGCAAAAAGCGCATGAAGCAGATCGGCTCGGTGGAAATCCCGCAGTCAGCGTTTACGGCTATTCTCAAGCTTGACAGCTAGTCTAAAACCGAACGGTTTCTCCGGCTGGGTCTGGTCGATCATCCCCAACAGCCAGTTTATCCACCTGATCATAAACTTGGGCCATGCGAGATTCCTCCCGCATCGCTACATTTCGGACTGCAATAAAACTCGGGTAATAATTCCTCGCCGCAAAGCCAAACATACTGGTTTTGTGATCTCTTCTTATTTTCATGTAGTCGCCACCAAATTTCTGGATGGCTCGCATGACGCCATTAAGACCGTAGTTATAGGCCGTGATTGCCAACTCCCAGGACCTCGTTCTTAGATAAATGCCGGCAAGATGATCAGTTGCTGCGTCAGTCGATAACTTCGGGTCCACACGCCAATCTTTTTTCCGTCTGACAACGAGTCCTTCTGCGCGAGCTGTATGTGGCATAAATTGCCAAAGACCTTTGGCGCCCGCCTTACTGGTCGCAAATCGATCAAATCCGCTTTCAAGATGAGGGAGGTAGGCTAAATCCTCGGGTAACCCTTTTTCCTTGAGTGAGCGCTTAATCATGTGGACGTACTGCCGACTCCGATTAAGACTCTTTTGAAACTCCACACCTCTCTGACAGCGCACTTGATCCTGAGCATCCGCAAAAAAAGCCCGACTACGTTTTTCTGCAGGGACGGCTTTATAGATTTTTCGCTCAAAATCACCCGAGGCACGCCCGGTCCGAGCAATATTTCCCAAGGCAGAACGGATTTTTTTGATGTGGTTTTTTAAAAGCGCGCTACCTCTAGCTCGCTGAACTCGCGGAACCCTTGCAACATAGTAGATGACGTCCAAGTCCCATTCGTCGTGAAAAACACACTCATCAGGGTCATACTCTGAAAAAATACGCTCCCAGAACTGGACATCTTTTTCCAAACCATCAGGAATTCTTAACATCGATCCAGTCTGGCTCGATGCCTGCGCCCATCCAACGCGAGGGATTGCCATCATTAGCATTATGATTACTAATAGAACGCGCATACCCATTCCCAGATTTTAATAAATAGATTTCTTCAGTCTTATTGTCCCAATTTCTGAGACAAACCGAAAGTACCCGAAATGCTGGGCATTTTTTGAACACAGGGTACAGGAGTCGATATTATCTTTAATTACAGGCTCTTTGAGCTATTGGCGACAATTCAATAGGCACAATTAATCTTGATTTTCACTGCCTACCGTACAAATATCAGGCCTGAAAATTACCAATTCGAAAAACAAGAGGTCTCTATGGGCACGGGTCGATACGTTTTTAACTTTATTGCGTCACTCCTGATTATCGGATGCCCCCTGGCACTTTCGCAAGAAATACCCCCGGGACACTCCCATCAAGGACCTGCCTTTGACGAGGGCCCACGAGAGTTCGCCACATTACAGCAAGGGATGCCGTCCATTCAGTTTGAGACGCCAAACTGCACGCCAGAAGCCAACGCGTTCATTCGCCAGGGAATCGGACAGTTACATGGGTTTTTGAATTTTGAGTCTGAAAGATCATTTCGGCAAGCCGCCTACCTCGACAAGGGATGTACCTTGGCTTACTGGGGCATGGCCATGTCTAGCGCCGTTTGGGTCGGCGATAACGACCGAGCAGCAAAATTTGCTGAGCATGCAAGGCAGCGCTTAACATCCAATAGCACCAAAAGAGAAGAGCTCTACGTCGAGTCTGTCGAGGCGCTGGCTGCAGGTCAGATTGATCGACATCTGTCGCTGTTAGAGAGAATTTTTAGAGATCATCCTGAAGACCTGGAAGCAAAGTCTTTTTACGTTGTTAATAGCTGGATTCACCGCATCTACCGTCCTGGCCTCACCGAGGCCGCCGAGACGGCTGTGCAATCCGAAACGCTATTTCGACTCGCTAAGGAGATTTTAGCAGCTAATCCGAACCACCCGACTCACCACTACGTGATCCACATGTGGGACACCGACCAAAATTTTGCGAAGGCACTGGACTCCGCAGATCAAAGTGGATTTTCTGGACCAGCGATTGCTCATCTTTGGCATATGGCTGGTCACATCTACTCGAGAGCTCGCCTATTGTTTGAAACCTGGTGGTCTCAGGAAGCAGCCGCACGAATTGATCACACCTACATGCAAAAATCTCGAATATTTCCATATTGGCTCCACAATCACGCCCATAACAATGAATGGTTATCGAGGACTCTTATGTCCATGGGTAACTTCGCAAAGGCCAAGGCTTACGCCCTAAATATGCTCGCTCAGCCGCGTCATCCCAAACTTAATCGCGTTGACCAGTATCAGCATGTGCAAAATGGGGTCTTAAGGAGCGCTGAAATATTGGAGCGCGGCGAATATTGGTCGGAGGCTGCAATCCTCGCAAAGTCACCGTTTATGGTATGCGAAGAATTCACGACCCACAAAGACTCCTTCGAAGCATGTCGGCGCCTGAAAGCTCTGACGGCCGTCATGACAGGCAAGCTAGACGAAAAGGCACTCGACGAACTAGCTGAGCCCTTAGCTACAGAGGCTGGGGCTCTTTCTGACATTGTCCATCAAACAAATCCGCAAGAAGCGTTTGCTCGCCTTCGATCTCTCCAACACCTTCAATCAGGATGGGGACTAAGCCGCCTTGTCAGGTACGGCATGATGGCGGGAGCGCACGACGAGGCTGCAGAGTTAGCCGTAAGGCTTGCAGACAATGACTCCACAAATAATGTGCCATTCAAATTACTGGCGGCAGCTGCTAACGCAAAAGCCAACGAAATCGAAAAAGCCAAAAAGTACTTGGACACTCTTTTGCCGGTCAGCCAAGAGATCGATGACACGTCACCTTTTAACCGCGAATTGATTGCAACTCTTCGGCAAAGCAACTTGCTACCCCCGGGAGACTGGCGTCTAAAGTTCAACAAATGGAGAACCATCCATGCAAAACGTCCAGACCATGTAAAGATGGGGCCTCTTCTTTGGCAGTCGATTAAAGCTCCAAATTTCGAATGGACAAATTCTGATGGTTCTCATCACTCACTCAGCCGAACCGTTGGCGACAAACCAGCCATTGTTGCATTTATGCTGGGTAACTGTCCCCGCTGCGACGAGCAATTTGCGCTTCTGGATGCTCGGCGTGACGAACTAAGCCGCCTGGGTATTGAGCTGATCGCCATCGCATCAACCGACGCAAATATAGCAGCATTCAAACAAATGTGGTCTTACGACGAGTTTGAAAGTCTTCCCATCCACGGTCTCTTTGTGTTGAACAAGACTAGAGATGTCGTTTGGCAGGACATCAGCGCGTCGGCGTTCCTCGACATCGACTTTCTCATGAAAGAGCTGCCTAGAGCTCTATCACCGATACAATCGGATATGTTAACCGGACAAATAAACACTGGTCGACGGCATCATTAAGACTGCAAAGCCCCCGACTCTTTATTTAGTCGGGGGCTTTTTTTATTTGTCACTTATAATCATTCATCATGTTAGTCGCCCTGACCTTGCACATGCGCCTCCATTAAACGAAGCCAAAACCTGGTCTCCATCTGAATGAGGGTTTTAGGATAGTCTTCACCCCTCTCCAGATCTCGCAAAATCTGTAAAAACTCCGGCTTAAAGGCATCATAGATTTTAGAGCTCATATCGATCGCAAACTTTCCTCGTCCGCGCATTTTGGCTGGAGAAAAATCAAACTCAATATCACGCATGTCTACAATCCCCATCACGGGAAAATCCGGGATAACAAGGCTGACTCCGTCCACCGTCCTATTTAGTTCGACTAGTGAAACTCCAGTTAAGTATCGATCAACCTCGGCAAGCTGTGAGGAAAGAGAATCAACGGCCATGTCACCACTCACAGCACTTGCTGCCTTCTGCAGCTCGCCGCGGTAAGCCAAAATAGCCGATTTTGCACTATCAATATGATCGCGTAAAATTGAAAACAGCTCATCAAATGAAGTGACGTTCGTCAAACGCGGCAAAATCTTGCAATCCTCGGCTAATGAAATCCGTAAAGCACCCCACGCTCTAGATTTCGCCTCACAGACCCGACTTTTTTGCGCATGATGACGGATAAAGGCCAGGGTATCGGTCTGCACGTCAACCTCATAGGAAAGCTTTAGCCTGTTGGGATTGGTCTGATCGCCATAATCTAAGGTCAAACCTATGTTCGATGTAAATGTCTCGTCTGACCATGGCTCCTTGCCCACAACCTGCATATCAACTGCGTAGCGGTCTTGATCTAGATTGGTCTGTGACTCGTCGATCAAGTATGTAAAGCGTGAAAAAATATTACTTTTTGCCACAACTGGCGTCATTGCCTCACTGATTGCTGCATTAATACGCCCAAAATCAAATTCACTCAAGAGTTGAGGGTTCGCGTGGAGCGCTGCCGAAATGCCGGCTGCAGCGAGCGTCATTGTTATAATTTTTGTTTTCATATCTTCTCCTTGGTTGATAATAAGGCTCTACTTTGAACCTGCGTGAAGTAGCGTTTGCAAAAAGCAATCCATGACAAAACAAAAGCCGCCTAGTCGACAGCTAGGCGGCTCGAGGAGAATTATTTCTTTGCTGAAATACTTTGGATGATTTGTGGTAGCGCTAACTACCGCTACATGTTGTGCAATGCCGCAAGATTGGGAATGTGAATCAAGTTTATTCTAAATAACCCTGAAATATAAAATCACTTTTATCCTTGAATGTTGCCACCAGCTCGCCTAATGGAAAAGTTGGTGACGGTTGCCCCATGTACTCTGAAAAAGCGCCAACACAGGTCATATATCCCGTCTCCTGCGTCAGCTGAGCATCTTTATAGAGTCTAATTGCCGTAAGATCCGTGTGATTGGGATTTTGGCGATCCCAGCCACTTGCAAACAATATGGTCTTTGGCGGTAGCGGCGCATTTCCACTGTTGAATAATTGACAAGTCGGCGTTCGACCGCCATTTTCGCCTGGAATCTCTTTGTACAAATCAACAAAGCCCTCGGCTTCACGCAAGGCTTTCCCCTCTCGAACAATGACTGAGTTTCCATTTTTTAAACCATTCCTTATGCCAAGTTTTATGGTTCCTCTGCCGGCAAGCTCAACAATGGAGACCATAAATGGCGGCATCAACACTCTTGCGTCAGCCATCCCTAAAAAACACTGATTCATCCTGGTTGCGAATAATGTAGCTTGCTCACTGAGCTTGACTTGCTCACGAAACTCCTGCGGAACGCGCCGCTGCATGGGAAGCCAAGCAAGATTCCGTCGCTCTTGCAGGGCTTTTAGAAGTTCATCCACGGCCGCCTGACGTTGTTCAGGCGACGTGAAGAATCCCAAGCCGTCATAACCATCTCTCATTACGTCTAACTTTTGAAAGTAATCCATAAATTGTCTGATCGATATTTTGACGGTGTTCTGAGAGCAGCTTGTTCTGTCATACGGCGCACTGGTCCAAGAGCAGTAGCCTCGGTAGACAAAATCCTGATCAGCCCAGAATGCAAATTTGATGGGAGGAAGATTCTCCTTATCGATGAGCGTCGCGTCATTCAATGACGAGCCACTTTTTACCGGGGTCTTACATGCCGACATATAAAAGGACGCGGCAATGACCAAAGTCAAAATAAAATTCATGTATCCCCCAAAAAATGTTGCCCTTTTAGTCTAGTGCTTTCAAACCTGGATGTCAGTAGTCTCAGTAATGGCTTTGACTTCAAAAATCTTGTAAAACACATCATAACACAGAGCCTCTTCAGGAAAGAAAATCCCATGAAATCTCGAATATTGCTCGTGATTTTTTCCTCCCTTGCTTTTTTTGCATCATGCAAAACGGTGGATAAGGCAAAATTAAATTCGACTCCAGTCTCAGCCTTGGATACTGACAAAGATAATACGGCCGTCGTTTTAGTACATGGATGGGGCAATACACCGCGCAGGCCGCGCTTCATTTGGCGACTCAAGATAAAACCCTACATAGACCTGACGCGGCTTGGCGAGAGCTTTAAATCTGCCGGTTATAGCAGTGTTCACATCCTAAACTATGATGACGAAATGAGTACAAATCACATGTCCAAGTCAGTTGCTGGACAGATTCAATCGATTATTGCCAAGGCTAATAACCCACAGTTAAAAATTGACGTGATCGCACACTCGCTCGGACAGTTTGTTTCACTAAAAGCTATCCTTGAAAATCCATCGTCTCCAGGATCTTCTGAACCGATATCCAGTCGAGTCCGAATGTTTGTAGGACTAGCGGGTGCCGCCAGGGGGCAAGACGTGATACGTCCCTGCCGAATTTTCCCGAATCAATGCGGGGGAGCCGAAATGCTGTCGCCCTTTTACCGAACATCCGATAACGGCGCACAGGAGATAAAAAAACTGTTCACAGAGCATTTTAATGCGATCGATGCACTGAAGAAATGCTCCCTCTTTGCTCGCGGCGACGAGATCGTCGACTCTCCTTATAACTCTGGCAGTTTCTCGGGACTTGGCTTCAAGGCTGAAAACATTAAGGATATCGAGATCCCGTACGATGGGGGAAAATTCCACAAAGAGGTTAAGGATAACCCCTCAATAATCGGTCGAATATTTTCCGACTGCTATGAGTTAGCGCGGTGAGGCTGCTGATTTTTATTTATTTCCCAATAATTTCATATATTTAATTCATAAGTAACCACGATGGTTAAAATGTCTTAAAATTTCTTTAAAATATTAATAAATCTTAGTTGATTTTAAGACCTAAGGTGTCTTAAGGTACCTTTCAGACAGCACTGCTGTCCGTTGGTTCACCATCTCCCCGTTGAAGCTGAAGACATTGCGAGGACGTTGCTATGCGGCATGAAATTTTCACCAAATTTAAAAAGCCCCTTCTATTCCTAGCCTTTTCGGCGGCGGCGATGGCTGCAGTCAATTGCAGTTCTCCTGAGAATGTGCCCATACTCGGACAACCGGATAAATCAAATCCACAGCGATCAGATTCCAATGACCCACAAAGAAATGGCTCACTGGAAATTGAAGACTATGTGGTCGATGATAGCCCACTCAATACCAGCGCCATGCTCATGACAGATCCCACGCCGCAGCAGCTCGTATGTCGACGTATGCCTGGCTCAAATCTTGTTGGAGAGCTTAGCTATCTGTCGCAAGGCAAATCTGTAAAAATTGGAACGTTTACTCAAAACGGTAATATTGGCGCGTGCGAGATGGCGCGCCGGGCTGCACGAAAAGGCGTGACCTGCGTTGAGGGTAGCGGTGGTTACAATGCGATCAAATTATCTGACAAATCGACTGTAAAGACTTTTTCCAGCAAATTTTCGGAATGTCTAGCCTTCACGCAAAGCCAGGATCCTCGATTAAGTAGCCCGTCTCGCGTGCAGTTTATTGACACTCGCGAACTGAATGCATACTTGAAACACTTGCCTAATGTGAGTGATAAGCAAATCAACCAGGTTTTACACTCAAAAGAAACCATTTGGTACGATGAAGATTCAATGATTTTCGTTTACCAAGACTCGTTCGGAAATCCCACAGGCCCTGAGGGACTCCGTGCAAACCGTGTTGCTTATGACGTGGGATCTACTGCATCTGAACCAGATATCAAAGCGTTGACTGAATATTTTGAACTTCAGACCTTCAAATTTCCATTCTCAATTACAGCTGGTCGAACAGACCGGGGCAATGCGGAAGCCATATACTTCTGGCAACCGCCGCGTGACGCATCCGGCAACTACGTGCCTGTTGCTTGGTGGAAAAACGGGTCTCACTGGCACTGGGTGTTCCCCGCCGGTACGGTATTCGGGGAGCTTTTACTTGTTCGTGACGACGCGGCCGACTCAGAGTGGTACGTCCACGAAGTTAGGACAAGGGTTCGTGAGATCGATCATTGGCGAACCGATATATTCCGACCATTCCCTCGTGCTACCGATTTTTCTGAAGCTATTAAAAAGTATCGTACAAACTGGGAGAGTACAGACCTAAAGCAGCTCGTCACGCATCTTGAGGACAACTCAAATCTAGTTGCCGGACGTCTCGATAGTAAATCATATGAAAAGGCCATCCCAAGTTTCAATGGCTACTACGATAAGCTCCCAGCTACGAAGGATCACGCTCTTATTAGAACCTTACTGAAGAAGACGACATTTAAGTCCGCGATGAATGCGGAATGGAAACGCTCTGGTGATAAAGTGAGTTTTGCTCCAAGTACAGAAGCAAGCTTTCACATAGTACCTAAAAAGTACATTGCTGGACTTTTAGAAAATACGGAGAAATCTTGCGCTAGATGTCATAACCATACCGGTCAGCCGCTAGGACAGCTTGATAGACGCGCCGTTCTTTACGGCGAAATTTGGGGCGAGGATCAAATCTTTACCTGGCATCCATTTAAGCCAGTGTCCGAAATGTATACTGTCTCTGATGGAAGCCGCATAGCCAACCCGAAGCTGGTTGAGGCTGGACTTTTACTTCAGAAGAAACCGGCAGCAAACGACCCAGTTTACCGGGAACTACCGCGCGCTTATCAGCCAATCTACAAGTAACCAAAGAGCCCCGAACCGGGGCTCTTTTTTTTGAGATCTGTCAAAACATCATCCAATGTCTAATAGTTAGCCGCTCAGAACCCAGTAAAATCGGGATTTTAGCCCTGGTATAACCCTTGCTCTCTAAGCTCAGTTAGTCAGAAAACACGACGACCTTACTCAGCTGGAGCTCGCTTTGGTGAAACCACGCAAACTTCTAATCGCAATGGTTCTGCTAAGTTTTGTCGGATGCAAAACCTCGACGATTAACAAAAGCTCAGGCAAGGAATTCGGCGAACTCAGCTCGGAGATGATCGACGACTCTCCTATCAATCCCGAGTATCTACTGGTACCTGACCTAACTCCCGACAAACTCATATGTCGTCGACCTAACTCTTCCCGACTCACCGGCGATATGACGTATCGGTCGGCGAAGGGTGATGTGCCCATCGCATCGTTCACCCAAGGGCAGGTGGGTTCTTGTGAGATGGCTCGCCGTGCAGCTCGCAAGGGAATTGTCTGTGTCGAGACGTCAGGTGGCTACAAGGCTATCAATCTAGATACCCGGGCGACGGTTAAATCATTTAGCGGAGCGATCGGTAACTGTTTGACATATACGTATAATCAGGGGACCGAGGTGGGTGAAAATGATTTACAACTCATCGATCCAAGTCATCTGGGCGCCTACCTGAAAAACATTCCAAAGGTTTCTGACTCCCAAATTAACGATGTTTTAGAAGGCTCGGACACGATTTGGTATGACGAAAATTCCATGGTCTTCACATACCAAGATTCGTTTGGCAACCCAACTGGCCCCGAAGGACTTAGAGCCAACCGGGTCGGCTACGATGTCGGATCGACTACAGATATTCCTGATATCAGAGCACTGACTCAGTTCTTTGAACTACAGTCATTCAAGTATCCTTTCTCGATTACAGCCGGTCGTCTTGAGCGAGGGAATTCCCAAGCAATATACTTCTGGCGCCCACCGCGTGATGCTCAGGGCAACCGGATACCAGTGGCTTGGTGGAAAAATGGTTCTCACTGGCATTGGGTGTTCCCCGTGGGCACTGTTTTCGGAGAGTTACTTCTGGTTCGCGATGGTAGTACTAACTCAGAGTGGTATACGCACGAAATTAGAACCCGAGTCCGTGAGCTTAGTCGATGGCGAACCGATATTTTCAGACCCTTCACAAGCGCTACTGAGTTTGCATCAACTATCAAGAGACTACGCAGCAATTGGGCACAAACAGATCTTGCGCAACTTGTTGCACACCTTGAAAACCCAGAAACCTTGACCCCTGGCCGCCTTGATAGCAAATCCTATGAAAAAGCGGTGGCTAGTATTGATGGCTACTACGATGTTCTACCCGAAACTAAGGACTATGCTTTGATTAGAACGATTCTTTCAAAGACTCGGTTCAAGTCAGCTATGAACACTGAGTGGAAACGCAGCGGCGACAAAGTAAGTTTTGCTCCAGCGACACACGCTAACTTCCAAATTGTTCCAAAGGACTTCATCGCAGGTCTTCTGCAAAACGACGAGAAATCCTGTATCCGATGCCACGACCAGACTGGTCGCCCCATTGGCCAACTTGATCGAAGAGCCACCTTGTATGGCGAAATCTGGGGAGAAGACGAGATCTTTACATGGCATCCATTTAAGGCTTATGAGGAGATCTATACCGTATCGGATGGCAGTCGAATTGCCAACCCGCGTTTAGTCAAAGCCGGGCTACTCATTCAGAAAAAACCCTCGAACCAAGATCCAGTTTACCGAGAGCTCCCAAGGCCTTACACGCCGTACTACAAGTAGTGTGAGTTTGTATTCGTTCAATAGTTGTTCAAGTTTTAGATCACTTTAACCATATGAGGAGACCCGCCCATGAAAAGATCCATCCAAGTCGCAGTCCTAGCATCCGTTACGTTCTTTGCCTCCTGCGTCAAGCCGTTCAGCGGCGGAAACTCCTCAAGTATGGTAAAAGAAGATCAACAAGCGGCAGCAGCGAACTCCGATCAGGCCGTAGCGGCAGAAAAAGATGGCTATTCAACGTTTGCATACTATGAGGGAATTCGAGCTGACGGCAAACGTAGTGCGTCTCGAAACGATGGCACAGCGCTTAAAATGCCATGTATCACTAAAGAGGTTATTGCAGCAGGTCAGGAGGTCTCATACGACTTCTGGCATGGTCACAGCGGAGAACTACACCGCTTTACTCTGACCGTGGAAGATCTGCAGGCACTGAAAGAAGAAAAATCGATTGAAGTATTCACGGCCATCGTTGACGGCCACAAACATGCAGTGAAGGTTGATGCAAAAAAACCATGTAAATCCAGATAGATAAAGCTAGGTTTCAGAACGGATCGTTTTCAAATTCATAAAAAAGATCTATGATGCCCTCTAATCAAATAGCAAACGATTAGAGGGCTTTCATCATGATGACAATTGACTGGTCTCCGCGGTCAATTCCCGAATGGCGACACATGCTTCGCGCAGCACCCAGAAGCAATTGGATGCAGTCATTAACCCTTGCCAAAGCACTCAAAGATATTTTCAAGAAACATACGCGTATGGGCGCAATTCGCTTTGACGGCAAAATCATCGGAATGCTTAGCATCCAAGAAGTTAAAATTGGTCCATTCAAAATGATTGAGCTTTATCGTGGCCCGATATGGTTTTACGAGACGCCTCAGGATTCATGGCTTGACGAGTTTGCGAAGCTTTTTGCTGAAGAATACCCGCGAGGTCTACTTCAAAGACGACGCTGGCTTCCAGAGTGGCCAGCTTCAGATACAGCAAGCGCAACACTGAAACGCCACGGTTTCAAGGCGAGCAAGAATTCTTATGAAACGATTTGGCTGGATTTGACACGTTCTGAAGATGACTTAAAAGCTTCACTTAAAAGCAACTGGCGAGGGCACTTGAAACAGGGCACGAACGCTCAACTGGACGTCCGAGTCGATCGAGACGGCTCGTCTGTCGAGATGTTTATCGAGTATCACGAACAAGAACGTACACGAAAAAAATACCTCACCCGCGGAAAAAATCTGCTGGCGATGGAACTTAAAAATGCTGCAATTCTAAAAGAGCTCATGATCCTTTGGGCCGTCGACGGTCGAGAGCCGGTGGCCGCCATTGCAATTGTCATGCATGGAAATAGTGCCACTTACCGTGCCGGATGGTCACTAGACAAAGGCAGAGAACTTCATGGCCACAACGTACTGCTTTGGGACGCCGTGACCCTGCTTAAAGCCGCTAATTACCGCGCACTTGATCTTGGCGGAACTACTCCCACGTCTGGGTCAGCCGGCTATATCAAGTTCAAGCAAGGTATGGGCGGCGAGTCATTTCGAACCGTGGGAGTATCTGGTTGATTCATCCATTAAGACACAGCCCGATAACAATTATTTTTGGTCTAGCAATCGCTTCATGCACGAGCATCAGCCTTAAGCCAAGCCAACCGCGAGCTGCAAAGCTTAATGAGTCTTATCATGAACGACTTGAAATCATCGGCGCCAATACTCCCATCTGTAACGTCACGGTCATCGCGGGCACTCCACCGCCAGGTGTCAGCGTTTCACACAAAAACCTAGAACGAACGATAGAACTCTTCGGCAAGCCCACACAAGCCGGAGAGTATACTTTCAAGCTTGATGTGTCCGCATGTGGTACAAATTTTCCTGGCGCAAGTGGCACTTTCACTCAACAACTAAAAGTCAGCAATTAGCTCTAAGCACCGCCTAGCTATAAATTGCGTAATCACTAACGTTTTAGGCGTTTTTCGCATATTTAAACGGACGAATCCGGGACTTGTTGTATTGCCCGCGAGCTTATATCATATTGATGTTTCTCAGTATTTATATTCAAAGAGCCCTTTGTCTGCCCCGCTGCAGCTAAACCTGAAAGGAATCGCATCATGATTAAGCGCCTTACACTCTCAGCACTTGTCACGATTGCAAGTTGTAAGTCAATCGACTCAAAATCCTCGAACGTTAAGTCTAGCGAAACACTAGAGCAACTCAGCATCAATCAAAACTCTGTAAAGATTTTAGCCCGATGCGGAAGTAAAGATACGGAGTGCGAACGCCGCAACACCTGGCACACTATAGGCCTGAGATACATAGCAAGTGCAACTCAACCCGCGGAAGTTAATGCTAGACCGATTGATCTATATTTTATAAGCGTTTACGTCGCAGAACAGTCGTCAAAAATCTTTGGAAAATTAAATGACATTAATCTTGGCAAAATCGCGCAAGATTCCACATTGATGGCGTATGGATCATCGATTTTTTCATCGATAGCCGAAGACTGGGGACGGTTGATCTACATCGGGAAATTAGATGACAGGGACAACCTAATTCTAGAACCCGGTATTAGTATTATTCCAGCAGTTAATGATGTAAGACAAAATCTTTGGGAGCGTTATTGGAAAGGTCTATCTGACAAGAGAATTCCGTTTCTTTATCTCACCTATGACAAAGATCAAAAATACTCAGTCGTGACGCAAGCAGTGGTTAGGGAAAATCTACCGCCGAAGTTGACTCAAACTCAAATATCCGAGTCAAAAAACAAAAAACCCCAGTAGATTTCTCTATTGGAGGGATTTCCGATTTAATAGCCTGTGTCGTGCTACTCTCCCACACTTAAAAGTGCAGCACCATCACGGCTCATCAAGTCGTTTCAACCTCTCCCGATCACCCACAATCCAAAGTATATCTCCCGCTTCAACTATCGTAGAAGAATCTGGGTTTAGGGTCCTTTGACCCTTTTTTTCAATTCCAACCACAAGACCGTTTGTCTGCTCTCTAAGGCCACTTTCCCGGATGTTTTTTGCTAAAAACGGCGAGTTTTCTGAAACGAAAAACTGCTGCAATACATAATCATCTGTGGGCGCTTCACCATCTAAATCTAAGATCGTCTCGCAGACTTCTCGAAATTGATTTATCTGATCATCGGTGCCAATAACGTGCAACACGTCTCCCGGAAAGCAAATAGAGTTTCGTCCCGGTGCTGCTATCCTTAGAAGACCTCTTTGAATAAGTGCCACGGTAATACCAAATCGCTCTCGAACGGTTAAATCAGCCAAAGTTTTACCGGCCAGTGAGGAATTTTGAGACACCGTGACCTGCGCAAGATGCGCATCCCAAGGCGCCAGTGGAGGTAAAGCATCTTTTTTCTCAAGCGCCTCCTTCTCCTGAAGATTTTGAATAAATCTTGTCTCCATATTCAGATAAATTTGCTCAAAATATCGACCAAATACGAAGACGTTCAACGCGAGAAAAATAACAACAACCAGAATCGAAATCATCGGGGTCAAAAACAAACTAACTAGGACCGTAGAGAGCGCGATAACAAATATCCATCGAACCAACTCAAGGGCTAAAATTGGTGCGGCAGTTTCAGTGCTAATTCCAAACGTCGTTAACTGATGTTTTTGAATTTTCCGTCCGGCCACACCCCATAGAAACGGGGCCGAAGCTAATAATGCCCAAGTAGCAAGAATCATCTTATTCATATCGCCGGCAATATCATGTGTTCCGAGCCACGGCATGAGTATTCGCTCACTCGCAAGGAATATGGCCACGACAATCACTGCATTAGCACCTACCTTGAGGGCTTCGGATTTCAAAACCTGACTCCAGCCGCGTGATTGCTGAGTATTCTCGGAATTTACTCGAAATCGCTCAAGATTACGGATCCATTCTGGTCCAAGTACTCTTTCCAGATATTTTACGACATGATCTGAACTCTTAATTAAGTAGGGCGTAGTAAACGTAGTCAAAGCCGACATGCTAGTCGCTATGGGGTACATGAAATCACTGT
>CAYOEM010000012.1:0-69589 GCA_964402975.1 uncultured Polynucleobacter sp.
CTTGATTGTCAACGATTAAAAGCAAAATTTTTTGGTTTAATTTTTGACTAAAAAAGGGTCACGCATGAAAGCCGTCTGGCTTGCTTGAAAATAAACATCTGATCATTTAAGCTATTGAGATTCCGGAAATTTATTTAGGAGTTATCTATGCGTATTATTCGTTTGTCAGCAGCTCTACTTTTAGCAGCATCAATGGTGAGCTGTGCTACAGCTCAAGCGCCAGTCAACGGAGTTTGGTACACCAGTGCAAAAGGTGCCACCACAGTTGGTAATGACACAGCAGGAGTAAAAAACGGCAAAGCTTGCGCAACGTCCATCTTGGGATTAATTGCGTCAGGTGATGCTTCTATTGCAACTGCGGCGAAAGCTGGTGGGATCACTAAAGTGGGTTACGTAGATCACTCCGCTTTCAGCATCCTAGGCCTCTATGCAGAATACTGCACTTTGGTTCGTGGCGGCTGATTTCTTGATCAGTAGATCTAAGAAAAATCCCCGGCATAAAGACCGGGGATTTTTTATTGCGCAAAGTGCCTTTGTCGCCCTTCTGTTCCTTGCTGGGCGTATGGGTAAAGCGCCTCCCAGCCGTTATTGTCTTTGAACAGCCTAATGCAGCGAATCGTTTTTTGATCGGTCAGATAGAAAAGGTGACGACGCCAAGCCGGGACGACGATGAGATCTCCTGGTTGTGCAGTAAATTTCACACGTTCGTCAGCTGTCACATTAATTTCGAAGACGCCCTCTCCGGCCACAGTAAAACGAACTTCATCGTCAGTGTGGTGATGTTCGACTGAAAATTTTGCCAAAAGCGTTTCAAGATTTGGAGTCGCTGGATCAAGAGCGACTATATCTTCAGTGACGTAGCCTCGGTCTGATTTGAGCTGTTTGATCTCATCCGTATAAGTCGCGATAACCACGTCCGGGTTTTGGCTTACTAATGATTTCACGCCCCAACGCTCGTAGGGGATGTCATATTTTGTCAGTATTTGCTTAACGGATGCTGGGTCTGTGACCCGCTCACCCCGAAACTCTAAAATAGCCATGTAACAGATGCTCCTTACGTTTCCCGTTCTTGCCCCTGTAGGGCACGTCATAGCAAATCCAGGTCTTTTCTTCTAGGGGGCTTGAGTCCGACGCCGAAGTTTGAATGAAGTCGGTATGGGCGAATCAAATAAAATTCAATATTTACATAATGTTACAGGCGGCGCCCCAGCTCCGTGCCCCGTCTTGTTTATGCCCTAAAAAATCAATGCCGATAGCCAGTTAGCACCATTTGGAAACGTTGACGTCTATAGGGGTAGTCTTTTGTCAGACAAGAGCGCACCAAAAAATTCCAGCGACCAGCCACCAGCCTTGGCGACGGATACGATTGAGGATCTGAAGGTGCAAGTGATTAAACCAGCCGTTGCCCAAGATGCTGCTGGCCTTGCCTCGAAACACTCGTCTCATCAGGGAGCAGCCGCATCGCCGGCTACGGCAAATTATAATCAAAAGCCAGCGGGAATGAACCAGTCAGAAAAGCAACCAAAGGTTGATGAATCTGAGGATGAATTAGCTACGTTCTTTCGCTACCGAAGAATTGCAGCCCAGAGGCGCTCTATCCTGGTTTCCATTCTGGCGACACTCGGTAAAAGTATCGTCGTTGGTTTGATGGCTTGCGCAATCTTGGTGCTACTTTGGAATTACGCCACGATGATGCGTGTCAAATTCCAGTCGCTTGGCATGGACCACATGCATATAAACTTAGCTGAGGTTATCCCCGCATGGACCAAAAAAGCTAAAAAGTTTAAGGAGCTCAACACCACGGAGCTCGCACAGTTTAATTCGCGAGGAGGACGAACGAACGATCCTGTTGGACAATTCAATGGTGATCCATTTGTGTCGGCTGTATTGCGGGGCTACTGGGTGCGAGTTGAAAGGACAGCTTTAGGGGGGTGTAAAAAATGGGATATCTCCGTAGATTGTAGCCGAAAGGCTTGGTACCTGGCGTACAAAGGAATTCGTGCAAGTCTTAAGCCGATCTCAAATTTTGATATCGCCAAAGTCCAGAAGTTGCCAATGATGGAACAAGTGTTCCTTCTGTTTGCGATGTCACAGTCTGTTGTGGGGCAAAGATCGGACGAGTTGTTTGATCAGGCCATGAAAGTAGCAGCTCCAGAAAAAACTCTTCAGATAGCTATTCTCGATGCTCGGTTAAAAGGGATTGTTCGGGATAACCAACAAATTTTACTTGCGCGCACGATGTCGCAGGCCGACCAACTTCAAGTTGAATCGACGACGATGTTAAAGTGGAAAGTTCTTCAGTACGTCGTTAAATATGAATCACAAAAAGTCAGGATTAGTGCCAGCGCGGATTCGAGTGTTCGTAAGGGTTGCGCCGATTTAATCCGTTCCGGCGCTCTAAAGTCTGACCCCGTGGCGTTGGTGCTCGTAGCGAATACCTTTATAAGGCTTGGGATGGCCAAAGAGCTGGCGCCATTGACGGAAGCTGTAGCGTCACAGGAAAGCCCTAAAGAGTTTGATCCAAATCTTTACCGAGAAATTTCGATCGCCTCCATCAGGGCCAATATGCTTCGTGGACAGTTGAGTGACGCTATGAAACGTGCATCTACTTTGCAGTTACAACTGGGACAGGATGCGACCAGTAGCCATCTGCTAGGATCATCTCTTCTGGCAACAAAAAACCAGTCCAGCGCATCTCAGGCGGTCGGGCCCTTTCAATTGGCCGTAAGGGGTCAAAATCTATGGCAGTCACATTTAGGCCATTTTATAGCTTTGACGCGTGCAGGGAAGCTTTCGGATGCTGCGCATAAAATCCCCACGCTTCAGCGATTAAGTAATCCAGTGAGCTCGGTCTGGATAAAACTGGCGATAGCTGAGTACACGTTGGCTAGGGCTAAGATGGGCGGTCAGGCACCACAAGCAACGTTTAAAGTCATTGCAAAAGAGCTAGCACCCATTTACGCCAGCCATCCATCATGGCCCACTCTGGCCGAAATTTATTCGGATGCCCTCCTGCGGTCTGGTCAAGTGGATCTATCACAAAAAGTAAGAACAGCTGCCGATCAGCTGGCGGATCGTGTTCGCTATGTTGCATCGGAAGAATTTTTGGTATCACCTCTTGGCCCCTATGCCCTCATGCGTTAAGAAGATGCGAGTATGAGCTATCCCAAAACTACATTTGAGCTTCGCGTTGCATTTGATCCAAGTCAAAAAGCGGCGGCCGCGACAAAGAGGCGTTTCATGGAATGGCTTGCTGCCCACGGAGTTGATGAATTTGTCGAAGGCGTCATGGATGGTCTTGATATTGACCACGAGTATACTGGACCTAGCGATCGCGATTTTTATGCAGAACTTGGCGGTGAGTTGCTTCCCGTCTCAGTTTACAAGTATAGCCGCGAGCTCTTGGAGGATTTGAAGTTAAAAATCGAGCGAGATTTTCCTCAGGGTGTAGTCGTAGAGATTCTTGCTATGGAAACAAGTGAGTGGCTTGAAGGTTGGAAAGAAAGCTTTAAGCCAATTGAGACAAGTCGATTTTATATTTTTCCACCATGGGATTCCGAGAAAAAAATAAAAAACAAAATACCCATCGTCATCGAGCCAGGCATGGCGTTTGGAACGGGACAGCATGCTACGACACAAGTAGTCATCCACGCGTTGGAGACGCTGATTTCCAAAAATAATGACTTTCGCAATTGGCGATGTATGGACGTTGGCACAGGAACCGGCATCCTCGCACTGGCCGCGTTAAAAATGGGCTTTAAAACCGTTGCCGGTAGTGACATTGATCCGGATGCGGTCACGGCAGCCATCAATAATGCAAGGCTTAATCACATTGAGCTACCGGTTTGGCAGGGCAGTTGTCCGGTGAACGGGGTCCGAGGTCGCCCCGAGTTTGAGCCCCCATTTGATCTGGTCATTGCAAACATATTGTTTGTCGTTCTTAAAAAAATAATTCCAGATCTCGCGAGGATTACCAAGGCCGGCGGTCTATTGATTCTTTCTGGTCTTTTGATCGAAGACTCGGCTGAAATGAAATCTCTCGCAGAGGGGCATGGACTAAGTTTCATCGGTCAAAGTGAGCTTGAGGGTTGGAGTTGTATGACCTTTTTAAAGACGCCGACGTCTCGAGGATAAATGGCACACGTTTATAGATTTTTCGGCCAAAAAGATTCGTCGGGGGTTTGGAGACTCGAAGATGATGAGGCTCATCACGCCATAAAGGTGCTTCGGCTTTCTGGTGGCGAGGTGGTTGAGCTAGTTGATGGTAAAGGCACCGTGGTTACAGGCCGTCTAGTTTTGGAGTCTAAATCCAAAGCGGTACTTACCGAAGCTTCGGAGCTCTTCACACAAAAAGATCCTTTTTGTCGGTGTATCGTGCTTGGGGCGTTGAAGCCTGGAGATGTGGATGATCTGATTGCCCCGCTAGTTGAGCTAGGCGCAGATAAGATAATCATTTTTCATCAGTCCGATACCGCGCAGTACAGGACGTCTGATTCAGCGCTAGACCGCTGGCAACGACTGGCAAGGTCAGCCGTTAAGCAGTCAAAACGCCCTTGGGGCGTTGAGATGACCTCGGCTGGCAGCCTAACCGCAGCCCTTGATTTGACCAAGGACGTATCTCACCACTGGATTCTTTTGCCCGGGGCCAAGGACGATCTCATAAGCTTGCTGCCAAGTGCTTCATCGGGACGAGGAGTCTCTATGCTCATCGGAGGTGAAAAAGGTTTCACCCTGGCCGAGCAGGATCAGGCTTTAGCCTCAGGCTATAAGCCAGTGCGGCTTGGTCCCCATGTGCTGCGGGCCAGAACTGCTGCCCAAGCGGCCGCTGTTTTTTTAGGCATGATGCCGCGTCGCTAGGTTTGCCTGCTAATCATCTATAAATCCTTATGATTCTCTTTTTAATCTTGGCATAGCCTGCTACAATTTCAAGCAATAGACCCTCAAACTAACTGCAGGTAATTAAAGACCATGGGATCGATCAAAGGCCGTCGCGGTGGTGTGCGTTCAAAACTGGTGGAGCCCTACTTTCAAATTAAGTTGGGACTGATGTTCATCATCGTCAACCTGTTGTTTTCGGTCCTGTTTGCAGGTGTCGTTTGGTGGGTTCTCTCGGATGTATTTGAGTCAGTGAAGACTTATTTTGAGTTAACAGGAAGTGATGCCACCTTAACGATGGGTAAATTATCGACTCCGCTAATCTTAGTTGGAGTTCTAGTGCTTGCGTTTGTGGCTACGACTTTCTATGTAGCCGTTCACTACACCCATAAAATCTATGGTCCCCTTGTATCCATAAACCGTTTCATCGATGAGATGGTTGAGGGTCGTAGCCCGTCAAAACTCGCTCTTCGAGACGGGGACGAGCTACAGGACCTGGTGCTTAAGCTCAATATCCTTGCAGATAAGTACAAGGCCTCTAAGTAAGTCGGCCTGCTGCAAATAATTCGAAAGTCCCGAAACGATCGTTCTAAGATCCCAAATCCGTTAATGGATTTGAAGCTATTTATTGACCGTAAAACCTCGGCAACCCTTGAACTTTCTGGGGTTTATGGCAATCTGTTGGGTGACGAAACGAGAGAAAGGATGGCCTAGCCCCATGACAACAAAGCTCCACAAAAAAGCCAAAAAAGTCGCAAAGAAGTCTCCTGCAAAAAAATCTAACGCCAAAAAAAGCGCGCCGAAAAAATCTGCCAAGAAATCATCCGGCAAATCAAAAGTCAGCGTATGTGCCACACGACCAGACGTCGTGGCAAAACACTACGAAAGTCTTGGCAGTAAATTTGACCGATACCGCAAAGCCCTCGGTCGCGGATTAACCCTTGGTGAGAAGATTCTTTTCTCCCACTTGGATAACGACGCTGATCTTAAATCTTACGTTCGCGGTAAGAGCTTTATTATGCTTCGCCCTGACCGCGTGGCTATGCAAGATGCAACCGCGCAAATGGCTATTTTGCAATTTATTCAGTCAGGCAAAAAACAAGTGGCCGTTCCGTCCACCGTGCACTGTGATCACTTGATCGTGGCTCGCAAAGGTGTCGCGAAAGATATGAAAGTCGCTAATCACGACAACGAAGAAGTTTTTGATTTTCTCGCATCAGCTAGTAAAAAATACGGCATTGGTTTTTGGAAACCAGGCTCAGGCATCATTCACCAAGTGGTTCTTGAAAATTACGCCTTCCCAGGCGGTCTTATGATTGGCACTGACTCGCACACGCCAAACGCCGGTGGCCTTGGCATGTGTGCTATTGGTGTGGGTGGTGCTGATGCTGTAGACGTCATGGCTGGAATGCCATGGGAACTCTTAAATCCTAAGTTCATTGGCGTAAAACTCACCGGCTCTCTTTCAAGCTGGACGTCCCCTAAAGACGTCATCTTGGCTCTTTGCGGTAAGCTTACAGTTAAGGGTGGAACCAACAAAATCGTTGAGTACTTTGGCCCTGGCGTTAAATCTATTTCTTGTACCGGCAAAGCGACCATCACCAATATGGGCGCAGAACTCGGCGCAACGTGTTCTGTATTTCCGTATGATGAGCGTATGGGTACGTACCTTCGTACTACGGAACGCTCTGCTCTGGCAGATCTGGCCGACCAATACGCGGCACACCTAAGAGCAGACGAAGAGTGCGAGCGTAATCCTGAGAAATACTACGATGAAGTGGTTGAGATTAACCTCTCAGAACTTGAGCCGCAGATTGTTGGTCCGCACACGCCAGACCTTGCCCGCCCAGTGTCAAAGTTGGCTGCCGAGGTAAAAGAGAAGGGCTATCACGACCGCATTTCTGCTTGTTTGATCGGTAGCTGTACGAATAGTTCCTATGAGGACATCTCGCGTGCTGCCAGTGTCGTCAAATACGCGATGGAGCAGGGTCTTAAAGCTAAGACTCAGTTTCTGGTCTCTCCAGGGTCCGATCAAATCTACAACACCATGAAGCGTGATGGACTTCTTAAAGTCTTTGAAGACTTTGGAGCTATTGTTATGGCCAATGCGTGCGGTCCTTGCATTGGACAATGGAAGCGTGACGATATGAAAGACGGCACTCCAAACTCAATCGTCACAAGCTTTAACCGTAACTTCCGCGCTCGTAACGACGGTAACACCGAGACACTGGGTTTCATTGGATCCCCAGAAATGGTTGTGGCCTACGCTATCTCTGGAAGTCTTAGCTTTAATCCCGCCACGGATTACCTAACCAATAAAGCGGGCCAGAAAATTCGCCTGCGTGCGCCGATGGGAGCTGAACTTCCCATGACAGGTTTTGCGAAGGGCCTGGCCGGTTTTGCAGAACCTGCCACTGACGGCAGCAAACTAAAAGTCACGGTAAGCCCTAAGAGCCCAAGGCTACAGCTACTTGCGCCGTTTACCGCTTGGGATGGTCAAGACTTTGTAGAGCATCAATTGCTTCTTAAAACCAAAGGCAAAACCACCACCGATCACATCTCGCCAGCGGGTAAGTGGTTATCCTTTCGCGGTCACTTGGATAAAATCTCTGACAATATGTTCCTTGGCGCCACCAATGCCTTCATGGAAAAAGAGATCGGTAAAACCAAAAATGCTGTCACTGGCGAAGTTAAAACCGTCGCTGAAGTAGCGCGCGACTACAAAAAGCGCGGTATGCGCTGGATCGTGGTTGGTGATGAGAACTACGGCGAGGGATCAAGTCGTGAGCATGCGGCAATGTCTCCAAGATTCTTAGGCGTGAGTGCGGTCATCGTAAAAAGCTTTGCTCGTATCCACGAGACAAACCTCAAAAAGCAGGGCGTTCTTGCCCTTACATTTGCTAATGTCTCCGACTACGAGAAGGTTCGTGAGGGTGATAAGCTCTCTGTGCGCGGCCTTTCAAGCTTTGCCCCTGGTAAGAACCTATCCGTAGAAATCACCCACAGTGATGGATCAAAAGACAAGTTTGACGCCAAGCATAGTTATAATGCCGAGCAGATTCAGTGGTTTAAGGCGGGCTCTGCTCTCAATCTGATGAAGGACTAAAATCGGTTCAAGAAAGACAAAATTTAAACGTCTTTTAACAGACCCGAGAGTTCTTGTACGCCGCACAGTGTGATTTCATGCCCGTCTATGATCCTTGTCTCTGGTTCTGAGCGGTCTAGAGTTACGAGTATGTTTTTGCCGTCTGGGTAGCGACTGCGGAAAGACCTTAGGCCCCGTGATGCGTCAAAATTTGATGATTTGCTTTTACATTCAATGGCTACAAACTTTTTACCACGGCTTTTTTTGACCACAAAATCTACTTCGTGGCGCTGCTTGTCTTTCCAGTAGTAAATTTCATTTCGTAAAAATATAGCTTGAAGTTCTCCCAGTACAAGGTGCTCAAGCAGGTTACCTCGATCTTCATGGTCAATGGCGGAGTTGCCTCTAAAAAAACTGACAAACCCAGTATCAAAGCCGTAGATCTTTGGTTGAGCCTTAATTTCACCACTTCCGCCGTCTGAAAACGGGCGAATCACCGAGGCAAGTAGCGTCGTTTCTAGAATTTCAAGATAATTGAAGACGGTCTGCCGGCTTATCTCACAGGGTACGGCAAACCCCTGAGCTTCGAACAAATTCCCACTTTGCCGAAAAAGAAGCTCAATAAAACGCATAAAACTGGCGCGTTTCTCAACAACAAAGAGCTCCTGCACGTCTTTCGCCCAATAACTTTCCATCCATTCTACGTAGTCAACATCGTTAATCTTAGGGGCTAGCAAAAATGGTGGCAGCCCTCCGCGGATCATTCGCATGTCAACATCAATCGAGGTTAGTGATTTCATATCGCTGTAGATTGCTGGCAACAGCCACAATTCTCGTTTGCGACCTGTGAGAGTATCCTTGAACTTTGATTTGGCTGCGAGCGTGGAAGATCCGGTTGCAATGACTTTCAAATGAGGAAAATGATCGGCGGCAATTTTCAAAATTTCCGAAGGATTTATAAGTCGGTGAATTTCATCCAAGACAATGGTTTTTTTGCCCATACGTTTTAGAAAACGCTCTGGTTCATCTAAAGTCTGCCTCACGCTGGGGAGTTCGCAGTCGAAATACTCTACGTTGGGCAGGCTTTTCACCAAAGTGGTTTTACCGACTCGGCGCACACCGCTGAGCCAGAGAACATTTCTGTCCTTCAGGAGTTCTATGATTCGATTTTTCCAGTAAGTTCGGTCCATGCAACTATATTAGCGTTTAGTGCGACTAAACGCAAATTGACTTATAATCGCTCGAAGCGCAGTTTAATCGCAGCCTTACCCCGCCTCTGCGAGAACGCTATCGGGAGGTGAATGCGCCGGCTAAGGGGGGGGGCATTGAGGATTCCCTAAGTCATCTAAAACCTTATGGGTTTTCTTTCATTGACACTTCAGGCCTAGCAGCCTATAACTTGCCATCCAATTGCCGCGGGGTGGAGAAGTTGGTATCTCGTCGGGCTCATAACCCGAAGACCGTAGGTTCAAGTCCTACCCCCGCTACCAACATA
This sequence comes from uncultured Polynucleobacter sp., assembly GCA_964402975.1. Taxonomy (GTDB): domain Bacteria; phylum Bdellovibrionota_B; class Oligoflexia; order Oligoflexales; family RGVZ01; genus CAMDKS01. The sequence goes on from CAYOEM010000012.1 coordinate 9,456, forward strand.
AGTCACGGCTCTGATTGAATAAATCAGGGCCGTTAATTTTTTGGGCTGGGGCAAAACAGGCTCCGATGGCAAACAAATGGCAAACATGAAAACGAAATCCACCGAAATCACCTCACAACTGAGAGCATTGGTCGCTCAGAAACTTGGCTCTGAAATGACCTTGGACCAACGCTAAACATCGCTGCGGTGTCGGCGATCTTGTTGGGTAACAGATGAAGATAGATCATGGTCGTCTTCATCTCCTTGTGACCCAAAATCTTACTGACAGTCACCAGATCAACGCCTCTGTCGATCATCAAGGTTGCCGCAGTATGACGTAGATCATGAAATCTTAACTCTCTAACACCTGAGGCTTCCAAATCTTTCTTAAAGTATCTTCTGATGAAGACCTCGTGACAGATGGGTGCGCCAGTCTCTTGGTGGTAGAAAAGCGTCGAAGCTGTGCTTGGTCGGTCCGTGCGGTAAAGTAGATCTTTGATCTCCGTTGCCAGGATTGAACTGCAAGGTACATTCCTAGCAGCTTTGCCCTTTGTCGGACCCATTGCTTGTATGGATCTATCAAACTGGCGATCAACTCTAATCACATCGCCGACGGCCTTAGCATTGGGGAATTTCAGTCCCCAGATTTCACCTGAACGCATCCCTGTGTTTAGCGCGGTTAAGTACACCACATAAACCCATCTCTCAGCACTTCCCGGTGGATACTTCGCGTTAGCAAAGGCCAAGAACTCCTCAGACTCGTCACGATCCCAAAAGTCGATGTCTTTGCCGTCAGCCTTGAGCATCTTAAAACCCGCAGCGGCATTGAAGGGAATCCTCTTACAATCAAATGAGTGCTTAAGGATGGCTTTGATCACCTGGATCTTGTGATTCACAGTTTGGTTAGCCAGCCCCTCTCGGAGCTGGCGTGCCTGAAACTCTGTCAAAAAACCGTGATGAAATCTGTCCGTCTTAAGCTTTCCTAGGCTAGGAAGGGTCTCGCGTAGAATCCCGTTCACTTTGATGGTGTGGGATTTGCTAAAAGATCTCCCGCGCGTCTCTAGCCAAAATTTGGCCTCATCGGCAAACGTCGTATGTTCCAGGTAAGACGCACCTTTTAGAGCTTTGTCAGCATCGAGTCGCTTCATAATGAACGATTGTGCCTGCTCCCGAGTCTCAAACCTGAGGTTACGATGTCTACTGCCTCGTCCATTTTCCAAGAATCTAACTTGGAATTTTTGCTCTCCAGACCTTGTTTTTAACTTCTTTATTTTTGGAATTCTCATAGTGCCTCACTGTCTACCCCATCTAAATTGGGGTTTTGAGAGGCAAACCAAGCCAAAAATATGTCGGTTCTAATATAGAGCCTTCGATTAAGCGTTAGGAATAGCCTACTGGGGACACCTCTCATGGCTCCTCGATAGCGCCAATCATAGATGGTCGCTTTAGAGTAGCCGAAGTGTTCAGCAAACTGTTCTGTCCGCATAAGCTTTGGCAGGCTGTCAAAGAGCTGACCTGGCAGCATGAATTCGCTGCCAGTCAGTGTACTGGATACAATGGTTTCTGGACCAAGGCCACTTTTATGTTCTTTTTTAAAAGCTTTAGTCATTGTAGACCGCCCTTTCTACCGCTAGAGAGGTCGTAGGTCGTAGGGTCGTAGGCATCAATGCAATTTGGCTTAATTGTGGCCTTCCAGCGTGGCGAGCTACCTGATATATCCTCAAAGATCTTTCCCTCAGCCAAAAGATTTTGGATCATTTCAGTAATCTCATTAGCAGGCTTATTTTTGTGAAAGACCACCTTTAAGATCTCGGTTCGCGTTAGGCCTTCTTCGGAAGCCTTGAGAGCCGCTAGCAATTTTGCCTCGCCGTGGGAATTGGTTCTACGGACGTTGTTCAGAAAAAAGCTTGCACAGACATCCCGTGAATGATCCGTGATAATCTTTGCCGCCTTTAAGTGTTGGACATCTACTTGATTTTGGCAGTCAAACAGGGCGAAAGAGCAGGCAAGTCGCCGTAATATCGGAATATTTCGTGCTGTAAGATCTGTCATGACGGATTCATCGTCAGAGAAGGACTCCGAATATATTTCCGTCCAAAGGTTTTTGGCATTATCTGTGAATGTTATCTCCCTTACGGTCTTGGCGTGTTTTATTACATTTTTAATCTCTTTCGTAACTTCCAGGAGTTTCTCTTTGGGGATTGTGCCCCCTAGTGGAAGTAACTTTGACTTAGAGCATTGTATAAAAATAAACCGGTTCAAGACGCCGTTGTGGAAGTCCACCTCATCTACATATTTGTCAAATTCACGTTGTGTTATATGTGCGATCAAGGAGCCGAATGTATTATGGGCCACCGCAGGATTATGTTTAACCAAGGTTTGCAAGGTGTCAGCATCCCAGAGGCTGCGCAGGTTTCCGGAAAGGGTGTTTCCTTCGCGCTTTGTAACCTTCAGTACATTTACAAACTCCTCTTCGATGATAATACAACTTAGGCTTTCACCTTTTACATTATCAGTAGTTTTCCCTGTCTGACCCGGATCTTTGGCCTTGAGATGGTGTATTAGGCCTTCACCAGAGCTCAAACCGCGCAAAATTTGAGCCTGGCAGAAGCGCTCGTCAATTTCTTGGAAAATACTTTTAACTAACGCAGTGCTCGTACCTTTTCTGCCCGTCGAAGTCGGTCCAATAAGCAGCACAAACTGATTAAGGAAGTGTTTGGAACCCCCTGCACACCAGAACGACCTACGACCTACGACGTGAGCAGTGAATAAAAGAATCTGGATAAGAATAGGCAACGCAGCCGCTTCCGTGAACGGCATCACCTGTTCGACTATCTTTCCGGCACGACCAAAGTCACTCATATTTGGTAGCCAACTAGACTTAGTTTCAGTTTTATTGTCAATAATTTCAGCTGAATAACATTCAGTCGGGTGGTTGATTTTTGAATCACTCATTTCTCACTCCCCTCGGAATCGACATATTTATCTAGTTCGGCGAGAATTTTACCGCCTAGCCCTCTATCTCCCAGGGCTTTCAAGAGCCGGCTGCGCAAAAAAAGCCACTGGCGGCTCTCTCCGATTTCCTGCTCGACGGCGTCAAGAATGACACCACGATAGAAGTCCATTATTTCTTGGATGCGAGTCTGAATTTCACTGTTAGGACAATATTTCATTGTACCCCCCTTGTGGTAGTGTCCGAGAGGGTATGAAGAGACTACCCATCCATTCGCTCCCGGCCGTGTTATAGGGGCAACGCTATCGAAGCAGAAAAAGACGGAACTAGTTCCTCAGGCGGATTTCTTTCTTTTTTCTCGTTATATGATCTTTAAACCAGCGAATACTCGGGATGGCATCCGCAGGTTCAGTCTCTAAGGCGCGATTTTTGCACCGTTTAGCCAGTTTTTCGTTTTGTTCGCCAGGGTCTGCCTCTACCACCTCGGACACGAGATTCCAGAACATATCAAAAAATATGGCTTTTTCTCCTGCTTGGCCACCAATTGACTGCGCCACTGGGTCACGATCGTAAAGCAGATAATGAAGTTCAGCGTATCCGCCGAGTAGTTGAGCCAATTGAAAGTCATCAAATTTACCTGTTTTGACCTGAATGGATGCTTTCTTGATAGACGACCATACAAGACCCACCATATAGAGCGTCGCCGCAGCTCTTGTTTCAGTTTCATTTAGTTGACTCGGACCAAATTTAAATTTTTTTGCCTTTGCAGGGTTGCTAGTCGCTTGCTTGGAAAATAACGCTACAGGTTTTTTTGAGCTTAACTTAGGTTTTTTTTGTTTATGGTTGGAGTTGCTCTTCTTTGGGCTATTTAACAATCGCTCAATTTCCTGAAACCTAGATAAGTATAAGTGCTTCGAAAACGTTGTTTGTTCAAAAGGATTGCTAAAAAATGCATGCTGTTGCAGGTGGCTAGGGGTCTTGGCGCCTCTTGGATTGCTGTTTTTTTGGATTAGGTCAAGTAGCTCTATTATTAGTTTATTGATCAATTTGAGAGAGGCCGCTGAAAAAAAACCACCGTCATATCCTTGTTTTGAATCCGCCCCCAATCTTCGAGCCAATATATATTTGCTATGATTTACGAAATTCTCAAGGTTTGCGGCGCCAAAAACCTGAAGCTCCTCAGGACTTAGTTCGTTGTAGTTTATAAAATTTAAAGTCATGTCTCAGTCCCATTTTCGGTTATTAAATTGCACCACCCAATACAGAAACATTTCGCTTCTTGCAGAATGCGGGCTTAATTGGTCAACAGACCGGTATCTGTACAATAAATCTCGAGATTTGTATAATGTCGATCAGGATTACTACAATCGGGTTATATCTAAGGTAGAAAAAATGGGACAACGAATAGGATGTAAAAAACCCGTGGGAAGTGGACGCTCGAAAGGTACCCCCAACAAAAGGACTGCCTTCAATAGCGTATCATCACGGCTCGGAGAGCTTGGCTATGACCTTGTCGGGGAGATTTTGCAAGATTTAGCATTGATTTCGGACCCCTACGACCGGGTCAAGCTTCACCTACAGCTACTTGAATATTGCGATGCGAGAAGAAAAGCTGTTGAGATAGCCGGTGATCAACTGAATGGATCAGTAACCGTCCCGCAGGTAATATTTACTATCGAAGGCGAAAGCAAAGATCGTTAGAGCGTGTTTGGCGGCCGAGTAATTTCAATCTAGTCGCTTGCTCACAAGTTTGACTCTCGGATGAAACCTGCTCTTTTTACAGGATCGTTACTATGCTGACAATCTGGTCAATTTTAAGATTTATTGTCGTCCTAGGTATCTTATTTCTTTGACCTTAGTATTAAAAATTTCCTCAGCGCGCCTTTTTGCTTCGGCTCGATCGTCCTCACTTGGACGTATGAACCAGCAATATCCACCGTAAAATAATCCCGTTAAGTAGCAGAACATTTTTTCATGTTGACTAGCCTCAGTGGTGAACTCATTCGATGGCTCGCCGGATATGATGGCGTATTCCATCGGCTTATCCGCTAATTTCATCGCGATTCGGAATTTAACGTCCCTAAGCGTCCCACGAACGATTTTTTGTGACTTGTCCGAGTCTTCTGAATAGAGCGAAATCTCACTTGCTGTTCTCGGTGCTATTACAATATCTGGTGAATCCCGATCGGTGTTGATTCCCCGCGTTTCGCCGGAAATCGCGCGAAGGGAAGAATCACCCACTTGGATTACAGACTGCCTGTAGCTGACAGTCACCATGTCGTCAGTTAAATTTGTTACTTTAAAATGATTTCGGCGTGCAGTTGAATCGATTTTAACAAATTTAGGAACTTTTCTTGCGGCGTCGACAACCTCTGGAAGCTCTGCCTGCCAGCGATAGGTTGTGCAAGAAAAAGATGTTAGTAAAACAAGGACGGACAAAAATAATGGGACTGTTCTTTGGGGCATTGTTAACCTCTTAATAGCAAAATAACTTCCGGGTTTACGGCGATCTTGTGCCGCAGTCTTGGCGAACCTTTAACATGCGTCGAAACTAGCAAATCTAACATCGATAGTGTGCCCTAATAAAAAGGGAATAGTCAATTTCACTTTGATTAGAAGGAAGAGTCAAGCCGGTGGCTTCGCTAGCTATTATGTCCAATTCAATCCCCAATAATTTTTTAGACAAATCACTCCATGCGACAATTTGTTTCAGCGCTAATACCTTCTCCGCTAGTGTAACTTGCTTTTCCTTTGACTAAATCGATAGACAACGATTGTCCGCCCCAGGTGGCAATGACACTTCCGCCGCGCTGTTCACATCGAAGATAAATTTGATCCAAAGTATCAATCTTCAAAGACGTATCAGCACCATTTTCCTGCCCCAAGATTGGGCTGAGAAGAGTAACTTTGGCCAGCCTGTGATTAGTTGCTTTTTCCCCGGCCTTTAGGTCGCACAGGCCTTCTATGACGGTTACCCAGTCGCCCTTCGCAAGTTTTGATGGATGCGGATATTCAAATTTGAGTCTAAATGTTAAAAGCTCTCCACCGTATGGTTTTGTCAGACATGTCTCGTCCACCCATATCCCATAAACTTTCTTGTTAGAGGGCGCATTTCCTTTAAGGATACTTTTGACTTGGCCACCCTGAGTACATCCCGCAATTATCGAAATTGAAAATAAGAGTGCGATGCTTCGCATATTAGGTACTCCCTCTAAAATTCTGCAGCATACTAATGGCTACCAATCTGATTACCAGATTCACGCCCTTAGAAGCTCCTTTCAAGCGCTCTTCTTGGTGTCTTCAACCGTGATAGGTTCGTTTGTGGGGTTGCTTGGGCCAACGCTCGGATTTGCTGCATGGGGTGCGGGGGCAGCTGCCGCCGATTTTTGCCTTCTTTTTCGACGCTTTTTCTTCGAAAGTCCAATTTCTCCGGCATCCATTAACGACTCTTTTGTGACAATGGCTTTTAGAGACTCAAACACATCTTCCATGTCTAGTCTCGCGTCAGCTTGTCGATTTAACTCTCTTCTGAGTACATTCAGCACATCCTGAGAGAATAAGACCTTTACCACTACGCTTGGCTTTAGTGCCTTTTTCTGCCCCCAGAACTCGTCTAACAGCTCGTTAGTCATGGATTTTTTACAAAGCATGGAAACCATGCCCCAGAAGGATTCGAGATTTGATTCCAAGAAGTCAGTTTCAAAAGCTAAATCACTTTTAATGCCCTCATTTTCAGCAAATGAAACGTGGTAGAGCTGCCAATGGCAACCGTTAGTTAGAAGCACCCATGGCAGGCCTGATCGCGAGGCATAATTCTCAGCTTGCTCAATGTGCTTAGCAGATAATGATTTAACGCCTGCGGCTTTTGCTTCTACCAGAAGTTCAATTTCACCATCGATTTTCAGTGCGATGTCACAGTAGCGGTCTTTGATGGCGAGTTCTTTTGAAATTTCTCCCTTGAGGCTGTCATATTCCAAAGCCTCTTCAAAAAATTTGGTTAGATACATTACGGTGTCCGATTCATTCGCATCACGCTCTCGGGCTTCCTTGAACACCTGGGCATATTTTTTGAGAGTCGCCGCGAGTTTTTTATCGAGTGCCATAAGAATCCTTTCCAAATTTTCTAGAATGAAATATCGCCTCGCTGTTACGAAGGCACTAGCTCTTCGGCTAGAAGCCGATTCACATTAGGAAAATTACCGCGATTTTCCTAAAACGTAGTTTTTTGAGATAGTTAAATTGTATTTGGAACTAACGTGTGAGAGAGGTAGAACATTAAGTAGCTGATAGCCCGAACATCAGGAATATCTGAATCGGATAATATAATAATGCTAATTAAGGATTAAGGTGTAAATATTATTCCAATGATCGTCTAGATAGTAAAAGAGCCTGCCAAGATATCCTGACGGTTTCTGAATGGCGTTGTTATTTCCTCAAATCAGGTAGAGATCAGAGCCGCCATTGCGCGCCCCACCGCTTCCGCCAAACGCTTCGCACCAACGTCGCGCCCATCCGCATTTAAAGCTAGCCATTCATTACCCCGCGGTTGGTTGTCTTAGGCATTTTAAAAGACATCTTAACAAGCCAACATTAGGGGATTATTCGGGTGACTTCAAGCTGTGCGGTCCCGCAGCCGCTAGATCCTAAAAGTGGCAGAAGTAATTTCAGAGTAGTTAGTCTGAAGGAGAAAGATATGAAGTATTTTCTTGTGATTATAGCGCTTAGTTTCAGCTCTTTAGCGTCCGCCAGCGAGTTTTGTGCCGGATTCGAGGAAGGGTGGAAGACGGTCAAAGGGGAGATGTCGCTTGTTCCGATGTGCCCACTGGAGCCGCTAACACCTCTGGGTTCAACCCCTTATCGTGAAGGATTAAAGGCCGGGATGAGGGCTGCCCAGCGTGGCTTCTAGGACTATTTCGGAGTTCCCTAAACCAGTTATCTAGATGGGCAATACCCTGGGAGCTACATTGTAAAAATCTCGAAAAAGATGGAGATGAAACCACATGAAAAATTTTTTAGGTATAGTCTCCGTTGGAGCAGCTATAAACTTATTTGGAGACTGTTTTGTGAAGGAGTTAAGTCAGAATCAGGTAATTTCGATCGCCGGTATAGGCGTCATCACAAGTATCTGGTATTTTTGTATGCAAGTTGAAGCAATAGTTAGTCATTATTTTAAAACAAAATCATAGTCGTTTAGTTCAGGAACTGGGAAGGCTGGGACTTCATTATTTGCGAACGAGTTTTATTCGCCGATAATATGATGATTTCCTGTATTCGCGTCTATCAAAAGACCTGTGAAAGCAATCATTTTAGCTTAATGGTAATTAGTAAACCGCGACAGTCTTGGTTAGGTTTTATAATCTATACTTGAAATCGACTCCAAAAAATAAAAACAGACAGCCTAGCTGAGACGTCGGCGAAAGCATGCGATTTTCCTGTTTATAGACCTTAGTGCCGAGATCATTTTCACACGACTCAAGCCCTTTTTCGGCCGCGCCGATCTTCGTTGCCCCTCTGTTGAAAGCCCATTTGGAATCAGTTTTTTCGAAACTCATAAATGATAATATGTGTTTACAAAGTGAACCAGCTTGCTGATTGACCCAAATCCTGCCGTCCGTGCTAGTAAATGTAGTCCACGCGCTACGCCCTTCGGAATATATACTGCAGGTTAGCCATCCCTGCTTCTTGACTACTACCTCGCGCCAGAGGCAGTCAATCTCCGTGGCATAGGCCAAATTTGGTGACGCTGTCTTCGTCGTGCAAGTCGGCTCGATCCAAGCAACCCCGTCGTCGGTTTTCAGAAAAAATCCCCCAGCTGGCAGATCCGACGACAAACAAGTTGTCGCCCATAACAGCGCACATGAGGAGATCCATAAACCGATATTTAGCGAGCTCGTTCTCATTTAGTTCCCCCATGATTAAATCTAGACTTCGCCCTGATTTGCAATTAGTCAGCAAAACCACTGGGGCTGATTTTAGACCGAGATTACTGCTCCGTAAGTGGAAATTCTGTGTCGGACGCCGTTACACCACTAACGGGACCACCAGCTACCTTAAGAGTAGGCGTAGACAGTGAAATATTCACGGTAAAGCGGAGCAAAACATTATTACCCGCCCTACAAAAATTCTGCTGCTCGGTGTTAACGGCTTTAAGGTTGAACGTACAGCTGCTCAAATATCCGCCAGCATAATAAACTTGAGTCCAAAGGAGTCCTGTACCATCCGAATTCTTCGTCAATTGGGCTGCTGCCAGGGCACAGCTGAACGAATGTTCACAACCCTGGACATTATTAACCCCATTTAAATCCCCAGTTGCTGCATACGACCATCGCCGCTCCAATCCAATACTTAATATTTCCGAACTTCCATCGGGACACATCACGGTAGTTACTTCACTTTGGCGGGCAACTGTACACTTGGTCTTGTCATCCTTCTCTTTTGAGCAGGACAAGGATAGAGTCACAAGCCCGAAGGATAGCAAAAACTTGTCAAAAGTGATTGTCATAGTAAAAATTTCCCAAATTTCATCTAGAGAGATAATGGTAAATCGGCTCGAATGGAGTCTATCAGTCAGGCGTACATAATCAATGCTATTAGGTTCAAGCCAAATTTCTCGAAAAGAACACGGTTTAGGTGTTTAGCCCACAAGGCAGAGTGGCTCGCGCTAACTTAAGCAGACGGATATTTCGAATAGCAAACCGTTAGCAAACATCCCGCCAAAACCAAGCGACCCACTGATAAATACCCCGCCACCAAAACCTTATAATGCGGTATTTATTGACGAATTTTTCCCCTCACTTTTTTACTAATCAGCTTCAACAACTCGACCGATTTGCGCTACTGGGGGGAGCGATGAAACTTGGTGTGATTCTGATGACGTCTCTGCTTTTAGCTGGTGTTGGTTATGTTTATCAATCCGTCCAGGGCGAGGTCGATAGCACGGACAGGATCGTCGCAAACGGGTCGGAAACGCTCTATGGGAGAGGCTGCTGTAGCCACCACGGTGGGCAGGACTATTGCAGAAGTGATGGCAGGTGGGTGTGTCGAGACGGGACAGTATCGCCCAGTTGCAGGTGCTACTAACTTTGACCAATAGGGCCATCACGGGCCAAATTGTTAAAAAGAGAAAGGCTTGCCATGATAAAAGTCATATCTTTTGTTCTTCTTTCCAACATCGTACTTACTAGCTGCGAGACAACCACAGATTGGTCAAAAGTTGATTTAAGCCCTCTACAAGCTCTTACGAATACTTGGGCGCCGCCAAGAGTTTCTGAGGGCGAGTGCAGAACATATACGAAGCTAGATGAATGGGGCACGCCCGTGCAGGTGACCCGATGCAAATAAGAAGATTTAAATTTAATGCGTTCATTATAGCATTTGTTTTAAACGCCATCCTATTACTTAACGGCTGCAAAGCAGCTTATACCTACGAGCTATACAAATACAGTGCCACCAAGGAAAACTTGATTGCTACATTTCCGGGCGAATCAGAATTTCAAGCTGAGCATAATTGCAAAATTTTCTCTGAAATGCATGACAAGGAATATGGCACAAGGTTAATGTGTTTGAAGGGTGGCAGCTCTGCAGACGGAACGCCCGGTGGCGGCAATACAGGAATGCTAATATTCATTTTGATTGGAATGGCCGCAGGGATGTTACTTGTTAAGTTCTATAAAACAATGACCGTAAATATAGCGGCGTGCATAAAATGTCGTAATCCAATAGCAGAAATCGATTTGCGCTGCTCCAAGTGTGAAGAACCGGTAATCTCTCAACGCTCATCTAACAGCTCAACAACGGCCGAGCGCTGGCATAAGCATTGTGATGATTATGAGATAGACCCTCAACATCGCGAGATTCTTTGGCAGAAGGGTAGAAAACTGGATAAATCTGCTGTTATTGGCTGGAGTGTCCTATCTATACTCGTCGGAGCTGTCTATTACGCTTGTTTGAATACGAATTCAGGTGAGAGTAATCAGAGAGGTCATGTATGGCTGATTTTTCTACTGGCTAGCCTCGTGTTTGCCTCATTGGTGGCTCTGAATGGACAAATGTTTTCCTGGATCAAGGAAGCGTTCGGTGCTGACAAGGAGAGGTATGAACAGTCAACTATACTATTTGGTTTTTTTATTTGGATGGTCTGGGCTTTTTCGTTTTGGAGTAAAGTTTCTATTTGAATTTACTCGATTAATTTATTGAGAGCAGAAATCGAAATTTATGAGATTGCTCACTCAGAAAGTTTGAAGTCGTGAGGTTTTAAAAATCTTTAATAATATTAATGCTAACTACCGTCTCATGTGAGACGTGTCCGGCTTGCTAGTAAGCTAGAGTGGGGTTATAGCGTCTACGAGAAGGGACCTAATCAGTGCTACGAGTATAGAAGCTTTTTCTTTACCAAAGAGGATTGTGACTGGTATTCAGAAAAAATGGCACTGAGATGCCTGGGTGGTGAATATCTCCAAGAGCTTGAAATGCAGCAACCCGCTTGTTGGAAGACGGAAGGGATCGCTGCTAGAGGGGAGTGTAATCGCCTGGACTAAGCAGCATTCTTAAAGAAGTATTAAATTATATAAATCCGATTCCTAAAGTGGTTTGCTAATCACGTTTCATGTGCAATTTGGACATTTATAATTCGAAGTCTTCTTTGCTAGGGAAAACGTGATTCCTTTCGAATTTTTTTTGTTTAGTATTTTATGAATCTGCTGTGGCGCAAGTTTAAAATTCTTGCTGCATAAACAGCACCGTTTATTTTTGCAACTCTGGCAGTACAAACCCCTGGCGCATCTAGCTGTAAATATTTTCTCACAAATAGAACATGTGGTAGTGTAGCGTTCTCTTTCGGATTTATAGAGACCTCGGCATTTAATTGAACAAAAAATGTTCTTCCCCTTTTTCTTAGCCCTGCGATGGTGGCGTCCATATGGGAACATCGAATTACAGTAATCACAAACCGAGGTATCTTTGCTGCAGGACGCACAAATTCTTTTGCGGGAGACTGCGTCCATCACAGCACCGCAATCGACACACGACTTGGGCTCTAACCCGGCCTTTGATCTGATACACTTAGAGCAGTAGTGACCACCATTTTTTGGGAATTGTTCAATTGGAAGAGCTGGTCGACCTTCACAGCCTCTGCAAATTCGTTGGCCTGATGTTTTCTCTAGCTCGTCACTTGTTCCGCAATTTAGACCGTGCTCCCCGCAATAGGCATTTATAGCTTCTGGTTTTTTGGTGAACTTTTTTTTGCCGCAAACGCAACAATCCCTTTCGAAGTACTCATTGCCGTCCTCGAGACCAATGAATTTTCCAACTCTCAAATCATGCATGGCTGTAATGTGACCATGAGATATAATTTTAAGATTCGTTTGAGTCTCTGTGTGGTATTTAAGCGCGCATTGATAGTATTTTGAAGTTCTTTGAATGGGTTTTTCCCCTGCCCATAGCCATACGAATTTGATTTTCGCTTTGGCACAATATTGCTTTAGGGCCTGGTTCTTTTTTGCTGAGCGTTCTTGTTGTCTCCCCTTGCATTCGGCGAGCCCCACGTCTTTGCCTTGCCTGATGATGGCGAAGTCAGGGCAAAAGTACCACCGCCCGATTTTAATTGAATGTCTGTTATTTTTTGGGACTTTAGATAATTTTTCAATAACGTCCCCAGTGGGAAAATGATCAAAGAGAAAAAATAAAGTGGCAAGTTCGCTAAGACTATCGTACCTCATAAGCGTTTTCGTTCTATTTGTATGGATAAATCCAGAATATGAAGATTCAAGTGTTATAAGTTTTGCCTCGGAAAGTGCGTGCTTGAACGAATCCATACTTGTTTCTGGATGCACGGCTTGTCGGTGTCGATACCATGGTCGAATATCACCGATGGCACCAAAGGTGCTGGCTTTGCATATGGGGCATTCTAGTTTTTCGAGCTTTGATTTGACTGTCCTGATGTTTGCACCTACAGATCGGCAATGGTCGCAAATCAGGTCTAAGTAGTGCTTGAGGTTTCCCCAGTTAGGATCGACCTTGATGGGATTTATCCTAGAAGTACATCCATTTATCATACAAGTGATCTCGATAGGCAGTTTCGGGTCGAGCGCAGGGTCGACAGCGAGGCGGTCCTCTATCAAAGCGATGTGGTTGTGAAGGTGTGCGAGTTCGGGCAGTTTAAAGATTTCTAGTCCTAAAAGAAAGTCTTCGGTCTTATCCTTTTGCTTTAGTTGTCTTTTTTTGAAGTGTTCACTATAGTCCAGATGCTTTACCAATCTTAAGTCACTTCGTCTTGTAGTAATTCCTAAAGCGGAACGATCAAGCGCTTTAGCGATATCGGCATCGGTGCGACCTGAACGCCACATGTGCTCTATGGTGTGATCTTCCTCTCTCGAATAGTTTTTTCGTTTCATATCGTATCCCCACAAAAACCAAGGCTCGGACATTATTAGCGAGGGTTTCTCCAGTAGCTCAAAGTCCTAGAAAATTACTGAAAAAAACTGGGCTACCACCTGAAAAGCGTTTACACGGCTTAGGCTTGATAGCTCTTGTTTTTCTTTCATTTTGACCCAACCTTAACGGGAGTCGTCTTTTTTCTTGGTGTATCAATAATCTTCATACTCCAAGTCTTGAAGTATGGTAATCATCGCCACATCATCTACGCGGAAGAAAGCATCTTCCCCATCGTCATCCTCAAACTCGATGAATTCACTGCAATTTGGGTCCACGTCGAGACGATTTATCAGATCTGAAAATTGGCCTTCAATTGAATCAAAGTCATTGTCATATGTATTGTCTGGTTCGATTTTGAATGCCAATGGTTGTGGTGCATTGGCAAGAGTCACGCAAAGATGGTTAATGGGATGTTTGCCCTGTTTAGGTTCGATGTCGGTTATGTCTGGGTCCCAAAGTGTATGGAAATGTATAACGTGCTTTAAATTGATAGCCACCTCTAAATTTTCTGAATCAAAGCAGAAGAACTCCAGTGGTCTTCGATCAATTACTTTTCTTAATCTTTGGATTGTTCCGGCAGAGACAGGGAAATAGTGCTTTGAGCCACCCCTTAGAAGTAAAACAAGAGTCCAGCGTAGGGGATCTGCATCGATTCCTGTTTCTTGCTCTGCTTCGAGAATCTTGTCGGGATCTGAAAAATCTTTTCTAGGCTGAAGTTTTTTGAGCTTTTTCTCGTGGCCTTTTGTTGCAGGAAACGCGTCACCCAATTCACAGTTGAGTGCGTCGCAGATTCTCGCGGCCATATGCATCTTTACCGCTTGTCTGGCATTTTCAATCCGCTGAATCTGTTGTTGACTTGTTCCAACTGCTTTAGCGAGGTCTCGTTGAGACATCCCACGAGCGTTTCTGAATTCTTTGATTTTGTTTTTCATTTAGAAACTCTAAATTTGCTCTATAAACAAAATGTGTCTATCGTGACACGCACAGCGTGTCAAGGCGGATTCTCGAAGAAATCTGTTTGTTGGCATAAAGCTGGTCGATAGCAAACCGTTAGCAAACATCCCGCCAAAACCAACCGAAATGACCCGTACTAGACCGAACATATTTTGTGACTTAACTTGCCGTAGTTATTGAAAAAAACTAACAATTACGCTGCGTTAAAAAGAGCGTCTTCTCGGGCTCATAACCCGAAGACCGTAGGTTCAAGTCCTACCCCCGCTACCAACATAAGTCACGGCTCTGATTGAATAAATCAGGGCCGTTAATTTTTTGGGCAGGGGCAAAACAGGCTCCGATGGCAAACAAATGGCAAACATGAAAACGAAATCACAGGTGACCGCAAATGGGCGCTTTTCCGTCAGAAACTTTCGGGATTGGTAGTGAGAAAGCAATAGTATATACTGGTATATACCGGAGGGTATAGTCGATGTCCCTGCTAGAACGAGTCGTTAACGCTTTAAATAAAAGTAAAATCCCATACGCGATCGTTGGCGGTGTTGCCGTTGCGCTTCATGGTGCTCCCAGAGGTACGATCGATATAGATCTTGTGATTAGCCACAAATTGCATTTTTTTACGTCACTTGAAAAATGCCTGAAAGATTTGGGTTTCCTGCCGCGCCTTCCTGTTACTGCAAGTGAGGTTTTTAATTTCAAAGATGAGTATATCTCGCGGCGAAATCTCGTCGCCTGGAGTTTTTTTAACCCTGCCAACCCACTCGAAGTGATTGACATAATCTTGACTCATGATCTTGATGATTTGAGAACAGTGAACAAAAAAATGGGACTTTCTACACTCAAGGTTCTTGCGGTTGAGGATTTGATTCAGATGAAGAAAAAGTCGGGTCGCCCACAGGATCTCGAGGACGTGAGGGTTTTGAAAGAGCTCAAAAAATGAAAAAATCAAAAGAAAAGCGAAGTAAAAAGTTGAAAGACAGCAAGCAGGCCGACCTTTCCAAAAGGCCCACTCAGCTAGCGAGTAAATCTCAAATGCTTGATCAAGATTTGGAGGACGTGACTCCAATTGTTCAATTTCTAGAAGACTTCCGCGCAATGACGGATCCCAGAGCGCAGCAAAAAAGCAAACTAATCAGTATCAAGATACCTGAGCCAATGCTTGCGGCATTTAAATATAAATCTGCTCGGGCAAATACCCCATATCAGACCAAGATCAAACAACTGATGGCCGAGTGGCTAGCCAGACCTAGTTAATTTGACTGTATGCATAGGATTACCAGTCACCACCTCACGCCCAGTGTTCCACCGAGCGCTAAGCGTCGCGCCGTGTTTTTACCCTCGAGGCTAGCTATCGTATAGCCGGTTTCAAACATGAGATAGGCTTGATTGGAATAACCTTGCCATCCAAGAAGTAGCGATGTCTCACGTGCTGTTTTTTTTGAGGCTTTCAGCGTCGTCGACGTCAGAGCGCCGGTGCTGCTCGTTGAATCTTTTGTGATAGAGCCATTAGCGATGAAGTTTGAATGGGTGAGATTGCCATAAATTAACTGGTTATCCTGCACGCGGTATCCGGCAAGAAGCATCGAGTCAATTCCTGTGTACTCTGCTCTAGTTTTTATACCGTATGTGGAGCTCTCGTTGGAGCCACGATCTGCAGCTAAGCCCAAGGATAGTGAAAAGCTTCCTTGCTTCGCTTCAGATGCTGGAGCGCCGATTGCTTGGAGTTTCAGTCCAGCAGCGCCGTTGTAGAACATGAAATCCACCTTCCGATGTAATCCAAGGGCGGTTTGTAGGAAAATACCCTCGCTAGATTTGACCATCGCGGAATCCAGTATGGCCTGATCAGTCGGCAATGCCCCATTCGCGACGATTACCGTGGTCTTGCTACCATGTCCGGCAGCTATGAAGCCGTTACCAAGACCGCCACTTGTTTCTGGCGACTGAAATCTATTGTTCGGGATCTGAAAGCTAGCGCTTGCACAGGCTGTAAAACTATAGATGTACAGGGCCGAAAATAATGTTAAAGCAATTTTCATCATGGGTTCGCCTCACAGCAAAAAAGTTCCTTGTGAGTATAACGCCCTCTTGAAATCTGAAGCAATCATCCCAACAGTTATCTTGTACTTGATGATGTCTCGGGGCGTGATGGTTTCGTGATGCGTTTTTTAAATCAAGCCGGCCGTTCCAACGGCGATGTAACAATCCGTAAATACTAACAAAAACAAGACATTCTGCATTTTTGTTGTCTCGAGAGCGTCCAGACTCTCAGGGTGCGAACGCCTCAGTGATCAACTTTACTCTGCGGCTACCGATACTCAAACTATGAAAAAACATATCTGCACTCATTACATATTGGCTATGGGCTTAGTCGTCACAGGTGGTTTTCTTGGCTGCAAGCAAAGGAACACTGATTCAAAGACGACCAAAAGCAATTTTAAACTAGACCGCCCGTCAGAAGCACTTGTCAGTGCATTAACGTCCGGAAAAGAGCGGCGACTCTTGGTGGTGGTTCGACATGATCCTCAAACTCTTGGCCTGAGCAACCTCCTGCAGACGTCGACTTCTGACGAGGCGATCACGGCGAGAGCTGCGAAATTTCGCAGTCTTAAACAAGTAGTAGTGGACTCTGCGCTTAGTAAAAAAATTAAGATAGAAGACTCTTATAGTCATCTTCCTGTCCTGAAAGTCATTGCAACGGGTATGAGTGATCTTGTAGCACTCGCCAACGACTCTAACGTCGTCAGCATCTCTGAGGACGTAAAATTCAAGTTCAATTCAACAGCAAATCTTAATCTTATAAAACAGCCAGAAGCTGCATCCAAAGGGTTCTTGGGCGCAGGCACATCGGTAGCCGTCCTCGATACAGGCCTTGACTATAAGAGAGCTGCCTTTGGATCGTGTACAGCGCCTAATACCCCGGCTAGCACATGCCGTGTGGCGCACGTCCAAGACTTCGCTCCCCAGGATAATACCTTGGACGACTCAGTTCTTCATGGGACTAATGTTGCAGGAATCGTCGCTGCAGTTGCTCCGGGAGCTAAATTAATTGGTCTTGATGTATTTGACGGCGACGGTGCTTATGGCTCGGATATCATCAGTGCCATCAATTGGGTCATAGCTAATAAGGCGAAATATAACATTGCGTCGATGAATATGAGTTTTGGTAGCTACGGCTTTTCTGACTGTATTGGCGGTAGTCTTCCTGTTGCTATTACGGCTGCAAGAAATGCTGGCGTGCTATCAGCTGCGGCTGCAGGTAACGTCGGATCTATATATCTAGATTATCCCGCCTGTTCCCCAAATGCGATTTCAGTCGGCGCTGTTTTTGACAGTGACATTGGTACAGTTGATTTTGGCTGCACCGAAAAACAGATATCAGCGTCTGATAAAATCGCCTGTTTTTCAAGTCTCTCTTCAGATCTTAAAATTTTTGCCCCCGGAGTTCGTATCACCGCCGCCGATGTCACTATGTCTGGAACAAGTCAGGCAACCCCGCACGTTGCGGCCGCCCTTGCGGTTTTGAAGTCGGCGTTTCCCTCGGAAACGCCTGATCAGCTACAAGATCGCCTGACTGGTACTGGTAAAATCATCATACCCCCAGAGTACCCTGGTCTACGGCTACCCAGGCTTGACTTGGCCGCTGCTGTTGGTCCAAGGTGCCAGTTTATAATGCCACCGGAAATCAAAACGCTTGAGGCCTCACTTGAAGTGCCCATTAACACGGGAGTTTCATGCAAGTGGACGGTTACATCTAATGTGAGCTGGATGACGGTTGCGGGAGCAAGTGGTACAGGTCGGGGAAACTTTTTGCTAAATCTAGAAAAGCCATTGACGACGGAGCGCTCTGGCACTTTGACTATGACCGGCGACGGCGCCAATGTGGCGGTAAAAGTTGTTCAGCCGCCTGACACAGAAGGCCCAATAGGATCGTTTGTTATAAATGGTCACGGCGGTAACCAATACACGTCTGAACGCAGGGTCACGCTTGTCTTTAATGTTACAGACATCAGCGGCATTGATGCCATGTGCGTATCAGACACGTCATCTTGTAATAGTTTTGTGCCATTTTCCCAGTTTTATCAGTTTGATTTAAGTGCCGGCGATGGTGTCAAGACGGTTTATGTATTGCTTCGAGATAAGTTAGGCAACACAACGAAGCCAGATCAGGCAATTAGAAGTACCATTATCCTAGATACCACGCCGCCAACAGGTGGCCGTCTTCTGGCAAAAAAGGCATCTTTAGATATGCATATTGATCTGGAGTGGGACAGTTTTACAGACGGTGAAACTGAAATTAAAAACTATACGCTGGTGTACTCGGCCGTGAAAATGCCTGGATCATGCCTGGAAGGTGATGTGCTTTATAACAGTTATGGTCGGGGTCGAGTCCATGGCCCGCTGAGCCCTGGAACTTATTACTACCGAGTCTGTGCGCGAAACGCGGTTGGCTTAACGTCAAGTGGTGTTACAGCGACGTTTACACTTGCTCCAATCGATGTGACACCCCCGGTTGGGTCTGTAAAGATCAATGCCGATGCGTCGTTTACGCGCTCCGCGGCGGCCACACTTGCGCTTCAGGCAACGGATCCAAGCGGTGTTGTGAGGATGTGTGTCAGCACATCAGCTAGCTGTTCAAGTTGGGAGAAGTTTGTCGTAACAAAAGCCATCACCCTGCCAAAAGGGGAGGGGCGGAAAGCAGTGAACGCATGGTTTGAAGACGGGCGCGGCAATCGAAACATAAACCCCGTGGGCGATACCATTATTTTGGACTCAGTCGCGCCGTCAACTGGTCGGCTCTCAGCGCGTGCGCAAGGCAGAAATGCTATTTTATCTTGGGGTGCTGGATCAGACGCTAATGGTGTATCTGGCTATCGACTAGTTTATAGAGGAAGTAGTGCGACGCCTCGCTCGTCTTGTTCAGACGGCACGCCGGTTCAATTAACACCTGGCGCGTTGTCGGTCACAGTGCCTAATCTTGCTCCGAGAACGACGTATGTATTCCGCGTTTGTGCGGTAGATAACGCGGGTAATATCGGATCGGGCTCTACGGCTTCGGTGCGGATACCGTAACTAAGTCTCAGTTCAAAAACCTTAAAATACAAACCCCAGAGTGCCGTACGCCGATATGGACGTGGAATCGGAGACACTCTCGCTAAAATAGACGGGAACTTGGATCTCACCGCCAAGAGTTAGGCCAGAGAAGTTTTTCTCAAAAGCAGCGCGAAGTTCTGCATAAAGACCAGATTTAGTCTCGCTTGATTTGTAGCCATTACCGATCCCAAATAGTGGAGGGATAGTGACACTGGTCGAGACGCGACCCACACCCACACGGCCACCTAGTCGAATGACCGATTCAGAACCTGCATAAGCCGCGTAGCCAGCGCCCCCCGCCATTCTGAAAAACGTCGCGGAAAATAGCTCCCCGCCCCATTTCACATAATCGACGCCTCCATCAAAGGCGACTTTCTCACTTAGAGGAATAGTCGTGGCAGCGCCTGTAATGAATGCGGAATCGTCATTGAGAAAAATACCTAGTAAAGCCCTTGCAGTTCTTTTTGAGGCCATTCCAGAACCCAAGCTCGCCTCAGTTTGCTGGGCTAAAGATATTTGAGAGGTGCAAGTTAGGATGGCTAGAGTGACGGCTATAAATTGGAAGCGGACGGGACGGATTTTTTTTTGTCTAAAAATATAAATCATGAGCTTTTCCTGAAGTTCCAAGAGAGCTCATTCTAGCATGGGTCGAGATTTACTTCTTTTGCAAAATGCGAATGAGTGCACCGACGGTGTGCTGCTTTTCAAGATGGTGTCTCAGGGGCCTATTCAAATCGACCGTATAGTGGTTGACGCGGCCCACTCGCTCCCTAATCAAATAGCCGGCGTCTTCGAGTTCCATGACGATCTTTTGAACCGCTCGCTCGGTGATGCCAACCAAATTGGCGACCTCTCTTAAAACGATCTCACCCCGGGAGGCAATAACAAGTAGGACGTGAAGGTGGTTGGTCAGGAATGTCCATTCCCGGGTATTTTCTGTTTCGCTCATAAAAGCCCCCTTTCCATGGAAATATTAGCATCTTACGATAACTAAGTCAAGAAACGTAAGTAGCGAATATTAAATACCGAATTAAAATATACGATATATATTGCGTATATTGAAATTTGCTGGTAGTGTTTTTCCAGGCAGAGAAGCCACCTATCTGAGGAGGGTAACCAAAATGAATCGACAGGGGTTAGGCGTAAGATTAGTCCATTGGACGCTGGTCGCGCAGGCTGTATTAGCCGTGGCCTTGTTTGCTTGGGAGGCGATGAACGGAGCCGGAACCTTTACGGTTCTAAGAGGCATGATCGCTGGTTTTGATTTGAACTTGTCGTTTAGAGTGGATGCATTATCGACAGTTCTATTTGCCATGATTTCAGTTCTTGGTGCCGTTATTAGTCAGTACTCGCTTCGCTATCTTGACGGCGAGGAACGCCAGTCCTACTTTTACAAAAATCTATTGTTTACAGTGACAGCGGTCTCGTTGCTGGTACTTTCCAGTAACTTGATCATGTTCTTTCTTGCCTGGTGTCTTTCAAGCATTGGTCTGCACCGGCTCTTGTTGTTCTATCCACAACGACCGCTTGCTGTTGCGGCAGCGCGCAAGAAGTTTTTAATCAGTCGACTGGGAGACCTTTTCCTGTTGGCAGGTTTTGGTATCTGCTACAGCGTCTTCAAGTCATTTGAATTCGAGCGTATTTTTGCCCTCGCGGCGGACCAAACATTTGCCTTGGCCAATGGCACTATGATCGCGGCGTCTGGTGTTTTCTTGGCTCTGGGGGCTATGACCAAATCCGCCCAGTTCCCTCTTCATTTCTGGCTTCCTGAAACCATGGAAACTCCAACGCCGGTGTCGGCACTGATGCACGCTGGAATCATCAACGCTGGAGGCTTTTTAATTATTCGGTTAAGTCCACTTCTAACCCATGTTGAGCTCCCACACTTGATCCTGACGTTTGCCGGTGCAGCTACTGCCGTATATGGCGCACTCGTTATGATCACCCAAAACGATATTAAAAAGAAGCTTGCGTATTCGACGATCAGTCAGATGGGCCTCATGATTTTTGCTTGCGGCTTGGGCGCGTATTCTATCGCTCTGTTCCACATTATCGCCCATAGCTTCTATAAAGCGTACGCATTTCTTTCCACGGGTGATTTGATTGTGGAGTCCAAGAAATCGGCACTCCAACTTGCACCTTTCGGCGCATTGTACAGTGCTACTGCAACTGTTGCTGGTTTAGCTGTGCTGTATTACGGGGTCGTCTACCAGAACGGTACTCACTTCTCTTATTTTGCATACGCAGGTCTACTGATCATTGCTTTGATGCAATGTGTTGTGGCTTTGCCAAAGAGTGACTTTTCGCGTCCTCGATATTTCGCATCGATTGCAGGCATGATGTTTTTAGCTGTCGCAATTTATGCCGGCATTGAAATCTACGTTAACACGAGAATGGAAGGCCTTGTCGCCGATACACTTGATGTGGTGACACTCAGCTCGCCGATATTTGCAGTGTCTGCATTATCACTTGTGATTTTTGGCGTTGGGTTTCACCTGGCCGGCAAGCTTTATCGACCTGCTGATGCGTTTTCAAAACGTCTCTATGTTCGCCTGTGGAATGGCCATTATTTTGGTCAAAAATCCTCAAAAGTGCTTTCTGCCGTATGGCCAGTACAGAGTTAATCAATTTAACTTACGGAAGAGGGAGTCTTAATTATGTTTGATGTCAAAGCGGAAAAAAATAACGTGAAATCAAAAACAAAACAACAATCCTGGAAGCCTATTAAAACCACGCTAGATGAGGCGCTGACGGTGTCCACACCATCGTGGCCCCTGCAGAACACGGTCGCAGTGAATCCGTTTTGGTTTCGCCGCGGGCAGAAGTTCGAGGATGTCATTGGTGATCTTTATAAAGTGATCCACAAGGGTCTTTATATGCCTGTGGAATATTATCTTGAGCGCTATGCTAATGGTGAAATCTCTCAGGCTGGCCTTCAATCGTCATTGACGAGGCTCAGTAAAAAGTGGGCCGGCGTACCTAGTCAGATTGGGGAGTTTCTCAAGATCAGTCAGACTGAGCGTCTAGCGAGGCAGAAATTCAAATCCCTCGGTGACTACCTGGATGAAAAATTTGGAGTGGGCGTGTCCAAGCTACTTTCAGCCGAGACGTCTCGTTACGCCGCCGCGTACTTGGATAGCCGCCAGGCGTTGGCAGCTTATCCATGGCGTGATCAGGATTTTTTAAGCGGCTGGCTGGAGGCCAGTCAGTATGATCAGAGTCTTGAGTCTCAAGGTCTCTGCCGTCTATCTGCCGTCACAGCCAAAATCAAATCAAAGAAAGCTCCAGAAGTTATTGGCGAGGTTTTTGAACTGCTTGGCATCAGTGACTCGCAATGTCAACGCCACATTCTGGAAAGAATGGCTGTGAGTGTATTGGGTTGGATGAGTCAATTTAAGTATGTTGAGTGGCAAAAAAGTTTGGGCTACGCTATGGAGTCACGAGCCGAAGCTGCCGATCTTTTGGCAGTAAGGTTAATCTATGAGCTTGTGGCCTTTGAATCCTATAAAACAAAATATCCAAGTGCCATGGATGCGTGGCGTACACAAGTCATTGAATTCGAGGAACGTGTATCGGATTCGGCTCATCGTACTCCTGTTGAGCTGGTCTGGCAGGCTGCATTCGAGGAAAGTTATCAAAAGCATGTGGCGTCTGATCTATACACAGGCCCCCTAACCACCCAAGATGCTTCGACAGGTGTTGATGCTCAAATCGCATTTTGTATCGACGTGCGCTCAGAGATGATTCGCAGGCATATCGAAGCAACGGATGGGCGCTTGTCGACGATTGGCTTTGCTGGGTTTTTCGGTGTTGCCATGGACTACAAGAAAATCGACGAGAAGGAAGTCGGTCACCGCTGCCCGGTTCTTTTGACTCCGGCCGTGACGGTTAAAGAAACCTCAAAAGATCAGGGACATAAGGATGTCTCCCGGAAAATCACGAGAAAACTCACGTTGTCCTACTTTAAGGCTCTGCGAAAGGCGCCGCTGTCGTCTTTTGCGTACGTGGAAATGCTGGGAATTCTCGCGCTAAAACCTATGCTCACGAGAACGTTACGATCCATGGCGGGTCAGCGAAAAGTCGATAAAGTGCCAGGGAGGTTTAACTCCGTTAAATACACGCCAGACATGACTAGTTGTTCTCCGATGGCGGGCGGAACACTAAGTGTGGATGATCTAGCCGGACGAGCTGCCGGTATTCTCAAGCATATGGGTCTTCGCTCGGGATTTGCCCCACTTGTTATCGTTGCTGGTCACGGTAGCCACACGACCAATAATGCCTTTGGTTCAGCTCTTGATTGCGGTGCCTGTGGTGGGCATGCCGGTGATGTTAACGCTAGAGTCCTGGTGGCGCTTTTAAACGATCCAAAGGTGAGAGACGGCTTGCCGAAGCACGGTATTAATTTGCCGAAGGAAACCCACTTCGTTGCTGCCGTCCATGAAACAGTAACTGATGACGTCTACCTACTTGACGAGGAGGCAATTCCTGCTGCGCACCGCAAATCCGCAGAACGAATCAAGCAGTCATTGGCTTTAGCTGCATCAAGAGCCAGGGTTGAAAGACAGGGAGCTCGGTCTCAGTTTATGGCAGATCCGGCAGCTAGAAGAGCGATCAACTGGTCAGAAGTTAGACCTGAATGGGCTCTGGCTGGCAACGCGTGCTTTATCGTTGCGCCACGAGTTCGTAGTAAAGGCATGAACCTCGGTAGCCGCTCGTTTCTTCATGACTACGAGTATACGAAAGACGAAGGCTATGGGACTTTAGAGCTGATTATGACAGCGCCGATGGTCGTAACAAACTGGATCAATCTGCAGTACTTTGCTTCCACGGTGGCTCCAGATGTGTACGGAGCAGGTAATAAAGTTCTTCACAACGTTGTAAACGAATGCGGTGTTATAGAGGGTAATGGCGGGGATCTGAGAGTTGGTCTTCCACTCCAATCTGTTCACGATGGATCAAAGTTCGTTCACGACCCGTTAAGACTTAGTGTCTTCATCGAAGCCCCTAGAGACGCCATGGAGGCTATTATATCCAAGCATCAAGTCGTTCGAGACCTCGTGGATAATGAGTGGCTGTATCTTCTGCAAATCAACAGAGAGGATGGTTTGGTTTACGTAAGACGGCCTGGAGGCGTCTATGAGTGTGTGAGCTGACGCCTCGCGCGGTAAATAACTAACTTGTTTCGAAATCGCGCTCCTCGGGTGGTGCCAAATCACCTGAGGAGCTTTTTGTTTTTAGAAACTTGGACAAAGAATTGTCCAATTTTTTTTGCTAGGCGCTTGACGCCAAATAAATGATGATTATTTTTCGTTCGCTCATTCAACTAGAGAAGACCATCAGGGGGTGAATGATGAATGACTTTATCATGACGTGCTTGATTGGGATTGCAGCAACGAGTCTTATGACGTTAACACTGTATTTTTTTCATTGGCGGGGTTTTGCTAATGGAGACATGGTCAGAGCGCTTGGGAGTCTTATCACACGGAAGTATGAAAATTCCCTAAAGCCTGGACTGGCTATTCACCTTGTAAGCGGTGTTGTATTTGCTTTGATTTACGTTTTTGTTTGGAGCATGTTCCCCGATATCTCAAGTGCTAGTGTTGCGCGGCATATCCAACTTGGTGCGTTTTGCGGATTTGCTCAAGGTCTAGTGACGTCTATATCGCTTGTAGTCTTCGTAGCAGAGCATCATCCATTGGAGCAGTTTAGGGTTACGGGCATTAACGTCGCTGTAGTGCATTTGTTTGCTCACGTCGTTTACGGCGCGACAGTGGGCGGTTTGGCTGGAGCTTTACACTTGGCGTTCTAGACAGAGCTCTTAGGAGTTAACGATGCGTAACTGGATGAACTATCATCATCTACTATATTTTAAGACGATTGCCGAGCACGGCAGCGTGTCGAGAGCTGCATCATTGCTGAGGCTTGGACAGCCAACTCTTAGCGCCCAACTAAAGCAGTTTGAAGATACCATGGGCGTGCAGCTTTTTCACAGGGATGGCAAAAGGCTCGTCTTATCAGAGCAGGGCAAGGTGGCACTTGAGTACGCTAAAGATATATTCTCCAAGGGTGGAGAGTTGTATCAGGTCTTGCAGAGCTCAACCGTTGCAAAAAAAACGGTATTTAGAGTGGGTTCTATTGATGGTATTGCCAAGCAAATTCTTCTTAGCTTAACTCAGCAGGCCAGAAGTTTTGAAAACTGTTGTGTTATAGTCACTGAAAGTAAACCAATCGATCTCATGAGAGAGTTGGAGAGCGGCAAGATTGACATCGCCGTAACGAATTTCATTCCCGAAGGCCTTGACCGCAAAATAATTGCTCACAAAATTCTCTCGAAAAAGCCGGTCTCCATGTATGCAGCACCCTCTTTGAAGCACCTGCGAGATGATTTTCCAAAATCCATCTCCGGAAAGCCAATAATCCTTCCGACTTATGACAGTAAGCTTAGATACGATGTTGAGCATTGGGGGAGAGTTAAGCGCGTCATGTTTGATGTGATAGCTGAAAGCCAGGATATTGGTCTTAAAAAGTTTATGGCTATTGATGGCATGGGTCTAATACCTGCGGCAAGTCATACGGTGATGCGCCAGATTCTTGATGGTCAGCTGGTTGAAATCGGTAAGCTAGAAGGCGTGACCGAGCAGGTGATGATGTTATACCGAAGTGCCGCTAAAAACAAAATTCTCGAGCATCTAAT
This sequence comes from uncultured Polynucleobacter sp., assembly GCA_964402975.1. GTDB lineage: Bacteria > Bdellovibrionota_B > Oligoflexia > Oligoflexales > RGVZ01 > CAMDKS01. Next base: position 35,558 of record CAYOEM010000012.1, read on the forward strand.
CAAAGATGCCGAGTTATAGAAATAATCGATAACAGATTTTCAAATTATCTATTTTTAGCCAGTAAAACCGTCCATTATACAGCACGGGAAAGGGCTTTAAGTCCGGAAAAGTCCTGATATTGTTTCGGTGGGAGGTGGCCGATGGAGATCATAAATTTCCAAAATCTAGAATCTTCCAAGCTTGCATCGGATATGGTTTTAAACCCGATTAGAAGGGTGACCGAAGGCGCTTTCGCGTGGCAAAATCTCAAACCTCATCTAAGTCTCACCGTCGCGAAGCATGATTCTAAATCGTCCGCGTCAGCGGATTTTTTTGCTGTAAAGCTCATCTTGCGCCTACCGGATGGGCGCTGTTTTGATTGCGAGAAAAAAGCAGAGACCCTAGCGTGCGCAGCAGATAGTGTGTCGCTTGCTTTGCGTAAGTTTTTAAATCGCTGAAGCGAGAAAAATCGTCTTAAAAAGTTTTTTACACGTCTAGAAGCCCGCCACCTGGCGGGTTTTGGCATCTTTATCGAAATAACCGATAACGAAATTGAAATTTATCGATTTTTATGCCCGAGATTTTTTAGCGTAACGTTTTTTACGTGAGCAAAAGTCAACGAATCGCAAAAAAGCGAGAGAAATGGAGGCCAACATGAAGTGTCTGACGCTAAGTGATTTGAAGGGTATGGTTGGAAGTAGCGAGCCATGTTTGTCAAGTTACATTTCGCTGGTTGGATCAAAAGAGATCGACCGCGAAAAGTTAGAGAACAACTTGGCTAGCGCTGTCGTGCAAGCAAGGGCGATGTTTCCCCAGGTGGCAGGTGTTTTCACAGATGTAGACGTTCCTGGTCTACTGTCTAGGCTTTGTGTATTGCCGGCGGGACAAAAGACGGAGGTCCAGCCTTGGAAGTCGGTTGTATATTTTAAGAGCCCATCTCTTGAGGGGTATTATCCATCAGCAGAACTTGAGGAGGACCTCGTGGTTCTGGCCAACAGTTTTCACTTAAAGCCTTTATTTAGCCTTATACAAGTCAGACCACGGTACGCAATGATTCGTGTGGATGATAATAAAGTCGTATTACAAACCGGAACAACTCTCGGGATTTCGCCTCCGCGCGTTTTCGAAAGAAGAGCCGAGTCGCTCATCTCTACGGGGCCGGAATACTTGATTTCGCCAATTAAAAAACGCCTTGCGAGTATCGAGCGAAGTCGGTTGGAGAAGAAGAATCTCGTTCGATTTTTTCGCGACACAGATGCGAAAATTCGCAAACTCGTGAACTTGGACGATATTCCTGCGATCGTGATCGGACCATCTCGGTCCATCAAGTCGCTAATTGTTGCCAATAGATTTCGCACATCTTTTGTGAGGACGATTGATACGGACCGGTTCAAAATAGTTGATGATATGGATTATCTCCATCAGTTAGCGCTGGAGTCTCTTGCAATGCACGATAAAAGTAGAGCTCTCAAAGGCGTCTTCGAGTTTAGACATCTTCGCCGTTTTGGATGCGCGGTCGATGCCTTAGGTCAGGTGGCAAAAGCTGCCGACGAAGGCGTGGTAAAGTCCCTTTTGATCCGGAAAGGTATAAATTTGTGGGGCAAGGTCAGTCCAAAGGCCGGCTCTATACACTTGGAGCATGCAGGGGTCCCCCACGCATCCGATGATATTTTAGACGACATTGGTGAGATGGTTCTCTCGCGAGGTGGTGAGGTCCATCTACTTAATGCCAAAGAGATGCCTACGCATTCTCCCGTTGCGGCTGTCCTAGCTGCAAGTTTATCCGCATAGTGTCCCGCCGCTACTACCGCCCTGCCGAAGTGGGCGCACTCGCGAGACAGTTTCGAGAGTGCGCCCCACCTACCGGGCGAGATGGAAGGGACCAAACTAAAACCTTGAGGAGGTCAATTATGAAAGCAAGAAAATGGTTTCGAGCAGTTGGATTGTTCTTCGTATTTTTTTCAACCTCAGGCATTTGGACGCTTGCCATGGCCAGTGATGGTGGAGGTGTCCCAAGTGGCAAGATCGTGGAGTCTGCAATGGTGATCCAGCCTGAGGTGGAGCGCATCAATGGTGGCTTCAACCCAGAATATTTTGGCTACAGAGTTGAGGGGCTTGTGCTGAAGGGGCCTAATGATTGTGCTGCAAGGGGAGCAAGCGTCGCTATTCAGTCGTACGTGGATAATGGCGTTCTATATCTCGTGCCGGCGCGATTATTGGATTCTGAATTTGACTGGGTATGCCCGAGCGTCAGCCAACCCATTTTCGAGTTGACTCATGTGGAGGTGCGTTACTCACGTAAAGAGGTGCAGAAAGTGGTGATACGAAATGTTGGTCAAGACCTGGAAGAAATGGCGTTTATCCCATAGAGATATCTATAAAACGGGCGATCTCATCATAGGAGGATGACACCATGGATGGATTTCATTCAACGTTGGATTTGATGAGTTACTTTGACATTGATTTTAGGGATTTGAAGTACGCCGCCATTGGTGAAATGGTGGAGAAAGTTGGGGTTTACCCAGTCGATCACTATATAGAGGGTCTCACGAATTTCGTGGAGGTTGATTCGGCAATGAGACACCTAGAGTAAGGATTTTGAATGTTAAGACTAACTTGGGCCTGAGACCCGACGTCATACTTCGGGTCTCTTATTTTTTGCGCTTCAAACACTCAGACCTTCCAGTCTTATTTTAATTTTTTGCGTCATTTGATATACTGAAAAAGAAGTCATTTGGAGCGTAAATGCAGATTAAATCACCTGTTCCCTGGTTCATTTGCCTCATGCTCGCCGGTTGTTCGTCTAAACCAGACGGACCGAGCTTGGCGGACGAGTTGATTGCCGTCCAGGTCTCTGATAATCAACAGCGGTGTATCGTCAAAGAGTCCGCTCTTATGCGATGCGAATATGAGTCGTGGGGGTCGGAGAAGATCGTAGTTAAAATGGAAGGTAGCAAAGCCACTTATCATAATGTCAGTTCAAAAGAGCTTGGTGTACAGTTTGAATTGGACGACCGATTTCCTTCTTTGAATTACAAAATCGGGCGCGACAAGGATTTACTTTATACGCAGCTCGAGCAGTCCGGATACTGCGCATTTTCCGAAGTTGAGACGGAAAAGAAAGACGATAAGAAATCAAAAAAGTCTCACGGGCTACCGCGTACGTTGTTTATTCCTGCGATGGTCACCACTGGTCTGACGGATGACGGCGTCGTGTTCCTGCGCAAGTGGTCCTTAAAGAAATCATCAAAGAAAAAGCAGCCTGATCAGGGGGAATCTCGTCCGGCGGGATTTGGTCCGGCTCAACAGACTATCTCTCCTCAAGCTAATTCCGAACACGAGCAATTAACGCTTGATTGCGTTGTCGCATCGCGCGGTAGCGACGAGCTGGGTCCTGCGCCGGTGGATAAGGATAAAAGCGATGTGAGATCAAAGCCGCACCCATCAGATTCGCCTTCCGTTGAGGGTGGAAAATCTAAATCTGAAGACTAATGCCTAGTTTAGTTTCAGAATATATTCAGCCACCGCCTTTAGTTTTTCATCGCCAAGGTAAGCCTGTGGCGGCATCTGCGGAAAACCGCTTCGAACTTTTATGGGAGCCTTGGCGAAATTAACGATGCCATCAGGGTTATCTTTGTACTTGGCTTGAATTTCTTTTATAGGTGGACCAATCAACTGATAGTTCACTGCATGACAACCTGCACAAATGGCGGCATACGTTTGCTCGCCCAGGTTTTTGGAAGATGTGTATGGTAGTTTGCTGGAATCGACCAGCATGGTTTTAGGTGGATCTGACAGGGAGGCGTCGGCGCATTTTCCAAAGTGCTCAGTGTCGCGAAGTTTGAGACTTTCCGGTTGGTATATGCAAAGATCTTTGCCTTCCTTTGTGCCGACCACGTCACCGCCGCGGGGAATGACTCCTTCATCGGCTCCCTCTGGGATTCCTGTGCTAATAATCTGCTTGATCAGATAGCGTGTCCAGATGACTAGGTCAGCAAACGACTTGGTACCGTTGCGGTAGAAAAGATTTTTAAGCACTTTTACCCGGTCCGGATTTGGCTCAACCTGCGGGTCTTTAGCCATGTGGGGGATGGCACCGTGATGGGCGATGATCAGTCCGGCAAGGCTATTGTCACGAATAATGTTGTTTTCAAATATGACGTCGTCAGCAGCAAGTACGATAGCACCAGAGCCAGGCGGTACACTTGCTACAATAGAACCTTTGGCTCCAAAGTTCATGATGTTATTGCCCGATATCAGGTTGTTTCTAACAATGATGTTGCCGCTAGACTTTTTGGGCAGCTCTGGGAGGGTGAACACGAGGATGCCGCTGGTGTTTCTGTAGACATAGTTATTTTCAATGAGCACATCGTGAGAATTTTCTGACTCGATGCCGGCCACATTGTCGTAGGCTTCATTGCGCCGAACATCCGTGTACTGACACATGCCGATATAAATTCCCGCGTCAGCAATTCCAAAGGTCACGCTGTCTTCAACCACAACATTGCGACCAAGGGTTGGGTAGATGCCGTAAATCCCCGTTTTTTCGACAATCAAGTGACGTATCGTCACATTATCGGCAGCCTGTGTCGTGACGCCGTTGGCTTTGTAGTTCTTAATGTGAAGCCACTCGACCGTAAAACCTGAGCCAGAGGCGATTATCCCGTCGTTAAGTTTATTTTTGCCGTCCAACACAGGCCACTCACCCGCATTAACGTAGCCTCTTAGGGTGATGTTTGGTTTATCGATGATGAGATTTTCATGGTAGACCGCTGGCGGGATTAGAATCGTATCGCCAGGAGTAGCTCGGTTGATCGCCTCTTGAATTTTCTCACCTGGCTTTACATTTAGCTCAGCGGCTTGCAAGGGAAGATGAAGGAGAAGTGAAATGGTCACTAAGAAGAGTTGTTTCATTGATTTCATATCCTTGTCTCTTATGATGGGCGACTAATCAACGGTAACAGGTTTCAGGCCAGAGGGTAGGGACTTTGGTATTTTAACCCGCCAACTGTCATCAGTGAGAGCCCCTAAAAAGTCCACTAACTCCTGCTGTTCGGCACTTGTTAAGCCGATTGGCCTGACATGCCAGTGGGTGTCTTTTCCTGAAATGCCGATTTTCGAGCGCCCGCCGCCATCATTATAAAACTTTACCACATCTCGTAAGGTTTCAAAGGCGCCTCGGTGGGTGTAGGGTCCGGTCTTGGCTATTTGGCGAAGAGTTGGAACTTTAAGCGGGCGGGATTCCCCGGGCGCTCCGACCGTCAATATCTGATGATTGGTGAATAGCGGTGGTGTATGGCATTCGGCGCATCTGGTCGTAAATGATCTAAAAAGTTTGAGGCCTCTGACTTGGCTGTCGCTGAGAGCGGCCGAATCCCCAAGAATATATCGGTCATAGGGCGCGGTAAAAGTGATCAGAGATTTCTGAAAGCTGTCCAGCGCAGAGACGAGCTCAACCCAGTTGATTGCGTTCTGGGTGCTGCGATCAGAGCGTGTAGCAGCAAAGAGTGATTTGTAAGATTCGTTTTGATTCAGTCGATCTAATACGGATTCAAGGGACGCGTTACCCATCTCTGCCGGAGATAGCAAGGGCTCTTTAATTTGATCGGAAGCTGTCTCAGCGCGTCCATCCCAAAAAAAACGAGGGTTATATGCGAGATTAATGAGCCCCGGTGAACTACGTAGGCCATCGCGTGAGCCGGAGAATGCTTTACTGGGCTGATGGCAGCTGGCACATGCCATAGTCCCATCTTTTGAAAGAATCGGATCGAAAAAAAGGAGGCGACCAAGATCAATTTTTCTAGGATGGAGTTTTATCTCTTTTGGATCGATTTTCCAGAGACCGTGGTAACCAGCGTTAACCTCCCTGTAAGGCTGCACGGGACGACAGAAACCTTGCGCGTCTTGGTAGAGACCAGTTTGTGGGCATTTCGTGGATAGCTGGTAATCTAATTCGGCCGCCAACGTCGAGGAGCCAAGTGTGGTAAGGATGATAAGTGCTAAAGAAAGAGTGTGGATCATAGCCTTATGGTGTCGAATACTTGTGAGACAGAGACTCTAGACACCACGTTATTTTAGCAAATAAAAAACTACATTGCAGGTCTTGAAAATCGCTATTAGGCCGCCGCGTCTATCGAATCAACCTTTTGCTTACTAGAGAGTTCTCCGACCAACCAAGCCTCCATAGCGCCTTTGCCTTTGACAGAAATGACACCTACCGGCTTAAGATGAAATCGAGAGCCGAGAAGACTCATCGTGTCCGCGGTTATCTGGATGCCGCCGATTGGGGCTAAAGACTCCATGCGACTGGCCGTATTCACGGTGTCTCCCCATAAGTCGTACGCATAGCGGCTTTCGCCGATGACGCCCGCTACGACTGGACCGGAATTTATGCCAATCCTTATTTCTACAGGTCGACCATTTAGATCCAGCGTCTTGACAAATTTTTTGATCGCTAACGCAAGTTTGACAATTCGCACGGCATGATCGCTAGCTGGCGATGGCACTCCGCAAACGGCCATGTAGGAATCTCCAATGGTCTTTATTTTTTCACAACCATGTTCAGCTACTAGTTTATCAATCATAGAAAATGTTTGACTGAGCCACTCAACAAGCGCTTCCGGTGTCATCATTGAAGAGGCCAGCGTAAAATTGGCAATGTCACAAAAAAGTACGGATACGTTATCAACGCGCCTTGCTGGCGATTCATGATTTGCTTTTAGCTCGTTTGCTATTGGTAAAGGAAATGTGCGTTCAATAAGTCGCTCTGCACGTTTTTTTTCCTCGTTCAAAAGCTTTTCTTGAAGAAACGATCGGTAGACATAGTTCTCACCAATAATAGCGCCTAATGCTCCCATAGCGTAGGCACCACCAAGTGCCATGAGGTAGGTGTACCATGTACCTTGGCTAACGTCTTTAATCGCAAGTAGTCCAAAAAAACCGAGACAGTATACAGCGCCGATAAACAGTGCATCTTCCTTAAACATGACAAAAAATGACATCATAAACATCAATGTCATTGCGGGGACCGCAGCATCGGCTGGCACGCCCTGGTCAGAAGCAAAATACCATATCGCTATATAACTATTTAAAACCAAAGACATCGCAGCGATGAAAATTGGTCGAGGGTACTTCTGCAACTGTGGATGATTGATCTTCAAAAGCATGATGCCGGCAATCGAAATTATGACAACGGTCAAACGTATAGCCCAAGTCATGGGGTAGTTGTTTGGCGCGATATAAAAGTAATCGGCAAGCCCGGCGAAAAAATATATGCTAATACCTAGCCATGAGTCCCGAATTAGTGAACGCCGAGTTGAGTCGATAAGATAATTATAAAAGCCTTCAGGGCGGGTAATTTTGTACACAAGAGGTCTCCAACGCAGGTAGGCAAGCATCGGACGTTATTTCTAACGCATTAATCCATCCCGGGATTTAAAGACAAAAAATCCGAGAAAAATCTTGAATATCAGCAACTAATCCAGAAGGTAATAGACCCCTTTCGGGCGTTCTCATTCTCTACCAAATCGTCACCCTCTTATCAGGGTCCAGCCAGAGTTTATTTCCCGCTTTGCAGCTAAATTCCTCGGCAAACCCAGTTTGATGTTTCATTTGCTCATTAACTCGGGCCTCACCTACAGCATGTGGGTCGGTTTTTAGACGCATTTCCCGAAACTTTGGACGAATGGTTTCGCACCATAGTCTGGCGTACTGAATATAGAAGCCTCGCTTTAGCTCATGTTTGCCAAATCCCCCGGGGAACGCCGCATCCCAAGCGAACGTCAAGCCGGACAGGTCGGCCATGTTTTCACCAAGAGTCAGTTTACCGTTGTGACCAATGGCATTGAACTGCTCAACAAGTCGATCGCCTCGGCTCATGAATGTCTTAACTTCATCGTCTTTCATCCATTGGCGAAGTTTACCGTATTTGTCGTAGCGAGATCCCTTGTCGTCAATCCCATGACCGATCTCATGGCCGAGTACCACGCCAACAGCTCCAAGGTTGATTTCATCAGGCGCATTCACGTCAAAGAATGGATATTGCAAGATTCCAATGGGCATTACGAATTTATTGGACGTCGGATTGTAGTAGGCATTCACAGTCAGTGGGCCCATGCCCCAGATGTCCGGGTTTCTAGGCTTTGAAATCCTTTGGAGCATCTTTTCCCGGCGTTTTGTATTGACCATAAAGCGGTTTGAGAGTGGTTTATCCTTCTGATAAGTGCCGGGTAGATTGAAATCCCACTCTTCGTCATTCGAAGGCTTCACAAGTTGAAGTTTCATGACTTTGACCTTCTCAATTCCCTCTTTTCTGGTCTCTGGGCTGAGCCAATTACTTTGCTCCATGCGGGCGATGATGGCACTTCGGATTTTTTCACCAAGCCCAACAATTTTTTCTGACGGAAAGTTCGGGAATACAACGTCAATCATCTCAGCATCTAGCTCGCGACCGAATCGGTCCATCACAAAATCAGTGCAACGCTCCTTGCGGGGTGATCTCTTTGCAGGGCCGCCTAGGTATTTATGTCGGAAGTCGAACCATTTTTTGAAAAATTTTGGATTAGAATCATCAAGAAACTTCGACACAGTTGACCATGCCAAGTGGTCTTTCAGCGCGGCCAATTTGGTCTCATCAGACGCAGCACTGGCTAGATAATCGGTCAACCACTTCATAGCTGCCGGTGAGAAGTCACGAATTTGAACTGTCTCAGGAACGTCTTTCAGCAGGTATTCAAGGCCTATTCCAGGATACTTTTTAAGAAGATCTTGCCGCGTAACATATACCCGTTTTGTAAGGAGTTCCCTAAATTCGGCGGGTAGGGGGAATACCTGCGCATAAGACTTTTCGAGTTCAAATAACGCTGCCGCCCGCTTTTCTGGTTTATCGAGATTCACGGCCTCAAAGAAATCAGTCATGACGCTCTGAAAATCTTTTACGAGATCTTTGTTGTCATAGTAGGAACGCTCTGGGAGCGTCATAAAGTCTGGGAGCATGTAAACATCACTCTCCAGGGGCTTGTCCTGATTCGCGATGTCGCCAAAGTCCCAGACGTCGGCTCGGCCAGCAGCATATTGTTTGGCATTGAAAGCATTATAGTCGGCTGGCGTTTTAATGTTGGCGATTGCAGACAGAGTTTCTTTGATAACTGATTTTTCTTCCAAGATCGAGGCGGGGACATTCATGCAGGCGTCATAAACGGTCTTCAAGGTTTGTCGACGCTCTGTGAGGGGAGTTTTTGACTTGCTTAGATCTTCGAGAAATTTTTCTTTTTTCTTGAGGAGCCGCTCACTAGAGTCTGAGAATGAGAATGTATGCTTTGATCGATCATCCCGTAGTTTAAATTCAGAGAGCGCTTCACTACATGCATAGGCATAAAAATCGTCGCAAGGATTCACTTTGTCATTAACCGGAAACTCTCTGCGCTCAGGGATTTCGCTCGTGGGTGTTTTTTTTGATTTCGCAAATGTCGCTGTAGAAACAGCAAGAAATAAAAATATAAAAAAGCGCATGGGTGCCTCCAAAGACTAAATGCTAGGTCTGACAAGATAGCCTTTTTTTGTGCGTTAGCCTAGAGGCTCACCGAGTTAGTCTGCGTAAAAAAAGTGCCAGTATTCTGACCTCGGCTACACTACCTATAAGCTTCTTATAGAATTATGTATAATATGAAACCATCGCAATTTCGAAGACAGAATATGGATTTTTCCGATGTGGATTTTGTTTCGTGTCGCCATGTTTTTTGTGGGAATGAGCTACCGCTTTTTTGCTCTTTCACTTTTTAACGCCCGCTTTACGGCACATCCTATTGGCGTGTCACTCTATGTGAAAAATGAGCAATCCAGACCAAGTCAACAAAGCTCAAAAGTTTATCTAAAGATAAAATCTCGCCTTTTTTTTCGAATTGTCCCCGAAAGCGCGTCACTGAGCTGGTACAAATCCATGGGGTTTGGGCGAGAACTAGAGGTTGGAGAGAAATCGTTTGACGATACGTTTTATGTAGCAGCAGAAAATCCTGGAATCGTCATGAAGCTACGCGGCGATTCTGAGCTCAGAGCGACGTTTTTGAAACTATATTCTCTAGGGTTCACCCGGTTTATTTCAGACGGGTTTGGACATTTGCTCATTGAGAATCCCAATGAGATGTTTCAAGAGTCCGATGAATACATGCGCGATTTTCTCAAAATCAAAAACGCGCTAGACATAGTCCCTACTTCATCATTTTTGTCCAATCCTAATGTCCTTTCGACCCTGGCGATTGAGATTGTTGGGTATGGCATGGCTATTTATGCCTACTCGTTTCCATTGTTATCCATATTTGATGGCGTTACTCATCTGAATTCAGCCGACTATATTATTAAAGGTTTTTTTACGTCTCTTACTTTGATTCTCGCTTGGTTTGTTGTTTTGTTTGGATTCCTTCGGCGCTCTGCCCGAGGTCTGATTTTTTTCTATGATTGCACCCTTCCTTATTGTCTCGTTGCTCTAGTCTCAGGATTTTATTTGTTCGGTGACTTAAATCAAGCGCTTGATAAGAGTGCCGATTCGTTAAATATTGCCAAGGTTGAAAACAAATTTTCACGTACTTCGGCGCCCCCCGGCCGGCGAAGGGTTCATTTTTACTTGGTGTTAAATTACACGGCAAACCCAAACCAATTGCCAAAAGAGTACGCTGTTGATCAGTCAACATATGACAACTTTTCAAAAGGTGATGGCATTGAAATTACGGTACGCAATGGGTTCTTTAATAGTCCTTATGTAGAGGGTGAGCGTGCTATTCCAAGCCCTGACATCATGAGTGCGTCCACTAATGTGACATATCAACGGGCTCGGGATTTAGCCCGTTGGATTCCAACCCTTAATCCAAAAGGCGAACTCACTGGAGCAGTCTCGTGGGTGGAGGAAAAGTATCCGAGTGGAAAAATCCGACAGCGGGAGCCTTTCGTGCAAAACACTCGCCATGGCACAGCAACCTATTGGCATGAGAATGGAGTAATCTATGCGAATATAAGTTGGCGTAATGGTAAGAAGCATGGACGGGTAAAAATTAGTTTTCCTAGTGGCAGCATTGAACAGTCCTTAAATTACCGCGAGGGGCAATTACACGGGCTTTGTGCCTGGTATGACCGAGATGGGCGAGTGACTCACATGGCTCTTTATGATAACGGAGACGTCATTAGTGCGGATATGAAATTTCTGTCGGAGATTGCAAAAGAGGTGGGTGGAGCTGGACTGCGGTGACCGGCAAAACCAGCTTAAATCCATAAACTATATCGGCATATCGACTGTTAGATTTAGTTCCCGTTGGATGATATGTCGATCCTTTTGCAGGTCATCTCAACCTGATCCGATGGAGGGCAAGGTAAGTGCTGTCTCGTCTGCTCCTCACTCGTACCGTATGTGACAACGTGGCGGTATGGATTCATCTCTGGATCTGAGATGATGTAACAAATGCCCCGGCATTCCCAAATTTCATCAAATGATGTTACCGCCGTTATTGGCCTACCATTTGGGGTGATGCGTTGCCACTCCTGACGCGGCGGTTGGTTGCAGTTTCTTGATTGGATCTCCTTCAATATTCCAACAGATAATTCACCGGTATTCGTTGATTCCATTAGGGTGCTCGTAAATATCTCATTGCACTTGAGCGTGTAATAAAGCCGTTTGGCACCAAAGTAGCCATCCGTTATATTTGTTATCTCGGCCATTCCGAAAGTGTGCGTGTTGGTGCTTGTATTGGATGAGTTTGCCGCAAATAGAGCTGTGTTGAGAGTCAACACTAACGCGATGACGTACTTTGCAATCATAATTCGCTCCTTTTGTAATCAGTAACGCACGGTCGTATGATATCGATTGTTTTGGGATTAGGCGCGGGTCTTCAGCGACCCAAGTCCGCCATCAACTCCTATCACTTGCCCAGTGACCCAGTTGGCTTCATCTGAAAGTAGCCAAAGCATGCTCGAGACAATATCTGATGGTTTACCAAGACGCCCAAGGGGGTGCATGGATTCAGAGGCTTTTCGGCTGGCTTCGTTTGCGGTAAGTCGAGCCGTCATGGGCGTTTCCGTGAGGCCGGGCGCTATGCAGTTGACGCGAATATTGCTTCGAGCGTAGGTCGCCGCTGCCGACTTGGTTAGTCCAATGATAGCTCCTTTGGCAGCAGCTATCGCTTCGTGATTTTGAAGACCAATTTGTGCAGCAGCCGATGAAACCAATACGATAGAGCCTCCTTGATCCATCATGGCTTTTGCTGAAGCTCTAAGCATTCCAAATGCGCTTGTCACGTTGGCCGCCATAGTGGCGTCAAATTCTTGCTGGGTCGTTGCGTGGGCTGACTTTAAGATCACAGAGCCAGTGCAACAAACAGCTCCTGACAATGGGCCATGAGAGGTGGCCTTGGCGAGGGCTTCCTCGTAACTGGCAAAGCTAGCCCCGTCGATAAGTGCTCCGTCGCAGTCTAATTCCTGCTTTAGGGCTTCTAACTTTTGGGGATCTCTTGCGCAAAGAAAAACTTTGGCACCAGATTTTGTAAGTTGGCGAGAAAGTTCGGAACCGATACCTCCGCCGGCACCTGCTACCAAGAAATATTTTCCTGAAAAATCGTACTTGGTCATGAAATGTGCCTCCAAAGTCCCTGGGGTTCGGACTATAATAAAGTCCTATTTTGCCGCGCTGGAGGCCGAGATGCAACCTATACAAGAGATTGTCGATGTCTTAATCGTTGGCGCGGGTTTGTGCGGCGTCACGGCTGCCAGAGAAATTCACGCTGGAAAACGCCAGTCGTGGAAGCTTATCGATAAGGCCAGATCTGTTGGTGGCAGGATGGCGACCAGGCGAATTGATGATGCAAAATTTGACCATGGCGCCCAGTTTTGCACTGTGAGATCTTCCGAGTTTCGTTCACAAGTGGACGAATGGCTCAGACTAGGTGTTTGTAAAGAGTGGGTGAAAGGTTTTGGTAATGAGCAGGAGGATGGCCACCCGCGTTATGTGTGCGAGTCTGGCATGAATCATATCGTTAAACAGATGGCGGCAGATTTCCCAAAGGAGAATATAGCTCTAAACGAGAAGATCGTTGAGATTGAGATGATTGACGGGTTTATCTCGCTAGCGTCGGAGACGGGGGCTAAGTTTTTTTCAAAAAAATTAGTAATGACAACGCCTTTACCCCAAGCGACCGCGATGCTGTCGAATTTTCCTGCCGATCAACGGCTTACAAAAATTATGAGCACTTTGAGCGACATCCTTTACGATCCGTGTATCGCTATCATGGGTTTTTTTCATCCCGAGGAGCTACCTCTAGATAAGTTTCCAGCTAAGTCTTTGCAGTCGCCATTGGCTTTCGTATCCGATAATTATTCAAAGGGCTTATCAAGTAAGAAAGCTTCGTTGACGGTCCATCTATCCAGTGAGGCTAGTCACGGATTATTTACGGCGCATGATGAGGTGGTGGTTGATTTTGTTTGTCACGAGCTTCGAAGGCACTATCACCTTAAAAAGGTTACAAGGCCATCAATGGTTGAAGTCCATAGGTGGCGTTTTGCAAGCCCTCAAAAAACTTTTGCAGAACCTTTTTTGGATTGGTCAGGAGCCAATAGTGTGAAGATCTATTTTGCTGGCGAGGCCTTTGGAGGCCCAAAAATTGAAGGTGCTTATTTGTCAGGTTTAGCTATTGGTAAAGACTTCGTAGCTGGTTGATTATTTTGGGTGGTGAGCGCTTTTCTAATCGCTGAGAGCATGTCCTCACTTTGTGGGTCCACAGATGAGGTAAATCTAGCGATGAGTCGACCATCTTTGCCAACTAAAAACTTCTCGAAATTCCAATCGATCGGACGACGGAAGTCTTTTCCAGAGTCTTCGGTTAAATATTTAAATAAAGGAGTTTTTTTGTCGCCTGATACGCTGACTTTAGAAAATAGCGGAAACGTGACTTTGTAGTTTAACTCGCAAAAATCCTTGATCTCTTTGTTGCTGCCGGGCTCTTGGCGGCCGAAATCATTACTGGGAAATCCTAGGACCAAAAAATTTTGGTCTTTAAATTGCTCGTAGGTTTTCTGTAGGGCTTTATATTGTGACGTAAAGCCGCAGTAAGAGGCCGTATTAACAATAAGCAGAACCTTGCCGCGGTAGGTTGACATGTCGACGGTCTTGTTTTTGATATCTTGAACTTTGAATTGATAAACATCTCCGGATGGGGCGGCTGCGTCAGCTGGACCCGTTAGAGCGAAAAAAACACAAAATGCCAGTGTGAAAAACAGGTGCTGAAAGCTAGTAATTAATTTCGTTTTCACGCTATTTGTCTCCTCTAATGGGTTGTAATTGTGTTAGTCTATCGGCCTATGTGGGGAGCCATATGCTGAAACTGATTAATGCCTATTCCGCCGAACAACAAGCTATAGCTATTTATAAGGCCCAAACATTTTGGCGTCCAGGAGCAAGTGGCCGAATCTTTCGTGAAATTTTGGCAGAAGAGCTCTCTCATCAGGAAAGTATGGCATCTTTTATGAATAGTCCTGGCCTAGTGCTGCTCATGACGCCGTTTAATTTCATCGCAGGATGGATGCTGGGCAGTGTCTTGTCTATGTTGCCAAGACCACTTTGTTACCGAATTCACGTATGGGCTGAGCGCGAAGCAGCAAAGACTTATGAGGTAACCTTGGCTAGTCTGGGGTCTGGCGACCAAAAATCGCTTCGGGACGCCTTGAGTCATGCGGCTAAGCAAGAGCATGAACACGCTAACCGATTCGAAATATTGCTAAAAGGTTTAGCGCGATGATTGATTATTTGTTTAAGAATTTAAAAGGGACCGATTGGGAACTATTAACCGATTTTGTTTCACCAGTATTCTTCGAGGTCGTTCCTACCTTGGGCATGGCGAGGGTGTTTGGATCGATTCTCAAGGATTATGCGAGTGCTAAAGAATTTACGAACGTAAAAGCCGCGGCCTCTCTCACGCTGGAGACGCGGTTAAAAAATAGCGGTCTCAAGCTGGTGGATCAAGTTACTGCCAAATCAAACATTCGCAATCTTAGTATTGAGGAGAGACAAGATTTTGGATCGATGGTCTTGAAAATCTATTTTGCTCAGTTATTTGCTGAACACAAAACTATATTAGATCTCAGAAGCTCGGCATTTAACGGCATGACCGAGTGGGCGCCAAAGCCTGTTTTTTATGGATGGACAAGTGATTTTAGAGAGGGTCTTCAAAAGCTTTACACTGGCTTTTACAAAGGCGATGACGCAACTCTTAAGGCTGGCCTTCAAAAGTTAAATCTATCGCACGCGGAATCAGTCATCCAAGGTCACTTCGGCCAAGGAACTCAGGATGCAGTCAGGTTTTCTTTGCAGCACTTTAAGCAGTCACTTCATGCCGTATTTATGTCCTGCAAGAATAATAAAACCAAGCTACACCCAGATTTTTTTGGGCTGGGGGTTTATCTGTTGTGCCTTTATGAAAACTTGGAGGGTCTCGATTGTCCGCTGGATGTGAGATCTGCATTTAACGCGGTGGTTTCATTATGAATACGACGACTGAGTCCAAGAAGTTAAAAGTTGCTATTGCTGGCGCGAGTGGTTTCGTTGGGCGTGCTCTGATTGAAAAACTTAGAGGGCACCATGATCTGATCGCTCTAAGCCGCGGCTCCTCAAGAACAGAAGGCGGAATTGAGTGGCGACAGTGCGACTTGTTCAACCTAAAGCAAGCTGAGCAAGGGCTAGACGGCGCTGATATCGCAATCTATCTGGTCCACTCCATGCTTCCCAGCGCAAAGCTTACGCAAGGGAGCTTTGCGGACCTTGATTTATTAATTGCGGATAACTTTGCAAGAGCTGCTCGGAAAGCAAAAGTCCAAAGAATTATCTACCTGGGAGGAATCATTCCAGATGAGGACCTTTCGCCCCACTTGGCGAGCCGTCTCGAGGTGGAAGCAGCTCTTGAAAGCCACGGTGCTCACTGTGTTGCGTTGAGGGCGGGCCTGATCATCGGTAAGAACGGCTCTTCCTTTGACATTATGCGTAAGCTCGTTGAAAGGCTTCCCATGATGATCTGCCCAGGCTGGACGAGAACAAGAAGTCAGCCGGTGAGTCTTAGGGATGTGGTGGAGACGATTACTAGATTAATTCAACACCCTGAAATTCAAAGTGGCCAGTATGATTTGGGCAGCAGAGATGTGATGACCTACATTGACATGATGCGTGAGGTGGCAAGACAGATCGGCAAGAAAAGAATTTTTCTTCCGATTTTTTTATTTAGCCCGAACTTGTCGCGGCTCTGGGTCACGTTAGTCACAGGCGCCCCAAGGGAGCTTATTGGACCGTTAGTACAAAGCTTGAGACATGAAATGGTGGCAAGAGACCTGACCCTTATGGAGAAACTTGGCATTGAACCACAAGGATTTAAGGAATGCCTTGCCGAAGCTCTAAGTCCATCGCCAGAGGTTTTGCCAGCCGCCAGCCAGATCTCCCGCCCCCCGACCGATGTTGCCAAGACGCCAGCAAAATCAATAGTCAATTTAGTGTGCTCAGTGCAGAGACTTCCACTCATCATGGGTTTAACAGCTGCATGGGTAACAAAAGAATATGCGAATTGGTTGATTCAGTTTTTTAGACCTCTCATATTTGTCCGTCAGGATGTCGACGGCAGCCTTGCATTCATATTTAGACCGATTTTTGCAAGGTTTGATGTGCCACTTTTAGAGCTGACCTACGCAAAGGATCGCAGTTCAGAGCATCGACAGATGTTTTATATTTCTGGTGGACTTCTCTTGAGTTCGAAATTTCACCCAAAAGGTCGATTTGAATTCAGAGAGGTACTTAGAGGAAGGTTTGTGCTGGTCGCTATTTTTGATTTTGTGCCCGCTCTTCCCTGGTGGATTTATAAAAACACGCAGGCAATTCTACACCTTTTTGTGATGATTATGTTTCGAAGGCATTTAAGGACTCTATATCAGTCTGGCGAAAAGCTCATAAAAGCATGAGATATCGGAAGGGGTATAGACGTGAAGAGACTCCACCTTATTGAATTAGAAGATCAGGCATGGCTACCTGCGCCCATTCGTGATGGACTGACAGACTATTTGAGTTTTATGGCTGAGTTAGCATCGTTGCCATTCGCCGGCTTTGCAGCAAAGATTTCTACTGTCATGAAATCAGTTGGCACAAAGTCAATCATCGAGATGGGTAGTGGTGGAGGGGGTCCCGCGATATCAATTTGTAGAGAACTCATGAAGCTGGGTCACAAAGATATCGAGCTTACATTAACTGACCTACACCCCAATGTCCCAAGACTTCGCTATGCTAAAGAACATAATAAAATTCCTATTAAAGTGATTGAGCATTCAGTTGATGCTACAAGTGTTCCAGACAGTCTTGATGGACTAAGACTTATGTGTAATGCCTTTCATCATTTGCCGCCCAAGCTTGCTAGAGAAGTTCTTCATGATGCGGTTCGTAAAAATAAACCCGTAGCTATTATGGAGCTCGTTAGCCGCTCTCCGCATGGATTTGCGCAACTTTTTGCCGGAATCCCCCTGATGTTTCTCATGATGCTTTTTGTAAGGCCGTTTCGGATTAGTCGACTTTTATTCACATATGTTATTCCGCTGATCCCGCTGTGTACCCTCTGGGATGGCATTGTTTCGTGTTTGCGGGTTTATTCGCCCGAGGAAATGAGGGAGCTTGTGGAGTCATTGCCCAAGAATTCCTTCGAGTGGGATATTGGCATTATCAAGGTGCCCATGACCCCGATCCGAGTCACATATTTAATTGGGACACCCGACTGATTCAGTATAGGTTTTCTCATCTGCAAAGGAAGCCGCGTCTGGTCATCCATCAAAAGAGTCAATTCAACTCGCTGCCCCTAAGGATCGGTAACTATTAAAATAAAACAATTCGCTCAAGATCCATTAGGCTTAGGCCGCTAATAAACGAACGGGGGAGGCGACAACTATGTTGCTCAAACGGATTATGATGAGTGTTAGTTTTTTGCTAGCAAGCAGCGCCTGCTCAAAAGAGTCATCAAACGGTGATGTAGACTTGACCTGCTCCGAAGCCAAGTCACAAATCGAAAACTTTATGTCACAGAATAGAGGTTGTAACAGCGATTCAGATTGTAACAGTGAGTACGGTGGTTGTTTGGTGCTTGTTTTCAATAATTCAACGGATCGAAATGAACTTTATCGACTTAAAAGTAGTTATGATTCCGCCTGTTCCGGCCAAGGAATCTGCGGGACCCCCCCTGGCACTGCTAAATGTGAGAATCAGGTTTGCAAATCGGCACCTTGGCCCTGATTTATCGGGATTATTTATTGGCCTATTTACTGTGGACGCCCGACTGATTGACTATTGCTAGGTCTTGAGTCTTGATTGGATCTCCGGAAATAATACTGCGCATAACCAAAGGCATGAAAGGGCTGCCCGCAATAAAAGGCAAAATCTGGATGAGCCTCCTGATTTGACAAAAGAACTCGTCAAGGACGTTATTTTATTCTTCAAACCAAGTATTTTTATGATGCTCATGTCGCCTGCGAGGCAGGACCCACATCTGATAAAGTGAAGTTAGGATCATATAGGTCGCGGCCGCATTGTAGCAGGTGGCGCCAATGATCGTTGTATATGCAAAGGCGGGATACCATTTTGTTAACCACCAGGAGAATATGTCTACAAGCAGGAATAAAAACGGTGTTCCGATGGCGACAGCTTTTAAAATGGGGTTGATTCCGCTTGCAAGGCTAAATATCAGGCATATAAAGAAAATATAAATGAAATGCCAAAAAGGTGAATATGCGACACCCTTGCCAAGTCATTAATCGAAGCGCCTTCGTCAATTTTGGCCACTGTTTTGATGCCTTCATAGGTAGTAAAATCGGGCAGTCCTGCAATGCCTCCATGGCATCTGGCGCATTTTTCCGTGACGATTGGTTGAATTTTTTGTGCCCATATATCTTCGGGAGATCCGGTTCTGACCCAGCGAATGATTTCAGCGCGTTCGTGCACGTCCGCTTTATCTTTCATTGATCCATTAAGCTTGACTTCTAGTTTGCTATTTTCACGGTTACCGTAATAGCTATAGACGACATCATCAACCGATAAACCAAACTGCCCGTCAGCCATGCCGTGTGTTAAGAGCAGCTGAAGTCCCGCTGATAAGAGTCCAACTGAAGTTACAAGTAAATAACCAGTGAATAATATGCGAAGCGATAGCCCCAGGTTAGGTAGGTTTAATTTCGATATTTTTTGGTCCGGACCATGTTGAGTCATTGCTCTCCATTTTACCTCAATAATGACAGAAGCGTAGAACGTCTCTTGATGTTTAAGCAAAAAACATATTATTACGGGGTCAAATCAGCAGTATAAATTATCTCACGTGCGCCTCTGCCATCCATAGATCCTGAACTAATTATTCACAATACTCGACCGATAAAGATTTTTGGGGGCTCATGTCTAAAGTTTCGGTAAGAGTTATAAATGCGTACAAAAAATCCGAGATCGTCGGCACTGTTGGCGACATTATCCTTGAAATCTCAGTACATGACGCGAGCTTAATCGGGCGTTCAGCTAAATTAACAATCGAACGTCGCGTCAAGGTCAAAAAAGATGATCCAATAGACCATTATGACAAAATTGAAAGAAGTTTAGTTCTTCGGCAGAGTCGATGCGAAATAACCTTAAGTAGCAAAGACTTAAAGTTATTCTCATACTCTGGGGAGACAATTGATATTTCAGCACATGTCACCTTGAATGTCGACACAGGCCTTCTATTTGATACAAAAGTTAAGATCCGTGACAAAATGGATTATCTACCGCGACTAAAGGTTGCGAGTAGCGATGCGGAAGTCGTTATTGAGCCCAAAGATCAATTCTCATTTGTAAAAAACATGAAGGCAATCCCGTCCAGCGCCCAGAGGATGGTTATTTACCTTGGTTTTTTGGCGGCGCTGTTTTTATGCGTCAACACCTTCATTGGATTTCATGATCAGTTTGTGTCTGACGCAAAGACTTGGTTGTATTCTCATCGCGATCACGAAGGCGAGAGGGAATTCCCCTTATGGGATGCTATGGGTTTAAATTGTATAGCAGCGGGTGTTGCCTGGTATTTGATGCGTCGAGAATTGCGACGGTACATGAGCTTTCGACTGACAACTAAACCGAGCATGTTTGCTCCTGGCGCGAAATTTCAGGTCAAACAGCTGATTTCAGGCGTGCCCAGAGTGCCTCTAGAATCGGCAGAACTTAGAATCGTTGCGTGCAACCTGGAGAAAGGATCTTACTGGGTTAAATCTGGCAAGGATAGCAGTAAGCATACGTTCTCACACCCCGTGCGTGCAATCACTTTATATAAAAAGAAGGTTTTCAAGTTGCCAGCTGGCCAAGAGATCAATGTTCATTTCCCTGAAGTCATCTCCTTTGATGAGATCTATAAAAAGCTCTATCCGTCACACATGCTTAAGGAAACGCACGGTATCGACATTTACTGGGAGGTGCAGCTTCTACACGACAGTTACGTCGATCAAGAGTTGATAGGCCCCACAGAACCCTTCAAGTATCATTATTTTTTGGGTGAAAACGTTCTTAAAGACGACAACTTAGGGGTGATTGATCTAGACCCTAAGGATAAAAAAGATGTTGCTTAGGTGGCATTTCATGCTGATCGTCCAACAGTTTCCTCATACTACAATTTGTTACATTTGTTAAAAACTACGGAACACCCCCCCTTTCTGATGGCTAAACAAATTAAACGAAGGATGTCTTTTTACATTTGCCTAGACCCCGTTAAAGGTGTCTTCTGAATTCGCGCCTCAGGTCCCGGTTTCGATTTCACAAATGAACCCGAAATCGTTGAAAATTTTCAGCGATATCGTCCCCTTAATTTAAAAGGGAAAACGTCTCGTCTTATCGGATCAAGCCCATCTTTTTTGAGGAAGTTTAACCTCCGTAAATGTGATCTCCTGGCCTGCGTAGAAAACTTTGAAGTTGATATCTTTGTATTCATGAATGGTAATTGTCTTTTTCCTTAGGGTTCTAAAATGCCCAGGATCAAGCTTGTAACGTTTGTTTTCGTAGCTGAATGTGTGGTCCGCGTTCACAAGCCTTTCGAATTTCATGCATAGAATGTTGTCCAGATTTATCCCTTCTTTTAGCGGCGTATACCTTGATATTTGCTCTTGTGGCTCGACACTAAAGCGCCTGTTCCACTCGGGCCAATAGGCCTGCTGTAGGTAACGATTAGCGTCTGTCATGCTCGTAATTCGCTTTAATCTCATTTCAGGTATAAGGCGGTCTTGTAGGGTCTTGTAGCTTCGTTCGATGCGCCCTTTTGCTTGAGGTGAGTTAGCCCTAATGACCTTAATGCCTAGCTCCTCACAGGCCCTTACCACCTGCGAGAAGTTGTGACGCTTGCTAGAGCCTCCGCCAGCCCACCCAGCTTGATCGGTATAGAGAAACTGCGGAATGCCTCTAGTCTCGAATAGTAGCCTCAGAAGATGCATACAGTTCCACGATGTCTCCCCGTCGTAGAACTGCCCTACAGGGATATTGCTTGTAGCATCGTCAATCACGCTGATAAGGCACCAAACGTCTTTACCATTCCACTTATGATGAGACCCGTCCATTTGCAGTAATATACCTTCGTTGGACATCCTTTCCCGGTAGATTCTTGCTTTTGACGGGCGTCTTCTCTTCTTGTTCCCTATGCCTGCACTCTTGCACCATCCAAGAAGAGTCATATAACTCATCGAAAAGCCATGCTGCTCTATCAGGAGCTCGTGAGCATGGTGGATATTGAAGTCGAAATAGCTGCTTTTGATAAGCTCTAACGCTTTTATTTTGATCTCATCGGAAAGCTTGTTTGAGGGCTTGCGGAGATAGTTACCGTGCTTGATACCAGATAGGCCTCTTAGGCGAAGCTTTCTAGCTCGCCTAGTAACGGCTCTTTCTGTGACACCTAAAAGTAGGGCGGCCTGCTTGCGAGTTTTAATGCCGCTACGGAAGTCCTCAAGGATCTGGTAAGCCACCTGTTCATTCTTATTCATAAACAATCCGCCTCTCATCTGGCCTCCTACCTCTAAGTATCGAATTAGAGAAGAGAATGGCATGGGGGGAGACGATATCGCTTGTGAATTAAGGGGGGACGATGTCCCTTTTATTTCTCAATGAACCCGAAATCGTCTTTTTTATTTTGGCGATCTAACCCCTTGAAAAGAGGCCATTTTTCAAAGATAGTTAAATAACAGGTTCGCCCGAGCCGATCGCGGGTGTACGGGGGAACACGATGTCAATCACATCAAAAATGTTTCAGAAATATGGCGTATTCTTAGCGGCTTTATCCACTCTATTTGTAGTTGGTCTGACGACATCATGCGGTGTCGATACCACTGCGTCTCAGGAGAAATCTCTTAATAACTTTGCAAGAGGTTCTGCTGATTTAACGAGAAACGAATGCCGAGGTGACAACAAGGTCGTTAAAGGAATCAATCAAGAATGGGATCATGTGGATTTTAGCAGGGTCCCTGCAGAAAAAGTTCCAGCTCTTAAGACGGCCCTGGAAGGGTCTTTGTCAGCGGTTCCATCCAATCTTCAAGAGGTATTTTTCGGATTAGGTGGCAGAATCGTTTTTGCTGACAATCTTAGTGAGCCAGCCAAATCTTCAACCGATCTTACCTGTGACCGAGCTGGCGGAAAAGCCAAGTTTGCCGGAGAGGGAACTAACACTATCGAGAGCTGTTGGACGACGGATACCCGTACGGCAGATGTTGTCATTCTCATGAATCCTACAGTCGAGAGTGTTCATCATTCGACGGTGAGAATTTTTGGATATATCCTATCTCAAATACTGACCAAAATTTCGGTCAATGATGAAAACGTCATAGTAGCTCAGCGAGACGAGCAATTTGATGCCTTGATGGCTGATATTAAAGATGCTTTTTTGGCTGACGTAAAGCGCCCTGGTAGTAAATACACATTGTCCTTAAATGAGTCCCTCGTTCAAACCGAAGATTTTAAGTACTTTGTCTTCGCAGAGTCGTTCGACTCCTACTACTGCAATAGCGCGCTGAGACAAACTATGGCTCGCGTGGACGAATTTCCTAAGACCCACAATCTTTTCGTGAACATGGACCGTGAGTTAAAAGCCGTACAGATGGCGCAAAATGCCAGCCAGGCTGCCGATAGCTTCAGCCTTAATAGCGAAGACGCTTTCAATCTTGGCATCCTCGGCGGATTATTCCGCGGAGTCGGCAGGGTCGGTGGATTTCTGGGTCGTGGCCTTGTCAGAGGTGTAGGTTTCTTGGGGCGTGGCGTTGCTGGACTGGGCCGTGGCATCTTCCGTGGCGGTGCAGCGCTAGTTCGCGGTGGCGGTCGTCTCTTGGGTGGTGCAGCTCAAGGCATAGCCGGTCTTCTAGGCGGTGGCGGCGGTGGCGGAATTGGCGGCGGCGGCATTATGAACATCATTCAAGGCTTTCTTGGCGGTGGTGGTTGAGTAGAACGATTGTATAAGCAAAAAAGGGGCACTCTTTTAAGTGCCCCTTTCTTATTAGCTTGAGTCATCTTACTAAAGTAAAGAACTCATCGGCTCACGCAGCATCTTCCTAGTCTTGATCTCATCGTGAAGTACAGATTTAAATTCGACGACGGCCATAGTTTCTTGTTTATCAATACCATAGCGTCTAATGGTAACCTTGTTTTCTTCCACTTCTTTATTACCCACGATCAGAGTTATCGGGTTTTTTCGGACTGTGGAGTTACGAATCTTCTTATTAAAGCTATTGTCCGACGTATCGACTTCTGCACGCACGTAGTTCGCATGTAGCTCGTCAGATAATTTGCGGCAGAATGCCTCGCAGTCCTGGTTTACTGGAATGAGATTCACCTGAACTGGAGACGCCCATGTGGGGAAGGCTCCGCCGTAGTATTCAATCAAGTAACTAATAAAGCGTTCGTGAGTGGAAAGCGGCGCGCGGTGGATAATCACCGGCACTCCCTCGCCGCCGCCAGCTTCGGTGTATTTTAGGTCGAAATTCATGGGGCTTAAGAAGTCTACCTGAATGGTAGATACGGTCTCTTCTCGGCCCATGAGGTTTCTGAACTGGATGTCGACTTTTGGGCCGTAGAACGCAGCTTCGCCTTCGCCCACATAGTAGTCAACTCCGATGTCTTTGAGGACCTTGGCTAAGAGGGCTTCGCCCTTGTCCCACATCGCAGCGTCACCTTTGAATTTGTGGGCGTTTTCCTTGCCGCGGACTGAAAGTCTAAATCGGTAGGATGACAATTTAAAAGTGTCGTAAAACTCCTGATACATCTTCATGAGATTACGGAACTCTTCCTCAAACTGATCATGTCTCAAATAAATATGCGCATCATTCATAGACATGCAGCGCACCCGGATCAGACCCGATAGCTCCCCAGATTGTTCGTATCGGTAACAAGTGCCGTATTCGGCTAGCCTTAAAGGTAGATCTCTGTAGCTTCGCATGCGGCTTGAGTAAATCAAGTGATGATGAGGGCAATTCATGGGCTTTAGGAAAAATCTCGTGGCCTCTGCGCCCTCATCGTCTTTGACGATCATCGGTGGGAACATGGATTCTTCGTAAGCCGGCAGATGCTGACTTTTCAGGTACAAATCCTGCTTGGCGATATTGGGTGTGGCTACGCGCTTGTAGCCATATTTAAATTCCATCTCTTCGGCAAATTTCTGGACTTCATTTCTGATGACCGTGCCATTTGGTAGCCAGAGCGGTAGACCCTTGCCAACGAGGTCGTCAAACTCGAAGAAATCGAGCTCTTTGCCGAGTTTTTTATGATCAAATTCCTCAGCCATCTTGCGGCGCTTTAAAAACTCATCAAGCTCAGGTTGTTTTTCAAAACAAAGAGCATAGATGCGGGTCAGCATGGGGCGTTTCTCATCGCCTAGCCAATACGCGCCGGCCACGCGGTCTAGTTTAAATGCTGCACTTTGAAGCTCCCGGGTGTTAGCCACGTGGGGGCCTTCGCAAAGATCAATAAAGTTACCGTTGGTGTAAAAACTAAAGTTCTTCTCACCTCGTGTTGATAGGTTTTTGATGTTTTCAATCTTGTAGGGCTCGTCTCTGTACTTTTTTATCGTCTCCACGGCCTCGTTTAGTTCGCAGTCCACTCGTTTGAACTCTTGACCTTGCCCGATGATTTTGCGCATGAGCTTTTCGAGCTCTTTGAGATCCGTTTCTTGGAACTCAGTCCCTGTAAAGTCAAAGTCATAGTAGAACCCGTGTTCAATCGGGGGGCCAAAACCAAGTTTCACGGCTGGGTATTTTGTCTGAACGGCCTGCGCAAGCACATGGGCCATTGAGTGGCGAATGCGGTAAAGTTTTGGATTGTCTTTTTCTTCCATAGGTCACGCCAAGCCTTATTTGTAGGATGTTTTGTCACGAACCTGAGAGGCCAGATCATAGCATACGAATATAGGTGGTAACACTGGGAAATGACCTGCTAAAATAACTTTCAAAGGACTCAAAAAAAATGACCTTCCGCTTTCTCTCATCTGCAGCCCTCAGAATCCTGATTTTAATCAGGTTTTCCTTATTTTCCATCGTCGCTGAGGCAGCCAGTGAGGTGGACCTTGATAGGGATTGGGATCAATTCATTGATGCGCCCTGGAAGGCATGCCAGCAGGGTGAATTTTTTGACGAGCTGACGCCACGCCGCAAGATTGCATATCGACGCTGCGGCCGTGCGAGCCAAGGGCAGCCTGTTTTGGTCATTCCGGGCTACACGGAGCCTGCTATGAAGTACATCGAACTGGTCACAGATCTCTCATGGCAAATGCCTGAGATGGGCCCATGGTATCTTTTGGATCTTCCAGGCCAAGGTGCCAGTGAAAGGCTCTTGAATAATTCTAGCGTTGATAGTCGTATCGTTCATGTCGACATGCCCGAGCGTTACCCACTAGCGGTTCTTCGAATGATTAATCAGGTGATTAAACCAGAGAATGCGGAGCAAACTCCGTTGGTGATCGCGCACTCAACGGGCGCATTGATATTCATGTCGGCGGCGCAAAAATTTCCAAGCCTCGCCAAAAAGTCAGTGATGACGGCCCCACTGATTTGGCCAAAAACATCCGTGCCACGGTTTTTTATTTCAGCGATAGCGAGACTTTATTGTCATATTGGATTGTGCGAGAAAACAGCTTGGGGCCGAAGAACTATTCCCATTGAAGAGAAAACCTTCGAGACAAACATAGCAACCAATAGCAGGGCCAGATGGCTTGCATCCCATAAAATCTCGCTTAAATACCCCCAATACTATTCGTCCGGCACGTCTTGGGGCTGGCTTCGTATGGCTATGATGCTTGGCTCGGAAGTCTCGATAGACCAATTCCCGCCGCTGGGTGGCGTGTTGATGCTTATGGCTGATAATGATGGCTATATTGAGCCAAGCTCGTCACTAGAGGTGTGTCGAAAGTCGTCTAGCTGTGAGGCTGTGACTTTGAAGAGTAGTCGTCATGAAATTCTTCATGAGGTTGATACGGTCAGGAATCAAGCCATGGAGAAAATTATCAAGCATTTTAGAGGTTCTTTATAATCTAATTCTCTTCATTCAAAGAGAGTTAGTCCTAGGCCGGCCCCGGTTGGTCGCACGAGTTTCGCAGAGTTCGCATGCCATGGGCTATCCGTGCACACGAGTTTTTTGAAGAAAAATGGCGTGTCCAGATCGAAGTGTTGAATTCCGCCAACACCGCAGGCAAGCTGGAGGCTGCAGCCCATGGCAATTTCGCTCTCCAGCATGCCGCCGATCATCAGAGCGATTCCCGCCGACCTTGCAATTGAGATAATGCGCATTGTTTCTTCAATCCCGGACTTCATGATTTTGAGGTTAATCATGCTAGCGGTTTTTTCCCTTACGACCCTGATGGCATCCTCTGGCGTGATGATGGTCTCATCGAGACAGACTGGGATACCGGTTGAGTCTTCGAGTGCTTTTAAACCATCCCAGTCGTCTGCAGGCAGCGGCTGTTCGAAGAATAGAGGCGTGGTACCAAGGGCCGATAGGCGACTCAATAGAGTTTTAGCATCGTCGAGGCGGTAGCCTTGATTTCCATCCAGAGTCACTTGCGTTGAACGCGAGACGATCTTAAACAAGGCTTCAATCATGTCTAGGTCATCTTCGACATGCCCGGATACTTTAATCTTGATCACTTCAAAGCCGTGATTTTTGTATATGCCCCAAAAGTCGGGCACTGTCGCAGGCGTCATGATGGGCATGGTGATATCAGTGGTCACACGGTCGAACATGCGGCCACCCCAAATGCCTGCTAGTGGCACGCCTAATTGCTTTGCATAGAGGTCCCAAAGTGCCATTTCTACTCCAACGTAGGCGCTTGGTGACGATGTAAAAGTCTCTTCACGGATTGTTCGCAAATACCGCAAAGCTGCCAGTGGAGTCATTTCTCTAAAGTGGTCTAGAATCTCCTCAGCAACAGGCAAAACGCCATTAATATTATCTCCCGTCAGGGTGGGAAACGGGCTCGCTTCACCAAGTCCGGTTAGTCCTTGATCATCTTGGATACTTATCAGGACGAAATTCGCGGTATTGAGGGTCTCTGACGAAATGGCGAAAGGTACGTGAATGTCACAAGACATTTTCCAGGCGCGCGTGCTGGCAATATTTGTTGTCCAAGTATTCAGACTCATTACCTCACGACTTCGTGAAGCCATCCATCGAGGATGGCTTTATTTTCGCCGTTTGAGATTTCACTTTCTACATCTCTCAGGATTTCTTCGCGGTACCTTGGGTCTACCTGATATTCACTTTTGATTTCGACTTGGCCGCCAATCGAGGTGCCGTGGTACTCATCACCTCCAGCGCGTCGTCGACGTCCACGACCTTGCTGTTTTTGACTTCTTGACGCGGCTTGCTGAGCGTCACGAAGAAGCCTGCCAGCAAGATCCGATGCGCTTTCAGCTTGTGCAAATTGAGAGCCTTCACCCGCAGTCAAAGTTAGTCCCATAGCTTCAATAGCAGCGTTCAAACGTTCGCCTGCATTAGGAGACAGAGCGCGAAGTTTGCCAAGTAGCCCATTGGCTTGACTGACATTGCTGTTTTCAGCCGCACGGGAAGCGGGCCACTTTTGTTGTACGTCCGCCAATCGCTCCGCGGCTCGATCCAGGTCAGTCGATATTTGATCTTGCCGTTGCTGTAGTTCACGCAAGTCATTCTGGGCATTAGCTATCCCCTGCTGGCGCTGTTTTTCGAGCTTTGCCCGAAGCTGATCTTCCTTGGCTTCAAGCTCCTCAATCCAGGCTCTGTATTGGCTGGCCAGCGTACTCAGATGTCCTTGCGACTTTTTTGGATCAAGCTCCGCATCGGCAAGAGTTCGGTTAACGTGAGCTTTAAAGGGCTTTTGCTGATTGATCCGCTCCCAGCTTGACGGCGCATTGCCCGGACCAAGAAACTTAACCCGGACGGCCCATCGCTTGTGACGCTCATCCAAAAAATTTAGCATGCGTGTCGCCATGTGCTTGGCTTCGAGAACTCTTTCTGATGTTGGCTTGTCGAGAGCTCTAGAGAATGCACGAATCGCTATGAACAAGTCGCGGTCCCGCTCTCGGTCATCTAGTATCTCGTGTTCCAGTAGAAACTCACCCACCTCATCAGCTATTTCCTGAGTTTTAAACGAAGATTTTGCGCTCATGGCTTCCGCCAATTTCTGGGCCATTTGAGCTAGTTGAGAGCGGTCTAGTCCATCAAAAAAAGGTGTGTCTTCACTTTGTTTGAGAACGCTTTGCATGGTTTCCGTCGCCTTCGGCGGTATGGCCTGGCCACTGCTGCGTGCATCGTCGAGAGATGACTTGAGGGAACGCAAAGTGTCCAAAGCTTGTCGGTATCTGCCGTAGGCACTGGCTACCTTGACGTGTATGGGCTGACTTTTTCCAGTTAAAGGACTGGGTTCTGCCCGGTCTGTCGCCTCGGCAACGATGTCAAATTCAACAACGTCTTCTTCCATCCAAGGCTGGAGATTGAGCTTGTAGACGGTGTCAACGGATGTTGTGTCACCAGAGATATTCAAAACGGATTCCTGGGCGGTTTTCTGTTTAGTCGTGATTTTTAGGAGAACTTTATCCAAAGGGTGCACTGATGAGACTTTTATTTTTAGAGTTAACAACTCATGGTCTGGCCAGGGATCTCTACCGAAGGATTCAAAAACCATGTCCACCTTGGGCGTCGGTAGTGGCGTTACCACGATCTTGGCAGCCGTCTTCGAGGATATTGCCGGTATGATCAAATCTGCCGTCTCAGGCGCGGAAAACTCGGCAGACCATAAAGTTTGCCGAGTGGTGGGTGGTCCAGCCGGGGACATTTGAATTGTCAATGGTGGGGTCGTGCCATCAGGCTTTAATGTGATCACCGGCGGCATCTGGGCAGACGAGACCTGTATAATAGTCAATCGAAGCATATTCGAAGGAATCAGCTCTATGGTCGGTGGTGAACTGGTTGAAAGACTTATAGGTTCGTTGATGTTGGTCCCGTTGGATTTCTTCGGGGCGGCACCGTCGAGAATTTCTAGTGTCATGCCCCCTGTTAAGGCGGTCAGT
This sequence comes from uncultured Polynucleobacter sp., assembly GCA_964402975.1. GTDB lineage: Bacteria > Bdellovibrionota_B > Oligoflexia > Oligoflexales > RGVZ01 > CAMDKS01. The sequence continues at coordinate 65,094 of CAYOEM010000012.1, forward strand.
AATTGTCTGGCATCAGCTGCCGCTGTGGTTAGGTCGATAGGAGATTTCGTCAACATAAACGTCGCAAGCAAACTGGATAAGACAACCGAACCCGCCATGGTGGACAGTCGCTGCGTTTCCCAGGACCTTAACTTTCGCTCTTCAAAAAGAAGCCTAGGCTCCCAATCCTTATGGGATTCTGATTGATCGGCTTCCCAAAAAGGTGAGTGAGTAGCTGCTGGATACTGAATGTCTAGCGAGAGAAGAAGTGATGATTTGGTAATGGTGTGGGGACGTCTTAAAGAAGAAAACCTCAAGACAGAGATACACGTTATAAGTCCGCAGATAATATGGGCCAACGGATATGTTGCATCAATGTCACTCCACAAAGCTGCAACTATAAGTCCAACAGCAATAGCTCTAAGCACAGATAATGCGATATATATCCTGTGAGTCACCACTTTCGTTTTATTCATTCTGCTTAGAGATTGTGCGAAGATATTGTCCATCTTAATTATTTAGATCCTAGCGTCGCTTTGGCGATTTTTTGGACTACTTAATATTTCGTGCCAAGCGATGATCTCAGCAAGAATAGACGACATAGGTATTTTGCCTTCGGTGAATCCATTGTGGTGTACGTTGGCTACGACTCGAGTGGTAATTCGGTTTCTGTCGGGGTTTGAAAGCGTGATCTGATCCACTGATTCAAATCGTGCAACCTCGTCTTCTCCGGGTTTTAGTATCAATACTGGTTTTTTGATCGATCGAAAGTAGTCACCAAATTTATCCATCGCTTCGAATAGCTCACGAGCAAAAGCGAACGTCAGACGCAGTTGAGAGGGGCCGATAAGTGACCTTATAAGTCGAGTGGCCATAGTCTTTCCGACAACGCGGTGTAAGGGGTTTGAAAATCTCGGGTGTAAACCTGTGGGCACTTTTACTCGCGGTATGATGTCTGCCAGCACACGTATGATCCAACGTTTAAATCGGCCGGGCATCCATGCAAGTTCCAACGTTGGAGCAGCCAAGACGACCCCGTGGACAAACTGGGGATGTTTGGCAGCCAACTCTGTAGCCACAATCGCGCCGTACCCTTGGCCCACCACGATGGGAGATTGTCCATTATGGATGTGACGTAGCCATGAGGCGATCTGAAGCACATCCGAGACCAGCTCTTGAAAGCGATCGAGATGCCCTGACAGGTCGGCGTTAATACCGTGACCTCGTTGATCGTACGAGTAACTGCTAAGTCCGCGGTCACATAAAAATTTCATACACTCCCAATACATGTCAGCTCTCTCGCCGACGTCGTGAATGATCAGTATGGGCGCGCTCTTCGCGGCGTTCCTACACCGAAGACCCAGAATGGCTGCGACGTTTGATTTGTGATCCACCGGGCAAAGATATTGATAGAGCTCGCCGGACTCGGGTGGCTCAAATTGTTGCCCGTTGGCCAATCTGCGGAGGCTTAACGGTGTTTTTTGGGTTGATTGAATTTGGCTATCCATCGCGAAATTATATCGTATTAATGGGGGGTGATGATACTTGGCTGCAACTACCCGAATATTCTAACAAATTCCAAGGATTCTTTAACTAATTATTTGCATATTCTTTACACGACCTACTTAATTCCCCGTCAAAATCGAGGAGTACTTAAGTCTCATTCGGCAGGGACGCTGGAGGTGGCAACGTGCTTTCTTTTGGACGGGGCGTAGGGGCAATTTTCAGGTTGGGGCAAAATCGGTCAGCTTTGGAGTTGGTTCCCTTTGTGAAGCCAGGAGCTCACGTGCATGGTAGAGCTCCGCTATTGTTCATTCATGGGATCGAGTTTGCAACACCCGAGGAAACTCTCAGTGATCTGGTTTGGCCGATGCTTGAGATCCTTGGGCCGCAGAGAATGGCTGACCGTGAGATCTACGTATTCGTTTGGAACAGTCTTTTAACCAACCGGGTTGCTCTAAGTGACGTATTAGGCGCATCTCTGCTTGAAAGATTGCGATTTGCCTTCACCGAGCTGCCGAAGTGTCGCAGCTACTTAAAGGACGTTGAGAGGCGAGCTCGGGAGGCGGCTCACTGTTTATTGCCCTTTGCTCTGGAGTGGAGCTCAGAGAGTCGGGTAGGTCCAACGGTCATTTCTCACAGTATGGGTAGTCTAGTTTGGGCGGAAACACTCAAACTGCTCGTCCAGGCCACGGACGTCGTCGCAAAACCGGGAATTTGGTGGTCCTTACAACCAGCCATGCACCGGCGAGTCTTTATGGAGGACGGCGAGTACAGCGTTGTCCCCAAGATATACACAGGCTCAGATTCAAGCAGGGCCGTCGTCTGGTATTCAAGGTTGGATCTAATCCTTAGCACGATTTATCTCCTATCAAAAAGAGGGTTTGCCCTTGGTCAGTATGGTTGCCCGGTGGGCCGTATCCCGCAAAGGGATGTGACGTCGTGGGTGAAAGAAGCCCACGGAATGCGCCATATACGCTCGAGTCTGGGGGATTTCTTTGAGCGAATTAAGCCAATTTTAACCGAAGAAGCTGACCTGTACGGCATCTGAGGATAGGGCGTATTGGTCGTCACCCATCCACTGCTCTTTAAACATCCTGAATTTATCCTTTTCAGCCTCGCATAGAAGCGGTATAGAGCAGGCCGTCATAAGGGGCGTCCACCTCAGTTTTGGTTGGCCCCGTCACGTTAGTCACCGGGAGACTTCTATGAAGCCGCAATTTCAAGCCGTAAATCCAACACTAGCCACCAAACAGATTAAATCCATGTTTGACGAGTTTAAGAGTTTTGCCTTTAAGGGCAGTGTAGTCGATATGGCTGTCGGTGTTGTGATCGGAGCGGCTTTTGGCAAGATTGTAGATTCCCTTGTAAAGAATATTCTGATGCCTGCCATCGGTCTTCTAACCCCGGGTGACCAGGGTTATGTAGATTGGAAAATGACCGTTGGATCAAAGTCGATACCTTATGGTTTGTTCTTGGGTGAAGTTGTTAACTTTTTGATCGTTGCCTTCGCTTTGTATTTATTCATGGTCAAATTCATTGGACTAGTTTTAGCGAAGAAAAAAGCAGAGCAGGCCGAGGCAGCGCCACCGCCGGAAACAGAGGATCAGAAACTCTTGAAGGAAATCAGAGATCTTTTGGCCACCCAGAAGCGGTGATAGCGCTGATTTTTTTTTGCGTAGTTAAGAATTACTGAAAAGGATATCCGATGCACAGGTTTCTCAGCATTTGTTTTGGTTTTGGAATTACTGGAGCTGTTATTTCCACTTGGATTGCTCCTCGCGTCATATCGATGCTGGTTACGCCACCCGTAAGTTTTAGCACAAACTGTGAGCCAGCGGCCACGTGGGCCACTGATAAGCTCATCACAGCCCAGCTGGCCGGTCTTGCTATTGGCATGCTCATTGCGTTTGTTTGGATTGTAAGCCGTAAATTCTCGAAATCGGCTAAGGGCGAAAAAAGTCAGCAGATGGCTCAGTAGTCACTGCTCTCAAAGGGGCTTTGATATTCAATGCAAAAAAGCTGGCATGAACTCGAAACAAAAGATGTGCTAGCTCTTTTTGACGTTGATATTGACCAGGGCCTCTCTGCAAAAAATCTTAATGAACTGCGAGAAAAGTACGGTCCAAATAATCTTCCCGAGGCCGAACGCAGGACTTTGGCCAGTATCTTATTGCGTCAATTTCTAAGCCCACTCATTTATCTTTTGGTTGTTGCGGCTTTGATCGCGTTGGTGATTGGTCATGGTAAAGACGCGGCAGTGATTTTCGTGGTTATCTTTTTGAATTCACTTATCGGTGCTGCTCAGGAGGGGCGTGCCGAGGCTTCTCTGGCAGCCTTAAAGAGTCTCACAAAGCTCTCGGCGAAAGTGACAAGAGATGGTCGAGCCTGCGAGATTGCGGCAAGCGACCTTTTTCCTGGCGATATTTTTCATATTAGTGCGGGAGACGGTGTTCCGACGGACGGCAGAATTATCGAAGCCCATGGTCTACAAATTTCAGAAGCCGCATTGACGGGAGAGTCACTGCCCATAAATAAAAAATCTAGCAAACTTCCACCTGAGACTAGCGTGGCCGATCGAACCAATATGGTCTACGCGGGCACCCATGTCACTAGCGGGCGAGGCGTTGTTGTTGCAATCAGCACCGGTAAATCTAACGAGCTAGGAAAAATCGCAGCCATGACGGGCAAGGTGCCATATGTAAAAACTCGCCTGGAAGCGAGGATTCATGATTTTGGCAAAATGATTGTGAAGGCGTCGGTGCTGTTTTTCTTTCTGACCGTCATTCTCGGTACCATCCACGGCATGGAATTTTCTGAAATTTTCATGATCGCTATTAGTCAGATGGTTTCAATTGTGCCCGAGGGACTGCCCGTAGCGATGACGATTGCATTGGCCGTCGGTGTTCAAAGGATGGCCAAGAGGCGGACCATCGTGCGCCGGCTATCTGCGGTTGAAACTCTTGGATCCACTACGGTCATTTGCTCAGATAAAACAGGGACGTTGACACGCAATG
>CAYOEM010000012.1:69689-77155 GCA_964402975.1 uncultured Polynucleobacter sp.
CTTGGATCCACTACGGTCATTTGCTCAGATAAAACAGGGACGTTGACACGCAATGAGATGACCGTTGTTCGCCTGGCAATTCCCGGGCCACTTGGTCAGTTATCGGTAACTGGGAGCGGATATTCTTGTCAGGGTTACTTCTCAACATGGGGATCATCAAGGCCCCTAGTCCGCGCAGAGTTATTGAATGACTCCTCTTTTACCCAGCTTATGAGAGCTGCCGTATGTTGTAATGACTCCGACTTAGTGACGCCGCTTCAAGATCGGGAGCATTGGGATATCACGGGCGATCCAACGGAGGCCGCCTTGTTGGTCTGTGCCGAAAAGAGCGGCCTCAGTCGGCTTGAGCTAAGGAAGGATCAACAGAGACGTCGGGAGCTCGCATTTGATCCAAACTTCAAGATGATGGCGACCGAGCACGATGATCATGGACGACCTTTGGTGTATGTCAAAGGTGCCCCTGAGGCTATTTTTGACAGATGTCAGGCAAACCACGAAGTCTTCTCGCATGTCAGTTTAGATCAATACCGCAGTCTGGCCGATCGTATGGCCGCTGACGCGCTGCGGGTTCTTGCGTTTGGGGTTGTCAAAGATTATCGCCTCGCTATCGATCGGGGGTTTGATCAGCTAACTGGACACATTGAGTTTTTGGGACTTGTAGCACAGATGGACCCCCCGCGCGATGAGGCACGGGCTGCCATCACTGAGGCAAAATCAGCAGGAATAAAGCCTGTGATGATAACGGGAGACCATAAGGTAACAGCCGTGGCAATCGCAGGTCAGCTTGGTATTGCCGAGTCTAGCAATCAGGCGATGTCAGGGGATGAGATGCAGTCTCTGCCGCTTAGTGACTTATCACTCAAGTTGGAGAACATAACAGTTTTTGCACGAGTTCACCCGGAGCAAAAACTCATGATCGTCAGGGCTTTGCAAGCATCGGGACATGTCGTTGCCATGACCGGCGACGGAGTCAATGACGCGCCAGCTTTGGTCCAGGCCGATGTCGGCGTTGCTATGGGAATGGGTGGAACCGAGGTCGCCAAAGAAGCGGCTAAAATAATCATAACTGACGATAATTTTGCCACGATCCTTGCGGCCGTCGCAGAAGGTCGGCTGGTCTACCAGAACATAAAAAAATTACTGCTTTTTTTATTTGTCACATCAATCGACGAGCTGGTGGTGCTGCTGCTGGCGCTTCTATTTGGATTTCACGCGCCACTGGCTGCCGTCCAAATACTTTGGATTAACCTGGTATCGGAGACCGCCTTGACGGTGAATCTTATTATGGAGCCTATGGAGGGCCATGAAATGCGCCGGCCACCCACGTCACCGCAGGAGCCTTTATTCGATAAAACCATGCTGGCCCGTGTGCCTCTCATGATGGGGGCGTCTGTGGTCTCCACTTTTGGATGGTTTTTGTTCCGAACTTATCAAGGCGCACCGGCAGGATTGGTTCAAACGGAAACCTTCACCATGTTGGTCGTTTGTCAGTGGTTCAACTTACTCAACTGCCGCTCGTCCACTCGCTCGGCGCTGTCTTGGAGTATTTTTGCTAATAAGTGGCTCTTGGGTGGCTTGATTATTGCTAACGTGCTGCATGGGCTCGTCATTTACTGGCAGCCTCTGGCTGGCTTCTTTCATACGGAGCCCATTTCGGTTTTTAACGTGTTTGCAATTGGAGTGGTGGCAAGTTTTGTTTTGTGGACCGAGGAAATTAGAAAAATTTATGCGCGTAGGTTGCTAACCTCCCGAATTCACACAACTTGCCTTAAAATGGGACAAATTGTTAAAAATTTATAAATTACCCAAAAAATTGCTTTTTATTATTTTCAGACGATCTGAGAAGCGCTACACTCATGGACAGAGCTTAAATCATTGTTTTTACAGTTTTCCGCAGGGACTGCGGAATACGTTGCGCACTGCCCGCTAACCGCAGAAGGAGACTGCATGAGACTTAAATCCTTACGAGCGCTTTTAGTTCTTCTCTTGGTGGCAGGAGGCGGGTCTGATTTTGCTCAGGCTAGCATCGGCGCGTCGGGCGGGAAAGGTCAGTTGACTCTCGTTCAGTTCAATCTTCGCTGGTTTGGTCAGCGTAAGATTGAAAATGGTCAAAATAAAGAAATCATTGAAGAAACCAGGATCCCAACAATCCGTAAACATATGACCGACAATGGCCTGATGGGTGACGTACTGGCTTTCGAAGAGATTGTTGATGTGAAGCTATTGGCAGAGGTGCTGCTGGAGCGTCGCTACGCATGTCAGTCCTACAGTCATAAAGACCCCGATCATCAGCACGTTGTCGTATGTGTGAAGCCTCATCTTCGCTTTGAAAAAGCCCCAAGTTCCAAGTCATTCACTTTAGACGAGGTTGATATCACTGGCGAACTTCGACCAGCTGTCCACGGTATCGTCAAGACAAGTTCTGGAAAACCACTCATGCATCTTTTTGCCGTGCACTTGAAGTCTGCGCCAGAGTTCTCGTCCGTGCGCGTTAAGCAGATGCAGGTCATTTCCGATTACGTCAAGCGCCAAGACACCCATCTACCTTTCACGATCGTTGGTGACTTCAACACCTACAATGACGATCCTGAGAACTTCACTCGAATTTTATCTGGTAACCAAATGGAAGAGGTTCCGTCTCCTGAGTCATATTCCTGGGCGACCACCCATGAATCCTATCAGCCTGCAAAGTTTGACCGCGCATGGATGACCGGCACTTTGGCAGATAAAGTGACGTTTCATCATGTTGTTGGTCCTTGTAATCAGAGTGATCGAGGAAAGCTGCAGCGATATAATGATCAGGTATCTGATCACTGTGCGGTCAAAACGATTTTCGACATTACTGATTAAAGAGAGACTTCACGTTCATACAAAAAACCCCATCCGGCAGGATGGGGTTTTGTTTTACAGGCGCTCTTCTCTCGTCTCATTGCTTTCGTCGGTTGGATTATCAACATCCGGTGCTGGACTTGGTGAGCTTTTTTGGGCTTGGCAAGGATTAGCAGGAGTTGTGCCGCTGCGTAGGCGCTCTGACATTTTCGCCACGGGCTCACCACCTAATCTGATTTTTGCCTGAATGCTTTTCTTGAAAAGCCGCTCGCAACCAGCCACATCATTAGCCGGCATCACGTAGTTTTGTTTATAAGCCCATCTTGGCGCTACAAATGCGTATGCTTTGCCGGCATATTGAGGGTCTGGTGACGCGATGACTCTGTCTCCCGATGTACCCTCCCAGGCCCTTGCATAGTAGGTCATATGACTGCGAGGAATATCCGACATCTTGTCAGAGAATGATGCTTTGGCGAACCCTTTAACTTTTTTGATTTGCGATAAAGCTTGAGAGATGCCGCTACTATTTCCGAGCCCATTACGTTCAATGTTGACGATGGGTACTCCAGTTAAATTGAGAATACGAGCCGCCTCTTCCTTGGCAAACTTGCCGTCGGTCAGAATCAACTCTGGTTTACCAGACTCGATGATTTTTTTAAGCAAAGTTTCGCGGTATGGTTTGGTTGCGTTAAACGTCTCCTGCCAATCTGGATCTTGTCCATACGGTGCGGTTTTGATGACGAGATATTTCTCGCCAACCCCAAGCCCATCCATGAGAGATTGCAAGTACTGTCCACGTGCTCCTGTGAGGGCGCGCGCTGTCACCAAATCATCATAACCGTCCGGATCAGCCACGATCAAAACTCGAGGAGCCTTGAATGTACCCCGGTAGTGAGCGTAATCGCCGTTGTCGTCTCTTTTCTTTATGAAATTAGAATCTGTCGGAAGTGCCGTCTTCATGATTTTTGCGAATTCTTCCGGAGGGCCTGGGTCAAATGTATAACGGCGGTTTTTTGGGCCAGGATTCTTGCTGCCGTCTGTGCTGTTTGGTTTAGTAATCCAAATTTCATTACTCGGTGGCATGACTGACGGGGTGGCTTCGCCCATAGCTTTAATAGCTTCTTGATCAAAGCGCACTTTATCTCTTGTGCCGAATACTATCACGTTTGTGGACATTCTAGAGGCTGACGACACGTTCACCATTCGAGAATTCGGAGCTCCGAAGTCATAGTACTCAGTACCCATGGAGGCTCTGTCGTATCGATAGTCGCGTCCTTGGGCGAAGTTACTGGTTAGTCCGGCATCGGGTTCAATTTTCCAGCCCGCTCTCGTATAGGGTTCCAGTGGCTTAATGCCGTTTTTCACGGCCGCCGATGCGTCAGAATCCGACATGCTACTAAGAGCGGTCGGGTGCGGTAATTGAGTGACAAGGAGGTCACCGTCGATGGCCGTGCCATCGGCTAGTTTCATGCCCTTCAAAGATATAGTCGTTTTCCCGTTGATCGACATCTTGCGATTAACATCATAGCCGCCGAGTTGCGCTGGGTGTAAAACTCCGCTGCCGCCGACCCCTCCACCTGAAAACACCATTTTTTGTGTCCAGCGGGCCGGTGCTGAATTGAATTCTTGTTGGAACTTGCTACGAAGTTGATTCATGCTGTTTTCGTCTTCGTAGTTAGGTTGTTGACCGACAAATTCGCGGTAAAGATCTCGACCCTCAGGTGTCAGGGGGCTGAAGGCTTGAGTGTTACCTCCGCTATAGACCGATTGGAATTCAGGGATTTTCAATTTTGCGAGGTCAGATTCGGAGTAACGACTGCCGACAGTGCCACCGTTTGCCGTCACGAAGGATCCCATCGTGTCACGAGCTGCTCCGCCGAAGAGAACAATCATCTTCAGAGACTTTTTGTTGTTTTTAATGATCCAAGATATGAGTTGATTACGCCACTTCACAATGGGGCTATCAACGTCTTGGGATAATAGCCAGACAGGATTTGATGTAAATGACCCGTAGGAAAGTTTTTGACCGTCTCCGGAGTTGGAAATAATCGGCGTATCAAAAAACGAGTACTGCCAGCGGATCGTGTATGGGAATGTGTTGATGAATGCTGCACTAGATCCTACGCCAAAGTACTTGGCCAAATCCTGAGCGCGTCCACCAAATCCTGCTGTGGCTGTTCGTCCTGCAGCCTCTGCAATGTGGGTGGCGTCTTGTCCAATAAATAGAATCTTGACGCTATTAGGCTCTTGAATCATACGCCAAATGACTGGACCAAACGCCGGGCGAAACATCTGGTCTCCGAATATCGCGTACGATAAACCAGGGAAATAGGGCAAGTTGGCGTGGATGTTAATGAGCTCGTTGCCAAGATCTGTCTTGGGATTAGGTCCACCGTCATATGACCAGATGGGAAAGGATCCCTTACCTTGGAAGTCGCGTTGAGTGAGGTCGGCTTTATCTGATCTTGGTTTACAAGCTTGCCAGCCCAGTGAGACGGACGTGATGATGCTCACTAAGATGATGGAGCGCCGAAGAAGTGTCGTAGGCATTTTCATGATAACCCCAAGCAATTATTTTGGTTTGTGGCCCAAAAATAGGTCTTCTTCTATGGTAAGTTGATTTGTGGCGCGGCGCAAAAAAACGGCAGATTTTCGCTCAAACCTCGAATATTCAATTCGATTAGGCGAGATTTTTTGGATTTACCCTTGGTAAGATCGTAATGCGCTGAAGTGAATGTCGGTCGCCACTTTTTTTGTGTTTTGACCAAATAATTTTGATGAGCCCTTGAGCAAGAAGAGAGGTTGTTAGATCTATGCGCTATATTATCGCCTTGGTTCTGATTTTAGCGACGGAAGTATCTGCAGCTGGCATCAAAAAAAATAATTATCCCCCCGAGTGGTGGAAAGAAATCCCACGCAGTGACGCGGCGTCTTGGGAAATTTTGCCGCAGGATGCAAAGCCTGGCGAAGTGATTCTCTCAAAAAGAACAGAGCTTGGAATTTTATCTAACTTTGCAGCTACTACGTTTGAGATTGATGCAAAGACGTATCCCGGGGTCGAAGGATTTTGGCAAATGATGAAGTATCCCGAAGGTCCTAAGGATGAGAGACAAAAATTTCCAGGACTTGAGTGGAAGTACACAAGAGATCAAGTAGCACAGATGTTAGGTTTTGATGCAAAGCGTGCCGGCACTCTTGCCGAGCACAACATGAAGAAAATGAATATCAATTGGGTGACCTACAAAGGCAAGAAACTTCCTTACAGAGTTCAAGAAAAGGGTCTCCACTACAAGTTAATTCGCCGCGCCATGCAAGCGAAGCTTGATCAAAATCCTGAGGTCAAAAGACTGCTCAAAGCCACGGGAGATCTTGTGCTGCGTCCTGATCATGACCAAGGAGCTGATGCGCCGCCTGCTTGGAAGTACTACGAGATTTGGATGGAGATTAGGGCGACACTTTGATATCACGAAGATCCGTCCTACTAACTCATTCTAAATGGTGTAGTTATTGATGTCTGCTAGATTTGCTCAAATTTTTTTCATCGTCTTTTTTGCTGTTTCGATGATGCCAACAATGGCCTCAGCAAGGCAGCAATTTTTTTTGATTCCTGGTTATACGACCACCGGATTTAAAAAAGGACACGAGGTTTCTTTTATTGTGGTCAATGACGGAAGTGATGACAAAGCTGGTTTCGGTCGCGGATTTGTCATAGGCGAAAATGTCAAACCGAATCGAGAGCAATTTTTTGAACTACAGGTAAGTTGGTCAGGATGGCTACTTTATGCGGCGACGTTGGGGGGCGGATTTTACAGCTCTGGTAAAGCAGGCGGCTTACAAATGACCGCTGCGGGGCAGTTTGCTACACCGTTTCTTGCTTTCTTGAGACTACAGACACAGATAAGTCCAAAGGCCGAGGTTCCAGCGATTATGATTGGTCTTATGTTCAAACTTCCTATTTATTTGGGGACATCAAACTGATTATTTTATTGGGGACACCCGACTGATTGACTAATGATTCATCAGCGCCGCGTCGCCGTTTCCCTAGCTCTTATGTATCTGCTTTTTGTGATCCCGTTTGAAAAAACATCCGTTGATATGTGATCAAATCTGTATTCACCCTCGATGTCGTTGAAGAGCGCAATACCTGATCCAAGAATAATGGGGATTCTTGAAATGATTAGCTCATGAATCAGATCTAAGTTTAAGAAGGATTGGATGGTTTTTCCGCCGTCAATGTAGAGGTTTGAAATACCTTTTGCGGCCAATTCAGCCAGAATCGTTTTTAAATCACCTTGGCGGATTGAAGCCTTACTTCCTAGGTGGATGGGGATTTCTTTCAAAGAATTAGTTAAAACAAATACAGGCTTGGTATATGGCCATTCTCCAAACCTCAACACAACCTCAAAGGTTTTTCGCCCCATAATGATTCCGTCGATTCTCTCCATAAAGGATGAGAACCCGAAATCTGACTTCTCGGGATTTGGATATTCGAGCAACCAGTCCAAATTTCCATCTTTTCGAGCGATGAATCCGTCTAGACTGGTTGCAATGTAAACAATATTTGACACGTATCCCCCAAATTTGGTGGAGCCGGCGGGAATCGAACCCGCGTCCATACACGCGTCGGAAAAAGCACT
>CAYOEM010000013.1:0-74490 GCA_964402975.1 uncultured Polynucleobacter sp.
GTCAGTAAGGCCATGGGCTGGAGATCCCTGCGGGGGCCAGCCTCGATTAGGACCCAGACTTTATTAAAATTATTTAAAAAAGTCAAGGCATTTTAACATATTTTAATGGTTTTATTAAAAATATGGCTTTAAAATTAGGCACTTCCTTATACCTAGCAGTTGAGGTATCCAGACCCTGGTATGACGGATGATTTACTCAATTTTAGCGATAGTTGGCGCAGCCTCGGTGGCCCGGTGGGGGAGCCCCATGCAGGATTAAGGGCCGATGTCTACTTGGCTCGGCTCTATCCCTTTCTGACACGTAGCGGCTGGCAGCGGAGAATGGATGACGGTCAAGTATTGATCAATCGTCAAGTCGTAAAGCCCCATTACAAGCTTAAGCCCATGGATCTCGTTCATTACTACCATCCAGAGGTGGAAGAACCAGACGTGGACTCCGATATTAGGATTCTTTGGCAAAATGGCGGTGTCATGGCCGTTCACAAGCCCGGTAATTTGCCTATGCATGAAAATGGAGCTTACCGAAAACACACGTTTGCACATATTTTACGAGAGACAGTTGGACCAGAATGGTCTGCCGTCCACCGACTTGATCGGGAGACCAGTGGAATCGTATTGTGCGGTGCGACGCATCATGTGCGGCAGCAATTGGCGGACGATTTTGAGGCCAGGAAAATCCAAAAGGAATATCGCCTGATTGTTTCAGGAATACCTAATCGTGATCGATGGACGATTGATGCTCCCCTGGGAGATTTGGCGTCTAGTAAAATTAGAATTAAGAAATGGGTCGTTGATGGCGGTCTGCCAGCTCAGACCGAATTTGTCGTTGAAGAATCAAAGCAAGGATCTGCTGGGGGCTTTGCTTTACTTCGTGCCTTCCCGAAAACAGGACGGACTAATCAAATTCGAATTCATGCGGCCTACTCCGGCCATTGGATTATCGGGGATAAACTCTATCATCCGAACGAAGACGTGTTTTTAGATTATTGGGAAACCAAGAAAACAACTGATTTCTGCATTAGTCAGACAGGATTTCGTCGTTGCTGTCTTCATGCAGCGGCTCTTGATTTTAATCATCCAGAAAGTGGCGTTCAGTGCCGAATTGATGCGCCGATCGCCGGCGACATGGCGGCATTTTGGTCGGCCAACTGACTGAGACGTTAAAGTGTCTACGGGTTTTCCGCTCTGGCTTGAATTCTTTGCCAGTTAGTTGGCTCCAGGCGAAGTGGATCCTCGACTATATAGTTGTGCGTCTTGATTTCATTTGTGGTGTTAAAGACCCGGAAGCACCAACTGTGATGCGTGTCCTCATAGTCGCCAATGGGGATAGCAACCGGATTTCCAGACTGGTCACGCCAATTGTTTTTGAACAGCTCGCGGCATTTCTCCAGCGGCACTTCTGTTTGCGTGACGTTTTGATCCGCAAATTCGAATAGAGCAAACCATGCATCAGTAGCCTTCATCGGTGATATTTTAGCTAACGTTAAAATTTCTAGCGCCAACTCGTCTGCCTCTTGTTCAATGGTGTACACCCCTAAGCCAACCCTTGCTGCAGCTACGAACGGATCCATGCCGCCTCTGGCTCTGCCGGCCTTCAGATCTCGACAAAGATTTTTTAGTTCTTCACGTTCAACGGGACTATGATTTGGATCATTCAGCATGTAGCAGTGATTATAGTGCTTGGTGTCCTTGACCACGTGAGCGCGATAATAATGGGCTAACTCATGGGCTAAGACTGCAGCAAAGCTCTCCTCTGATGGCAGTATCTTGAAAAGACCTGACGTAACGATAAGCCAGTTTGGAGCGGCTTGTGTTACGAACTCTGGGCTCCACTGGGATTTTGTTAGATAGGATTCCAATTGGCAATCATTGCCGTAAGCCCAAGCCACCTCTTCGGCCGAGGTCTTTTCCAGTGTGCAAGGCGCATGGATTTTTGAAAACCACCGGCTATAATCGGCGGGATCGTCAACCGGGATCGTAACCTCCGGTGGGAAGATGTTATGGGCTAGTTTGCCGTTACTGCTGATATAGAGTGGTTGAGTCATTTTCAATGAAGGTTCGTCAACGGCATCTATCGTCATTTTTGTTTTGAGTTTGTAACTGACGGTGCGTCGCTTTGCTGCAAAAGCGTCCGGGCTGGATTTTTTCATCACGATAATTTTAGGGTGCGGTATTCCGGCCATTTTGATCGGATATTTTTTAATGACTGCGGCGTGTAGTCGGTTGACCCATGCCGTAGATATCTGAGACAATTCATGTGACTCGTCCAGATATGTCGAGTTGTTCATGCGGATAAATACGTTTCTATCCAAGTCCAAGTACGTCCATCGACCGTCGTCCCAACTCACGTCCCCGACTGTGTGCTTTATGTCAGAATTTGGACGGGTAGTTTTGCAGGCCCAAACGCCTTGGCTTGCAAGAATGGCGGACGTTAGCAGTAGTTGTCTCATGAATCGTCCTTGCTTGCCTCCGAGGGCTGGCATCTATCTGTTTTATTATATGGAGCTGAAAAAGCTCACAAAGGATATTTTATAATCCAAGAAGTACTTTGGTCAGTCTTTCGATTCTGTTAATTGGGATGACGCTTGATCCGGCGCGTCCTACTTGGATGGCGCCTTGAAGCATATCTGGGATCGATTTTACAATGTCTGACGAGATAGCAACGGGCTTAAATGTCTCTTCTTTGATACCGTCGCGCACGAGTTCGTCTAGAAATGATATATGCTGCTTATGCATGTTAACGAGTGCGTCCTTCACACGTCCTTGAAGAAGAGGCCACGAAACGGCGAACGCGCCACCCGGACAAACGTGACCGTGGCTGATCATGTTTCGGTAGTGATCAAAATAGCGCGTCAAACGCTCAACGGCTGTTAAGTGCTCTACAGTCTCCCGCCAGTTGGCAAATAATTTCATGTCAGCTTCGATAACCGCGCATGCAAGTTCGTCCTTGCTAGAAAAATAATGGAAGATACTGGCTTTTCTAATACCAAGCTCATTGGCCAATTCCTGTAGGCTTAGCGCATCGTAGCCAACAGTTTGCGACAGGGCAGCTGCTTTTTGTAACAGCTTTGATCTCGTGTCAGCGCCTGTTGAATTCGATGTGCGAAGCGAAGACATGAGGTAGGCCTCCAGTTTAATTTAGAGCAAGGTGCGATTCTTCTATTTTTACCCGAAATGGCTCCGTTGTGAAGATTTTGTAAGTTTGATCCAAAATTCTGGCAATGTGTTTACACATTATGTTCGGCGCCCAAATGAAGAAGTGTCAGTCAGGTTTTCAAAACGCACTGTAATCAATGGCGTAAATTATAAAATTTGTGAGTTCTATAATTTTACCCCCTCATTTCACATGAATCTTGGACCGACACGCCTTTCCCAGTTCCGTGCAAGTCAGGGGGGTGTGTGATCAATCGCTTTCTTAAACCTGTGGATTACCGCTTAAGCAAATCCCTTGAAATCGAATTCCAAGATAAAACGAACGAGCAGACAAATCATGTCGTAAAAATCGGTATTCCAATAATCAGTATATTCATATGGTTTCTCTACTTTGCTTACGCAAATACGACCTTGGGCGCGAATTTATTTAACTTTGTAGCATGCGCACAGTTTGTTCTAATTCTGGCGCTTTTTTCTGTTTACACTAATGGTAAATTCAGACGAGGCCTGAACTATTTCACATTTTTGCTTCCCATGGCTTATGTGGCAGGACTTATGTCTCTTCATATCCCGCGACTTCCAGACCAGCTAACCATGGCTCAGGCTCAAAATTGGATGGTTTGGTTGATTTTTTTTCTATATGCCGTTGAGCGAGTCTCGCCGGTAATCGCCCTTCTCAATGCGGGCACTCCCACGATTTTATTTTTTGTATTGCGATCTCAAATTTCAGAACTATCTAGTCTGAGTAGTTTTCAGCTTTTTTGGCTTTTAGCAGCCTCACACCTGGCAGGCATTGTAATTTGTTTTGAGCACTGTAGAACAGCCAGAAAAAAATTCAAGTTTGAGAAGGAACTTGAAGCCGCTCGGTTCCAGAGTGACGCGCTCCTATATAACGTTCTCCCCGAAACGGTCGTCGAGGAGCTAAAAACTAGGGGTAACGGTAGAATCGCGCATCAGTACAACGAAGTGTCAGTGATATTTATAGACTTGGTGGGGTTCACGAAAAAATCAGCGTCTATGGAGGCCGAGCGCTTGGTCACGCTGCTCGATGAGCTTTTCTCTCGTTTTGACGAACTAGCGGCCAGATTTGGTGTGGAAAAAATAAAGACGATCGGTGATGCATATATGGCAGCCACGGGATGTCCCAAAGCAGATCCTGAACACGCTCACCGGATTGTCGATTTTGCCTTGCAGTTGGATGGTGTAATGACGAGTTTTAACCGTGATTACGTCACAGATTTTAGGATCAAAATTGGGATCTCAAGCGGAGTGGTGATGGGTGGAGTTATCGGAAAGAAACGCGTCAGTTTCGACATTTGGGGCGATACAGTGAATCTCGCAAGTCGGATTGAGGCTATCGCTAAACCGGGTGAGATTTCGATCTGTGAAGCGACCGCGGGTCTAGTTCTGGATCGTTTTTATCTATCGAAGGGACGAATCGTTGATCTAAAAGGTAAGGGGTCGACGCTCGTTTACTCGGTTTTAAAGTCAAAAGCATCATCAGCAGATGAGCAGCCGATACTGGCGGGAAAGAATTTGACGAGCCACATCAGCGCAGTTAATCAGAGAGGTCTCCCTGCTTCCAAAGGCAAGGTGGCTTAAAACCTCGATAGTTTGACGATTAATCCGTCACAATCACTAATGCATCCAAGACCCCGGTGGGACGGAGTTCGACGATAGTTCCGGTCATCCAAACCGGCTTTTGTAGCGGTTCGCCAAATTTCTCTGGAAGGCTTTTTGATTGGGCAAGATCAGGAACGATCTTGTACCAAACTCGTCGGTCACGGCCGGCACTGCACTCAATCACGGGATCCCACTCCCTTTCTTTGCTTCCCACAAAAAATGGGCCACACTGTGTCACCGGGAATCTGACGCGCTTATTTAAAGGCGTTTTAGCTAGGATCTCTTTGGTCATCTGGGCATCTGTTATCTTTTCCAGATCGTAGTCTACGCGCTTCTTCGCATTTTGCTTTCGTATTTGAGTCATCCTCGGTTCGTTTTCTTTGACTTGCTCTGGCCCTTGAGTGGCAGCTATGACCGAGTTTTTGTCAGGCCGCTTTGCGACGTCGCAGCCAATCGAATAGCCCGCTTTGCAGGCTGCTTGAGCGAGTTTAACCGTGAACGCGTCATCTCTGAATTCACTTAAAACCTGAAACATATCGTTACAGGATTTTGGAGATTTTAAACAAGATGGTCCGAATATTTTTTCTGCATCAGCAGGTTTGTGGAATACAGCAAGCACGAGGCAACCATCATCGACCTTTTTGCTACAAAGATCTTTGAGGTTTTTCTCGGAATCGGGCTTGCGTCCTTGATGAAGGAGTTGAATCGAGTAACGAAGGCATCCTCTTGTGTCCCCGGAGTCGCAGGATTTTTGATCGTTGGCATCATCGGCGAGTATTGCGGTGGGTTTAAAATTAAAGCCAATGAAGATGATGCTGCTGAGAATATATAGCAAAGATGTTTTCATTGAGTGCTTGATCTCTAATTTTTACAATTTGCGCTGCTGATCATCATAAAATGCTACAGCAGTTACCGAATATATTCACCTTTTGTCTGTGTTTTTTGTGAAATGAAGCTCGGTAATCATCAGGCCCCAATCGATTAATTTATCGTTGTGAGGTGTGAGTTCCGCTTCTAGACGTTTCATTCCATCACCGTAGTGTTCATGGTCAATTAAAAGCAACTCGGACGTCTCACGGTTTCTGGCTTCATTCAACACAAGGTGGGCAGGAATTTTTTCTCGAAGAGTCATGGTCGTACTCTCGTGCTGAAAGCCTGCGTGACTTAGCTCAGATTTTATTTGATCGATAGGCCAGAAACGTCTCATGTCCAGTTCCCGGGCTTTTGGGAAATATCGATAGATCCACCAGTTCGGGCTTTGGTCAGGCGCTATATTGACAATTTTAAAATGCCCATCGTTTTTCAACACGCGGTGAACGTCTCGCAGTGCAGCTCTTGGATCGTCAAAGTGATGCAGTGAAAATCTACTGGTGACATAGTCAAAAAATCCATCTTCAAACGGTAATGTTTCGGCTTTCCCCAAATGAAAATTGGCCCTACTTACTTTTGTCCTGGCACGATTTAGCATGGCGTCACTTGGATCGACACCGTGCCACTCGATATTTTGATGTTTACCAGATTTGCTTTGACTTTCTATGTAGGAGCCCGTGCCACAGCCTAGATCTAAAACACGCCAAGAAAGACCGGCGCTGAGTTTTAAAATTGGGTCGTCCGCAATGTTGCTTCGGACAGGGTTATTATCGTAACGACTTGCGATATCTGAGTAGTCGACTTTAGTCATATACGGTCAGCCTTTTAGCCCACAATTCATTTAAAGTAAGGTATCAGCGAGTTTCTCGACCGTGTGTATGGTGAGAGCTCCTAGGTGGCAGTCCATGCCATCTCGAAATCCATGCCAATTGGCGCGAATGGGAACAGCACCTGCTGCCTGCGCTGCCGTGATGTCAACGTCATGATCACCGATCATCACGAGCTCAGACGATTGGCAGTTAAAGTGATTGGCAATGAGGTGTAGTCCATGGGGGTCGGGCTTGTGATTCTCGATGCAATCACCTGTGATGACGATCTCAAAAAATTGATTCAGATTGTTTTTTTTGAGAAGCCTCATCGCCGAGCTAAAGTCGCGGCTTGTCCATGCAGCAAGACGTTTTCCGTGCTCTCTCAGAGTTTTGAGAAGAATACTGAGTCCCTCAAAAACTTGGATGTGTTCAAGGTCTAGTTGGCTTTGTACATTCATGTAGTGCAGGGCATCTTGCGTGGCCTCGGCCGATAGCCGAGTGGCGAGGAACTTTCGAGCTGATAGGCCAGCGGCGAGGGACTTTTCCGCATCTGATAGCTCAAGGCCATTTTTTTCGAATACGGTTTCCAAAATCGCAAAATAGAACGGTGTGGACGCGAATATAGTCCCATCCAGGTCAAATACCAAGAAAGTGCGGCCTAGAGCCATCTAGCGTCTCATTACCTTGTTGATCAGTTAACTTTATCGGATCTGCTTAAACATAATTAGACATCGCAAGCCCGGGGGTTTGCAACGTTAAAATACGGAAGATCAAAGATTACGGTGAGCTAAATGGGGAGCGACTTAAAGTGGAGCCACTGGCCGGATTTGAACCGGCGACCTACCGCTTACGAAGCGGTTGCTCTACCAGCTGAGCTACAGTGGCAATAAGACCGTCAAAATAACAGGAGGCCCCCTGTCTCTCCAAGCGGAAAGAGGGCCTCCCTCGAGCTAGTGCTTATTAAAGAGTCAGATCACCGACCATAAGTGCGCTATGGCCTGGAAACGTGCAGAAGAACTTGTATTTTGTACCTTTTTTAAGCTTGCTCGTAGCAAACGTCACGGTGTCAGACTCGCCGCCGCCGACAAGTTTTGTTGTCGCGATGACTGCTGCACCGCTTGCTGCATAGTCTTTTGCCGGTCCAGCCTTGGTAGCAGCCTCGATCGTTTTCTTCATGTCAGCTTCAGATGTAATGACCAGGTTGTGTCCCATGGCTGCTTTTGGAAGTTTGCCGGTGTGTTTAAGTGTTAGCTTCACTTCTGTGCAGCCTTTGGTGGCTATGGTTTTGGTGTTGTATGACATGGAGTCAGACCCTTCGACGGTGACGTCACATGTTTTGCCGTAAGCGGCACCTGACAAAATTAATGATGCGATGGCTAGTGAAAGTCGTTTCATGAATGATATCTCCTCATCCTTCAAGGAATTAAAACGATGCGTTAATCAAACTCCGCAAGAATAACGCTCCGGCGACTTTTCACCAAGTTAAATTCTTACATGCCCAACATCTTGGGATGTCCTTACATTAAAACTTATAGGTGCCCAAAAAACGATCGATGCGGTGATTCACGTACAACGGATCGTCGAGGTGAGGGCAGTGGCTGCCGTGGGCGATGACTTCAAGTTCAGCCATGGGAAGACGTTTGGCCAGCCATCTGCATTCTTCAAGAGGCACCATATTATCCTTGGCGCCGGCCAAAATAAGTGTCGGCGCTGCTATGATATCGTCAAACTGGCTGACATCAAAGTCTTTAAGGTCATCAGCTAATTCGTAAAAAATGTTGGGATCGGTAGCAAAGAAATGTCTGAGATACTCTTCGATGTCCTCGTTTCTGGCCAGCGTCGGATTAAAACCCTTTAGTCGCACTAGTTCGCGTGCCAAAGCCGATGCGCGACCAGCTGTTTTATTGAGAAATTTCACCCAAACCGGTGCGATCTTATTGAGTGTGATCATGAGTTTAAGCGCAGCCCGACTCGTCTCCCCGATGCGCATGGGTCCAAACGGATTTCTACCTGGCGCCCCTTGTAACACGAGTCCAGCGCATTTTTTGGGATGGTCATGGGCAAACTGCAGGGCGACAGTGCCTCCCATGGACTGACCTAGTATGACGGCGCTTTCAATTGAAAGTTGATCTAGGACTTCATTTAAATCCTGGCTGAGAGTTTTTATCGTCAAAGGCCGAAGTGGAGTTCCAAGTGATGACGCTCCGTGCCCTCGGTAATCCATGTGCACAGTGAGCCGGCCGGCCGCCTGTGCGTGAGCTAGCTGATATTTCCAGTGAGAGATCGAGCAGCCAAGTCCGTAAAGAAACACGAGCGGTGTGCCCCATCCGCTTTTCACCCATGTCTGGATGGTCGCTCCATCGCGCAGGGTGACGGGGGCAGCGGCTTCGGCGGCTTTTTTCATGTCATATGCATGCTGCACGTGAGGGCTCCCACAGTTGGACTTTTGTGGCCTTTACAAGGATACATCTCCTTCGTCCGAATTTGAACCTTCTGGAATAGAATTGCCAGATTTTGCCCGTTATCTCAGTGCTGGATGATTAGTTTACAAATATGAATATGCTTAAAACGATGTGATATGATCTCCGTTATAAAGCCCCGAAACGGAGAGATTCATTGGAGATCGATATCTATTATATTTTGGTTAGCTTGATCTTTTCCGGAGTAGGCTTCGTTTATTTTTCATTTGGTCGACGCACCTTGAACTTTCCGATTATGATCACTGGTATGGTGCTCATGGGTTACTCTTATTTTACGCCGAATGTCGCATGGGCGCTGGCAGTGGGATTAGTGCTGAGTTTGCTACCTTTTGTACTCAGGTGGTGGCATTGAAATGGGGACACCCGACTGATTGAGTATTGATTGAACACTTCGGAAAGTAAATTTGAAGAGATTTCATGTCTGCCCGCAAAGGGTTAGTCAGACGGGTGAGTTTAATTTTTGCCAGCGACATTTATTCGGGACAACTGTTTAATTAATTCCTGATTGAATATAGTAAAGATCGTAAGCAAGCGGCATCACAAAAATCCAAATCAAATGGGTTACTTGTAAGAATACAGTATCACCGCAACTCCATCAACCAGAGCTGAGTCGACCGAAAATTTAAGTCACTTTAGTGATTTGTAGCGTACCAGTGATTGAATACCAGAGGTGTAATCAGGTCCGGTGCAATTTAGTTAATCTACTGCTACAAATAACGCGAAAAACGATCTAAAGCTTTTATAAAGCATATTGGGTTGGTCAGCTTTGCTTCTATTTTTTCCTAAGTTTAGCTTGGAGGTGATGCTGAGTGATATTTTGGTATCTACCGTGGCCTTTACAGCTTGCGATCGGATTAATCTCCATATGTGCGATTAGTTGACGCATTTTTTGGATGGTTTTTTGGATGGGGCTTTGGACGGCTGCGCTATATCGGATGAGACAGCTTCAGGTGGCTTCGTGAAACTTGCGCCCGCTTCGCTAGCTCTCGTGAGTAAGCTCAGGCTTCTTGGCGTAAAGAGATCAACGTAAGCGGAAAAGAAAGCTTTGCCATTGTTAGCCGGTCCTCCCGACGAGGCAACGCCAACGATATCGAGGCGGCCATCTCGCCGGATCAGTAGTGGTCCCCCGGAGTCTCCCTGATGCAGACGGCTGTATTTTCTTATGCCGTTAGATATTAAAGTTTGGCGGTCCATTTCATTGGTGTAGGTGACAACGACACCTTTGGCTATGGCGTCTTCGACAAGGTAAAAACCGGGGCCAACCCGTTTAATGCTTGTTTTTGACGGATCATCAGATTCAGATGATTTACCGAAGCCCACCATGATTGTTTCTGCAAACCGTTCAGGTCTTTCCAATTTGTAAAGGCTTGGAATAGTTATATCTGTCGACTTGAAGGTCTGATCGGCAAATAAGAGGACGGCCATGTCCTCGGCCATGTATTCTGGAGTTACCGCGCTGCTGGTGTGAGATGACGTGCCGTGAGTGATTATTTCTCTTGGGGTGACGGCTCGACTTAGGACGTCAAGTTGCTCTTGAGCAGAGCGAAGACTGCCGGTTTGCATCACGTAGGTCGTGCGTGCTGATGATCTAATACAGTGTCCTGCTGTTAGCACCGCGTTGTGACCCACAATTGTGCCGGTGCATTTAAAACGTGAACCAGCCGGCGCACCTGAAATGTCAGATAAAATGAAAACAACGCTAGCGTAGTCGCTTGTTTCACGGGCGTCCTCAATATTAAATGATCCATTGTCCTTGCTCGGGGTGCAGGGGGCGCTACTGTCTTCGACAGACACTGAAGATTTACAGCCAGCGGTCATAAGGAATATGAAGATGAATCCGAAAATGTTGAGCATGGAGCTTCCCCGCGGGCAAAAAAACATAGGGGGGTCATTGGATAAAGGGCCGTGAATCTTTAAAGATTCGGCGTTTGCGTTTAAATCAATGAAATTACATACAAATTTGGCGCTAAGGGGATCTTTTTAGTATTCGGTAAAACTATGGTCGGCTTGGTCAGGCGATGGGCGCGCTCTGGTCGCGTCTTTGAAGGATGTGCGCGGCAATACTCACAGCAATCTCAGCTGGCGTGTTATTGCCGATGGGAAGGCCCATGGGACAATGAAAACGCTCACAATCATCTTTAGAAAATCCATCGTTCATAAGGCTCGCGCGAATGGTTCTGGCTTTGACCTTACTGCCGATGACTCCAATATATGGGGTGTGTTTTAGACCTAAAACACTTTTGAGAACTTCCAGGTCAAACGCGTGCCCCGGGGTGGCGATAATGTGATAGGTTCCCTCAGGAAGTGTCGCCGGGACTTCGCCTAGTTTAGTTGAGAGGATTTTCTTAAGTCTAGGATGGTCTGGCTGTTTATCTAGCCATTCTTGACGGCTATCCACCCAGTAAAGTTGGCAGGCGAACGTTCTCAGTAGCTGCACGAGGGCTTGTCCTACGTGACCTGCGCCGTAAACGGCCACATTCCAGCTCTTGTGTTGGCTTGATTCCACAAAGATCGTAGCAACTCCTCCGCACACCATCCCCAAATCTTGATTGAGATCAATTTTGTAGAGCTTAGCACCGCTTTCTGAGAGTTGCTTCTGCGCAAGTTCAATGGCTTTGGCCTCAAGTTTACCGCCACCAATTGTGCCAGCGTGTAGGCCAGTTGATGTGACCAGCATCTTAGCTCCGACTTCCTGCGGCACATGGGCATCGATCTTGATGAGAGTGACGACCGCGTACGAGCGGCTCTCGGTCTCAAGTGCGTGGCATGCGGAAATGAACTCACTAAAAATCATATTGTCCTAGTTGACCTCGTTAGTCGAACTGCTCAAAAATCCCTGGATCAAGGTGTCGAAGTGTTTGCTCGGCCGTTGCGGGGATGGGCATGATATTTTGCATATTAAAATTAAGGGTTTTAGGGTCGTGCTCGGCCGCATACCGGATACAGTCTTTAACGGCAGCCCACACCGACAGAGACAGGAGTAGTGGTGGTTCGCCGACGGCTTTTGTGCCGCGAATGTTGACGACATTTTCGTGGTTGTGGGCCAAGGTGACGTTGAAGATTCTTGGAGTGTCTTGAACGCTAGGAATCTTATAGGTACTTGGCGAGTGTGAAAGTAGAAAGCCTTCCTTATTGTAGACAAGATTTTCTGTTGTGACCCAGCCCATACCCTGAATAAAAGCACCAGTGACTTGGCCGAGATCAAGGCCCTCGTTAATGGGGCGGCCCAAATCCATCAGAATATCCACGCGGCGTACTTTTATTTCGCCTGTTAGCCTATTGACTTCAACTTCACTAACCGCAGTGCCTTGTGTGAAGTAATGAAATGCCTGACCTTGACCCTTTAACTTATCAAAACCTAGATTTTCCGTTCGGTGATATCCGTATTCGCCGAGAGAGATACGATTCAAATAAGCCTCATTTATGAGGTCTCTTAATGAGATTGAAAATTCACCTGAAACATCAACACGGTTGTCTCGAAACGTCACACGTTCATGGGCTCTATCGATGATGTCGGTGATGACGACTTCCGGTGCGGTACCAAGTCCTGCTGTTTTTGAAGGCCATGTGTCAGGCGGAAGGTCCTTTAGTTTTACTGCGAGTGCTGCAAGGCGTTTCTTGATTTCACGGCTCGCCTTGAGTGCGGCAGCGCCGTTGATGTCGGTACCCGTGGAGGCCGCGGTAGGGGAGGTGTTGGCATTTTTGTCCGTAGATGTAGACATGACGCGTATTAGTTCAAGCGACACACCAAGTTCTTCACCAACTAGCATGGCAATTCTCGTGTTAACACCTTGTCCCATCTCAACGGCGCCAGTGGATACTTGAATGGAGCCGTCTCGGTGTAATTGAACTAAGGCGTTGCCCTGATTTAAAAATCTTGTGGTAAACGAGATGCCAAACTTTACGGCCGTCATGGAGAGTCCGCGCAATATTCGAGATTCGGGACCGTACTTGTCGTCAGATGTCAGGGCTTTGTGATTATGGGCGTCGATGTATCCGCGTCGTCGTCGATAGTCGGATGAGACCTCTAGGTCCCCAAAAAGTTTGGGAAGAAGATTGTTGTCGACTTTTTGTCCGTAGTGGGTCGTGTCAAAGCCTGGTCGGTAGACGTTAAGTTTTCTGATGTCGAGAGGGTCTTTTTTAAGGGTGCGTGCGATGTCTTCGATAATCCCCTCGATGGCGGCGACTCCTTTGGGTCCACCGAATCCACGGAAGGCTGTGTGTGGATGGTAATTGGTCTTACAAACCTGGCCGATGACTTCGACGTTTGGGATAAAGTAGGCGTTATCGGAGTGTAGCATCGCCCGCTCCATGATAGCCGTTGAGAGATCAGCGAAGGCTCCGCCATCAGAAAATAATCTTGAGCGAAGCGCGAGAATGCGTCCTTCGTCGTCAAAGCCGACGTCGTAATAGATTTCAAAGGGATTTCGCTTACCAGTCATCACCATGTCGTCGTCCTTAGTTAGAACGATACGAGCGGGCCTGCCAGTTTTCTTCGCAACCAGCGCAGCGTAGGCTGCTATTGGGCTAGCTTGTGACTCTTTGCCGCCAAACCCTCCACCCAGTCTCTTTACGACGCATGTAACATCACCGAAGGGTCGACCGATAGCCTCTGCCACGACGTGTTGAGTTTCTGTTGGATGCTGTGTCGATGAGTGGACCACCATTTGTCCATTTTCACCGGGATATGCGAGTGCCGCCTGGCTCTCTAGGTAAAAATGATCAGCGCCCTTGATCACAAGCGTGCCGCTTAAACGGTGCGGTGCAGATTGAAGAGCGTTACTTGCATCACCACGGCGAATAAATCGCTCACCGCCAATAAATGACGATTGCTTAATAGCCTCTTTGACCGACATGACAGCTGGCACAGGTTTTAATTCGACTTTGAGAGCGTTTAATCCAGCCCTTAGGCTTTCAGGTGACGTGGCGCCTACGACGGCGATGACCTCGCCTGCAAACTCAGTAATCTTGTCAGCGATGATGGGCTGATCGTGAAAAATTGGGCCCCATGCATTGTGGTGAACATCCTTGGCTGTGATCACGCATGCGACTCCGGGCACCTTGAGCGAAGCGGTAGCATCAATTGACTTGATTTCAGCTTTTGCAACTCTGCTGAAGTAGCATCCAACGAAGAGCTCTCCAGACTGCATGGGTCTGTCATCCACATACTCGGATTGCCCCGTCACGTGCGTTATAGCAGAGTCGTGTGGGGGAATAGGCGTGGACGTCTGGACGGGTAGTGTGTCTTTAGGAGTCATTGGTCGACTCCCTGTTCAAAACTTGCGAGTTCAAACACATCTCGAAGATACGTTTTAAACATGTTGGTTGCGAGCACTCTTCGAAATCCTGCGGTGCCACGCACATCAGACAAAGGCGTGATTGCGGAGTTGAGCTCTCTAACGCAAACACTGGCCACGGTCGAATCAAGTTTTTTACCAATCAGTAATTTTTCAACAGTTGGCAAACGAATCGGTGTTGCAGCAACTCCGCCAAGGGCGAGTGCGGCATCTGTCACCTGTCCTGATTTGTTAGTCTCCACGCGGAAGGCGGCCCCTACCGCTGATATATCGAGATCTTTACGCTGGGAGGATTTGTAAAGGCGAAGGTTTGAAAGTCCTTTTGCCAGAGGTATTTCGACTTTGTAAATAAGTTCGTAAGGTTTGATCGCTAGTTTTTTGTAACCCAGGAAGAATTTTGTGGCCGGGATCTTTCGTTTGACAAGTTTGCCCGATCCCCAATAGGCCGAGTGTATAACGGCATCTGTGGCAAGTAACATGGGCAGCGTGTCGCCGATGGGGGATGCATTGGCAAGATTTCCTACGAGCGTTGCCGAGTTTTTGATTTGGGGTGATGCAAATATATCTAGGAATCGGCTCAACTCGGGAAACTTCGCTGCGGTGGCAACCCGCAAGCGAGAAAGCGTGACTCGAGCGCCCACGTGTAGCGCAGACTTTGAGGTTTCAAGCGTGTATAGTTCATCGATGTTTTGGAGGCTTAATAGAGCCTCGGGCAAGGGGCGTCCCTTGTTAGTTTGAACGCCGATGTCTGTGGCGGCGGCGATCAGTCGAGCGCCTTTCGTTTTTCGAAGAAACTTACAGGCGTCTGTTAAGGTGGACGGAGCAGAGAACGTTCGTCCCGAAGTATCAGCGAATTGAAGAGCCGGTTTTGTTGATGTTTGCAGTTCCTTAACTGAAGCAGACGTCAGATATCGCTTAGCGATATTGAACATTGGGTCAGTTTTGATGGCTTCTGCGGCATCAAGAATAGGGGCGTAACCCGTGCAGCGACAGAGGTTGCCCGTTAGGTAGTTCGCAGCGGTTTTGCGGTCGAGGGTGTCGTGCACCTCGGTGGCTCCGGTCAACGCCATCACAAATCCAGGCGTGCAGTAGCCGCACTGAGAGCCGTGACAAGAGCGCATCGCATTTTGAACAGGCGATAGATTCTCGCCTATGGCAAGCCCTTCCACGGTAACAATATGACTGCCGTCCATCTGTGCCACAGTCGTAATACACGAATTAATGGGTAAAAACGTTAATTTATCAGTTGATGATTTGCACTTGAAAGCCCGTAGAACTGTGCATGCGCCGCAGTCGCCTTCGGCGCAAACAATTTTCGTTCCGGGTCTTAGGGCCCGCTTTCTTAGCCACTCAGCAAGCATCATGAATGCATCATCGCCGGTGATCTCGACTTTTTTTCCGTTTAGAAAAATAACGACTTGTTCCCTGATTTTAGAGGTTTTTTTTGTCGTCATGCATCCACCTCCGTAGCGCTCGTGGAAGGAGCTGCGGCAGTATTTGTCTTCATATCGTGTAGTTGACTGATAGCCGCGCGCAGAGCGCGTTTTGACGAGGCGTTGCCGCTGAGTAATGAATCCCAGGGCAGCACCCGAAGTAAGACATACGTGATGTATGCGACTCCAAGGGCTCTAAGCCCAATCCAAAATGCTGCGACGAGATTTGATTCTACCAAGAGGGCTAGACTCACAAGTAGGCCAACAGACAAGATGACGATCGGTTGCCGGAGATCGCGAAGCGCTTGAATGAGTGGAGATGATCCCTCGGATGCTTGAAGAGTCAGCGGTTGTCGAGTCGCGGAGGCAGAGAGTTGATGAACCCATCTCTTAAACCAAGTGGTTTTTGTATTATTTGGCAGCTTCCAGCTGGCCACGGAGATGGTCGCGGCAACAGCGCATTTTACGAATAAGAAGAAAGCTACGGCTATACCAATATTGTCGATGTTGATAAATGGTAGCTCAGCCGTCAATTTGCTCCAAGCCTTGATGATCGTCTCTTGATCGCGACCGGAGAGTGCCCAAAACATGACGCCAGCAAGTGCCACTGGCTGTAGAACGCCCCATGTTGCCAGTAGAATAGATCCCATGACGGCACCCAAAAGGTTGGCGCCAAAGATGTAGATTGATGTCGTGAAAAGCGCACCCTGTGCGGTGATGGCTAACATGGGTGTTAGCCTTTTGCCGACTGGAGCAAATGATTTTAATATAGCGGTGACGGCCGATATTTCAAAAGCAAGCGATCTAGCAGCCGGGTCTTGCTGCTCACTTCGAACGGCGCGAGTGAGAAACGCAGCTTGATTGAGTGACAGCATCGTGCCTGCCAACGGCAGGTGCAGGGCGTGCATGGCGGAGCCAAGTCCAACTTCAGTTGCGGCGAGTGTACCAGCCCAGAGGCCGATCACTTCGGGTCTGTTGTTTTTGAGATCAGCCATGTTCTAGCCTAGAGTGTCTTCGTGGTTAGGGCGAGGGCATGAATCTCTCGCTTCATCCAATCACCGAGAGCCTTATACACGAGTTGGTGTTGCTCCACCAATGATTTGCCTTTAAAATGGGCAGATTCAATGATGACCTGCCAGTGATCACCGCCACCTGTCATGTCCGAGGCCTTGACCCGGGCATCCGGGAAGGATTCAAGGAGTTTGTTTGTCAAAATTTCGGCTGTCATTTTGGTCATTTAAAGTCTCCGTGGTTTTAGAGGCGCTATTGTGCCACGATGAACGCCTAAGGCAAGAGAGTAAACGGTTTTAAGGTGTCTGGACGATGCAAAATAACGAAGGCAAAAGAATCCTGGTCGCAACAAATAATCACCATAAAATTAGTGAGATTCAGGCCATTCTTGGGCCTGATTGGCAGATCATCGGTGTTTCCGATGTCGCACCGGGGTTGACCTGGGATGAGACCGGGGGGAGTTTTATTGAAAACGCTAGGATCAAGGTGAATGCCTTGAGGCCTCATTTTAAGGGCCGTATTCTTGCTGATGACAGTGGTCTTTGCGTAGACGCTCTCGACGGCCGTCCTGGGGTGCACTCTAGTGGTTACGGCGGTGTCGAAGGAGATCATCGTCGCAATCTGAATAAACTAATGAATGAAATGGAGACCATTCCATCGGGACGCCGCGGGGCTCATTTTTACTGTTTGCTGCTGCTTAGCCTCGCTGATGGCCAGGAGCGTATTTTTGAAGGCCGATGTGACGGCAAAATAAGTTTTGCCCCGAGTGGCGGTCGTGGTTTCGGATATGACCCTGTTTTTATTCCTGACGGTTTTAATGTCAGCATGGCCGAGCTCTCGGATGATCAGAAGAATATGATGTCTCACCGAGGAAAGGCCGTCCGAGCTCTCAAAGATCAGATGAGCTAGAACTATTGCTAGGCGAGCCGAGCTTTTTCTCCGCTGACTCACGATACTGGCGGTACTCTTTTGAGGTATGGATCCAACCGAAATCTTTGTGCTTAAGCGATTGTTGAAGCTCGCTTCGGTATTTTTTCGCATCTAAGAGAAATCCATTTAGGTAAAACACTGCCCCCGAGGGGTCGCCGTTTTTTGCGTGGCATCTAGCGAGTAGGAAGACGCCTCGACGAGCGTCGAGTTCCTCTTCCGCCCAAATTTTACTGGCCTGTTGTAAGTCCCAAATTTTCTTTAAAGGTCTTAAGGCAAGGTCGCACTTCTCGAGCTCGCGGTAAGCAAAACCCATCCGGAAAAGCCCCTTGACGTCAATGTCATTGGCTTCCTCTGCTTTAGTATAAAGTTTCACGGCTTCTTTGTACTTTTTTTGAGAGTACATCTTTTCTGCTTCTACATAGTCTTTGCCGTGAATGCGCTTGCCTTTTTTTACAATTGTTTCGCCCACCATCGCATCACCTGCGACTTTTAGGTCTTTAAACACCATTCCGTTGCCCAGGAGGCAGGGCGCATTACCGTTACCGTTACAGCATTTTTCCTCAAGATTCCCAGATACCCTTTTATGAAAAATATCTTCACAGCTGGTTACGTCTGGCGGAATGAAAAATACGGTTTTTTCGCCTTTTAGAACGCCTTTTGTGGTGCTGACGCCTGACTTTATCGCGCGGCTCATGACCACAGTACCTTTGACCACAAGTCCGCGGTAGCTATCAAGAAGCTCTTTTCGACCTTGAGGATCAAGGTCTTCAATAAATTTATATTTAGGTTTTGACGTATCAAACATACCTGGGTCAAACGCCTTGCAAAATTCAACGTCAAAAGCGATCGGCCCCTTGATGAGGGCAAAACAGGCATCCTGACCGAAAGCAGAATTGTTCATGAGCGATTGGCTGGCCAACAGCAGCGCCAGTCCCCATGCGCTCGTCGAGAAAGATTTATAAATCAATCTTTTGATGGCAGATCGCTCCACAGAATTTTCCCCTCATCCGAGTAGATATTATCGTGCTGATCGCGATACTCAAACGACACTTCGAGTCCCTCTGGAGCAGATACGCGGTCAATATTCATGGCCGGAATCGAGAAGCTGTACGCTTGCAATTTGTCCATTAAGTTTATCTCGTCCCAGGTGTCTTCGCCAATGGCTCGATATTTCATTCGACCATCGACGATATCGTTTTCTGCGAGTTTACCCAAGACCTGCGCGAGATCACCTGCAGCGACAGCACCAGCGTGCATCTCGGGCTTGCTCGCTAGTTCACGCAATTTATCATCGTTAGCATCACCGAGCATGACGGTTGCAATCGAAACGGGGACCCTTTTGCCTTCCTCGTCCAATACACCAGGTTTTTTCAGGCGGGAGGCGACAGCCGGACCAGCCGAGTCCGTCGGTTCGCCATCGGAGACGAAATAAATTTCTTTGATTGAGCCACTGCGACTGCCAGAAAGAATATCCTCGGCCGCAGCAAGACCCGATCCGTAATTAGTGCCGCCAGATGCCGCGCAAAGAGTATCAGCGAGAGCGCCATTCTTTGAGATGTCACCGTATAAGCTCGCAGGTGTGCTATACATAGCTGAAGATTTCGCAGCAACGCCGCTCGAGAATGTAACAATTGCAAACTGCGCGTTTCCACCGTTAGCAGAAATACCCTGAATGATTGCCTGGACGGCTTTCATCCTTCCACAAGAGTTGTTGATCTTAGGGTCGTTACCCCCCCAGCCGGCCATGGAACCCGAAACGTCTATGACGAAGACGATATCACGTGGATAGGTTGTAGGAGGGCAGACTTTCCCGCTGAATATAAGCGGAGTTCCCGAAAATGAAGCCGATTTAAACTTGTGCTCTCCGCCGCCTTCAATCACAACTTTACTTTTGAGCCCTGCGGGTGCGGGAGATGGCGCGCTCTTGCACTGCCAGAACCATGTTAGCTGGTCCACGTTTTGACCCTGATAATAAGCATCGTTGTCGCGAGCGTTGGTGCCGCTGTCGAATTTGGCAGAGCCACAACCTCCCATCATGCAGGCGAGTGTGGATGCGCAGAATAGACGTAGCCAAACGGTTACTAGGGTTTTCATAAGTTGGGTTCCTCCAAATGAGATCAGTCCCTCAAGAGAGAAAGCTGATGTCAGGTGAATGGTCGGACTATTTTAAAGGTGTTTGAGGCAAATCTTTTAACCCACCGCAATTATTAACAAAAAATCAACATGTTCGCGGGCTATCAAAAATCTAGCCGTAGCTTTACCAATGATTTCCGGAATTTCTAGGTTTCTTTCGTCCCTTGAACCCAAAGTTTGATAGAATCTTTGTAAGTGCTTTTTAAGCAATCATGCCAAGGAGTGGTCTCATGAAGAAGAGCGTTTCGTTTTTGTCGGTCAACCATTTCGTTCGCAAAATGCCGATCCGGCAAATTTTATTTTCAGTTTTGTTTTTATCGATAGCGATTCAGGGCTGCAGTAGCACTGAGGATGATGCCAGCATGGAATCCACCGAGCCGGTCGAAGCAGCTCCAGCTGATGCGTCTTCACAAGCACAACCGGCAGCTGATCAAGCGCAGCCGAGTGAAGAGGCTAAGGCTCAGGCGGAAGCGCCACCACCGGCCTTGGAAACACCTCCAGCGGCGGCTTCGACTCCAACTCCAACGAAGGAGTCAGCAGTTGAAGCCTCTGGCGCGCCAATGAATACATCACGGCGAGTCATGTATGTAAAAGTGGACTCGGCCGTTCTACGTGAGCAGCCTGAAGCTAAATCAAAGGTAGTTGGAACCGCCTCCCGCGGCGATCACTTTCTTGTTTCTGTTGAAGGGGACTGGGCAAAAACAGAAGACGGCCGTTACATCTCGATGAAAGTTCTGAGTGAGAAAGGTGTTGGTCGATCGAAAAAATCAGCAGACTGGGGGCAGTCGCAAGGGTCCGAGGAGCAGCCTAAAAAAAAGCGGTCCAAGAAGCGTAAATCGGCCGCTCCTGCCAATACATCCGGAGCGAGTGATTCTGCTAGTGGAGCGACACCTGGTTCAGCAAGCGATGCACCTGCCGCAGTTGATGCCAAGGATGAGGCGAAGCCTTAACGTCTCTAGCCGAAGTAACTAGCTGAGGGCGACAGTATAAATGATCAGAGGGCATTTTGAGGGTTATTGTTGAGTCAATCGGAAGGTCTATTACTGGCGACGGACTAAAGTCTGTGTTGCAGGCTGCGATTGTGCAGCCTGTGTCTTTAGTCGGGGCCATCATGAATTTTCTCGGCAACACGCTTCTTCGATCGTTTCGGCCTGCCATGTCCATCGGACTGTTTCTGAAGCAGTGTGAGTTTGTTGGAAACCAAAGTATTGGCGTTATGATTTTATCTGGAATGATGATAGGCGCCGTCTTTGGATTGCAGTTTGGAGAGATGTTTCGGGTTTTTGGCGCCGAGGGTATGATAGGAGCTGCCGCTGGCTATGCTCTCAGTAAAGAGTTGGCTCCTGTTGTTGGCTCTTTTCTCGTGACAGCCCGCGCCGGCAGTTCCATGGCCGCAGAGATCGCAACCATGCGGGTCAATGAACAGATCGACGCCATGAGAGTCATGGCTGTTAATCCATACAATTACCTCGTAGCTCCAAGGATCTGGGCTAGCGTCGTCATGATGCCGCTTTTGACGATGATTTTCATTATTTCGGGCGTCTTTTGCTCATTTGTCATTGGTGTCGCGATATACGACGTGGATCTAGCGGTGTTCTTCGACAAGATCCAGTGGATCGTTAAGCCAAGGCATTTGTGGGAAGGTGGTCAGAAGGCGATGATCTTTGGTCTCATTCTTTCGGTTATAGGGTGTTTCAAGGGTTTCAATGCCAGCGGCGGAGCGAAAGGTGTGGGACGTGCGACAACGGAGGCCGTTGTGATGTCGCTGGTAACCATTCTCGTGGTCGACTTCTTTATTAGCTATCTGAATTACCTGCAGGGTCAGGATGGCATTCTTTAGTTTTTCAGGGGAGTCTTGGTATCGTGTGGCAGATGGATCCACCACCAGACAATCAATTGCAGGGTGGAGTTAGTTCAAGACTTCGTCTCGCTCTAGGATTATTTATTGGGGCGATATTACTTGGCATCTCGTCTTATTTCGTAGCCGATGCAGTTACGGAAAAAATCGCTCTAAAGTTGAAAGATCAAATTAAACGAGCCCGTTCGCGGCATGGGTTGATCATTGAGTATGAATCCATGGACGTCGGTTTGGGTTTTGTGACATTTGAAAAATTGGCCGTCGGACGACAGCCTTGGGTCGTTGTCGAGGGGCTTCGCGTCGAGCTATCGCTAAATCCGTTCGCAGATTTTTTAAGGCCTAACAAAATTGCAATGAAGAAACTCGGAGTGAATTTATCCCCTTCCGAGGAACTTTGGCCTGCCGAGCTAATAGAACTGAAAAAAAAGATCCTGGGAAACAAACAATTAAATACAAATCGTAACGACGTTACCGGGGCGGCTTTTTTAGCAAAACGCCTTGAGTTTATGATTGAACGGTTTGAGTGGAGTGATGGGAAAAAATCTCTTTTGGTTATGGAGGACACATCGACGACACTGCGATTGTTAGAGCGTCGATTCGCGTTGAGAACGGTTTCGGTCGTAGCCATGGACCGAGTGAAGGAGAGTTATCTCGAGGCCGAGTTGAATGGCGCGCCCGATCAGCAAATTAAATTAAATATTCGCGGCAGACCTGAGTTCAGGGGTCGGCCAGCTTGGGCTGCAAGTTGTCTGATCCGGCGTGATCCTCTCGCAGTGAAGTGTGATGTTGATGCAGATCGTCTCCCCGATTTGGTGCTGACCCCGTTCCAGTCGAGGTTGGGCAAGGCTTTTAAACCTGGCTACAAGGGCGGCATTGGGCTTGAAGCTTTAGACGGCCGCCAATTAAAGCGTATGCGCGTCAGTACGCGCGGTGTTATTGAAAACATTATCGTTGAATACTCCTCACTATCATTGAATCCCGTGGGTCCAGTAAATATTCGCGTAAACATGGATTTAGATGTCGATGCTCAAGAACGTTCTATCAGCGCCGGCGGCTCCGAGTTATTTGTCTATGCGCCCGGAGCTACGGATGGTGAGGGGGTTAACGTTTCGGCTG
This sequence comes from uncultured Polynucleobacter sp., assembly GCA_964402975.1. Taxonomy (GTDB): domain Bacteria; phylum Bdellovibrionota_B; class Oligoflexia; order Oligoflexales; family RGVZ01; genus CAMDKS01. The sequence goes on from CAYOEM010000013.1 coordinate 22,714, forward strand.
AATTTGCACTGAGCCTCGCAAAAAACAATGGTGCAGACATCCTTCCGCACGGCAATTTCCAATTAAACGCTGATAAAATAGACTGTTCAGCATTGATCAATACTATCCCGCACTCGTTTGCGCCGGAATTTTTGGGCTTTGAAATGGATGGAACAGCAGCTTTACGAGCCCAGATCAATTTAGATGACAAAGGGGCCAAATTTTCAATATCGGGATCTCGTTTCGACTGTAACGTCACCAAAACTCCTGAAATGTACAGCGCCGACTATCTTGCAGGAGCGTTTGTGATCGAGCGGCAAACGCCGAGCGGTAAAATTACCATTCCAGTGGATCCCGTTAGGCCTTATTTCGTCTCGTATAAAGACATTCCGATTTTGGTTCGATCGGCTTTTATTTCCAGCGAAGACACTGGTTTTTTCAGCCATCGAGGCGTTGAGATCGGGGCTATCGTGGGTGCAGTGCAAAAAAACGCGGAAGCAAAACGAGCGGCGGTAGGCGGTTCAACCATAACCATGCAGACAGTCAAGAATTTATTTTTAGCTCGAGATAAAACAATTTCGAGAAAGCTACAGGAGATGTTTTTGGCATGGCATCTTGAGCGTACGATAACCAAAGAACGGATTCTTGAGATATATCTGAATATGGTTGAATTTGGTCCGGGCCTTTACGGCATCGGACGAGCCAGTCAAAAGTTTTTTAACAAAGATCCAAACGATTTGACGTTAAAAGAGGCTATTTATCTGGCGTCATTGCTACCGGCACCGATTCCTCGTTATCGGTATTTTTGTGCGGGCGAGTTAACTCCAAATTACAACAAGATCGTTAAGCAACTTTTAGATCGCATGTTGGCTCTCGGTAGAATTACAGCATCGCAATATCAGACGGCTTTAGCCGAAAAACTCGAGTTCTCTAAGATTGAAAGAGAGTCAGCGTGCGCGGATATTCGCGCCCACGAGGCCCAAAACTCTGAGGGATCGGCTGAGGATTAGAGCGTAAACCGCTGAGGGCTTTCAAGATCGGCGTACGGTTCAAATTTTTTGGCTGAGTTCAAACGGATTTTACTCATAGCGCACGTTGAATCGTGGGTGAAAAAAATCCACGAATCTTCGTTCGCAAACCTAGAGTAGAAAGTCCTTTTTTCATCGATAACTTGCTCCGCAAAGCGGTCGTAACCCATCGTGATCGGTAAGTGTACCCAAGCTTTTCCGGGTATTAAATCCCCCGCAAAGACAATGGACTTACCATTTGCTTGGGCCACGGTATGCATGTGACCCGGTGTGTGGCCGTGGGAGTAAGAGAACGATATAAAATTTGGCAGTTCATCACTTTGTTCGCAGTCATTAACTAAGACGAGCCGACCACTTCGCTCTAGAAGCTCTTGTAGTTCTGGTATAAACGATGCTCTGTCCCTTGGGTGAGGTGATTTAGCTCGGTCAAACGCCGTGCGACTGACCACGTATTTGGCGCGGGGGAATAAAAGACGGTCTCCGCTAGCTTGGCGATCTTTCCAGGACGGTAAGAGGCCGCCCGCATGGTCAAAATGCAGATGGGACAAGATGACAAAATCAATTTCAGAATGATCGATACCAAGTTGGTTGAGGTTTTCAATTAGGCGGTGTCCGGAATCGACGACGCCGTAGCGATCGGCAAGTTTTGGTTCAAAAAAACTTCCAATGCCGGTTTCGCACAGGATTTTTTTTCCGTCACACTCGAGCAACATAGACCTGCAGCTCAGCGGGATTCGACCTAGCGTGTCCGGTGTAATCCACTTTTCCCAGACCGTTCGCGGAGCGTTACCGAACATGGCGCCGCCGTCAAGCCGCTGAACATTTCCCTCGACCGCTGTAACCCTGAGGTCTCGCACAAACTGTTTTTCCATTCAAACTTTTCGAAAAAATAAAACCGCCGCATTTAACGGTCGGAAATTTAGAACTCGTGATGGTGTCAAAAATGAAGTTGTTCTTCAAGCATTTGCTGTGACTAATTTTTGGCTTGTTTATTAACTATGCGAATAGGTGAAGTCCTTGTAGGACAACGAATTTATCGGGTCAGTTGGCTCTCTTATTCACAAAACCTGTGGATAAATATTTAGATCGTGTAAAGAGGGGGTTCGACTCCTTTTTCCATAAAACTTAATAATTACAGGTCTTTGCTAAAAAAAAAGGCTCATTCGTTAAGTATAGGGCAAATTTTGCCGATAACTCCTCGTAAGTCAGAGGCTGGCTTGGTTGTCGGCCTTTTGCCTTGCGGAGATGGGCTAACTAAATGAAATTAATGTATAAAAACAAGTCAGGGATTCTGCGCTTCAGCTTCGTGTCGCTATTGGCGTCATCGACGGCCTACGCTGGCGGTTTTTTTAAGACACTCCCCGAGGTTCTCGACCGGGAATGGAGCTCTTTTGAGGTAAAGGCAGCGACCAGACTCGATTCAGGGCAATTAAGTTTATCGCCGGCAGAGCGTTTTGAATTGCTACGAAAGCATCTGAATCACCATGGACTACATCCACTTTTAAATATCGTCGCCAAGCCATTGGATTATGACGTGAAGCCTCATGGCGACTTATCGAGTGAGCTTGGGCTCACTGTTAAGGAGTTCGCGGTTCGCGTCGGGGCATATGATGTGTGCAAGGCTGGTTTCAAGACCGTGGATGCCAGCCGCGGTGTGTCGCACGTTGTAGGGCTGGTTCCAAAAGTGGACGCGGTGTATCCGTTTCATGACGATGCGTGGCCTGACGTGAACTCGGCAGTAGAGCAGGCGAGTGTCGCCGTCCATCAATTAACGGGCGGCCAAAATCTGTCCGTGACGTTAGTGTCCAGATGTCTATATCCAGCTTCCGGCGAATTGATGCCTGTATGGAAGATCATCGTAACGTCTGATAAGTCGCCATTCGTAACCTATGTAGGGGATTCGGGAGTCCTTGAGGGTGATGCGATGGCTTTTGATGCAACCGCTCAAGTGCGCGCTTACCAGTCGAACTCCAAAGACTCTGATCCCAATAAGAGAGCTCTTGTAAACTTCACCGTTGAAGTTTCAGGTGATGGTACGTTAACCAATGATTATTTCATGACAGCGTTTGGAAACAGCGCAACCCGCAATCAAGCCCCCTTCGACGCCGATCAAACAAATCCTGATCACTTTAATGAGCAATCGACTTTTGCCCATGTGAACCGTCAATTCCAATTTGTAAGTCAAAATGGCTATGTCTGGAAGGGGCCAAAGCCCATTAAAGTATTTACGTCTTACCCGTCGAGCCGAGAGAGTAACGCTCAGTACATTCCATTTAATGGTTCAACAGGCCCCATGATCATTATCGGACCTGGAAAATCAGGAGAGTTAACTAATCTGGCGACAGATAGTGACGTTGTCAGCCATGAGTTTGGTCACCATGTTGTTTATGGATCTGTGACGGAAGTTCCGTCAGGTAGTGAGTCTCTAGTGATTCATGAGGGTTTAGCCGATGCCTTAACATTCTATGCGTCCGGGGATTACTGTCTAGGGGAGTCGATTTGTCCTTATCCCGAAGACCCGAAGAAATTCTGTCAGGTTCTAGGTCAGTGTTTAAGGACGGCCAACATTTCTAATAAATATAGAGATTCGGCCTACCTGGCGTCCGGGCCGCATGCGCGTGGGCAAGTCGTGTCTGCGATGTTTGCGGATCTGAAGAAATCCGGGAAGATACCCGCAGAAAATCTTCATAAACTACTGATTGCAGCAGTCACGTATTTGCCAAAAGAGGCGAGCATTAAGGCATTGATTGTTGCCGTGTTGGATGCGGACTTCACGCTTTACAACCAGCAATATTCAACCATTATAAAAGAGACAGCTCTAGCTCGAGGTATGGGGATTGAAGACCTTGGGATTGATCTGGCTGACGTCGATGGAAAAGCGCCAACTGAGGGTACTAAAGCTAAGAAAGAAAGTGGATTTATGGGGCTCTGCTCAATCGGGAGTAGTGGCAATCAAAGCACGGCATCCGTTCTGGGATTGTTCGTTCTTCTTGCGCTGCCAATCGTATGGCAGTTGGCGAGAAAGCCCGTACCTGCCATTGCCCGTAAACGCAAAAACAGGAATTAATCCTTAATTTTTCAGACAGATCTTAATGGTGTGAAATTTCTGCCTAGATCGGAGTTGATCGGTGGGCTTTAGTTTACATCTAGTATACCGATTTAATGCTCGCGTGGTGTTTCTGTTTTAGCATTTTTGAAAGGAGCCAGCCCCGTGAGCCTTGGTTTACGTTTTAAGTCTCAAGCGATCCAATGCACATTGATTTTTTTGATGATGATAATATTGCCCAGCGATTTATTTGCAAGGGCTGCTGTTGAGATCGTGCCGCTAGCGGTATGGCAGGGGAAACCAACTAGGCCATGGAGTATTGGCATGTTGAGAGATCTTCGGCGTAAGTTTCCAAACTTAAAAATAGCGCATGCCATTAGTCCCGCGCCATTGGTTCGAGGCGGTGATAGTGATTTGGGATTTAGATTGAAATTCGCTCGACTTGTACAGCCCGGGGATGATGTTTTGCTGCATTTCGCACCTTGGCGAAGTGTTGTGCAAAAAGCCAAATTAAATTTTAGATCAGAACCGACCGTATTCGGTGCTCCCGTTAATATTGACGGCTGTGCCATTGATTGTGGTTTAGATCTCAGCGTAACAGCGTTCGATTATGCCGAGTTAAAACAGATGGCAACTCAGGCTAAAGATATTTTGTACTCCCGCGGATTTGGCGAGGTTCAGGCGGTTTTCTTCGATCAAGGAGTTATTCCTAGCTCTCTTAGAAACGCTTTTGCGGAGTCTGGTATTCCTGAAGATTGGTCTGCCGTGGAGCTCAATCAATTGAAGGGAAATATGAAACGATTTCCAGTGTATAGCTGGAATGTTGAGAATGCCTCGAAATTCCGGGTCGATGATTTGAGTGTGAATGTTGACAGAGGTTTAAACGTTGATCACCTTCGTTTCGCAATTCAGGCAGAGATTGGCGATGTTGAGTCGGCTTCGAGGATCATTAACAAGGCGTTGGATGCGGCAGAAACGTCCAGCCGAACTGTTCGCATACCAATTGTGTTTAACGTCGAAGATTTGATTCATACGCAGAACTTTGTCGAAGAAGCCATCCAAAAAGCGATGTCTGCGGCTAGTCAAAGATCATTCATCGTCAAGGACTGGAGTGCAAAGAACTCTAAGTGGGACGCGGAAGCCATCCGACGGGGTGAGGCGCCCAGCAAGCTACTTGCCTCAGGGGTTAAAATATCGACCGAAGCGGAGTTTGTCTCCGATGATGAGCGTCTTCTGTCAATTGAAATGGCGCACTAAGTGCGGGCTAGCTGTTAGTCTTTTATTTTGTTGAGATGCGGTCTCTTGCGCTGGTATGATTCCCAGTGCACATGCTGCTTTGGAATGGTGTTGCCATGTTCTATGTCGATGTTCATACTCACCTGACTCACGAGAATTTTTCCTCGGATGTGGTCGACGTTATCTCAAGAGCTGAAGCGGCGGGCCTTGGGGCAGTCGTGGTTAATGGTCTTGAGCCAGTCAGTAATCGTATGATTCTCGACATGGCAAAAACTCACAAAATCATTCGGAGTGCTTTGGGGATTTATCCCTTGGACGCGGTCTGTCATGCAATTCCCGAGGATTTCCCCTTCGAAGTTCCTGTTTTTGATGTGAAGGCTGAGATTGAATTTATAAGAGAGCAGGCCAAGGAGGGTCGGCTAACCGCTATTGGAGAGTGTGGGTTAGATGGTTACTATCTCGGGACCGAGTATCTTGCGGCGCAAGAAGATGTTTTTGAGAGGCTAATTGGTGTAGCTCTGGAGTTTGATCTCCCATTGATCATCCATACTAGAAAGTGCGAAAGACGAGCGGGAGAGATTTTGGCGGCTTTAGGCGTAAAAAAGGTAAATTTCCATTGCTTCGGCGGTCGGGCTAATATGGCAAAAGATTTCTCGGAAAAGTACGGTTGGTATTTCTCCATCCCAGCAAATTGCACTGTCAACGAGGGGTTTCAGAAAATGCTAAAGATTCTTCCCCTTGATAGAATTCTCACCGAGACGGATGCGCCGTATCTGCCTCCCGTAAAGGGCGATCGTAACGAGCCTAAAAACGTAGTCGGTACCGTTACGCTTTTTGCTAAGATACGAGGTCTCAGTGAGATGGTTGCGAAGGAATATGTTTACGAAAATTATAAAAGGCTATTTGGAGATAGTTCCAAATAGCCTTTTGTTCCTCTAAGAAAATCTTACAGCCAGAGCGAAAAGCCAGTGCCCAGGTTTGTAGTCTGTGATCTGATGGTCTTGGCATTTGGATCCCCGCCGGTTCGGATCGAATGCTCGTCAATTGTTTTGGCTTGTCCGAAGAGTGATATCCGTTCGCTGATAAAGTAATTGAATCCTAGGCTATAGTATACGCCGCTGCCATAAAAGTCGGAGGTTGTAAGGTCACGTTGGTAATCATATCTAGTACCAACAACTCCGCCGCCTGCTTCAAGATTTGCCAATGGTGCAAGGAAAACAAGTCGGGCCCCGGCCGAGAACCTGCTACCTCCAAGACGTTCCAGTGATGAGCTGGACGCGCGCATGTTGATCATACTGTGGGCTACATTGAACTGAACAAATTTGAGAAGTTCAACGCCAAATGTCTGGGTTAAATTGTAGCCGCGCCACTTTTCGGACCTTGTGACTGCGGAGGTCAGGCCGTTGCCCGAGTTGCTTAAGTTAAATTCGCCATACTCGCCTTCAATGGCCTGTGAGACATAGAAGTGAGTAATGCTACTTGAACGGTAAGTGTTAACGTAGTTGTGACTGACGCCTGGATCGGCAGCGGCTGACCCTGACCATAAACTTAGTCCGCTCAGCATCGCTCCAAGAATGATTGCAAAATGTTTACTCTGCTTCCACATGGTCCAATTCTCCACTTCCAGGTTGCCGGTAGCACTGTGATGTTTACGGTTAACGAATCTAGGGTGCTATGCTATGGCTGCCTAATGACCTATGAGCAAGGCTTATGCCAACTCTGGATATTTTAAAAAAGTCAATATAAACAGTATCTTATATAATCGTGCGTTTGCGGCTCCTGTCAAACCCTTAGACATTCATAAGAAAAATTGACGGATTGCTTCAAACCTTTACAGGTCCTACCGGGGGGCAATCAAGATCGCTGTAATTTTCGGGGTTTATGATTGATTGATATCTGAATCCTGTGTCAAAATTGGTGCTTGGACGTTTTTGGGGGGCATTCGTGGCTAGAGTTCACCGATTTTATAGCGATGATCTTTTCATTCGTGCCACATCTGTCATTTCCACGGCACCAATTAGAGAGATGTGTGATCTGCAGAAGACCGGGCCGCTGGCTACAATGGCATTAGGGCGGGCTGTCACGGCCGCTCTGCTGATGGCGGCCCAGCTGCGCGATCGTCAGGTTGTAGGCTTACACTTTCGTGGCAACGGCCCCTTGGGGTCGGTTTATGCTGAAGCATCCTATGAAGGCGAGTGCCGGGGGTGGTGTGACGCCCCTGATGCAAACGTTCCCCTTAAAGATGGTCGCATCGATGTAGCGGCTGGGATGGGGGTCGGTCTTTTGAATGTCATTCGAAGCCAACCATTTGAGAAAGCACCTCACATTGGCACTGTCGAGCTCGTTTCGAGTGAGATAGGCGATGACATTGCCTACTACTTGCAGCAAAGCCATCAGATACCGTCCGTGGTGGCGCTGGGTGTTATTCTTGGTGAGAACGGTACGGTGGACACAGCTGGCGGTGTTCTGATTGAGTTAATGCCCGGAGCTAGTGACGTCGTTATTAGTGATTTGGAAAAATTTGTTTCGCAGGCAAAGCCGCTGTCGACTCTGCTGCGAGACAATCGTGATCCAGTTGATTTGCTGCGTAATTATTCTGGCTTGATCAAAATGAACCAGGCCGAGCATCCATTTGAAATTAAATATTCCTGTCGTTGCACTCAAGACCGGGTTGAGCGCTCTGTCACCATGCTGGGCCGAGACGAAGTCTCAAGAATGGTTGAAGAGGCCAGAGACGCTGACGTTCGCTGCGAATTTTGCGGACGTACCTTCCGGGTGACTCTGGTCAAGCTCAAAGAGATTCTCGCAGGCTTTGCCAGCGTTAATTGACCAATTGCTTTGATAACAGTAGTTACCGACGTGAAATGGCGGTCTGTTTCTCTGTCGGCGCGTGCATGCCCGCGTCGAGATCAAGTATAGGATCGCCCGTGCGATTGCGGAACAATCGTCGTGCGGATCCATTTAGTAGATAAAGCCCATCGTCTTGCTTTTCTAGCACGCCGGTTAAAGTTACAGAGCCAAGACTTTCTTCGATAGCGCCGTCTTCGCCAAGGCGTTTGAATAATTCGAGTTTAACTTGATACTGATGACTGCGCTTTAGCCATCGAACTGGTGTGGTTTTTATTCGGTAGTCGCCCAGAAAGAAATCATTCGCTCGCTCAATGCGAGCACGAAGCACTTGAGAAACAGGTTTTCCAGCGATTCTAGTTCTTTGCATTTTTCCGTTTGGGTCCCTGGTTTCGACGTCACTCCACGTCTTGAATGTCATCGGAATTCGGACCCGTTGGGAACTCGGCGTTTCCAATGGAAGATCGTCTGGACGGTTGTACGTGTTGCTTGCCGCTACTCCAAGCTGTGAGCTGGTGGCCCCTAGAGCGTTTTGGGCTATACTGAGACCTAGGACCATAAAAAGTGAGATGCGCATGACGGACTCCTCCCGAAGGGGGGTGACTACGGATTTCAATCTAGGGCTGGTACTCCTACATTTTAGCATGTACGTGAGGAAATAGGGAGAAACGCCCACCCGTCGCCGTAAGAGCACAGCGTTAGGTCTGTGATTTCAGGAGAAAATTGTTATAAACTATCTCTTCAGTCAAAGTGGAGCAAAGGGCGCGAGTTTTGGAGTATTTGAAAAGACATCGAAGTTTATTTGCTGGGCCTGTCCTGGCTTTTACCGTCGCGATATTGTGGGCGCTGTCCGTTAGCTCTCATTGGCCTCTCGTGAGGTCTCGCACGTCCACTCTAGAAATCATCCAAGGACTCGACGATCTCGTTCAATTACATATAAGCGAAAAAAAGAAACCCCCACAAAGTCTCAGCCACCTACGTATTTACGCCATTGAAAAAGACGTTCGCTATAGTTTTTATGATGCATGGGGACAGCGACTTGAATACCTACCACTCGGCCAGATGAATTATCTGATTCGTAGTTTTGGAGAAGATGGGCTACAGAACAGGTCCAATCGAGTTCCCGATCTTGGGGTTTATCAACTTGGGGAAAATGTTCAGCTTGGACTTAAGTACGACGATCAAGCTGGCGTCATGCATCCAAGGCCTTCTGCCATACTATTCGCCGGGTCAGATGATCAAACAGGTAGATGGCACGCACGTTTATTCATTGATCCAGAAACTGGTGAACGTCGTTTGGTGGTGAAAGATCGCGAGCGAAAGAATTTTATCATGGTGGCTCCTCACGACCATATTGAAGAGTTCTTGTGGGTGCCTGGGCAGCTGAGGATTGTATTTACTGCAGCTCATAGCGCTCGGTATTCAGATGGGCTTTACGTTTGGGATCTAAAGACTGATCAGTCGTTGAATTTGTTTGCCCTACAGACGGATAGTCAAGACCTCGACCCGTCTCTTAAACAAAAGTCTATGTATTTGGCTCTTTCATCTATCGCGGCATCAAATCCGCCAACGGTGGCTGTTTTTGCAGCGCCCGCGGGACAGGCTATTCTTGACCCACGCAAGTTTTTTCACACATCGAATCTTCATGTATTTACGATCGGTGATCCAGCGCGTCACGTGAAGTCTGCAGCGGTCATTCCCGGAGGGGGAGATTTTTACAATACCGACTTTTTAGGTACGCTAACGATCGCGCCCGGAGGCGAGGGGACGATGATTCAGAAAGCGTGGCTAAGCTTGCCTCAAGGAGGTGACTTTGAGAAAGGGCTGATTGCTTGGCAGGATTTTTCCTCTCGATTTGCTAAAACGGGAATGGCGCCCTACGCTATTTTGGGAGTGGCAATGTTCTATCAAGACGCGGCTGAACATTCTGGGATAAAGTCTCGTGAGGGTCAGATTTTTACGAGCTACAGCACTGAGCTGGGCGGGGCGCTCAGTAAAATGATCATCGCACCCGGGTATGTTAGAGGAATCGGCGCTTGGATCGCTGCTGGTTCCTAAACTATATGATTTTGTTTATATGGACTCGCCAAGAGGAGAAACGTTAATGGTCAGAGCGACATCAGATGATGTGTTTGCGGTAATTCTTGCGGGCGGAAGCGGTACCCGATTTTGGCCGAAATCTCGGCAAAAGTGGCCCAAGCAATTATGCAGTTTGGGTGGGGCCGAAGAGACAATGATTGAAATAACTTTACGGCGTCTGGATGGTTTTATACCACCAGAGCGTCGAATTGTTGTAACACATAAAGATCAAGCTGAAGCGACAAAAAAAATTATCGGTGACTTATGTCCAGTGGTTATTGCTGAGCCTGATGCTCGTAACACGGCCAATGCGCTCGCATTAGCCGCTTTGCAAATTGAAAAGATCTCTAAGCAACGATCTCCGATCATGGTTAGTCTTCACGCTGACCATGTTATTGAAAAAGAGGATGCATTTAAGGAATCCATTTGTACCGCAATTGATGTTGCCAGAAGCGACGAGCTCTGTCTCATCGGTATCGTTCCAAAATATCCGGAGACGGGCTATGGATACATTGAAAGAGGTGTCTCCCGTAATGAGCCCGGCGCTTTCCGTGTGGCGTCATTTCGGGAAAAGCCAGATCTGAAAACAGCCGAAACATTTGTCACGAGTAAAAAATTCTATTGGAATGCAGGGCTTTTTGTTTTTCCTGTGAGATTGTTTTTGGATGAGCTGGGCGCACGTCTACCTGCGACCGTCAAAGCTCTTCGTGATTTGGGAGGCGCGGCGACGTCATTTGGAAATATAGATCAGATAAAGTTTGCTCAGGTCTATTCAGCCCTTCCAAAAATATCGGTGGACCATGCAGTATTGGAAGTCTCTAAACGCGTCAGCGTGGTTGAGGCTGATATTGGTTGGCAGGATGTGGGTAGCTGGGATGCGCTAGCCGCTGGATTCAAGACGGATCAGCAAGGTAACTTTGTTCAGGGTGATGTCATGCTGCTTGACAGCTCAGGTTGTACGGTCGATACGGATGGCCCATTCACCGCTCTCCTAGGTTTAAAGGACGTTGTTGTTGTTCATGCAAAGGGAGCGATTTTAGTGTGTCCAAAGCATAGGTCCCAAGACGTCAAGCTGATTGTAGATCGGTTGAAAGAGCTTGGTCGCACAGAGCTTATCTGAACGTTACGATGGCTACTGAATTTTATAGGCGTAAATGTTTCTAAGTCCGGTAGAAATGTACATCTGGTCGCCATTAACAATCGGAGGGGTTCCGATTCTGCCGCCTAGGTTATCAGCCCACTCGTAATTGCCAGAGCTTGATTCCAGTGCGGTGATTCGGCCGTTCGTACTCATGACATAGAGGTGAGTCTCGCTAGCAATCATGAAGGCTGCGGTCGGTCCCGGGGAGGCGCGCCAACTGACTCTGCCTGTCGAAGCGTCGTAGCATAGGACGTCGCCATTCGTCAGACCTACGTAATAGCGGCCAGATCGAAACGTCGAGGTCGATACAGATGTCTGACGGTCTTGCCACAAAACCTGTCTTTCCTGTGCGAAGTCCACAAGAGCAACTAAACCATCGTAACGCGTTAGCAGGAGGCGGCCGTTATGGACAACCATCTCACCCACAACGTCTTTGAAGCGGGCCTCCTGATAGAACGGATTGTAGCGCCAGAGTCTTTTCCCATCTTCAATCTTCAGGGCCAGCAGTTCCCCGGACGCGAGCCCGACAACAACGCGTCCGTCGTGAATGAGTGAAGCAGGAGGCCGTCTAACAACCACCGAGTCCGGAAACCCGGCATCATGAACCCAGGCACGCTTCCCAGTTTTTGACTCAATCGAATAAATAACCTGACCAGTTGTTACGACAAACAAAAATCCGTTTGATAGAGTCAGGGGGCGTTCGCTGTAGGAGTCCAGCTGAGTGGTCCACAGATTTTCGCCCGTCGAGGCGTTTATGGCGGAGAGATTGCCAGATCTTGTTGAAATGTAGATGGTGTTCTCGACCATAAGGGGAGGGGTAGTTACCTCGCCGTCTGTTTTAAACCACCAGATATTTTTACGAGTCGCGCGGTTGTAGGCGCGCATGTAGTTGGAATCAAAGCTTCCGTAAACAACGTCCCCGCGCAAAAGAAATCCGCCATTGTCGGATGCAGCCAGCGGTTTCTGGGAGTCCAAGTCAGCGTTCATCATGATCATGCCAACACGAAATGGCTGCTTATCCGACGCCAGCCCTTCAAGAGCTTGAATTGCGGATGCAAACAATAAACCGAAAGTAAGGGCCTTGCGCATCATCGGCATCATCAGGCTGGCCCCATCAGTGCTAACAGACCACGTGCTTTCGTGGCTTCTGGTGTTGAGGCGTGTTTGGTTAAGAGCTCATTAAGAGATATCTTGGCCTGATCAAAGGACTTCTTGAAATAGAGAAGCCTCGCTTTAGTCAGGAGTACGGTCGCCTGCGTCTCGTCGTTAGCGATTTTTGACAGAAGTTCGCACTCCTTCAGCGCTCCATCAAAATCTCCCGCTTCTTCCAGGAGTCCAATTAACATAAATCTTGAGTTCATCTGGTAGAATTTGTTGGACGTACTGGTTTTGGCAACATGCTCGATGACTTTACGTGCGTCGTCGTTTCGGCCTTCACGCAATTCTTTGCCGGCCCAGCTGAGCCCTGCCATCCAGCCTTCCGGGGCGTCTAAGTTGGAATCATAGAACTTCTTGAATTCGGCATGAGACTTTGTGTAGTCGGGCTTGAGATCAGCCACTTGCTTCTCAAGATTGGTAACTTTTGTTAGAGCCTCGGGTGAAAGAGCAGCTTTTTTACCGTCTTTTTCGGTTTTGGTATTGCGAAGCTCCGTGATTTGCTTCTGGAGGTCCTCTCGCCGTTTCGACAGGTCTTTGTCCTCTTGACCGCGTACAGCTAGGATTTTGGCAAGGCCAGCACGTCTAGTTTTTACATTGTGCTGCGACCAAGCGTAAACTCCGTATCCCGCTAGAGCTACGACAAAAAGAGGGCTCAGCATCATCAAGATGCGTTTTCTGCTGGATGCTAGAGATTCGATGGACTTGGAAAGGTTTTTTTGTAACGAGTCGGGACCTTTTAGGTCACGCTCATGCTGTTTATTAGTGGTCATAATGAGGCCCCTGCTATCGATTAATTTCCTAGTTGTTTCAGCTAATTATTGAGTTCAACCGAACCCTCATGTTGCCACCTTGATTGGGTCTCACACAACAACTTTTACCTCGTGTTCTGATATGTTTTACTAAACCTTGTGATAAAATTAATGAAATCGACGTGTTTGCCGCATTTTTTGGCATCACATCATCAGTTGGAGTTCGCAAAAATGTCGCGTTTGGGAACATTTATGGTGCAGGAGGGGATCCTGAGTAGCTCCGATCGACGACTCATTCGTCGAGAAAGCGCATCCCATAATGGCAGTTTTGCAAGGAGCGTCTTGGCGCTCGGATTGATTCATGAAGAAGAGCTCAGCACGTTGTTGGCCTCCCGTACGGCATTTCGCAGGGCCGCTAAAGATATCTTTTATGAGATGGATCCTGAGGTTTCCAACATGGTTCCCGGCCATCTACTAGCATGGCTGGAGGTTCTGCCTCTCTCGCTCAAAGATGGAGTGTTGTCTCTAGCAATGGTCGATCCGACCGATATTGATGCATCGAATCAAGTCCGGTTTTTTACAGGTCTGCGCATTAAGCCCGTCATAGCTACTCGCAGTGAGATATTGAGGGGCTTACGTAAAATTGGGGCAGAGCTACCGCTCGAGGAAAACCAGTTCGAAAGCTTCATAAGAAAACATGCGAGGCAGCCGCTTTCGGATATTGCAGCGCCATCAGTCCATGGCGTAGCGGAGTCTGACTTAGGTATAGCTCTAGTTCAAAAATCTACTGCAGACTTGAATCAAGATAAGTTGAAAAAAGCGAAGCCTTCGCCTATGGTGACGGCCGATAGTTTGGTTGCCCAATCCGGGCAGCCTTCGGATAACGAGGCGGTCAAACGTTCAGAATCGAAGACGGAGATTGCTACCTCGTCAAAACGTCTTGATCTTAGCCTTGGACTTGGCGCTTTGACTGACAAAGAAATACAAGTAGCGCCTAGGCCGCGTGCCTCGCATCCTGATTTATCTGTGGCCGTCCAGGCTGGTATGTCGATTTTAAATCGCTTCGCCGTGAAAGTTCAGTTGACCAAGAGTATAGAAGAAGCATTACAAAAGTTTCAGGAAACGGTGATTAAGGCAGGACTAACAAACGGGATCTTAGCGCGCGTACAAGGCGACAAGGTTGATTTTGTTGCTCACTGGTTGGACAACGGCTTAGACTCTGTCTCTGGGTTTTCTCTGCCACCCGAAATTGACGAAGCTGTTTTGGTGTCGGCACTGCGATCCAAATATCACGACAATCCTTGGCTAAGCGTTGACGCCGCATTTGGCAGACATGACTCGAAGGTCTTAAATTATTGGTCAAAGGCTACTGCAAAACCTGATTCCGTATTCGTGGTTGAACGTCAAGACGGCGGACTTTTGTGTGCCGTTAGCTTCGCCGGACAGTATAATCATGATGGTTTAAGACAAATATTCGCAGACATGCTTCGTAACTTCAATTCACGTCTATAAATTTTGCCGGCGGACTAGAATAAAAAACGCGCCAGGTTGGCGCGTTTGTTTATTTAGGAGAACATTGTTCGGTGGTTTGGTGGTTTGATAAAGAAGAGCAACAACAGAAAAGAGCAACAGAGGGGAATTTGATGAATCTGGAAGGGTTGTTTCAAAATATAATCCCTTTTTTGATTCAAAGTGAAAACCACCGAACAATGCTACCAACCGAAGGTTGGATGACCTCTTCAACTGCACTTGATGTGCCAGTTCTGGGTTAAAGATGGTTTAAAATTGGGGCAGTAATGTCGAGGGGTTAACCTTCAAGGAGCAGGGGGCTTGTGTTGGGTTCATGATCAATATGTACAATTTCGTGACAGGCTTTCATCGATTTCAGCTTGATTCCGGAAGCACGCTCTTTTGACGTCGTTGAGCGCTCTTATTTGAAGGTCTTAAGATTAAGATATTAAAGCTATATCTTGGCGGTATTTAGTTGAAAGGGATTCTGTCCGAACTCCTCCCCAGATCTAGAATCGGGGGGTGTATATGTTGAAGTCAGGCCATCACGTCGCGGTAGTTTTGGCGGGGTCCGTTATCGCGAGCTGTTCCCAGCAGGAGTTCAGCGGTCACTCGCAGAAGATGCAGATAAAGCCAGTCGTTGAAAATCAAGACACTGAGCTTGGTGGAGTGGATTCTCCCAAAGTAACAGTTTCTGATAGCACTGTTAAAGTCACTGTTAGCGTCGTCGGGGATGATGGATCGACGGATGCAACCCCAACATCTACGTGTAGTGATCCATTTGCAGCGATAACGGCCGACGCTGGAGAAACAGATAAAGTTATTACCAATCCTCAACCGTCCTGCTTTAACTTTGTTTCAGCGGTTTGTGTTGGCGGTGGCGGCGGTGGCCAGGGAACCAGAGATGACGACAGCGGTGGTGGTGGCGGCGCTTTAGTCTGGTTTCATAACAAACCTTTCGCAACATCCGATATTTATAAAGCCACTGGAGGTAGGGCTGGCACGCCTGGTACTGACGGTGGAACGAGTCATTTGAAAGTCAACGACGTTGTATACGTCACAGCCGCTGGCGGAAAGCACGGTACAAATGCTGGCGGTGGTGCTGGTGGAAAGTTCACTCTGCCTAGTAGCAAGGAATCCGGCGTGGAATACGGCGGCGGTCATGGTGGAAACGGAGGCAAGTTCAGAGTGAATGGTGGACCCATTTCCGCTGGTGGTGGCGGTGGGGCTGGAGGGTATGCTGGCAATGGCGGTAACGGTGCCAATAACGTCGAACGTGGCAAGGGCAGTCCTGGTTTAGGTGGCGCTGGCGGCGGCGGTGGAGCTGGTTGTGAGCAGGCAGGCAAAGGTGGCGGCGTGGGTTTATTTGGTAAAGGTAGTGATGGAGCCGGTGGTGGATTCTCTGGTCGTTGTAAGCGAGACGAGAGAGGAAAGACTGGTTTTCACGGGAGTCATTTTGAGGGGATTGCTGTTTATGGTGGCGGAGCGAGTGGACAGTCTGAGCGCGGCGTAATTCCAGCCGATCCTGGCAAATGTCGCATAATATTTTCGAAAGAGAAGTGGAACTGGCTGAGCAAAACCCCTTAGCGACCCGTATGGAGCGCGCTAAATGTTAGAAGTTTAGCGCGCGGCTGAGGTCTTCCAAGGTGGCAACGGTCGTTATCGTTTGGGTAAGGGCTTGATCCTTCATCGCGTTATGACCGCCCCACCAAATTTTACAGCTATTCGGCAGTTTAGCTTGCAGAACGTAAAGATAGCTTTCCTGGCGCTTATCGCCAAACGGCTCGTCAAGTGCCGTATTACCCACCAACACGACGTCGGCCTTAACAGCTCTTGCAGCATCTGCCAGTGAATGAGCCGGCAGATTAGGGCCAAAGTAATGGGGAATATGCCCATGGTGAGCAATTAAAATAGCCGCAGCTAGAATACCGAATTCATGAAGATCGCCATCGCGGGTTGCAAGGCATATGGATAAACCATGATCTTGATCTTTGCGCGTGAGAGCTCTCACAGCGATGGTGTTGCGAAGATTAAAAAGTACCTGCATTAACTGGGATCGTAGGATGGAGGACAGAGCATGTTCCTGCGCAAAGTTGAACACACCCGATGCGACCTGATGACCAACTTCTCTGACCAGCGGGACCGCAAGGCCTTTCAAAAATTGCATGGTGGACAAAAAGTTTCTAGCTGACTCAAGCTCAGCTTGAATCAACACAAGTTCATAGTCACGTAATGCGTTAAGGCAGCGGTTAAAGATGATCGATTCAGCGGTTTCAGTATGAGCGGCGTTTCTGGCTTCAGTAACAATGGGCGACGACATAGAGGACAGCACTTCGTTGCTTAAGCCTGCGATGTGGCTGATTTGATGACCAGACTTAACAAGGCTTGATAGCAGGCTAAGACGTTTTACGTCACTCTCCGTGTATTCGCGGCGATTATTGGCAGTATTTCGACTTGGATCAAGGGCCTTGTAGCGACGTTCCCAAGCGCGAATCGTATGCGAATTCATGTCCACGAGTCTTGCGGCCGTCTTAATGCTGTACATTTTTCCTTCGTTCATGGTCGTCATGACTCAAAACTCCACTATTTACCCTCAAGCGCGCCAAAAAGTCTGGATTGCTCAATGTTAGTCAGTCGATCGAGACCAAGTGTTGTTTCGGAAACCGTTTCAGAATTTTGCTTTTCAACTCCGCGCATCATCATGCAAAGATGTTGACCTTTGACTCGCACGGCCACCGCTCGCGGCTTGATAAGATCATTCAAGGCGTTAGCCACATCAGTTGTCAGATGCTCCTGGACTTGGAGTCTTCTTGCAAATAAGTCCACCAGTCGCGGTATTTTGCTTAATCCGATAATTTTGTCGGAAGGGTAGTAGGCCACACTCACTTCACCCCAAAACGGAAGCATATGATGTTCGCAGAGGCTATAAAATTCGATCCTGTTTACACTGACAACGCCGCGGCTCTCGGTAGGAAATACTCCCTCTCCTACCACTTGTTCCGGAGTTGACTCGTATCCAGATAGTAGAAAATTTACAGCCTTGCCAAATCGTTCCGGGGTTTTAACCAAGCCCGAGCGTAGAGGATTTTCATTTTTAGCAGACTCGATGATAAGGCGGCCCGCTACCCCAAGCTTTTGAAGCCGAGTCAGCCCTGTAAATACATCGGGTAATCTTTGTCCCAATTCGGAATTAAGGTCTTTATTTGTAGGTCTCATGTTACTAAATCTCCTGTTGGGACATTATCTGATAAGGGTAGTTCGCGCGTTTTAGCAGCCGCACCGTTGATGTATTGTTGGCTCAGTCTATGACCTACTGTTTTGCTTAGCTCGTCGAACAAATGGGTCAAGTGTCCATCGTGAACGACGATGGGCGTTCCTGAGTCGGACGCGAGACGGATGTCGCGTGAGATCGGAATGCTCGCGAGATGTGGTATTTTGCGGTCATTGACAAAAGATTCGAAGGCTTCTCCCCCAAAAATGTCATCGGTGTGGCCGCAGGCGCTGCAAGAGTGGCTTGCCATGTTTTGGACAACTCCAAAAACCGGAACTCCCAGTGTTTCAAACATTGAGATCGCCTTGTGAGCATCGATGAGCGCGACATCTTGCGGGGTGGTCACAATCACAGAGCCGCTGAGCGGAATGCGCTCTGCGAGGGTTAACTGCACGTCACCGGTACCTGGTGGCAAGTCAAGCACCAGTACATCGAGATCACCCCAAAGCACGTCATAACAAAGTTGCTCGATTGCTTTGGAGACCATAGGGCCGCGCCAGATTACTGGTGATCTGGCGTCAGATAAAAGCCCGAAACTTACAATTTTTACGCCGTGCCGCTCTTGAGGGACAAGCTTACCGTTACGGACGTCCAATGAGCCAGTTAGACCAAACATAAGTTGTGCAGATGGTCCGTAGACATCACAGTCCATGAGACCAACTTTGAGACCGTGCTTTGCTAAGCCTGCAGCCAAATTACTCGATATCGTTGACTTCCCAACGCCGCCTTTGCCCGACGCAACAGCGATGATGTGTTTAGTTCCCGAGATGTTTTTCTTATTGATGCTTATGCCATAGGGCGTTTTCCGTGCCACTGGGGCTGGCTGGGCGCCGGCGGTCGCGTTGGATGCTTTGCGAAAATATACGCTTACGCCAGGCAGGTGCTCTTGATCCAGGTGGCGCAACAGGACTCTTTCGATGAATAGCTTTTGTCCAAGATTGAGGGCTGACGAATCCACGTGAACCTGCAGACCGCCGGATGCGCCGGCTCGAACCTCAAGAACTCTAGCTCGAGTTTCTTTGTGGTCGTTATTGAATAAGCCTGATTCTTCGTGCTGGGAGGCGACAACCATCCCGGCTCTGGCAGCGGCCAGAATGAGCGCGGCGGTATCCGCTGGAGAGGTGCTGTCTGATGTCTTTGGAAAGTTGTGCAAGACGTTGGTCCTTTGAGTGAGCCGTCCAAGATTGGAGACGTAACATAGTTGAATGGGCAGCATTTGTCTAGGTTTTGTCTCGTATTTCATGGATAAATTAAGCTAATTCACCTATAAATTTTGAAAATTATTAAAATACTTGTTGAAATATCGTTAGAATTTGAATAGAGTCCGCCGCCCAAACGCCAAATATCGGCACAGACTGGCTTCCCCATGCCCGTCACAAAGGAGACATGATCCCCATGATCAATGAAAATCAATTGAAACAGGCTGTTAAGAGCCCTGATGCAGCAAGTCGAGTGACCCCTGATACCCAGCTTTCCGGGGACGCAGTCTCCGCCTCTTTCGAGGCCATGGGATTGTCTGAGGCGATACTGAAGGGGATCAAGGAGGCCGGGTTTGTAACCCCAAGTCCGATTCAGGCGAAGGCGATTCCTCCGGCATTGGCAGGTAAGGATCTCATTGGGCAGGCCCAAACCGGTACGGGTAAAACGGCGGCCTTTGGTTTACCGTCGATGATGCACTTGAAGAACAACAAATCTGTCGAGATATTAGTATTAACTCCGACTCGTGAGCTTGCGATCCAAGTGAGTGATGAGCTGTTTAAGCTTGGTAAATTTGCAAACGTGAAGACAGTCCCCGTTGTCGGAGGACAGGGTTACCTGCGTCAAGTTGAGCTGATCAATCGAGGATCCCAGGTTGTGGTTGCGACCCCCGGTCGGCTAATGGATCACTTGCGTGAGGGCCGCCTTAAAAGATTTACGCCGCATATCGTCGTTTTAGATGAAGCCGATGAAATGCTGGATCGTGGTTTTGTTGACGATATTCGTCACATTTTGTCGTTGATGCCGTCGGAGAGACAGACATTGCTGTTTTCGGCTACGATGCCACCAGAAATCAAAGCGCTCACGCGAGAGTTCATGCGTGATCCGATTCACATTCAATTGAATGCATCCCAACAAACGAATGTCGATATCGAACAGCGTTTAATAGTGATGCGTGGTCATGAGAGAGAATCTGCTCTGGTCAGGATTCTTGAGGTCGAGGCGCCTGAAAAAGCGATTATATTTTGCCGCACGAAACGTGACGTTGATGAACTGCACAGCGCTTTGACCACCAGAGGCGTTGCCGTGAAGGCCATTCATGGTGATATGTCCCAGGCGGTTCGAAATCAGGCCGTTCAGTCCTTAAAGGATGGGCGTGCCAGGATCATTATTGCAACGGATGTTGCTGCGCGCGGTATTGATATCCCCAACGTGACGCATGTGATCAATTTTAACGTGCCTGAAAACCGTGAACGATACATCCACCGTATTGGGCGAACGGGCAGAGCTGGTAAACGAGGATTGGCGATAACCATGGCGACCCCGACAGAAGTGCGGGGCAGTGATGTTTTTTCCGGTGACCGATCAGAAGAGTTTGTAGTCTCCGAAGTTCCAACTAGACATGACGTCAAATCTAGCATTGAAAAAGAACTGATCTCGAAAATCGAAACCCTTCGCGTCCGTCCTGATTTGGTTGATCTTGCCAACCAATTGGCGAGCAAATTTACGACCGAAGACTTAGCTCAACGACTGGTGTCGATCCTTGCTCAGGGGCGACAAGTTTCAGGCGATGATCGTATTGGAGTGGGAGCGGAAGAGGCTCGCAGGCTACTTAAAGGCCAGGGGCGAGGTCCAAGGTTCTCGCCTAACTCTGACCGAAATCGTCAGCACCGTGGCGGCTTTAGGGTTAACAACGCGTCTAAAGGCGGCTCATGGAATGACAGGAAGGCTGGGAAATGGCCGCGTAAAGGAGCCTCTGATCGGGGTCCTGGATCATGGCGCCGTAAAGATGCCCCGTCTGACAGAAGCTCGGCTTTTAAATGTTGAGATGAGGATTCATTTAACTTAGCATTCTCAATATGAAACAGGTCAAAATATACACGACCAAAATCTGCCCATACTGCGAGGCCGCAAAGCGCCTGTTCAAGTCATTGGGGGTGGCCTATGAGGAGATCTCTCTCGAGGGTCGTCATGAGGAAAGAACGCGCCTTTCTGCCGAAAACGGCGGATGGCGGACAGTCCCTATGATCTTCGTGGGTGAGAGATTCATCGGCGGCTTCGATGATGCCAAGAAGCTTAACGATCGCGGCGAACTAATGCCGATCATCAATGGTTCCGGGCCGTGAGCAGAGTGTCCTCTGCTGCAATAAACGTAACTCTTTTGCTGCTTGCGGTTGGAGCAACTGTCGCGTGGCTCAGAGATGAAACCAACAAAAACTCATCTGAAGCTAATGTGCCCCCGCCCACCTTGAAGCCATCAACGGTGCTCGAATCACCAGCGGAGCATTTCGACGAGGTCGAAATGGCGCAATATCGTCAGATCATCGTCAGCCATTCGACCGGTGACTTTTCCGGAGCGGTAACCTTAATGGACCGTCTACTCGATAATCACAATATCAGTGAAAATTTTAGAGAGTGGCTCCTCCGCCAAAAACCGATTCTGCTGACAAGCTTGGCTTGGATTAAAATTAAGAGCCAGGACTGCGACGACGCAGTTAAGATATTTTACCGCGCCCTCGCGCTCTCGCCAGTTATCGAGGCGCAAAAAGGTATCGGTTACTGTCTGCGAGTCATGAAGAACTGGCCGGAAGCTGCTAGTTATCTTGCTTTGTACGTATTAGCAAAACCTGCAGATATTGAGGGTCGACTTATGTATGCTGACACCCTTGAGTCACTCGGACGCTACGATGAGGCCGTGAGTATTCTAGAGGGTGCACCAGCTCTGGCCGAGGCAACGTCAGAAATGCAAGAGCTGGCCAAACAACGCCTGACGGCTATGAGGGCGAAAGCAAAAAGTGGAGCAGGCCAAAAAACGGAGCGAAGTGAGAACTTTTTTGTAAGTTACCATGAAGATTCCCATGACAGTATTCTGAAACAAGTATTGGAGATACTTGAGGCTGCGATGAACGAATACTCGTCACTGCTAGGGGTGACTCCTCCTGCAAGTCCGATCGAGGTTATTCTTTATCGCAAGGAAGATTTTGTTGACGTGATCCCGGGCGGGCCGGGTTGGGCGGAGGGTGCATTTGACGGGCGTATGCGTGTTCCCGTCTCGCCGGACATGCTTGGAGACGTAAATGGTCGTTTGGCCATCATATTGCGGCATGAGTTGTCGCACGCGGTACTGTCCAATAGAAGTGGCGGCAGGCCGTGGCCCACGTGGTTTGATGAGGGTCTCGCCCAATACCTCGCCTGCCGAGGCCGAGCCTGTGAGTCGTTCAAATTTCCAGCCAAACTCAGTGCGTTTAGCTCCGTTGCGCGGCTTACACATCCATTCGTTACACTGGATGACATCGATGCAGGCACCGCCTACCTTCATAGTCTTTATATTGTTCAGGGCATTTTTAGATCTAAAGGTGATATGTGGCTTGATTTAATTTCCAGCCGTTTACCAGTCAACGGGCCAGTGACGTCAGACTTCATCGCAGAGACTCTAGGGTGGTCTTCTTTTGAGGAACTTTGGGGTAGCGCCAATGATAGGTGGCGTCAAAAACTCCAACCCTAGAATAAAATAACGGATCTAATGCTTTTTCCTTCGTGCATGTAGTCGAAGGCTTTGTTGATATCCTCGAGCGGCATTGTATAAGTGATCATCTCGTCGATCTTTATCTTTCCATCCATGTAATCGTCGACGTACTTGGGTAGTTCTGTTCGACCCTTGACGCCGCCGAACGCGCTGCCTTTCCAGACTCGGCCAGTGACAAGTTGAAATGGCCTAGTCGATATTTCCTGTCCAGCGCCAGCGACGCCGATTACAATCGATTGGCCCCATCCGCGGTGAGCGCACTCGAGCGCAGCGCGCATCAGAGACACATCACCTACACATTCAAATGAGTAATCCACGCCCCATTCAGTCATCTCGATGATGGCCTGCTGAATCGGACGATCAATTTTTCTTGGGTTCAAAAAGTCTGTAGCACCAAATTTTTGGGCGAGTGGCCACTTTGTGTCGTTGATGTCGACGCCGATTATTCTTGCGGCCCCTGCCATCCGAGCGCCCTGAATCACCGACAGCCCAATACCGCCCAGTCCAAAAACAGCAACCGAGGACCCTTTTTCTACACGAGCAGTATTTAAAACGGCGCCGATGCCCGTGGTAACTCCACACCCAAGAAGGCAAACCTTGTCCAGAGGGGCGTTCGTATTGATCTTGGCCAGGGCGATTTCTGGTAGGACGGTATATTCGGCGAAAGTGGAACATCCCATGTAATGATGTATGGGCTTGCCGTTTTTTGAGAACCTAGAGCTTCCATCTGGCATGACGCCTTTACCTTGCGTCGCTCTGATCTTCACGCAAAGATTGGTCTTACCAGAAAGGCAGAACTTACAGGTCTTGCATTCCGGTGTGTAGAGAGGAATAACGTGATCGCCCTTATTTAATGATTTTACTCCGGGCCCCACGGCCTCAACGACGCCACCGCCTTCGTGGCCAAGTATGACGGGAAATAAACCCTCGGGATCTTTTCCAGATAGCGTGTAGGCATCAGTGTGGCAGACTCCAGTCGCGATCATTTTGATCAAAACTTCGCCAGCTCTTGGTTCTTCCAAGTCGACCTGTTCAATGCTTAATGGTTGACCTGGTTGCCAGGCAATGGCCGCTTTGACCTTCATGGTAGACTCCTGTTTAGGTTCCCAGTCTAGGTGTGTTCAGAAACTAATTCATCAATAAAAATAGCGTGTTCAGAATTCTAGGACCTTCATTGTATCCTGGCTTTTCTGGATTTTTAACAAAAAAAGCCTCGCGATGAAGAGACTGCTTTTTACATATCGGCTGGCAAATTTAGATCGAAGTTTGTAAGCTTTTGCTTTCGGCTAATTATTGGCCTTTTGTTTGGATTTACTGCTTAGATGAGTAGAGGTGGGTTATGAGTGAAGTTCTTGTAGTTGCAAGTAAAGTCAAAGCGCTTATCAAAAAGCAATCAGAAATGAACACGTCAGCCAACGTCATGGATGCGTTGAGCAAAATCGTTGAGCGCGAAGTCGCAAAGGCTATTGAACGCGCCAAGGCGGATAAGCGTAAAACTGTTATGGATAGAGATTTCGAGGGTTGAGCTTCGTACCGGCTTATCATGCCGGTAGTGCCTTAAGCCGTTCGCTTAATAAAAATCATAGCTTTGTCGTCGGGATGAACGCTGTCTTTTCCTAGATCTATAACGAGGTCAAAAAGTTCTTCCGACGTTATGTCGGTGCGCTTATTGTCTTTGCTTATGGCGCGTACCATTCGACTTATGGGACGCGTCCCATCAATGCAGCCGTCACTGAATGTGAATAGATAATCCCCGATGTCTAATTGGGTGTGAACGAGTTCCACATCAATGTGGTCTCGAGTGCCAAGAGACTGGCCGCGCGCAGGAATGATGCGAGCGCCAGTTTTGCTGACGTGAACCCATCCTGCCATACCGTGGACTGCCATTGTTGCCTTGCCGTTTTCGTCCATCTGCGCGATGCAGACCGCTGAGCCCACGTTTCCGCGGAAGAGATTATATATGTGGATATTTAGCTCCCTCACCGTGGCGTCAAGGCTGGACGGCTCAAAGTCTTTTTTTCGAAGAAGACTCACAATGGCAGCAACCGCCAATGCTGCGGCTGGTCCCTTTCCAGTGACGTCACCCAGAAAGAATGTTGTTTTTTGGTGGCGTCCGTCACTAAGAAAGATCCAGTCACCCGCGAGCCTTTCAGCAGAAACGTATTTACAGTTCCAGAGGGCATTGCCGCGGCTGCCAGACATTTGTGTTGGAAGCAGAGTGGTTTGAACCGACTGCGCAAGCTCAAGCCTGTCGTCTAGATTTTGCAATTGATTCTGCAGAAACCTTTGATGACTGTGCTGCATAGCCATTTCTATACCCGTTACCGAAGCCATGAAGACAAACAAGACCAGATCAAAGCTCCAGGTTAGGGCGGTCATGGGTAGGGCGATACTTATTTTGAGCTGGGGAAATGTGTCCACGATGAGTCTAGCGAGATCAATGAATGCCAAGCCGCAGCCAAACAGCAGTAAACCGCTAAAAAATAGTGCTATACGGGATCTTACAATGGATTTTTCAGACCTGGATAGAATTCCTGCCATGGTAAAGGCCACAAATACTGAAAACACATAGACGCAGGGCTTTAGAATAATGGCAATGACGTCAAGACTAGTTGTTGCTGTTTTATAGCTCATGACTGCTAGGCAGAGCATGTTGAAAATCGTGATGGCAGCAAACGCTGATCCCATGAGGAGATTGCCGCGTCGGAATTCGAGGCGAAAGAATGCGTAAACAAACCGTGCCATGAGCATCAGACTGTAGTTTCTGGACATGAGGGCCATCAGTTCGGTTGTCTGGCCGCTGAGACCCAAATTGGACGAGTAGTCTGAGCGAAAGAATAATTCGAGGCTTGATGTTAGACCGAATAGAAGAAACCACATGATTTCTTTATTCCGTCTTACGAACATGAAAAGCATCGCGAACACAACGCCAAACGACAGTTTTGGCAGTAGATAAATCAGGTGATGAATGGTCCCGTTATCTCGCGCGAAATTTGCAAGATTTGCCAAGTCTGCTCGCGGGCCGATCACCATGTCGCCTCGATTGGAGATTCCCTGGTAGGGAAGATCCCCCGGATAAGCTCTAATGGCAATATTAACAGTGCCGTCCTCTCTGATGTATTGACCTGGAATTGGGGCCAGCATTGTTTCCTGCGTGCCCTGGAACACAAGTTGATTGTTCAGAAACATATCCCAGCTTTTTGAGAACATGATGATCGTGTGTAGACTGAGTGGCTGAGTTTTTCCAAGCTCTTTGATCTTGTCTGGTATTTTAATAGTGGCACGATAAAAGATGGGGTCCCCTTTTTGCCACAGTTTAAGGGGAAACTCCTGCATCGGCAGCACTTCTTGGCGTCGAAAGAACGAAGAAGGCGTTGACTCCAACCGGTAGCATTCGTCCGTGGCGCATCCTTTGCTTTCGCCGTAGTGAACGTCCCACTTAATACGCTCTTTTGTCAGATTATAGACGTTGGGCGATGAGTAGACCGCTGGTGGCCAATCTTCATAGTCCAAAAGCCTCGAGATAAAAAACGCTGAGCCTAAAACCAAGCAGGTCAATGCGACGAGTAGACCAAGCCGTTCACCAAATTTTGAAGGTTCGCCCGAGTCGCTTTGGGTTTCGGCTCCAGCGATTGCTTGTTCAATCAAACGATAGCCAGGGACTAAGTCGCTTCTGGCAATCCCTGCTGCGACTTCGTCCAGTTTTTTACCGATCGCGTCCTTGCGATTCATGGGCCCTCATCTTGTCTTTTTAGCCTTGCTGTTTAACTCATCGACGAGCCAAAGCCGCAGTGATCCTTCAGTGGATGTGCCTGCGGACTTGTAGCTGATTGTGTTGTAATCCAGTCCTTTTTCATCGGAGGTAAATAAGTAACCGATATTGAGAGTCGGTGTCTCAGCGACGTCTTGAATGAGAACGCCTAGGTCTGATTTGCAAGATTCCAAGAAAAGAACGTTAAAGAACATTTTTCGTTCTGGGTCCATAATTGTCTGTAGCAATTGCTCCTTGCTGATTCCCGCAGCTCTGATGTCTTGGGTTTGAATTGGGTTTTCATCCTCGAGTCTTTGTTTGTCGAGGCCTTGTTTATCTAGTCCTTGTTTGTCCAGACCTTGCTTGTCGAGGCCCTGTTTATCAAGGCGTTGCTTGTCAAGTGAGGCAATGGTTCGGGTTTCGGGTTGATTTGCGAAATAGATGCCCAAGAATTTTGGTGTTACGACCCGAGATTCGAAGGCGATTTTTGACGTAACAGCGAGCTCTTCGTTGCCGTGGGATTTCACCACCAAAGAGTACTCGTGCCGGTCAGTTGGGAATAATTCAGTGACTAGGTCCATGGAAGCTCTGAGCATATCGAGGTGAGATAGTGGGCTGCTGTTGAAAATCTTGTTTACTTTAATACGGTCATAGATCGCGTAGACTTTGTCAGCGATTTCAGCCGGCACCGCTTCAATTGTTTTTCCAGGTTCGCAGTATTTTAGTTTTTTACTAACGATGGCGGAGTTGTTTATAAAGACAACTCCAGCCTGGATCGCAGCACTCTTTTGGCAAAACGTGGATTCAATCTCTGCTAAGTCAAGATTCAACGCCTTTGTAAAGTCGGGAACGTCCATTTTGAGTCGGTCCCTAGCACCGCGAATGACTTGGCCTCTGTGAGAGAGCAAAATGGCAGCGCCATCAAAGCTTTTTGACACGGCAGCTAGCTCGTCCAAATAAACGGGCGTTTCAACTGGATTATTAACATAATGAATAAGAACTTGAGCTTTCCTCGCATCGTTCGTGCGGTCACCAACTCGGACTCCGGGATTTAGGTGCTTGTTTTCGGACAAAGCACCAAACTTACAGCCCGATAGTTGAAACACGCTCACAGAGGTAGCGATGTAAACCATAAATGCGCGAAAGTTCATGGTGAGTCCTCCAAGTAACCCTAGGAATATTACAAACAAGTGACAGTAGTATCGGATCGGGGCAGCGATTAATTAACGAAAACAATTTAATCCAATAATAACGATATCTTGCATCGACTATTGGCAGGCTCTTTAACCCCCAAAGCTCGGCGTTAAGGCTTTGGGTGCCGGGCCGTGCTAAAATAGGGTCCTGTCGCTGACGACTTGGCAACAAGATAAATTCGACGGCGTATATCTTTAAATCCTCGCGGGATGGAGTTGTCACTGTGATTTGTTTTATGAAGATTTTGCCTTTTGTTTTGTTTGGTCTTAGCTCTACGGGTCTTGCAGCGGTAACGGTCGGGGTCGATGGAGACAAGACGGTCTACGATGTGAGGCTTGATGCCCCAGAATTCGAGACCGTCACCGTGCACGGCAGATCATTCGTGAAGGCTCGCCTAAGAGGAGCGAAGGGTTTTGAAGGCATCAGGTTTGAGGAGGGTCGGCCGGAGCTACCAGTGGTCAGATTTGTTTTAGATGGTGACGTTCAGGTGGAGGTGGACTCGGTCCGACTACAAGGCGTCATCGAAAATGGACTTCAATTACGTCCATCACAGCCCTCATGGAGTAAAAGCTCACACAGCGCTCCAGGGTTTCGTTACGAACCGGATGCGTATTCGTCTCGACGATGGATGAGCCTTCCCGAATTTGAAATTGAAGAAGTTGGGACATACCGAGGGATTCCTCGCCGAATGGTAACGTTGAACGCCTTTCGCTATGATCCGTCCCGGGGCGTCTATGAGGTCATCACAGGTTACCGGTTGACGGTTAAAACGCGGCAGACCATTGAAAATCGAGATCCACAGCTTGTGCTCGTCATTGGCGCCAAATTTGAAAACCATCCTGACGTGAGGCGCCTCGCCGAGCTCAAACGTAGTGAGGGGTTTAGAGTATTGGATGTGGTTGTTGGAAAAGACGTCCAAAATTCGCCGGACGAGATCCGAAAGCGTTTACAGCATATTTATAGGCAGGGCGAAAATTTACGTTTCGCAATTTTAATTGGTGATGTGGAGGACGTCCCGGCATTCTCGAGCACTCGAATCTACGGCGTTACCGATCATCCTTATCGCTCAGTTGACCGAGATGATTATGCCAATGATATTAATGCCCCTGACATTGGAGTGGGTCGTCTGAGCGTCAGCACAGATTCTGAGCTAACCGTCGTGGTTGATAAAATAGAGCGATACTTGAAAGGTGACTTTACCGAGCACTTTACCATTGAGGGTGATAGTAGTTGGTTGAGACATCCAGCGTTTATTGCCACCCATGATCGGTATCAGGTAGCTGAGGCGACTCATAATCATGTGATTAATGAATTTTTTAAGCCACGTGATTACTTGCAAAGTTTTCCGGAGGCGTCTGGGCGAGGTGGAGATCAGCTATACCCGGTATCCCTGGGAGCAACCAGACGACAGATCGTCAGTCACATGTCTGGTGGAAGATTTATCGTTAATTTTAGCGGGCACGGATCACATGGAGGTTGGGAAGACGTTTCAACTCAAGATGTGCTAGCTATGAATCATCCGAGCGCTCTTCCATGGGTGTTGTCCAATTCTTGTATTACCGGTGACTTTCGGGTGGGTTCAGTTTTCGCTGAAACGTGGTTGCGTCATCCACATGGCGCAATTGCATTCTGGGGCTCCATGGATAGTTCTTACTGGGACGAGGATGATGTTTTAGAAAAAGGCGCCTACCGTGCCGTTTTCGAGAGATCAATTCGCTCGTTTGACATGATTCACCAAGCTGGTCTTTCGGAAGTGTGGCGATACTACGGAGGTGCCGGTAGGAGTCAGTATTATTGGGAAACCTATGTCACTTTCGCGGATCCTTCTCTTTATGTTCGGCTGGATTTGCCAAAAAATGTTGAATTAGAGGGACCTACTGAGATCTCATCGGGTCAAACCCGTATCAGTTGGCGAGTTACCTCCAATGGTGCGCCCGTTCAGGATGCCGTAGTTGTTCTTTTGGGAGATGAGGGCTCCAGTAGTGTCAGTGCAAGGAGTGACAAGAATGGGCGAGTGGATTTGGATCTAAGCCGTCTTCCTCAAAGTCCGGACGGTTTGCGGTTGTGGGTGCACGGATATGATCTTCAAAGTGTGTCTCGCGACATACCCGTCCAGCCATAGTTCAAACTGCCTAATAGTTTTAGGTCGGAGGAATACTAGGAATATGAAGCGTTCGACGATTTTGGTCGCTGCATTTGTTGTTTTCATGAGTAGACCTACCGCAGCGTGGGCCGTGACGATTCTCTGTCTAGGGGATTCATTGACAGAAGGGTACGGAGTTGCCAAAAACGAAGCATGGCCATCTGTAGCGGAAAAACAGCTTCGCGACAAGAAACTCGACATCACATTCGTCAATGCAGGGATTAGCGGCTCAACAACCGCTAGCGCTCAGTCGCGTCTAAAGTGGCATTTCAAATCCAAACAAAAGTTTGATTGGATGATTCTGGCGCTGGGGGCCAATGATGGGCTTCGCGGCCAAGACGTAAAGGGCATCAAAAAAAACTTAGTTGGTGCGATTGAGGCGGCCCGTAAAGCAGGTGTCAAAAAGGTGATTTTGGCAGGGATGCGTATTCCAACCAATTACGGCTCAACTTACGCACGTGATTTTGAAAAAATATATCCTGACATGTCAAAAGACATGAGTCTCCCGCTCATCCCTTTTCTGCTGGACGGCGTCGCAGCTAAACCTGATTTGAATCTACCTGACGGAATTCATCCTAATGCACGGGGGCATCAAATTATTGGTGGTTTGGTTGCAAAGTTCGTGGAGGCTCAACTATGAGTAGCTCTGACAAATTGAGTTTTGGAACGTCAAATGATCGCCAGTCAATCATTCTGACGGGGCGCGAGCTGAAGAAATCCTGGCCCGTTCCAGGTGGTCGGCTTGAGGTTTTAAAGGGCCTGGATATTTCGCTGGCTGCGGGCGAAACGTTGGCGATTATTGGACCAAGCGGCAGCGGAAAATCCACTCTTTTAAGTATTTTGGGCACCCTTGATCGTCCAAC
The DNA here is from genome assembly GCA_964402975.1 of uncultured Polynucleobacter sp. Classification (GTDB taxonomy): domain Bacteria; phylum Bdellovibrionota_B; class Oligoflexia; order Oligoflexales; family RGVZ01; genus CAMDKS01. Next base: position 53,431 of record CAYOEM010000013.1, read on the forward strand.
CTCTGGTGAATTAATTATCGGACAAACCAAAACGGCAAGCCTGTCAGATCATGACTTGGCTCGATGGCGAGGTCGATCTTTAGGCATTGTTTTTCAGCAATTTCATTTAATGCCGTCTCTTACGGCAGCAGAAAATGTGGCCTTACCTCTTGAGATTGCAGGAGACGGCGAGGCTTGGAAGAAAGCTATTGATGCGTTAACGGAGGTTGGCCTCAAGGACCGCAGTAAGCATTTACCCCGAGAGTTGAGTGGGGGCGAGTGTCAACGAGTGGCTATCGCTAGAGCCCTGGTTACAAGGCCGCAATTACTTCTAGCCGATGAACCAAGCGGCAGCCTTGATCCCCATACTGGTGAGCAAATTGCGAGTTTGATTTTTGACCTGGCTGCGAAGCACCATATGGCCATGATTCTCGTGACCCATAACATGGACCTAGCGCGCAGGTGTGCTCGAGTTTTGAAAATGCATGATGGCCGCCTGGTCGAGTCTTAAGGGTTATTAGAGTGTCCCCATCATATCTAGTTAAGTTTTTTCGCATGACGAGCTTAGTTGTGAAACTTTCGTTTCGCCAGCTCCGGTCGGAAAAGTATTTTGCTATCGCCATGACTGTAAACATGGCGTTGGGTTTGATCGGCTATTTAACCGTGGATGGATTTAACAAGTCGTTTCTGCGCGAGATAAGTGCCAGAACTAGGCAGATCGCAGGCGGTGACTTGGTTGTTTCGGCCAGGCAGGCTTGGACCGAGAGACATCTTGAACTTTTATCAAAAAAAATGCCACCCGGGACCACTCAAGCGGAAGAAGTGTCCATGGTCTCCATGATCTCTTATGGTCAAAAGTCGAGGCTTATTGATTTAAGATTCGTGAGTAGTACGTACCCCCTTTACCAAGGCCTAGAACTGAAAGATAGAGGTCTCGTGCCGCTCGGCAGTGCTAATGAATTAGGTTTAAATCAGGTTTGGATTTATAGCGAGTTACAAAGCCAGCTTGGTCTCTCAGTCGGAAGCCGGGTGCGGGTCGGAGATGCGGAGTTTTTAGTTTCGGGTTTAATTGCAGATGATCCAAGTTCCGGGTCTGGAAGTTTTAGTTTTGCTCCGCGAGTCTATCTTCCCCTTGCAGCAGCAAAGTCCACCAACCTTCTCGGCGTCGGTAGCCGCTCGATGTATGTTCTTCGTTATAAGTTACCGGTAGGCATTGATGCTGAGGATCTTGGAGTTCAACTAAAAAAAGCATTTTCCGAATCGTTTCCAGGTGAGGACATCAGAGCGCGATCACACGGCCAGTCAAGTCAAGAGACTCAGAGACTCTATGCCTACCTGAACGACTACCTTTTGCTGATATCACTCGTTTCACTATATCTAGCAGCTTTGGGATTTGCTTATTTAGTTAAATCTCACCTTGATTCATCCATTGTCGAGATGGCCATTGTTTCGTCTCTTGGTGGTTCACGACTCATCAGTTACGGTGTTTATTTGCTGCAGTGTCTGATCCTCGGAGTTTTTGCCATTTCGTGCGCTACGGTTTTATCGGCTGGGCTTTTGCCGCTGCTGGCCATGGTTATGAAGCCGTTTGCGGGTGGTATGGAGGATCTTCGCGTATCGGTGCTATCAGGTCTAAGAGCTGGCGGCATGTGCGTAGTAGCCGGGACATTGCTCAGTCTGCCAAGACTTCTTAAGCTGTGGTCTTTAAATCCCTCGTTTCTATTCCATGAGTCAGCGCAGGCTGGCGACTTAAAACCTTCTAGGGCTTGGCTTGGCGTCATCCCAGCAATTTTGGTGCTGTGGTTATCCGCGGTCCTCGAATCAAGATCCTTAAATACAGGAAGCGTATTTGCTGGACTATTTGTTGGTCTAGCGGGGATCCTGATTTTAGCATCTCTGCCGCTGTCAGCCATGGCGTTACGGTTATCCGCCGTTCCTGGATATAGCTGGATGCTGTCGTTGTCGCTTCGTTTGCTAAGCCGAAGCCGCGTGGCAACCATTAGCACCTTTGTAGCGCTGGCCATTGGGGCCACTTTAATTAATCTCATACCGCAACTTCGCTCCGTCATATCACGTGAGGTCACTCGGCCTGACACAAACCTTCCGCAATTGTTTATGTTTGATATTCAAGATGAACAGGTTGAGGATGTGCGTAAATATTTTGATTTGAAGGCAGCAAGAATCACGTCCCTTGAGCCCATGGTAAGAGCTCGGCTTGAAAGCATTAATGATGAGCCAGCGAGTTCTCGAAAAATGAATTTTGAGGGGGAGCGCGAAGAACAGCAGCGTGATGCTCTCCAGTCAAGAACTCAAAATCTCTCGTTTAGATCAAAACTAAGTGCTGCGGAGGTTTTGGTGAAGGGTGATTTTATATCAACGCCTTTCACAGGCGAAGGTCTGCCGGCTTTATCCATCGAGGAAGGGTTTGGTCGAAGGGTGGGTGTCGGTATCGGTGACCGTATGACGTTTGATGTGATGGGTGTGTCTGTGGAAGGCGTGGTGACCAGTCTTCGCCGGGTGCGTTGGACATCGTTTGAGCCGAATTTTATGATTTTGGTTCAGCCAGGCGTCTTGGACGAAGCTCCAAAGATGTGGGTTGGCAGTGTCTCCAATCTTTCTGAGGGTAGTCTTGATGATGCCATTTCCGGCATCGTTACCATGCATTCAAACATCAGTGTCGTGGATGTTAAGGCCTCGATTAAGCGTCTGTTGATCCTTATTGATAAGATCAGCGCAGCCGTCGCGGTCGTGGCATGGTTGTCACTTCTTGGGGGCTTTGGAGTCTTGTTTGCTATTGCCCATGCGAGGTCGACCGAGCGAGAGCACTCCATGGGTCTTTTAAAAGTCCTGGGTGCCACACCACAGGGCGCTCAGATGAGTGCTCTGCTTGAATATTCGTTGATTGCTGTGTTTGCAGTTATTTTTGGTGTTGGACTGAGTCTGATTATTAGTTGGACGATTGCCGTTTTTATATTAAAGGCTCCGTGGGGTGTGGTGGAGATGCGCTCGATATTTAATGGCCTCGTTCTTCTGCCCATCACAGTATTTATTGCATGGCTAACAACCAGGAAGGCTGTGAAGACGGATATATTAAAGCTGCTCGGCTGAACGGTATAAAATGTATGTGTTTTGATGATTTTGAAAAGGGGCTTACATGATAGAAGATAAGGTTTTATCGGTAGCACAAGCAAGCCGCAAGTTTGAATGGATAGACGTCCAAGCGCCGACTCAGGAGGATTTAAGTGCTATTGGAGCTAAGTATCATTTACCCATTCATCCCGTGAGAGACTGTCTTGATCCCGAGCACTTTCCAAAGTTCGAGTCATTTGGGACCTTGAATTTTCTCATCGTTAGATCTTATGATTCGAATGCATCCATTGAGAGCGATACCGTACAAGAGCTGACTCGAAAAATTGCGATTTTTGAGTCAGATGATTTTGTTTTAACAATTCACCGCGGCGATATTCCAAGTTTTAATACATTAAAAGACGAGTGGAGGCTTAAAGCCAAGGAGGGTCAGGCTTGTCTCCCTAATCTCATTTTATTAGGGATTTTAAATCATGCGGTTCATTCCTATCAAAAACCCAACGAAATTAATCGAGACTTGTTGGAAGGTTTTGAGCGGAAAGTGTTTCGGCATGATGGCGATACTTTCGAAGAAGGTTATTTTCTTAAGAGACGAGCAAGTGCGATCAAACGAATGCTTCGAATGACTGTTGACATGTTGCCAAGACTTTCAAGTCAATATCCTGAGGATGCAAGTTTGATCCAGGATGTTAAAGAAAATGGAGACCGCTTGTATGCCCACGTGGAAGAGTTTTATGACAATGTGACAAGTCTGGTCGGTTTGCAACTAGCTCTGTCAAATCACCGTCTGACCGTCGCCAGTTTTAAGACAAATGAAGTGATGCGTATTTTGACGATTTTTAGCGTGTTTTTCATGCCGCTTAATTTAATAACTGGCATCTACGGAATGAATTTTGAGAATATGCCTGAACTAAAATGGAATTACGGATACTATGGTGCAGTAGCCGGGATGGTTGTGATGACTCTCGCGATCATGGCGTACTTCAAAAGAAAGGGCGTCTTGGATCCATCGCGTGACGTCAATGCTGAGAACTTCTAGTGGTTCGGTCTTGGTGTAATATGCCTTCGTCCAATAATAAGCCCCATAATAACGGCAAGGCAAAGCCACTGGCCAAGGGTTAATCCTGCGATAAAGCCAATCTGCGGATCCGGCTCTCGAAAGAACTCCACACAAAATCGCGCCGCAGAATATAGCCCCAGAAATCCAAATGACAGCCAGCCCTTGTGGGCCGACCATCGATTTCTCATCGCAAATAAAATACCGCCGACAAGTAAACCTTCCGCAAACGCTGCGTAAAGCTGTGATGGATGTCTCGGAGCATCGGCGAATGGACCCGGAAAAATAACCGCCCAAGGAACCGTCGTGACACGGCCGGCCAGCTCACCATTGACGAAATTTGCTAGGCGTCCAAAGAAAAGAACAAACGGTACGCATAGGGCCACAGGATCGGTGATGGTGAATACACTGATGTTGAATCGTCGCGCAGTCACCAATGCAGCAATCGCCAGGCCGATGAAGCCTCCATGAAAACTCATGCCGCCGTTCCAAATGGCAGGTATCTGAGACGGGTTATCTACGTAGTAGGATAGGTTATAAAACAGCACGTATCCAAGTCGAGCTCCTGCCACAAGAGCGATCCATCCCCAAAACGAAAAAAAGCGGTAAGCGGTCAGTATTTGGGGTAGGTTTTCTGGCGGTGTTTTTTTCTCGAGCCACCGCTGACCCATCTGATCAACCCAAATCCACCCTAGGACATAGACCAGCCAGTACCAAGGCAACGCAAAATCGCCCATTTTTATGGCATAGGGGCTGATGTCATGCTTGTACCAGTTGGGCGCTACGTCTGGACTCATTTAATGCATTCTCGCTCATTTTTCTGAGTGTTCTGTGGAGCTTTTAATATTCTAGCACAGCAGCTCTCGTAACAAATAAATTTCAGGCCATGCCCCAACAAAACGAATTGCGGTTGTATTTGAATTCTGAAAGACTTGAACATGAATCTTCAAGACCAACGTCCATCAAGGCTTTAACGTTTGCAATCCAGTCATTCCAATTCGAGCCCTAGTCTTATGAGCCAGGTTAACTGGGTGGAGCTTCACGGCCACCGGGTCGCGGTTTGGGATGCAGGCCTTCAACCAGCTATCGGTGAGCTTGAGGGCCTCGTGTCTTCTGAGGCGCGCAGTAAATCACAGGGTATGCCACATGATGGTAGACGACGTGAGTGGCTGGCATCCAGAGCGTTATCAAATTTTTTAATTGGCTGTGAGCCCGGTGAAACGGCGATTGGCTATCCCGTATGGCCAGAGGGCTGGTCTGGCAGCATCACCCACAAAGGTGGCCACGTGGGTCTTTGGGTGATGCAGCATGCGTTTTTTTATGGTGGCGTCGATCTAGAGTTACTTCGCGAGTTTGAGCCAGGTCTTGCGGAAAAGATCATGAATGACCGGGAAATAATTCTTTCATCAAGATGTATTTCGGCGGGTTCGGGTTCATTAGTATTCGCTGCTAAAGAAGCTATTTACAAAGCTCTGTGTCCTCTGGTTGGACGTAAATTCTATTTTGAAGCCGTCTACCTTGACGAGGTGTCTGGTGGAAGCGGCCAGCATCTTTTGCGCTTTGTGGTCACAGAGACATTGAGTGAGCGTGTGAAAGGTGGTGACCATGTCATGGTCTCCGCTAAAGCCATAAAACTAAACGGAGTGAAACACTGGTTGGCCCTGGCCTTATTTAGATAGTGTAGTAGTAACGATACTTGATTAATTGAGAGAAAGATCCAGCTGTGTTTATCCGTAAATTCTTTTTGATATTCATAGTGCTCGCGGCCTGTGTGACACCGCCTCCGGTCGTCAATTCTCCAGTTAAATTATTTTCATCTGAAGTCCACCAAATCCCAAGAGACGAGCAAATTCGTAAGTCGCCGGATGGCGCTGTTGCTGCCGCTCACCCCCTAGCATCCCTTGCGGGTGCCAGTATGTTAAAGCGCGGCGGAAACGCCGTCGACGCAGCCGTGGCGGCGTCATTCGTGATTTCAGTCGTTCGGCCTCAAAGCACCGGTATCGGGGGAGGAGGCTTTTTGCTTTTTCACGATGCAGGTAAGGCCAAGCAAAAAGTTTTCGATTTTAGGGAAAGAGCCCCCGGCCGTGCGACAGTTGATATGTTTTTGGCGAAGAATGGGGACTACAAGGATCTAAAGTTTGATGGGATGAAAATTCCAAATCCTGCCGTGGACGGGCATTTATCAGTGGCTGTACCAGGGCTCGTAAAAGGTCTTTTAGAAGTCCATCAACTCTACGGCAAGCTTGACCGACAAACTGTCATGGCCCCGGCAATAGACATTGCCGAAAAAGGTTTTGACGTCTATCCAGCTTTGGCTCGTGACATTAGAAGTCGGGAGAGTGTTCTTAAGATTTTTCCGGCCAGTCGCAAGATTTTTCTCCCGAAAGGGCAGCCGTTAAAAGCGGGAGATAGGTTGATACAAAAGGATTTGGCTGTCACCTTGAAAGCCATATCCCGCCAAGGAAGCGTGGCTTTTTATGAAGGTGAGATCGCCCAGAAGATCATAGCCGAGATTAAAAAAGGCCAAGGCATCCTCTCTGCAGCTGATTTAAATTCCTACAAGATGATTGAGCGTATTCCGGTGTCGGGCCACTATCGCAAGAGGCGTATTGTATCGATGCCTCCGCCGTCGTCCGGGGGCACTCATATTATCGAGATGCTCAACATGCTAGAACCCCATGAGGTTTCGAAAATGAATCCAAGGGGGTCTGAATATTTGCATCTTTTGACTGAAGTCATGAGGCGAGCTTTCGCAGACAGAGCGCAGGAAATGGGGGATTCTGATTTCGTGGATGTGCCAGTAGCTCGACTGACATCCAAGACACATGCTTTAAAATTGATGGAGTCCTTTAATACAGAACAGGCCACAGACTCTGGCCTATTTAAGAAAGTGGCCTCGGCTGGTGAGTCACCGTCGACGACTCATATTAGTGTGATTGACAAATGGGGTAACGCCGTTGCAACAACCCAAACGGTGAATTATTCCTTTGGAAGTTGCGTAGTCGCAGACGGCACAGGAATTGTTTTAAACGACGAGATGGATGATTTCACTACCAAGCCCGGAGCCCAGAACGTCTTTGGTTTAGTTACGGGTGACAAGAATAATATCAAGCCTTGGAAGACGCCGCTGTCTAGTATGTCTCCGACGTTTGTTTTTGATGAGTTGGGCAAACCATTGATGGCCACAGGATCCCCAGGTGGGCCTAGGATTATTAATGCCACACTACAGTCCATCATCAATATTGTGGACTTCAAGATGTCGCCTCTGGAAGCAGTCCATGCGACACGGATCCACCATCAATGGATACCTGATAAGATTTACTATGAGCGCGATAGTCTGGACACCGACGTCTCAGCCCGGCTGTCTCAGATGGGGCATAAGCTAGACAAAATGGAGGCGATCGGTGATGTGCAAGCGGTCGTCGTCGGATCTGATGGTGTCCGCATCGGCGTGAGTGATAGTCGTGGGGATGGTCAGCCAGCGGTGCCTTGAGTTATTAAACTCTTACCAGCCTAAAATTTCTTAATCGCGACGGTTTGCGTTCCATCAGAGGGAAGCCGAGATGGGTAACCTAAGCAAAGCATACCGGAGCGGTTTTAAAACCATGAGTCAAGAGCGCTAACCCACGTTGCAATAAATGGTCTGACCATGGATCCGGCAGTTATAAAAACACCTCCCGCAAAGATATCACCCGACGGTCGGATAGCGAGTGTCTCGACACTCCAACTAGTACCAGTGCCAAGAGCGCTCCAGGTGGACGCTGTTGGATTCCACCTGGCAATATAGTTTGCGCTTACGCCACCTGCAGAAGTGAAGCTTCCTCCAGCATATAGATTTCCATTGCCATCAAGGGCTAGAGTATAGACCTCTGGTATAAGGCTGTAACTCAAGCCAGTACCGAGTGCACTCCAAGTAGAGGTTGTCGGGTTCCACATAGCAATACAATTAGCACTTGTGCCTCCAGCTGTGGTGAATTGTCCTCCTACGTAGAGTTTTCCACTGCCGTCAACGGTGAGTGCATTGACTTCATCATTAACACCGGTACCGAGCGGGCTCCAAGTGGAGGTTGTCGCATTCCACCTAGCAACTTTATTTGCACTTACGCCCCCAGCTATGGTGAATTGTCCTCCTGTGTAGAGATTTCCACTGCCGTCAATCGTGATTGCATCGACGCTGTTATTCAAGCCCGTGCCGAGTGCGCTCCAATTAGAGGTAGTCCGATTCCACTTCGCAATACGGCTTACATCGATTCCTCCAACTGTGGTGAAGCTTCCTCCAGCATAGAGATCCCCGCTGCTGTCAACGGCGAGTACACTGACGGTACCGTTTAAACCTGTACCAATATTACTCCAAGCAGAAGCTGTCTGGTCCCACATGTAGATACTCACGGTGCTTGCGACAAAGATATTTCCGCTGCTATCAACGGCGAGTGCATTTACAAAGTTACTAATACCGCTGCCGAGAGCGCTCCATGTGGATGTTGTGGCATTGAACCTGGCAATATTTCTTGCACTGACGCCACCAATGGTAGTGAAGCCTCCTCCTGCATAGATATGTCCACTGCTGTCAACTGCGAGTGCACTAATGCGCCCGTCTATGCCGGCACCGAGAGATATCCACGTAGATGTCGTAGGGTTCCATCTGGCAATATTGTGTGCGACCATATCCCCTCCAGTAGAGCCAAAACTTCCTCCAACATAGAGATTTCTACCGCTGTCAATAGCAAGTGCTTGAACCCTACCACCCATGCCGTAGCCGAGGGCGCTCCAGGCAGAGGTCGACGGGTTCCACATGGCGATATGGTATGCACTGACGCCACCCGCTGAGGTGAAGTGGCCTCCTACATAGATATATCCACTGCTATCAAGGGCGAATGCATTAACGTTACCATTCGTGCCCGTGCTAAAAGCGCTCCACGTTGAGGTCGTCGGGTTCCACCTCGCTATATTGTTTGCGCCAACAGCCCCAGCAGTAGTGAATGTCCCGCCAGCATAGAGATTTCCACTGCTATCAAATGTAAGTACATTGATATCGCCACTGGTCCCAGTACCAAGAGCACTCCAAGTCGAGGTTGTGGGGTTCCACCTAGCAATACGATTTGCACTTACGCCACCAGCTGTAGTGAAGCTTCCTCCGGCATAGAGATTTCCACTGGCATCAGCGGCGAGTGCATTGACGGCATTATTCATGCCAGTACCAAGAGTGCTCCAAGTAGAGGTCGTTGGATTCCATCTTGCAATATAATTTGCGCTTGTACCACCAGCGGAACTAAACCATCCTCCCGCATAAATGTTTCCACTACCGTCAATCGTAAGTGCATTGACCACGTAGCCCGTACCACTGCCGAGAGCGTTCCAGGTCGAGTTAGTAGTATTCCACATGGCAATATTCTTTGCGACTACGCCGCCAGCAGTGTTGAACCATCCTCCTGCATAGATATTTCCACTGTTGTCGATAGCGAGTGCATAGACTTCACCACTCGTGCCGGAGCCTAAGGCACTCCAGGCGGACGTCGTTGGATTCCATCTTGCGATACCTTTTGTAGGGACTCCACCAGCCACAGTGAATTTTCCAGCGATGACCATGCAGCCAGGGGATGCTGTGCATCCTGGCGAGACAGAATCACGGATTGCGGCGCGGACCTCACCCGAAACTCCAAGTAGAGACATATTGGGAGGCAGTTTTGTCCGATAGGTTCCCATCGTCGTGTATGATGAGCTCGAAGGGTTTTTGGCATAGATAGTGTTGGTCTGTCCGAGGGACGAGACGGGATTGGCAAGGAACGTGTTGAGTCCAGCGGTGGCCGTTACCGGAGTATTGATCAGTGTGCCAAGGGTGTCGCTGTAAAGACCTATATTGTCGTTAGTCACACTTGAAAATCTGACGTTTGGAGTCCATGTAATGGCTGGGTGGTTTGTCGTGTCAGGGAAGGCTTCAATCGCAATCGGAGTGAGAATGTTAGTACCGACAGACAAGCTAACAAGAGCGTCAGCAGACTGGCCGACGGAGTTGGTGGCAACGATTGTGTAGGTTGTGCTCGTTAGCGAGCCATTGGGGGTACCAGATATAACGCACGTCGTGGCATTGACTGATGCCCATGCGGGAAGGGCTGTGGTGCCTGATTTTACGGCGCAGCCTGTGATCTGAGCTCCATTTGCCGATAAAGTCGAGGGATTTACCGTCATGGGTGTGTTAACTGTTCCGCTTCTGCCCGAAGAGTTTGAATAGCTTAGAGCAGGGACGATGGCTGCAACGGACAAGGTGACAGTGGCGTCTGCTGACTGACCAACGGAGTTGGTGGCTACCAGAGTGTAAGTCGTACTAGCAAGTACGGCACTCGGAGTGCCAGAGATGACGCACGTGGTGGGATTTACTGACGCCCAAGATGGCAGTGCAGTCGTTGGAACTTTTATTCCACACGAAGTGATCGATGCTCCGTTTGCCAATAATGTCGAAGGAGTGACAGACATGGGTATGCCAAAAGTTCCACTTCTACCGGAAGAGCCTGAGTAACTTAGGCTTGGAATCGTTGCGACTGATAGTGTGACTACCGCGTCAGCAGACTGGCCAACGGAGTTGGCGGCGATGAGTGTGTAACTCGTGCTGGCCAGCACGGCATTCGGGGTGCCGGAGATGACACACGTCGTAGCATTGACGGATGCCCAAGCAGGCAGGGCGGTGGTACCAAGTTTTACCGCGCAGCCTGTAATCGATGCTCCGTTTGCCGAAAACGTCGAAGGAGTTATGGTCATGGGTGTGTTGACAGTTCCGATTCTGCCTGAAGAGTTTGAATAACTAAGACTCGGCACCGCTGCCGCTACCGAGAGAGTGACTGCCGCGTCTGCTGACTGACCAACGGAGTTGGTGGCGACGATTGTGTAACTCGTGCTGGCGAGCACGGCATTAGGAGTACCAGAGATGACACAGGTGCTGGGGTTAACTGATGCCCACAAGGGTAGGGCTGTGGTACCTGATTTTACTGTACAGCTTGTGATTGATGCTCCATTTGCCGATAAACTCGTAGGCGTAACGGACATCGAAGTCCCGACTGTTGCATTCGTCCCGGTAGCCCCCGAATAGCTGAGGTTTGGGGCTGATGCTCCCACTTTGATGGTTACACTCGCGGGAAGCGACGGGCCAGCAGAGTTGGTGGCGATGACGGCGTACGTTGTGCTTGCTAGCACGGCAGCCGGTGTGCCAGAGATGACGCAAGTGGAAGAGTTGATAGTAAGAGCTGCAGGGAGATCTGGGGTGATCTTGCAGGCCTTGATATCAGAGCCGTTAGTTTCAAGACGGCTAGGCGAGATTGATATTAATTTGCCGACCACTCCCTCCGTGGTAGAAACTCCATCAAAGCTTAAATTTGGCAGCCTTGAATAAGCCGCTCCCTTGCCGCACTCTTTTGGGTTCATCTCTGCATAGTCAGGAATTGCGCATTTGTTCTCTGGGGCGTTTGTGGAGGCGATATCGACATTGCAAGCGAATAACATGAGGCTTGTCGTCAGTATCAGGAAGCTCTTCCAAGCGGTGAGCTCTTTTTGAAAATAGCTGAAATGTTTTTGAGTGGATGTTTGCATGATGTTCATGGCCTCACAGCTGGTATAAGACTCGTGCCCTGAATGGTGTTATCCAATTCGGGGTTTAGGAAGGGATCGGTCAAAGTCGTAGTAATCTTTAGCTATTTTATGATCCACAACTATCTGTAATTATTGGGTAATTATATTTCAGTGGGCAGTCTATATCGACTCTTTGCACGACCTAAGAAGCTTAAGCCATTTTGTTTCTACAGCAGCAGAGTAAGTCTCCCAGCTGTCGACGTGGTCATCGGGCGTTACTTTTAGAATGCCCCGAGACACGGGAAATATAGACGACGGGTGGCGCTTCAAGATCTCATTGGTCTTACTACCGAATGTTGCGCCTTGAGCACCAATTCCTGGCAAAAGAAAATGATGAGGTCTTCGGGGTAGCGCAGCTAAAATCTTGGATGGTAGGTCAGTGGCTCCAAGAACCCAACCGATTTGGTCGATGACTTTATGCTTTTTAGCGAGTGCTGTGAATTGATCATAAACCACGCGGGCTATGGGAGTTGATCTAGCAGAGCTTGCATGCATTTGTAGCTGACGGCCGCTGGCGTTACTGGATAACCAGACAATGTAGACTCTTTTGCCATTTTGTAGCCACGGCATGAGAGCGTCTAGGGAGTCTGTTCCCATCCAAGGCAGAATGGTTAACGCGTCGGCTTGATAGTAGTCAAACGCGGCTTGGCCGTATGCTTTCATGGTGGAGGAGATGTCGCCTCGTTTAGCGTCTAATATGACGTAGAGTCCACGACGCTTTGCATCAATTGATATGTCCCTCAGGGCGACCATACCAGGCGGGCCAAATTGCTCAAAAAAAGCTGATTGGAGCTTGATCGATACGCCAGGCTCAGCAATACGAGCGACGACGGCTTGATACCAGCGAACAAGAAAGGATTCCAAAGGTGTGGATTTTAGTTGTTTAGCAAGAAATGGGTGAAGATCTGTCGTATCGGGGTCAAAACCTATCCCAAGCGGATGCTGAGGAGTTTTCTTTGGCGAGGATCGCCCGCGCGATTTTGAGGGTCCACCCATGATCTGCCAGAGGTCCTATTTAGGAAGCACTATTTTGTAGATCCCGGACTCTATAAAGAGCTCAAAAAGTTTCTCATCAATTTTACCGCCCTTCACATCCATTTTGATGATGTCTAGAGCTTTGTCCGCAGACACGGCTTTTTTATAGGGCCTATCCGAAGCAGTCAAGGCATCATAAATATCGGCGATTGTCATCATGCGTGATTGAATAGGTATCTGGCCAGACAAGGCTTGATTTGGGTATCCAGTACCATCAAGTTTTTCGTGATGCTTGGCAGCGATTTCTGGGACGTTATAAAGTCTGTGGCCCCAGGGGATCTTTCTCAAGAATTCGTAGGTGTGCTCCACGTGGCTTTGAATTTCTGCAAATTCCTCTGCGGTCAGAGATCCTCGGGACACACTGAGTGCTCGCAGCTCTTCCGGGCTTAAGTAGTTACGACTTTGGCCGTCGATCGTTGAAAAGCTGAGTTTTGCAATCTCGTTAAGTTTCTCAAAGCCACCCTGCTCAAGGACCGTGGGTTCATTCGCTTTCAGGATAAAACTAAAGATTTCATTAAGATCATTGATTTTCTTGTTGGTGAGTTCCTCGATTTTTTCTATCGAAAAATCCATTGGGAAGGCTACGGGGTTATTGATGTAGTTTATCTTTGTCCGCAGGCATTCGATTTCAAGACAGGCGCGTATCAGTTCAAATCGCTGACTCAGTGATTCATTTTGCCATGGGTAGAGTTTTTTGGCCTTAATCAGGACGTTTTCTCGAACGCCTAGTTTTCCGAAGTCGTGCAAAAGAGATGCGTATTCGATCTCGCGCATCTGATCTTCGGAGAATGTGATGTCTTTAAATGGCTGATCTTGACTACGGTCCACAAATTTTGCCAAACCGGTCGTTAGTTTTGCGACGCGGTGAGAGTGACCAGACGTGGTGGGATCTCGCTGCTCGATAGCAGTGACAGCGGCATTGACGAAGCCGTCAAAGAGACGCTGGATTTCGTTGTGCATCTCGGCGTTTTCTAGGGCAATGCCGGCTTGCTGGGCGACGATTTCGGCGTATTCAAGATCGCGGTCATGAAACGGGAGGACTTGGTCCTTAAAATCTTGGGGGGAACTAAGGTCGGCTTGCCAATTGCGCTTACGATTGATGAGCTGAATGACGCCGATGATGCGGTGACTGATGTCAAACATCGGTAGTGTTAGCATGGAGTGGGATTCGTAGCCATTTCGCTGGTCGAAGGTTCGGTTGTGCTTAACTCCGAATGGGTTTTTTGTAGCGTCATCAGACAGATCATAGAGGTCAGGGATATTGATAGGTGCTTTGTGGAGGGCGGCATTACCAACGATGGACTTGTTGTCGATGGGCATGCGAAATTCAGCAAAGTCAGACTTAATGGATGAGTTTTGAGTGAAGCGAAATCTCAGCTGCGCATCCTCGAGACGGTTACTTCCTTGAGCATAGTCGATCGTATAAATAGATCCTGCATCGGCTTTACAAATTTCTCTGGCCTTATACAAAATCAAGCTCAAAAGTTTTGGAATGTCCCGTTCTCCGTTGAGCTCCCGAGAGATGCTCATGACGTACTTAACGTTCTCTGTGGTCTCTTCCAGAACTTCACGCTCTGCATTGGAATTTGCAAGGGCTGACTGAAATGAGTGAACGCTCGATATACTGGCGCGAACGCCTGCCGTTGTCGAGGGTAGCCCAATTGTCAAAGCTCCTGCTTGAACGCAGGGCAGTGGCAAGCTTTGGAGCTCTTCTTCGGTACCAGCACAAATAATCGCACCATTGGGAAGCTTAAAACGTTCAGCGTGGCGACTCATTCGGTCAAATGCCTGAAACGATTCCCGACCAAGAATGACCTGGCTAAAGCCGTCTTTTGTCAGAATGAGAGCATGAGGATCGTCTTGGTCGAGGGTGGGTTTATAAATTTTTAAGGACTCATCCTGAATGGCCCATGCAAACAAAGACTCGACAGAGCCTAGTACTTGTTTGTCTTGTTGGCTGAAGATCTGATCGTTTTTTAGGTTCTTAGCGCTAGTCGTCATGATCGTCCTCGGTCACTGAATTTTTAGAGGCAATTCATCGGTCTGCGGTTGACAAAAGTTCTGGCCAAATTCCAATGAGGCGGGTTATTCTGGGCGCTACCCGACAACCATTTGGGAGCCCGGTGGGCTTATTGGATTGAACTTAAACGTCTCTCTAAGTTTACACGAGATGCCCAGTGGTATGTAGACAAGGGTAAATATTTCCCACCAACGGCATCGAGCCTTGGTTAGGCCAACGGAGCTAAATGATGTTGCGAGCTGTTATTGTCGATCTTGAAACTACCGGTCTTAACCCTAGCGAAGACAGTATCATAGAGGTCGGTCTTATCGACGTCCTCGTGTCGACGGATAAGAAACCCATCATTGGGGGTATGTATTCTGGCTTACAAGATCCTGGTGAGCCGCTTTCAGCCGAAATTTCTGAGATTACCGGACTAACCGACGATGTTCTCTCTGGTGAGAAAATAGATTGGGATATTGTGAAAGGTTACTTGCATCGTGCAGATGTTCTTATTGCGCACAATGCAGAATTTGATCGAGGTTTTTTGTCGGTCGTGCCGGCTCTACGAGACATTCGTAAACCGTGGGCATGTAGCGTTCGGCATATAGACTGGCGCGAGAAGAAGTTTGCGAGCTCTAAGCTGCAGTATCTGGCTGCTGATCATGGTTTCGTAAACCCATTTGCACACAGGGCCCTATTTGACTGCGCAACCACCTTTCGCCTGGTGACCCCACATCTGCAAGAGCTGCTAAAAAACAGCCGGGACGCTGAGTTTGAGGTATTTGCGGTCGGGAGTCCTTTTGAGAGTAAAGACGTTTTGAAGTCTGCGGGATATCGCTGGGATTCCGAGCGTCGTGTTTGGAGAAAGCGAGTGATGGCTCACCGCATTCAAGTGGAGCGCGACTTCTTGGCCAAAGATGTTTACAGGGGTCCGTCTCGCCACGTGGAAGAAGAATATTATTTTAATCCAAGGGATTAATTAACCGTGACGGCCTGACTTTTAATCGCGAAGGCGCCAGACTTTGCACCGCGAACGGTGAAGAATACGGCTTGCGTGCCACGGGGCGCGTCCTGCCACTCAGTGGAGCGAGATTTTCTATTTTTGATTTTTCCCGCCGATACGAACCAGCCCACCCTGTTAGTTTCCTTGCCGTTCGAATTCACGGTTCCTTCCAGTGCCATGGATCCTGAGGTGGCTTCTTGGATGGGTTTATCGATGGATATTGTGGGAGGCTGCCACTCAAGCTGAGGAGATCCTGGCGGATAAACAAGTGTGTCACCGACGATAGACTCACCGTCGCCACCGTCGGTTGAGAAGTTTACTTTGTAGCGAAGTCTCGCAAGCCCTTTGGTCTGAATGGCCGCAGTAGTCGCCGCATCACTGGCCGCAGTGAGAGACACGCGGTATGTGTAAAGACTCAGAGGACCTACTGTCGTCTCAGAGGGTGCTGGATCTACCGGCGTCACCGCCACAGGCTGACCGTATCGGGCCATCGAATCCAGAGCCGGTTGCGCCGTTATTTTCAGTTGGGGTTGTCCTGCAAGATAAAACGTTAAGGTGACCTGGTCACCTGGTTTGGCAGTCGTGGGGGTTTGAGCGACGCCCAAAGCGCGCAGTTTTGTGATGGTCTCGGGACGTTCTGCATCGTCGCTACAGGCCACTAGGCTGGCACATAGAGCGCCAATCATTGTCATCTTCAAGATCGTCGCAAAATTTCTTGATGATCGTATCAATTTCATTCACGGCCTCCCTCGCGATTTCGACAGCAGGCCAGAGCATGCTGCCGAGCAAAATTATAGCTGAACGTTGAAGGTTTTCAGAGGCTTTTTCGACGTAAAAGTTCCCGCTCAATGAGAGACAGCTCTCGGCTGGATTGCCCAGCAATGCTGGTGTTTTCCTCAGCCCGCCGAAATAAGTAAGGGAGAACGGCCGCGATAGGGCCGTAGGGGACATACTTTGCAGCATTGTAGCCCGCATTAGCTGCATTAAACGTTAGGTCATCACTCATGCCTAAAAGCTGGGCAAACCAGACTGAAGACGAGTTTTTCGGGATATGGTGGGTCTCCATGAGGCTTGTAACAAAGGCGGTTGATTCAAAGTTGTGGGTTCCTGCACAAAGACTAGCCCCCGACTCTTTAGCGAGGATCAATTTAAGGGCGGAGTCATAGGCTTTATCGGTGGCCTCTTTTGAGTCATGAATGGGGCTCGGGTAGCATTTATCTTTGGCGCGCGCACGCTCTTTTTCCATGTAAGCACCTCGGACAAGCTTAATGCCAGGGTGCCACTTTTCTTTATGCCCAAGATTTAGAAGTGCCTCCACATTCGCCAAACCGTCTTTGCGGTACATTTGAATCGTGGTGTAGATCTTGGCGGATTTGGTATTGTGTTTACGCATGACGGATAAACTCAACTGATCAATGGCTTTTTGAATCCAAGTTTCCTCAGCATCGATCATGACCAGTTTTCCTGCCGAAACCGCAGCGTCGCAAATGCCTTCGACCCGTGATTTCACTCGGGCCCATTCAGCAGCTAGGTCAGAGCCGAGACCATCAGCTCCATCTTTTGAAACGGTCTCCAACAGTTCAAACCTTGCCAAAGCCGTTAACTTGAACACACAAAATGGCACGAGAGGGTTAGCTTTGGTTGCTTCCACGACGCGAAGGACCTCATCCCGGGCCGCATCGAAACCTGCTTCGGTTTTTTCCCCTTCGACCCCGTAGTCCAAGATGGAGTACACACCGCCCTTGTGGAGTTGATCCATGGTCTTACCACACTCCTCTAGGGTCTCTCCGCCGCAGAAATGCCTAAATACCGTCGTTCGCAGGAGGCATTTTACTGGTAATCGCGCCTTTAGCGCCCATGAAATAATGGGTGGGCCGACCGAGACGAGAGGCCTAATATTTATAGCTCTGAAAAGCGTCCAAGCTTTTAACAGCTCACTTGTGTTGAGATGCTTGAAGGCGATTTCCGTATTCTTAAAATCAACATTTGTTTTTTTAGTCATGGTAGCCCCTACTATGACAAATACGGTTTATAAACTCCACTCAAGAAATTGCTCAGTCACCCGTCCTGCCATACAATAGTGCAGAGTGCGCGTCACAGTGGCAGGTTTACGGGAGGGCCTTTGATCCATCTTAAGAATGTCACGAAGTCGTTTGGAAACGAGGAACTCCTCAAAGACATCACGTTTTCAGTGGAAGCTGGCGAGCGTATCAGTCTGCTGGGGCCAGGCGGCTGCGGCAAGACGACCGTTCTAAAAATCATTCTCGGCTTACTTTCCGCGGACTCTGGATCGGTGACGGTCATGGGGCGTGACGTTGGCACCATGACGTCTGACACCGAGAAAAGGCAGATCCTGCGAAAGGTCGGCATGGCCTTTCAGCAAGGCGCTCTTTTTGATTTTATGACTGTTCGGGATAACCTTTTTTTTGCCATGGAGCACATGACAGACTTCTCCCGCGAAGAGATGGATAAACGCGTCAAGTCTCTCTTGCAAGCCGTTAAGATCGGTCGAACGGAAAATCAATATCCATTTGAGCTATCGGGCGGGATGCAGCGGCGGGTCGGCATCGTTAGGGCGCTGGCGACGGATCCTGTTGTGGCCTTTTTTGATGAGCCTACCGCAGGTCTTGATCCTGTAACCTCTACAATTATTTTAAACATGATTCGTGATCTAGCCGGCAAGACCGCTGATCAGGCACTTGTAGTGGCCACGTCTAACGTGGAGATTGCCATTAGATTTGCTGAGCGTGTTGTCATCATTCACGATGGTCGAGTCGTGGCAGATGGGCCTTGGAAGGAGTTGATCGTTTCCGGCAGTGACTGGGTGAAACATTTTTTGAGTGTTCGTTTGATCGGGCTTGATGAGGAGTATGCCAGAGAGTTACATTTGCCCGAGGCATTTATTGACCAGCACTGGCATGCTGGGGCTTCGAGATAGCCTGAATTTTCAAGGCCACCTCGTCGAACTCAAGAATTCGGATGGACGTGATTTGTATACGTTGATGTCGCTGATAGCTCGTTTAGTTGGCCTGCTCCCAGATGCTGTGCTGTCTTTTACTGCCAAGTTATTAGGCATTTTTATGTTTGATGTCCTGCGACTCCGCAGGCGATTAATTCTTAAAAATATCACGACCGCTTTTCCTGAGTTACCACGTCAGCAGGCAGTATACCTGGGGCGAAAATCCACAGTTCACCTTGTCACAACGCTTTTCGAGCTGTTTTGGGTGTGGCGGCGTAGTATGGACGAGCGATTTTCCATCATGCAGCCAGAGATACTTGAGGCAGCCTTGAAGCGGGGGCAGGGTGTCTATATTCTTTGTACCCACACGGGTAATTTTGAGGTTCTGGCTACGGCCTTGGGTAAGCGATTTGCCAAAGTGACAAGTCCGGTCAAAAGAATAGGGGCTAGTGCTGGGGTCAACCGATTTATTGCTGAGAACCGGGCCAGACAAGGTATCGACGCCATTGTTCGCAAAAAAAAGGGAGAAGGGTTTCTGGCAATTCGAGCCGCCCTGCAAGAAAACCGAATTGTTGGGTTTATGATGGATCAAGCCCGTCCGGGAGAACCGCGAGTGCCGCTATTTGGTAAGCCGGCGAAGACGAACACAAGTCTTGGAGCCATTTGGGACCGCTGCCCGGCACCGTTAATTCCGGCCTACTCTGAGCGGGTGGGATTTGCCAGGCATGTGATACACATCCTGCCTGAGGTGGCGTTTCCCCCCAGCCAAGATGCCGAGACTGACATTTTGAATCGTGCCAGGGCTTGCAATACAATAGTGGAAGATATAGTAAGGCGCTGTCCTGAGCAGTATTGGTGGGTGCACGACCGGTGGAAGTAGGCGACGACTCCAAGGACATCTGAGCACCGATGCAAAGCCCAAAAGGCTTATTTTTTTAACCGAGATTTATGCATTCAAAACAAAACCCTCAATCCTACCGCCTGATCGTCACCGATATCGACAATACGGTATTTGACTGGGTTCGTTATTACGTGACCTCTTTCAATGCGTTACTGGACACGTTGGCAGAGATCATCGGATCGTCGCGAGATGTTCTGGCTGCAGAGGCTAAAGAGGTTTTTTCAAGACACGGCAGTATCGAGTACCCGTTTTTGGCGCAGGAACTGACGTCAGTTAACAAGTTCTATGGCACAGACATTGATCGGATGCTGACTGAGGCCGTTGGCCCATGCCGCGAGGCGTTTATGAATGCGTCGCAGACCGTTCTTCGCCCATACGTGGATGTTAAGGCTACGCTAGCCAAAGTGAAAGCGGCATGTCCCGGTGTTCCTATCGTAGCTCTAACGGATGCCCCGAGATATGTCGCCATGTGGAAGCTAAATAAATTAGGGCTTCTTGATTATTTTGATGCGGTTTATGGTCTTGCCGATCCGCGTGTTCCCACCTGCGAGGTCACAAGACGCGTAAAAGTTGATCCCGAGATTTTACTCAAACATCTTCAGCAAAGTAATTTTGGATTTAAAGGCCGCATTCGGATTTTACCGGATGAATATGAGAAGCCGGGTGTTCGCGGTTTAAAGACTGTTTTGATGGACTATGATCTGGACGAACCAACCGAGCATCGCGCCAGTGTGCTTTGGATTGGAGACAATCTGCGAAAGGACATTGGTCTTGGTAACAGGTTAGGGGTTCGTAGTGCGTGGGCGAAGTACGGCACACAAATTGAAGAATCTCTGCTAAAGAGTCTCTCGCTATTTAGCCCGCCGCTTAATGTTCACAAAAATGTTTACATGAGTTCAGACGACCCAGCGGCGCCAAAGCCAAATGTTGTGTTCGAATCTTTTGGGGAGTTGCTTAAGGAAATCAGCCCGTCAGGTCACTGATTCACTTTGTTTGATCCTATTCGTCGACCGCAGCCTGGCGACGCAAAACGTCAACGCAGACATCGAGCAGGGCTTCTTTATTTTCCAAGTGCTTCATAAGAGTCCCAAGTCTGTGACTAAGAAGTCCTGCCAATTCTTTCGGGTCGACATCTCCAGCCTCAACGTGTCGAATAATCAGTGCGTCAATTTCGTCAGCTAGGCGAAGAAGCTTTACCGTAGATGTGTCTAGTTTTGTTTTGGCAGTGGGCCGCAGAGGTATGACTTTGGCTGTCGTCTTATTTTCGATTGGCTTAGACTCGTCCTGCTTACCCATGAGATATCCTCCCGGTCTACGGAGACTTATCGGACACAAAGGCACCCATGTGATTATATCACGATTTCCTTTAAAATTCAGGATATTGGGCTAGCTAATAAGTTGGTTTTGTTGGGGGGCTGCT